>JBPOJF010000004.1:0-114828 GCA_052033915.1 Lentisphaerota bacterium | reverse complement strand
CCGAGCCGGGGGAACGTCCCGAGCGGCGCGTCAGCGCCGCGAGGTAGAGGCGTTGCCTTGGCGGGCGGGATTTGGTTTACTCTGGCCCAAGTACGGCGGTTCGCACGAGGTTCAAGAGACACCGCCAGTTTTTCCACACGGTATGCCGCTGTTCACTGTCAGACCCGAAAAGGAGACCCAACTGCTGGAGAGAATGGCCGCTTTGGGAATCCGGGAAGCAGACCTCGTTGAACGGTTTGTCAGGGGCGCAGGGAAGGGCGGACAGAAGGTCAACAAGACCTCGTCCTGCGTCTATGTGCTTCACAAACCGTCCGGCATCGAGATCAAATGCCAGCGGGAACGATCGCAGTCCTTGAACCGGTTTCTGGCCCGCCGCGAATTGTGCGATCGGCTTGAAGAGCGTATCCGTGGCGCGCAGAGCGCGCGGCAACAGGCCTTCGAGAAGGTCCGCCGCCAGAAACGCCGCCGGTCAAGACGCCAGAAGCAGCGAATGCTGGCCGACAAGCGCCATCAGTCAGAGAAAAAGAGCCTTCGGGCAAGAGTGGGCTTGGATTGAACCCCGGATTTGCCGGGTTTTTCGATCGTTTTTTTCAAAAAGAAAACCATATACAACCGATCGCTGGAGGTATATTTTGCATCAAAGGCAATTCCCGCATTCAGGAGGTTCAGCATGAAGAACCTGATGGTTGTTTTGCTCGTCGTCACCTTCGCCTTCTCCGCACAGGCTGATATCATTGTCCAATACACGTTCACGAACTCGACCCAAACTGCTCTGGCAGGCTATAATCCCAACATTACCCCCTCGATCGTCACAATATACAGCAACCAAGCCGGCTTTGCTTCGGGTATTCCCAGCACTGTCTCATTCATAACTGGACAACCTGATGGCGATGCCAATGGTGCGATTAGCAGGATATTTGGCAATTGGCGAGGAGACGCCGCAACGAACGGATTCTTCGATTTCTCCTTTACGATTAATTCCGGATTCCAACTTGACCTGTCGAGTGTGACATTCTACGGGCGGTCCACTTCAGCCGGCCCGACATACTATGACATGCAGGTTCGCACCAATCTTGGCGTTTCGTTTGTCTCCATCGGAAGCGGAGTACAACAGACTAATTCAACTTGGCAATTTCACACAGCCAACAGCAATCTTCCAACTGGGGTAACTGACCGGATTGAATTCCGTCTCTATGGCTATGGGGCCGGCGGAACGGGCAGTTTTGGATTGGATACCGTTGTAGTCAACGGCACGGTCATTCCTGAGCCCGCATCGCTCTCGTTAATCGGACTCGGCGCGCTCGGCCTCTTAGCCCTCCGCCGCAAGGCGCGCTAACTGAATGGTTGATTTCACCCCCCGGGGGGTTGTTCAATGGGTGGAAGTTTTTCAGGCCGATTTTCCGAGGCTTGCAAACACCCGCCGCACAAATTTCATTGATAACTTCGACGGAATCAGGCTAGCCTTCGAATGTCTCCGCGTGGTGGATGTAGCTCAGCTAGGCAGAGCACCAGGTTGTGGCCCTGGCCGTCGCGGGTTCAAATCCCGTCATCCACCCCAGTCTTCGCCTCGGCGCGCCGGTCCCGCCTACGCAGGTTTGCGGGCGCCGGCAACTTCCCGGGAGCGCAAGAGAGCCTGCAGGATCGCTTCCGGCGTCGCGTGCAGAGGTTCAAACACAATATCCGCTTTCAGATCGGCCGCTGCATTTTGCGGAGCTTCAGACAGGACGACAAGACCCGCGCGCGGGCGCAACTTGGTGATCGCCCTCAGCAAGGGGTCGGCCTCGTCCCCCAGCACACGGCGATCGCAGATGATCGCGCTCAATTCACGATCGGCCTCGACATGCTGAAGCACCGACACGATATCGTCGGCCATCGTCACCGCCATGCCGATTTCCTTGAGATACTCTGCGATGGACTTGATGTCCGCCTCTCCGGTTCCCGCCAGGAGCACTTTCCAACCGGCCAGGTACATCCTCAACTCCTCCGGGACGCTGGCCATGGCCGACATGCGGCGGTCGGACGCTGAAAACGGAGGCAGGTTGACACGGTAACTGTGACGGTTTCCCGCCGTCATGATCATATCGACTCGCCCCCCCACCTCCTCAACCATCGAACGCACAACCGATTGAATCACGCCGGACTCGTCCGCCGTGGCGCGGGGTTCCGGAATGGCCGCATCATCGGCATCATCGGAACCGGCCCCGCGGGCCGAGATCAGGAGGACTGCGGCCAGATTCTTGTCCGCGTTCATCTGCGGTTCCGCGGAGGGTTCACGCACCCGGATATGGAGGATCCCCGGCTTGCCTAATTCATCCGAGGCAAGCAACCCGAGGTTGACGATGATTTGCTCCACCTGGATATCGGTCAGCGGCACGGGCGGATAATTCCCCCGGGCGTCCGCAACAACCTGCCACTCAGCGGACAAGGCCACGCGCAACAACGCGGCTGCCTTCTCGACATGCTCAAGCAGAGCGACACACGGGTTGCCCTTGATCCCTGTGCGACTGAGGTTCAGCATTTGCCCCGCCAGCGCGGCGCCGCGCTGGGATTCCTTGATGATCGTCTTGAGGGATTCATCCGGCTTCCCCGTCATGCGCCGGGTGAGAAGAGCGGCATGACCGGAAATGGCGCAGAGGATGTTGTTGAAGTCATGCGCCACGCCGCGGGCAATGCGGCCAATGAGTTGGAGCCGCGCAACCTGGCGGCCCCTCATCTCGTCCGCCTTCTGCCGCGTTACATCGCTCACCAGAATGAGGTTCATGTCCTCCGACGGCTGGGAGCGGAAGCGGAGGGCTCGAAGCCGGTCGGGCTCCCTCGAAATACATTCCACTTCCTGCGGCACCGCGGAATCTTCGAGCAACGCCATATTGTCCTCGCTGAGATGCGGAAAGTAGTCGCGAAGAGTTCCTTCACGGCCCGCATTCGGCCCCGCAAGGTTCCGGGCCGCGGGATTGCTTCCGGTGATCCGCCCCCTCCGGTCGACCGCCAGGAGACCGTCGCTCAAGTAGTCCATGGCATCGACAAACCGGGCGACGCGACGACGCCCTTCCATGACGGACGCGGATCGAATGGCCCAAATGCCGAGGGCCCCGGCCAGGAAGAGAAACCCCATGGTCAACGCCAGAATGGGAATGGTGACAATCCGGATCTCACTCTCGTCGGGGATCAG
This sequence comes from Lentisphaerota bacterium, assembly GCA_052033915.1. Taxonomy (GTDB): domain Bacteria; phylum Verrucomicrobiota; class Kiritimatiellia; order CAIQIC01; family JAGNIJ01; genus CALMZY01. The sequence goes on along the minus strand of JBPOJF010000004.1, from coordinate 111,659 downwards.
CATGCCGGACTGCGCTTCGTGCAGAAGCGCAGTGATCGACAAGATCGTCTCACGGGAAGCCAGGCCGGCGATGACGAACAAGAGTACGATCAGCAGGGCATAACGCCACATTCCGGCGCGGAACACACGAATGAACCATGTCATCTTTTACGGCCCCACTCCCCGCGCTCCGGCATCGCCCGCCATCCCGGCGTCTACTTCTTCGACGCCTTTTCCGGCGCCGCGGCCCCGGCCGCCTGCTGGGCCAGATGCCGGTGAATCAGACGGCCTTCCGAGGGAATTCCCGCACTGACCGTCATCGTCTCAGGACCCGCCATGCCGATGGTGATGAAGATGATCACCTCGCTCTGGGCTTTTTCCGTGTGCGTGTGACTGAAGAGATACTTTCCGATAATCGGAATGTCCCCCAGGATCGGAATCTTTGCAACCTTTTCGGCATCTTCCGTTTGTGTTAATCCGCCGATCGCCACGGTTCTACCCGCTTCCACATTGAACTCCGAGTTGATCTCGCGGGAGGAAATGGGAGGCAGATCGCCCGGCTGGGACCCCGAAGAAGAGGCCAGCACGCGGCTGAGCTTCGGGGTAATGCGCACGGTGATATTGCTCTCAGTGTTCACCACCGGGCGAACCGACACCTGAACCCCCGTGTCGACAAACGGCATGTCTTCGCTGAGCTCGCGTGTCGTCTGAACCGTTCCGCCCGCGGCGCCGGCTTCATTCTTGGTGACGTAATTCGGATCTTTCCGTCCCACATGAATCGTGGCCGTTTCCCCGCTGGCCACCACGATGCGCGGGTTTGACACCACACTGGCGCCGGCCTGCTGCTTCAGCGCGCTCAAGGTCAGCGCGAAGTCAGACGCCGACAGGACCGCCGTACGCGCGTCCGATACGGTCTTGATAAACGAATTCTCCTCGACGCGGCCGACGTCCCGCTCCTGCCGGATGGTGTCCTGAATGATTTGCCCGGATCCGCCGGCGACCGCCCGGCCGTCCACATCGTACTCGTAAGACAGGGCATCCTGCCGGGTGCGATTATCGCTGAGCGTCATATAATCGTCACGGGAATCGAACCAATCCCGGTTCTCCTCGTAGTTCCAGGAGAGACCCTTGGCGCTGACGGTGTAGTTCGCCAAGGACGACCAGTTGACGCCAAGGTCCTTGATCGCCGCATCATCCAACTCGACAAACTTCGCTTCGATGAATACCTGCGGGCGCGGTTTGTCAATGTGCTCAACCACGGTCTTGATGATGTCCAAGCGCTCCGAGGTCTCCTGCACCACGAGCGCATTGGCCGCCGCGAAGGACGCCACCGACGCATTCGAGCTGGTCAGCATCTTCTGAATGACCGGCAGAACGTTTGTCACGGTGGTGTACTTCAGATAAATCGTGTCGATCGTAACCGGAGCCGCCGCCGCTTCGGACTTTGAAACCACGCTGTAAATACCGGGGCTTTTCATCACGAGAGTCATCCCGGCGGTGTCGAGAATGGTCCGCAGGGCCGGTTGCCATTCGACATCCTTCAGGTTCACGGTGATGTTCCCCTGTAAATTGGTGCCGGAAACGATGTTGGCGCCGGAGATGCGCGCAAACATTCTCATGACATCCTGAAGGGGCACGTTATCCAGCGAGACGGAAATGAGGTTCTCCTTCGCGCCGACTTCAACCATCTCCTCGGCATCCCCGCCCTCGGGCTGAATTTCGATCAGCTCCGTCGTCACATTCATATCCGCGGCAGGTTCCTCAGCCGCTTCCACCGAGGCCGGCTCCGCCTCGGTCATGGGGGCCATGCCTTCGATTCCGGCCTCCACGGGTGCGGGTTCCGCCATCGGTTCAGCGGCGGGCGAAGCATCCACAGCCTCCGCGGGTTCTGCGGCCATCTCGGTCTCGGGCGAGATCAGCTCTTCATCATTCGGCGGCACAGCCGTGGATTCCGCCGGCAACGCCGCTTCTGAAACCACCTCTTCAGCCGCCGGCTCCACCGGCGTTTCGATCGACGCTTCCATCCCTTCCGCAACAGGCGCCTCTGTCGGCACAGACTCCCACTGGACGGCAGGCGATTCCGGCGACTGGACGTCCTCCAAGTCCGGAAGGGGAGACAGTACCGGCTCTCCAAGAGGCTCGATCATTTCCTCCGATCCGGGCGTAAACACCTGAACGGCCTCTGTATCGGGAGCCATTGAGACCGCGGCATCGTCGGCGCCTGGCGCGGCCGGCATGAATTCCTGCGCAAAGGCGCATGCGGCCATGCCGCCGACCAGCACAAGAGCTATGATCCAGTGGATCCTGCGTTCTTGCTCGTTCATAGTCTGTTACCTCGTTATTCGTGAACGTTATCCATGCGATAAATCCTCGACGGGAATATATGATAATTCGTATCTATGCAACTCATGAATCGCACGCTGTAAACCGCCTTCACATCGACGCAACCCGGCAGATTCACCCACGGATCCATCAGGCTGTTTGCATATTGGACTGTGTAGAACCAATTTGCAACCCCGCCCCATGTGATGACCATGCCGTTGGCCGCGATGTTCATGGAGAAGTCCGGCGGGATATCCGCCAGCGCGGGCAGAGAGATCCTCAGGACGCGGTTGCTGTCCAAGTCCGAAATATACAGATGGCCCACGGCCGGATCCCATGCAAGCCCGGACACGGTCGACACCGCGCCCCGGTCAATGACCGTCTGCCACGTGCCGTCGGCGTTTCGCTGCACCAGCGGATCGCCCTTCGGGCCCACATCGGAGACAAACAGCGCGCCCTTGCAGCCGGCATACTGCAGATTCTGCGGCTCGCTCAGGGACCCCTCGGCGGCTAGAAAACTCCCGAGCCGTTCGATCAGCACGCCGTTTGTGCCGAACCGCTGTATGCGGCCCCGATTGCCTGGGAAGTCGGATATCACGATGCTGTTATACGCATCGATCGCGACTCCGCCCGGCGAGTGGACCAAGCCGTCTTCAATCCCGTTGGAAACAAACGTGGACCGCTGGCCCGACGGCGTTATCTTGAGCACGCGATTGCTGTAGAACTCCGCGACATACAGGTTTGTCTGCCAGTCGAGGGCAATATCCCACGGACTCCCGGTGTCCGCCCACATCGACCATGTTCCGGTCTCCGCGCTCCGACGCTGAATACGGTTATTCGCCGTATCGGCAACGAATACGTTGGTATTCGGATCCACGGCAACCGCCATGGGCTGGTAGAACTGGCCCAAGCCCGACCCGCTCGCCGGACCGCCCCAATTGGTAACGAATCCCGACCGCGTGTCGTAAATGACGATGCGGTGGTTGTGGCTGTCGGCGAGATACAACTTGCCGCCGGCATCGAGCGCCAGCCCGCGGGGCTTGTTCAGAAAGTTCAGGAAATTCGTGAACAGAACATCGGACCGCAGGTACATCGCCGTAACGCTTTCCGTTTGCCCTGTCTGCACGATGACCGCCATGTTGCCGGGCGTCAACCAGCCCGACAACGGACGGAACTCGAGCGTGTAGGTTCCCGGGGCCACGGCGCGGAAGGAACCGGTCGGGAGATAATTCGTCTCACCGACAAGCCTCCATCCCGCCCCGTTCGTGATCGCCTCGTTGGGGCCAAGGGTCACGTAGATCGTGGAGACCGAACCGGACGAGGAACCGGACGAGGAACCAGACGAGGAACCCGAGGAACCGGACGACGGATCGTTGACCACCACCGTCAGGTTGGTCTTGAACGAACCGACGCTCGCCTGCAGGAATCCCGTCCCTGTCGAGAGCCCGTACACTGTTGCCGTCGCGCTGATGTATCCGGACTTGATGGTCACGCTCTCCGGCTCGACCCGAAAGCACGAGGAATTCAGAGAAAGCAGGGCGATGTCCAAGTCACCGCCGGCCTCATTGTACGGCCGGTTGATGGTAATGACCCGCGCTCCGCCCACCGTGTTCGTCACAGGATTCTGAGAATAAAAGAGGGTGGGATTATTGACCGTCACCACGCTGTAGCTGTTGGCGTTGTCCTCGACGCCCACGGCGGTGACGTGAACCGTGGCCGCGCCCGGCTCGCGGCCGACCACGACGAAATTATTGGTCTGCTCACCGGCAGAAATGACGACTGTCTGCGGGACCGACAGCGTCTGCGGGTCGTCCAATGTGGATATCAGCACTTCGAGAGGAGAGATGTTCTTCGTCGTACGCGTAACCATCATCGCCAGCGAGTCGCCGGCGGCGATGTTTGCCGCCTGCGGCGTCAGGATCAAGGTTCCATTGCGGACCACCAGGACCGACAGACTGATGCGATACGAGCCTACTTCCGCCGTAAGCGCGATATTGGTGGATGTCACCCCTTGTGAAAGAGCCCGCGCGGAGGCATAGATGGTCTTGGTCGGCTCATTCGGAGCAAAGGCGATACGGACAAACGCGTTTGTATGCATCACGCCGGGCGAGGTGCCCAAGCCCAACACCGAACTATTCGCGCTGTAAACAGTCATGTCCAACGATGACTTCCGCGACATTGCGCGGCGGATCGAAATCGGAATCGTATCACTGACTTTGACCGCGGGATTTGCGGGACTGAACATGCAGCTCGGGTCGAGCACATCGAAGTAGGCAATGTCGGTCCAAATAGGCACACCACCCCTGGTCGCCTGTAGCACAACGGGAATCGGGTCCGGCATAGCCCCCTGCAAGCGCTGGACACCCACGACACCACCGACAACACTGCTCTCGTAATACTGATTGGACGTAACCGGGTCTGTCAATGTCTTCTGGGTCACCGGCGGAAAGACCTGGACGCGCGTAATATCCTCCGAGTAGAACTCGATCGTCGTCGGAGGCAGTGACGTGGACGTGTTGAGGCCCGAGACCTCTAGGAACGTGCTGTCTCCCGCAATAACGGTCAAGGGAGAGACGATTGAGCTGGGAGGAAGAATAGTCTGCGCCGGTGCGGGCAAAACCCACCCCGCGATCATCGTGAACAGAAGCGCCCGGACAACGCACAACAAGTTGAGACTCTGTTTCTTCATAACCACCTGCCTGTATTGAAAAACGCCGACTTCATCGAACGAACAACCGGAATCCGGGCACAAAAACGGCGGAGCAACCCGTCCTGAAGGAAGGGCTGAAACTCTCTGCATGACGTCCTGCCCGGCGCGCCTGCGCGCGCCACCTGCGAACAACCTGTGCCTTGGGCTTCAAGCCCACAGCCGCTGCTCATTCAGAATGGCTCCTATCGAGGCTGTTTGATCACGATGTTGTAACTGTTACCCGCCGAGTCGGTCACGGTCACCGAGTTGTCGGGGTTGTGCGCGCGGATGTAAACAACGCTGCTTCCAGTATTCCGGTTCAGCTTGCCGAGGGCCACATCGTAAACGGTCCACGTGTAGGGCGGAACGCCGCCGCTGGCGGTCAACACCGCCATGTCCCCATCGCTCTTCAGTTCGCTCGGGTTGGCGGTGACACTGAACTCAATCGACGGGCTGCTGATGACGGCCACGGCGGCATACCCGTCCCGGTCATACACAATCACGTCGTTCGGCCCGACCGCCGAGGCGGTGTACACGGCCGTATCGGAGTTCCCCGATGCCGCGATGGTCCCGATGGAGTGCCTGGAGGTATCCCACGTGTACACACCGTTTCCGCCGTAGGCGGTGAAGACCACCTGCTGGCCGATCGAGGAAATGTCGGCCGACTCGGGGCTGATGGTCACCACCCGCGAGAACTTCGAGTTGCGCGGATCCGAGATGAAGGGGTGTTTTTCAAAATAGGAATCCAGATCGCTGGTGTCGGGGCTGTCCTCGTCCTCGCAACCCGTCAGCAGAAACGTGGGGGTAAGACCCAGGACCGCAATCACCAGCATGGACAGCAGATGCCGCATCTTCATCAGAACTCCTTCATGTTGGGTGGTGTCTCGCCGGAAGGACCGGCCAGTATCCAACCTTTTTCCGAACCTTTTCACAACTGCAAACACCTTTCAATCCATCAAAATCGAACCTAACCCCCCTCCGGCGCCTTGTTGGTCTCCAGCATGTTGAGCTTCGGTTTCCGGCCCCACATGGGATACTCCACGGTCATGTTCAGAACGTGCCTCATCGGCATCATATCCTGCGGCGAGATGGTGATTTCGGTGATGCAAAGCGCGGGGTTGCTTTTCTCCAGGATCTCGACCAGATCGATCAACTGCTGGTAACTGCACTCCGTCACGATGCGCACGCTGTAGGGCTTCACCGTTCGATCGGCCTTGATGGCCCCTTCCCAGTAACCGGACATCGACCCGACTTCCGCCACCGTCTGCACATCCACGCCCACCTGGCGGGCGTTGGCATACACCTTCTCGGTGACCCAGGAGAGGGGGTTTTCCATCGGAACAATGTAGTTCGTCACGGCATTTCCGAATTCTTCCGTGTACAGCGCGAACTCGGCGCGCAGCCGCGCCTCTCCGCGCATCGTCGATTCCGCCTGGGCAATCTTCGCCCTCAACGAGTCCAGTTCGCTTTCGGACGTCGAACGGCGGGCGAAATACGGAGCCAGCACGAAGTAGTAGAGAGCCGCAAGCCCGCCCACCACCCACAGGCCGATGAGCAGTAACGCTTGCTTCTTCTCTTTTGACAGGCTTGCCCAGTCCATCCGAACTCCTCTATTGCGGGCCCCGCGGCGCCTTTTGCTCCTTGATCTCCCGCTTCTTGGTCTGTGCCCCGATCGAAAAAACGCGCACCGGCTCGCTCCCCTCCTGCGACATTTCCCTCTGGAGGCTGTTCAACCGCGGCGCGGTCTCGAAAAGCGGTTTGAACAGAGAGTTGTTTCCAAACGTGCGCACGAAGCGAACCACCACATCCTCGGCCTGCGCGCCCCACGCCTTACCGTCCAGCGTGATGCTGTACCAGCGCATCGGCTGGCCGGTCGGCCGGGAAGCCGGCGTCGCCGCCTCCCCACCCGTCACCGGCTGAATCTTCACAAACAGCTCGCCTCGAAGGCTCAAGCGGCGCAGTTGCACGGTCGGCGGGCACATATTCCGAAGCTCGATCAGCAGGGGCTTCCATTCGATGCGCGAGTCCTGCCAGCCGCGCAACTCCTGCTGGAACTTCTTCTCCGTGGCCAGGTCTTCCTTCATCTTGAGAATACTGTTGTACATGGGCTCCCGGACTTCCCAGATGTTGCGCGCGGCCGCCAGATCTCTTTTCGCGGCCTGGTAGCGCATATAGCCCAGCACGCTGAAAAAGGCGAACAGCGTCACCGCGGTTCCGAGACTGATATGAACCATGAATTTCACGCCGACCATACCCTGCCGGCGGGCTTCCGACGGATTCAAAAGGTTGACGCGAATGCTCATTCTTCCAGAACCCCCAAGCACGCGCCCACGGCCGCCGCAAAGCGCGGCTCCTGTCCCGCCAGCTCGGCGGGATACGCGCCGTCGGCCAGGCGCAGATCGGCGAAGGGATTCCACACCTCCGTCTCCACCCCCGTCGCGCCGCGGATTTCGTCAATGCTATACCGCAGGAGACTCGCGCCGCCGGACAGGTAGCACTTCTTCACGCGACAGTCTTCCCTTCGCTCCACGAAATCCTTGGAAATGGTCAACTGGCGGAGAAACGGGTCCATCACCGCCCGGACGGACTGCGAAATATCGAACGATCCGTCGGAGATGATGCCGCGCACGGTGTCCCGATCCACGTTCAGTTGCTGCTGGACTTTCGTCACGATGGACTCCGTGCCGAGATCGAACTTTCGGACCAGCACGAGCACGCCCTTGTTGAACAGCGCCATGAACGTGAGACGCGCCCCCGCGTCAATCACCGCCACCGCGTCCTGTTCGTGCGCCTTTCCGGGCCCGTACAGAAACGAGGAAAGCGCCGAAAGTCCCGCGATTTCAAGCGCGCAGGGCGCCGGCGCGCCGACCGCCACGAGGCTGAGGACCGACTGCGCCTCTTTTTCCGGCAGACCCACCACGAGGAGTTTGGTTTCATGCTTTCCGCGCCCGGCCAGCGCCACGGCGTATCCCACGCGGTAATCCTCGCCAAGCCCCACATGCTCGCGCACGTGTTCCTCGTCGATCTGCGCGGCGCTCGCGCCCTGCAAACTCAGGATGCGCACGGAACTGCCGTCTCCCGAAATGGTAAGCGCGGCATAATTGGTGAGCAGATTTTTCGGAAGGGACAAGGCGGGCGTTTCGGATTCCTCGCCGACCTCGAGCGGGATGGGCGGAAGGGCCGCCACGCCGGTAACGAGAAGGCCTTCCGTTGTTTTCTTCATCCGGACGGCCTTCAAGGCAGTCGTCGCGAAGTCCAATCCAATCACATCGGATGGACCCCTTCTCTGTCCTCCCTTGAATGGAAACGCAAATCGCATCGGATACTCGCAATTGTTAACGAGCGTGTCAGGAAATAGCAAGTGCTATGCCTGTTTCTCCGTACATTCCCGTGGCGTCAGAAATCGCTCTCGCAAACCCAGGATAAGGATTTGTCGGAGGGTCGAACCGGCCGGGCTTTTGCCGCGGCCATCGTTGCAAACACCAACCACAGCGGGCGCGCCCCGGCAACCCGGGACGCGCCCCACACACGCAACACAGGAGGCTTGTACCGTTTACGTTATTTCTGCCACGCAATCACACCGACCCGATCGCCTGTCGTGGCCGCACCGCCTCCATCACTCTCCCCCGGCGCAACGGGCGTCGAGTTTTCGTACGTCAACAGGCTCCACGAGCCGCTGGCGTCAAAATCGCCGTTGGCAATAATCGTCCCGGTATGATCGCCGCTGCCGGTCTTGTCGAATCCTCCTGTCTTGGCATAGATCAACCCGTGAGACTTGCCGCTGCCGCTGATATCCACGTCGCCATCACGAGAGACAAACGCCGGATAGTTCTCGACCTTGACCTGATCGCCGCTGCCGCTGTAGTCGAAGTCGCCCGTCGCGATGAACGAGCCGATCATCTTCCCGGACCCGCTCCACTTGAAGTTGCCGTTCACCCACATGATGCCGCCATTCGGGGCAAGATCGGTGCTTCCCGAGAAATGCTGGTTTCCGTCATAGACCTCCCCGTGTGCCAGCGCATGGTTGTAATACGGGGTCAGGTCGATATCCGGAATGACCACATTGGGCACCGCTCCGATCGTCTTGCTCCCCGTAATGGCGCTGCCGCTGGCTTTAATCTCCGGCGCGGCCGCATCCCCCGATATCTTCGTAGACCCCGTCAGCCAGATCTTGACGCTGGACGAGATGTTGCCGGTCACTTCCTTGCTGCCCGTCATCTTGAACTGGCCATTGCCGTGCAGTTTGCCGTCGCCGACGTCGATATTGCCGCTTCCGCTCCAGATCATCCGGCCGCCGGAAACGATCGCGTAGGTGTAGGCGCCGACCGCCGGGGGAACCGGATCGGGGCCGCCCGGTGTAGCGGTGCCCGTCCCAAAGTTCTGGATGTCGCACATGACGGTCACCGCCGAACGGCCACGCTCGCCGACACAACTGATGACCGCCTTGTTCGCTCCAACCGGCGTAACGGTGGCGTCATACATTCCGTCCCCATAAGACGTCGGAGGGAAATGCGAAGGGTCCTGCCGGAGGGCGAAGTTGTACTTCATAAGGCTGTAGGCCTGGTTGACCCCGCCTTCCGCGTACGCCTGCGCCTTCAGGTAGTCGCGAACATGCGCCACCGCGAACGCCTGCTGCTTGGCCGCCTTGACCATATAGGCCGCGGTGCCAACGACCAGGAGCATAATGATCATCAGGGTCAACAGGGCGGCCCCGTGCTTTTGCTCCCGGTGATAAGTTGCTCTTACTGCTCTCATGGTACACCTCCTGCTACTTGCCTGTGTTTCTCGGCTCTACTTCCGCCGACATGGTCGACGTCAGTAAGTTGCTGGTGCCCCCCGCGCGGGAAAAACCCCGCACCCACTCGAAAATCGTCAGGTCAATCCTCACGCCGCGTTTGATGATAATGTCGCCGTCCAGCAGGATTTCGAACACGCCGTTGCTCGGCGACTGGGTGATGGTCCCTCCGATGTCCGCCAGACGGGTCTCGCCGTTCCACTTGACGGTAAAGTCCTTCAGTTTGGGAACGTTGAAGTGGTCCACGCTGTCCGAAAACATTTCCGCCTGCACCTGGACGTAGCGCTTGCTGGGCGGATTGATCGCGCCGCCGGCCGACATCGGCGAGATGTTCGACCACGCCGTCGCATCGGACATATCCTCGTTGTTGGCGGTCCGCAGCCTCATCTTCAATGCCGTGCCGTACGGTTTCGAATCGTTCCACGTCAGGGACTGGTATGTCGGCGCGTCGATGTGCGTGTCCACGATCTGCGACGTCCACGTGCCGTTGCTCGCCGCGAGGCAGTGCACGTGCTCTACGGCGTAGAGATACGGCGAGACGTCCAGGTTGGAATAGGAACTCCAGTTCGCGGCTTGGGCGACGGACAGATCGGGCGCCGAAGTACGATCAATGACGTAACAGCCCGGAGGCACAGGATTCGACGGATTGACCTGCTTCTGCTCCCAGCGGGTGCAACCGCACTTTGTGGGATCATCCGCGACCAGGAACGTGACGAAATAGCTCTTCTCGCGCTCGATGTAGATCGGCGTACTTGACGGAGGCTCCAGCCGCGCATACGAGCCCTTGCCGATCGTAAAGGCCGTGGCCCCCCCCCCTCCGTAGGGGGAGGGTTTTTCGAGTACAATCCCGGCGTCCTTCGCGTTCGGCGTGAAGTCGGTTTCCGAGTCGCATTCGGAGAAATACGCGCCCAGAATAGTCAAATCTCTATTCGTCGCGGCATAAACCCAAATACAATGCAACTGGCCGCTGTTCTTGATCCCGTTCCCGTCCAACATATTAGCGCCGCGAAGTAAAACACGGACGGCCGCCCCCTGTACTTCCGGGCCAGCCGTCTTGACAGGGTAATAATCCAGCGTCTGGAGGGACGCGCGCCAGTTGGTCGTCGGCGGCATGCAGCAGACGACGTAATCCTTGGGCGTCCATGTATCGATGAAATCCACGAGCGCGTCATCGCACTGCGAACCCGTCGCCTTGAAGTTCGTCTCCTCCCATCGATCGTTTTCCATGACCAGCGTGAACGAATCGTCGACCGCCGTGGCCGGAAAACTCAACTGGTAGTTTCCGTCCCACGAACCTCCCTCCATGTACTGCGCCACCGGAGCGGGTCCCTCGCTCGCGTAAACGGTCTGCGCCTCCGCCTCGCGCGGCACGCCGCAGGGAGACATGACGATGCTGTCCAGACCAATCCCGTACCCGCTGCTCAACGCGTTCTTGCCCACGACTCTGAAGGTGAAGTAATGCGGACCCGGCGTGAGAATCACCGACCCGAACACCACCGACCGGTCGCGAAGGACCGACGGATGGTAGGAGTCGTACTGCGCACCCTTCCCGTAGATCTTCCACTCAAACAGGTTCCTGAACAGCGTGCTCGTTCTCGCCGTCGCCGAGTCGGGAGTCATCGACCCGTTCCCGTAGGTCACCACGCTGTCAAGCTGCGCCTGCATCTCCGCCGGAGTCCGGCTGTTATTCCGGGGATCAAAGACCGTTTTGCGCAGTTCGTTCGGCGTGCCGGCCCACACGTGGTAAATGACGGTTTGATCCCAGATGATCTTCCCGTCGGCGTCCATTTCGATCACGCCATCGCCGTCGTCATCCCGGGCCAGGGGAAGGCTGATCGCCGTGTACGGACCGGGACCTTCGGGATAGTAGTAAATCTTGTCGATCGACGAGAGCCGGAGATCGGCGCGGACGCGCTCCATGGCCGAGCGGACATCGATGTCCAGCTTGTTCTGGACCGAGATCATCTTCTCGCCGCGAAATACGTACAACCAGCCTGAGATCGCCATGGCAAGCGCCAGCGAAAGAATCGACATGGAGATCAGGATCTCCACCAGGGTGAAACCGGATCTATCATAGTACTTCGTTTTCATGGCTTCACTATGGCGCCAAGTACTCGACGAACAGCGTTTGTATCGTTTCCTGATCCGCCGTGAACAAACCCGTGCGCGGGTTCCTGATCTTCACCGTGACGACGACTTCCGTGAGATCGGACGGCAAGCCGTGAGCCGCCGCGTAGTTGGTATCGACAATCGTTGTGCGGCGATACCCTCCATTCGGGTCCGGGTTGCCGTTTTCGTCCACCGTCAAATCCGTCTCGGCCAAGAGCTTGAGGTCGGCGTAGAGGAAATTGCGCGCCCTCTCAACCCGGTTCTTGGCAAGGCTGATCGCGACATAATGCCGGCGAGCAGAGCGACTCAGTTCGGTCGCCTTGACGATCAGAAGGTACGCGCTCGACAGCACCCCGAGAATCAGGAACGTGGCAATCACGACTTCCGTGATCGTCATCCCGCGCCTCAACCTTCGGCCTGTAAAGGTCCTGGTCATTTCCGCTCTCCGAGAAGCGTTTCTGCCTCCAGAAGCCAATGAATCACTATCAATTGAAGCAGGTTCCATGCCTTGAATGGCACCGGGTTCATCACCACTCGAATTACCGAGGAATTTTGAACTTCTGAAGTTAAAAAGGCCAAAAACCCGCAAGAATTTGTGCATGTTTCGCTCCTTTTTGCAAAAACGAGAAAGCGACCCAGGTACGAACACGCAAAACGAAATCCTGGATGGCACCTTTCCCCGCTCCCGTCATTCTCCACACGGACGAATTGTGATGCAAGGCTGGAAACAGATAGCCATTTCCCCATCGCGGGGGTTTTTCACCGCGAAGCCTGCCCACCAACCAAAAATGTTACCCGCCGATCCGGAAAACCGAAAGAGCACATCCAGAGATTTTATCTAGATTATTGCACGCGTTCCTGAGTAATCTCTTGCTGTGTCTGCTCACTATGCAAACGGCGGCGGCAAAATGACGCGACGTTTTCAAATCACAATCGTGCTCGTGTGCTGTGCGGTCCTGTCGGCCGGCGCGCAGGAAGAAGAGTCACCCATCCCCCGGCCTGGGTATGCGGTCGAAGCATTGCCCGGACAGGAAGAGCGAATTGAACTGTCTGTGCCGCCAGACAATGCGCAGGCGGAACCGATCAACCCCCAACCCGACGCCGAACCTGAGACAGACGCCGACGCCACCGGCCACCCGACAATGCGGGATCCTTTCTGGCCGTTGAACTACGTTCCCCCGGTTGCGAAGAAAGCCACCCCTTCAGTGGATACCAATGTTGCGGCGCGCGTTGAGGAAGCCCCCCAATGGGATCTGGCCCTCAAGACCGTGACCCTCAAGGGAGTCATGAAAGCCGGCTCGGGCTACATGGCCATCATCAACAACCAGGTAACCGGCGAGAACGAAACGATCTCCGTCAATTTCCAGGGGCGCAAATACACCTGGCGCATCGCGAAGATCGGCAAAGAGGGCGTCCGGTTCGAGCGGCTCGACAAGCCGTAAACGGCTACAGATCCAGGTTGGCCTTCGGATCATCAACGGCCGTTTTAGAAATCACGCCCCAGACGTTTCCGGAGATAGAAAGACCGTCATAGGAGACCTCGTTTCCTGCCGCCTGGTTGCCGATGATACAGTTGCCCGCGCCCCGCAAGCGAATCCCCCACTTGTTGCTCACGACCAGGTTCTTCTCGATCCGATTGGCCGGACCGTCCACGTAGAGGCCGATGGCGCCGTTGCGCTCCAGCACATTCCGCTCAGCGCGGGAAATCCCCGCCATCCAGATGCCGTGATGGCTGTTTTCGGAGGAGCTGTTTTCAAGAAAGACCGACGTGCCCAGCGCGCGAATCCCCGCGCTGGGCTCCATTTGGCCCCGGCAGAATCTCACTTCACATTTTTCAATCCGGCACACCGCGCCGGCCAGAATACCGTAGCAGGAGCCGTCGCTCGTTATGTTCTCCACGGAACACCTCCGCACGGCGCTGTTCGACTCCACCCGGATTCCGCAGCCGTCCCATTGACCCGCAACACCCGCCACGGCACAACCCGCTACTTCCGAACCCGTTTTCGCGTAAATCCCGCAACCCGATTCCTGCACCGCGTTGGAGCGCACCACGCACGAGGCGATGGTGCTGCTGTCACCGCAGTAGATGCCCTTGCTGTTCCCGATGGCGACAACATTCTCGATCCGATTGCCGCCCCCCGCCGCATGCACCGCGTATCTTCCCGCGCCGAGCCAGCCGATCAGAGTCGCATTGGCGATCATGACATAGCGATTGGTCGGATTCTGCGCGATCCCGTGGCCGCTCCCCTCTCCCGGCCCGACCACGCTGAACCCAAGGCCGTCAATCCCCACCTTGTCGGCATTCACCACGATACCGTTCACATCCGGCGTCGTGAGTGTGAGATTGGTTTTGAGGAAGTAGTACCCGGACCGGCTGATCACAAACGGAAGACTCGTGATTTCGGTCTCGGGAATCTCGTCCACCGAGCCATAGCCCTCGGCATCCATCTTCGGCGCCGCCCCCTCCTGCGCGAACGCGGCAAACGCGGCGAGCGCAGAAAGAGAAAGGGCGGCGAAAACTTTCATGCCATGATATCTACACCAGGAACGCGGGAGTTGTCCAAGGAAAGATCGTCAACCGCCGAGCGCGTATTTCGTCACCGCCCAGTACACCCCCCAATTCACGGCAAGGCTGTAGAGGGAGGAAAAGACGTCATCGATGGCGATCCCGAGTCCGCCCGGCAGGCGTTGAAGCCGGCGCGCGGGAAAGGGTTTCGCGATATCCATCGCGCGATTCACCACGAACGCGACGGCCAGCATCCAGGGCTCGATCGGAAGCCCGATCATGCAGAGCGGGAAGGTCAGGTATTCGTCGGCCACGACCGAATGCGGGTCCTTGGTTCCGAAATGCTTCTCGCCCGCATCGCAGATCGGAATGGAGAGGATCGCCAGGACCGTGGCGATCGCCGCCTGATGCCACCCCTGCGGCAGGGTGTGGTTGATCACGCACGCGATCAGCACACCGGGGATGGTTCCCACCGTCCCCGGCGCAACCGGACTCAACCCCAGCCCGAAGCCCGTCGCCAGCCACACCATCAACCTCTCACCCACACTCTTCATTTGTCTTAACTCAGGTTTCAGGTTTCAGGTCTCCCTCACTCCCCCGCCTTGAACTGCACCTCCATCATCCGGCCGTCGGACCTTAGCCAGAAACATGAAGTCAGGAGCGGCGACAAGGAATCGATCCAGGCCTTCGCCTCATTCAGTTTCTGCCGGACCGCGAGACTTCCCTTCGCGTCCTCCAGCAGAAGTTTGAGGGCATAGGTGGTGATGGCCAGCCGGAGCGTTTTTCCGCCGCGCGCCAGATCGATCCGGACAAAACCCGGCGCCGAGACCGAGTCCAGTTCCTTCTTCCACCGGGGCGTCTTGCGCTTCGATCCCTCCGGTATCTCCCGGGCGCGCCCCAGCAGGGCGCTCAAGCTGCCCAGGTTGCTCGAAACCAGCAACCACTCGCCGTGAATGGCGTATGCAGGCTTCTCTTCCAACGTCAGCGCGGAGTAAAAATTGGACGCTGTGTTTTCCACGGCATAGACGGTGCTCCCCTTGGCGTACACCTCGCGCGGAATGAGCCCCCACCGGTACTTCGCATTCAACCGGTCCAGGGTCTGTTTCATCCATGCCAGCGTGTTCGTCGAATCCTCCACCGGAATGCCCGCGATCAACGCGGGAACCTTCAGCCCCTTGAAGCGGGCGCTGAATTCTTCGCCCAGCACCGCCACCATGATCGAATCGGATTTCTGCTCCCGGATCACCTCTCCGAAGACCCTCAGCCACGCCGGGTTGTCCGGACTTTCAATCAACGGCAGCATCATCTTCGCGTGCGCGATCCCCACCGCGAGCGGGAAATCGCCCAGCACATCTTCAAGCCCCCTCGTTCTCACCTTCGTTGTGGCGGTCTGCGCAAACCGGAACGGATCCTCGCCGCACGCCCGGCCCTCAACACCCTGCGGCGTCAGCGAAGTGAACTCGTACGAAAGCGCCACCGGCTCGAAAGAGGCGCGCGGATTCAGGTTCGCCAGGTTGACCCATCCGCGATCCGGCGCCTGGGGATCCGAGCACCACGGTCCGCTCGACGGAAAATCCGTCTTGTCCGCCAGCGCGGGCAGGAGTCCGTCGTAGGTGTCGAGCAGATCGTGGATGACGGACGGGTCGCGCGAAAGACAGCCGATCAGCATACCTTCCACAAACGCGATGTGGAGGGAATCGTCGGGCGCAAGCGACGCGTCCTTCACCCGCCAGCTGAACCTGCCGCGATAAGGCGCCTGGCGGACGAACCCCGGCACGCGCCCCAGCATCAGACTCCAGCGCAGACGCTGGCTGTCGCCGCCCAGCCAGCTCGCGAACATCCAGATCGGATCCCCGCGGTCGCCGAGGACGGGAACATGCGCCAGCACGATATCCCGCGACGCGAGCCGCTTCATCCAGTACGCCGAATCCGGGTCCTTGCCGAATGCCTCGAGTTCGGCCGGCTTGATGCCGAGCGAGCTGAACAGGGACTGCGTCAGCGGGTTTTTTGAAAACGTGTCCCAGCGCGACGCCAGATCGCGGTGCGCGCTGACGAACGTCGCGTGGGCCGGAATCACCCGATACAGATGCCGGGGTGTGTGCGGAACGGCGAGAATCCACCAGACCGTCAGGACAACGCACGCCAGCGCCAACAGCCAGAACAACGGTGAACGGCGGCGAATCATGTTTTCAGGCTCCCGACAAGTTCGGCCGCGCCGCGCAGTCCGCGGCCGGTCAGGTAGGCCTCCAGGCCGTCAACGACCGCAAGGGCCGTCGCGGGATCCGTAAAGCTCGCCGTACCGACCGCCACGGCCGTCGCGCCCGCGATCATGTACTCGATCGCGTCCGCCGCGTTCGAGATGCCGCCGATCCCGACGATCGGGATCTTCACCGCCTTGGCCGCCTCCCACACCATCTTGAGCGCGATCGGCTTGATCGCCGGCCCGCTCAGTCCGCCGGTCACATTGCCGAGGACCGGCCGCCGAGCTTCGATGTCAATCGCCATCGCGGGGATGGAGTTGATCAGCGAGATCGCATCGGCCCCGCATTCCTCCGCGGCCTTCGCAAACGTCTTGATGCCGGCGATGTCTGGAGCGAGCTTCGGGATCAGCGGCAGCTTCGTCTTGCCGCGGACCGCCGAGACGACCCGCTTGAACATGTCGAGATTGGACCCGAACGTGCAACTGCCTTCCTTGATGTTCGGGCAGGAGACGTTGACCTCGAGACCGGCGACGCCCTCGACGGAATCGAACCGCTCCGCGACATATTCGTAATCGTCGTTCGTGCGCCCCCAGATGTTGACGATCACCGGCACATCCTGTCCGCGCAGGAACGGCATGTATTCCTTCACGAACCCGTCGACGCCGGGATTCTGAAGGCCGATCGCATTGATGAGCCCGCTCGCGACCTCGACCGTGCGCGGCGGCGGATTGCCGCGAACCGGCTCGCGCGAGATCCCTTTGACCACGACGGCGCCGAGCCGGCTGAAATCAACCAAGTCCGCGTATTCGGGCCCGTACCCGAACGTGCCGGAGGCCGTCATGACGGGATTGCGCATCCGGATCGCACCTATTTTTACGCTGAGATCTGGCTTTGCCATTTTTGAAACCCGAAACTTGAAACCTGAGCGGGAAAAAACGGAACGACAAACTCAGGTTTCAGGGTTCATCCCTCCAAACTACGCTCCGGCTCTCGAACACCGGCCCTTCCTTGCACACCCGCTTCCATGTCCAGCCGCCGTCCGGCGTCGCGACTTTCTGGACGCAGGCCAGGCACGCGCCGACGCCGCATCCCATTTTCCTGTCCACCGAGAGCCACGCGGTCCAGTTCCCGCGGATTGCGCGCTCGCCGACCGCCTTGAGCATTCCGTTCGGCCCGCACGCGAAGAACTCGGGCGTGCGCCCCTCCAAATCCTTCCGCAGCCACGGATCGAGCGCATCCGTCACCAGGCCTTTGACGCCCAGCGACCCGTCATCCGTTGAAACGTGGACCGTCCATCCCAAGGCCGTGAACTCCGGCACACAGAGAACATCCGCCGCAGAGCGTCCGCCGACAAACACGACCCCTTTGACCGCCGAAGTCTTTGCGACCAGATACAGCGCGGCCATCCCATAGCCGCCGGCAACCAGGACAGGAACCTTGTCCTTCGCGGGCGCCGGGAAGCCGCGCCCCAGCGGCCCGAGCAGGCTGACCGTCTCGCCGTCACGCAGCGCCTTCATGGCGGATGTGCCGCGCCCGACGGCCTTGTACAGGATCGACAGCGTGCCGCCGTCCGCCTTGTACACGCTGAACGGCCGGCGCAGAACCGCCGAGTCGAGACGCGGCACGCGGAGATGCACGAACTGCCCCGGCTGAACCTTCGGGGCTATCAACGGCGCGGCCAGAACCAGGAGGCGGTAACCGCCCTGGATCTCCCGCTGCTGCAAAACTTTGGCGTCTTCCAGAAGCATACAACGTGACTCTTTGTCGCGCTGAGTTGCGGAGTGTGGGTTTTTTCGGGAGGGGCGTCAAACCAAACAATCGTCCTCGTCCTCGAACACAAGGACGAGCACCCGTCCATTTTACCCGCTGAAATGCTCGTACCCGGCGTCCTTCAACGACTTCTTCTTCCCGGCCGCGTCCACGAGCACGATGCGCCGCGGCGCCTTCACGATGCGGCCGACCGCCGTGCACGGGAGCTTGAACACGTCCTTCCAGGACGACTCGAAGCCCGGTTGTTTTTCCGCCGACACCGTGAACAGCAGCTCGAAATCCTCGCCGTCGAACAGCGCGTGTTCGAGCGCTGTCCGCCCGGTCTTCATTTTCCGCGCCGCAGCGGAAATCGGGATCGCGTCCGCCGATATCTCCGCGCCGACCCGGCTCATTTCCAGGATATGCCCGATATCCGTCGCGAGGCCGTCGCTGATGTCGATCATGGCGTTCGCCCAGCCGGACTCGCGCAGCCAGAGTCCTTCCTCGAGACGCGGCTCGAACGCAAGATGCTTTCCCGCGAGGCTTCCGCCCAACGCACCCGTGACGTAGATCACGTCGCCGGCCCGCGCGCCCGAACGCAGCACGGCCGAATGCTTCGGAATTTCGCCGACGCCGAACACGTGCAGTTGGAGTTCCGGCCCGTCCGCCAGGTCGCCGCCAATGATCGACAATCCGTATTTCCCCGCCAGCTTTGCCGCGCCCCTGTACACGCCCTCAAGCCTCCGGAGCGGCATGTCGCGGTTTGCCACGACATCGACCAGCGCCCACAACGGCTCCCCGCCCATCGCCGCGAAATCGCTCAACACGCGACCGACAGCCTTGTGCCCGATTTGTTCCGGCGCGGCATCCGGAAGAAAGTGCGTCCCCTCGATCACCGCATCGGACGTCAGGAGGAAATCCCGATGCCCGCCCTCGACGGCGACAACGGCGACATCATCGCCGATCCCGACGCGGACATCCGCGCGGCCCGGCAACAGCTTTGCCAGCCGCCGGATCACCTCGCGCTCGCCGAGTTGACGAAGAGTGGTCATGGGGACGGAGGATCAGCGTGAAGGAGAAATGGAGCGACGGGAAGACCTCT
This sequence comes from Lentisphaerota bacterium, assembly GCA_052033915.1. GTDB lineage: Bacteria > Verrucomicrobiota > Kiritimatiellia > CAIQIC01 > JAGNIJ01 > CALMZY01. Next base: position 92,207 of record JBPOJF010000004.1, on the reverse strand, counting down.
TTTGCACGGCTTCAACACTCCGGGATTCCGACACGCCCTCACTCCAGCATCCTCCTCAGCGCCCCCTCAAACGGCGGTTTCGCGATGCCCTTCTCGCACACAATGGCCGTGATCAACTCCGCGGGCGTGACGTCGAACGCGGGCGAATACACCTTCACCTGTTCCGGCGCGGTCAGCTTTCCGAATCCCCTCGTCACCTCGCCCTTTTCGCGATGCTCGATCGGGATCGCCTTTCCCGACGTGAGCGTGAGATCCCACGAACTGGTCGGCGCGAGAACATAGAAGGGAATGTTATGGGCGCGCGCGGCGACGGCCACGCCATACGTGCCGACCTTGTTCGCCGTGTCGCCGTTCGCGGCGATCCGGTCCGCGCCGACCATGACCGCGTCGATCTTGCCCTCCGCCATGACGTGCGCGGCCGTGTTGTCGCAGATCAGCGTGACCTCGATGCCCGCCTGCATCAGCTCCCACGCGGTGAGCCGCGAACCCTGTAGGAGCGGGCGCGTTTCGTCGGCAAACACCCGGATCGTCTTCCCCTGCTCCTGCGCCATGTAGATCGGCGCGAGCGCAGTGCCGTACTCGGCGGTCGCGAGGCCGCCGGCGTTGCAGTGCGTGAGAACCGTGAAACCATCCTTCAGGAGCGCCGCCCCGTGGCGGCCGATCGCGCGGCACATTGCGGCATCCTCGTCGCGGATCTTCACCGCCTCTTCCGCGAGAATCCGCTTGAGCGCGCGCGGCTCGTTGTTCATCGCCGCGGCGGCAACCTTCTTCATGCGCTCCAGCGCCCAGAAAAGATTGATCGCCGTCGGCCGCGACTTCGCCAGGTAGTCCGCCGCCTCGTTCACCTCGCGAACCAGGGCCGCGCCGGTCTTCGCGTCGGACGTCTGCACCGCGATCACCACGCCCATCGCGGCGGCGATGCCGATGGCCGGCGCGCCGCGAACCTGCAACGTCTTGATCGCGTGCCACAGCTCCTTGACGTCGGCCGTCTCGATGTACACGAGTTCGCCGGGCAGCCTTGTCTGGTCGATCATTCGCGCGCGGCCGGGGATCAGGCTGCCTTTGCGGTCGGAAATCCATTCGAGGGTTTTCAAGTGCATGGCTCGCAGCTTCCAAAACTCAGGTTTTCCGCCAGCGGCGGACACGTTTCCGGTTTCAGGTTTCTTCACTACCCCTTCAGCAGCATCAACATCGCCACGTTCACAGCATTGAACAAGCCGTGCATGACGACCGGGACCACGATCGAGCCCGTGTGAATATACGCCAGCGAAAAAGCGGTCGCGATGACAAACAGCGGCGCCATGGACGGCAGATGGAGGTGGACGGCGGCAAACAGGAGGGACACGATCACGATGGCCGGCGCCGCGCCCCATTTCCGCGCAACGAGCGGCAGACCGATGCCGCGAAACAGGATTTCCTCGAAGAGCGGCGCGAAAACGACGGCGAGCGCCGCCAGGTACACGCGCATCCAGAACGACGGCTCGCCCACCACCACCTGCGCAACCTCCTGCGGCATGATCTCGTGCCCCATGCCCCGCAGAACGGCCTGGTAAACCAACGCATAGAACACGACGAACGGCAGCATCGCCACGTAAAAGATCGCGCCGAGGCCGACATCCCTGAGAATCGCGCGCGGCTGGACCCCGAACGCGTCGCGCCACGTCACGCGCCGGCGCAGAAGGGAAAGCGCCACGATGCCCAGCCCGACCAGGTGGAAGCAGATACTGTGGAGGGCAAGCCTTTGCGACTCGCCCCCATCGTCCCCCGCATCGAACCCCGGGTCGATCATCGGCTGAAGCGCAATGGACGCGATGTAGAGGGCCATGAGCGCCAGCAGGAGAAGCGCGCCCTGCTCGTTCGACAAAGGACGCGCCTTCAGCCGGCCGACCTGTTCCGTCCAGCGGCTGGGCCGTGTGACGAAGTACATCACGAGCGCGATGTCCGCGGCAAATCCGAGCGCGATCAGCAGCAGGTACGCGAAGGTGACAATCCACACGGGCCCCTCCGGCTCCATCCGGTTCACGGGCAGGATGGAGGCGCCCGACTGAGCCAGACGAATAACGGGTGACAGGCAGTTCATCATCGCGCCGGAGGCTCAACCCTGCGACTCGACCGTTTCCTTGGTCACGTAGATGGGCTTGTCCTGCGACTCGTGATACGTGCGGATCTGCATCTCGGCCAGCAGGCCCATGCTGACGAACTGCACGGCGAAGGCCAGCAGCATCAACGGAGTGATGACCCAGAACGGACGCTTGAGCAGGTACGGATAGAACCAGCCGAAAAGGCGGTCGCCGGCCAGCAGCAGGAACATCAGGAACGCGGGCGCGGCGAAGAGGGAGGCGAACTTGCCGAACAGTTGGATCGGACCCGTGCTGTAGTGCAGCAGGAACTTGACGGTGAACAGGTCGAGAATCACCCGAATCGTCCTGGAAATCCCGTACTTGGACGCGCCGAACCGGCGCGGGTGATGACTCACGACCACCTCGTCGACCGATGCGCCCGCCCAACTCGCGAGGGCGGGAATGAAACGGTGCATCTCGCCGTAGAGCCGCAGGTGCTTGATCACATCCCGGTGATAAACCTTCAGCGTACAGCCATAGTCGTGAAGCGCCACGCCCGTGATATAGCTGATCAGCGAGTTGGCGATCATCGACGGCAGGCGGCGGCTGAAAAACTTGTCCTTGCGGTCCTTCCGCCAGCCGCTGACCACGTCCATACCCTGTTCCGCGCGCGCGATCAGCTTTGGAATATCCGCGGGATCGTTCTGAAGGTCCGCATCGAGCGTCACGATGAACTCGCCGCGCGCCGCATCGAAGCCCGCGCTCATCGCCGCCGTCTGGCCGAAATTGCGGCGGAGGCGGATGATCCGCAGGTTCGGGATGGTTTTCGTAAGCTCCACCATCTTCTCCCACGACCCGTCGGAGCTGCCGTCATCCACGAGAATGATCTCGTACGGCCGATGCATCGCGGACAGAGCCTCGTGAAGCTTCCGGGCGAGCATTTCCACGTTCTCGATCTCGTTATAGATCGGGGAGACAACGGAAATATCCATGCTGGTCTTGTCGGCGCTCATCGCGGCCCATATTGCGAACACCCCCCCCGAAAAGCAACCTTATACTCGTCGGCGCGATTTCGGAATTGCGCCGATTTTTCCAACCCTGGGAAGAACGGGCTTTCCCGGACTTTTCAAAACCTGTACGTTGCTCCGCGGCCGCATGAATATCGAACGGGAAATCGTCACGCGCAGCCCCGAGGAAACTCACGGGGTCGCGGAAGATCTGCTGAAGACGCTGAAGCCCGGCACCGTGCTGGCCCTGCACGGCGACCTCGGCGCCGGCAAGACGTGTTTCGTGCAGGGGCTCGCGCGCGCGATGGGCGTGCGGCGCGCGGTCGGCAGTCCGACCTTCACGCTGATCAACGAGCACGGCGGCGACGGCATGCGGCTGTACCATGTGGACCTTTACCGGATTCGCGATTCGCAGGAGGCGCTCGGACTCGGTCTGGACGACTGTATTCACGGCGACGGCATCACCGCGATCGAGTGGGCCGAGCGCGCGGCCGATCTTCTTCCGAAAACCACGATCCATATCCGCATGTCGCCCGGCCGCCTGCCCGAAGAGCGGCGCATCGTCATCCAGCGCGGCGGTGACTCGTGATCACGCTTGCCCTGGAGCTTTCCTCGCGCCATGGAAGCGCGGCCCTGCTGTCCGGCCGCGAGCTTCTGCGGGAAGAAACCTGGCATGAAAAGGATGTCCGCGGCCAGCGCGTGTTCCAGATTCTGCCCGGCCTGCTCGCCGGGGCCGCGGTATCGATCGAGGCGGTCGATTTGTTCGCCGTCGGCCGCGGGCCGGGCTCGTACTCCGGCATGCGGGTCGCGATCGCGGCGGCGCAGGCCTTCGCGCTGCCGGGCCAAAAAACGGTGTTCACGGTGAGCAGCGGCGAGGCGCTGGCACAGGAGGTCGCGGAAGCGGAGAACGCGTCCCGCGTCGCCGTGGTCGGCGATGCGCGGCGCGACACCGTCTGGTTTGGCGTCTTCGAGAACGGAGGCCGGGGCCTGTCGCAAATCAAGCCGTGGACGGTGTGCGCGCCGGAAAAGCTCGCCGCGGAGCTTCCGCCGGGAACGCTCGTCGCAAGTCCCGACCGGCACAAGCTCGCGCCGGTCCTGAAAGCGCTGAACGTGAGGACTGTCGAAACGGACTGCTTCCCGAAGGCTCGAATCGTGGGTGAACTCGCCTTGCGGAAACGGGAACAGGGAGTTCCCAGCGAAGCGCTGGTGCCGATCTACACGCAGCCGGCGGTGGCGAAAAAGTAGATGCGGCGTCCCGCCGCGTTTGAGGCGGCGCGACCCTTTTTCAGCCCCCCGGCAGGCGCGCTCTCCGGAAGGCGTCGCGTGAATGGCTCTAAAAAAAGTTGGACATAACACTTGCCAACTTCCGTTCCGATCACTAGAGTCACGCCCCGGAAAAAAGAAAAAGGAAAAAGAAGAGAAAACCAGAACAGGTCTGGGAAGATATATGGCAGACGCAACAAAGACAGCGGTTCAGCAGGAATACAAGCTCCACGACCGGGATACCGGCTCCTCCGAGGTGCAGGTGGCCCTGCTGACCCAGCGTATCAAGGATCTGACGGATCACCTCAAGAATCATGTCAAGGACCACAGCTCGCGCCGTGGATTGATCATGATGGTGAGCCGCCGTCGGCGCCTTTTGGACTACCTCAGGCGGACGCACGAAGAGCGCTACAAGAAACTCATCGAGCGCCTCGGCCTGCGCCGGTAGCTTCATTCCTCTCAGTCACTCTGACTCTGTCTCCACTCATGGCGCTGCGCGCCGGGCAGATTCAGTCTTCTCTGTCGCAATCACGCGATCTCTTCATCCCTTTTGTTTCCAAGAAAGAGAAAGAAAATGAATAAAGCAAAATCCATCGAAGTCGATGTGGGCGGCAAGAAAATCCGTTTTGAATCGGGCTTTCTCGCCAAGCAGGCGCATGGCGCCGTCACGGTGCAGCTCGGGGAAACCGTCGTGTTTTCCGCGGTCACCGCGACCGACAAACCCAGGGAGGGAATCGATTACTTCCCGCTCCAGGTCGAGTACCGCGAGAAGTTCTACGCGGCCGGCCGGTTCCCCGGCGGCTACTTCAAGCGCGAAGCCCGTCCCTCCGAGAAAGAGATCCTGACGGCGCGCGTCACCGACCGCCCCATCCGTCCCCTCTTCCCGGACGGCTACTACAACGAAGTCCAGATCAACAACAGCATGCTGAGCGCGGACGGCGAAAACGAGTCCGACATTCTCAGCATCAACGCCGCCAGCGCGTCGCTCACGCTCTCGGAAATCCCGTTCATGGGCCCGATCGGCGCGGTCCGTGTCGGCCGCATCAACGGCCGGTTCGTCATCAACCCGACGCACTCGGAAATGGCCGACAGCGACCTCGACCTGATCTACGTCGGCACCCGCGATCTGCCCCTGATGATCGAGGGCTCCGCCAAGGAAGTCGCCGAGGCCGATATGCTGGCGGCCATGAAGGCCGGCCACCAGGCCATCATCCCCCTGATCGACGCCCAGCTCGAACTGCGCAGGCAGTTCGGCAAGGCCGACAAGGTGGTGGCCGACAAGCCGATCGACCAGAACTTCCTCGACAAGGCCCGCGAGTTCGCGGGCGCGGACCTCGAGGCGGCGTTGATGATCAACGGAAAACTCGAGCGCCAGAACAAGGTCACCGAGATCAAGACCGGGCTGGACGCCAAGATGAAGGAAGCGTTTCCGGACCTCGCGCCCGAAACATTCCGCCAGGTATTTGACGCGCTGGAGATCGAAGCCGTCCGCCGCCTTGTCCTCGAGAAGAGGCATCGCATCGGCGGACGCGGGTTCGACGAACTCCGCCCGCTGGACGCCCAGGTCGACGTCCTCCCGCGCACACACGGCTCATCGGTGTTCAGCCGCGGCGAGACGCAGGCCCTGGCCACCGTCACGCTCGGGACCGGCGACGACATCCAGGCCATGGACGGCCTGACCGGCGGACCGGACCAGAAGAAGTTCATGCTTCACTACAACTTCCCGCCCTACAGCGTCGGTGAAGTCGGCCGCCTCGGCGGCACCGGCCGCCGCGAAATCGGCCACGGCGCGCTCGCGGAGCGTTCGCTGGCGCCGGTCATGCCCGCGGACTTCCCGTACACCACGCGGGTGGTTTCCGAGATCATGGAATCCAACGGATCGTCTTCCATGGCGAGCATCTGCGCGGGCTGTCTCGCGCTGATGGATGCCGGCGTACCGATCCGCAAACCGGTGGCCGGAATCTCCATCGGCCTGTTCACCGCGCCCGGCAAGTCGGAACTCGTGGTCGACATCATCGGCGCGGAAGATCATTGCGGCGACATGGATTTCAAGGTCGCCGGAACGCGCGACGGCATCACCGGCTTCCAGGTCGACCTGAAGCTGCGGGGACTGCCGTGGGACATGGTTCAGGGAGCGTTTGAAAAGGCCCGTGCGACGAGGCTGAAGATCCTCGATTTCATGCAGGGCATCCTCGCGCAGCCGCGCGCGGACCTGTCCGAACACGCGCCGCGGATCACCGTCCTCCAGATCAACCCCGAGAAGATCGGCGCCTTGATCGGCCCGGGCGGCAAGAACATCCGCCACATCACCGAGACCACCGGCACACAGATTGACATCGAAGACGACGGCACGGTCCGTATCTTCAGCGCCGACCGGAAGGCGATGGATGCGGCGGTGCAGGAAGTCGGCTACCTGACCGCGTCCGCGGAGGTCGGCAAGATCTACCACGGCACGGTTACCGGCGTGAAGGAATTCGGCGCGTTCGTCGAAATCTTCCCCGGCACGGAAGGCCTGGTTCACATCAGCGAACTGGCGAATTTCCGGGTCAAGAAAACCGAGGATATCTGCAAGGTCGGCGACCTGATATGGGTCAAGTGCCTCAACGTCGAGGAGAACGGCAAGATCCGGCTCAGCCGCAAGGCCGCGCTGGAGGAGAAGGACGGACCCGCGAAGGAATAGCTTCGCGGAATGACGAATGAATGACGAATGCTCCAGGGCCAAACCCTCGTTCGGCTTGGACATTCGTCATTGCAGCGCACCATGAATCCCACGCTCGCCTTAAGGAAAAGAGCGGCAAAGGTTCTACAGAGCCTTCGCGCCGCCTACCCCGACGCGGGGTGCGAACTGATATTCTCGAATCCACTGGAGCTGGCCGTGGCGGCGATCCTGTCCGCGCAGTGCACGGACAAGCGCGTCAACAGGGTCACACCGGCGTTGTTCAGGAAATACCGGACCGCCGCGGATTGGGCAAAAACTCCCCAGGATGTCCTCGAGAACGAGATCCGGTCCACCGGCTTTTTCCGCAACAAGGCAAAGAACATTCGAGCCTTGGGCGCGGAGTTGGAGAAAAACCACGGCGGCAGGATTCCCGATGATCTGGATGTCTTGATCACCCTCCCGGGCATCGGCCGGAAAACCGCCAACCTCTTGATCGCGACGGCCTACGGCCGACCCGGCATCATCGTCGACACGCACTTCAAAAGGCTTTCGAACCGCCTGGGCTTCACGACCCATGACAACCCGGACAAGATCGAGTTCGACCTGAAGGCTCTTCTGCCAGAAAAGGACTGGAGCGACTTTTCCCACTGCATGGTCTTTCATGGCCGCCGGTGCTGTTTCGCGCGCAAGCCGAACTGCCCCGGCTGTCCGGTGAAAGACCTGTGCCCATCCGCCGGAAAAAACTGATCCGGCCGCCCCATAATCATCTTCACATCCCGACTGGAAGGGAGGGGGCGTGACCGTGGTCCTGCTCGTTGCCTCCCCAGCCTTTGCTGAAGGCCCTTACGGCATCTGAACAGCGCCGTCCATGACCCTCTTTTTCTTGACCTGCCGCGCCAATAAGCGCGATATTTATTGTCCAGTGTGCACACACCGAACATCGCGGCTCCTAGCCCTCCTTTTTGTGGCTGCCTTGCCCCTTTTTTGCCGGGCGGAGAACCCGTACAAGAGCGTTGAAGTCGCGGATCTCCTGAAGACGCCCCAGAAGTATTGGGCGCGGCCCATCGTTTTTCGGGACACGCTGGTGGAACCGCCCAAGAACGCAAAGGTGGAAATCGAAAACAAGCGGTATGCGGAGTTTTCCACCCGGAACGTCGGAATCTGCTACGCCTCCGCCGAAATCCTCCCGGCCATGAGCAACCTGGCCGTGAAGAGCGAGTACCTTTTTTCCGGAACCGTTTTCCAGCATCGCGGCCGCTACGTGCCCGTCATTCAGTCCTGCGCGCCCGTCATCGATTCGCAGAAGTTGTCGAAGGAACTCCGGGCCGCGGCCGAGGAAACGCCGGCAAGCATGACCCACGAGTCCGTGCGCTCCATGGCCGCCGTGATGGCTGCCGTACAGAGCGCGCAATTGGCCTACGCGAAGGAGAAGAACATCCCTCTTTGCCAACTGTACGACCCGACGTCCGAACACTTCATCAAGGCGATGGACATCGCGCGCGCCGCCATCTACAGGTCCGAACAGAAACACAACACCGCGTCCGCGGAGATTCTTGCGCAGTATCTGACCACCATTATCGCCAAGCACTGCGCCACGGACGCCGTGACCCAGGCCGCGCCGGCCGTTGATCTTTCTCCGCCCCCCCCGTCCGTTCCTCCGCCGGCGATGCTGGCGCAGGAAACCCCTCCGGTGCCGCAATCGAACGCCGCTCCTCCGAAGCTTTCCTGGAACGAACGCCGGGCCCTGGCCCGCGCCGAAAAAGAAGCCGCCCGGCGGGAGAAGGAAAAGATCGAGGCTGAAAAGGCAGCGGAAGAAGCCGCGCGAAAAGCCGCCTCGGCCGTGCCCATTCCCCCTCCCCCGGCTCCGGAACAAGTCGCGGAAGAACCTGAAGCTCAGCCGCCGGCCAACGCGATTCAGCCGATAGACACTCCTCCCGCAACGCCGCCGACGCTGTCATGGTTCCAGCGATGGAAGCTGGAAAGCGAGAAGGAGACGGCGCTCGAGGCAGAGACGGAGCGGATCGAAAAGGAAAAAGAGGAAGCCGCCCAAAAACTGGCTGCCGAGAGGAAGGCCGAGAAGAAGCGCCTGGCCGCTGAAAAGAAGGCGGAAAAGCGCCGGCTGGCTGCGGAGAAGAAGGCCGAGGCGCAGCGACAAGCCGAACTCGAAGAGGCTGAGAAACAGCGGCTGGCCGCGGAGAAGAAGGCCGAGGCGCAGCGGCAAGCCGCGCTCAAAGAAGCCGAGAAACAACGGCTCGCGGAGTTGAAGAAGGCGGAAAAACAGAGACTGGCTGAGATCAAGGCGGAAGAGCGACGGTTGGCCGAGGAGAAGAAGGAACAGGAGCGGCAAGCCGAACTCCAGGCGGCCGAGGCCCGGCGCCTGGCCGACGAAGAAGCGGCACGGCAGCAACTTCTCGCGAAGCCCCAGGAACCTTCTCAAGAAACCGTCCCGGAGCCGGCTCCCGTCGAGAGCGAAACACCCGCCGCCGAATCCCTGTATGTCGTCCAGTCCGGCGACCGTCTTTCAAGCATCGCAAAGCTGCACGGCGTGAAACTGTCCGCCCTGAGACAGGCAAACCCGGAGATTCAGGGCGACATTATCATGATCGGGCAGACGCTGGTGATCCCTGCCGAAGCCGAATCAACCGCGGCGTCGGTCTCCGCTTCTGAAGTCGAGGCCCGGCGCCTGGCCGAGGAGGAATGGGAGCGACAGGAGCTTCTCGCCGAACAGCAAAGGATGGAGGAGTATAGACTGGCAACCTTGCGAAACGCCGAAGCACAGAAGGCCGAAGAAGAGCGGCTGATCGAAGAAATGCGACTGGCGGAACAGCAGGAAGCCGAGGCGAAGCGGCTGGAGGAAGAAGAGAAGGCGCGGCAGGAACTCCTCGCTGAACAGCAACGTCTTGAGAGGCAGCAGGCGGCCGAAGCGAAACGGCTGGAGGAAGAAGAGAAGGCACGCCAGGAACTCCTCGCCGAACAGCAACGTCTTGAGAGACAGCAGGCAGCCGAGGCAAAGCGGCTGGAGGAGCAGAAGAAGGCCGAACAGGAACGGCTCGCCCGGGAAAAGAGAGAGGCGGCGCTCAAGGCGGCAAAAGAGCAGAAGCGGTCCGAACAAGACAAGTACCGGAAGGGACTCCTCGCCCAGCAGAAACGGGCCGAAGAAGAACAGGCAGCCAAGCTGAAGAAACTTGAGGATCGATGGCGCGCCGACTGGAAGGCGGCTGAAGCCAGGCGTCTGGCCGTGGACAGAAAAGCGGCCGAGTTGAAAAAGAAACTTCAAGAAGAAGCGGTCGAAGAAGACTCCGTGTCTGCCGATGAGCCGGCGACTCCGAGACCCCAACCCAAACCGGCGGCGCCCGCCAGGAAAACCGCCCCGGCGGTCGGCGACAACAATATTTATGCCCCCGTCCGACGCTGACTGCGGCGTTGCTTTTTTTCGGGGCAAGAGACTACACTGCACCGGTTCACATGCCGGCCGGTGTAGCTCAGCGGCAGAGCTCCTGATTTGTAATCAGGGGGTCGTCGGTTCGAATCCGACCGCCGGCTCCAACCCGCCGCGTTGCGGGGATCAACACCTGTTGAACGAACGCCCCTACTTCTTCCGGGGCCGGTTTTTCCCGTCAACCAGGATGACCACCGGTTTATGCTTTCGCGCCTCGGCGGCCGTGAGGTGGCCATAGGAGAGAATCACCACCTGGTCCCCGATCGTACCGAGCCGCGCGGCGGGTCCGTTCAGGAGAACCGTTCCGGATCCTCGGGGGGCGGTAATCGCGTAGGTCACAAGCCTGGAGCCGTTGTTGATGTTCAGGACGTGAACCTGCTCGCCCGGCAGAATGCCGGCCTTATCCAGAAGATCGCGATCCACCGTAATGCTGCCTTCATAGTTCAAATCCGTTCCGGTCAGCGTGGCCCGGTGAATCTTCGCTTTCAGCATCGTAATCAGCATGATTCCATCCTATCCCGCGTTACACACAAGTCAAATGGACACCTCAAACCCGCCACAGGGAGGGCACATAGAAAGGCAGCGGAAAAACGCGATCCAGCCACTGATGCTCGACAGGAAGGTTGAGCATGATCGACGGCTTGATCGGCCCAAAGAGCAGGAGAGACATCTGCAACGGATCAAGCTGCAACAGGAAATCGTTGCGGTCAAGACTGTTGCGCACCGTGCCTCCACCCGAAATACAGACTTCTGTGACCAGGTTGTCTTTCGTACAGGACACCAGGCGCACCCCTCTGTCCCGCGGCCACTGCAACGCCCAGTAACTCTCGCAAGCGCGCGCCAGTTCCGGCAAGTTGCACACTGCCAGGTTGTCCATCCCCGGAACAATCACGCCCGCGATGCGCAGGAACATGTTCACATACTCATCGTGCACCGGCGGCAGGCGGACAGACCACCGGCCCTTTCCCGTCATCAGCCTGTAAATCAGGGCGCGGACCCCTTCGACATCCCCTCCCCATTCGGCCAGCCAGTTCCGGTTCCGGTTCGCGACGACATAGGCAAAGGACGAACCTTGTCGCGCCTCCCACACTTCCATGCCCAGCCGGCAGCACTTGATCTTGTACACGTCGTCGCTGCAAAGGCCGCAGGCCACCATCCGGTTCCGCGCTTCCAGGATGGCCGACAGGGCTTCATCCGGTGACGAAAGCTGTTTCACGGCCCAGCCGCGCGGCGTGTCTTCCGGCTTCAATTCCGCGCCGTGAACCAGAAGATCCGAGCCGGCTTTTTCCCAGCCAAAGGGAGCGTACAACGCGCGGTTGCCGGACAACCACGATACGGGATAGCGCCGGGCGGCGATTTCCGCGCGCGCGGCCTCGATCAGCGCCGTCATCAGCCCCTGGCCCTGATGCTCCGGCGAGGTACAGACTCCGCCGACTCCCGCCACCTTCATTTGCACATTTGCACATCTGACTTCAAACGGGTAGATGCCGACGGACGCAGAAATCCGGCCCCCCTCCCGCACGATCAGGTGTTGCTGCATCGACTCCTCGGTGGGCTGGTACAGATCCGGAAGGAGTTCCTCGAAGCGTGGATGCGCGGAATCCCGGGTTCGATAACTGAGGACCATCAGGTCCATCAGCGCCTTGAAATCCTTCTTGGTGGCTCGTTCGATCTTCATAGGCTCATCCGCGAAAATGCGGAATCTGTGGCAACATAACTCAAAAGCATATCCTGCGCCAATCCTTTATCGAAGAGTCACATCGCGAAAAACATAGGGGATTTCCTCTATGAGATCGCCCGCCACAAGACCTGCCTGCGACTTGCGGCAAACGATCATGTCCCCCGCCTTGCCGTGCAGGTAAACGGCTATCCGTGCGGCGTCGAAAGGCTGAAGTTTCTGGCCCAGCAGGCCCGTCAACATGCCGGAAAGGACATCGCCGGACCCGCCGGTCGCCATGCCGGGATTGCCCGTCATGTTGATACAAAGAGGCTTTCCGTCCTGCGCCACAACCGTGCCCGCGCCCTTCAGAACGACGGTCGCACGGGTGGACCGGGCAGCCGCCAGCGCAACCCCGCAACGGTCTTTCTGAACCTGTTCGACTTCCTGCGAAAACAGCCGCGCCATTTCCCCGGAATGCGGCGTCAGGACCACGGGGCACTTGGCCCGCTCGATCCAGTGCGGCTGCCCCTCCAGGACACTGATGGCGTCGGCATCCAACACCAGCGGCGCCATGCAGTCGCGGATAAGATGTCGGACAAGCGCCAGGCTCTGCGGGCCCCGCGTCAATCCGGGTCCGACCAGAACCGCATCGAAATCATCCACCCGGTTTTTCCACTCCGCCCAGAGGTCGGCGGACAGGGCGCCTTCGGGCGTTTCCCGGGCGCCGATGACCATGGTCTCGAGCGAGGCGGCCGCCACGCGATCCGCAATGCTCTCGGGCACGAGGGCCGTGACCAATCCCGCTCCGGACCGCAACGCGGCCCGAGCGGCCATGGCGATGGCCCCGCTGTATCCGCGCGCCCCCCCGATCAGCAGGACATGGCCGTAGTCCCCTTTGTGCGAAGCGCGAGACCGGCGGCGAAAGAGAGGTTTCAAATCCATGAGATGAATCATCTCGCGGTTGCTCTCCATCTGCATCTGCGAAATGTACTCTTCGGGAATTCCGATATGAACGACCTCGACGGAACCGACGTAGTCGAGCGCGCAGGGCTCCACGAGCCCTTTCTTGGGCAGCCCCATTGTGACCGTCACATCGGCGCGCACAACCTCGCCCTCCGCCGCGCCCGTGTCGGCGTTCAATCCGGACGGGATATCGACCGCCACAACCAGCGAGTCCATGGAGTGCGCGTTAATATACTGGATGGCGCCGGCGGCCGGGCCGCGCGCGGGCCCCGTGGCGCCGATTCCGAGAATGCCGTCCACCAGAACATCGCCGAAGGCATCGAAGGGCATCTCCTGATCCCAGTCCTCCCTGGTGGGAAGCTCCTCGAGGGCGATACCGGCGGACTTCATCCGGCTCAGGTGCTTCAGCGCATCGCCGTGCACTTCGTTCGCGGCTCCGGCCAGCCAGACCTCCACCCTCAACCCCATGCTCTTCAGATGCCGGGCCGCGGCAAAGACATCGCCCCCGTTGTTCCCGCGTCCCGCAAGGAGATGGATGGTCGGATTGTAAAATCCGACGGTCTCCGCCACCCTCCTTGCGATGTCGGCCACTCCATGCCCCGCCCGATCCATGAGTTTCTCGCCGGAGATTCCGCTCTCCTCGATCGTACGGCGGTCAAGTTCGCGCATCTGCGCCACGCTCACCAGTTTCATGGCTATCCTTCTTCCCGAAACATCCCGGACCCCGGGCGCAACGCGCCGCGGCGCCCGCGTCACATCATGACCGACCCACCAGCACGGCCTGGGCAACCGCGTAGTGCCGCGTGTGCGACAGGCTGACGAGAACCTCTTCCACACCGCGCTTCCGGGCCAGTTGTTTTCCCTTAGGGCTCAGCCGGACGGATGGCGCGCCGGTCTTGCGATCGCGCACCACCTCGATGTCGAGCCAGCCGATATGCTCGCTGACCCCCGTGCCGAACGCCTTGCTGACGGCCTCCTTCACGGCAAAACGTCCCGCGTAATGATTCCACGGCTCCGCCCGCGACTCGCAGTAGGAACGTTCCCGCGGGAGAAAAATCTTCTCTTTGAACGAACGATCCCAGCGCCGAAGGGTCGTGCGCATCCGCTCGTTTTCCACGAGGTCGATCCCGATCCCCATCACGTTCCGGACAGCCGGCTCACGCTTCATGTCCCGCCTCCGCGGTACGAAGACAGGGCTTCCAGCATTTCCCGCACGGCGTTCTCCAATCCCACGAACACGGCTCGCGCGACGAGGCTATGTCCGATATTCAACGTGTCGAGGTGCGGAACCGCCAGCACGGCGGCCACGTTCTCCAGGTTGAGCCCATGCCCCGCGTTGACCTGAAGGCCCAGTTCATGGGCTATCTTCGCCCCTTCGACCAGCCTTCGCAGCAGGGCCGGCGCCGTCTTGGGGTCCGCATCACAGTACGCGCCGGTGTGCAGTTCGACCACGGGTACGCCCAGATCGGCGGCCGCTTCCAACTGCTTCTCCGAGGCTTCGATGAAGAGACTCACGCGGATCCCCGCGCGGGACAGGGCTTCCACCGTCGGCCTCAGCGCGGACTCCTGTCCGGCCGCGTCCAGTCCGCCTTCGGTCGTCAGTTCCTGCCGGCGCTCGGGGACCAGGCAAACCTCGTCGGGCCGCACGTCGAGCGCAATTTTCACGATCGAGGGAGCGTTGGCCATTTCGAGGTTCAGCGGAATACCGCGTTCCTTCCGGATCGCGCGAACGTCGGCTTCCTGAATATGCCGCCGGTCTTCGCGAAGATGAACCGTAATGCCGTGGGCGCCCGCCTCCATGCAAAGCCGCGCGGCCTCGAGCGGGCTCGGATAGCTCGTTCCGCGAACCTGCCTCAGCGTCGCGACATGGTCGATATTCACACCCAGTTTGAGATTCGTAGGCTTCATAAAGAATCGGATGATAGTCTGAGCCCGACCGGAAGTGCAAAAGAGAAATACGGCCGCCCGGGGGCAAGGCCAGGGACGCTAGAACCTCTCGACCGATTCTTCCCGCTTCAGGGCGGAACGCATGGAGGGCTCGTACATCAGGCACATGCCGCGCCCATTTTCCTGGGCGGCTTCGAGCGCGGCCGTGGCCGCATCCACCAGCCGGCGCGGATGCCCTCCGTGATCGGGATAGCCCGCCACGCCCGCACAGCAGGTGACGCGAAGGGTGCTGTCCCCCGCCGGAAAGCTCCGCCTCCTGACCGCGTTGACCAATCGCTGGGCCGCGATCAGCGCCTCGGAGGGAGCGCAGGGCATGACGATCAGAAACAACCGTTGGTCCGCCAGGCCAACCAAATCCGATTCGCGGACGGCATCCTGCAGAAACTCCCCGAGCTGACGGAGAATCATCTCGCCGGCGGACGAACCGTAATGTTCGCCGTACCGCTCGAAATGATCCACCCCCAGGATCAGCGTGGACACGGGGCGCTCCTGCTTGCGGTACTGCGCGATGTACTTCGGCAGGACAATGCTCATCCGGTCCGGCTCGACCAGAACGCTCAACGGCTCTCTTTCCGTTTCCTTCGTTCCTTCCGGCGGCGATTCCTGATCATCTCCCGGCGCGTCCTCCCCGGCCGCGAGCACGAACCGGCCCGGTCCCTTGTGAAGGGCGTCATGGAGCGAGGCGGCCGCCGCCTGCATGAGGGTCTTCACGCGGGTCCCGTTTTCGGGATACGTGGACACACCCATGGACAGGTCGAGGGCCGCCGGTTCGGCCGGAACCCCCGCCGCGGGCTCCCGGAACGCCTCGTCCAGAAGACGCCCGGCAATCCTTTCGGCGGCCTCGCGCGGCGCGTCCGCCACCACGCCGATCCTGTTTCCGCCGATCTGGACGACCGTGTCGGTGCCGCGAAGCATTTTCTTCAAGCGTCCCTCGATCGCGTCCAGGAACGGCTCCCCCGCCTTCTGGTTCCGCTGCTCGACTTCCGGAGGCAGGTTGCCCGACCCTAGGATCATCACGAGAAACGGCTCGGGCTCCAGGTGCGCCGTGCCAAGCCGGTTCGCGATCTCCACCTGGAAGAGATCGTGGGGATTGACGGTCTCATCGGGCTCGGATGCCTTTCGCGTAATGCGCTGAAAGCGGATCATGCTGGCGATGAGGGTGAGCGCAACAAACGAAACGCCCACGACCAGCAGAAACTGCGCGATCTTGGAAAGAATTTGCAAACACGCCATGGCTGAAAGCCCGCCCGACAACCTTTGGAGGCGCGAACCGCGCTAGACAATCGTCTCGCCCGACTTCGAGTCAAAGAAGTGCGCCTTCTTCATATTCAACACCATCGTGAGCTGCTGATTCACATCGGCGTTGTCGTGCATATCCACGCGCGATATGAAGGTATGCTTGCCGGTGTTCAGGTAAATGTAAACCTCCGCGCCCATCGGCTCGACGACTTCGACGCGAGCCTTGACCTGATGGTCGGGGTTCGCATTGGTCACGTACAGGACGTCCTGCACATCCTCCGGCCGCACGCCGAACACCACCGGCTCTCCCACCCGGGAACTGAGCTTCGCGGCCTGGTTGTCCTCGGCGCGCACCTCGAAGTTCCCCTCGCTGAACCAGATGCCTCCGTTCTTCTGCTCGATCCGACCCTCGAAAAAGTTCATCGGAGGGCTCCCGATAAAGCCGGCGACGAACTGGTTGCACGGATGGTTGTAGAGATCCAACGGCGTGGCGACCTGCTGGATGAAGCCGTCCTTCATCACCACGATCCGGTCGCCCATCGTCATGGCTTCCACCTGGTCGTGCGTCACATAAATCATCGTCGAGGACAGCCGCGTATGCAGCTTGCTGATCTCGGTGCGCATCTGCACGCGCATCTTCGCGTCGAGATTCGACAGGGGCTCGTCGAAAAGGAACGCCTTGGGTTTGCGCACGATCGCGCGGCCCACGGCCACGCGCTGGCGCTGGCCGCCGGAAAGCGCCTTGGGTTTGCGATCGAGCAGGGAATGGATTCCGAGAATGTCGGCCGCCTCGCGCACGCGAGCGTCGATCTCCGTCTTCGGGTAGCGGCGCAGCTTCAGCCCGAACGCCATATTCTTGTAAACCGTCATGTGCGGATACAGGGCGTAGTTCTGAAACACCATGGCGATGTCGCGATCCTTGGGGGGAATGTCGTTGATTTTCTTCCCGTCGATGTAGATGGACCCCTTGCTGATTTCCTCGAGGCCGGCCACCATGCGGAGGGTCGTCGATTTTCCGCAACCTGAAGGCCCGACGAGGACGACAAACTCGCGATCCTCAATTTCCAGGTTGGCGTCGTTCACGGCGACAACGTTGCCGGGATAGATCTTGTAAATGTGTTCCAACACAACCTTGGCCATGTGATGCTCCTTCGGTCCACCGCCTGCAAACACGCCTGTTCGCGGCCGAGCCATGCCGCGAACGCCGAATCCAACGCGCAGTTAACAGAGGGTTGAAATATCACTCCGACAAGCCGGAGTCAAAGACAATCAACCCTCCCAGACGTCGCTGACCTGATCCGGATAGGTAAGGCTGATCCGAACGTGCGCGCAGCCCTTCGCCCTCAGTATTCTTTCGACGGTCTTCAGGGCCAGCTCCCGCCGGTTGCATTGCCGGCTGATGTGCGCAAGATACACGTGCCGCAGGTCCGGCCCGGCAATTTCCGCCAGCATCTGCGCGGCCGCCTCGTTGCAGAGATGCCCCTGCCGCCCCAGAATCCGCTGGATCAGGGACCAGGGGCGTTTCGAGGTCTTCAACATGTCCTCGTCATGGTTCGCCTCAACGACAATCACATGACAGAACCTGAGCTTCTCGCGGATCAGCGTCGTCGACATTCCCATGTCCGTCACCACACCGACCCGGACACCGCCGGTCTGCACGACAAACCCCACGGGGTCCAAGGCGTCGTGCGGAACCGTGAACGGTTCGATGCTGAACGAGCCGATAAAAAAGGCGGTCCCGGTCGAAAACACCTGCCACTTGAGATCCGCCAGGGCTTCCTCGCGACACAAGGCCTCGACGGTGCCCGAGTTGGCATAGACGGGAATGTGATGCCGGCGGTTCAACACCCGCAACCCGGCCGTGTGGTCGTTGTGCTCGTGGCTGAGGCAAATTCCGCGAATCCCGTCCAGCCGCGCGCCGATCTTCTCCATCCGGACTGCCGTCTGCAAGGCGCTCAACCCCGCGTCGATGAGCACACCCGACGAATCGCATCCGATGTAGGTGCAATTGCCGCTGCTGCCGCTCCCGAGAACACAAACACGTAATGACATGATGCCCCAGTATAGCCACAGGGAACGGTAAAGCGAGAGGTCAGAAGTCAGGAATCAGAGCTTTGCGCGCTGGATGGACACTATTTGATCTCCCATCCTGACATCGGATCTGTGATCTGTGCTTACTGGACCGAACTTGGCACGGAAAATGCCCTTGAGCAGGTTCGGGCCGCGGGGTATCCTTGATCTGCAAGAGAAAGGACCCGATGGCTGAGCCGTTTCTAGCCCAGACTCAGACGCAGCGTCAGGTGATGGTGTTGGCGCCCCAACTGCGCCAGTCCCTGGAGCTCCTGCAGGCGCCGATCCTGGAACTGCGGACCCTGGTCCAGCAGGAGATGCAGCAAAATCCCACGCTGGAAGAGAAACCTCCTCAGAACGAGCGGATCGAAGTCGAGCCCGGAAGCCGCGATCGGGAGGAGGCTCAGGAGATTGATTTCAACGAGGAATACAATGTCCTCGCCCGGCTCGACGACGAGTGGCGCGAGTACTTCCACCAGAACCAGGCGACACACACCTACTCGGCGGAGGACGCCCAGAAAAGGCAGTTCTTCTTCGATTCGATCGCCCAACCCCGGTCGCTGCAGGAACACCTCGCCAGCCAGGTCGCCCTGGCCAGTTTGAGCGAACTCGACCGCCCGGTCGCGGACCTGCTGATCGGCAGCATCAACGACGACGGATACCTGACATCCAGCCTCGAAGAGATCGCCCAGAACACCGGGTTCGATCTGGAGCGCCTGCGCGAACTGCTGGCGATGATCCAGGAGTTCGACCCCATCGGCGTGGGCGCGCGCGACCTGAAGGAATGTCTGCTCCTGCAGCTTCAACGCCTCGGCAAGGACGATTCGCTGGTTGCGACGATCGTCCGCAACCACCTCGACGAGTTGGGCGCCCACAAGTACGCGCTCATCGCCAGGAACCTGAAAGTGTCCGTCGAGGACGTTCAGCAGGCCGCCCGGTTCATCGGCACGCTCGAGCCCAGGCCGGGCCGCATGTTCACCGCGGAAGTCCCCGCGTACGTCCTGCCTGAAGTCGTCGTCCAGAAGGTCGGCAACGAATACGTCGTCATCCTCAACCGCGACCAGATTCCCCGCCTGTTCATCAGCAAGCAGTATCGCCAGATGATGGACGATGCCGGCACAAGCGACGAAGTGAAAACCTACGTCCGCGACAAAATCCGCGCGGGCGCCCTTCTCATCAAGAGCATCCACCAGCGGCAGCAGACGATTTACCGCATCGCGTGCGAGATCGTCCGGGTCCAGCGGGAATTCCTCGATCACGGCCTCTCGCACCTCAAGCCGCTGACGATGCTCGAGATCGCCTCGCTGCTCGGCATCCACGAAACCACCGTCAGCCGCGCGATCGCCAACAAGTACATGCAGACCCCGCGCGGCACATTCGAGATGAAGTACTTTTTCACACCCGGCTACAAGGACGCCGACGGCGGCGAAGTATCCAACAAGACCATCAAGGAAGCCATCGCCCAGATCGTCGCCGCGGAAGACACCACGAACCCGCTCTCCGACCAGGCCATGGTCGCCATGCTGAAGGAAAAAGGCATCACCGTCGCCCGCCGCACGATCGCCAAATACCGCGACGAACTCCGCATCCTGCCCTCGCACCTGCGCAAGTCGTTCTAAGGCAGCTCCGGGTTGACCGCGAGGAAGAGCGGAACGGATCTCTCCGCTTCCTCAACTTGGAACTGGAAGAACTCTCGACTCCGGCGTATCTTTACCGCTGATGAACGATCCCTTGGGAACGTTCAGTCTGTCCGAAAAAGACACGCGACACCTGGCGGAGAAATTCCGCGCGGGGAGGCCGTGCTTTGTCCAATCATTGCCGTTGTCCGCCCAGGCTTACCTCGCACTCTCCATACATAACCAATTACATTCCAACGTATTATGGATTCTGGACAGCCCGAAATCGCTTGACCTTTTTCAGCAGGATGCGGTCGCTATCGCGGGCGGACGCGAAGGCCGCTTCGCCTTCTTCCCGGCGCGGGAATCCACGCCCGGCCGCTCGGGACGGCCGCCTCCCGATCTCGTCGGAGACCGACTCAAAACTCTTCAGCGATGCCTGAACCCAATGGAACCGCTGATCGTTTCCACTTGCATCCAGGCCCTGCTCCAGCCGGCGCCTCCGGCAGAGTTCATCCGGAAATTCAGCCTGAAACTCGCCCTGAACCAGGAGATCGACCTCGACGATCTGGCCGCCTCCCTCGACCGGTCCGGCTACAGATTCGAAGCCGAAGTGCTTCAGAAAGGACAAGCGTCGCGCCGCGGCGGACTGATCGACATCTGGCCGCCGACCGAGCCGTGGCCGGTCCGGCTGGAATTCTTCGGGCCGGTCCTCGACTCCATTCGCGCGTTCGACCCGGTGGGGCAGAGGTCGATTGAGCGGCTGTCGTCGGTGTGGTTGTCGCCGGCAGGCGAGACAGAGGGTCAGAAATCTGACCCCTGTCCTCTGTCCTCTGACCTCTTCTCCTACCTTCCCCAAAACACCGTACTCGCCTGGTCCGAGCCGGACAGCCTTTTCCATCACGCGGAGATGTCGGGCGCGCTGGACGCAAAGCAAAGCACGGTCCGCTACGACGACCTGTGCCTGCGGGCCGAACGTTCGTTCAAGGGCGGCCGGCTCGTGATCGGCCTCGACTCCGCCCAGTCCGAGCCGTCGTTCGAGCTGGACCTGAAGCCCTGCGAAGGGTTACCCGCCGCGGCGGGACGGCCCGCGCTGTCCGCCTTGCCCCGATCCGGGCGGGGTGACGCGCTTCAGCCGGATGTTCTCGACAGCGCGCGGAGAAAGTTCGTGGAGGATCTGGAGCGGCAGGCCGCGCAGGGGCGTCATGTGTATTTCTTCTTCAACACGGAGGGCATCCGCGACCGTTTCCGGGAAATCTACAAGCCCGGCCGGAACATCGATATCCGTGTGCACCCCCTTTCCGAGGGCTTCGTCTCGGAATCCCTCAACCTGACCGTCATCGCCGAGTCCGACCTGTACGGTTTCCGCAAAACTCTTCCCGGCCGGTACGAGCTTCACGGGAAACGGCCCGGCGCGCGCGAGGCGACCGGCGCGCGGATCGCCGACTGGACGGACATGCAGCCCGGCGAACTGGTGGTCCACGTGGACCACGGGATCGGCAAGTACCTGGGGCTTTACGAAATCGAGTTCGACGGACAGGAGCAGGAGGTTCTCGCGATCGAGTACGCCGAGAAGGCCAAGCTCTATGTCCCCGTTTCCCAGACGCACCTGTTAAGCCGCTACGTCGGGGTCGGAAAGCGGCGGCCGGACTTGCACGCGCTCGGCGGCAAGCGGTGGACGCGCGAGAAGCTCGCCGCCGAGAACGCCGTGCGCGACCTTGCGGCCGCGCTCCTCGAAACCCAGGCCTGGCGCGAAGCCCTCGGCGGCCACACGTTCTCCCGGGACGGCGCCTGGCAGCACGAATTCGAGGCCGCGTTCCCCTACCAGGAAACCGACGACCAGCGCCAGGCCATCCTCGACACCAAGCAGGACATGGAGAGCCGCCGGCCGATGGACCGCCTGATCTGCGGCGACGTCGGCTACGGCAAGACCGAGGTCGCCATGCGCGCCGCGTTCAAGGCCGTCATGGACGGCAAGCAGGTCGCGGTCCTCGTGCCGACCACCGTCCTCGCGCAGCAGCACTTCGACACGTTCGCCGAGCGGATGGCGGCATATCCGGTGACGATCGAGATGCTCAGCCGCTTCCGCACGCGCGCCCGGCAGGCGGCCGTCGCCCACCGCGTGAACGAGGGCGCAATCGACATCGTCATCGGCACGCACCGTCTGCTCCAGAAGGACGTGAGATTCAAGGACCTCGGGCTCGTGATCATCGACGAGGAGCAGCGCTTCGGCGTGCGGCACAAGGAGCATTTCAAGCGCCTGCGGGAACGGGTGGACGTGCTCACGCTGACGGCCACGCCGATCCCGCGCACGCTCTACATGAGCCTGACCGGCGCGAAAGACATGAGCACAATCCAGACGCCGCCGCAGGAGCGCCTGCCGATCGAGACCCTCGTTGTGCCGAACGAGGACGAGATCGTGCGCGCGGCGATCCTGCGGGAGCTGAACCGCGGCGGGCAGGTGTTCTATCTCCACAACCGCGTCAAAAGCATCCACGTCGTGCAGGAGCGCCTGCGCAAGCTCGCGCCCGAGGCGAAGATCGGGGTCGGCCACGGGCAGATGAAGGAGAAGGAGTTGGCCGCGATCATGCACAAGTTCGTGCGCGGCGAACTCGACCTGCTCCTCTGCACGACGATCATCGAAAGCGGTGTGGATATCCCGAACGTCAACACGATCCTGATTGATCGCGCCGACCGGTTCGGCATGGCCGACCTGTACCAGCTTCGCGGCCGCGTCGGCCGGTACAAGCGCCAGGCGTTCGCCTACCTGCTCCTGCCGCGGCACGGACGGCTGTTCGACACCGCGCGGAAGCGTATCGGCGCGATCAAGCGGTACTCGAGCCTCGGCGCGGGCTTCAAGCTCGCCCTGCGCGATCTGGAAATCCGCGGGGCCGGCAACCTGCTCGGCTCCGAGCAGAGCGGCCACATCGCGGCCGTCGGCTTCGACCTCTACTGCCAGCTCCTCAAGCGCACCGTCGCCGGACTGAAGGGAGAACAGATCCCGCCGATCATCGAAGTCGCCGTGAAGCTGGACTTTATCGAACTCTCGACGGCAGCCGAGGACCGCTCACAATCCGCCGTCATCCCCTCCTCCTTCATCGAGGACGAAAACCTGCGCGTCACGATGTACCGCAAGATCGCGCAAGCCGCCGCCGAACCCGAGATCGAGCGGCTGCGGGAGGAACTGCGCGACCGGTTCGGCCCGCTGCCGGAGCCGCTGGAGCGCCTGCTGAAGATCGCGCGCCTGCGCATCCTCGCCGCCGCGAAGGGAATCCAATCCATCGACGTGCAGGGCGATAAAGTCATGATGATGCGCCGGAACGACTATCTCGCCAAGCACGGCAAGTTCCCGCGGCTGAAGTCGGGCGACGCCGCCGCGCGGCTGGAAGAACTGATCGGGATCGTGAAGGCCCGGTAGAGGCGGCCTTGAAGAACGAGGGAGGGCGCCGAAACGCGAACTCGATTTCGTCCTCCACAGCCCGGAAATCCGCATCCCCTGCGTCAAAATGCCCCCTGCGCTCTTCTTGCGTGTTCGCCCGCGCCGTCATATGATGCAGGCTCTCACTTTTCAGGAGGTATGAACGCATGGGCGGTTTTTTTGGCGTCACTTCAAAACAAGATTGCGTCACGGATCTCTTCTACGGGACGGACTATCACTCGCATCTCGGCACGAAACGCGGCGGACTCGCCGTACAGAATTCGAAGACCATCTCGCGATTCATCCATGACATTTCCAACGCGCAGTTCCGTTCGAAGTTCGAGAACGACGTCGCGCGCCTTCACGGCAACACCGGTATCGGGATCATCAGCGATTACGAGGACCAGCCGCTGATCATCGGCTCGCATCTCGGCACGTACGCGATCGTCACGGTCAGCGTCGTCAAGAATGCCGCGGAATTGACGAAGAAGGCGTTCAGCAAACGCACCACGCATTTCTCCGAGATGAGCGGCGACGAGATTAACCCGACGGAACTCATCGCCACGCTGATCAACCAGGAGTCCTCGTTTGAAGAGGGGATCCGGAAAGCGCAGGAAGCGGTGCAGGGATCGGCCTCGATCCTGATCCTTACGGACTACGGAATCTACGCCGCGCGCGACCGGCTGGGCCGCACGCCCGTGGTTCTGGGCGAGAAAGACGGCGCGTACGCGGTCACCATGGAGACCTGCGCCTTTCCGAACCTCGGCTACAGCGTCATGCGGAACCTGGGCCCCGGCGAGATCGTACGGATCACGGCCGACGGCGTGGAACAGCGCCGGGCCCCCGGAAAATGCATGCAGATCTGCGCCTTCCTCTGGGTGTACTACGGCTTCCCCGCGTCCAGCTACGAAGGGATCAATG
This sequence comes from Lentisphaerota bacterium, assembly GCA_052033915.1. Taxonomy (GTDB): domain Bacteria; phylum Verrucomicrobiota; class Kiritimatiellia; order CAIQIC01; family JAGNIJ01; genus CALMZY01. Next base: position 67,945 of record JBPOJF010000004.1, on the reverse strand, counting down.
TCGAGGACACGCGCAATCGCTGCGGCGCGATACTCGCGAGGAAAGACGACGTGACGGTCGACATGGTCGCCGACATCCCGGACTCGGGTGTCGGGCACGCGATCGGCTACGCCAACGAGGTCAAGGTTCCCTACCGCCGGCCCTTCGCGAAATACACGGCGACCTGGCCGCGCAGCTTCATGCCGCAGGACCAGAGCGTTCGCGACCTCGTCGCGCGGATGAAGCTGATCCCGATCCGCGAGATCATCCAGGACAAGCGACTGTTGTTCCTCGAAGACTCGATCGTGCGGGGCACACAGCTCCAGGACACCATCAAGCGGCTTTTTGGGAGCGGCGCGAAGGAAGTGCATATGCGGTCCGCCTGCCCGCCGCTCCTCTTCGGCTGCAAGTTCCTGAACTTCTCCCGCTCGCGGTCGGTGCTCGATCTCGCGGGGCGCCGCGCCATCAAGGAGATCGAAGGGCAGGATGACAAGGATATCGAGACCTACGCCCGGTCCGATTCCGAAAAACACTTCGCGATGATCGAGTCCATCCGGAAGCGGCTCGGACTCACTACGCTGAAGTACCAGAGAATCGAAGACCTCATCGAAGCCATCGGCCTCCCCGCAGATCAGATGTGCACGTATTGCTGGACGGGGAAAGAGTAACATCCCGTCGCTCTCGTCCTTCTCCTCATCGCCGGACTCGGATTGATCAACGGCCGAGGACGATCAGACCTCCCCGAACTTCAACCCTTCCCGCAGCGGCTCAGGCCGTTCGCACTGGAAAGATTCCGAGCCTTGATATCTGAAATGTCAGCCGCTAACTTTCTCCTCATGAAGGCGTTGTTGTACGACGGTCGTTTGCGGCTCGTTCAGGATTATCCCGAACCGCAGTTGAAGCCCGGCTGGGCGGTCCTCCGCGTCTCCGTCGCCGGCATTTGCCGGACCGACCTCGAGATCATGAAAGGCTACATGGGATTCCGGGGCGTTCTCGGGCACGAGTTTGTCGGCGTGGTCCACGCATGCGAGAACGAGTCGCTGGTCGGACAGCGCGTCGTCGGCGAGATCAACGCGGCATGCGGCGAGTGCGAGAAGTGCCTCCAGGGCCTCGGCCGCCATTGTCCCCATCGCGCGACGCTCGGCATCCTGAATCTCGACGGGTGCCTGGCGGAGTATTGCGCCCTTCCGATCGCCAATCTGCACAGAATCCCCGACCCAATCTCCGACGTCCGCGCGGTGTTCACGGAACCGGTCTCCGCGGCCTTCGAGCCCTTTGAGCAGATAAACATCACGGGCGAAGAACGCTGTGTCGTGTTGGGCGACGGCAAGCTGGGCATTCTTTGCGCGTGGGCGCTTGCCACCACGTGCCCCGACGTCACGATCGTCGGCCGCCATCCGGCAAAGGTCGAGACGGCGGCGTGGCGACTGCTCCAGACCACAACATCCATCGACGCCGTGGCGCCGGGCGCCGACCTGGTCGTGGAGGCCACGGGCACGGAGTCCGGCCTGCGGGAGGCCATCGCGCTGTGCCGCCCGCGCGGGACGATCATCCTGAAATCAACGGTCGCCGCGGGCGCCGCCCTGAATCTCGCGCCGGTCGTCGTGAACGAACTGAATATCGTCGGCTCGCGCTGCGGTTCGTTCCAGAGAGGCTTGCAGGGACTGCTCACCTACGATTTCCCCCTGGAACGCCTGATCAAGGGCCAGTACCCGCTGGACGAAGCCCTCGCGGCGTTCGCCCACGCCGCCCGGCCCGACGCGCTCAAGATCCTCATCGAGATGTAGGTCCGCCGCCGGAATGCCGTTGCGCGCGGCGGAAACATTTGACATATTCAGCCCCGTAATCTCATGAAGAACCACGGCTTTCGCAAACACATCCTGGCAGCCGGCTTCGCGATAGTATGCGCCGTCGCCGCGCCGGCCCGCAGTCTGCCGGTGGACGGGTATGCCGCCTTTGTGAACAGCCGCGTCATCACGGTCGGCGAGGTGCTGGCCATCGTCGAACCCATCCGCGCCCAGCTTGCGGAACGTTCCGGCGGCGAGGACCTGGAGCAGAAGATGGAAGCGGCCTACCGGGAAGGCCTGGACGCGCTGATCGAGCGCGCGCTGATTCTCGAGGAGTTCGCCGCGCTGGGCGGCAACATCCCGGATCGCGCCGTGGACGATCAGATCAACGTGATGATTAACGAGCGTTTCAAGAACGACCGCATCGCCTTTCTCGAAGCGCTGGCCGAAGACCGCATGACCCTGGACGACTGGCGCGAGGAAACCAGGAACCGGCTGATCGTCAATCTCATGCGCCGCCGCGAGATCATCGACCGCGTGAACATTTCGCCGCGCGCCGTCCGTGAGCTGTACGATTCGCGCAGCAGCCAATACCAGGTGCCCGAGCAGATCCGGTTAAGCATGATCGTCCTGCACAGGGGCGCGACGGCCGACGACCGCGCCGTCAAAAAAAATGAGGCGGAACAGATCCGCAAGAAACTCCTCGCCGGCAGCGATTTCGCCGCGACAGCCAAATCCAGCTCGGAGGGCTACAAGGCAGCCGAGGGCGGCGACCAGGGGTGGATGGATCCGAAAACGCTGCGCAAGGAACTCGCGGATGTCGTGGCCGCACTCGAGCCCGGCCGCATCAGCGAAGTCATTGAGACCGACGATGACTTCTACATCTTGAAAGTGGAGGCAAAGAAGAGCGCCTCGATCATCCCCTTCGACAGCCTGCGCGCCAGGATCGAGGAAGAATTGCGCAAGGCCGAAGAACTCAAGCTGTACAAGGCCTGGATCGAACGGCTGAAACGAAAATTCTACGTCAAGATTCTCGCGGACGACAAGAGCAGCGAACCCCGCATTCAATAACACTTCGGGAGGGCCCGATGAGAACACCGATTCGAGTCGGCATCACGCTGGGCGATATCAACGGCATCGGCCCGGAAGTGGCCCTGCGGGCGGCCTTGGCCCGACGCTGGCCGGCGGATGTGCAGATTATTCTCGTGGGCGCCGCCGCGGCGGCCCGATGGCAGGCGGCCGAATTCGGACTCCCCCTTCCCCCGTTGTGGGAGCCGGACGAACCCCCGCGCGGAAAGAAAGTCTTCATCTGGGATCCCACCCCTCAGCATCAACCCGTCTGGCAGTCGGGACGCATCGAGAAGGACGCTTCCGCCGCGGCGGCGGAGTGGATTCGAATGGCCGTGCTCGCCTGCCGCGCCGGCTGTCTCGACGCCATGGTCACCGCGCCGATTTCCAAGGAAGGATTCCGGAAGGCCGGTATTGATTTCCCCGGCCATACAGAGATGCTGGCCGAGTTCTGCGGCGTGAAGCGGTTCGCCATGATGCTCTTCGGGGGCGGACTCCGCATCACCCTCGCCACACGGCATGTCCCGCTGGCGTCCGTTTCCAGGGAACTGACCCCTGAAGGGCTCCTCGAAACCATCCTGCTCACCGGCGAAGCATTGCCCTGGCTCGGCGTCCGAAAACACCGTATCGCCGTGTGCGGTCTCAACCCGCATGCCGGCGACGGCGGAAAGATCGGCCGCGAGGAAATCACCGTCATCGGGCCCGCCATCCGCAAGGCCGCCAAAGCGGGGCTCGACGTGACCGGACCCGTGCCCGCCGATGTCGTCTTTCACCTGGCGCTCAAGGGACATTTCGACGCGATCGTGTCCATGTATCACGATCAGGGACTCGGCCCGCTGAAGATGCTCGCCTTCGACTCCGGCGTGAACGTCACGCTCGGCCTGCCGATCGTCCGCACGTCGCCCGATCACGGCACCGCCTTCAATATCGCAGGCCAAGGCGCGGCCCATCCGACGAGCATGGTCGAAGCCATCAAGTGGGCGGTTCAACTGGCCCGACGCCGAAACCCGTGGAGGAAGGGTTGAAGGATCTGCGTCTTCCCATCCCCCCGTTCCCATTACCATGAACTTGACCGCGCCCTCGGAAGTCAAAGCCCTGCTGGCCCGGCTTGAATTCCGCCCGAGCAAGGTACTCGGCCAGAACTTTCTGATCGATTCAAACATCCTCAAGATTCTTGTGGCCACGGCAGACCTTCAGCCGGGCGACGCGGTGATCGAGATCGGCCCGGGGCTCGGCGTGCTGACCGAATGCCTCACCCGAAACGCCAGCCAAGTGGTTGCGATCGAGAAGGACCGGCGGCTCGCCGCATATCTCCGCGAGCGTTTTCGCGAAACGGCCAACCTCGAATTGATCGAAGCGGACGCGCTCGATGTCGACCTGAACCCGTATCTCGCCGGCGGCTGCAACAAGGTCGTGGCGAACCTGCCCTACTCCATCGCGAGCCGCCTGCTGGTCGACCTGGCCGAGGCGCCGGAGCGGCCGCGGCAGATGGTGGTGACCGTCCAAAACGAAGTCGCCGATCGCCTCACCGCAAAGGCCGACACGGACGATTACGGCCTGCTCTCCGTCATTCTGCAGTTGCGTTACGAAATCAGCATCCGGAAGGAGATCAGCCCGTCGTGTTTTTACCCTCCGCCGGAAGTGAAGTCGGCGATCGTGAACCTGGTTCTTCGCGAGCCGGCGGTCCAGCCCGTGAACTATAACCTGTTCAAGGAACTGCTGAAGCTGTGCTTCTCCAAGCGTCGGAAGCAACTGGGCGGAATCCTTCGGAAGCGATTCCCCCAGGTTGAAACCGCGTTGCCGGCCCTGGGACTTGATCTGCGTTCCCGTCCGGAGACCTTGAATCCCGAACAATGGGTCAGCTTGTCCAACGCGCTTGGCTGCAAAGCTGATGAGCCCGGCGGGTAGGTTCCGGCAGGCGGAACCGGATGGAGCCGCGGAGAACCACTTCTTCCGCGCCGGGTAAATCGATTCGATGTCCGATGCTGACGTACACCGGATTCACCCCGTTGCGCGTCCGCAGGGCGGTTCCCACGCGCTCACCACGATCCATCAGCGGCGACTTCGAACCGCGGGCCGTTCTCAGAACGCCGTGCGCGCCGACCAGAATGCTTTTCGCGCACCCCAGCGACGGCAGGCCGGTCAGCACGCCGACGTGGCACGCGATGCCAAAGCGGCGCGGGTGGGCCACCCCCTGCCCGTCGCACATCAGGACATCCGGCCGCACACGCAACTTCCCAATCGCCGCGAGAAGCGCCGGCGCCTCGCGGAAGGAAAGCAGGCCCGGGACGTACGGGAACGCCAGGCGGCGGCGTTGAACATGCTGTTCGATAACGGCTTGATCCTGAAGGTCCCAAAGAACGACCGCGGCCATGCACCACTTCTCATCGCGCGTGAACCCGGCATCGAGCCCGGCGACGTAACGGACCGGGCCCGGCAACCTGGAGATTTCGACCCGTGAAGCCAGGTCTCTCTGGATGGCGATCGCGCGGGCCGGAGTGACGTTCCACCGATGGAGCGACCGGGGAAGTCTCACGATCATCCCCTTTTCATCCGCGCAGCCATCGCCCGCTCGGCTTCGCGATTCGCCGTCTTGCGGCGAATCGCCTCGCGCTTGTCGCCCGCCTGCTTGCCCTTGCAAAGAGCGAGTTCGACTTTGACGAGGCCCTTCTTGAGGTACACTTTCAGCGGAACCAGCGTCTGCCCCTTCACCGACGCCTTCCCGAAGACCTTGTCGATTTCCTTGCGATGCAGGAGCAGCCGTTTCGGCCGGATGGGATTGTACGTATCGGAACGCGAATAGGCATACGGCTGGACGTGGAAATTCAGGAGCCACACTTCCCCCTGGTCGACGAGCGCATAGCTTTCGCCGATGCTGCACCGGCCGTCGCGGATGGATTTCACCTCGGGACCGCGAAGCTCGATGCCCGCCTCGAAACGCTCCAGGACGAAGTAGTCGCGCAGGGCCTTGCGGTGGGTCGCGATGATTTTGACGGCGGCTGATTTGTCCGCTGGGGCCATGGCCAAGTTCCCGGCCGGAACCGCCGCGCGCTACAGCGAAATCGCGCCGCTGTCCATCGTCTTGCGGGTCGGCGCAAAGGCGATTTCGGCGGACAGCTTGCCTTCCGCAATTTCCTTGAGGGCGATGTCCATGTTGGACATCTGCGGCGAGTCGGGCTTCACCATCGGCCGGGCCTGCTGATTCAACTGGCGGACACGGCGGGAAACGATGTTGATCAGCAGAGGAATGTTGGAGATTTTCTGCTTCGCCAATTCAAGATAGTTCGGATTCACGTTTCACGCCTCCCATTCAATTACCAGAGCGGGGCGCACTATAGGCGCCCCGCTCCGGGGTTGTCAATCGGCAATTACGACGGGATTTAGTAGTCCATCCCGCCCATCCCGCCCATGCCGCCGCCGGGCATCGCCGGAGTCTTTTCCTTCTCAGGAATCTCCGTCACCATGCACTCGGTCGTCAGCAGCAGGGACGCAATGCTGGCCGCATTCTGCAGGGCGATCCGCGTGACCTTGGTCGGGTCGATGATGCCGGCCTTGACCATGTCCACGTACTGGGCCTTGGCCACGTCGTAACCGAAGTTGCCCTTGCCCTTCTTGATGTCCTGGACCACGATCGCGCCGTCGAGGCCGCCATTGGTCACCAGTTGGCGGATCGGGGCTTCGCAGGCCCGGCGCACGATATCCACGCCGATCGCCGCATCGCCCGCAACCTTCATGTCGTCCAGCACCTCCTGGCACCGGATCAGGGCCACGCCGCCGCCCGGAACAATCCCTTCCTCAACCGCCGCGCGCGTCGCATGCAACGCGTCTTCCACGCGGGCCTTCTTCTCCTTCATTTCGGTTTCGGTCGCCGCGCCGACGTTGATGACGGCCACGCCGCCCGCGAGCTTCGCCAACCGCTCCTGAAGTTTCTCGCGATCGTAGTCCGACGTGGTCTCCTCGATCTGCCGGCGGATCTGGGCGATACGGCCCTGGATGTCCGCGGACTTGCCCGCGCCCTCGACGATCGTCGTGTTTTCCTTGTCGATCGTGACGCGCTTGCAGCGGCCGAGATCGGCCAGTTGGACGCCTTCGAGCTTGATGCCGAGGTCTTCCGAGATGAACCGGCCGCCGGTCAGGACCGCGATGTCTTCCATCATGGCCTTGCGGCGATCGCCGAAGCCCGGCGACTTGACCGCGCACACCTGGAGCGTGCCGCGCAGCTTGTTGACCACCAGCGTGGCCAGCGCCTCGCCCTCGACGTCCTCCGCGATGATCAGCAGCGGACGGCTCGTCTTGGCAATGTTCTGCAACAGCGGGAGCAGGTCCTGCAGGTTGGAAATCTTCTTCTCGAAGAGCAGGATGTACGGATCGTCCAACACGGCTTCCATGGCCTCCGCGTTCGTCGCGAAGTACGGGGACAGGTAGCCCTTGTCGAACTGCATGCCTTCCACGACGTCCAACGTCGTGTCGATGACCTTCGCCTCTTCGACCGTGATCGTGCCGTCCTTGCCGACCTTGTCCATCGCGTCCGCGATGATGTCGCCGATGGTCGTGTCGCCGTTGGCGGAGATCGTCGCGACCTGCGAGATCTCGGCGCGATCCTTGACCTTCTTGCTCATCTTCCGGAGTTCGTCGACGATCACTTCCGTCGCCTGGTCGATGCCGCGCTTCAGGTCCATCGGGTTGGCGCCGGCGGTGACGTTCTTCAGGCCCTCGCGGTAGATCGACTCGGCCAGCACCGTCGCCGTGGTCGTGCCGTCGCCCGCGATGTCGCTCGTCTTGCTCGCGACTTCACGGACCAACTGCGCGCCCATGTTCTCGAACGGGTTCTCCAGCTCGATTTCCTTCGCCACGGTCACGCCGTCCTTGGTGATCGTCGGCGAACCGAATTTCTTATCCAGGATCACGTTGCGCCCGCGCGGGCCCAGAGTGACCTTGACCGCGCGGCTCAGCTTCTCAACACCCTTGAGAATCAGTTGTCGCGCCTCCGACTCAAACATCAGTTGCTTCGCTGCCATTGTCTATTCTCCTTTGTGAATTCGTTACACAGATTCCCGGGTTAGCCCTCGATAATGCCGAGGATGTCCTCTTCGCGCAGGATGAGGTAATCCTTGTTGTCGATCTTGATCTCGGTGCCGCCGTACTTCGGCATCAGGATCTTGTCGCCCTTCTTGACGTGGAAGGGAATGACCTTGCCGTGCTCGTCCAGCTTCCCGGAACCGACGGCGATGACCTTGCCCTGCTGCGGTTTCTCCTTGGCGGTGTCGGGAATGATGATCCCGCCCTTCTTGACCTCGTCTTCCTTGACCGGCTCAACCAGTACCCGATCTCCCAACGGCTGAATCTTCATACTCTGCGCTCTCCTTTTGGGTTAGTTATTCCTGTGTACAAAACGAGCCCCGCACACGCGGGAACCGGTGCATTTCGTCGTCCGACAAAACGCGCCCGCATCCTACTGTTTCTTCTTGTTTTCGTCGTCGACCACTTCAAAGTCGGCGTCGATCACATCCCCTTCCGGCTTGCCTTTCGCCTCCTCGCCCTGACCGGCGGCTCCCCCCGGCGCGCCTTGTCCGCCGGCCTGCGGGCCTGCACCGCCCTTGGCGCGGGCCTGCGAGTACAGCTCGGAAGAAAGCTCCTGCATACCCGCGTTCGCCTTCTCCAGAGCCGACTTCATGCGGTCGGCATCCCCCGACTTGATGGCGTCCTTGAGTTCCGCGACGGCGGACTCGACGTTGGACTTCTTGTCGGCGGAAACTTTTGAGCTGTGTTCCTTGAGGAACTTCTCGCTCTCGTAAACGGCGGCGTCCGCGCGGTTGCGGACTTCCGCCGCTTCGCGCTTCTTCGCGTCCTCAGCCGCGTGCGACTCCGCATCGCGCCGCATCTTCTCGACCTCGTCCTTGTTCAGGCCGCTCGACGCGGTGATCGTGATCTTCTGCTCCTTGCCCGTGCCGAGGTCCTTCGCGCCGACGTGCAGGATGCCGTTCGCGTCGATGTCGAACGTGACTTCGATCTGCGGCACGCCGCGCGGCGCCGGCGGAATCCCGTCCAGGTGGAACTTGCCGATGGTCTTGTTGTCCGCGGCCATCTTGCGCTCGCCCTGCAGGACGTGAATTTCGACCGTGGGCTGGCTGTCCGAAGCCGTGCTGAAAATTTCGCTCTTGCGCGTAGGAATCGTCGTGTTGCGCTCGATCAGCGGGGTGGCGATGCCGCCCAGCGTCTCGATACCCAGCGTCAGCGGGGTCACGTCGAGCAGGAGGACATCCTTCACCTCGCCCTTGAGCACGCCGCCCTGGATCGCCGCGCCGATCGCCACGACCTCATCCGGGTTCACGCCCTGGTGGGGCGCCTTGCCGATCATTTCCCGGACCGTCTCCACCACCTTCGGCATACGGGTCATGCCGCCGACGAGCACCAGCTCGTCCACCTTCGACATCTCCACCTTGGCGTCGCTCAGGCAGGCCTCGACCGGCTTCTTCGTCCGCTCGATCAACTCGTCGCAGAGCTGCTCGACCTGCGCGCGGGTGATTTTCTTGACGATATGCTTCGGGCCGCCCGCATCCGCCGTGATGAACGGCAGGCTGATCTCGTAATCCGCCGCGCTGGACAGCGCGATCTTGGCCTTTTCGGCCTCTTCCTTGATGCGCTGGAGGGCGTCCGGCTGCTTCTTGAGATCCACGCCCGTCTCGCGTTTGAAATCGTCGATGATCCAGTTCATCACGCGCTCGTCGAAATCGTCTCCGCCGAGGTGCGTGTCGCCGTTCGTCGCCTTCACCTCGAACACGCCGTCGCCGATCTCGAGAACGGAAATATCGAACGTGCCGCCGCCGAGGTCATACACCGCAATGCGCTCATCCTTCTTCTTGTCGAGTCCGTACGCGAGCGAGGCCGCGGTCGGCTCGTTGATGATACGGAGGACTTCGAGGCCCGCGATCCGGCCGGCGTCCTTCGTCGCCTGCCGCTGGGAGTCGTTGAAATACGCCGGCACCGTGATGACCGCCTGCGTGATCTTCTCGCCGAGGTACGTCTCCGCATCGGCGCGCATCTTGGAAAGAATCATCGCGGAGAGCTCCGGGGGCGAGAACGTCTTCTCTTCGCCGCCGACCCGCACCTTCACATGGGCGTCGCCGTTCGACGCGCGAACGACTTCGTACGGCACGCGCTCGCGCTCCTGCTCAACTTCCTCGTACTTCCGGCCCATGAAACGCTTGATGGAGTAAACCGTGTTCTTCGAGTTCATCACGGCCTGGCGCTTTGCCGCCATGCCCACCAGCCGCTCGCCGGTCTTCGTGAACGCGACAATCGACGGCGTCGTGCGTCCGCCTTCCGCATTCGGCACCACGACGGGCTGACCGCCCTCTATGACCGACATACACGAGTTCGTCGTTCCCAAATCGATTCCAAGTACTTTTGCCATTTAATCTCCCTCAGCCTTCCGGCGCTTTCAGTGCCATTCGTTTCAAAAGAATATTCGTGATGGCTTGCATGTAGCACGTCGCGTGCCAACACGCAGCACAGACACGCGGCACATTTGTTACACATTGCTATACAGATAGTTATAAATACCGTCAACGCACATCACGAAAAAGCGCCGCGAACGAATAGAGACATTTTGTCCTATTATTCGGAGACGAAAGGAGCGTTGTGTCACAGTTGCGGAAACTGCGAGTCGGACACATTGCTCAACTCGCTCTTGATCTTCCTGAGGTCGGAGAGAGCGATCAGCATGAGGACGGTCAGGATCACCAGGCCCACAATCATCTTCACCCTTCCTTGAGCGGCCACTGCCGCTTCCACACTCCGGTCCGGCCTCTGCCCCTGCCGCCTAGAACAGCTCCTTCTGCTTTCCGCCGGGCTTGAGTCCGAACTTTTCGTACGCGCGGTCGGTTGCAACACGGCCCTGCGGCGTGCGCTTCAGGTAGCCTTCCTGGATCAGGAACGGTTCATAGACTTCTTCGATCGTGTCCGGTTCCTCGCCGACGGACACCGCGAGCGAGTTGACACCCACGGGGCCGCCGGCAAATTTGTGGAGGATGGTTTCGAGGATGCGCTTGTCCATTTCGTCCAGCCCGTGCTCGTCGATGTCGAGCATGGACAGCGCCTTGTCCGCGATCGGCTTCGTGATCTTGTTGTCGGCGCGGACTTGCGCGTAGTCGCGGACCCAGCGGAGAAGATTGTTCGCGATGCGGGGCGTTCCGCGCGCGCGCTTGCCGATTTCGGCCGACCCGTCCTCGTCCACATCCACATTCAGAATCCGGGCCGACCGCTGGATGATGGACTGCAGGTCGCCGGCCTCGTAGTAATCGAGCCGCGCATTCAGCCCGAACCGCGAGCGCAGCGCCGCCGTCAGCAGTCCGCTCCGCGTCGTCGCGCCGACGAGCGTGAATCGCGGCAGGTTCAACCGGACAGACCGCGCATGCGGCCCCTGGTCGATCATGATGTCGATGACGTAATCCTCCATCGCCGAGTACAGGTACTCCTCCACCGACTTCTGAAGACGGTGGATTTCGTCGATGAACAGGATGTCTCCCTTTTCCAGATTCGTCAGGAGGCCGGCAAGGTCGGCGGGTTTGGAGATGACCGGACCGGAGGTCGACTTGATGTTGACCTTCATGGAGTTCGCGAGGATGTAGGCCAGCGTCGTTTTTCCCAGTCCCGGCGGGCCGGAAAGCAGGACGTGATCCAGCACGTCCTTACGGCCCTTCGCGGCGTCCACAAAAAGCTCCAGCCGCTCGCGAACCTTGGCCTGGCCGACGAAATCGCCGAACTGCGCCGGCCGCAGGCTGATGTCGAAATCGGTGTCCGACTTGTTCAGCGTGGTGGTTATGAATCGTTCGGTCATGATCCTATTTCCAAATTCCAATGGCCGGTCGGCCATTGAACATCATCTTGCCAGCGCCCTTCGTACGACCTCCTCCACCGTCGCATCCGGCTTCGCGCCCGCCACGGCGGCCTGCACCAGTTGCTGGGCCTCGGCCTGCTTGTATCCCAGCGAAATGAGGGCGAGAATCGCGTCACGTGTCCGCGCGCTCTCCGGAGTCCTTTCCTCCTGCGCGGTCATCGCCTCCATCGCCTCGCCCGCGCCGAGTTTGTCCCGCAGCTCCACGACGATGCGCTCCGCCGTCTTCTTGCCGATCCCGGAAATCGAACTGATCCGCTTGACATCCGCCTGCGCGATGGCCGCCTTCAACTCCCGGATCGACAGCCCGCTCAACGCGGTCAGGGCCAGCTTGGGGCCGATGCCGCTGACGTTCAGCAGCATGAGGAACATGCGGCGCTCATCGGCGGTCAGGAATCCGTACAGCGCGTGGACATCCTCGCGCACATAGTCGTAGGTCAGGATCTTGCACGCGTCGCCGGGCGCGGGAAGATGGTCGTAGCTGCTGAGGGGAATAAAGACCTCGTAGCCGACACCGCCCACATTGAGGACTACGCGGGTCGGGTCTTTCTCCACGACAACACCTTCAAGAAAAGTGATCATGGCACAACTCTAGCGAACCGCCTCCAGAAAATCACCTCGTTTGGCGACTCCCTCATCAATCACCGCGCAAGCCGATGCCGGGTTCACCTTCGTGACCCGGACCTTCCCGACCACCCGGCCGGGCACCGTCTCGATCACATTGCCGGTCACGGGGTCGGTGATATTGCGCGGCGCCTCGCGAACCTTGAACCGGTCGCCCACGCGGACGCGGACATTCTTCCCGCCGTTGATCACCGCGGTGTCGCCGGCGGATTCGGCAATCCGCGGCTGCCAGTCATGGACGGGCAGATCGCGCAGGATCTGGCGCACGGCAGAATGAATCGCGCCCTCGGTCGCCTTGCCCAGCGGCGTCCGAAAGAACACATCGCCTCCGAACATCACATCCTTGTAACGCCCCTCCACGCCGGCACCGCCCGCCGAGACGGTTCTTGCCGCCTTGACCGACGCGACGACCTCGCCCGACTCGACGTCCGACACCTTGATATGGATCGCCACGCGCGCGCGGGAACCGTGACCGAAAATTTTCAACCAGGGAATGCCGAACCAGCCCGCGCCCTCGCCCGTCTCCGTAAAATCGGTGACGGAGCCGTGGATCAGGTACCTGGCGTTCTTCAGGCGGCCGCGATCGACCCGGCCCTCCTTGCGGAACAAGTCGCCGCCCTGCAGGATGATTTCACCCAGCACATCTTTCAGATCCTTGCGCTCCAGCACCACGACGCGCTCTGTCTCCAGCAACTGAGCGACCAGAACATCGGCCATGCCTTTGCCGAGATTCCACTGCCCCTGCACGTTGGCGAGGTTCTCGAAATCCGCAACCGCCACGACGGGCTTCATGACGCGATTGGAGCGATACGGGGACGGGTGTCCGGCGGGCGTCCGGCAACCGGAAACGATGAGCAGAAAGAGAACCGCGAGCAGCACGAACGCGCGTTTCAGGATCGTCATGGGAACATGGTAAGACCGGAAGGCGCTCAGAGCAAGTCGAAGGACGAGAGGACGGAGATCAGCAGTCAGCGGGCGGAACGTTTCTTTCGGACTTCTATCTTCTGTCCGTCACTTCCTGGCAAACTCGCGGACCGCCGCGAGAACCTCTTCGGGGTACAGCGGCTTGTGGAACATCTTTTTGACGTTCGGGAACTGCTTCATCTCCGCTTCGTCAAAATCGGGAAACCCGGCGATGACGATGACCGGCACCTTGATACCCTCGGCCGTCATAAGCATAAGCAGTTCGGCGCCGTTGATGCCGGGCATGCGGATATCGAGAAGCACAGCGCGGCACTTCGGATCCCTGAGATGTTGGTAGGCGGCCTCGCCGTCGTTGGCCACCCGGACCTCATAGCCCGCGTCCTCGAGGAGTTTTTTTAGAAGCTGGGCCAGGATTTTGTCATCGTCCACAACGAGAATCATGGTGTCAGCCCCCCTTGATTGGGGGAATATTAGAAGATCGTTCCAACGATGTCACGCCTGGATTCAAAAGAATCGCCCGGCAGCGCATCGGCAAAGGCGCTTCACCTGAGACACGCTGACGAGCCGCGGACACTACGCCGTCGGCTTGGCCGCCGCGGGCACGGCAGGCTTCGCCTTGGACTTCTGCGCCCGAGCCGCTTTTTTCAGTCTCTTCTTGCGACGCAGGCGGGCCGCACGCTTTACTCTGGTTCTAAGTTGCTGTCCCATGGGCACGGATGTGTAGCAGAACGGAATCGGGATCGTCAAGCGATTGATTTCACGGCGCGCCGAACGGTGGTTCGACGAATCTGCGGGTCAGAGATTCGTGATGCTCAGAGATTCTTCGGTGAGCGCGGCGGTCGCTTGATTGATGGCGTTCAGGAACCGCCCGCCCAACTCGCCGTCGATGATCCGATGATCGAACGAGAAGCTCAGGTACAACTGATCGCGGATAACGATCTTCCCGTCCACCACGACAGGGGCCTTGAACACCGAGCCCATGCCGAGGATCGCCACCTGCGGCTGGTTGATGATCGGCGTGCCGAGCAGGCTCCCGAACGACCCGAAGTTGGAGATCGTGAACGTGCCGCGTTCCACATCCGACCGCGAGAGCGACTTGCTCCGCGCCAGTCCGATCAGGCGGCTCAGGTCCTGCGCAATCTCCGGGAAACTTTTCCGGTCGGCCTGCTGGACCACCGGCACCACGAGGCTCTCATCGGACAGGGCCACCGCGCAGCCGATGTTAATGTCCTTGCGCAGGATGATGTTCGTGCCGTAGATGGACGCGTTGATTTTCGGGAAGTCCTTCAGCACGCGCGATGTGACGAAGAGCACCACGGCCGTGTACGTCATCTTCGCGCCGAACGTTTTCGCGAAATCCTCCTTCACGCGGTTCCGCAGTTCGACGACATGCGTCACATCCACCGCGTGCACCATCGTCACATGCGCGCTTGTGTGGATGGACTGCACCATGTGGTCGGCGATCGTGCGCCGGAGGGAGGACATCGGAACCAGGTTGCCGAGGGTCTGTAGATCGTCCGGCGACACGTCCGGCTTGCCCACCTGCGCGGCCACGGAGAGGGGACCGATCGGGCGGCGGGCGAGATGCCGGAGAAGATCGGTCTTGGTCACGCGGCCCCGGCGGCCTGTCCCGGCGATGGACTCCAGTTCCTGGAGCGAAATGTTGTTCAGAATCGCCATCCGGAGGACGTACGGCGAGAACCGGTCGCGATCGATTTCCGGCAGCGAGGCGTCGCGGCGGACATTCGACCCCCCCACGTTGCGCGAAACCAGCAGCGGCTCGTTCTCCCGGCCCTGGGCGTGCGGCGCGTTCGCGGCGGGCTTTTCAACTTTCGACTGAACCTCGCCCTCCGCCTCGATCACGCCGATCACCTCGCCGGCGGCGGCCATGTCGCCCGCGTTCTTGAGGCACGCGGAGAGCTTGCCGGCGGCGGGACTTTCGACCTCAACGGTCGTCTTATCCGTCTCGACCTCGAGCAGAATCTCGTCCTCCTGGACGGTCTCGCCGACCTTCTTGGTCCAGCGGATGATCGTCCCCTCGGCCACGCTCTGCCCCATCTGGGGCATGATGATCCGGACTTGTTTCATGATTGGCTCGCTCTCATGGAAAACCGGGGCGATGGAGCGCCGGAAAAGACGGCGGAGTCCCGCCCCCCTGCATCACTCCATTGCCTCCAACCCTTCATGGCTTCAATACTCGATCAACTCCGCCAATGCCTCCGCAATCGTTTCGGCGTTCGGCCGGTACGCGTTCTCCAGCTCCTGCGCGAACGGGATCGGGACGTCCGGCGCGGTCACGCGACGAACCGGCGCATCGAGAAGATGAAACGCCTTCTCCGCGACGACGGCAGCCAGTTCGGCGCCGAACCCGTTTGTCCGCCAGCTTTCGTGAACCACCAGGACCCGGTTCGTCGCCGCGACCGCGGACGCCACGGTATCCACGTCGTACGGCTTCAGCGTGCGCATGTCCACGACCATGACCTCGTAGCCTTCGTCCGCCGCCAATTTCTCCGCCGCTTTCAACGACTCGTGGACCATGGCGCCGTACGTCAACACAACGGCGTCCTTCCCGGCCCGGCACACGCGCGCCACCCCCAGCGGGACGGGCTCAAACCCGTCCGGCATCCTTTCCTTCACGTGCCGGTACAGATACTTGTTCTCCAGGTAGATGACCGGGTTCGGGTCCATCACCGAGGAGTAGATCAGCCCGCGGGCATCCGACGGGAACGCCGGATACACGACCTTGATGCCCGGCATGAGGCAGAACAGCGCCTCGAGTTCCTCCGAGTGGAACGGCCCGCCGCCGAAGCCGCCGCCGCACGGGGCGCGCACGGTCATCGGGACCGGGACGCCGGTGCGGTAAAACGTCGTGCCGGCGTTGTTGAGAATCTGGTGAACGGCGGTCATGCCGAAATCGACGAACTGCAATTCGACAACCGGCCGCAGGCCCTGCGTCGCCATGCCGATCGCCGAGCCGAGGATGGCCGATTCGCTGATGGGCGTGTCGAAGACGCGGTCCTTGCCGAACTCCTGCTGAAGGCCGAGCGTGACCTTGAACGCGCCGCCGAACGCGCCGACGTCTTCGCCGTAGAGCACGACATCCTTGTGGTCGCGCAGGAGGCGAATCAGCCCCTGCCGGATGGCTTCCAGATACGTGATCTCAGTCCCCCGCATAGACGCCCTCCAGGAGAGTCGAGGGGGCCGGCGGCGGCTCGGAAAGCGCCTGGCGATAGGCCTCGTTCACTTCTTCGCGGCAGTCGCGCTCCAGCTTGTCCAACTCCTCGCGCGCCGCGATGTTCGCCGCAACCAACTGCTCCCGGCACGACCGGATCGGGTCCCGATTCGCGTACTCGTCGATCAGCGCGCGCGGGACATACGAAAAATCGTCGTGCTCGCCATGCCCGCGCATGCGCATCGTGTCGCATTCGAGAAGCACCGCGCGGGGCTTCCTGCGCAAATCGGCCGCCAACTCGCGCGCCAGGAGATGCAGGGCCACCGCGTCGTTGCCGTCCGCGGAAAACCCCTCGATCCCGTAGCCCTTCGCGCGGTCCACGAGATGCGCGCAACGGTACTGCCTGGAGTTCGGCGTGGAGTACGCGTACTTGTTGTTCTCGATCAGGAAGATGACGGGCGCGTCGAAGACCGCCGCGAAATTGATCGCCTCGTGAAAATCGCCGGTGCTGGTCGCGCCGTCGCCGATATAGGCGAAGCCGACGGCATCGCGCCCGAGCCGGCGCGCGGCCATCACGGCCCCGGTGACAACGGGCAGCATGGCCCCGAGATGCGAAATCATGGCGAAGACGCCGCGCTTCGGATTGCCGTAATGTACGTTGCCGTCGCGGCCGCGCGTCGGGCCGGTCACGCGGCCGAGGTACTGGCGGAAAATGTCCAGGACCGGCATCCCGCGGCCGATGTGGACAGTCATGTTGCGGATGCACGGCGCGAACAGGTCGTGGTCGGCGCAGGCCAGCGTCGTCGCCGCGCCGATCGCCTCCTGGCCAATGCCGGTGTACACGCCGCCGAAAATGCGGCCCTGATGGTAGAGCCGCACGAGCCGCTCTTCCGTCAGCCGCGCGAGCATCATGCAGCGTAGAATTCCGAGCCACGCCGCCTTGTCCACCGACCGGATATCGTTCTTGTCCTGTTGTTTCATCCGTGTGGCGCGACTCTATCTCTTTGCGTCAAACCATGCCAAGCGCAATCAAAACCCCCGCAGACGCGACCGGCCGTATGCGGAATGCCCCGCCTCTTCCCAGAAGGCAATCCGCCAGCGCAGGATCAGGGCCAGCAGGGCCGGCGTCGCGATCAGAAAAAGCCCGATCAGCACCATGAAGGCGCGGTCGATCTGCCGGAAAACGAGCGATATCTCGTTGTTCTTCAGGTCCACCCCCACGATCGCAATCGCGTTCCCCTTCCCGTCCCGAACCGGCGCGTAACCGGAGAGAGCAACGTTCCATGAGTCCACCCGGTTGACATCCCGGTCCGCCGTCGGCCCGTCGAACGCGGCAAGCATTTCGGGATACTTCGGCGTTTCCTCGTACACATCGCCGGGATGCAGGTTGCCCAGCGGGTCTTCGAACGAGTCCATGGCCACGAAACGGACATAGCCCGGCCGGTCCGCCTTGCGCGCGATGTACATGTAATCGACGTGCGGATGCCGGCTCTTCAGGTCTTTCAACAGGCGAACCAGCGCCCGGCAGGCGGGCTGATCCTCGTCCGCCGGGCCGCGGACAGCTTCGACCAGTTCCGGGTTCACCTGGAAGGCCGTCGCCGCGGCAACTCCCTTCACGCCCTCGCGAAGGACGTTCACCAGGGTCTTCCGAGCCACGTGGTAATCCAGGCTTTGAGCCGCGATGGACCCGGCCGCGACGGACAGGATCACGGCCACCGAAAGCGCGAACGCCTTCGGCCGGTATCGGATGGCCCCGGCGGTTTTCTGAAAGACGGAATACCGCCGGACGGAAACAGGCAGCCCCTCGAGGAACCGATACAAATCCTCCGCCAATGACGCCGCGTCCGCGTATCGCGCGGCGGGCTCCGTCTCCATGCACTTCATGCAGATCGCATCCAGCTCGGGCGGGATGTCCTCGGCGACTTCCGACGGACGCCGGATCTCGCACCGGCGCGCCCGTTCGAGCATCTCTTCGACCCCGCCGTCGTAGATGCGTTTGCGGGTCAGGCCGTAGTACAGCGTGGCGCCAAGGCCAAACACGTCGGTCCGCGCGCTGAGTTGCCAGAGGTTGCCGTGCGCCTGCTCGGGCGACATGAACTGCGGGCTGCCGCGTATGTTCTTCTTCCGAAGGTCGAGGGGCGCGCCGGGCCGCGAGGCCTCGTCGTCCACCCGCAACGCAATACCGAAATCGGCGATCTTCGCCGCGCCCGCGTTCGTCAGCATGATGTTTCGCGGCTTGATGTCGCAATGGATGATGCCGTGCGCGTGGGCGTAGCCCACGGCCTCGCAGACCGAGATCATGATGCCGATCAGCCGCTCGCGCTCGATGCCCGCGCGAATCGCCTCCTCGAGGTCGCCGCCCTCCACGTACTCCATCACGATGAGCGGCCGGTGATCGACCTCGACGATCTCGTGGACTTGCACAATCCCCGAGTGCGCGAATTTCGCGATGATCTGCGCCTCCTCGTGAAACCGGTCACGCCATTTCGCGGCCAGATGATGCCCTTCGCGAATGGCCTTGATCGCCACCTGGCGATTCAGGCGCAGATCCATCGCGCGGTACACCGCGCCGACCGCGCCCGTCCCGATCATCGCCTCGATCCGATAGCGATCCTTCAGGCGCTCGTTCAGGCGCTGGAACTCGGACTCCGGCGGGGCAAACGGCGACTGGCGGGAATCGTTCATGTCGGCAGGAATTGTATGGAGCGCTCCCGTCCCCGTCACCAAGAAACACAGGATGTGATCTGATCGGCGGCGCCCTCCAGAGGAACCCCGGCTCCGGGAGGTCGGGACAACCAGGACTCGCGGCGCAAAAAAGAACAGGGCGCCCCTTTCGGGACGCCCTGTTCCATCAAACGCTAAAGTCTATAATTAGCGCCGATCGCGGCCGCCGCCGTACCCGCCGCCGCCGAAACTACCGCGGGGACGCTCTTCACGGGGCTTGGCCTCGTTGACCGTCAAGGCACGACCGTCGAAGTCTTTGCCGTTGAAGTCGCTGATTGCCTTGGTCGCCTCTTCCTGGCTGCTCATTTCCACGAAACCAAATCCACGAGACTTGTTCGTGAACTTGTCCATGATGATACTGCAGCTCACTACACGGCCTGCCTGCTCAAACAAACGCTGAAGATCGCCTTCAGTGGTCTGAAACGACAGATTACCGACATATAGCTTTGTAGCCATATAACTTACCTACTCTTCTTCTTTCTGCTGCGTGAGGGAGTTTCGGTGACCGTTCCCGACTCGTTCGGGTTTCAGATCGTCACCAACCGAAGCAAACTCGGGCGACTGACAATCTACCATCTCACTATCGACGCTCTCTCTACTAGCAGTGAGAAATTTATTGTTATTCCAGGGGATTGCAACAAATTTTGTGCCGTTCTTTGCGCGGCGTCCGGCTTTCGGCTAAAGTCCCTTGCATGCGGGGCGCCCCTGTTTTATTGAAGAATTTCACCGCGGAGGGCCTGTGCGCGGCCCTCGCGCAGGCCGGTCTGAAACCGCGCGCGGCGCGCCGGATTCAGGCCTCGGTCCTGCGCCGCGGCCAATGGCCCGACCCGCAACCCGGCCTTCCCGCCGCGGTCCTCCATCGCGTCCGGGAACTGACGCATATCCCGAACATCGAGCGGATCGAGAAGACCGTTTCGCCGTCAGACGGCTTCGCCAAGTACCTGTTCCGTGGCGAGAACGGCGACCTATTCGAGGCCGTGCGGATTCCGATCATGCACCGGCCCGACGACCGGAAGTACATCGTGTGCGTCAGTTCGCAGGTCGGTTGCCCGCTGGGCTGCGTGTTCTGCGCCACCGGCCGCATGGGCTTCCGGCGGAACCTGGCCCCGTGGGAAATGGTGGACCAGGTCGTCCAGATCCAGGCCGACTCCGATTTTCCCGTCCGCGGCATCGTGTTCATGGGCATGGGCGAGCCGATGCTGAACTACGACGCCGTGATGACCGCCGCGGCGATTTTCTCCGAACCGTGCGGCATGGCGATCCACGCGAAATCGATCACCGTATCCACCGTCGGCATCATCGCCGGCATCCGCCGGTTCACGCGGGAGCGCCGCAAGTACTCGTTGATCGTCTCGCTCACCTCGGCGAATCCCGCGCGGCGCGCGGAACTTCTGCCCGCGGAGAAGACACAGCCGACCGCCGAACTGATCGCCGCATTGCGCGAGTATCACGCGGCGATGCGCCGCCGCGTCACGCTGGCGTGGATCATGATCTCCGGGGTGAACGTGAGCGAACGCGACGCCGTGGAACTCGCGGAACTCACGCGCGGCCTGCCGGTGAAGATCGACCTGATCGACGTCAACGATCCGACGGGCCCATTCAAGCCGCCGTCGCGCGACGAGTTGAACGCGTTCCGCGACGCCCTGCGCAAACACATCGCCGCGCCCGTCCTCCGCCGCTACAGCGGCGGCCAGGACATCCGCGCGGCGTGCGGGATGCTGGCGACGAAAAACTGAGGCGGCCCTGGCGACCGCCGTCACGCCGGAAAATTCAGCGGGGATTCCGTTCACGGGCGCGCCCGGGAAACGAAGCGCCTTCTACATTCCATCGAATAGCGACAACTGCGTCGGCGGCGCGGGCGCAGCCGGCTTTTCGTATCCCTCGTCCACGGGCAGGTCGGCGGCCTGCCGGGCCGCGACGGCCAGTTCGTCGCAGCGCGAGTTTTCCTTGTTGTCGGCGTGGCCGCGCACCCAGACGAACTTCGCCTCGTGCGCCGCGCACAGGTCCAGCAGCTCGCTCCACAGATCGGAATTCAATACCGGGTCCTTGCCGCCGCTGCGCTTCCAGCCGTTGCGCTTCCATTGCCGGGCATAGCCGCCGTTGATCATGTTCACGACGTACTGCGAGTCGCTGTACACCGTCACCGGGCCGTGCGGCCGGCCCAACTCGCGCAGGGCGCGGATCACGGAGAACAGCTCCATGCGGTTGTTGGTGGTCTTGCGGAAGCCGCCGGAAATTTCCCGCCGCCGGCCGTCGGCGATCAGGACGATGCCGTAACCGCCGGGCCCGGGATTGGCCCGGCACGCGCCGTCCGTGTAGATCGCGATCTCGCCGGAAGAACTGAGCATCGCGGGAGTATCGCAGAGCGGGCGGCGGGATCAAATTCCAAGCATTAAAAAAATACGGTACAGTCGGCGCATGTTCTCCGAAACCATCCTCCGCGGCGTTACCTTCCGGCCGGCGCTCTTCTGCGCGCCGTTGGCGGCGATCACGCACAGCGCGTTCCGGCGGCTGGTCGGGGAGTTGGGCGGCTGCGGCGCGTTCTGGACGGAGATGCTTTCGGCCAAGCAGATCCTGAACGAGGACCTGCAACAGTCGCCGTACCTTCGCCGCCGCCCGATCGAGGGCAAGGTGATCTACCAGCTCATGGTCCGCGACGCGGACCGGCTCGACCGCGTCATCGGCCGCCTGTCGGAAATCGCGCCGGACGGAATTGACCTCAACCTCGCATGCCACGCGCCGGCGATCCGCCGGCTCGACGCCGGAAGTCAGTTGTTCGAAAACCTTCCGGCACTCGAGTCCGTCCTGAAGACGGCGCGCGCGCGCTGGCCCGGACTGCTGACCGTGAAAATTCGATTGGGCCGGAACACGCCGGACTGGAAAGAGCGTTTCGTCGAACGTATGAAGCGGTTCGAGGACAGCGGCGTGGACGCCGTCGTTCTTCATCCACGCTTCTTCGAGGACAAGTTCAAGCGCCGCGCGCGGCACGAGCTTTTCGCGTGGGCGGCGTCGCTGACCCGCCTGCCGCTGATCGCCAACGGCGATATCACCGGGCCGGAGACGATCCGCAACGCCGCGGACCTGTTCAAACCGGCCTGCGGGCTCATGATCGGCCGCATGGCCGCGGCGCAGCCGTGGGTGTTCGCGTCGTGGAACCCATCGCTGAACATCGACCACGCCGACGTCTGGCGCCGGTTGTTCGATTACCTTTGCGAGGATTTCGAACCGGAAATCGCCATCCGCCGCATCAAGATTTTCACCGAGTACTACGCCCGCAACTTCCAGTTCGGCCACAGCTTCTACACGGCGGTGCAGAACGCGCCGACACTCGACGCCGTGCGCGAGCGCGCGGACGCGTTTTTCGCCGCCTCCCCCGCCCTCAACGCGGAAGTCCCGCTGATGGGACTGTGATCCCCCCATCGCTCTCGTCCTCGTTGTCCTCGGTTTTTGCCTTGTGACTCCGCCAAATGCCGCTAGTCTGTAGCCCGAAGTCCATGTTGCAACACATCATCAAGAATATCCGGGACCGGCTGAAGAAACCCGCCGCCTCCCCCGAAAAGCCCGTTCGCCGCCGGCGCAACGAGCCCCGGCGGGGTCGCTCCAAGCCGCCGGCGCATCACGGCGGACGCCCGCCGAAACCGCCGCCCCCGCAGAAGCCGTGGGACCCGTCGGCGTTCCAGACGCCGCCGAAGGAAGGCGCGACCCGCTTTCACGATCTCAACCTGCCCGTGGAGATCATGCACGCGATCGCCGACCTGGGCTTCCAGTATTGCACGCCGATCCAGGCGGCGATCCTCCCGAAGACGATCCAGGGCGCGGACGCGGCCGGGCGCGCGCAGACCGGCACCGGTAAGACCGCCGCGTTCCTGATCAGCGTGTTCACGCGAATGCTTCGCAACCCCCTGCCCCAGGGCCGCCGCGCCGGCGCCCCGCGCGTCCTGATCCTCGCGCCGACGCGCGAGCTGGTCATGCAGATCGCGCAGGAGGCGCAGGCCATCGGCCGCTACTGTCCGTTCAACACGATGGCGGTCTTCGGCGGCGTGGACTACGACAAGCAGCAGAAACAACTCGTCAACAAGACGATCGACGTGATGGTCGCGACACCCGGCCGCCTCCTCGATTTCCACCAGCGGCGCATTCTGCACCTCAACCACGTCGAGGTGCTGGTCATCGACGAGGCGGACCGCATGCTGGACATGGGCTTCATCCCGGACGTGCGGCGCATCGTCCGCGCTACGCCGCCGAAGTCCGAGCGCCAGACGCTGCTGTTCAGCGCGACCCTGACCGATCTGGTTCTGAAGCTCACCGCGCAGTGGACCCGCGACCCGGTCATGGTCGAGATCGAGCCGGAACACGTGGAGGGCCAATCGGTCGAGCAGGTGACGTACATCATCACCGGGGCCGAAAAATTCAACCTGCTCTACAACCTGCTGACCAAGCGGTGCAAGCAATCAACCCTGATCTTCGCGAACCGCCGCGACGAGGCGCGCGCGCTGACGGACCGGCTGCAGACTCTCGGGATTCGTTGCGCCCTGCTCTCCGGCGAAGTGCCGCAGGAACAACGCATCCGCGTCCTGCGCGATTTCAAGGACGGCAAGATCCCGGTCGTCGTCGCCACCGACGTCGCCGCGCGCGGCATCCACGTCGAGGGCATCGGCCACGTGATCAACTACAACCTGCCGGACGACCCCGAGGATTACGTGCATCGCATCGGCCGCACCGGGCGCGCGGGCGCGTCGGGCGTTTCGATCAGTTTCGCCTGCGAGGACGACGCGTTCTGGATTCCGCGCATCGAGAAATATCTTGGACACGATCTCAAGTGCACGCAGCCGGAGCCGGAACTGATCGAACCCTCGCCCGCGCTCGCCCACAGCCAGCCGCTCCGTCCCAAGCCTTCGCCTCGTCGTCGCCCCGGCGGCGGCAGGGGCCGCCCTCCGCGAAGCCGCAGGCCGAGACGGTAGCGACCAAATCCAAGGTCCAAAGTCGCGTTTCCATTCCCGCGGGTTCCGATCGGACCGGGACCTCTGTCTGGACCCGGTCCCAACCCGGTTGCCACCCAGACCGTATTATGGTAGACATTCTATTTATCAGGGGGAATTGCCATGAACGCATTATCTTTGAGATGCCTGCTGATCGCCGGCCTGCTGTTTACCTTTTCCGCATCCGCGCAGGAGGCGGTGCCCGGAAAAGTGAAGGGAAAGGTGCGGGCGAAGACGTCGCCGACATACACGTCCTACGAACTCATTTCCAAGGCGTGGGATGCGTACAACACGAAGGACTACATTCGCGCCATCGCGCTGGCCAACCAGTGCGTCAAGGACTACGAGGTGATCGCTCGCGACCAGCAGGCGGAACTCCGCGAAATTCCCGCTCCGGAGATGGCCAACGATTACTGGGCGCTCAACGATGTCGCCACGGCGCTCTACATCAAGGGCCTCTCGCTCCAGAAACGGCGCGACAAGATTTCCGCGCGCTTGGTGTACGGCGAGTTGATCAAGAAGTATTCCTTTGCGCAGTGCTGGGACGAGAATGATTACTACTGGTCGGTGGCCGGCGCGGCGAAGGACCGCATCCAGTGCATGGACATGAACATCGACTACGGAGACTACAAGTCGAGCACGCTGACCGGCCGCGCCTGGGAGTCGCTGAAGCAGGGCCGCCTGCTGGCGGCGGAAGCCTACGCCAACAAGTGCATCGAACTCTACGCCGATAAAGCGGCGGAACAGCAGTTGTCCCTGAGGGACTTCCCTTCCGCGGGTCTCGAGTGGGAGTACTGGGCGCTCAACGATGTCGGAACGTGTCTCTACATCAAGGGCAAGGCGCTCGACAGCCTCGGCCGGAAAGCCGAATCGGACAAGGCGTTCCAGGAAATTCTCGGGCGGTTCGCCTACGCCCAGTGCTGGGACAACTCCGGCGGCTGGTTCTGGAAGATCGCCGACGCCGCGCGCAAGCTCCTGTACAAGAACAAGGAGCTGTAACGTCCCCGCGCGCCGGGCCCGGTTTTCCGAAGGTTGGACATTCTCCAGCCGGAATTTCCAGGGATTGGAAAAACCGCTCGCGCTATTCGTACTGGATGTTGTCCAGGTAGAACGTGATGCGCCGGCCCTGGCCTTCGATCCGGAATAGGAAGCCGGTGATCAGGCGGCTGCGATCGAGTTCCTCGATCGGGATCTCGTACTGCTTCCACTCCTTCTCCAGGCAGATGACGCCGGTCGTCGCGCGAAGGGTGTCGCGGCTGACGGCGTTCTGCCCCTGCTCCATGCCGATCATGAACTCGACCTTTTCCGTACCCGACTCCCCCTTGGCCCAGAACGTCAGCTTCTTCGCGTTGGAAAGGTCCAGGCCGCCGGGCACATTCCCCCAGTTATGACCGGGATGCTGCCACGCCACCGTCACCCAATCCTCGTCGTCGTCATACCGCACGTGAATGCAGGTCTCCCCCGCATAGGGCTCCGTGCGCCACCCCAGGTCGAACTGAAGCTCCTTCTGATTGCCCATCAGGCCGGTCGGAGAGAAGGTCTCCTTGAATCCTTCGTCCTCGTAAACCCTCAGAGGAACTTGCATAACGGGCGCGGGCTGGCCGGGGACAATCGTGTCCACCGCGGACGGCTTCTGCCACACGAAATCGGGACCGCAGCCGACCCTCGTCGAAGCCAACACATCCTCCGGCACCAGCGGCGGAACATCGTTCTGGTTCTCGAGCAACTCCGCGTACGGATCCTCCGCCGCCAATATTGTCGGCTCGTGCCGCGGCGGCGCCTCCCGGACCTGTTTCACGGTTTCGGCAAACGGATCCTGCGGCGCGTTGTTCCCGGCCACGGCGCGGCGAGGCTCTTCCTGCAGCTTCGACGACGCGCCCGGCGACGGCGCCTCCACCGGCACAATCTTGATTTCGCCCTGGGCGTCGATGACGACTTTCTGCGTCCTCGTGGGTTTCGCGGACGCTTCATGCCGGGCCGGCGCTTCGGTCACAACGGCCGGCGCGGACGACGCGGCGCTTTTCCAGATGTTCTGCTTCATCAGCAGCGGCGGAGGAATGCATGTGCATAGAAGAAGTACGCCCCAGTGAAGAAACTTGCGGCGGACAAACAACACGCATGACATCAGGAATGCGCCCGCGAAGAAAGTCAGGTAAAGAAGCGGCGTCTTCGGCAAAAGCAGCGCGAGGATCGTGCCGACGACAACACAAATCCAGCCGACAACAATTTCCAGGTTGTGCGGCCGCTCGGGAAACAGAGTCACGGACACCGGCGACGCCGCGGTCTCCGGCTCGGTCGCGGGATTCGCGTCCACGCCGGGCGGCGTTACGCCCGTGGTATCGGGCTGCGCGTTCGCTCCCGCTCCCTTGGGAACACGCACAATGCGCTTTGTGGAGGGCGCTTTGGCGATCGGAACCGGAATAGTGACCGCCGCCCCGCACGCGGGACAATCCGCTATCAAGCCCTGCCCCGACTCTTCAGTAATGAGTTTCTTTCCACATCCGGTACATCGGAAAACAATTTCCATGTGCGATCAACCCCCCATTCCTGTATCAGCACTGTACCAGCAACCCCCGAAGAATCAATACACATACTAATTGAAAGCGCTCCTATCTACACATTTACGATTCTTTACATCCCTTTTCGGAGCCTTCATCATATCTCCATGACTTCACCCATTCGATTCGCCCTGATACTCCTCGCCGCTACCGCTCCCTTGGCCTTCGGGCTGGACGTGTATCTGATCCGTCACGCGGAAACGATGGGGAATGTGACGCTCGACTACTCGGAAAAGAACCAATGCACGTTCTCGCCCAAGGGGCTGGAACAGGTCGCCGGCATCACGGCGAAACTCGACGGCCTCGCGTTCGACGAGGTGCTCGTCAGTCCGACCTGGCGGACACGGCAAACGATCCTGCCGTTCCTCAAGGCACACAAGATCACCGCCGAGATTTGTCCGGAGGTGGAGGAGTGCTGCTGCGACTGCCAGGCCGATACCGCCCCCGCACCCGGCATCCCGCCCGGCGAACGGATCGTGATCGGCGAAGATGAAGCGCCGTACTTCAAGTTGCGCGACACGAACACGAACTTCCGTTTCGCGCCCGCCACGGAAGCGGAGGCGGTCGCGCAGATCCGGCGGGCGGGCGAACTGATCCGGTCGCGCTTCGGCGGCACCGGCAAGTCCATCCTGATCGTCACCCACTCCTGCTCCGGCGGCCGGCTCATCTCGGACCTGCTCGGCCTGAAGCTCAACGGACGGTTCGGACCGGGCAACGCGGCGCTCACGCACCTGCGCCAGGAATCCCACGGGCGCTTCATTCTGCGGACGCTCAACGACGCGCCGTTCAAGCCGCGGTACTCCTGGACGCTCTCCGACGCCAACCGCCCCGCCCCGGGGAAACCCGTGACCTTCACGCTGTCGGTGGACGCCTTTACGTCCGACGACATGAACCGTATCGAGTGGCGTCTGCTGAACGCGCAGAGACAGGTTATGCAGGAAGGAGTGGAACCCATTCCCGCCGACACGCGCAACGCGGATCGCATCCTCGACCTGACGCTGGACACGACGGGCGCGAATCGCGGCGATATCTGGAGCCTGGATTCATCCATCCGTTCCGGCACGAACATCCTCCAGCAATGGACCTGCGACTTCCTTTTTCCGTCCTACGAATCCCTCTCCGGCGCGTGGCGGATCCGCAGCGGCGACGATCCCTCATGGGCGGCGGCGGACTTTTCCCACGCGGACTGGGCGGAGACGCAGGTGCCGGGCGGCTGGGAGAAGGACGCCCTGCCCGCGTACGACGGCACCGCGTGGTACCGCCTGCGTTTCACCCTTCCGGCGGCCGCGTTCGCGCGCTGGGGCGACGCCCCGCTCGCGCTGCTCATGGGCGCGATCGACGACGCGGACGAGACCTTCCTCAACGGCGTAAAGATCGGGGCGATGGGCCGGTTTCCGCCCGAACAGGTCACGGCATTCTCCGAACCGCGCATCTACGAATTCGACCGGGGCCTTCTCGCGGAAACGAACCTCCTCGCCGTCCGCGTCAGCGACTGGATGGGCGGCGGCGGAATCTGGAAAGGACCGGTCGCCATCGGGCCCGCCCGCGAACTGCGCGCGGCCGCGGCGTTGGGAAGATGAATCGTGGATGTTTCGTAGATGCGATTCGGAAATCGTGTCTACGGAATCTTCCCAGGATTAGAAACACCGGCTTCCGGAGTCTATTCGAAGCATGCTTTACAAGCCTTACGGCAGCACGGGAAAAATGATCTCCGCGATTGGCGCGGGGTGCATGCGTTTCCGGACCCCGATGACGCCGGCGATCATGGACGAATGCGCCGCGATCCTCCTGCGCGCGTACGAAAAGGGCGTGAACTATTTCGACACGGCGCCGATCTACTGCGACGACCGCAGCGAGGAGATCCTCGGCCTGGCCGTCCGCGAAATGAAGCCCGGCACGTTCCACCTTTCCAGCAAGAGCTTCGCGCCGGACGCCGACACCTTACGCAGGAACCTCGAGACGTCGCTCGCACGGCTGGGCGTCCCGCGGATTCAGTTCTTCCACATCTGGTGCCTGCTTTCGGACGCCGACTGGGAGGAACGGAAAAGCGGCGGCGCGGTGAAGGCCGCGTTGCGCGCGAAAGAGGAAGGGCTGATCGAACATCTCGTGTTCTCGACGCACATGAACGGCGCGGAGACCGCGCGCGTGATCGGCGAGGGCATCTTCGAGGGAATGACCATCGGCTATTCCGCGATCAACTTCCCCTACCGCCGCGCCGGCGTCGAGGCGGCGGGCCGGGCGGGCATCGGCGTGGTCACCATGAACCCGCTCGCGGGCGGCGTGATCCCGCGCCACGCGGAGCGGTTCCGCTTCATCCGCGGCCCGGCCGATCCGGACGTCGTGGCCGCCGCGATCCGTTTCAACATCTCGCATTCCGCGATCACAAGCGCGTTGATCGGCTTCAGCCGCGCCGAGGAGGTGAACCAGGCCGTCGCCGCGCTGGACGGGTTCACGCCGTACGACGCGGCGTTTGTCGCCTCGATCGAGAAACACATCGAACAGGAGTTCGACGGCCTGTGCACGGGTTGCGGGTACTGCCTGCCGTGTCCGCAGAACATTCCGATCCCGAAGTACATGGACGCATACAACCTGATGATTCTCGAGGGGCCGGAGAGCGTCGGGCCGCGCCTGCAACGGCACTGGAATCTGACCGCCAAAGACGCGGAGCGCTGCAACGCCTGCGGCCGTTGCGATTCGGAGTGCACGCAGGGCCTGCCGATCATCGAGCGCCTGCGTACAATCCGGTCCATTGCGCCATGACCGCGCCGCCGTGTTTCGCAAACGCGATTCCCTTCGCCTGAGACTCCTTTCGGTTTGACCCTCAGGGCAAAGGCAAAATCGCGTCTTCTGGAAAAGCTTGATCCCTCGCCCCGATATCCGTATGAACGCCGTTTCCCGATGAGTATTCACGACGAAATCCGGAAACGGCGCACGTTCGCGATCATCTCGCACCCCGATGCGGGAAAGACGACGCTGACGGAGAAGTTCCTTCTTTACGGAGGCGCGGTCCAGTTGGCCGGTTCGGTGACGTCGCGCAAGAACCAGCGCGCGTCAACCTCGGACTGGATGGAGCTTGAGCGCAAGCGCGGAATCTCCGTGAGCTCGACCGTGTTGCAGTTCGACTACGCCGGGTACAAGATCAACCTCCTCGACACGCCGGGCCACAAGGATTTTTCCGAGGACACCTACCGCGTGCTGACCGCCGTCGATGCCGCCATCATGGTGATCGACGCGGCCAAGGGGATCGAGAGCCAGACGCAGAAGCTCTTCGAGGTCTGCCGCAACCGGTCCATTCCCATCTTCGCCTTCTTCAACAAGATGGACCGCCCCACGCGCGAGCCGCTGGCCCTGCTGGACGAACTGGAGAGCGTCCTGCAGGCCCACGTCTATCCGGTGAACTGGCCGCTGGGCACGGGGTTCGACTTCAAGGGCGTGTTCGACCGCCGGCAGAACACCGTGCACGTCTTCGACCGGCTTGCCGGCGGCGGGCAGCACAAGGCCCCCGTTTCGATCGGGCACATCTCCGATCCGTTTTTGAAAGAGCGGCTGGACGAGGCGTCCTACGCCAAGGTGATCGAGGAACTGGATATCCTCGACGCGATGGGCGGCGAGTTCGACCCGGCCGCCGTCCTCACCGGCTACACGATGCCGGCCTTCTTCGGCAGCGCGCTGAACAACTTCGGCGTCCAGTTGATGCTCGACAACTTCCTGAAGTATTCCGCGCCACCGACGCCGCGCAAGAGCGGGGACCGCGTGATTCCGACGGAGAACCCGGCCTTCTCCGGCTTCATCTTCAAGATCCAGGCGAACATGGACCCGAATCACCGGGACCGCATCGCGTTCGTGCGCGTGTGCTCGGGCCAATTCGACCGGGAGATGACCGTCACGCACGTCCGCACGGGCAAGCGCGTCAAACTCAACAGCTCCCACAAGCTCTTCGGCCGCGAGCGCGAAACGGTCAACGAGGCCTATCCCGGCGACATCATCGGCATCGTGGGGCATTCCGAGTTCAGCGTGGGCGACACGCTGACCGAGGATGAAACCATCCGTTACGACGAAATCCCGCGCTTCACGCCGGAGGCGTTCATCTATCTCGCCAATCCGAACCCCTACAAGGCCAAGCGCTTCACGGAAGGGCTGGACCAGCTCCTCCAGGAGGGCGTGGCGCAGGAGTTGGTCACGCACACAACCAGCCAGAACTCGCGCCTGCTCGCCGCCGTCGGGCCCCTGCAGTTCGATGTGATCCGGTACCGTCTCGAAACGGAGTACGGCGCGGAAACGCGCGCCGAGCCGGCGCCGTGGAAAATTCTCCGATGGGTCTCGCCCCAAACCGGCGACGAACAACTCCAGACGATGGTCCTGCCCACGGGCTGCCAACTGGCCGCCACGCGCGAAGGCGCGCGTGTCCTGCTCTTCCACGCCGACTGGGAACTCAAGTACTTCGCCGAGAAAAACCCGCGCCTGGAAATCACGCGCCATCTCTTCACATCGCTGACCCCTTCCGCAGCGCTGTAGCCCCGCATCCCCTGAGACGGATTGATCGACACAGTGCGGCCGCAACGCATAAAATAGTCTTTGATTTTCACTCAGGTTTCAGGTTTCATCCTTCAGCCTTCCAAGACGCCCCCATCGTCTAGAGGCCTAGGACGCCAGGTTCTCATCCTGGTAACACCGGTTCGAATCCGGTTGGGGGTGCCAGCTTTCAGGGATGGAAACAAAACGCGCCGCAGCGTACGCTGCGGCGCGTTGGATCGTTCCACGGAACAAGGACTATTTCTTGCCGAGGATGGCGTCCTTCGCCGCCTTCGCGACGCGGAACTTCACCACCTTCTTGGCGGCAATCTTGATCACTTCGCCCGTGGCCGGGTTGCGGCCCATGCGGGCCTTGCGCTTCACGAGCACGAGCTTGCCGAGACCGGGAATCGTGAAGGCATCCTTCGCGCCCTTGTAGGCCATGGCAACCAACGCTTCGATCGCGGCGGCGGCCTGTTTCTTCGAGATCCCCGCATTCTCGGCGACTCCGGCAACAATCTGACTCTTCGTCAACGACTTAGCCATCTTCTGTTACTCCTGTGTGTTGCGCGGGCCCACCCGGACCCGCAATGACGCTGCGTATCTTAAGAAAAACTTTGCGTAATACAATCCCCGACGCGAAGTTTGCGCGAGATTCCGTCAGCCGTCCCGGCGGCGCATCGCCAGCCATGTGCGCAGCAGTTCCTTGTTCCTGCCGGTCACGCCGGACGCAAACTTGAAGTAGACCAGCGCGTCGTTGAAGCCGCGGCGTTGCAGGAAACGTTCCGCCCGCTTCCCCTGCGCCCGTTTGAACGAGACCTGGGCGGACATGAGTTGCGACACGCCGTTGACGATCCGCTTCGGAACGCGCACGCAGTTCGCGGGATCCATGAGGTGCCGGCGCGCGGCCTCCCCGAGAGCGCGCGACGGATGCAAGCCATCCTTCATAAGCCGCTCCGCGAGCCCCTCGTGGTAGGCCCCGAACAGCAACGCCCACAGGAGTTCGTCTTCCGGCAGCATGCCGGCCTTCTTCCAGATGTCAACCTGGCGCAGCGCCTTGATCAACCACGCCTGTCCCCCGGCGCCTTCCGGGGTCTTCATCCAGGCGCCGAACGCCGGGAAGATCACGTCGAACAACCCGGCCTCGATCAGTTTTCCCCCGACAGTCTCCGCGCGCCCGCAGAACGCCAGCTTCAGCATCTCCTCGTACATCCGCTCGTGCGACGCGAGCGCGAGCATGTTCCTCATCTCCAGGATCGCCTGCCACGCCTCGTGTTCGATCGCGAAATCCAGCGCCGAGGCAAACCGGATGGCGCGGATCATGCGGACCGGGTCTTCGCGAAACCGGACGCGCGGATCACCGATCACCCGGAGCACCCGCTTGTCGAGGTCCTCGATCCCGCCCACGTAGTCGATGAGGGAGCGGTCCGCGATGTTGTAGAAAAGCGCGTTGATCGTGAAATCGCGCCGCACCGCGTCTTCGGGCGGCGTGCCGAAGACGTTGTCGCGCGCGATCACACCGTCGCGCTGCTGGAACAGGTGTTCGGGCGCCGCCGGGGCATCCGCCGGGAGGTTGGCGCGGAACGTCGCCACCTCGATGATCGTGTTGTGAAAAAAAACGTGCGCCAGGCGGAAGCGCCGGCCGACCAGCCGGCAGTTGCGGAACAGGCGTTTCACCTGGTTGGGGTGCGCGTCCGTCACGATGTCGAAATCCTTCGGCGTGCGGTTCAGCAGAAGATCGCGCACGCCGCCGCCCGCGAGGTACGCCAGGAAGCCGGCGTCGTGAAGACGATAAAGCACCGTCAACGCCTCGGAGGAAATCCTGCGGCGGCTGATGGTGTGCCGGGAACGATCGATGATGACCGGATTCACAGGCCGCATATTACGCGGCCGGCTTTTGAAAGTCGAACCGCGACCGAACAGAAACGGCCGGACCCCGGGGTGTCACGGCACGCGGAACCCGTCTCCGGATCAACGAAACTCATGATTTCATCACGGTTCGGACGACGAACAACCCGTTCCCAAAACCGGCCCAGAACCTGCTTGCAATTCGATTTTCCCCGTACTATTTTCGCCCCTTATTCGCTGGTGAAGCCCACGAACGGACTTTGAATCAAGCGGTTCTTTGCAGCAAATTCGGAAGGGAAAATCAGATGAGAGAGACTGAACATTACGAGACTGCGGTTGAGGACCGCCTGCCGTTCATGCAGAAGTTCGCGTACGGCATGGGCATGCTCGCGAACAACTTGCAGGCCGCCGCCATCGGCGCGTTGCCGATCATTCTGAACCTCGGCCTCGCCATGGACCCGCGACTGGTCGGCCTTCTCGGTTCCATCCCCCGCCTGTTCGACGCCTTCATCGATCCCGTCATCGGTCACATCTCCGACAACACGCGCACGCGCTGGGGCCGCCGCCGTCCGCTGATCTTCTGGGGCGCGATCCTGTCGGGCATCATCTTCGCGCTGATGTGGCAGTTGTACCCGGGCCACAGCGAGATGTTCTACTTCTGGGTCTTCCTGACCGCGTCGATTGCGTTCTTCACCGTGTATGCGGTCTTCTCCATCCCGTTCGTGGCCTATGGCTACGAACTCACCGCCGACTACCACGAACGCACGCGGCTGATGGGCTTCAGCAACATCATGGGCCAGATCGCCTGGCTGTTGTGCCCGTTCTTCTACCTCTTCATCTACAACCGCAAGATTTTCCCCGGTGAATACGGCGCCGTGACGGGTGCGCGCACGCTGGCCATCATCATCGGCGTGTCCATCATGGTCTTCGGCGTCATGCCCGCCCTCTTCACCAAGGAGCGCATGCGCCTGCCTCCGCGCGATAGCGAGGGCGCCCTCCAGAGCACCGTGAAATTCTTCAAGCGCTTCGTCGCCACCTGGAAATCCCGCCCGTTCCTCAAGCTTTGCCTGGCCACCTTCCTCATCTTCAACGGCTACCAGCTCGGCGCGTCGTTCACATTCTATAACATGACGTACTACCTGTTCGGCGGCGATGCGACCAAGGCGTCGCAACTGAACATGTGGTTCGGCATCACCAGCTCCCTGGCCACCTTCGCCGTCATCTCGCTGACTACGTGGGTCTCGACGAGGATCGGCAAGCGGCGAACGTTCTACATCATGACCTCCATTTCCCTTCTCGGCTTCGTCGTGAAGTGGTTCGCCTACAATCCGCAGAGCCCCTACATGCTGCTCCTCTCCGCCCCCCTGATCTCGTTCGGGATCGGCTCGCTCTTCACCGTCGTCGGCGCGATGGTCGCCGACGTCTGTGACCTCGACGAGCTCAACACGGGCGAGCGCCGCGAGGGCATGTACGGCGCGATCTACTGGTGGATGGTCAAGCTGGGCATGGCCGCCGCCGCGCTGATCTTCGGATACCTCCTGAGCGCCACGGGGTTCGATGTCGCGCTGAAGGGCGCGCAGTCCGAGCGCACCCTCTTCCTCATGCGCGCGTTCGATTGCGGCATCCCGCTGGTCGCGTCCGCGATCGCGATCTGGGCGATCATGACCTACAGCATCACCGAGGCCAAGGCCTACGAGATCCGCACCGAACTGGAGAAGCGCCGCGGCAAGATGACTGCGTAAAGGCGTAACGGTTTCGGCAGGCACGCCCGGCACGCGATCGCGCCGGGCGTTTGCTTTTTCCAGGGGCACCGGCGAATTCTCCCGGGCATCCGGTCGAGGCTCCGATCTTCGCGCCCCTGGTTCGGCGGGTCATGGATCGAGTCGTCCGTCTGAACGAGGACCGATCCGCGCGCGACGCCCGCACAATTCTTTACAATCCGCAAGCGCCCCTTTATCATTCGTCGTATGGAAAACGCCGCGCCTTCAAAGACATTGCTGGTCGTCGACGATGACGATTCCGTCCGTGATTTCACCGTCCGCATTCTCAAGAGCCTGAACTACAACGTGCTCAGCGCGGCCGACGGCCATACGGCGCTTGCGCTTTTCCGTGATAACACCGCGCAGATCGACTTGATCATGACCGACATGGTCATGCCCAACATGACCGGCAAGGATTTCGTCGAGGCCGTACGCGGAATCGATCCGCGCATGAAGGTCCTGTTCGTCTCGGGCTACGGACCGGACGAGACCCTCGGCCATCTGGCTAACGACCCCGACATCGCGTTTCTTCAGAAGCCGTACGTCCGCAAACAGCTTTCCGAAACCCTCGGGGGCCTGCTCGCCGACACAGATTCCTGACCGGGTGAAACCTACTTCGGCGGCTGATCGGAACCATCCGCATCGCTGACATCGATCGCCTCGCCCTCCGCTCCCGCGCCCGACGGCGGCGTCTCGATCAACTTCTTCGCCTCAACCCGCGCCCAGGCGGTCCCCATCGAATCCAACTGCTTCCAGTTGTCGAATTCGGCGTCCACCCGTTTCACGGCCTTGATCATGTTCAACTCGCTGAATATCGCGCGGATCATGGCGGGCGTGAGTTCCGTGCTGACCCCCGGCAGGCGGCAGAGGGACCCATGCAAATTCACCCGGCTCATCGAGATCTGAATGGACAACCGGCCAATGTCGATCATATGCCGGACCAGCACAACGCGGACCTGCCGGAAGATCTCCATTCGCTCGAGTTGCGGATTGCTCATGATGCCGGGCCGATCAATCCTTCGATTTTCTGATAGAGAACATCGAGCACAAACGGCTTGTACATGATGTCCGTCTCGCCGTCCGCGAAATCGCGCTGCCACATCTTCAGCATCTCCTCGTCGCGCACCGAAAACGACTTCGGGTACGCCGTGATGAAAAGCACCTTGAGCTTCGGGTGGGTCTTCTTCAACTCGCGGAACACGTCGATGCCGCTTTTCTGGGGCATGCGGACATCCAGCATGATCAGATCGATTTCGTTCTCGCTCAGGATTTTCCCGACTTCCAGGGGATCGGTCGTCGTCAGGATTTCGTATCCTTTTTGCCGAACGGCCGCCTCGAAGGCCTGCAGGATCTGTGGGTCGTCATCAACGGAAAGTATCTTTCTCAAGGCGCGGCCTCCTTTTGCGGAATTTCCCGGCGATCCCCTTTAAGCCTTCAGCGTCTTGATACGGCAGAACCGCGCGCCTGTCAATGCCTGCGCGGCCCGCCGCAGGGGCGGTCTACGACGGCGGGCCGATCAATCCTTCGATCTTCTCGTAAAGGACGCTCAGCACAAACGGCTTGTACATGATATCCGTTTCGCCATCCGCGAAGTTCTGCGTCCACATCTTGTAAATATCGTCGTTGCTCACGGTAAAGGTCTTGGGATAGGCAGTGATGAAAAGAACCTTGAGCTTCGGATGGGTCTTCTTCAACTCGCGGAAAATGTCCAGGCCGCTTTTCTGCGGCATGTGGATATCCAGCATGATCAGGTCCACGTCGTTGTCGCGCAGCAATCCCTCGACCGCGGTGGGGTCGGTCGTGGTCAGAATCTCGTAGCCCTTCTGCCCGACGGCCACCTCGTAGGCGTGAAGGATATTCGGGTCGTCATCAACGGAAAGAATCTTTTTCAAAATGCATCCTCCTGTTCCCGCGTCCCGAAACCATCCGGAAAGGGAGGTACGGCAAAACAGCCTTTGAGACAAGAAGAAAGAGGATGACCGCTGGCAAAGAGGCCGGCGGTCATGTATATTCGTGAAGACGAAAGAGAGGATGGTTATGCGTTTCCTGGACTTGGCGAACAAGCGGTACAGCGTGCGCGGTTATGAAGCGGCGGAGATCGACGAAACGAGCCTCCTCGAGGTGCTCGAGGCGGGCCGGATCGCCCCTTCCGCCGCCAACCAGCAACCCTGTCATTTCATCGTGATCCGCGACCCGGCCCGGAAAGAGGCCCTCAAGGAGGCCTACGCCAAGGACTGGCTCTGGAAAGCGCCGGTGATCATCGTGGTCTGCGTGGAGCCGCACAAAGCCTGGACGCGCCGGGACGGCAAAAACTATGCGGCGGTTGACGGCGCGATCGCCATGGATCACATGACGCTCTGCGCCGCGGACCTCGGACTGGGCACCTGCTGGATCGGCGCGTTTGATCCGGAAAAGATACGGAAGATTCTCGATCTGCCGGAGGAGATCGAGCCGCTGGCCATGACACCGCTGGGCAAGCCCGCCGCGCCGCCCCTGCCGAAAAAGCGAAAGACTTTGGAGCAGATACTGCACCGCGAACAGTGGTGACGCGATAGGGAGCCGGATCGAATACCGCCGTTCCGGTGCCCAGGGCATAGCCAGAGGGAGCGTAGCCAGCTTCAAACGCCCTGATGGACCGCACTCTCGCGCAGCCGGCCTACGGATCAATCCGCCCATTCCGTGATCGCGGCGACACAGGCGCAGTCCACGATGTCGCCCGCGGAACAGCCGCGCGAGACGTCGTTGAAGGGCCGGCGCAGACCCTGTACGAGCGGGCCGATTGCCGTCGCGCCGGCAAGCCGCTCCGTGGCCTTGTACATCGTGTTTCCGCAGTTCAGATCCGGGAAGATGAGCACGTTACAGCGGCCGGCGACCTTCGAGCCCGGTGCTTTCCTCGCGCCGATCTCGGGGATCATCGCCGCGTCAAACTGGAACTCGCCGTCGAGCTGGAGATCGGGCGCCATCGCCTGCGCCTTTTTCGTCGCCTCGATGACCTTGTCCACAATCGGATCCTTCGCCGAACCCTTCGTCGAACAACTGATCATGCCGACGATCGGCTCGTCGCCGGTCAACTCGCGGTACGTGGCGGCCGTCGTCACGGCGATCTCGGCAAGCTGGTCGGCGCTCGGGTTGATCACGAGCCCGCAGTCGGCATAAAACAGCGCGCCGTTCCACCCCCACTTCGGGTCCGGCATCTGCATGATAAAATAGGCCGACGCGGTCTTGATACCGGCTTTTGTCCTGAAGAGCTGGAGCGCGGGCCTGGTCTTCTGGCCGGTGTTGTGGTTGTAGCCGTTCGGGTTTCCGCCGCCGGAAACATAGCCGTGCGCGTCGCCCGCGCAGACCATCGCCGCCGAGAACACGCACGTGTCTTTGATCCACGCGGCCGCTTCGGCCTCGGTCATGCCCTTGGACTTTCGCAGCTCAACCAGCATCGCGATATACTCGTTCAGCCGCGGATGCGTTTCGACGTCCGCAATCTCCACTCCGCGGAGACTGACCTGATGATCGGCCGCAAGTTTCTCAATCGCGGCCCGGCTGCCGACGAGGACGGGCTTCGCGCAGCCCGTTTCGAGGAGTTGGGCCGCCGCCTTCAAGTTGCGGACGTCGTCGCTCTCCGTCAGGCAAATCTTGCGCCCGAGCGAGCGGGCCTTGTTGCGTATCTTCTGCAGAATCGTCATCGCCATGAAACTGTACCTTTTTTAAAATTCCACTTTCGGCGCCGACGCGGCGCCCGGTTCCGCCTCAAAATAACCGCGTTTTTCCAATCCCATCATACCCGCCACGATGTTCATCGGGAAGCGCCGGATATTCGCATTGAGCTTCTTCACGATTTCGTTGTAACGCCGGCGCTCGACGGAGATGCGGTTCTCGGTGCCGGTCAGCTCGTCCTGCAGAGCGATGAAATTCCGGTTCGCTTTCAGCTCCGGATAGTTCTCGCTGACAAGCAACAGCTTGCTGAGCGCGCCCTCGATCTGGTTCGCGGCCGCGACCTTGTCGCCCTGCGTCTTCGCCTCGCCCCCCGCCGCTGCTCCAGCCTCCACCTCCAAGGGACCCACCTCCTCCGGAAGATCCGCCCGTGGTCGCCGATCCCTTTTTCACGGCCATCACGACCAGGAGGACAATAACGCCAAAGATCAGGAATAGAAAGACAGTCGGCATGAATTCCTTCGCGCCCGGCGCCGGGGCCGGTTCCGCCTCACCCACCACCACCGCGGCAATCGCGCGCGCGCCCTGGCCCAACCCGGCCGCGTAATCGCCGCTCTTGAAATACGGAATCACGTGCATGTCCAGGATCCGCCCCGACTTCGCGTCCGTGAGCACGTCTTCGAGCCCGTAACCAACCTCGATCCGCACCCTGCGGTCCTCGATCGCGGCGAGCAGCAGGACCCCGTTGTCCTTGCCCTTCTTGCCGATGCCCCACTTCTCGAAAAGACGGTTCGCAAAGTCGCTGATCTCGCCGCCGTCGAGCGACTTCAGCGCGACAACCGCGATCTCAACCGTCGTCCGGGTCTGGACTTGCTGAAGGTAGCTCTCCAGCAAAGCCTTGTTCGTGGCAGAGAAAATGCCCGCGTAGTCGTTAACATAAGTCGTTGGCTTAGAAAGCCTTACCAGAAGCGCGTCCGGGCTCTTCGCAAAGACGGCGATTGCCGAAAGGGTTGCGGACACGATCAGCAAACAGCGTTTCACACATGAATCTCCAGTCGATTTTCCCGATCGACGCGATTTCAAAATCGCGTCCATATTCATATCACTCCCACGGGAACCGGTACTGCTTCAGCCCGAGTTCGTCGCGCATGGCGACCAGTTCTTTCTGGAGGGACGGATGGACGGGGACGCCTTTATCCTTCCGCTCCAACCACGCGAGGTACTCTTTCTCGCCG
The DNA here is from genome assembly GCA_052033915.1 of Lentisphaerota bacterium. Taxonomy (GTDB): domain Bacteria; phylum Verrucomicrobiota; class Kiritimatiellia; order CAIQIC01; family JAGNIJ01; genus CALMZY01. The sequence continues at coordinate 28,231 of JBPOJF010000004.1, read as the reverse complement.
CAGGTGTAAATCCGCGTCCGGCCGGGCGCTTTCCGGGACGCGCGAAGCTCGCGCAGGATGTCGCCGGTCGTCTTCTTGAAGGCGGCAAGCTCCGTGAACGACGAGATGTGGATGGCCATGAAGAAATGGCCGAGCCGGTACGGGACTTTCTTTCCGTCTTCGATCCCGAGGAGCTGTTTCATGAACGCGCCCTGCTGAAGCGCGGCGGAAAGAATTTCAACGACGGTTGCGTAGCCGTAGCCCTTGTACCCCGCCGTCTCCTCCCCAATGCCGCCGAGCGGCGTCAGCGCGGCCGTGCCGTCGACAAGGTCCTTCAGAATCTGCTTCGCGTCGGTCTTCGTGTTCCCCTCGTTGTCGATGACCCAGCCCGGCGGGCACGGCTTGCCCTCGCGGGCGTACAGCTCGATCTTCCCGCGCTGGGTGATCGAGGCGGCGTAGTCGTTCGTGAACACAAAATCCTCGTCGGTCGGCATCCCGAACACCAGCGGATTGGTGCCGAGCATGTTCTCGACGCCGAAGGTCGGCGCGATGGACGGCCGCGCGTTGGTGCCGGTCAGGCCGATCATGCCGGCGGCGCAGGCCATCATCGGGTAGTACGCGGCGATGCCGTAGTGTGTGGAGTTTCGCGCGACGACCATGCCGAGGCCGTACATCCGCGCCTTTTCGATCGCGATCTCCATGCACCGCTTCGAGATCACCATGCCCATGCCGTTGTGGCCGTCGACAACCGCCGTGGCCATGTTGTCGCGGACGATCTCGACTTTGGTGACGGGCTGCTGGATCCGGTCCTTCACGATCCGGTCGTAGTAGATGGGTTTCAGGCGGCTGATGCCGTGGGAGTCGATGCCGCGCTTGTCCGCGGTGATCAGCACATCCGCGCAGACGCGCGCATCCGCGTCCGGAACGCCGATGCCCTTGAACACATCGGCCACAAACCGCTCCAGGATGTTGAAATCCACCCAGCAGGCGCTCTGAGTCATAATGGGGAACCATGCCCGAAGACGGCCTTCGGATCAAGAGGACAAGCCGTCGGACAGAACGCCTACTTTCGCGCCGCATCCATCAGCGCGCGGGAAAACTGCTCGACCGTCGGCCAGCGGGCGGTCCGGCGCACCGAAACCGCTTTTTCCACGGCATCCCGGATGTTCGCCGGAAGGTCGTCCAGCGGAGGCGGCCCCGCCGCGACGACGTTCGGGTCCGTCGTGGTCTGCGGGAACGGGTGACGGCCCGTCAGCAGCTCGTACACGATGATGCCGAGGGAGTAAACGTCCGTCCGGCAATCCACCGCCTCGCCGCTGACCTGCTCCGGACTCATGTAAATGAGCGTTCCGAAAACATCGTCTTTCTGCGTCTCCGTGTCGACCAGGCAGGCCACGCCGAAATCGATGATCTTGAGCACGCCGTCCGCGCCCAGCATCAGGTTGGCGGGCTTGAGGTCGCGATGCAGAACCCCATGCCGGTGCGCGTAGGAAAGGGCGTCGGAACAAACGCGCACGACCTGCAGCACGGTGTCGAGAGGCAGGCGTTCGTAGCGTTTCAGAACCTCGCGGAACGTCAGGCCGTCCACGTACTCCATGACGAGGAAGTATCCGGTCGAGGCCTTCTGGAGGTTGTGGATGCGCACGATATGGCGGTGCGAGAGCTGCATCGCGATCCGGGCCTCTTCCTTGAGCGTGGCAATCGCGGCCTCGTCGCGGCTGATGCTCGGCGAGAGCATCTTGACCGCAACCGGCATGCCGAGCAAGAGGTCGTCCGCCTTATAGACGGTTCCCATTCCGCCCTCGCCCAGCACTTCGACGAGTTCGTAGCGATTGGCCAGCGTCTTCTCGCCCGTCGGCTCTTTTTCCCCTCTGCGGGCGCGCATCTTCTGGAAGACTCTTCGGACGGCGCTGACGCCGCGGCGTCTCGTCCCCATGGAGTGCTCGGAGGTGATCTCGCGCGCGAGCTGCGTCAGGTGCTCCTGCTGCTGGCACAACGCCGCATACCGGTTGAGCGCCTCCTCGACGAGGCTGATGACCTCCTCGCCGTTCCAGGGCTTGACGAGGTACTTCCAGACACCGCCCTCGTTGATCGCGCGGATGATGGCATGGTGGTCCGTGTTGCCCGAAATGACGATCGGAACGATATTGGGATTCTGTTCGCGGGCGGTGGTAAGCACGGCGTTGCCGTCGATATTCGGCATGTTGAGGTCGCAGAGCAGAACGGCGATCTCGCGCGTCTGGAGGATATGGATGGCCTCCGCCGGCGAACTGGTCGGGATGAAGGCGCACGACAGGTTGGACAGCTGGTGCGTCAGCAACTTCAGCACCGCCTCCTCGTCGTCAACGGCAAGAACCGTGTACGCTTCACCGTGTTTCATGACATGCTCTCCGGGCAACGCGCATAGAGTACCCCCGCAGGGCCAAGAAGGTTAGGCCCGCCGGAAAAAAGCCTGCCATTCCCCGCGGCCGCACAAAACTGGACACTTCCGTTCAAGACTGTACATCCGGAGTTCTTGTCGCACAACAGGTTGTACAGGCTGGATGACGTGACACAAAATACATTCTGGCACGGTTGATGCTTATTCTTCCATTCGCGTCCCTGTCGTACAACCCATTGGAGGATCGAATGAGTGCAGCTTGCGCAGTGACAGAGGCGGTCGGCTTGCTCAACGCGGATGTCTTTCTTCACCCTTCGACGAATGGCGGCGTGGAGGTATTTTCGCCGTACACCCAGCGGTACCTGCTCCTTCAGGACCTCGTGATTCCGCTGGGGAAGAAACTTCGGATCACGCTCGGGAACGATCCGACCACGTGCGACATCATCCTGGCCGGCCCCCGCATCCACGGCCAGCACGCGGCGATCGTGTACTCGGAAGGCTGCTACTTCCTGCAAGACCTCGGCGCCGCCGGCGGCACGCACATCAACGGGCGCAAAATCACCGGCATCGTCGAACTGCGCGCGGGCGACCGGATCAACCTGTGGCCGCACACGCTGCGCTTCACCGACCAGGTTTCCGCGGACACCGGCATGGTCAGCGTCGGACAGTCCGGCCTGTTCCGCCTCGCCGCATCGTAGAGGTCTTCCTTGCCGCGGTCGGTTCGTTTCGGGCGCAGGTTAACGCTCGACTTTTGCCGAGCGTTTTTCAAGCATTCGGCTTCGTGAGTTCTTCCAACAAAGTCTGGAACGAAACGGTCCATGTGCGCTCCTACGAGGCGGGCACCGACGGCCGCGCCTCCATCCTCAGCATCTGCAACTACCTCCAGGAAGCGGCGGGCAATCACGCGTTTGCGCTCGGGATGGCGATTGACCAGCTCGCCGTCCGGAAGCTTTCCTGGGTGCTCTCGCGCCTGCGGGTGCGCATGCAGACCTACCCGAAGTGGCGCGACGAGGTCCGAATCGTGACGTGGCCGTGCGGCGTCGAGCGGCTCTTCGCGCTCCGCGATTTCGAAATGTTCGACGCGGGCGGACGGAAGCTCGGCGTTGCGACAAGCGCGTGGCTCCTCCTGAACATCGAGAAGCGGCGGCCCGCGCGAATGCTGGAGACGGTCAAGGATTTCGCCGTGACCGACCGGCCGCGCGCCTTGGACGGCGAACTGGGGGAACGGCTGTCCGCCCCGCTCTCAGCCGGGACCGAACGCTCGTTCCGCGTGAGGAGCAGCGATCTCGACGTCAACCGGCATGTGAACAATGTGAACTACATCGAATGGGCGGTGGAGACCGTCCCGGCAGGAGCCGGAACCCTGGCCGATCTGCAGGTCGAGTTTCTCGCGGAAAGCGTCGGCGGCGATGACGTGGTGTCGCGCTGCGCCGGCGCCGGCCCCGTCTTTCAGCACGAACTGACGCGCGCATCCGACGGCCGGACACTGGCCCTGGCGCGGACGGAGTGGGTAAAGAACGGAGGCGTGCCCGCCGGGGACCGGCCTACTCGTCCCATTCGACCATGAAGCAGTTGTGCGCGCCGGGAAAGACGTCGAAATACCACTTGCCCACGGAAAACACTTTCGGGCCCAGTTCCAATTCGCGCAGCTTGTCCACGAAGCCGTTAAATGAAAATGATTCTCCGGTGACCCATTCCTGGCCGGACTCGGTGGTCTGGAGGCCCATCCAAAGCCAGCAGCCGCCGGGAAACAGCGACGCCAGGTAATCGTTTTCCTCGCGGCTGGTGATCGTCAGCAGATGGCCGCCCAGTTTCTTGCACGCCGCGTTCGCTTCCGTCCACCGGACAAACTTCGGGATCAACAGGTAACGGTGCCCGCGGAACTCGTTCGCCAGCGCCTTGAGCTGCGGCACATCGTGTCTCCGGTAGGCCAGCAAAACCTCCATATTCCGCGCGTGGCGGGCCAGGCGAACATCCCGGGACCACGTGTCCCGGAGGGCTTTGAGCTCGCGGTCCGGGATCGTGTCGCACTCGAACAGGAAGCTGGCCGGCGGGTTATTCACAAACGGCGTGATGGCGGTCAGTTCGTTCTTCCCGCAGGTCAGGGCGCCCAGCGGCATACCCCGGAGCGGCGCGAGGCTCCGGATCCGGTTGGTCTGGCAGCTCAACATTTTCAGGGGCTTGCCTTTCAGCGGCGCGAGATCCCGGATCCGGTTTTCGCTGCAGTGCAGGACGGTCAGCGGCATGCCCCGGAGCGGCGCGAGGCTTTGGATCCGGTTGCCGCTGCAATTCAGGGTGACGAGGGGAACGCGGCGCAGCGGCCCCAGATCCTCCACGCGGTTCGCATTGCAGTGGAGCGCGGTGAGCTTCATGCCCGCGAGCGGGCGGAGATCGGACACGCGGTTTCCCCAGAAGCTGAGAAAAGTCAGCGGCATGCCGCGCAACGGCTCCAGACTCGAAACCCGGTTGCCGCCGAAGTTGAGCAGGGTCAGCGGCATCCCCGCCAGCGGTTCAATCGAGTCGATCCGGCAGTATTCGCAGACCAAGGTCACGAGGGGCATACCGCGCAACGGCTCCAGGCTCTCGATCGGATTGCCGTTGCAGTGCAGGGTTTCCAGGCTCATCCCGCGCAAGGGTTCCAGGCTGCGAATCCGGTTGTAGGCGCAGTACAGCGTCTTCACGGGCAGCCCGGCGAGAGGCGACAGGTCCTCGATGCCGCTGTCGGATATCTCGACCGTAAGTTGATCGTTGTTCATCCGCAGTTGGATCGAAGCGCCCGGCCAAGCCAACTCGAGCCGAGCCCGCCACACGGGCAGATTGCTCCGGATGCCCTCCCGCCGCAAGGCGGCCTCGTAGCCCTGCCGGGCCCGCTCCAGCCGCGCGGTATCCGGAAAGGAATCCATGACGTCCTGGAAGAGGTCCTTCGCCGTCTCGTAATGGCCCTTCTGAATCTGCCGCTCCGCCATGTCGAGCACGTCGCTCTTCCACGGAGTCCCGCGAACGTAAATCCGAATCCGGCTGTACCGCGTGTCCGCGGCCCAGCCCAGCACGCCGACCGCCGTGCGGTCTCCGCCGGACAGCGGATCGGGGTCCACGATCTTGCAGACCTCGCGGTCGTTCACGGTCCATTTGAACAGGGCGCCGAGGCGTTCCGCGCGCACCGTGTACTTCCGGTTGCGCACGAGCGGGGAGGCCGGCTCGCTCCAGATGCGCTGGCTCGAGCGCGTGATGAAGTTGAGCGAATTGTCGAATCCCCCGAACTTGAATTCGTAGCCGCTGGACGGAATTTCCTTCCGGTTCGCGGAAGGCACCGCGGCGATGAAACAGCCCAGGTCGTTCAGGTACGGGCTCGCCAGGCGGCACTCGAACTCGATCCTCACGTCGCCTGCCGCAACCCCCTTGAACATCAGGAACTGGGGCTCCCCGCCGAACAGCCGGAACTCGCCCTCGCGAACCTCGTGCTGCCCGCCGAACACTTCCCAGCGCGCGAGCGCCTTGTCGGGCCTCGAAAAATCCTCGTCCACCAGGAGATGCCAGGTCAGCCCGTTCTGGTAGGCTTCCACTTCCTTCTGCATGTCCTCTACGGACGCATAACGCGCGGCCCGGTCCACCGACATGGCCTTCATGGCGATGGCGGACAGCGTCTCGGGGATTTCGCTTCCCGAGCAATGAGGGAAGCGGACCGTCTCGTCGCCCTTCACGCCTTCCCATTGATTGAATGCGGCCGGCGGGACGATGTCGCCCGCCACGATCTTCCGCAGCACATCCTCCAGGGTCTTGCCTTTGACCGGCGAGCGCAGCGTCAGGATGCTGTAGAGGATCGCGCCCAGTGCGTAAATATCCGTCCGCGCGTCGATCGGCTCCAAGCCCAGGCGGGCCTGCTCAGGGGCCATGAAGCCCGGCGTGCCCAGGAGCCGGCGGCCCGACTTGCCCTTCCCGGGCTTGTCCGCGCGCTTCTTCGCGGAGCGGGCGGGCAGGGCCGCGGTCTCGTGGACCGCATGCGCCAATCCCCAGTCCATCACCAGCACCTCGCCGTAACTGCCGATCATGACGTTGCCGGGCTTGAGGTCGCAGTGCACGATCCCGCGCGAGTGGGCAAAGGCCACGGCATCGCAGACCTTCTGAAACACCGTCAGCAGGCGCTCGAGGGGAAACCGCTCGATCCGGTCGAGCTTGCCCTCGCGGATTCCGTGAAGCACGTCCGTCAGCGTGACCCCCTGCACGTACTTCATCGTGTAATACGCCATCCGCCCCACGTCATGGCCGAGATCGTGGACCGGCACAATGTTGGGGTGCTCAAGCTGGGAGGTGATCTTCGCTTCCTGGATAAACCGGCCGACATCCTCGCGCCGGCCCAGCGTCGCGCTGTTGATCAGCTTGACCGCGACAACCCGCTCGCAGTTCCGTTCGCGCGCCTCGTACACCATGCCCATCCCGCCGCGCGCGACCAGCCTGACCATCTCGTACTGGCGGGCGCCCTCCGCCTTCAACACGGAGGACGCCGGATACACGCCCGAATCAATCCCGGGATGCGCCTTCTCGGCTGCTTTGCGGGGAATCACAAAGGTAATGTGCGTCCGGCCGGCGCTCGAGGCGGATAGACGCCGGGCCGGAACGCCGCAGGCGGGCTCCGATTTCCTGCGATCCTTTCTCTGCTTGCCGCGTTTCCTGGCCATGAGAACCACCTCCAGGCTTCATCCGTACAATCCGCTTCCCTATTCCGGCGCGATTTTGAGACAGCTTCCGCGGGAAGGGCTCTTCAATCGTCCCACTCGATGACAAAGCCCGTGCGGGCGTCCTCGCACATCTCGTAGGACCAGGTTCCGCCGAAGAACACTTTGTAACCGATCCGGCGCGCCCGAAGGATATCAATGTAGGCGTCGAACTCGAACGGCTCGCCGGTCACCCATTCCTGGCCGTGTTCCGTGGTGCGTAACCCCATCCATACCCAGCTCCCGTGCGGGAACATCGAGGCGATGAATCCATTTTCCTCGCGGCTCGTGATCGTCAGCAGATGCCCGCCCGCCTTCTCGCAACAGGCTTTGGCCTCTTCCCAGCGCACGAACTTCGGGACGAACAGATAATGATGTCCGTTGAATTCGCGCGCGAGGTCCTTGAGCGCCGCGAAGTCCTGTTTACGCAGGGCCAGCAGGACGGCCGTTTCCCTGGCCGCGGCCGTGAACCGGATGTCCCGCGCCCACGCTTTGTGAATCCATTCCAGTTCGTCGGTCGTGATGGTGTCGCAGTCGAACAGGAACGACTCGGGAGGGTTCTTGATAAACGAGTCGATTCCGGTCAGTTCGTTTCCGCCGCACAGCAGCGTGCCCAGCACGAGGTTCTTCAGGGGGCGCAGGGTCTTCACGCGATTGCAGTGGCAGCTCAGCATCTTGAGCGGAAGCTCGCTCACGGGATCCAGATTCACCACCCGGTTGCCTCCGAAATGCAGGGAATTCAGGGGCAGACCGCGCAGGGGCTCGAGGTTCTCCACCCGGTTGCTCGAGCAGATCAGCGTCGTGAGCGGCATCCCCGTCAGCGGCTTGAGGCTGGTGATGCGGTTGGCCTCGCAGTACAAGGCCGTCAGCTTCATCCCCTCCAAGGGCCCCAGGTCCGAAATGCCGTTGCCCCAGCAGCTCAGCCAGGTCAGGTTCATTCCGCGCAGCGGTTCGAGCCCGTCCTCAAGCTGGTTGCCGCCGCAGTTGAGCATCGTCAGCGACCGCCCTCGCAGGGGCTCGAGGCTCTTGACCTTGCAGCATTCGCAAAGCAGGGTGACCAGCGGCATCCCGCGCAGCGGCTCGAGGCTCTCGATCGGGTTCCCGCCGCAGTTCAGGGTCACGAGCGGCATACCGCGCAGCGGCTCCAAACTCTCGATCTGGTTCCCCGCGCAATACAGGGCCGTCAGCGGCATACCGCGCAGCGGCTCCAGGTCGCGGATCCCGCAGTTGGTGATCTCCACGGTCAGACCGTCATTGTCCATGCGCAACTGGACCGGCGCGCCGGGCCACGCGCGCTCCAGCTTGGACCGCCACACCGGCAGGCCGGCCGACATGTTATGCCGGCTCCGGGCGATATCGAAACCCCGGCGCGCCCGCTGCATGTGCTCGGGCTCGGCGACCGATTCCATGACCTCCTGGAACAGGTCCATCGCCGTGGCGTAGTGGCCCTTCGTCATGTGCCGCCCGGCCACGTCCAGCAGGTCGCTGCGGAGGGGCGTTCCGAGGCTGTACACCCGGATCCAGCGGTACCGCATATCCGCCAGCCAGCCGACGATTCCGACCGCGGTGCGATCGGGTCCCGACAGGGGATCGTTGTCCACGACCTTGAGAATCTCCTGGTTGTTCACCACCATCCGCAGGCGCGGCCCGATGCGCTCGGCCAGCACGCGGTACGTCTCGCCCCGGACCAGCGGCGAGGCCGGCTCGCTCCAGATCTTCTGGTTCGAACGCATGAGGACATTCATCGAGTTTTCGTAGCTGCCGTACTTGAACTCGTAGCCGCTCGACGGGATTTCCTTGCGGTTCTCCGAGCGCACCGCGCCGGCAAAACAGCCCACATCGTTCAGGTAGACGCTCTCGACACTGCACTCGAACTCGATCCGCACATCGCCGGGAATGTCGCGCTTCAGGAGCAGGAACTGGGGCTCGCCGCCGTACAGCTTCAACTCGCCCTCGCGAAATTCGTACTGGCCGCCGATCACCTCCCACCGGGACAGCAGCGCGTCGAGATCCGTGAAGTTCTCCTCGGCCACGAGATGCCAGATCACGCCATCCTGGTAGGCTTCCACCTCGCGCTGAAGATCCTTGACCGTCTGGTACCGCTCGGCCGGGTCCAACGCCATGGCCTTCATGGCAATGTCGGACAGGAGCGGCGGAATCAGGTGCCCGGGGCAATGCAACAGGTTCACGGGCCGGATGTTCTGCCAGGCGGCTGAATCCTCCCTCCGGTCCACACCCGCCGCCCGGTTGTAGGCGATCGGCGGAACAATCTCTCCCTGGACAATTTTGCGAAGCACTTCCTTGATGTCCGGACCGCTGACGGACGAACGCAGCGTGAGGATGCTGTAGAGGATGGCGCCCAGCGAGTAGATATCCGATCGCGTGTCCACGTCCACATTGCCCGCGCTCGCCTGTTCCGGGGCCATGAAGCCCGGCGTGCCCATCACCCGTCCGCTCATTGTCCGCAGGCCGGACCCGATCCTGTCCGTACGGATCGAATCGATGGACCCCTCGACCCCGGCGGCGTCCGCGGACACCGCCGGCACAGCCGCAGGCGCGGGAGAGATCGGAAGCGTCTGCGACAGGGTTTGGGTGTCGATCCCCTTCGTGACGGGGACGTTGACGGACGTGGTAACCTGTTTCTGACGGAGCACCTTGGCCAGGCCCCAGTCCATGACCTGCACTTCGCCGTAATCGCCGATCATGATGTTGTCCGGCTTCAGATCCCGATGCACGACGCCCCGCGAGTGCGCGAACGCCACCGCGTCGCACGTTTTCTGGAAGATCGTCAGGAGACGGCCCAGCGGATACTGGTCGATCATCTCCTGCTTGCCCCGGCGGATGTCGTCCAACACCTCGGTCAGGGTGAGACCGCGGACATACTTCATCGCATAAAACACGTTGCCCTCGGCATCGAGTCCGAGTTCGTGGATCGGCACGATGTTCGGATGCTCGAGCTGGGAGGTGATCTGCGCCTCCTCAATGAACCGGAGCAGGTCCTCCACCTGGAACTGGACGTCCTTCGAGAGGACTTTCATGGCCACCGTGCGCCGGCAGTTCAGGTCCTTCGCCTGATACACCGTGCCCATACCACCCTTCGCAAGTTCCCGGCCGATCCGGTACTTCTTGCCGCCCTCCACGCTGAGGATGGATGACGCGTTGAAATCGCTGGAGGTGTCCACGCCGACGCTGCGCTTGACGCCCTTCTGGGTCAGGTATTCCGTCAGCGTGCGGCCGCCGGTGATGCGAACGCGTTCGGTGGGTCGGAGTCCCGCCTCGTTTCCCGGCGCGCCACCCTGAACACCCGCCGGCTTGGACGCAGCGGTTGGCTTACCGGTCTTCCCTGCCGTTGTGCGGGCCTTCTTCTTCATGTTCCAGCAGACTCCGCGGCATCGCGTTCAAGCCGCCCCCTTTTATAGCAGATCACGAAACGGATAATACACAACTTGCGGCCGTTGATTAAGCGCGCTATTATCATTTCACGCGATTCTGACGAGAGGATTGAAATGAGAACAAATCATCTCGCTCTAGTGTTTGCCCTTGCCCTGCCGACGGTGTTCGCCGCCGGCTGCACCGAGAAGTCCGCCGCTCCCGGCGTGAACCCGGCTTCTTCTCCGGAAGCCGCCGCCCCGACGGCTACCGCCGTACCGCAGGCCGAAATCCAGATCGAAGGCGTGCCGACCGAAGAACAGCCGGCCCTCAAGAACCTGCTTCGCATGGACGGCGTCATGCGCCGGGGCAACGAGTTCGTCGTGGCGCTCAACGGACAGGTGGTCAAAACCGGCGAATTTCTCCGCCTCCGGGTGAAACGCAAGGAATACGTTCTCGAAGTCCTGAACATCGCGTCCGACCGCATCCTGCTCAAGGCGACGGCCAAAAGCGACGAGAAGACCGTGCCGCCGAAGGCCGCGCAGTAGAGCGCCGGTTCACATTCCCGCGACAATCCGGAAACCGAAGTTCGGATGTCCGCACTCCGGCGTGGGCGTCCGATGGTACAGGACCTGGAAGCCCTCCCGTCCCATCCCGCACCAGCAGGCCCCGCGCAGGCTTCGGCGATTCATGGTCGGATCAAAAAGATCATCCACCCATTCCCATATCCCGCCCTCCACGCCGTAAAGGCCCCAGGCGTTCCGCGGCGCTTCGCGACACGGCGGCGGCACGCCCCAGCCGATCCGCATCTGTTCGATGACGGCGAAGTTTCCGGACCCCGGACACCGGTCGCCCCAGATAGGCGCGGCCACCGGTTCGCATCGCGCGTAGCTTTCCCACTCCATCTCGCCGGGCAGGCGAAAACGGAAGCCTTCCGGAAGCGTGGACCCGAACTTGTCGTGGACCCAGAGCGCGAAACGCCGGGCATTGTCCCAACTGACGTTGACCGCCGGCTGGTTGTCGTTATCGAGGGAACACCCGTCCAGTTCGCCGCTGCGGTGCCCCGGTTCGAAACACCGGTACTCCCGGTTCGAAACCGCGCACGCGGCCACCCAGATTTTTAGCGGGACCATCCACATCAACTCCAGGGAGACGCCCCCGGCCAACGGCAAACCAACTTCCTCTCCCGGCAGGAACTCCTTCATCGTCACTTTCCGCTCCTTTGAAACGCCGGGACTATACCCGATCCGCCCCCCAAAGCACAGCACGCCTCTTCTGGAAACACGCCACGGCCCCGCTTGCCGTCTTTACGCAAAGTGCGCTCCGGCATATTTTCCCATAAGAGAATAGCGATATGCCTGCTTCGCGACAGACTCCCCAGAAAACCGCCGAGATCCTCGCGGCAGTCCGGGGACTCTCCACCGTTCTGAATACCGCGGCCGTTTACCAGATCACGCACCCCGTTTTCCAGCGCGCGGTCGAGCAACTCGCGGCCTCGCTCGACACGGCACTCAAAGGAACCGGCGAACTCCCCCTCTTCTTCAGCGAGGGCCAGGTCCGGCTCAGCACGACGCCCATCGAACCCGGCTCAACGATGTTCGGGAAATTTGCGCAGAGCTTCGAATCGAAGGGCATCCGGGGCATCTCCATCCTGCGCGGCGTGACAACGGACGAGTTGATCAAGTTCATCAGCATCCTGACCTCGCGGTCCAACGACCTGGCCGCGCAGGGACTCTCCGCCCTCCTCGAACGCGAGGGAATCCGCCACATCCGCGAGCAGAAGGTGAAGATCGGCATCATCGGCAAGGACTCCGTTGCCCGGCAGGAGGAGAAAACTCCGCCGGCCGCCTCGGTCCAATCGCTTGCCGCCGCCCGCCCCGGCGAATGGGATATTGAGGCCGGCGCGGACGAGATTTCGCTTGACGAGGTGTTCAAGGATTTCGAGCCCCTTCCCCCGCCCAACCCTTCCGCGGACAAACCGCCCATCAGGCGCTTCGTGGTCAACGTGCTGGACTCCGTCCGGAAGGAGCAAACCACGCTTCACGAGGCGTCGGAGACCCTCGCGCAGGAATTTGAGCAGCGGCTCCGCGAAGAAGTGGAAGAGGTCCGCCGGCAGAGCGAGAGGAAAGTCAGGCGGCTGGAGAAAGTCAAGGAGGTCATGCTCAAGGAGCTCGAGAACCTGCACCTGGCAGCCATCATTCTGGATGTCGAAATGCACGTCGTCGGAGCGAACGATTCGGGACGAAGACTAATCGGCAACATCGGCAAGATCGAACCCGGCACGCCCATCCACGACTTCGTGGAGTCCCGGCAGGAACGGCAGACCATCGAGATCAACGGCGTGTCCCGCCTCGCCCACATCATCTTCTCCACCACCCGCGACAAGGGCGAGGGAACGATGCTGATCTGCCTGGAGTGATCCCGTCGTCCTCGAAGACAACGGCCGAGCGCGAGTTTTCTACCGCAGTGACAAACTCATCGCGACTTCCGGACAGGTGAACGGCGAGTCGTACTTGGTGCAGTTGATACAGCCGGAGTACAGCTTGTGCATGATGGTGGCCTTGGAGATCTCCACGAAACCGAACTTGCGGAAAAAGTCCGGCGTGAACGTCAGCACGATGATCTGCTCCGGCTGAAGAACCTTCACGCGCTCGATGGCGGCTTCGACCAGCATCCGGCCCAGTCCTTTTTTCCGGAACCTCTTGTCCACCGCCAGCGACTTGATTTCAACCGTCGGGTGCGCCGCCCGTCCGATCTCGGGAAGGATCGCCCACGACACCGCCCCCGCGACCTTCCCCCGATAATCGCAAACGAGAAACCGGTCAATGTTCTGGACAATATCGCTCGGCGAGCGCGGCACGAGTTCCTTGGGATTCTTTTTAATCAGGGCGAAAATGGCCGCTGCATCCGTGAACCCCGCGTTTCTGACGATGAAACCCTTTTTCTTCATGCCTTGAACATACCGCCTCCGCGCGGATTTTCCAAGGCTGTGGATTCTAGAATCAAGTGCGACAGACATCGAGTGCCCTACAGGCGGCTGCGCCGCGAGAATGGGCCCCATCCAGGCTCGTCGGAGCGGCGCGGCCGCCTGATGGATAACTCAACGAAAAAGTCCAAAGGGCTTGCCGGGTTCGATATGATCGAACCTGAAACAAGACCGAAAGGAAGCAAGCCTTAGGCTATGGACAGCTTAACATGACGGTTCGCGAAGGAAACACCCGGCTTTCAGGATTCCGCGTCACTCGCCATGCAGGCGATAGAGAACGCCGCTGTAAACAGGCGGGATAATTGTAAAGTTCTTGTCATCCACGACGGACACGCTGCACGGCGTATCGATCCAGACGAGCGGAAGAACATTGGATGCCGCCTGCACCTTGTAGGAGAGCGAAGACCGGGGCCACGTCAGGGCGATTCCGCCGCCGCTCGTGTTGATCTCCATGTAGGTCGTGTCCATCACGGCGGAAACCCGGTTCCCAAAGGAATCGCTGCCTGTCGAGTCGTCCCGCAGATTCGCCACGAGATTATCGACAAGCCAGTTGTCGCGAAGCATCACATTTCTCGCGCCGGATTGAAGCCAGATTCCATAGTCTTGGTACATGGGGGAACCACTGTCCCAGCAGCGGTTGCCCATGACCATGGCCCCGTCGGTACCTGCACCGAGCTGGATGCCGGCGCCGACACCGCCGCCAGCGCCGGAATTGTTCCGCAAAATATTATTCACAAGGGTCAGGTTCCTGCCCAGCGCGAGAATTCCGCTGTGGCGGCAATTGGCGACGTAGTTCCCGTCGATCAGCACATTCTCACACACGTAACCATTCTGCGCGCAGACTTGAATGCCTCTCCATCCGCAGTTCTCCACCTGGTTGTGGGTAACAAGGCAGTTGCGGATGTCGCCGTGAGAGGTTGAGAGAGTGATACCTATCGACGTCGCTCCGTTGATCAGATTTCTGCTGATGGTGATATTCTCGCCCCCGCCGATCAGGATGGGGACGGCATTTATGCCGTTGGTCCGGCTGAAGGTATCGCGTATCTGGTTATCCGATATCAGGATATTGATAAATCTGGAGGACTTCCCGCTCGTGGTGAAAATCATGATCCCGATGTTCCGGACATCCGAAAGAATGTTGCCCGTGATGCTGACGTTTTCCACCACCGACACGCCGCTGTTCTCGATCTCGACGCCCCTCGCCCATGATTCGATCCGGTTGTTCACCACGAGCCAGTCGCTTCCGATTCCGCTGATGGCCGCGCCGTCAGTATCTCCGCCGACATCGAGATCTCCGCCGACGGCGAAACGGCACTTGGAAATGGTGACCCGACGCGTCGTCTTGTCCCCCCACAGGTGGGAGATGCCGTGGTTGCCCTGGTCGAGAAACGAGCACGTATTGATACGAATGTCGCTGTTCGTTCCGCTGAAGTTCACAGTGGCAAACAGATGCGGAGCCGTCACCTCCGGTTTGTTGCCTTGGAAAACAAGATTCTCCAGCACAATGTTCCTGCAACTCCGGATCAGAAGAAAATCGCCGGGGCCATCTCCTCGGATCACCACGTCGTTGCCGACACCCACCACGGCGACGTTGGTCTTCTCCCACAACTTCAGAGGCGCGTTCCCAACCCCGTGCGCTCCCGGCGTATAGCCGGGTGTCACCCGATGAACACCGGGATAAACCCAGATGGTATCGCCCGACTCGACAGCCTCGAACGCCTGGGTCAGGCTGTTGTACGAGGTTTCAACGCCCAGCGCACTGAGAATCACGGCGTACTTGTTGCTCTGGGCCCATACCGCCGTCTGCAACAACAGCCACACAGCAAATCCTGACAAGATATTCTTCACGTGCCATCCATTGAAAACCCAACATAAGATACACCCCGCCCGGTTGTAAAGCCCTGCATCCCCTGCAACGCGGCTACTCCCTCGCGATCCGCCAGACACCCGTACCCACCATTGATCCCGCGGCCGCGCTGGAAAGCCGCGCGTCGCCGCCGCCCGACGAAGCGGTCAGCGCCTCGCCGGACAGCGTGCCGCGGACGGAAACCTGGCCCTGCTGGGACTGCTGGAACCGCAGGTTGAAACGGCGGGTGGACGCGAGATAGGAGCCCTCCAAATGGAGTTTGACGATCTTCGAGGACGTGATGTCCTGGATCTCGTAGTCGGCGTTGATTGTGCTGTCGCTTCTCACCTTGAAACGAATCGGCCACTGCATCGTGCCGTTGCGGCCCCGGATCAGCATGACGCCGGTCCACGATGTTCCCGCCAGAGGGAGGGCCGGACCGGCGGGCGCGGCCACTCGGGGCGTCGCGGCCGCCTGCCGGCTTTCGACCTGTTTGAGATAGCGGGCGCGGTCTTCCATGTAGAAGCACTGCAAGCTCATGCGCATCGAGATGGCCGCCTCGGCTGTCTTTCTCTCGGATAGAAGGGAGAGCCCCTCCTTCCAGAACTCATCGGCCCTGCTCCGATTCTTCTCGCGCTGCTCCACCTGCTGCCGAAGGGCGGCCACGCGCTGCTCAACGGCCGGATCGCGGACCACCTTCAGGCTTTCCTCGTATTTTCCAATGGCGCCCTGCAAATCGCCTTTCTGCTCCTGCAAACGCGCCTGCTCCCGAAGCCTGCCGGCATCGGCCGCCGACCGGACCTGAAGGCTCATGCTCTCCTGAAGCAGCGACAGGCGCACGGCCAGATCCTTGTCGGGCCACAGATCCAGGCTCTCGCGATACCTCTGAATCGCCGGCTCGCGGGCGCCCCGCTCTTCAAACGCATATCCTTCTTCCTTCAGCCGCCGCGCCTGATCCTTCTTGGCCGTCTCAACCGCAAGAGCGGCCTCCAAGGTGGCCAGATGCCGTTCAATACTGTCGTCTTCGACCCGGTCCAAGCTCTTGCGGAACAACGCGATCGCGCCCTCGAAATCACCCGCCTTCTCCTTCTTGAAGGCCTCCGCGACAAGGGTCCGCGCCTGCGCGATCCTGGCCTGTTCGTCGGCCATGCGCTTTTCCAATGAGGTCACCCGGGCCTGAACCTTTGGATCGGGCTGAAGCTTGAGGCTCTCCTTGAGCGTCGCCACGGCCTCCGCCAGCAGTCCGTGATCCTCGAGCCTGGCGGCATCCTGTTGCAGTCTTCGGGCCGCGGCGCGATTGGCGGTCTGCTGGGCGATGGTTCGATCGAGCGCGGCCACTTTCTTCTCCAGCTCGACATCCGGCACCTCTTCCAGACTGGTCCGGTACCTGGCAACGGCCGCCTCGAGGTTCCCTTGTTGTTCCAGCACCGCGCCCGCGCGTTTCAGCTCTGCGGCCCGCGTCTTTCGCGCCGTTTCCGCGGCGAGCAGGCTCTCCAAAGTCTGTACGCGCTTCTCCAGTTCGGCGTCCGGCCATTGCGCCAGGCTTTCCCGGTACTTCTCGAGCGCCTGCGCAACCTGGCCTTGCCTCTCCAGATCGTACGCCTCCTTGGACATCTTCGCGGCCTGCGCCCGCCGGGCTTCCTGCCGGGCCAGCGACAGCTCGAGCGCCTGAACCTGCTTCTCGGCGGCCGGGTCGGGAACCAGTTCGAGACTCCGTTTGTAATCGCGAATCGCGTCCACCACGCGGCCGGCCATCTCCATTTCGGCGGCCTGCTGCCTGAGACGCTGGGCCTCCGCCACCGCTGCCTCGCGCCGGGCGGTTTCCTTCTCGAGGGCGATCACCCGGGCCTGTAGTTCGCCGTCGGCCTGGATCGCCAGGCTCGCCCGGTATTTCTCCGTCGCGCCTTTCAGATCTCCTTCAAGCTCCAGCAGTCGCCCTTCGTCCATCAAGTTCCGCGCCTGGGCCAGGCGTTCCTGCTCGGCGGCAATTTTCGCGCCGATCTCCTGGACATGCCGGAGCAGTTCCGCGTCCGCCACCAGGTCCAGGCTCATGCGGTACTTCGCCGCGGCCGCTTCCAGGTTGCCGGCTTGCTCGAGATCCGCGCCGGCATTCCGCAGTGCGGCGGCTTCCGCTTTCTTCGCCGCTTCGGCCGACAGCATTTCCTCAAGGATCGTCACGCGCTTCTCCAACTCGCCATCGGGCCACAGGGCCAGGCTCTCCTTGTGTTTGGCGAGCGCCTCCTCCGTCCGGCCTTCGCCTTCCAGGTCGAACGCCTCCTTAGCGAGTTTCGCGGCCTGCGTCCTCTTCGTTTCCTCCTCGGCAAGTTTCTTCTCAAGATCGTCGGCCCGTTTCGCGAGCGCCTCATCCGCGACGAGTTCTTCGCTCTGCCTGAACAGAACGACGGCTTCCGCAATCTGGCCCGCCTGCTCCAGCCATTCCGCCTGAGCCTTCAGCGCCGTCGCGCGCTCCTCGGCCGCTTTGCGGTCGGCCATCTGCTTCTGCAGAACCTCGATGCGATTCTGAATTTCGCCGTTCGCCTGCAATTCCAGGCTCTCGCGATACGCGGCAATCGCCTCGTCCGCTTTGCCCTCCAACTCGAACGCCTCGGCCTTCGCCACAAGTTCCTTCACCTTCGCCCGGAACGTATTCTCCGCCTGCAACTCCTCTTCGAGTTCGCGCACAAGTGTTTCCAGTTCCTCGTTCGGCCACGCGGTCAGGCTTTCACGGTACTTGGCCACCGCCCCGGCCAGTTCGCCCTGTTCCTTCAATGTTTGGCCGTTCAGGGCAAGTTCGGCCGCCCTCGCCTGCCGGGCCTCCTGCTCCGCCAGCTTCGTCTCGAGGGCCGCCATCCGGCTGCGCACCAGGGGATCGGACACATAATTCAGGCTCTTCCGGCCCGCTTCGACGGCGTCCCTCAGGTTGCCCTCCTGTTCCAGCTTCGCGGCCTGGTCGACCAGTTCTCGCGCTTTCGCTTTGCGAATGTCCCGCTCGGCGATCTTCGTCTCCAGATCGCGAACCCGTTGTTCGAGCGCGGCGTCGGGCGCCTTCTCCACGCTCTTCCGGTAACTGGCCAGGGCTTTGTCCAAGTTGCCCTGAGTCTCGTGCGTCAATCCTTCGTCGCGATACGCGGCGGCTTCGGCGGCGAGCTTCTGATTCCGCTCGACGGTCCGGGCGAGCTGTTCGGCGCGCCCGTTCAGCGTTTCATCCGCGCGCAAGGCGAGGCTTTCGCGATACCTGGCCACCGCACCCTCCAGATCGCCGGCCTGCTCCAGCGCGACGCCCTCCTCCTTGAGCCTGAACGCCTTGTCGGAAAGACTCTTCTGGACGGCAACGCTCTGCTCGAGAATCTGAACGCTCGCCTTCAGGCTTTCGTCCGGCCACTCGGAAAGGCTTTCCTTGAGCTTGGCGAGCGCGCCGTCCAGATCACCCGCCCGCTCGAGCGCCTCGCCTTCGCGGATCCGTTGCGCCGCTCTCGCCTTCTTCGCGTCCTGCTCGGCGAGTTGCGCCTCCAGTCCGACAATCTGCTGCCGCACCTGTTCGTCCGCCTCAAACACCAGGCTCTGCTTGAGGTGGTCGGCGGCGTCCTTTATCCGGCCCGTGCGGATGAACTCGGCGGCCTGCGCGCGAAGGACGGCGGCCTGCGCGCGATCCGCATCGCGACGCGCGGCTTCGCTCTCGATCTGCGCAATGTGATTCTCGAGCCGCTTGTCCGGCTGAATCGCCAGGCTTTCCCGGTACTTCTGCAAAGCCCCGCTGTAATCGCCCTGCCGCTCCAGGTCATGTCCCGTCCGAACCAGTTCGGAAAAACGCTTCTTCTGCTCCCGGCCCGCTGCCAGGGTTGACTCGACCTCCCTCAATCGCTTTTGGATCGCGTCGTCCGGCCAGAGGGCCAGGCTCTCCCGGTACTTCGCCGCAGCCTCCTCCTGACGCCCCTGCGCCGCCAGCGCGGCGGCCTGCTTCTCCAACTGATCGGCCTTGGCGCAGTTCCAAGCCTCCCGCAGTTGCTCCTGGGAGAGGGTGACGTCAAACGCGCCCTCGGCTCTCCCCAGTTCGACACCCCGCTCGTCCCGCACGGTCACGGCAAGGGTGAAGCGCCCCGTCTCGGAGCACATGACTTCCGCCTTCCGCGACACCGGCGTTCGCACGGAACAGGCGTCCTCCTTCGATCTCCACAGGAACGTCAACGCCGCGTCGTCTGCCATGCCTTTGACGGAAGCGGTGAAAGAAAGGTTCTGGTCAACGGCGAGGCGGTCCGTGACTTTGACGAGACCGGAACCGGGAACCCACAATTGCGGCGCCGGCGAACCCGGCACCGGCCCCGCGATGGACACCTCGTAGGCCCGCGCCTGGACCGTCGCCGCTGCGTCGGCAAGCACGACGCCGCCGGGCTGGCGGGCCTGGACCTGCAAACGGGCGGGCTTGGAATCGGTCATGTAAAACTGGATAACCCGGCCATCCCGGGATCGCCCCAACAACCGTACGTTGGACGGCAGGGGCAGCCAATGCATCTCGGCGCCCTGAAACACATGGATGGCTTGAACGCTCGCCTTGATTTCATCGCCGACCATCGCGGCCGCCGGTTCAATCGCGATCTCGATCTGCGCCGCGACGACCTCCAGGCTCGAAGGAGCGGATACGGCCGCCGGGTTCGCGGTGTCGGCGCCGCGATAGGCCTCGCACCAGACCCGCGCCGGGCCGGGTTTCGTGAACACGACGGAGGCGGAAGCGCCGTCCAGCTTGAACATCGCGGGCGGCTCCGATTTCCATTTCAGCACAAACGTGTTGTCCGTTCGTACGGCACCGGACAGCAGGTCCGCGCGGAAAACGGCGGGCTCGCCCGCAAGCACCCGGTTCCCCTTGGGCGAGTCCTTCGTCAGCTTAACCGACAAAGACCCCGCCTTGGCTCCGGGCGAAGGGACCGACCCCGGGACCGTGTCGCCGGAGCTTCTGAAGACGTACGTGTAGAATTTCGAGGCTGTCCCGGCGGGGCTTTCCGCCTTGATTTCGACCGTCAGCTTTTCGTTCAGCGCGCCGGAAGGCGCAGGCCATTCGATCATCTTGGCCTTCCTGAACGTCTCCACCGGCTGTTGCGCCGTGCCGGTGAGCGAAACGGCCGCCTGGCTGACCTGTGCTCCTTTGCGGACCAGCCATGTGGCCTTCAGTTCAACTTGAAACGGCTTGGTCGGCGCGCAATTGGTGTCGAGCGCCAGGTTCAGTTCCTCGGTCAAATCCATCCTCAACGTTTCGCCCGG
This sequence comes from Lentisphaerota bacterium, assembly GCA_052033915.1. Lineage (GTDB taxonomy): Bacteria > Verrucomicrobiota > Kiritimatiellia > CAIQIC01 > JAGNIJ01 > CALMZY01. The sequence goes on along the minus strand of JBPOJF010000004.1, from coordinate 7,706 downwards.
AGCAAGTCGGGCCGGAGGTTCCGTCCATCGGAGCAGGATCGCCGCGTCTCCCCCGCACGGCGCTTCATGCGCCCCGACACAGGACGACCCGGTAATCGAGATCCGATTCTTGCTGTCCGTCGCCCGGCTTCGCTTCACCACTTCCCTCGAATCCTCAAGGATCCAGGAACCGTCGGGCGCGGCCGCCGACTCGACCCTGGGCGCGACACGCTGCAGCGGAACGGAAACGTCCGACGCCGACCGCGCGGCCGGTTCGGGCGTACGTATCGCCATCAACGTGCGGCTGCTGCTGGCGAGCACGCTCGCGCTCCGGTCTCTCCGCACAAGCCGCACCTTGATCTGCCAGGCGCCCGCCCGATCGGCGCGGTATTCAAAAACCGGACCGCTCGCGACAATCTTCCCGTCGAAGATCCACTCGAGCGCGGCTTCCCGGGCAATCGGCGCGCCGACCTTGTCCGCCTCCACCACGGCCCGGAACACCGCGGGCGCGCCAATGGTCACTTCGTCCGGCCCTTCGATCCGAACCTGGATGTCGGGAATGGACTGGGCGGCAACGATACCGGCCAGCAGAATCAACAGAAGGAACGAACGAAGGATGCGGCTGTTAGCGTTCATGCGCGACCCACCTCCCATAGCAAACCGCGTGCAACCGCGGCCCGTGTACCTGATAACCGCCTTGCGGCGGCAGTGATGGGATACCTTCTCAAAAAAGAAGGGCTCATGGCAAGTCATGCCGTTCGCCGCCGTCCGAGACGAACCGACGAACGTCGGTTCCAATTCTTGGAATGGGAGCGTCCTCCGTTTATAGTGGAGGCATGCGCGCGGGATTGCTGATCGTTCTGAGCGGGTTCATACTGGTTCATGCGCCGTGCACGCGGGCGGAAACCCGCGCACGGGAAACGGACGAGGCCATGGGTCACACCACCATGATCGCACAAATCGAACGCTACGGGATCCGGGATCCTCGCGTGATCCGGGCCATGGCCCAGGTCCAGCGGCACCGGTTCATCCCCGAGAAATACCTGGAGGCGTGCAATGCCTACGGCGATCACCCCTGCCCGATCGGTTTCGGCCAGACCATTTCCCAGCCCTTTATCGTCGCCTACATGACCGAACGCATCGCCCCGGAGGCGGGCGAAAAGGTGCTCGAGATCGGCACGGGGTCCGGCTATCAGGCCGCGATCCTCGCGGAACTCGGGGCGGACGTCTATTCCATCGAAATCATTCCCGAGTTGGCGGACCACGCGCGCAGAGCGCTCTCCGAAGAAGGCTACGCGAAGGTCCATGTGCGTACCGGCGACGGCTACAAAGGCTGGCCGGAACACGCCCCCTTCGATGCGATCATCGTGACCTGCGCGCCGGACGACGTGCCCCCCGCGCTGGTGGAACAGCTCAAGGACGGCGGGCGCATGATTGTCCCGGTCGGCGAGGGCGCGCAGCGTCTCGTCATTCTCCGGAAGAAGGACGGGAAGGCGGAGAAGGAAGAAGATTTGGCGGTTGTGTTCGTCCCGATGGTCCACGGCAAATGAACCCGGAAACGCGGCCGCCTCATACGGAAAACTTGAAAATGAAATCCGGCGCTTGGAACATAGCCGCTCTTCTATCCTCCTTTCTTCTTCTCGCCGCCGGCTGCGTGACGGTCCCGCCGGAGTTGGAACCGCCTCCCGCCCGCATCGGCGGGCAACCGCAGCCCCGACCGGCCCCAACGCCCGCGCCCCGCGTCAAACCGCCGCCCCTTCCGCCGCCGAAGCCCGAGGTTTCTTTCCGCGACGCCGTGGCGATTCAGACATTGCTCGACCGCCTGAATTTTTCGTGCAATTGCGCGGACGGCGTGATCGGCACGAAGACCCGGCAGGCGCTTCGCGCGTGGCAGGGCGCCAACGGTCTGCCGGCGACCGGGAAGCCGGACGAACTCACGCTCGCCGGGCTCGGCCCCTTGGACGCCGCGTACACCACGCACACCGTGACGGACGCGGAGCTTGCGGCGCTGACGCCCGTCCCCAGGACCTGGCGGGGAAAATCGCAGGCCGCGCGGCTCGGATACGAAACCCTTCTCGAACTGATCGCGGAGAAATACCATGCCGCCGAGGAAGCCGTCCGGAAACTCAATCCTGACGCCGCGTGGCCGTCCCCACCCGCCGGGACAACGCTCGTGGTCCCGAACCCGCGCCCGTTCCGCACGCCGAAGGCCGACTCGCTGACCATCCTGCTGAACGAGAAGCTGGTCCGCGTCCGCGATGCGGACGGCCGGCTCGTGGCGCAGTTCCCCTGCTCCATCGCGAAAGACAAGGAAAAGCGGCCGGCCGGCGCGCTCACCATCGTGAATTGCGCTTCCGAGCCCACCTACACACTCGACCCCGCGGTCTTCCTGGAGGACCCGGAAGTCCAGGCGCTCGGCAAACGGCTGATCATCCCCCCGGGCCCCAACAACCCCGTGGGCATGGCGTGGATCACGCTCAGCCTGCCCGGCTACGGCATACACGGGACGCCGCGCCCCGAGGAGATCGGCCGGACCGGCTCGCACGGCTGCTTCCGGCTCGCCAACTGGAACGCCGAGAAACTGATCCGGATGATCCGGATCGGAATGCCCGTGACGGTGGAGGAGTAGCGCCGGGGCGGACGCCGCCGCGCAAAAGCCGGCTTTTGAATTATCCGCCGCCGGAGATTGGTGTACGATAACGGCAGTCTTTGACGGAACGGCCCGATGGAAAGCGCTGCATCAGAACGAGTCCTCGCGATCCTGCTCAGACGCGTCAACGTCAAGAGCGACTTCCTCAACATCCTCCGGGAGGAGTCCAAGACGCTGGGGAAGCCTCTTGAGAAACTGCTGGTCGAGCGAAACCTGGTCTCACCCGGCGACCTGGCGCTGGCGCTTTCCGAGTACGTCCGGATGCCGCCCATCTCCCTCGCGCACTTCACCCCCGACGAGAAGCTCATAGAACTGGTGACCCCGGACGGGATGAAGCGGAACCTGGCGGTTCCCGTGTCCCGCGTGGGCCGCACGCTGACGGTCGCCCTCGGCGACCCGTTCAACATCCTGGCCCTGGACGATCTTCGCGCCGTGACCCGGCACAACATCGTTCCGCTCGTCGCGCCGGAGCGCGACATCAACGAACTGCTCGAACGATTCGCGGGAAAGAAGGAATCGCTGGAACAGGCGCTCGAGGAGGCCATCGACAACGAAGTGGAAGTCTCCAAGGACCAGGAGATCGAGACGCAGGCGACGGACCTGGAAGAGCAAGCCGTGGGCGCGCCGGTCATCCGCGTCGTAAACACGGTCATGATGGAAGCGTTGCGCCGGAAGGCGAGCGACATTCATCTCGAGCCCATGGAGAAGAACGTGATGCTCCGCTACCGCATCGACGGCATTCTCTACAACTTCCCCAGCCCGCCGAAATCCATGTACAACGCCATCGTATCGCGCCTCAAGATCCTCTCCCACATGAACATCGCGGAGCACCGCATTCCGCAGGACGGCCGCTTCAAGATGCGCGCGCAGAAGAAGGAGTGCGACGTGCGCGTGAGCATCCTGCCCACCGTCCACGGCGAGAAGATCGTCATGCGTATTCTCGACAAGACCTCGCTGACGCCCAGCCTCTCCGCGCTGGGGCTGGATCAACGCGCGTACGAGAACCTCAAGTACGCCATCTCCCAGCCGCACGGGATGGTGCTGGTGACCGGACCGACCGGCAGCGGCAAGACCACCACGCTCTACTCCGCGCTCCAGGAATTGAATACGAGCGACGTGAACGTGGTCACCATCGAAGACCCCGTCGAATACCAGTTGGGGGGCATCAACCAGGTGCAGACCCACGCGGAGGTCGGGCTGACCTTCGCGCGCGGCCTGCGCTCCATCCTCCGCCAGTCCCCGGACATCATCATGGTCGGCGAAATCCGGGACGATGAAACCGCCTCGATCGCGGTGCAGGCCGCCGTGACGGGCCACCTCGTCTTCAGCACCCTGCACACGAACGACGCCGCCGGCGCCATCGCCCGCATGCTCTACATGGGAATCGACGGGTTCATGCTCGCGGCCTCGCTCCTGTGCGCGCAGGCCCAGCGGTTGTATCGAAAGCTGTGCAAAGCCTGCCGGAAGCCGACGGAAATCCCCACCGAAATCCTGCGCCTGCACCACATTGACCCGACGCTCTTCGAGGGCGCGGAATTGCACCAGGCCGTCGGCTGTCCGAAATGCAACCAGACCGGCTACAAGGGCCGCGGCGCGATGATGGAGATTCTCCTCGTCAACGACGAGATGCGCGAGCTGGTCCTGAGAGGACCCAGCACGAGCGTTCTGCGCGACTGCGCCGTGAAGAACGGCATGCTGACCCTGCGCGAAGTCGGGCTGCTGCGCGCCCAGGAAGGCGTCACCAGCATCGAGGAGGTCCTGCTGGTGACAAGCGGCGAGTAGGGGTAGAGCCGTTCGCCTCCAGACCGCTCCACGGCGTTCAACGCCGCCGTCGCCCCGGGAACTATCGCCACTCGTGCTTCGGGTACTTCCTCTGCAACTCCTGTTTGACGCGCGGATAGTGTTCGCGCCAGAAACCGGCGAGGTCCTGGGTGACCTGCACGGGCCGATGGTTGGGACCGAGAATATGTACGACGACCGGCATGCGGCCCATCGCGATCTTCGGGGTCTGCTTGACATCGTACAAATCCTGGATGCGCATCGAGATGAACGGCTCCGCGTCCGCCGCGTACGTCAGTTTCGCCTTCCGCCCGTTCGGCAGATCCAGCCGCTCCGGCGCATACTTCTCGAGCAGCGCGCGCTGGGCCCCGCTCAGCCACGATTTCACCGCCGGCCAGACCGGCTTTTCCTTGATCTCCTTATAAGAGACCGCGCCGAGGCATACCTGCTGGATCATCGCCTGCCGCCCGTCATCCGTGATCGTCGGAAGCCGAAGGTCCGGACACCACCGCGCCAGGCAGTTGACGCGCAGGATCCACTGCTCCACCGCATGGTCCCACTGCTTCAGCGTCAGGGTCCCCTTGATCACTTCCTCCGCGAGCAGCCCGGCGGCTTCCTCGGCGGGCGGCGCATCCATGCGCTTCATCTCCAGCACGAGATCGCGGAAAAGCACCTCCTTCGCCGCGCCGACGCGCTTCGATTCCGGATCGTAGCGGACGTGCACCTGCTCGCTGAAATCCTCCGGGAACAACTCCTTCAGCCACTCCGGCTTCACCGCCGTCGCGAGGCCCAGCAGGACGTTCAACTCGCGGTCGCGGCCTTCGATTTCGCGCACATCCGCCGCGACGAACAGCGGGCTGTTCTGCACGACGCTCTCGCGCGCCAGCGTGCCTTTGCGGCCGCGCACGAGCTGGCAGCGCAGGGTTCCCCGGTCCACCCGCTGCGCCAACTGGTCGCTGAAACCCGTCAGCACGCACTTCTGCACCGCCTCGTTGTTCGGCGCGCGATCCTCGACCGCCAACCCCTCCTTCTTTGCGATATCCAGGAAGGAGTTGAACAGCGGCTCGACCTGCCGCGCGGACAGCGCGTGGATGCCGAGCCGGCGGCACTTGTTGAGATCGTAGCGCTGCCGGCGCGCATAGCGCCACGCGCGCATGAGGATGAAAAAGTCCGACTCGGCCTCGTCGCCCAGCAGGTTCTCCCGATCCTCCTTCACATCGCCGCCCTGCTTCCGCTGCAGCAGGTTGCGGCCCTGCGTCAGCGCCGCGATCAGCGCCACGGAACGCACGCAGCCGTAGTCGTTCGCCGCGATCAGCATCCGCGAGTAGCGCGGATGAACGGGGAACGAAAGCATCGAGCGGCCCAGCTCCGTGATTGCGCCCGCTCGGTTCAGCGCGCCGAGATCGTGAAGCAGAAGCTCCGCGCGCTCGAGCGAGCGCGGGGCCGGCGGCTCCAGCCAGCGGAACATCTTGACGTCCTCGACCCCGCTCGCCTTGAGCGTCAGCACGACCTCGGCGAGATCGAGCCGCTTGACTTCCGGCGTTTCCTGCGGCGGGCGCTCGGCGTGCTCGCGCTCCGTCCAGAGCCGGATACACCGCCCCGGCGCCGTGCGCCCGGCGCGGCCCGCACGCTGATCGGCGGAGGCGCGGCTGATCCGCTCGATCAACAGCGTATTGATGCCGCGGTACGGATCGAACCTCGCGATCCGCGCCAGCCCGCTGTCGATCACCACGCGCACGCCGTCGATCGTCAGCGAACTTTCCGCCACGTTCGTCGAGACCACGACCTTGCGCTTGTCGTACTGCGCCACCGCCGCGTCCTGGTCGTCCGCCGCCAGTTCGCCGTGGAGCGGCAGGACGATGAACCCGCGGCCGATCGGCGAGTTTTTGATCGCCTGCACCGTGCGGCTGATCTCGTACGCCCCCGGCATGAAAATCAGGAAATCGCCTTCGGCGCCGCCGGCCACCGCGCGCTCGAACGCGAGGGCGGCCGTCTCCCACACCGGCTCATCATCCCGGCCCGCGGCCGACGGGAGATACTCCGTACTCACCGGGTACGTGCGACCCGCCGACTCCAGCGCGACGCACGGGTTGAGATATTTCTCCAAGGGTCCCGCGTCAAGGGTCGCCGACATCACCAGCAGTTTCAGGTCCGGCCGCGCCGACTCCTGGATTTGCAGCGCGCGCGCCAGCGTGATGTCGCCGTACAGGTGCCGCTCGTGAAACTCGTCGAAGATGATCGCCGTCACGCCGTCGAGTTTCGGATTCGTCAGCATCTGGCGCAGGAGGATGCCTTCCGTCTCGTACTTGATCCGCGTGCGCGGCCCGGAATGATCCTCGAACCGGATCTGGTAGCCGACCTCGCCGCCGAGCCGGCCGTTCCGCTCGCGCGCCACGCGCGAAGCCAGCATCCGCGTTGCCAGCCGCCGCGGCTGGAGGATCACGACCTGTCCGTTTCCGAGCAAGCCGTGGTCGAGCAGCATCTGCGGAATTTGGGTGGACTTGCCGGAACCCGTCGGCGCCTGGACGATCACGCGCCCGCCGTGGCGGACCGCGCCGACCAGCGTCTGCTCGATTTCGAAGATGGGCAGTTCGTTTCGGTTCATGGGGACAGCGCGCATTGTAGGCAGGACCGCCGCGTTTTTCCAAACCTTGGTAGATCGGCCCTGAAAAAATCCAAGGGTTGGGAAAAAAGAAAAAAGTCAAAACTTATCCGAAAACCCACCCTCTCATTTCTTTCTATAAGGACGCAAATTGGAGCGACTGTTACAAAACCCCCTCTTTCAGGCGCGCCGGACGGCTTCGAGCGGAAAGCGTATGCTTTTCCTTGCCACGCAGGGACCGGTTGTGCCAACTTCGCGCTTGGTACCCGTTGCTACGGATACCAACGATCTTTGAGAGGTAAGTTTTTGTGTTTTACCGCAACGTTATTCCACTGGAAAACTGGTAATTTTCTGTTCGTAAACGCGAGTGACGAGGCGGGAGCGCGCCCAATCGGGCGCGGCTCCTGTTTCATACTCGCGTTAGGCATACCAGTGCCTCCAGTGGGCGTGAGCTTGGGTCGCGCCTTTCTTCCATCAAGAAGTGGCACAGATGGCGCTGACTCAGACCAGAATGTCAGCGAAAAAAAAGGAGGGCTACCATGAGTTATCAGAAAAGAAGTTTCGTCGGATTGTTGTTGGTCGTGGGTTGTCTGGCGGTGGTGGGCGCGTTCTCCCAGCAACAGGACAAGCCGGTTCTGGACATCGAACGTTATCAAACGCTCATGTCCGAGCGGGTTGAAACCGTCGAAGAACTAC
>JBPOJF010000002.1:0-47963 GCA_052033915.1 Lentisphaerota bacterium | reverse complement strand
AGCACAATGGTAACTGGGTATACTACACCGAAATTGGGGAGACGACCGGACGCAGTCCTTACGGAGTTGCCGATATGGGGGGGAACGTGGCGGAGTGGACCGACACATTCGGAGCGCCGAACTATCGGATCATCAGGGGGGGGCTGTTTAACCATGCGAGCGCGTTGAGTGTAACGAGTCAAGATCCGGCTGATCCGGAAATGGAGGGCGATGGTTTTGGTTTCCGGGTTGCCTACATCATTCCCGAACCGTCAACGATAATGCTTTTGCTCTCCGGCTTATCCCTGCTGTTTTTCCGCCGGAGCCGTTGAGGTTGTTTGTGAATCAGGCCGGCGGTCCGCTGAAGGCCCTTGCGGAAAGATCGGAACGATCAAAATGGCGTACCTGGCAGGAGTTGAACCTGCAACCTTCTGATCCGTAGTCAGATGCTCTGTCCAATTGAGCTACAGGTACACCGTTGAGGTGTATTTTCCTACCAGAGGTCTCGGCTTGGATTCAAGATGAAATGGTTTATGTTTGATGGTTTATGAACTCCAGGTTTCAGCTTGTCTCTCCTTACGAGCCGACCGGCGATCAGCCGGAGGCTATTGAGGCGCTGAGTAAAGGGCTGGAAGAGGGGAGGCGTTTCCAAACCCTGGAAGGGGTGACCGGGTCCGGTAAGACGTTCACGGTGGCGAATGTGATTGCCCGCCACGGGCGCCCGACGCTTGTGATTTCGCACAACAAGACGCTGGCGGCTCAATTGTACGCCGAGTTGAAGGGATTCTTTCCGAAGAATGCCGTCGAGTATTTCATCAGCTATTACGACTATTACCAGCCCGAGGCCTACATCCCGCAGACGGACACCTACATCGAGAAGGATTCGTCCATCAACGAGGAGATCGAGCGCCTCCGCCTCTCCGCTACCGACGCGCTGATGAACCGCGAGGACGTGATTGTCGTGGCGTCCGTGTCTTGTATCTACGGGTTGGGCTCTCCGGAGGACTACCGCGAAATGCTGGTGAACCTGCGCAAGGGGGACGCGGTCGAGCGCGACAGCGTTTTGAAGAAGCTTGTGGATATCCAATACTCGAGGAACGACTACGCCTCCGACCCGGGAACGTTCCGCGTGCGCGGCGACACGCTGGATATTTTTCCCTCGTATGCCAAGTACGGCGTCCGCGTTGATTTCTTCGGCGATGAGGTGGATGCTATCCGGCGCATCGATCCGCTGACCGGAAACGCGCTGTTGGATATGGAGTCGGTGATCGTTTCCCCGGCCAGGCATTTCGTCATGGCGGCGGACAAGATCGAAAGAGCGCTGGGGGCTATCCAGGCAGAGCTCGAGGAACGCGTGAAATGGTTCGAGCAGAACAATAAACTGCTGGAAGCCCAACGAATCCGAATGCGCACCGAGTACGATATCGAGATGCTCCGGGAAATGGGCTATTGCAGCGGGATCGAGAACTACTCGAGGCACCTGTCCGGACGCGCGCCGGGGGAACGGCCGGCGACGCTTCTCGACTATTTCCCGGACCGGTTCCTCACGATCATTGACGAGTCTCACGTGACGGTCTCGCAGGTCCGAGGCATGTACAACGGCGACCGCTCGCGCAAGGAGATGCTCGTCAACTACGGGTTCCGTCTGCCCTCCGCGCTCGATAACCGGCCTATGAATTACGACGAGTTTATGAAGGCGACGGGGCAAATGATCTTCACGTCGGCGACGCCGGGTCCGTTCGAAAGGGATGTGTCGGGCAAGCCGATTCCCCAGGTCATCCGGCCGACCGGTATTCTCGACCCGCCGGTCGAGGTCCGGCCGCTGGCGGGCCAGATCGACGACCTGATCGAGGAGGTCCGGCAGCGGGCTGAACGCAAGGAACGAACGCTCGTCACGACGCTGACGAAGAAGACCGCGGAGGATTTGTCGGAGTACCTTCATCACATCGGCTTGCGCGTGAAGTACCTTCACTCGGAGATCGATGCGATCGAGCGCGTGGAAATCCTGCGTGGCCTGCGGAAAGCGGACTTCGACTGCCTGATCGGCATCAACCTGCTGCGCGAGGGGCTGGATCTGCCGGAGGTCTCGCTTGTGGCCGTTCTCGACGCGGACAAGGAGGGGTTCCTGCGATCGGAGACGTCTTTGATCCAGACGGCGGGGCGCGCGGCCCGGCATATCCGCGGCAAGGTGATCATGTACGCGGAGCGGCTCACGGATTCCATGAAGAGGATGATCGCCGTCACGGAAGCGCGTCGCGAGAAGCAGATGGCCTATAACAAGGAGCACGGCATCACGCCGAGAAGCATCGAGAAGAGCATCCAGGAAAGCCTGGCCGAACAGCACAAGGCGGAGGAGATCGAAATGAAGGCCGTGCGCGAGGCGGGCGTCGAATATGATGTCCAGCGTGTCCTTTCCGATCTCGAACGCGAGATGGTTGAGGCGGCCGATGCGCTCGAGTTCGAACGGGCGGCCATCCTGCGCGATCAAATCTACGAACTGAAGGCGGCACAGAATTCTCCAGGAGAAGCGCCGCAAAAACCTCGCGCCGGGACGCTCTATCCGGTATTAGGAAAGCGGAAACCGGGCGGAAGCCCACGGAGAAATAAGAAGTGAAAGGCAGCGATATTTCAAAACGACCCGGCGTGAAAGATTTGGTCAAACGCGCTCTCCGGGAGGACATGGGCCTGGGAGACGTGACTTCGACGGTCATGCTGGGTCCGGCCGACACGGCGCGCGCCGTGATCGTTTCGAGAGGCAAGTACGTTGTCGCCGGCGCCGCCGTCGCGAGGCTCGTATTCAAGGTCTGCAACCCGAAACTGGATGTCCGTATCCTGGCAAAGGACGGGCAGTCCGTATCCTCGGGGGATTCCATTCTCGTTGTGAGCGGAAATGCGCGCAGCATTCTGGCTGCGGAGCGTGTTGCCCTGAACTTCCTTCAGCGCATGACGGGCATCGCGACGCTGACGCGCCGGTTCGTCCTCAAGGCAAAACCGTACGGCGTGCAGGTGCTCGATACCCGGAAGACCACGCCCTTGTTGCGTACGCTTGAGAAATACGCCGTGCTTTGCGGCGGCGGCGCTAACCACCGATTCGGGCTCCATGACCGCGTCCTCATCAAGGACAATCACCGGACGTTCTGGAAACGGAAGAAGAAGGGCTCGCTGGCCGAAGCCGTTACGGCGGCGCGCCGCCGATATCCCGGCCTGCGGATCGAGGTCGAAGTCGAAAGCGAGGCCGATCTGAAGTCCGTCCTGAAGGCGGCGCCTGACTGGATTCTGCTCGATAACATGCCGCTCGATAGAATCCGCCGCTGTGTCCGGCTTGTGAATGGGAAGAGCCGGATTGAAGTATCCGGCGGCGTCTCTCTGGAGACGATCCGGCGGATTGCCCAAACGGGGGTCGACGCGGTGTCCGTGGGGGCCATTACGCACTCGGCGCCGGTGGCGGACCTGTCCCTGGAATTCTGCGGCTGATCGGATGAACACTACGCGCATCGGGCATCCTCTTCTCTCATACGACGAGGTCACGTCCACCAACGATGTTCTCAAGGATCTGGCCGTGCAGGGCGCGGGGGAGGGGACTGCGGTGGTCGCCCGGAGGCAGACACAGGGACGGGGTCGCCGGGGCAGGGTTTGGAGTTCGGTTCCTGGGCAGGGTGTGTATCTGTCCGTTCTTCTACGGCCGGGAATTCCCGCCGCCGACGCCGGGCTTCTGGCGATTCTCGGCGGGGTGGGGGTCGTTCGGGCGCTGGAACATCTGGGGCTGAGCGAACTGACTCTCAAATGGCCCAACGATGTGCTCGCGCGCCGAAAAAAGATCGCGGGCGTTCTCATTGAACCCCGGATCGGAGAGGGGCGGATCGAATTCGCCGTGGTCGGCATCGGCATCAACGTGGGACAGAAGGCTGAAGACTGGACTGATGCCTTGAAAGAAACAGCCACTTCCTGTCATATGGAGGGCGTTCTGGTAAGCTGTGAGCATGTCACTCGTGCGGTTCTGGAGGAACTGGAGGTTTGGTATCCGCTTCTGAAACAGCGCCAGACGGAACGCGTGATGAAGGAGTGGGTCCATTGGGGAGGGAAGGAAGGCATTCCCGGCATCGAATGAAAGCTAAGGCTTCCAGAGAAAAGATCGTTGTGATCGACGTGGGCAATACGAGCACGTCGGTTGGCATTTTCTCCGGCGGCCGGATACTGAAGCGCGACAGGATCGCCACGTCCATTCGTCTCCCTGCCCGGGTTCAAGCGAAAATGGCCGGCGTGGCCGGCCGGACCACTCCCGACGGTGTCGTGCTCTCTTGCGTTGTCCCCACTGTAAAGAAGCTGTGGGCAAACTCCGCGCGTAAATTGTGGCCGAATATTCCGCGGGTCTACGTGAATCATCACTGCAAACTCGGCGTGCCGATCACGTACCCGAAACCGGAAACGATCGGCGCAGACCGGCTGGCGAACGCCTGCGAGGCGGCTCACCGGTACGGCGCCCCGGTCATCGTCGCCGATTTCGGTACCGCGGTGACGTTCGACATTGTCCGCCGGAAGAAAGGCTACGTGGGCGGTGTCATCGCGCCCGGTCCTGCCCTGATGTTCAGTTATCTTTCGGAGAAAACGGCGCTTCTGCCGCATAGCACGCTTGGCCCGGTGCGGAACTCCGTGGGCAAGAGCACCGCGGAGGCCATGAGGCTGGGCGCGGTGTGGGGCTACCGCGGCCTGGTGCGGGAGATTCTGAAGGAACTGACGGCGCGAATCGGGGAGAAGGGGATCACACTCTGCGCGACCGGAGGGGATGCCGAATGGGTGCTGCGGGGTTCCGGAATCCCGATGTCGTTTGATCCGGACCTCACGCTGCGCGGGCTGGGAAGGATTTTTGAACTGAATCGGAGAATATGAAGACTCGAATCGAGCGTCGTTTTGAATGGCTGAAGGAAAGAAGCCGGAAGGGCTTTATCGCGTATATTACCGCAGGCGATCCGAGCTTGAAGGCCACGGCTGAGATCGTGCTGAAACTGGAAGATGCCGGGGTGGACATCGTGGAACTGGGCATTCCGTTTTCGGACCCGCTTGCGGACGGGCGTGTCAACCAGCAATCCGCCGCGCGCGCTCTCGCCAGTGGGACCACGCTCAACGGCGTACTGGATTGCGTGGCAGAGATCCGGAAAAGGAGCGACATTCCCATCCTGTTTTACAGCTACCTGAACCTTCTCATCGCGCGAGGCTTTGAAAACACGGTGCGCCGGATTGCCCGTTCGGGGACGGACGGCCTGCTGATCCTGGACCTGCCCGTCGAGGAGGCCGGCCGGCATGCGTCAACGCTTGAACAGCACCGGCTCAACAATATCTGCCTCGTGGCCCCGACGAGCCCGGAGGCGCGAATCCGCAGGATCGTTCAAGCCTGCACGGGCTTTGTCTACTGCGTGTCTCGCGAGGGCGTGACGGGCATGCAGAAGGAACTGTCGCCTGCGGCCATGTCGTTGATCAAAACGACCAAACGGATGACTCAACTTCCCGTGGCGCTCGGGTTTGGAATTTCCACACCGACCCAGGCGAAGACCGCCGCGAGAGAGGCCGACGCCATTGTCGTGGGAAGCGCGATCGTGGATCGTTTCGCTTCAGAACCGAATACCAGCCGCGGACGTACAGCCGCCGCAGCGTGGGTGAAAACGTTGGTGCAAGCCGTGAGGAGGGTGTGATGAACAAGCATTTCTTTGCCGTGATCCTGGCGGGGGGGAAGGGGGAGCGTTTCTGGCCGCTGAGCACATCGCGGATGCCGAAGCAGTTCCTGTCGCTCATCGGGGGGAAGCCGCTGCTGGCCCAGGCCATTGATCGGCTCAAAGGGCTGATCCCGGCCAGCCGCATCTTTGTCATCACGAACAAGGAACTCGTGTCCATGACGCGAAAAGCCGCGCCGGCCTTGCCGGCGCGGAACATCATCGGTGAGCCCTTCGGCCGCGACACGGCGGCCGCGATCGCCGCGGCCGCGGCGATCGTCAAGCATCGCGATCCCGACGGCGTGTTCTGCGTCCTCACCGCCGATCACATCATGGGCAACATCGCGCTGTTCAGGAAAACCCTGAAGGCATGCCTGACGCGGGCCCGGCGTGAGCACGTGCTGATTACCATCGGCATCAAACCGCGCGACCCCAACACGGGCTATGGGTATATCGAGGTGGAACCGGGAAGCCGAACCGTGGGAGGAATTCGCTTCTGCCGCGCGCGCCGGTTCGTCGAGAAACCGAACCTGGCCAAGGCGAAGAGGTACTTCGATTCCGGGAACTATTACTGGAACTCCGGCATGTTCGTGTGGTCCGTTTCAACCCTTGAGCACGCGTTCAAAAAGTATCGGCCGGTCTTGTGGGATCTGGTGCAGACACTGGCCCGGTCGGCGGGAAAGGCGGGTTTTGACCGGGCGTTGCGGAACAACTACAAGCCGCTGGAGAAGATTTCGATAGACTTCGCCCTGATGGAAAAAGCCGACAACATCGTCATGGCCCGCGGCGAGTTCCGTTGGGACGACGTGGGTTCCTGGACGGCGATCGAGGACCATATCCCGCGGAATGCCGAGGGGAACGTGCTGGTGGGCCATTGCGAAAGCGTTCACGCGCGCGACAACATCGTGCTCTCCAAGGACCGGTTGACCGCGCTCGTCGGCGTGCGTGATCTGATTGTGGTTCAGGCCATGGGCGTTACGCTCATCTGCCCGAAGGATCGCGCGCAGGAGGTCAAGAAACTGGTCGAGAAATTGAGGGCCAGCGGCCGGTACACCGAGGTGCTGTAGCATGTCGCGCATCCTCGGCCTCGATTACGGCGAGAAGCGCCTCGGGTTCGCGTTGAGCGATGCCGACGAGATGATTGCCCTGCCGCTTCGCGTTGTGGAGTGCCGCCGTCCGGAGGACGCGCTGAAAGAAACTCTGAAGGTCTGCTCCGAAACCAAGGCCGAGCGGCTTGTCGTCGGATTGCCCCTCAATATGGATGGGTCCAAAGGGCCGGCGGCCCTGAAGGTCCTTGCGTTTGTCGAGAAGATAGGCGTTCAGGCGGCAATCCCGGTGTGCACATGGGATGAGCGGTTGAGCACAAAGGCGGCAACCGCGGTATTGATCGAGGCGGGCGCCTCGCGCCGCCGGCGGAAGGATGTCGTGGATAAACTCGCCGCGCAAATCATGCTCCAGAACTTTCTCGATGCGCAGGTGTATGCGCGCGAAAGGGACGGTTTCGCGCCGTGACCCGGCAGCGCTACAGGATGCGGGTGGCATACGACGGCGCCGGGTACTCGGGCTGGCAGATTCAGCCGTCCCGCAAGACAGTCCAGGGCGAACTGGAGCGGGTGCTCCACGAACTGACCGGGGAGAAGGAGCGGATTCACTGTAGCGGGCGGACGGACGCGGGCGTCCATGCGCGCGAGCAGGTGACGCACTTTGACCTGGGAAAACCCGTGGTCCTGAAGAAACTGTTGATCGGCTTTAACGCGATTCTTGAGAAGGACATCCGCGTGCTGTCGATTCGCAAAGCCGGGCCGGACTTTCACGCGCGATTCGATGCCCAGGGAAAGGAGTACCGCTACTTTGTCTGGAATGACGAGATTCTGCCTCCCTTTGTACGCCACTACCGCGCGCACATCCGGGCGCCGTTGAACGTGAAGGCCATGAACTTGGCGGCCAAACGGTTGGTTGGCCGGCATGACTTTGCCGCCTTTTCCGCAAACCCGCATTACGAACGCGACGGGACCGTCCGGCACGTACGGTCGTTGCGAGTGTCCCGGCAGGGTTGCGATATCACGATTGCGGCACGGGGGGATGGATTCCTCTACAAGATGGTCCGGAGTCTTGCGGGGTTCCTGATCCGCGTGGGCGCCGGGGAGTTGAAGCCCGAGGCGGCCGCTGAGATTCTCCGCTCCAAGGTCCGTACCGCGCGTGTGCCGACCGCAGCGCCGCAAGGCCTTTTCCTGTGGAGGGTGCTGTATCGCCCGATTCGAAGGGTCTGAATCTTGACGAGGTCGGCAAGTTTGGGCAAGCTTCAGCGCTTATTCCGATGCTAACCGTGAACCCAGAGATTCAGATTCTGCCCTCGCTCCTTGCCGCGGATATCGGACGGCTGGAGGAGGCCTGTCTGCGTGCGGAGAACTCCGGCGCCGATGGCCTGCACCTGGACATCATGGATGGCCATTTCGTGCCGAATCTCAGCATGGGGCCCGAGGTCGCGCGCATGGCGCGGCGCGTGGTCAAGCTTCCCTTGAGCACCCATCTCATGGTCACGCGCCCCGACTTGTTTGTGGTTCCGTTTGTCGAAGCCGGGACCCGCACGTTGCTGATCCATGTGGAGGCGGAGAGCGATGTTCTCCGGACCTTGAGGACAATCCGGGAAAAGGGAGTGCGGGCCGGGATCACCTTGAACCCTGAAACACCGGCCGAAGCCGCGTTTCCCTTCCTGAATGCGGTGGACGAGATTCTGTTCATGACGGTCCATCCCGGATTCGGGGGACAGAAATTCATCCCCGGCGTGCTGCCGAAAATTGCGGAGATCAGACGGCGCGCCCCGACGCTGGACCTGTCCATCGACGGAGGGATCAACCGCGATACCGCCGGTCAGGCCGCGGCCCACGGCATCAATCTTTTCATCGCGGGGACGTTCCTGTACGGCGCGGGGGACATGGCCGGGGAGATCGAGAACCTGCGTCGCCGCGCGACGGAAGCCTGGTGTTCAAAGGTGTCTTAAAGAACGCATTCCATGAGCGATTTGTCCCATATCCGGAACTTCTGCATCATTGCCCACATCGACCACGGCAAGTCGACGCTGGCGGACCGGATGCTTGAGCTGACACATCGCATCGACAAGCGGCATTTCCGCGACCAGGTCCTGGACGATATGGATTTGGAGAGGGAGCGCGGCATCACGATCAAGGCTCATCCGGTCACCATGGCCTACAAGGCCAAAGACGGGAAGATCTATCAGTTCAACCTGATTGACACGCCGGGGCACGTCGACTTCTCGTACGAGGTATCGCGCAGTCTGAACGCGTGCGAAGGCGCTCTCCTGGTGGTCGATGCAACACAGGGCGTCGAAGCGCAGACCGTTGCGCACACGTACCTGGCCGCGGGACAGGGGATCAAGATCATCCCCGTCCTGAACAAGATCGACATGCAAAATGCCAACATCGAGGAGGTCACGAAGCAAATCGAGGATGTTCTGGCCATTCCCATGCATGACGGCCTGCACGTCAGCGCGAAGACCGGACAGGGCGTCGCCGATGTCCTTGAAGCGCTGGTGAAGGAAGTGCAGCCTCCCGTATCCACCCTGGAGGGCGCCACCCGCGCGCTCGTGTTCGATTCGGAATATGACGCCTACCGGGGTGTGGTTGTTTACGTCCGCGTTTTCGACGGCGAAATCGCCACGGGGGATCGGATTCGGATGATGGGGACCCAGACCGACTACGAGGTCAAGGAAGTGGGGATTTTCATCCCGAACCCGTCGCGCGTGAAAGCGCTCAGGGCAGGGGAAGTGGGATACATCGTTGCCAACATCAAACAAGCCTCCGAAATTCGGATCGGCGACACGGTGACGAAGACGGACCGTCCCGCCGAAAAGGCCCTGCCCGGATTCAAGGAATTCAGGCCGATGGTCTTCACCGGGGTGTATCCCGTGAATGCCGACGACTACGACCGCCTCAAGAGCAGCATGGACAAGTTGGCCCTGAACGACAGTTCTTTTCTCTATCAACCCGAGACCTCCGCCGCTCTTGGATTCGGATACCGTTGCGGTTTTCTCGGCCTGCTCCACATGGAAATCGTCCAGGAGCGCCTCCGGCGCGAATACGATTTGAATATCATCAGCACGTATCCGAGCGTCATCTATCGGGTGTTTATGAAATCGGGCGAGCAACTGGAGGTTGACAACCCGGTGCATCTGCCGGACCCGACACGGATCGATCATATCGAAGAGCCGATGATTCTGGCTTACGTGATCTGCCACAATGAGCACATCGGCGACATGCTTCAGTTGGTCATGGACCGGCGCGGAGAGGTGGAGAAGACCGAATCGCTCGACACCCGCCGCGTCATGCTGACGTGCCGGTTGCCGCTCAACGAGATCCTGTTCGATTTTCACGATCGGCTGAAGAGCCTCAGCCGGGGGTACGCGTCCATGGACTACGAGTTGTCCGGGTATCGGACATCCGAACTGGTCAAGATGGATATCCTGGTTCACGGCGAGCCGGTTGAAGCGTTCTCCTGCATCATCCACCGATCGAAGGCCGAGGGACGCGGCAGGCAGATGTGCAAGGCGTTGAGGGAACTGATCCCGCCTCACCAGTTTCCCATTGCGATCCAGGCGGCGATCGGCGGGAAGATCATTGCGCGCGAGACGGTCCGATCGTTCCGCAAGGACGTCACAGCCAAGTGTTATGGCGGCGACGTGTCGCGAAAACGCAAACTTCTCGAGAAACAAAAAGAAGGGAAGAGAAAACTGAAGCAGATTGGGCAGGTCAGCATTCCCCAGGAAGCGTTTATTTCGGTCCTCAAGGCGACGGATTAACGGGAACTTATGAATTTTTTCGAGCGCAGACGTTACGCCAAACTGGTTCGGCATCTCCTTCGAGAGGCCAAGCACGCCAGGAATATGAGAGAGGACATCGCCGATCCCCAGAGTCTGCGGCAACTGGAAGCCGCCGAGTCTAATTTGAAGAGCGCTTGGGTCGCGCGGGATGCGAGCCGGATCGAAGCAGGCGGCGAAGAGATCACCGCAGCGATCCTGAAGGTCAACCCGGCTCGGAGGTATCCGCGTATTCGGGAGAATGTGGAGGTATTGGCCGTTGCGCTCGCCGTGGCGATCGGGTGCAAAACGTACTTTATTCAGCCCTTCAAGATTCCCACGGGGTCGATGCAACCGACCCTTTACGGGATTACGGTTCAGCCGCAGAGATCAAAAACCTTCATGGACAGGTTCCCCTTGAACATGATCCGGTTGGCTCTGTTTGGAGAGAGATACATCGAGGTCAAAGCATCCGTCGACGGCCGGGTGGACACGCGGTACAGCGTTGACGAGGAATCGAGGGTATTCCGCGTCAACGGCGTTCCTCATAAAATCAGGCGTGGGCTGACGCTGTATTTTTCGCCGGGCGATTTCCTGGCGAAGAATCAGATCATGGCATCCGGCCGGTTAAAAATCGGCGATCACATATTCGTTGACAAAATCCGGTATAATTTCTCGCGCCCCAAAAGGGGGCAGATATTCGTATTCAGTACGGACGCGATCAAGTATCCCGGGATTCGGGCAAATTCTTTTTACATCAAGCGACTTGCCGCCTTGCCGGGGGAGGAGGTGTCCATTGACCCGCCGTTCCTGCTGATTAACGGAGAACGCGTAAAGGAACCATACCCATTCCACAGGCTCCTGACGGACAAGGATGCCGGATACATTGGATACACCTTGCCGCACAAGCAATTCGACCGCGACCTTTACCTGGGCGTCGCGCAGGAGAAGAAGACACTGGGACCCGCAAGTTATTTTCCTCTGGGTGACAATTCCGCTTTCAGTTTGGATGGCCGGTATTTCGGCCCGGTGGACAGGACGAGTCTCGTGGGTCCCGCATTCATGGTTTACTGGCCGTTTACCCGACGATGGGGCTCCGTTCAGTAGCCGTCAGTTAAGTCCGGTTCTTCAAGCCCAAGCCAAGCGCGAAGAAAGTCGCTAATCCTGTCGAACCCCCGATTCTATTGGTCAGGATTCAATGTCGCATAATATATGTTATGTCTCATAACAGGTGTGTTTAGGCCACAACACATGGTACAGAACACGCGTTTTCTTCAGCACCCGGCACGACAATAACTCCGCGTCATTTCGCTACTGCGACGGATGCATATCGGAGACGTTGCGCCGGTTCTTGACATACCTGTCCGGCGATCAGAAACACGGCTCGCTGATGGGATGAGCCGGTCAGGACATGAGCTTGCGATACAGGATCATGTATTCGTCGGCAACGTGATCCCAGGAGAAGTCCTGCTGCATGGCTCGCTGCATCGTGGCGGACCAGACATCGGGCCTCTTTCGCAGTTCAAGCGCGCGATGAACAGCGCTCAATAAGCCATCTGCCGTATAGGTCTTGAACTTGAACCCTGTGCCCCGGCTGCCATCTGGCGGGATATCCTCGACCGTATCTTCGAGGCCGCCCGTCGCGTGCACGATCGGAATGGCACCGTAGCGCAATCCGTACAATTGAGTCAATCCGCAAGGTTCAAATCGGGACGGCATCAGGAATAGATCGCTGCCCGCAAAGATTTTGTGGGCCAGCGGGGTGTCGTATCCGATGCGTACGGCAAATCGGTCCGGCCACTGATCAGCCCATTGCCTGCACAGGTTCTGGTATTTGTCCTGACCGGCCCCCAGAATGACAACGGCAACGTCCAGGGCCATCAGGCTGTTTATGGCTTCAGAAAGGATGTCCAACCCCTTTTGGTCGACCAGCCTCGTGACCATGCCGATCACAGGCGTGTCGCCGGATATCTTGAGACCCATGGTTTTCGCCAGTTCATTCCGACGCGCCTTCTTGCCGGACAGACTCCCGGTACGACAGCCTTTAGCGATGAAGGAGTCGATCTCCGGACTCCAAACGGAGTAATCGACCCCAAGGGGAATTCCGACCAGGCGGTCCCCCAGCCTCGCCAGCACACCGTGTAGTCCGCAGCCGAACTCCTCCGTTCGTATTTCCTGCGAATACGTCTTGCTGACCGTTGTGACGATGTCCGAGGAGGTAATCCCGCCCTTGATGCAGTTGATGTTGCCGAAAAACTCGAGGGAATCCATGTTGAAGCAGAAGAACGGCAGATTCGTCAGGGAGTACAGGGAGCCGGAATAAATTCCCTGGTACGCAAGATTGTGTATCGTGAAGACCGTCTTTTCTGTCAGGGTGCGCCCCATCCCGTTGATCCCGTGGCGAAGGAAAAATGGCACCAGACCGGTCTGCCAGTCGTTGCAATGGACAATGTCCGGCCGCTGTCCCAAGGCGTCGATCAGGGCGACGACGGCTTTTTGGAAGAAAACAAACCGCTCGAAATTGTCGTCGTAGTCGCGTTCCGGCAGGCTGTAGAGCTGGCTGCGATCAAAGAACTCGTCCCGGCGGATGAAGTAGGTTTGAGGCGCAGGCTCCGAAGCCGTCCAGACTTCGGCCCCGTACACTTCGAATCCGACGGGAATGTCCAGGCGGATGCCCGTGTCTTTGAGGGCATGACCTCCCTCCGCGACCCGCCGATAGAGAGGCATGACACGCCAGACATCCACCCCATGCTTGAGGAAGGCCTTGGACAAGGCTGATCCCACGTCCGACAGACCGCCGGTTGAGGCGTACGGAAAAATCTCACTGGCTGCATATACGATTTTCATTGCCCCGCTCCCGCTTGCCTCGTTGCCTGCGGATGATTGTTGGACGTTCCCTTCTCCTCTACAGCAGGGAGATGTATACTACTATGATAATGAAGTTTACACCATCCCTGGCAAATCGCATACAGGAATTTCTGGCCGATCCAAAGTATCGGCCTCTCAAGCAGCATGAGCTGGCAAGAGCGCTGAATATCAAGGGGGCGGATCGCGCCGCGTTTCGCCGCGCTCTCTACGACCTGGAGCGCCGGGGGTGTGTCGCCTGTCTTCGAAAGAACCGCTGGGCGCTGCCTGACCCCTCGCGCCAGGTCATCGGCTTCCTTCGTGTTCATCGGCACGGATTCGGGTTTGTCACGTCCGAGGATGGCAAGACGGCGAATGTCTTCATCGGCGAAGAGGATATTGGGACAGCTCTGGATGGCGACAAGGTGGTTGTCAGGCTGACCACAGCGGGCAGGCGTGATCATCCTGCATCGGATTCTCGACGGCTGAGGGGAAAAGTCGAACGGGTCATCGAAAGACGCCGCAGCCGGCTTGTGGGGCTTCTCAAGAAGACGGCTTTTTATTGGTACCTCATCCCGGACAACCCGCGCATTCCGCACAACGTCCGAATCCGCGAATTCAGCCGGAACATCGGCAAGCCTGAAGAGAATCACAAGGTGGTTGTCGCCCTCGATCCGAGAGACCAGGTTCACAAGCCTCTTTCAGGCGTCGTGACCGAGGACCTGGGGCCTGGCGACGCATCAGGCGTGGATATGCTTTCCCTTCTGCGGAATTACAGGATCGAGGAGACGTTCTCCGGCAGGGCCATCGCGGAAGCGGAACAGATATCCCCTGCCCTGACCGAGTCCGATCTGTCGGGGCGGCGGGATCTGCGGGATCTCGTCGCGTTCACCATCGATCCGGAGGACGCCAAAGACCACGATGACGCCGTTTCGCTCGGCCGCACAAAAGACGGGCTCTGGCTTCTGGGCGTGCACATTGCCGATGTGCCCCATTTTGTGAAGCGCGGGTCGTCTTTGGATCAGGAGGCCATGCAACGGGGCAACAGCGTGTACCTGGTTGACCGCGCGATCCCGATGCTGCCCCGCCGCCTGACCTCGGAGATTTGCAGCCTCCAGCCCCAGACGGACCGCCTTGCACACACGGTCAATGTGTTGCTGGATGAAGACGGGAACGTGCGCGGGTCTGAAACCTTTCTGTCGGTCATCCGGTCGTCTGCCCGCTTGAATTACGACCAGGTGCAGAAACTCTTCGACCGGGAACCGGATCATGACATCCCTCCTCCCGTGCAGGATGTTCTTGCCGACATGCGCCGGCTCGCCGCGCGGTTGCGCGGGCTGCGCATGGCCGCGGGCTCCATTGACCTGACGATGCCTGAGTTGAAGTGCGTACTCGATGACCGGGGGAAGGCGGTTCATATCTACAAACGGGGTTCGGCGGAGGCGTATCACCTGATCGAAGAATTCATGCTGGTCGCGAACTGCGTTGTGGCCGGGATGTTGCACAAGGCGCGCGTTCCGGCCGTGTACCGTGTTCATGAACCGCCGGACGATGTCCAGTGGATGAAGATGCAGTCGGACCTTCGCGCGCTGGGGTTCCGGCTTTCCCTGCATTCCAAGGATAGCGTGAACAGAATCGCGAAAGAGACGGCCGCCGGTCCGCGCGAGTATATCGTGCACCTGGCCATCCTTCGCAATCTCAAGCGCGCCGTTTACTCGTCAAAGCGGATCGAACATTTCGGCCTTTCTTTCCCCTGTTACACGCACTTCACCTCGCCCATCCGCCGCTATGCCGACCTGGTCGTTCACAGAATTCTCCGCTCGGTCGAAACAGGACAGCCACCTCCCTATGATGCGCAGGATGTCCAGCGTATTGCCGATCACACCTCGGAGACCGAACGTAACGCGGATCAGGCCGAGCAGGAGAGCCTGGATATCAAGCGAATCGAGTACTACGCCGCGAAGCTTGCTCGCCAGGATAGAGGGCCGTTCAAGGGGACCATTGTCTCGATGATTCCCCGGGGACTGATCGTGGAAATCAACGACACGCAGCAGCAGGGACTGCTTCCCTTCTTTGCCCTGCCCGACGATGTCTATGTCTTGTCGAAGGAAGGCCATTCGGCCGTCGGGCGGCGGAGACGGAAGACGTGGCGGCTGGGCGATCCGGTCTCCGTGTGTCTGGCGCGGGTGGATACGACACGGCGGCTTGTCGATTTCTTCATTCCCGCGGACGAACCGGCCCGCCGTGCATCCGGGCGAAAGAAGAAATGAGCCTGTTTAGCGGATCATGTAGATCAGCTTCTTGCTTAAGCCCTCGCGCTCGATATCCAGGACCAGCGCGCTCATCCGATTCTTCACAAATTCGCTGATGAAGTACTCCGCCCGCCGCTGGCTGACCATGTTCATGGAATTGACCTTCCGAACGATGTCGCCGTCTTGCAGGCCGGTGGCTTTGAAGAAGTCCTTTTCGCCTTCCGGATCCACGATGTACCCCGCGATAACCCCCTCCCTGTAGTCGGGTTTCATGGAGATATAAAGCGAAGCAACCCTTTCCGGGTCATCCATGACCTCGCGGTAATACTGCATCAATGCGTCGCGGCTGAGCACCCAACGCCCCTCCCCCACCCGCTTCCCAAAACGATTGACCTCGAGACTCGGCGTTTCGACGGAACCGGCTCCTTCGGAGGCTGCGGACAACAGGTGATTGCTGCCCGCCCGGTTGCCGACAAAACTCAGCCACAACTCCTCTTCACCGCCCGGCCCGCGGAGAATGACCCGGTCGCGTAAAATACGCGTGACCCTGGCGTCGCCCAGGTCGTCGCCCTCGGACACAAGGCACTGCCCCTTTTTCTCGATATCATCGAGAATCGCCTTGCAGTAACTGTTGCTCATGTCGCCGGCATCTCCGAACGCGAAGAAGGTGCCTGCCAGGCGAAATCGCGCGGCGAGGGGGCCGCCTTTGGACGGCGCTGCGCCGGAAGGAAGCGACTGAAAGACGGACCATGCCCCTTCGTCAATCGCAGGTGAAACGGGCCACTGGACATTCTCCACCGGCGAAAGATTCCCCTGGGTCGGGCGCGGCAAGGAGAGGAAGAGCAACGCGTACACACACAAGACCGCGGCGCCGGTCCCGAGGACCGCTCCGCACGCCGTTTTCAACGTCATTCCCGTGAACAAGCGCGACATGTTGCGAAGAAAATCTGGCCCGCATTCGAGAACAGATGACCGACTATCGATGGACCGAAGATGTAAGCCGGATTCTGTTCCCCGTTTTGGGGCCGGTCATTTATCTATCCCCTTGTGAGGGACTCGTTGCGATCAACCCGAAGCTTAACCCCTTGTGCCGGCGAACCGACGCAAAGGACGAGGCGGGCCACCTCACGCTTCCTATTTGATCTTGCTCCGGATGGGGCTTGCCGTGCGATCTTCCTTGCGGAAAACCCGGTGGTCTCTTACACCACCTTTTCACCCTTATCCCGATCACGCCGCGAGGCGGGTGTCAGGACGGTTTGTTTTCTGTGGCGCTTTCCATTCCCTTCGATCTGGCAAAGGGCTTCCCCCGACGACACGGGAGACATCCTGCCCTGTGGAGTCCGGACTTTCCTCTCCGGATAAATCCATTAGGGGATCTCCCCGAAGCGACCGAACCCTCGGTCCATCGATATCCAAAGAACTGCCGGGAATATACGCGATCAGGGCTGCCAGTACAATATCCGGCTGCAGAAACTGCATTGTGTCATCGCCTGGCCCTTCTTGGCCTCATGCATAAGGTGCGGGGGCAGTTTCATGTGGCAGCCGCCGCAGGCCGCATAATCGCCGCTGGACGCCTTCTCCACGCGGACGAGGGCGTAATCACCGGTCCGCTTGAAAATTCTCTCGTACCGGGATAGCCACGCCGGATCGATGTCGGCAGCCAGGGCGGCGCGGTCCTCCTGTAGATCGTGGATTTCCGCCTGGATGTTGGACAGGCGCTTCTTGAGAACATCCTCGTCCTGATTTGCCCGGACCTCTTCCTGTTTCAGGTCCTTTTCGCGTTCGGTGATCATGTCGCGCAGGCTTTCAGCCTGTTCCATCAACGCGAGTTCCTGATCCTCAAGATCCCGGATCTCCTTCTGGACTCCGCCGATCTCGCGCTCCAAGGCCCGATACTCGTCGTTGCTCTTGATCTGGAACTGCTGCGTCCTGAGCTTCGCGATCCTCTGCTTGCACGTGTCGATTTCGACTTCAACCTGCTTGATCGCCATCGCGTTCTTCTTGACCTCGTCGTGAGACGCCTTCATGGACTCGCGCTGGGCGTTCAGTCGCGACTCGATTTCACGGGTATGCGCGGGGATGTCTTCCGTTTCGCGCGTGAGTTGAACAATCTTCCTGTCGCGATCCTGGATGATCAAAAGCCGCTCGATGGTAGTGGACACTCGTATTCTCCAATATGAACGTTCTCAACAAAAAGGGCTAAAACCGTTGCAGTCTAGTGGTCTTGCGGCTGCAAGTCAACCAAGGTGAACTGCGGGCGGCGGGGCCATCTTCCGCCGGTCTCACGAAAGGGTCGCGGCCGGCCTTGTTTTGGACAGGCTCGTTGTGCGAATGCGAAGAGTCAGTTCCAAAAGGCTGTGCCGCGCCGGCGGTGGTTCATCCCTTCCGTCCAACCGGTCAAACAGAAGGCGCCCCGCCTCGCGGCCCAGGTCAATCATCGGCATGTACAGCGAAGTCAGCCCGAGAATGGCGGAGGAAGGGTCGTCGTCACATCCCGTCACGGCGACGGTTCCAGGTACATCGATACCGCTTTCTTTCAAGGCCTCCAGGATCCCAAGAGCGGCAAAATCATTGCACGCCACGAAAGCATCCGTTTTCCCCTTGCCCCTTTTCAGATAGTCAAGAACAGCGGTTCGCCCTCCCTCCATCGTCATGTTGACCTGGATGGCTTCCCCCTCGAGGCCGGGATGATCCGCGATGAACTGAGTGAAGGCGCGAAGCCGCTCCACGGCGTCGTAGATATCGTGCGGACCGGCGATGTGGGTGAAGCGCCTGTGCTTCTGATCCGCCAGGTGTTGCATCAAGTCGTTGAAGCCCTTTTGATTATCCACGGTGACGCTATCGACGCGCTCCCATCCCTGCGCAACCCCCTGCGGGCGGCTCGAACAAAGGACAATGGGAATGTCGTCGGGCCGGACGCGTTCGGAAAAAATATCCAGAGGCGGAGCGATCAGGATCATCCCGTCGACCCGCCCGCCCGCCGCAAGGTTCTTCCACAGATCGATGTAATCCTTGGTTCCGTGGGCGAACGACGAAAGCAGATGTCCTTCATGCTGGCTGGCCACCTGGTCGATGCCCTTGATCACTTCCGCGTAGAACCCGCTGTTCATCTCGCTGGTCAGCACGGCGACAAGACCGGTTCGGCCTCCCGCAAGCCCCTGCGCGAAAAGGTTCGGGCGAAATCCCTGCTTCCGAATCACCTGGTTGACCCGTGCGCGCGTCTTGGGCGAAACACTGGGATGCTTTGTCAGAACCCGGCTGACCGTGCTCTTGGACGTGTGAGCCATCTTGGCGATCTGCCGGAGCGTGATGGACTTTGTCGTTCTTCTCATGCGCGCAGCCACGGTTACGAGACAGGTTGACGGGATCGCTTCCGTGGATCGTGCCTCATTTTCAACTTTTTTCTATTTGGCACAAGGAGATTGTTGCGATTTACATACCGGCGCAGGGAGCGGTCCCATGAAATGCCCAGGAAGGGGCCGTGCAAGCCTACACAACGAACCCCGCCCTTTTGAGCGCATCCCACGTCACCCCTCCTTGCCGGGACTTCCCTTCCATCGCGCGGCGCACATACTTGGCCAGAACATCCGTTTCCAGATTGACCTCGGCCCCGATGGACAACTCCGAGAAACTCGTGCTTCCCCACGTGTGAGGAATAAGGTGTACGGCAAAAAAGGCGTCCTTCAGATCGGCAATCGTGAGACTTACGCCGTCACACGCGACCGACCCTTTGAGCGCCATGTCTTTGAGAAGCTCCTCTCCGCAGGCGATCTCCAGCACGCGGTCTCTTCCGATTCTCCGGACATTTTTCACCTGCCCCACCCCGTCGATATGTCCTGTGACAACATGACCGCCAAGAGGATCGCCGAGCCGAAGCGCGCGCTCGATATTCAGGCGTTGGCCAATCTTCTTCCTGCCGAGGCTGCTGCGCTCGAAGGTCTCGCGAAGAACATCGAATTGCAGGAGGGATTCATCGAACTCGACCAGCGTGAGGCACACACCCTGGACGGCGATGCTTTCCCCGAGGACCAGGGACGGGCCTTCGAAAGACGCCTCAAGGGTCAGCCTGCCCGACCCGGCCGACATCTCCATCCGCGACAACCTGCCCATTTGCTGAACCAGTCCAGTAAACATTGCAGCCTCTATACCGGTACGGCCCGGATGATGAAATCCTGTCCCGCCGGTTCGCACGACACAAACTTGACCCGCGGCTGAGCACCCAGAAGCCAACCTTCCCCCCCCACAGCCCCCACGGAACGCGCGCCCCCGATAATATGCGGCGCCACGATAAAAAGATACTCGTCAATGGCGTCGGCGCGGATCATGGACGCCGCCAACTCCGATCCGCCTTCGCACAGCACGTGGAGAATTCCCATTCGCCCCAGTTGACGCAAAACGGATGTCATCCACACTCTGCCGCGCGCTTCCGGAACAACCAGAACATCTGCGCCGGCCTTCTTTATCCGGGCAATGGGCGCGGCGGGACATCGACTCGATACGACAACCATCGTTTGATTGGCCGCGCCGTCGGAAAGGATTTTTCGATCGGCGGGGATGCTCCCGCGCCGAGCCAGTACAACTCGCCACGGCTTTCGTCCGCGAGCAGGACGCGGGAGCAAACTTGGATTGTCCATCCGCACCGTCCCGGCGCCCACAAGCACCGCATCCACGCGGCAGCGAAGGTCATGCACTTTTCTTCGTGCTTCCGGGCCGGTAATCCATTTTGAATTCCCCTTTCGGTCGGCAATCTTACCGTCCACGGACAGGCCGAGTTTGAGAGTCACCAAGGGCAGTCCGCGTGTGATCCAGCGGGCAAAGGGCGCGATCAAATTCCTGCCTTCCTCTTCGCAGACCCCCTCGATCACGGAAACGCCTTTTCGGCGAAGTCGCGCGAGCCCACGGCCTGAATGTCTTGGGTTTGGATCGCGGACGCAGACCACCACCCGTCTGACACCCGATGAAAGAATCAAATCCGTACACGGCGGCGTGCGTCCCCACGTCGAACACGGCTCCAGCGTGACGTACAACGTACATCCCCTCGCCTTTGCCCCCGCCTTGCCAAGGGCTGCCGCTTCCGCGTGAGGCCCGCCTGCCTTGCGGTGATATCCCTCCCCCACGATCTTGCCCTTGTTGACCGCAACGGCGCCGACCGGTGGATTGGGTCGGGTCAGACCTTCACCCCGGCGGGCCAATTCGAGGGCCCGTTGCATCCAGATTTCATCCATCTTCGATGGAGCAATCCGTGTCATGTCGTTGTCGTCGGAACGTCTACGTTCATCAGGGCGCTGACAAACTGGTCGGGATCGAACGGCGCCAACGCATCCATTTTCTCGCCCAGCCCGACAAAGCGGATCGGCAGTCCCATTTCCCGGCTGATGGAGAAAACAAAGCCCGCCTTGGAGGACCCGTCCAACTTGGAGACGATCACGCCCGTCAGAGCGGTTGCCACATGGAAAACCTTTGCCTGCATGACGGCGTTCTGGCCCAGAGTCGCATCGAGCACGATCCATGTTTCGCGGGGCGCGCCGGGCACGCGTTTGGTCATGGCGCCACGAACCTTCTGGAGTTCCTTCATCAGGGGCTCTTTCGTGTGCATGCGCCCGGCCGTATCGACAATAACCGTATCCCGTCCCCGCGCAATGGCCGCGTCCAGCGCGTCGTACGCCACGGCGGCCGCGTCGGCGCCTTGCGCGCCGGCCACCACATCGCAGCCGACGGTTTCCGCCCAGAGCTTCAGTTGATGAGCGCCGGCCGCGCGGAAGGTGTCCGTCGCGGCAAGCAAAGGGCGCCGCCCCTGTTTCATGGCGAGGTGCGCGAGTTTGGCGCAGGTCGTGGTTTTCCCGGACCCGTTGACCCCCACCACCAGGATGGAAAATGGATCCGATTCCGAGGGCCACGAAAACGAATCCGTCGCGCGCAGGGATTCCACGAGGACTTTATGAAGCATTTCCTTCTTGGAGACCCTCAACCCGCCGTACGCTTTTTCGAGGTCCTGAATCAGCTTCAAGACCAACGGGGCCGGCACATCGGCAAGCAACAGCGTTTCCTCCAACTCCTCGAGAGAGACGCCCTTGCGAGGTTCCTCGGACTTGATGAATCGGGAAACGGCGCCCGCTATGGTTCGGCGTGTTCGGGCCAGCGCGTCGATCCAGGTAACCACGTCACGTTCCTTCTTGGGTTTCCGCCGACGAGCCGGAAGACTCGCCGCAGGCAGACCGATCCTGTTCCTTGCGGGCGCGATCCAGGATTCCGTTCACGAATTTCCCCGATTCAATACCGCTCAAGTCCTTCGCGATCTCCACCGCTTCATTGATGGACACCACGGGCGGGATATCGGATCGCTGTGTCATTTCGTACAGCGCCACGCGCATGACATTGCGGTCCACGGCGCCCATGCGTTTGACATCCCAATGCTCGGCGTATTCCCGGATCAGCTTGTCGAGGTCGTCTTTCAACCTTTCGACGCCCCGGATCAACTCCTCGGAAAACGCACGCGCCTTTTCACCGCTGTTCTTGTCTCTCCAGAACTCGGCGAGGGCCGATTCGATATCGCCCTCGTTGAAGTCCCTCTGAAAGAGAAACTGGACAGCCCATTGTCTTGCTTCGTGTCGTCCGCCCATCGCGTTACACTTTCAACGTCTTGATCAGGTTGGCCATCTCGATTGCGGATTGCGCCGCATTCCATCCGCGGTTGCCCCCCTTGGTCCCCGAACGCTCAATGGCCTGTTCGAGGTTATCCGCCGCGACAACACCATCAATGACCGGAATGCCGAAGTCGAGCGAAACCTGTGTCAGGGCGCGCGTCAACTGGTTGTTGATCAGGCCGGCGTGCGGAGTCGCGCCTTGAATCACGGCGCCCAGGGCAATCAGCGCGGAAAACGCCGCGCTTTGGGCAAGCGTCTTGACGGCCACGGGCGTCTCATAGGCGCCCGGCACCCATACGACGGAGATATCTGTCTCAGCGGCTCCGTGCCGGATCAGGCAGTCCACGGCCCCCTGAAGCAGTTGCTTCGTCAGGAAGTCGTTATGACGGCTGATCACGATGCCGATTTTCAGCCCTTTTGCGTTCAGATGCCCTGCGTACTCTTTCCAGCTCATGGCGTCCTCCTTTGTTACAGCAGATGTCCCATCCTGATTTTCTTCGTTTTCAGATAGCGCTCATTGTACGCGGTGGGAGGGACCACCAGCGGAATCCGGTCTTTGATTTCAAGACCATAGCCCTTCAACCCGATCATTTTCTTCGGATTATTCGTGATCAGTCGGATCTTGCGCAGTCCCAGGTCCGCCAAAATCTGCGCGCCAATGCCATAATCGCGAAGGTCCGCCTCAAAGCCAAGATGTTCGTTCGCCTCCACGGTGTCCATGCCGTTTTCCTGAAGCTCGTACGCGTGCAGTTTCTTGGCCAGACCGATGCCCCGCCCTTCCTGACGCATATAGAGAATCACGCCGTGTCCTTCGGCGGCGATCCTCTCCATGGATGCCCGCAACTGCATTCCGCAGTCGCACCGCAGAGATCCGAACACGTCGCCCGTGAGACACTCGCTGTGAACCCGGACGAGGGCGGAAGGTTTCTTCTCGGGGTTCCCCATGACGAGCGCCAGATGATGCTTGTCGTCGATCAAGGATCGGTACAGATACAGGTCAAAAGCGCCCGATCTCGTCGGCAGTTGAACCTTTCGCTCAAGCGCGACCAGTTTTTCCTTCCGGCGTCGATGGGCAACCAGGTCCGCGATCGAAACGATGGGCAGCTTGTGACACGACGCAAACTCCAGGAGTTCGGGAAGACGCGCCATCTTGCCGTCCTCCCGAAGGATTTCGCAGATCACACCTGCCGGTTTCATTCCGGCCAGCCGAACCAGGTCCACCGCGGCCTCGGTGTGTCCCGTTCTTCGAAGAACTCCGCCTTTCACCGCTTCCAGAGGAAAGACATGACCGGGACGAATCAGATCGTCCGGCACGCTGCCGTCGCCGATCAGCACCCGGATGGTGCGCGCCCGGTCGTATGCGCTGATGCCGGTGGAGACACCGGCGCGCGCATCCACGGACTGCATGAAGGCGGTTCGAAAACGGTCCCCATCGTCCACAGGAACCATCCGGCTGAGTCCCAACGCGGCAAGTTTCTCGCCCTCCATGGCCACGCAGATAAGACCGCGCCCGAACTTGGCCATGAAATTGATGATCTCCGGCGTGATGTTTTCAGCCGCGGCAACGAGATCCCCCTCGTTTTCCCTCTTCTCGTCATCCACAACAATGATCATGCCGCCGCGCCGCAACCGGTTGACGGCTTGCTGGATCGAATGAAGTGGCGACTTCTTGTTTTTCTTCTTCCTGATCGTGGTGCTCATAAAAAAACCCGAAGAGCAACTCTTCGGGGAAAAAGACAACTCGTCCGATCTTCTTTCATCCAGACTTTACTGTCGGCTGCGGGTACCCCTCGCTTCACGAAGGACTACCGCATCAGTCCCTCCCTTTCGGAAAGGAGTCGCGGGCTTTCACCGCCGGTCAGGAATTCCCCGACGCTCTCACGAGGCCGGAGTCACCTTACCCCGAAGATCTCTATCGACTGACGTGAACAGCGAAAAACCTTACACGCAAACACATGCGGACGCAACCGGTATTTAGTCCGCCTCATCCCCTGCGTCCCCCTTCATCGTGCAGATGCCCCGCTTGGACGCCCGGATGAAGGCGCAAATCTCCTGAACCGCCGGTTGTGGAAATTCTTTGGCCATGCGGTCCAAGGCCTGGGAAAGGTTGAGACCGGAGCGATAGAGGATCTTGATCGCGGCGCGCAGTGCCTGTCGGTCCTCCGGACTGATTCCGGCGCGCCTGAGACCCACAACATTCAGACCGGCGATGCGGTTGCGGCGCACGGCGACCGTCGTACAGAACGGCGGCACGTCCTTTCCGATCGCGCAACCTCCCGAGAGCATGGCGAGACGCCCGATCCGGACAAATTGATGGATCACGGCATTGCCGCTGATGAACGCGCGGTCGTCCACTTCAACGTAGCCCGCCAGCAACGCGCCGTTGGCGATGATCACACCGCTGCCCAGTCGCACGTTGTGAGCGAGATGGCTGTTGGCCATCAGGAAACACTGGTCGCCCAGCGCCGTCGCCGTCCCCGGCTTGGTTCCGCGATGGATGGTCACTCCCTCGCGCAAGACGCAGTTCGCCCCGATGTTCACGTAACTCGCCTCGTCCTTGAACGCGAGATCCTGGGGCACATCGCCGAGAACCGCGCATGAATGCACGCGGCAGTTCGGACCCAGACTGGTGTGGCGAAGGATGACCGAATGAGGGCCGATCACGCAGCCGTCGCCGATCCGGGTATCCCGGTCAACGAAGGCAAAAGGTCCAACGGTTACACCGGCGCCCATCTCGGCGCAGGGATCAACGACGGCAGTTGGATGAATACTCATGTCTCTAGTC
Source organism: Lentisphaerota bacterium (assembly GCA_052033915.1). Taxonomy (GTDB): domain Bacteria; phylum Verrucomicrobiota; class Kiritimatiellia; order CAIQIC01; family JAGNIJ01; genus CALMZY01. The sequence goes on along the minus strand of JBPOJF010000002.1, from coordinate 22,941 downwards.
CTTCGATCGAAACTCCAAAATACCGGCCTCGCGGAAGCTGAAGAAATCGGAGTCGCCGGCGTTGTTCTGACGGCCCAGCACCACGTGATCGAGCACGTGAATATCGACAATTCGCCCGGCCTCGACAAGCTGTTTGGTGATGTGAATATCCTCGGTGGAGGGATGGGGATCGCCCGACGGGTGGTTGTGAGCGAGCACCACGGCGGCGCTGGCGCATCGGATAGCCTCCTTGAACACTTCCCGGGGATGAACAAGGCTGGCGTTTAGAAGCCCGCGCGTCACTTCGATCGGCGGCTTGATGAGGCGGTTCTTGGAATCCAGCAGCAACACCCAGAACGATTCCTCCTCGCGGGTACGCGCGCGCTCCCGGAGGACTCCGGCGGCATCCCCTGGGGTTCGTATGGTGTTGCGGGTTGGCGCCGACTCTTCCGACAGCCTCTTCGCCAGCTCCAACGCAGCTTTGAGCACCTGGGCCTTCACTTTGCCCATGCCCCGTATGCGGGCAAGGTCCTCGACGGAAGCTCGCGCCAGTTCGGTGAGCGTTCCGTACTGCTGGATCAATCCTCTCGCCAGATCGACAACGTTCATGCCCTGGACGCCGCTTCGCAGGATCAGCGCGATCAGGACGTCCTCCGGCACGTTTTCCGCCCCCAACCGCTCAAACTGCTCCCTCGGCCGCTGACGGGATGGAATGTCCGCCACCCGCACCGGCTCAATATTGTACAGCCCTTCCTTGATCTTTCGCGCCATGATTTACGACCCTTTGTCCATTCGGCGCCCCCTCTTGCGTACAAGAAAGGCTTCGCAGGGTCCGAGAAGGCGGGCGGGCACGCTGGCGACAACGCGCGCAAAGCCGTCGTCTTCGTACTTCGAGGAAAGCACCTTCCCCTCGCTCTTCAGCATGGACATCAGCTTGCCTTCCGACGCAGGAACCCGCAGTTCGATCTGCACGCTTCGATTGCGAAGAAAATCGGCCAGTTCATCGCGCAGCGCATCGAGCCCCTCGCCCGTCAAGGCCGACACGGATATGCCCCGCCCCATTTTGTCGAGGAGTCGTCCCGACTGGTTCCGCGCGCCCGGGAGATCGAGTTTGTTCAACACGGGCAGGATGGGTTTCTCTCTGACGCCGAGTTCCCGCAGCACTTCCTCGACGGCCTCAATCTGCTCATCCACCCGTGGATGCGATGCATCGATCACATGAAGAAGCAGATCGGCCTCGTTCACTTCCTCGAGCGTTGCCTTGAAGGACTCCACAAGGTGGTGCGGCAGTTTGCGGATGAACCCCACCGTATCTGTGATTAACGCCGGCTGATGGTTGGGCAGCCGGATCTGGCGCGTCGTCGGGTCCAGGGTGGCGAACAGCCGGTCGTCGGCCTCGACGGCTGCCCCCGTCAGATGGTTCAGCAGCGTGGACTTTCCGGCATTGGTATATCCCACGAGCGTGATCAACGCCCATCCATGCCGCTGCCGGCCGCGACGAAGCTCCGCCCGGTGGCTCCGGACATCTTCCAGCGCCTTGCCGATCCGGGAAATACGGAGTTGGACGCGCCGCCGATCCAGTTCCAACTGCCGCTCCCCGGGCCCGCGCAGGCCGATACCGCCCCGTTGCTGTTCAAAACCGGACCAGAGCTGACGAATTCTCGGCAACAGATACTGCAACTGGGCAAGCTCGATCTGAAGTCCCCCCTCTTTGGTTCGCGCATGTTGCGCAAAAATATCGAGGATCAACTGGGTGCGATCGATCACCTTGACGCCCAACAGGACCTCCAGGTTTCGGCTCTGCACCGGGGAAAGATCCTCGTCAAAAATGACCGTGGTGGCGCGGGTCTCTTGAACTTTCTCCGCGATCTGCGCCGTTTTTCCTTTTCCGATGAACGTCGCCGGATGAATGGAGATCAGATGACAAACGATTCGATCGACAACCTTCGCGCCCGCCGTATCGGCGAGCAGCGCCAGTTCGTCCAGCGTATCGTGCGCATTCCATCCGCGTCGCGTTTTGAACTGAACGCCCACGAGGAACGCATTCTCCTGATCGGAATCAACCGTTAACGGGAGTCGGCCCATATTGCTTCCATTTCGCGAGCACCTGCCCGGCAAGCTCTTCGATCGTGCTGTTTCTTCCAACGGAAATCCAGACGACATTTGCCTGGCGGGAGAACCACGTCATCTGCCTCTTTGCCAGTTGGTGCGTGCGCGCCGCCGTTCGGGCCATGGCGTCATCCACCGTCATCCCGCCGTTCCGGACAGCGATCGCCTCCGCATAACCGATGGCCTGCAAAGCCGTCGGGGAGAGACGTGGATAAGCCGCGAGCAGTCTGTCCACCTCATCCAGAAGCCCGGAGTTGTACATGCCGCGAACCCGGTTCAGGATCCTTTCGGCCAGACAGTCGCGGTCCACCTTCAAGCCGATCAGCGGCACGGAAGGCGCAGATGACCAGGTCCGACTGTTTCCGCACCCCGCCGATTCCAGAGCCCGGATCAGCCGCCGGGGATTATTCTTGTCTCTCAGGGCTTCATACCGGGCCGCGTCGCGTTCCTTCAAGGCTTCCTGAAGCGCTTCGATGCCGTCTTTCTCCAGGATCGATTCCGCCCACGCGCGAAGAGCCGGGTCAGCAACGGGCAGAGGGGATAGCCCCTCCGTCAGACACTTTACGTACAGCCCCGTGCCTCCCGTGACAATCGGCTGCGTTTGCCGGGGGATCTCCCGGCACAGGAACTCGCGAGCGTGTTCGATGTACTGGCCCACGTTGAACAACTGGTCGGGACCCGCCAGGTCCAATCCGCCGTACAGCACGCGAGCGCGTTCGCCCGGCGACGGCTTTGCCGTCCCGATGTCCATTCCTCGATACACAAGCATGGAGTCCGCGGACAGAATGGGACAACGCTCGCTTTCCGCCAGAAATTGGGCAACGGCGCTTTTTCCCGCGGCAGTCGGTCCCACAAGAAAGAAGGCACGGCCGGGCGAAACATCCAAGGGGCTTGTCTGACCTTTACTTGGGGGCATCGGCATCTGTCTTTTCGCCGGTCGAACCGCTTTTCAGGCGTGACTCATGAAGGGGATGGCCCGCCAGCCACATCGCGGAAAGGATGTAAATACCGACGCCCACACAGATTGCCGCATCCGCCACGTTGAACGAGGGCCAGTGATAGCCCATGCAGTGGAAATCGAGAAAATCCGTCACCCACCCCAGGCGGAGGCGGTCCATCAAGTTCCCCATGATTCCACCCACCATCAGCCCCAGGGCCACCCGGTGCTCCCACGTATCGCTCAAAAAGGATCGGCGGAGAATCAGGATCGCCGCGAGCATGACGATGGAGAGGATGGTGAGGGAGGCATTCTGCCCGCCCAGAATTCCCCAGGCGGCGCCGGTATTCCGAACATAGGTCAGGTCGAAAAATCCGTCGACGACGGGACGCGACTCGCCGACCGCGAAAGTCACCCGCACCGCGTACTTGGTCACCTGATCAAGAATCGTTATCGCCAGGCCGAGTATAAGAACAAGCATCTCTCACGCTCCGGGAAGGATACGGCGGAGAGGCATTACGAACCGTTTTCCGAGGACGAGGATTGGGATATCGTAGGCCCGAACGGACGGAACCGCGTCTTCCCCTTTTCAGACTCCGATTTGCACACAATGCACATCTTGGTGAACGGCAGCGCCAACAAACGGGCCTTATTGATCGGCGTGTGGCAGTATTCGCACACGCCGTACGTGCCCATGTCGATCCGCCGGAGCGCGTCTTCGATTTCGTACAGCACGTCCTGCTCGCTGCTCACCAGGTTGAGGGCGAATTCGCGGTCGAAATTGTCGGTGCCCTGGTCGGCCATGTGGTAGCTGTAACTCGAAATATCCCCCGCCGAGTCGCGCGAAGAACGATTCAGGTTGTCACCGGCGAGAAAGGAAATCTCGTTGATCACGCGATCGCGCACCTTCTCGAGCATCTTCTTGTACTCCTGAAGCTGGCTCTTCGTGAGAATCTTCTTGATAACAAACTTCTCTTCCTGGGGCGCCTCGACCTTCGGCTCCGTGACAGGAGGGGAAACGCGTTTTGCGGGGACTACAGGTTTCCGGGGCGGCGCCTTGCGGGCTTTGAGCGGCTTCTTCGAGGCGGCAACCCGCTTCTTCGAGACCACAGTCGACTTCTTGGAGACCGTAGCCCGCTTCTTCGAGACCGCAGCCGACTTCTTCGTAGCACTGGACTTCTTACGCTTTGCCATTGGTCACCTTATGTTGTCCAAACAACTCCTCATCCGGCGATCAAGATTCACCCTTCCGAAGAAAGCCGCGGTTAAGTACCACACGACATATTCAAAGTCAACCCCCGCCCCTCAAGTATTTCAGGCTTTTTCCATATGAATCGAACAGGCATGCCCGTTCAGGTCCCACTCGCTCGTCTCACCCGGCAAATCCGTCGAGTAAGCGACACCCACGCAGAGGGTCTCGGTTTGGATATACTCGCTATATTCCTCAACCGCTTCGCGGACAGAATCGTCTCCGCGGTACGCGATCCGGATGCGCTGGGTCACGTCGAGATCCGCCGTCTTCCTCATGCTCTGAACCTTGTTCACGAACTCCCTGGCAAGCCCCTCGCGCATCAGTTCCGGTGTCAGGTCCGTCTCCAGGGCCACCACGAGGTTGCTTTGTGAAGCCACCACAAGGCCTTCCTTCGGTTTCCGTTCGACAACGACATCTTCCGAAGTCAGGTCAAAGGGTTGGCCGTCCACCTCTACCGGAAGCGTGTTTCCATCCAGCAGACGGCTCAACGCCTCCGCGTCCAGCTTTTGTATGACCGCGGCCGCCTTCTTGACCCGCGAGCCCATCCTCGGGCCGAGACGGCTGAAATTCGGCTTCCCGCTGAACACGGCCAGGTCGGACTCCTTCGCGTCGAACCAGACATGCTTGACGTTCAACTCATCGCTGATCACATCCGAGAGAACCCGAATCCGCTGCAATCGAGCCGGGTCGCGACAAACGACGTGCAGGCCGCGAAGCGGCTGGCGCACTTTCAAATTGTGATCCGCCCGGAGCTGGCGGCCGAGGCCGACGGCCGCGATGACATCGTCCATCTGCGCCTCCAGTTCGGGGTCCCGCCCCCGCCCATCGCTGACCGGGAAATCGCAGAGATGCACGGACTCGGGCATGTGCGGCATACGCAGATTCCGATAGATCGCCTCGCTGACGAAGGGCACGAACGGAGCCGCAATTTGCGAGAGCCTCAAAAGGACCTCGTAGAGCGTGGCATAGGCCTGCGCCTTGTCGTCATCGTCCGTACTCTTCCAGAAGCGCCGGCGGCTTCGCCGGATGTACCAGTTGGTCAGGTCCTCGATAAATCGGACGAACGGGCGGATCGCCTGCTGGAGATCGTACCCGTCCATCGCCTTCACCACATCCTGCGTGAGCCGTTCCAAAGAACTGCGGATCCATCGATCGAGCAAGTTGCCGCTCTTCCGACGCTCCGGGTTCAGGGTTTCGGGGTCAGGCGTCCACTGGTCGATCATCGCGTACGTCACGAAGAAACTGTACGAGTTCCACAACGGGATCAGCAGGTGGCGCAAGGCGTTTTTGACCCCCTCTTCGGAGAAGCAGAGATTTTCCGCGCGAACCACCGGCGAATGAATCATGTACAGGCGAAGCGCATCCGCGCCGTACGTATCCAGCATCTCGACCGGGTCCGGATAGTTTTTCAGCCGCTTGCTCATCTTGCGGCCGTCCTCGGCAAGCACGAGGCCGTTGACAATCACGTTCTTGAATGCCGGCTTGTCGAAGAGAGCCGTCGAAAGAACCATGAGCGTGTAGAACCAGCCGCGCGTCTGGTCCAGCCCTTCGGCGATGAAGTCGGCCGGGAAATGCGCCTCGAACCGCTGTTTGTTCTCAAAGGGATAATGGGACTGCGCGTACGGCATCGATCCGCTTTCGAACCAGCAGTCGAGCACTTCCGGAATGCGCTTCAACGGCGCGCCGCCCTTGGCGGACGGAAGCTCTATCTTATCCACGAAATGCTTGTGCAGATCGTCCACCTTCCGGCCCGACAGCTTTTCCAGTTCGGCGACCGACCCCACGCAGACCAGTTCACCCTCCTTGTTTCGCCAGATCGGGAGCGGCGTACCCCAGTAGCGGTTACGGGATATCGCCCAGTCACGCGCGCCTTCCAGCCACTTGCCGAACCGCCCGTCGCGCAGGTGATCCGGCACCCAGTTGGTGTGTTGATTGGCCGCCATGATCCGCTCGCGGATCTTCTCCACACGAACGAACCAGGTCGAGATGGCCTTGTAGATCAGCGGCTTGTCGCAGCGCCAGCAATGCGGATAGGAGTGTTGAATCGTGCTCCGGTGGACGAGTTTCCCCTCCTCCTTCAACCGGCGCATGATATCCCCGTCGGCCTCCTTCACCTCGCGGCCGGCGTAATCCGGAACGGCATTCGTGAATCGGCCCTCTTCATCCACGGGACAGACGGTCGGCAATCCCTCCGTCTGGCCCAGGCGGTAATCGTCTTCGCCAAATCCGGGAGCGATATGAACAATGCCCGTGCCGTCTTCCGTGGAAACAAAATCGGCCGTGCAGACACGGAAAGCGCCCTCGCTTTTCCTGTCCGCGAAATACGGGAACAACGGTTCATACCGCAGGCCCACGAGATCGGCCCCGTCCTGTTCCTCCAGAATCTCAACCTCGTCCGGGTTCTTGTAGTAAACGCCCAGCCGGTCCTTGGCGAGGTAGTAGATATCCTCGCCGTCCCTGACCTTCAGATAGCGGATCGTCGCTCCGACCGCCAGCGCGAGGTTGGACGGCAGCGTCCACGGGGTCGTCGTCCAGGCAAGCAGGTACGTCCGCGGCCGGCCTTCAACGGCGAATCGGATCGTGATGGCCGGGTCCTGGACCTCCTCGTACCCCTGGTTGGTCTCGAAGTTGGAAAGCGGCGTCGCACAGCGCGGGCAGTACGGAAGAATCTTGTTGCCCTCGTAGATCAGATCCTTCTCCCACAGCGACTTGAAGACCCACCAGATGGACTCCATGTACGGCTTGTCCATCGTCTTGTAGTCGTTGTCAAAATCCACCCAGCGGCCCATGCGCGTGACAATCTGCCGCCATTCGCGCGTGTACCGCAGAACGATGCTTCGGCATTTCTCGTTGAAGACATCGACGCCCATTTGCTCGATATCGCGCTTCCCGCTGATTTTGAGTTCCTGCTCCATCTCGTACTCGACGGGCAGTCCGTGGCAATCCCACCCGAAACGCCGCTCGACAAAATGGCCGCGCATCGTCTGGTAGCGCGGGACGATATCCTTGATCGTTCCGGCCAGGAGATGGCCGTAGTGAGGAAGGCCGGTCGCGAACGGCGGGCCGTCATAAAAGACAAACTCCGGCGAATGTTTGCGCAGTTCGAGCGTTTTCTTGAACGTATTGTGCTGTTCCCAGAACTTCAGGATCTCCGCCTCAAGTTCCGGAAAACTCACCTTGTTGGAAACAGGTTCAAACATGACAACCTTCCTTAAAATGAGCGAATACAATACGCGCGCGGCCGTTTTGATTGCAAGTGGATTGAGAGCGAGGCGTGGAAAGCAACAGGTAGAACGTGCCCCCCCTGGGGTGAAGATCAAGGCACGAGCCATAAAGCGCCATTTGCAGGACATCAAAAGCATTGGACAAGCCCCATCCGTAAGGTAATATGAGACTCAATCCGGCGCGGGTGTAATTCAGTGGTAGAATGTCAGCTTCCCAAGCTGAACGTCACGGGTTCGATCCCCGTCACCCGCTCCAATCCGCCGTAGGCCCCATTCCCGCGATGGATCAAGGATTCAAACCGTATGGCCGGCAACAACACATCCCCGATGAGCGGCTACAGGGTTCTGCTCCTTCATGACGATGCAGACATGCGCACGCTCGTCGAGAAGCCCCTTTCGGAACAGGGCTGCTTCGTCGGTACGGCAACCGACACTCTCAAGACCCTGCAACTCCTCATGCAGAAGGATTTCGACGTGCTCCTGGTTGACTTGCCCTTGCCGAAGACGGACGGCGCGCAATTCATCCGCGAAGTCCGCAAAATCTGGCCCTGGATAGGGGTCGTGGTCATCTCGGGATATGTCGAAGACGATCGAATTCAACTCCTGAAGGATATCGGCGTCTCCACCTTCCTTCCCAAACCCATCGTCCCAACCGATCTTCAAAAGATCGTCACCGAAGAAGCCCTTGCCCGGCGGCGTCGGATGGAGATAACCGCCGATCCTTCGCTGGACCCCATTCAGCATCAACTCGGCCTGCTCCGCCGTTTCAGCGAGGCGGCTTTTGCCGCGGACAGTCTCCGAGCGGCGTTCAAAAGCCTCAGCCTCGGCCTCGGCACGCTCGTACCGTGTTCCGTCGTCGGCCTCTTCAGTATCGAAGGCAAAACGAGCACGCTGGTGCTGACGTCGCTGGCTTCGGTCTCCCCCGTTTTCCTGGCGCAGGTGAAGAACGAAATGGCCGCGCGCTACAAGGCGCTCAGCGGTTGCGATGCTCCCTCGGAATCGCGTACTGTTCACTATGAGGGCGAACCGGCGAGCGAGACCGGGGCCTCGACGGTCGGCAGCACATTCTCCCTGCCGATCATCATGAACGGGCTGGCGCAGGGCCTGCTGACCCTGGCCGGCGTCGACCACCAGCCGTACACACGGCAGAGCCTGTCGTTCCTGTACCACGCGGCCAACCAGCTCTCCACGGAGCTGGCTGCTCTCAACCGAATCCACCATCTTGCCGCCCGCGACTCGATGACGGGGCTCTACAACCGCCGCGGCCTCGAGGAGGAAATCGAGCGGGCCTGGCAAGCCGCCGCCCATCTTCGGCACTCCGTGGGCGTGCTGATCATCGACATCGACCACTTCAAGACGCTCAACGACTCCTACGGGCACCTCGTCGGCGACCAGATCATCCGCGAGTTCGCTCAGATCGTGCAACAGACCCTTCGCCCGCAGGATATCGCGGGGCGCTACGGGGGGGACGAGTTCGTCATCATCCTTCCGGGCATGAACGAAGCCGAGACGCGCGCCGCGGGCCAAGCCCTTTTGAACGGTGTGCGGGAACGCGCATTCTGCGAAAAAACTCACCGCCTCCGGCCGGCGGCTTCCATCGGAGGTTCCGCGCGCGGGCCGGAATCCTCATCGCGTTCCGCCTCCGAGATTCTTGCGCAGGCCGACCAGGCGTTGTACGTAGCGAAACGTTCCGGCCGCAACCGTCTGTGCATGTTGTCCGATCCCGAATTGCAGCCCGTGAGTCCCTCGAACGCATCCATAAACCCGTCGCACCCCGTCAGCGGCGAACGCGACGGCATCCCGATCTCGCGCTCGCACGACTTCACGCACGCGGCCCTGGCCGCCGTCATCGACGCCCGCGAACACAAAACCGGGCAACACAGCCGCCGCGTCGCCACGATCACTCGGATTCTTTCCTCGGAACTGGGCCTCTCGCAGGAGGAGATCGACGTCATCGCCCACGGCGCGCTCCTGCACGACATCGGCAAGATCGCGATCCCCGACTCCATTCTTCTGAAGCCCGGCCCGCTGGACGCCCAGGAGTGGGACGTGATGAAAACGCATCCGGAGATCGGGTATCGCATTCTGAAGTCCAGTCCATTCCTGCACAAAGCGGCGGACATCGTTCTCCAGCACCAGGAGCGTTACGACGGGTCGGGATATCCCGCGGGCTTGCGCGGCGAGGAGATTTGCCTGGGCGCCCGGGTTTTCGCCGTCACCGATTCCTACGATGCCATGAGATCGCGCCGCGCATATTCCAAGCCGCGCTCGCGGAAAGACGCCGTGGAAGAGATCGCCCGAATGAGCGGCGTCAAGTTCGACCCCAAAGTGGTTCAGGCCTTTACCGCCTGCATCCCCGCCATCGAAGAAGCCGGTGGTTGGGACAGACAGGAAATCTCAAAACCCGCCCTTTCCTCCTGAGCCTTCCCGCCCTCCTGATGCAGTTCCCGACACTCGCGCCGTTAAACGAGATACCCTGAAATGGGAAAAAAGCTCTGTACTACCGCCCAACGAACTCGCGAACGGACTCGCAGACGTACCCAATCTGCTCTTCGGTAAGGTCCGGATACATCGGCAGCGAGACGATCTCCCCCGCCGCGCGTTCCGTGACAGGGAACGCACCGGGTTTGTACCCGAGGTCGGCGTAAGCCTTTTGAAGATGGACCGGAACGGGATAGTGAATCACGCAACTGACCCCCTTCGTGGCGAGGAAGTTCACCAATCCATCCCGGTCTTTGTACCGGATGACGAACAGGTGATACACATGCCGGCAGCCTGGACGTTCGACGGGTAAAACAACCGGCAAGCCCTTCAGCAACTCGCCGTAACGTTTCGCATGCCGCCTGCGCGCCTCGTTCCAGGATTCGAGATACTTGAGCTTCACACCCAGCACGGCGGCCTGAAGAGTATCCAGACGACTGTTCCAGCCGATCAAGTCATGGTAGTACTTTTTCGGCTGTCCATAGTTCCGATACATGCGGACCTGTTCCGCCATCTGCGGATTATCCGTTACCACCGCCCCGCCATCGCCGTAGGCGCCCAGGTTCTTGCCTGGGTAGAAACTGAAGCAGCCCGCATCGCCCATCGCACCGCAGTTCCGCCCGTGATAGACCGCCCCATGCGCCTGCGCCGCGTCTTCGATGACCTTCAGGCCGTGTTCGTGCGCAATCCGGAGGATCGGATCCATGTCGGCCGGATGTCCGTACAGATGCACCGGAAGAATGGCTTTTGTGGCCGGCGTGATGGCGCGCCGGACAGCGTCCGGGTCAATTTCGTACGTATCCTCGCGGCAATCGACGAGGACGGGCTTCGCTCCCGCAAACGAAATCGCCAGCGCCGTGGCGATGTAGGTATTGGCCACGGTAATCACCTCGTCGCCCGGCCCGATTCCGCACGCCTTGATCGCCCACAGCAGCGCATCGCAGCCGCTGGCCACGCCCACGCATTCCTTGCGTCCGCAGAATTTCGCAAAGTCCTTTTCGAAATCGGACACTTCCCGGCCCAGGATAAACGCCGCGCGCTCCATCACGTTCGTAATCGCCGTCGCCACTTCAGCGGAGAGACTGCGATACTGCGCCTGAAGATCGACAAACGGAACTTTCACGGGGTTTTTCCTTTCAGCTCATTTCATTCGCAGGCCATTTCCCGCACTCTCATACTCCGCCCCACACCCGCTACAGCGAAGCGCCCCGGCCGAAGGCAGCTTCAAGCCGCACGCGCAAACATATCCGATCACACGGCCCGGCAGACCCGCAACCAGCGCAAAATCCGGAACATTTTCACGCACGAACGCATGGGCCGCCACCATGGCGTACTGCCCCACCGTCACGCCGCACATAATCGTGGAATTGGCGCCAAGGCTCGCGCCCTTTCGGATGGTGGTGCGCTCAAGCCAACGGTCATCCTGGTAGCGCGCCGCCGCATGCGGATTATGCCGCGAGCGCGGAAATCGGTCATTCGTGAAAACGGCGAACGGTCCCACAAACACCGCATCCTCCAGCCTCACGCCTTGCCACACCCCCACCCCGTTCTTGATAATCACGCCATTTCCGACCACCGCCCCGGTCTCGATGAACGCGTGATCGCCGATATTGCAATTCTCCCCGACCACCGCCCCCTTCATGACATGGGCAAACGCCCAGATACGGGTCCCTGCGCCAATCTCGCTGCTTTCGTTAAGCGCCTGCGGGTGCACGAAAAAATCCAAGCCCATTCCTGACCTCCTCCTGAATCGGCCGCATGATCTGTTATGACTAACTTGTTGCCCCCGATCAGTCAAAACGAATATGGCCCAGGCCACGCACAGGACGCTGATTACGGCCCCATCAGATTTGCTTCTTGAGTCTTTCGAGCATTCCAGTACAGTATCGCCTTCAGTTCGGGGCGTGGCTCAGTCTGGCTAGAGCGCTTGGTTCGGGACCAAGAAGTCGCTGGTTCAAATCCAGTCGCCCCGACCATTTCTTTTGCCTAAATACTGGCATTTCACCCAATAAAGACGGGCGTGTAATGAAACAGCCCGTTTTCTCCACCTCGAAACGTTACTCCCTGTTACACCCTGTTTTTGTGTGCGAAATCGCACACAAATCTGCACACATACTGAACCATAGTTCAGCACCCCCTTCCGCACACAAACCGCACACAAAGCCGTTTCTGGCAGGACGGGTCAAAATAGGACCGGATGGGCTTCGGGATTCCTACGCCCCATTAGACGCGGCGGAACGGGTTCTCCGGGCGTGTTTCAGTACAGCGGCCAAGCGCTCATTGCCAAGGGTCAGTTTCCGGCCTTCTGGCAACGCTGGCGGCCGGCCAGGTCCCCGCGTTGCCGGGTGTTCGGCCTTTCGCTTCAACCACGCCGCGGAATACTTGCAGGACGGCGAACAGTAGCGGCTAAACCGTGTAGGACGCTCCGGGGTGTAGGTCTTTCCGCAATGCTGGCAAACCCGCTTTAGGGCTTCCAATGCGGCCGCGGAAATGAAGATATGCGCCCCATCCCTCTCCGATCCGATCTTGCCGGCGGCTATCCATCGGCGGACCGTTTCCGGGCGCTTGCCAAGGGCTTCGGCGGCTTCATTCACGGTTAGGCGTTTTTCCTTCATGTCGCCACTATCCCCTTTCCCTTCGGGAAAGGCAAGACCAGAATATGACGTTACGGTGCAGACATAAGCTTTATTATGCGACTGTGCCTTAATTTCGCCCAATGTTTACAGGGTGTTTATGAATGGCGCTACTGCAAGGCCGTTTTCGGCCCTCCCCGGCTTGTCCTTGGCTTCGTTCCGGAGCGTTGCGTTTGTACCCCTCAAAAGGGCGTTAGCGGCTTCGACGGCTTCCCTTGCCGCGTACCATGCCCAGCGTTCGACCAGGGCGGCGCCTTCGCTTGGTGTGGGGGCAAAGACAATCGGCAAGGCATAGCGCACTTCAAAGGCGGCCAGCGTCCCCAGGACGGCGGCCGGCCGGATCGTGGAACGATAGCCGCCGCGTTCAATCTCTGCCAGCGTTCCAATGACCAGCAGCCGGCGGAAGTGAAAACCGCGTAAGCGGTGCAATTCGTTTTCAAAGCGTTCCCGGTTCGACGCGGCGCAACATGAAACAAGGTCCCCTATGCTTTTGCGCTCCACGGCGAAGATCGATTCCAGACCGGAAACGGAATAGTCCCCGGTGTAGAGACCGGACCGGATCACGGGCAAGCTGGCAATCGGCAACGGGTCTTGCTCGCGCGTATCGCACACGATCACGGGTAAGCGGTCCGCCAGTTCGCCCAAGGACCGTAACGCTGGCAACGCCGGGAAACTCATTGCCTCTTTAGAAGCGGCGCTTCCCGCTTTGTGGTCCGCGGCTCTATCACGCGGAAAAGTTCGTTAAACTCCATATTCGCCATTTTTTCGGCGCGCTTCTTCAGCCGGAAGAACGTAAGCCCGCTAAACTCAATTTTCCAATCATCCGGCCAGCCGTTCAACTGGTCCTTCATATCCTTCACGGTCATTGCGTCCATTGTCGCCTTCCTTTCGTTATTCCGGTTGCATTGTTGCGGCGTTCGGTTGGGTAATCTCCATCGGGACTTCTTGCGCGAATCCAAAAACAACGGCGGCCAGCAAAGATAAGATTTCGCAATCCCATAAATGATTCGCCGGACTCCCCCGCTTCTTCTGCCAGCGCCCCCCTACTTTTTCTTCCGCGGTCACTTGCCTTTGATAGTCCGGGTCAATCCCGCGGTAAACGTGCCAGGGCCGGGTGCGGCCATTGATACGATCCGCCAACATATCCTTGAAGTAGTCCGGGGCGAAAACGAGCGTCTTGATTTTCCTGTCTTCCCGTTGCCGGGTAGTCCCCTCGTAGATGTTCAGCATCCTTTCCTGATATGGGACCATCATCGGGCGCGGTTCGCCGCGGGTGGGGACCATTCGCAAAGCAGAAGACTGCTCCAAGACTTCCAGACGGCGCTCGGAGTATCCCATATCCACTAAAGCGCTGTACGGATCAAAACGGTCCAAAACAGCGGACACTTGTAGCCAGTCAACGGCAGTCCCCCACGCAATCAGCGCCGAATCCCCGCCGGCTATCCATTCGCGGGCCAGCCAATAGATTTCGTTCTTCTGAACGTCCATTGTCACGAAGACAACATTATCCTTTTTCACGTGCAGGGTCTTCCATGGTTCGATTGTGGAAAAGCGTTGCCCCGGCTCATAGGCAACTTCACGGGCACAAACCTTGTCGGCATAGATCGCTTCCCGGTCTTCGTGCCACGCTTCCGCCAGCCATTCGTGAACAAATACGCGAAGGTGCGCGCGTCCGGCTTCCGTTGATTGCACGAAGGCGGCGGCAATCTCCCCGAATGAAACCCAAGGCAGAAGAAATGCGCTGACGTGATAGCCCCGGCGGTCCGCGGGTGCGTTCGTGTTCGTTGCAACCCAGCTGCCAGCGGACAAGAGCGCCGGCTTGTCCGCGTCCCGAATCTCCGTCCCGTCCGGCGTCCGGTAGAAGGCGGACTTCTTGACCATGTTCAAATCCCAGCCGGCTTCCGTCTTCGCCGCGGGGTCCCACTTCAAGCCGTGTGCGGTTGCCCCCGTTCCGTCCACGGTCCCCATTTCAAACTTGAACGGGTGTCCCGTCTTCGGGTCCGGCATGAAGTATTCCCGGCGGTCCGTGTTCGCGTACTCCTGAAGGATCGGGTCCCCGCTTGCGGTGTGCTTCGCGTCCGGGGTGCTGCAAATGACAATCTTCGGGAAGGGATAGGTCCGCGTCCGCAGCCGGACCTTGGAAATGGCGTCTTCCTCGAAAACAGAAACTTCGTCCAGCAAGACGGTATGAACCGGGCGGGACTTCAGGCCGGCAACGGAAGTCGCCCAGGTTATCGCCAGCGTTGCGCCGTTCGGAAAATAAATCTCATGTTCCTTCTGGCGCGCGGTCTTCAGCAGAAGACGGGTCGCTTTCATGTCTCGCAGCGCCGGCTTTATCCGTTCGTCCCATACGGCTTCCACTTGGCTTTGACTCGCGCCAACGTACATTGTCGGGACGGGATTGCGCGCCGTGTTGAACCGGACGGGCATCAAAAGCATTTGTTCAGTCTTCCCCGATTGCGCCGCGGCCAGAATCACAATTTCCTTCACGTCCCGCCGGTTGAAGGCTTCCATCGGTTCGCGCCAGAACGGGACAAAGGCGATTGAATACTTCCCCCGGCGCGCTGTCGGGTAGTGATCGGAGAAAACGACATTCGCGTCAGCCCATTGCCACAAGTTGAGATCCGCCGGAATGGTCGCCGCGGTTGTGATCGTCGCGGCTTCATCCTCATCAAAGGGCTGGGTGTTCATACCGGCTTTACCTTTGCCGCAAGTTCCGCGGCCTTCTCCCGGCAAATCCGCTCGACCAGGGCGCAAGTCGCCGGGTCCTTCGTTTCGGTTTCCACGGCTTGCTTCATGGCGTCAAAAAACCTGTTTACCATGCCGGCAACGGCCCCCAGCTTCGCAAGGTGTTCTTCGCGCGGAATGACCGCCCCCTTCAGTCGGGCAATCTTCAGCCGGACGTATTCTTCTTGTGCCGCGGTCAGGCGTTCGCGGGCGCTTCCGTCCAAGGGGTCAGGCAACGTCCCGCGGCGGTCCATTTCCTCGTTTACCATTTCAACCGCGGCCCGGACCTTCTCGACGTTGTGCCCTTGCTTCGTCGGGGACGGCCAAGGAATCCCCCATTCGTCCGCGCGCTTCCGCCGGCGTTCAATGTATTGCCGGTTGTGTCCTAGAAGTTCGCCAAGTTCACTTTCGCTTTTCACATAGAGTTGCTTCATGTATCACCGGTCCACTTTGTGTATCAGAGCGTCTAGCAGAGGTGCACGAACCCCGCGGGGGGGACCCCCAGGCGGAGGACCCGCTAGGGGGTATCCAGTAGCGCGAGAAGCACTTACAACACATAAGACGCGGCCCTTTGTGTGTGCCTTTGGCAAACACCTTGCCGCATGACTCACATTGAATAGTCGGACTACGTTTAGTGCGGCTCATGTTCGCCCCTTCGTGTTGTTGCGTTGTTCAAGACCGTATCCGCGGCGCGGCGCTCGGCTTCGGCCCGCGGAAGTCTCGCATCGTATTCAAGAATCCCCGCGCGTTCGTGAAACTCATAAACTAGATCGGGCTTCAACTCTGACAGGGCGGCCCGGAGTTCATCAGTCATCGCCCCGGCTGGGGCACGGTAACGAAGACGGTCCCCATCCACGGCAAGGGTGACGCCGGCGTCATGCAGCCGTTGAATCAAATCCCGTTCATGCCCAGTCATAGGATTTCCCCCTCCTCTACTTCGCCAGAATCTTCCAAGGCGGCTATGGCGAAGGCGGCGTTTTTGGCTTCGTCCGGGCAGGGTTTGCGGCTAATGCGGCTGATGGTCCCTATAGAAGCAATATCTGAAGCTGAAGATGTAAATGATTGGCCTATTAGAGGGGTATCAACTGCATTAGCCGCAATAAGGGGTTTATCAGCCGCAGGACTAGCCGCAGACCAGCCGCAGTTAAGCGTTTCTATAGCCGCAACAAGGGGCATTTCGGCTTGTACGGGTAGCTTTTCGGCGGTCTTTTCGGCTCTTGCGGCTAATGGTGCGGCTGATTGGGGTTCTGCATCAGCCGCAACAGAGAAGCAGTAAAGCCGGACGGTGAAACGGCTGGCAGGATCGTATTCTTCCCGGCGCTCAATTCGGATTCCGTCCAGGGTAACGGTGTCGCCGGACCGGAAACAGACTCCCAACTTGCGCCCGGTTGCTTGCTGGGCAGACTTGCGGACTTCATGGTCGGTCAGATCCGCCCCTTCCGGGACGCCCGGCGGCAAGTGTCCGGCTTCGTCCAGAAGGTCAACCATGTCCCCGGTCCGCAACCAGTTCCCGGTGCGCTTCGCATGAACAACTTGAAGCGCCACGTCCCGCAGCCAGTTCAAGACGGGATTGGTCATGCGCTCTTGCGTTTCGCGGTGTCCGTCCAGAAGCGGGCCGGCGTCCAGAAGGTTCCGGGTGATCCAGTCCAAGGATTGCGCCCAAGGGCGGAAGTCATGCCTTGTTTCGGTTGTCCGCGGACGCCCTGCTTCATACCAGGCGCGGACAATGGCAAAGATCGCGCCAAGGTATCGCGGTTGCCGGGCGCGAACATGGTCCAGAATGTCGCCTTCGGGATATGACTTGAAGATATAGCCTTCCGGCTGCTTCAGAATCCGCACACAGCTTGACCGATTGGCAAGGTCCGTTGTCACGTCCGCCTTGTTGCTGGTGAACATGACTACAACGCGGCGCGGGTCTATCTCGACGGGTTCACGGTACGGGGCGCGGGCGGTGTAGTTGTCTTCAGTCAGGAAAGACTCTATTGCCGGCGAATCAATCTTGCCGCGGACGTTATCCAAGGCAACGAAGTTCGCTCCGTGGATCAGCGCCATGTTGAAGGATTCTTCAAGGCTCCCGACTCCCGCCGTCTTTTGCGTGACGGTCTTGACGCTTTGGGCATACACGGCGGCGGTCAGTTTGTTGCGATAACCTTTGCCGGCTTGACTGTCATCGGCTTCCCCCATGTCAACCGGCGCGCGTCCCCGCAGCAATCCGCCAAGAACCAGCGCCGGCGTTATGAAGGCAGCCAGGGCGCGGGCACGGTCCGGCGGCGTTGCGAAGCGGAAGTCTTCGACCAGTTCCAGAAGCATAGGGCGCGCGGTGTCCAGGTCCATAGGTTCCGCCGGCTTCCCCGCGGCATAGATTCCGCTTTGCCGGTCATAGCCCGAAATCTGAAACAAGTTCCCGGCCAATTCGATCAGGACAGGGCAACGGGTAATGACGTGGATCGGCGGCAAGGATTCCCGGAAGGCCGTTGAAGCGGCAATCAGCTTCGCGGTTTGCTCGCAGCAGGTGGATGCTTGCAGCTTCGCCGGCTTGTCCTTCCCGTCTTCGGTCTTGCCCTTCTGCTTTTCAAATCGGACAAGTTTTGCAACGCCTTCAAAGTCGCTTGCCAGCCCCGCGGCCCTCACTTCGTCCAGTTGCGGGAATCCGTCCGCGTCCGTTGTGACTTTGACAGGGACGCCTCCACGAATGAAGAAGCGCCCCTTCTTCGCAAGTAGTTCGCCCAGGGCGCGCCCCGCATCGGAAATGGATTGTTCCCCTTGCGGCAAGATTACAGCCGGCGTTTCGTTTCCGTTTGTATCCTTCCCGGAGATCGGCAGCTTTGAATCCCGCCCATAGCCTGAAGCACGAAGCGCGCGGGCAGCGGCCTTCATGTCCCCGGCATGATTCAGCAGGGCAAAAGCATATTGTTTGGAAAGCCCTTCGTTGACCGGAAGGCCGGCGTTACTCGAAAAGACATACAGCGGCCCGTCATCCCCTTTCGTGGTTGCGCTGGTCCCGTCCCCCTTTCCGGGCCGGGTCCAATGAGTATTTCCGTCCGCCCCGATGTGTCCGGCCTTCCATCCATGCGGCTCCAAGATCGCGGCCCAGCTTGTCCGATTGGCGAAGTCCGTCCACGGCGGGAGATCGTCCGCCGGCGGCGGGCTGGTCTTGCGTTCGTCCGGCTTCGCTTCCGCCTTCATGGTTTCAATCTTCACGGCGGGCGGCTCCGCGGTGAACGGTTGCGGATAGGTACGGGTAAACAAGTCTGGGTCCCATGAGACAAAGCACAACGAAGCAAGAGCGCTGGGTGCTGTGTCTGCCTTCAGCCCCAGCCCCGCGAAGTGTTCGGCGGCGGCTTCGTATGCGGCGCGGTGAAGTGTCGGGTCCGCGGGGATCGGGACCAGCACCTTCAGCCCGTTCCCGCTTGGTGAAATAAACAACGCCGCGGTGTGGGGGTCCCCTTCCAGCTTTTTGCGCGCTTCAGGCAAAGTGCCGTTCAGCTTGTCGAAGTCCAGGCAGAGAATCCCAGAATGTTCAGACAGATATTCATTACCCCGCTTCGTGAACGTCCCGGAGAACATCGCGCCGGGTAGCGTTTCCTTCAGCGCCTTCGCGCGGTCCCCGTCGCCGTCGGCAACAGCAGCCCGGACTCTTTCCACGGTCTTCTTCCATCGGCCTTTTAGGATTCCGTCCAGCAAGGCGGAAACAAAGACGTTTTGCGTTGCCGTTTCGCGCGCATGGCGGACGGTAGACACTTGCTTTGTGGTCCAAGAAGACGGGACGGTCATTTCTTCGCCCCCAGCCAGCGCGATAGTTCCGCTTCGGTGATCCGCGGACGCGCCCCGGCGTATGGAAAGCAAGCCTTCAGCGTCCCGGCCTTGATAGCCCGGTGGATGGTCATGCGCGATACCCCGCCGGTGCGGGCGGCGGCGGTTAGGTTCAGCGCGCGCCCTTCGGAGTGTATTGGCGCGGGTGTCGCCGGCGCGAAGTCCGCCAGCAGTTCCGCACGGTCCACGGGTGATAACTGGTCCAGCGCAAGCCGGGCCATTTGTACTTGTGGGGAGTTCATTAGAAAATCTCCCATCTTTCGACGCCAAGGGCCGCGGCGATTCTGCTTTGCAGTTCGCGCGAAGGTGTTAGGCGGCGTGTCTCGATCTTCGTTATCAATGCCTCGCTGGTGTTCGTCGCAAGGGCAAGTTCGCGTTGCGTTTTGCCGGTTCTTAGCCGGGCGATTTTCAGCCTCAAGTCATTAGTCATGCGCAACCTTCCGTTTTATTCTGACAACTCCCTCAAACACCCCTTGGTGATATGTCCCATAAAAAAGCCCCCTTCCGATTGGAAGAGGGCTTAAACAAAGGCGTTTTAGAAAACAGGTTTCTTGTCTTGTCTCTTAATCTGTTTCGTCTAGCAGCCGTTTCGCATGGTAACGGGCATTGCTTACAGAACCTTTTTCCAATGATTCAACAATGGCTTGCGCCATGTCTTTCAATTCTTCCAGTTCCGTTTCTTCCGCCGGTGTCTTCGGGCCGGTGCGTTCAAGAAGCGGGGCGTTATACTCTGCCGCACGGGTCCGCCAATTTGAAGGCTTCAAGAAGGCATCGCGCTTTTTCCCTTTCGTCCACCCCCGGCGATTATCCCTTACGCTTGCCAGAAAACTCTTAACCGCGGGGTGTTCACAGAGACGTGTTTTTCTTCGCCCCACTTCGCCGGCGCTCATTCCGAATAGCGTCCCTATGTCACGAAGGGACCATTTCTGCTTCTTGCTCCCGGTGTCGGATTCACTTGCGACAAGGGCGGCCAGCAACAACTTGTCATGGCCGTCCATTGCTTCAAAACCTATGGCGTTCAGCAACGGGATAACCCAATGCCGCAGCCATTCAGCGGATTGTGTTTCATCCAATACGGCCATGAGAAATGCCGTGTTGTCCGCGTTTTCCCGGCGGGCAATTTCAAGCTGTTGTTCGCGTGTGCGGTCATAGTCCCGGATTGCGTCCGCTTCATCCTTTGAAAGATTCTTCAAGGCCCGAAGCGTAAGCGGACGTAGTGCTTCGCGTCTTGCGGCTATGTCGGAATGAATCTCAAAGAAGGTTCTTCTGTTCTTCTTGTGTTCCTTCAGTTTCGCCACAACTCGCCGGTAACCGTCCAGCGTTGCGGGCGGGCAATATTGCAGGGCTAGGCGGTGATCCAAACTGTCCAGAACTAGTCGCGTCATTTCGTAACGTCGGAGTATATTGGGGTCGGGGTGTAAGCCGTGCTTTTCGGGCAGCGCCTCTAACTGCTTCTCTATGTCTTCAAAGAGTTTGCGCTCTTGCTCTATGGTCAGCCGTTTTCGTTTCCTACTCATGTTACACCCCTTCACGGTGCGCCCGCCGGGGCGGGGTGAAGGCCCGACCCCGGCAGGACTTCCCCGACTAGCTAGGCCGGGGCAATCTATTCATATCAATTTATGCTTCAGCGGCCAGCGCCAACAGTTGCTTTTTCACATCCTTCAAGGTCCGTGCGTTCAGCTGGTCCGCCAACCGGCGAATGTCCGCGGACGCTATGGCGCGCGGTCCTTCCTTGCCCTCGACCAGCAGCCGCGGCATGGATTTCAAGAAGGCGTCCTTCATCGCTTCCCGTCCAGGCTTGAAGTAGTGCTTCAAGACAATATCCACGGACTTGTTTCCGGTGACGCGGCAAACCAGTTCCATCGGGACGCCGGCGGACAGGGCAAGCGTGATCCATGTAGTCTTGAAGCTATGCCAGCCCCGTAAACTGGCGCGCTTCTTCCGCGGGCCTTCGCCCCCCTCCGCAATCGTCGCACCATGAATCACGGCGGGCAACGCGGGACGCCGGATCACTTGCGCGTTGATCCGCTTTGCCACTTCGCCCAAGCGCAGGGAAACAATTCCACGGCTCATCTTCATGCGTTCGGCAATCTCCGGGATTGTGGCGCCGTCCATGTATGCGGTGAACACCTTGCGCGCACGGTCCCGGCGTTTGGCGCTCCATCCCTTCGCCTTCTCTATGGCGGCCAGCCCGCGGGCGCGAACTTCAGCGGCGGGAAGGATCGGCAAGGCGTCTTGCGCGGCCTTTGCTTTTGTCGGGTCCACGAAGCCGGCGGCTTTCAGAATCTTCTTCAGCCGGCGATCCAGCGCGTCCGGGTCGCGCAAGTACAGATTCGCGGCGTCCGGCCATATATGCGCGGCCGGGTCCGGCTTGCGCTTGCCGGGCAAAGCGGCTTCCAGTTCGGCGCGAAGCATGGGAAAAATGGGAATATCACAGGTTGCCCCGGTCTTCGCGGCCTTCACGGTCAGGAATCCGCCGGTCATGTCCACGGCGCCCCACTTCAACAAGGCAACGTCCTTCCGGCGCATCGCGGTACAGGCGGCGCATACCACAAGCGGGCGCAAGAGTTCGTCGCCGTCCGCGGCATCGAAGACGGTCTTCAACTGGTCCGGCGTGAACGGTTCGCGGTGTACGGACTCCACTTGAAAGCCGGGAAGGTCATTTAGGACCGCAGCCCCCACGGAAGCGGGCGCGGCATGGCGGAAGACGCGGCGCAAGACGTTCAAGTGTTCGTTGCAGGATCGCGCGTCCCCGGCAATTCCGGGCAGCGCGTCCACATAGGCGCGAAGCTGGTCCCCGGTAATGGCTCCCAATTCCTTCACGGCCGGACAGCGTTCGGACATGAACGCAACAAAGCGACCCAGATTGCGCTTCATGTTCTCCGCATGGTTCGCCCCCGGCTGGCGTTTCTTCGGAAGGCGATTCCACAAGGCGGGAAGATCCTCCAGCTTGTGAACCGATATGTCTTGCCGGTAGCGGGCGCGGTAGAAGTTGCGGGTGAGCGCTTCCCGTTCCGCGGCGTTCTGGTCCGGCTCAAAGACCTTGCCGGCCATTTCGCGGGCGGCTTGCCTTGAGGATTCAAAGGCCGTGTCCCCAGGCTCGCGGCTCGACATGGAAGCGGGCGGCGTTCCCTTCCATCGGTTCAGCGTTGCGACACGGCGCTTCCCGTTCGCTTCGTGTATGCCGTACCAGTTCGGGCGCAAGCGGCCTTGCGCGTCCTTCTTCAGTTCAAGGCGGATTGACATAGCTTCACCCTCCCCTGTTACAAGGTGGGAAGATACTAGACGGCAAGGGCAGAAGGGAAGCAAAATCGCACACAAAATCGCCACTCGGACCCCGCAAAACGCATAATATAGCCTATTTATTGGCGTTTATGCAAATCCCGTCTTGCTTCGGGACCAAGAAGTCGCTGGTTCAAATCCAGTCGCCCCGACCATTTTTTATTTCGTGGCATTTCGGCCCAAATCCCCCACGGGCCGGGGAACTCGACGCGGAGACGCGGCGAGGCATTCCCGCGACTGGTGACGCGAAACGGCGACGTGATCCCCGCGACCCGCGAGACGCGGGCCGCCGCGTTCGCGGCGGCGGTGTCGGACTCGGACGAGGTGACGACGAAGAACCCGGAGGGACGCGGTTTCCCGCTGGCATTCAACGACTTGCTGACCGGAGAAGCGGACAGGATTATCGGGGACGCCTCCGGCGTCGTGAGGTCGGCGCGTGCGGCAAGGCCGCCGCGCCGAGCGTCTTGGTCTGACTTCTGCCCCGCCCGTTCCGAGGGAGTGCGC
>JBPOJF010000006.1:0-406113 GCA_052033915.1 Lentisphaerota bacterium | reverse complement strand
CTGTTCGTGAAGCGCGGCTTGTTCAACCTGGTCTTGCTCGTGACGGCGCTGATCGGCTGGCCGATCAGTCCCGTCTCCGGCCACGTCCTGCCGCCGAAACTCCCTTCTATCGCGCGTGGGGGCGGGGAAGATTTACAGACGAAACTCTACCATGCCCGCTCCGGCCTCGTGTACTTCGGGGCGCGCTGGTACAGCCCGAGCACGGGAACCTGGCTCTCGCGCGATCCTTCCGGCGAGGGCAGCGGGATCAATCTCTATCAGTACGCCAATTCGTCGCCACTGAATTATGTCGACCCGGATGGCCGGAGCCCGATTCTTGCCGTCATGATCGGGGCCGCTGTTTGGGCGGCTGTGTATACGCCGTTGAACGCCAATGCGCCAAGCGAAGATTCAACGCAATACGAACCAACAACGCCGGAAGAAGTCGCGATGAATGCGGCAGGGGGCGCTCTTGCCGCAGGCGCTCTCTCATGGGCCGGGTCGGCACTCGGTTCCTTGGGGTCGAGGAACGCCTGCCCGACGACGATGACGGTAACGCGATGGCAGACTCCTCCGTCGACGGCGTTGAAGGTGCAGAACTGGGTTGTAAGGGGGCAGAAGAATCCGTGGAACTACCTGATGTCGGGGAAGTTCAACCCTTTGCGCTCCCGTTACCATGTACCTTATCGGAACGGCAGGTCGTTTGAAGTGCCACCTTCGACATTAAGAGCGCCCGAAGGGGCGGAAGCATTCAAGACGCTTCCCCCTTGGCGTCAGAGTCAATACTTCCCCCCCCAACGAATAGGGATCAGACCATGCACGAGACATTGGGCATTTTGTTTTTCGCAGTTGGCTTGCTGTTGGATGGAATAAACCTCGTTTGGGGTTTTCAAAGCGCGCGGGGTAAACCATTCAAATCAGGAATCATCCTGATCCCGCTGTTCCTCTACGTCGGCGGCGGACTTCTTCTCTGTTCGCACAGAGGGCCCCGGTTTCTGATCCTTGTTGTTCTTGGCATGACCGTGCTTCATGCGTTGTGCTATCAGATACTGCCATGGCTTTTCGATCTGTTGTTCAGGCGCAACGGCAAGGCTACCGGACACAAAGGATGACGAACTGTTTGGCTGCCCTTACCGCTCTACCCATGGCCGCAGCATTGGCGGCCAACGTCGCGGCCATGTGCTCCGCTCGCCCGATGGCCTACGTCATTGTCATCCGCCGAGATCATGATACCGGCAACCTCCGACAGAATGCTCTCAACTCGCCGCCAAAATAGGGATGCGATCATGTCCATTTTCGATGTTCTACTAGTTGCATTCTATTGCGCCTGCGGGGTTGGCGTCGCACGTTTACTTTCCGTCCACTTGGGCCACATTTACGGATTACTTGGCTTTCCGTTGGGCTTTCTCGTTGGAATGATCTTATGGCGGTGTCTGTCACGCTTCATCCCTGGCAAGCGCTCAGCAAAATAGTTCATCCTCTTAGTGAGGGAGCATCATCACCGATCTCGGACCTGCCCTGCACATCGCCGCGAAGTTGGCGGCCAACATCGCGGCCATGCGCTCCGCCCCCAGGGGACTCGCTCACTACGTTCGCTCGTACCCGCCCGCGTGCGCCAGCACAAGCCGCGCCAGACTGCACTCTTCGAAGCGCAGAGAGCAGCCTGTCACGTCTTGTGCGACCGGCTGCGTTATCCACTCCGCCACCCCGCGCAGGAAACAGAACACGTTTTTATGCGTGCGCTCACGTGGGCAGGGGGCTGTGGGAGGCTTTCGACCCGGATGGCCCAAGGTTGAAGCGACATTTTTGACCTGATTTTCACGAAAAACCTGCCCCTGAAACCCCTTGCCCCACGCGGGTTCGCTTGTTATATTCCGCCGTTCACTGGCAGAAAGATGGGGCGGTAGCTCAGTTGGTAGAGCACCACGTTCGCAACGTGGGGGTCGGGAGTTCGACTCTCCTCCGCTCCACCATTCGTCGGCCGGCTTGGGCCGGCCTCCTCATGGCAAGCCGGCCGACGAATGACCCTGAGGAGCGAAGCGACGCGCTGCGCGCCGCGAAGCCGGGTGGGTTGTTCAAGACGGATTTACGAAAGGAAATACGATGATCGTCACAACCAAGCAGTTGTTCAAACATGCCTACGGCAAGTACGCGATCGGCGCGTACAATATCAACAACCTGGAACAGACCATGGGCCTGTTTCAGGGCAACATCGACAGCAAGGCCCCCTTTATCATCCAGCTTTCGAAGGGCGCGCGCTCCTACACGAACAAGAGGATGCTCGAGGCCATGATCAAGGCGGCGGACGAGATCTTCCCGGCCGCCGTGTTCGCCGTACATCTGGACCACGGCGATGAGGCGACCTGCATGGACTGCATCAACAGCGGCTTCTACAGCTCCGTCATGATCGACGCCAGCGCCGAGCCGTTCGAGAAGAACATCGAGATCACCAAGCGCGTTGTTGACGCGGCCCATGCCAAGGGCCTCGTGGTCGAGGCGGAACTCGGCAAGCTCGGCGGCGTGGAAGAGCACGTCAAGGTTTCCGAGTCCGACGCGAAGCTCACGGATCCCGCGCAGGCGCAGGAATTCGTCCAGAGGACCGGCTGCGACAGCCTCGCGTGCGCGATCGGCACCAGCCACGGCGCGTTCAAGTTCTCCGGCTCGCAGGGCCTGCATTTTGACGTCCTGGCCGAGATCCAGAAGCGCCTCCCGAACTTCCCGCTCGTCATGCACGGGTCCAGCAGTGTCCCGCAGGACGAGGTGGAGCGTATCAACAAGGCCGGCGGCCAGATCAAGGGCGCCAAGGGCGTGGATGCCGATCAGTTCAAGCGCGCCGCGGAACTCGGTGTGACCAAGATCAACATCGACACGGACGGCCGCCTGGTCTGGTGCCGCGTGCACCGTGAGGCGTTCCGCGACGATCCGGCGAACTTCGACCTGCGTCCGCCCGGAAAGGTCTTCATGAAGGAATACGCGAAGTTCATCGCGGGCAAGAACGTGAAGCTCGGCAGTGCGGGCCAGCTCGATGTCGTGCGCGAGCTGGTGACGAAGTAGTCATTGATCTGTTATCATGGCAGCCGCGGCTCAAAAGGCCGCGGCTGCTTTTTTTATGCGCTCGACCCGGGAACAGGAACGGCTGGAACCGGCCCATGCCGAAATGGGCTTTCTGATTTCCTGTGTCCGCCGGAGATACGACCCCTCAGCGCCCGCGCCCGATGCCGGCGGCGTTGACTGGGATCGATGGCTCAACTTGGCCATGCGCCACCGGGTGGTCCCGGTCCTCCACGGACAACTTGCCGCGACGGACGAACGGATCCCATCCGCCGTCCGGGCAAGGCTCAAGGATTTGTATCTCTCGAATGCCGCTCGCAACATGGGGCGTGTCGAGGAACTCAAGCGTCTCGCGGCCCTGTGCGACGGGCAGGCTCTTCCCGTGATGTTTGTTCGCGGGCCGGTCCTCGCCTCGATGCTGTACGGCGACTTGTCGCTCCGGCAGTTCGCGGACCTGGACCTGCTGGTTCACGACGGCGATGTGTCCCGGCTGTCTGAAATCCTCGTTGCGGAAGGATACGAGCCGCATTTCCGTTTGAACGACAGGCAGGAGAAGGCCCTGATTCGGTATCGCACCGAGCGCTGTTTCATCCGGAGCCGGGACCGTTCGGCGGTAGATGTCCATTGGCGTCTGTTGCCGGGCTTTTACGCTTTCGAGAAGGACGAGGAGGCGCTGTGGTCGCGATCCGTCACGGCGAGTGTGGAGGGGGCGCTTGTCCGGACGCCGGGACAGGAAGACATGTTTCTGTTCCTGTGCGCACATGGCGCCAAGCATGGATGGGATCAGCTCTCGCTGCTTTGTGACCTGGCGGAAATGATTCGTGTTTCCGGCGAACTGGATTGGGAAGGGGTGCTGGCGAGGGCGGAGAGGGTAGGAAAACGGCGAATGGCGGCGGTGGCGCTGGCCCTTGTGCGCGAGGTTCTCGGCGTCATGGTTCCCGTGAATGCGAACGGGGATGGGGCGGTGCGAGCGCTTGTGGAAGAACTGAAAGCCCGCCTGGGAGAAGGCGTGGGATGTCAGCAGGGCGGGGGTGGGGAGAAGTGGCGGCTCGCCTGGAAGATGATGACGAGCCGGAAGGATCGGCTGGCGTTTGCGGCGGACCTGGTTCTGACGCCGACCGGAATCGAATGCGAAAAAGTCCGATTGCCCGCGAAGCTGTTTTTTATCTACCGCCTGCTTCGCCTCGGACGGATCGCCGGCAGGCTGTTCAGCCGCCGCAGCGATCGGCAAGAATCCTGACGATTCGCTCGGCCGCGCGCCCATCCCAGAGGGGTGGCCGTTCACCCGCGTCCTTCGGACGGGAAAATGCCCGCTGATACGCGGCGAGAATCCGTTCGGGGTCGCGGCCCGCGACCTGGTTCCAGCCGGTATCGACCGTAACGGGCCGTTCCGTGTTTTCGCGCAGGGTGATGCAGGGAACTTTTAGGATGGCGGTTTCTTCCTGGATACCGCCGGAATCCGTCAGCACAATCCGCGCTTCGCTCATGAGCTTCAGGAAATCGAGGTAGCCCAGCGGATCCGTCATCACGAGGTTCTTCATTCCCTGCACGCGTTTGCCCGGCGCGGAGCCTTTCAGATTGTTCCGCGTGCGGGGGTGAATCGGGAACACGACCGGCATATCCCGCTGAATGACGTCCAGCGCGTCGAGAATCCGGGCGAACACGCCGGGGTCGTCCACGTTGGCCGGCCGGTGAAGTGTCAGCACGGCGTAGCGGCCCGATTCCAGCTTCATGTCGCGGACGATGGACGACTTTTCAGCAGCGGCCTTGTGCTTGAGGAGCGCGTCGATCATCACGTTTCCGACCAGAAATACCTTGTCGGCGGCGATCCCCTCCCGGGCGAGATGATCGACGCCGCTCTTCTCGGTGCAGAACAGGAAATCGCTGATCGAATCGGTGAGCACGCGGTTGACTTCCTCGGGCATGGTTCGGTCGAAGCTGCGGAGTCCCGCCTCGACATGGGCCAGTTTGACGCCGAGCTTTACGGCGACGAGGCCGCAGGCGATCGTGCTGTTCACGTCGCCGACCACGAGGACGAGGTCCGGTTTGTGTTCGAGCACGACCGGCTCGAATGCCTTCATGATTTCCGCGGTCTGCACGGCGTGAGACGCGCTGCCGACGCCGAGGTTCAAGTCGGGCTGGGGGATGCCGAGCTGGTGAAAGAACAGGTCGCTCATCTTGCGGTCGTAGTGCTGGCCGGTATGAACCAGGATCGGCGTGATCGCCTCGTGCCGGCGATAGGCTTCCATCAGCGGAGCGATCTTCACGAAGTTCGGACGGGCGCCGACGATGTTGATGATTTTCATGGGTTCACTTGCGCGTGGAGGATTCTTATGTATTCCGACGCCCGTTCGTCCAGGGTAAAGTGCTTCTCCGCATATTCGAGGCCGGACCGACCCAGCTTTTCGGAAAGCGCGCGGTCGTCCGCCAATTGTTCGACGGCGGCGGCCAACTCTCGTTCGTTTTCGGGTTCGATGCCGATCCCGGCGCCGGCATCGTAAAGCAGGCGCGCGGCGTAGCCGCGAACACCCAGAATGATCGGTTTGGCCATGGCGAAGGATTCCAGGAGTTTGGACGGAAAGACCGTCTCGAACAGCGGCCTTGCGGCCAGGTGGATCAGGGACGCGTCCGTGATCGAGAGGAACGCGGGTATCCGGCTTCTGGGCTGAAGGCCCGCGAACACGACATTGTCGAGCCCTTCGGAACGGGCCTGCTTCTCCAGGTCCTCGCGGACGGCGCCGTCGCCGACGAGCAGGAAGCGGATATTGTTTCGCCCGCGTTCCTTCAGGATCCGCGCGGCGCGGAGGACGACGTCGAGTCCGCAGGCCATGCCGATCGTGCCGATATAGGAGCACACGAACGAGTCCCGCAGCCCGAAGCTCTGTTTCAGCTCCATATCGGGTTGACGCGGGCGGAAGGTGTCCGGATCCACGCCGTTGGTGATCACGGTGATCCGGTTGGCGGAGATGCCCTTGGCGATCAATTGCTCGCGGTATCCGTTGCCCACGGTTACGATGCGGCGGGCGGCGGCGTACATTCTCTGTTCCATCCACTCGAGAAACCGGATCGCACACCCCTTCTTCATGGCGCCTACCGTAACGATCGACTCCGGCCAGATGTCGCGGATTTCCAGCACAAACGGAAGGCGCCGAAGGCGGCTGACGATCACGCCGGCCCAGCCGCAGAAGAATTGGGGCGAGGTGGCGACCACCACGTCGGGACGCCGCGCCGCGAGACCGGCCATGGAGGCGGCGAACATGAACGAAAGGTAGTTGAGGGTCCGGCGCACGGCGCCCTTGTTCGGCGCCAGGAACGTCCACACGCGGAGGACGCGAATGTCGTCGAGGGTTTCACGCTGGGATAGCCGGTTCCTGTAGCCGGGGTAGGGCACGCCGTTGGGGACGTTTGGAACGCCTGTCACGACGGTCACATCGTGCCCGGCGCGCACCCAGCGTTTGCACAGTTCGTGAACGCGGGACGCCGGGGCGTTGCCTTCGGGGGGAAAGTAGTGGGAGAGAAAGAGGATATTCACGGCGGCGCGGCTAGTCGTCGGCAAGAGAAACGTCTTTTGCGGTCAGGAAGAAGTGAGGCCAGTACTCATCCTCCTGCATGTCCCGATATGGCGAGAGGAGGCTCTCGTGATAGGAGGTCGAGTAATGTTTCAGGATGCCGGGTCGGCCGTTGGGCATCCGCCAGCAGGCATAGCCGTGTTCCATGAATGCGGCGAGAATATCCTGCGGATTGCGTCCGATCATTCGCAGTTGTGCCGGATGGAGTTCGAGAAATACGCGCCGGTATTTTCCTTCCCGGATTCCCTGCCGCATTCCGTCGAGGGCGTTTGCCTCACCGCCTTCGATGTTCATCTTGAGAATGTCGACCCGATCGATCCCATGCGTCCGGCAGTACGGATCCAGCGCGACGACAGGGACATCGATGATGCTTTGCAGAGAGTCCGTTTTCTCGAACACCGTCGAGCAGGTGTCCCCCTCCCGCGAATCGGACCGCCCGGCGCTCAACCGCGCGCGACCTTCCGCGGCGCCGATCGCCGCCTCCTCGACCCGCACATTCGGATACCCGTTGAGGGCGATGTTTTGCCTTAACAAGGCGGCATTTCCGGGTTCCGGTTCAAATGCAATCACGCGTCCCGCGGATCCGACGCGGCGCGCCGCCAGGAGGCTGAAGTAGCCGATGTTGGCTTCCACATCGATGACGATCTGTCCGGGCCGGAGAATTTTCAGGAGGACGGCTGTCTGGACCTGTTCGTAGAACCCGTAGAAGAACAAACCTCGCGCGACACGGTTGTTCAGCGCCGCGACAAAGAACTGTTTGCCGCCGTCGAACCGGGCCTTGAAGGGCGGCCGGTTCACCGTCCAAGGCGTAATCCAGCGGATAATCATGTGCCGCCCGCGGGGCAGACACTGGATGAATCCGCGGATGCATCGAAGCGGAAAAGGAGCCTCCGGCAAGGCCCTCTCTGCCGATGGGTGGACGGGGGCGCGAAGAGCGTTCAAACGGCGCCGCATGAAATGGACTGCACGAGCCCACGTCCACACCGCCCGCGCCCGCTGTCGTTCAATCCACGGCACAACCAGCTCACCGCCGTCGGGGGTCCAGGTACACAGTCGGCTCGCCGGTCGGACATAACGAAAGAAGTCGCCGGAATCGGTCCACGTGAACATTGTGTCGCCCATATTGCTTCGGGCCGTCCTCGTCCCGTACCGCTTGAGTACCTGCGAGGGGCTTCGGTATCGGTAGTGGCGCACAAAACCGAAATGGCGGCTTAATGAGAGTTTCTGCCCGGCCCCGTCGCGCCAGACGCTGAAGAGGCCCGAGAAGTCCCAGGAGAATCCAGGGACGACATGCACGAAACGGTGTTCAAACCATTCGACCCGATAGTGCGTCAGCCGCCGCTCCAGGGGGAGGGCGGCCCATGCCGTTTCTCCGCGTGTCCGCAACTCGGAGGCCTCTTCCTCGGTGGGCAGGAAATTTACCTGCCAGACTCCCACGACATCCTTGCCCTCTTTCTCCGCCTCGCTCAGGACAGGATGGGGATCGCCGACGAAAAACTCGTCGGGGTCCAGGATGTACATCCACGATCCAGTCGCTACGCGGTCCCTGATCTCCTGGAAGAAACGTCCGCGGATCGAATTCACGAACGGCTCGAAGTTTCTTCGCTGAACGGTTACGTTCGGCAGGTCCAGTTTCCGCAGCCGGTCCCAGGTATCATCCGTGCTGCCCAGATCCCAGACCCAGATATGCTCGCAGAAGCGGCTGGCCCACCGGACGCTTTCCGCAATCACGTCCGCTTCGTTCTGGGCCACGCAGATCGCGTAGATTTTTGGGTCTTGTATCATCGAAAACGAAGCCTCACGCGGTTCACGATTTCTGTTCCGAACACGCGCTGTACGAACCTTCGTGTGCCGCGACGAACGTTGCGAACAATCTGCGTTCGCAGCACCCGGTATTGCCACGCAAACTTGCTTTCGCGATCACCGGCGAGCCATCTGCGGTACTGTTCCGAAACCTGCGTGGTCAGCAACTCCATCCACAGGTTGATAAGCCTGTCGCGCGAGTAGTCCGCGGCGCGTCGTCGTCCGTGCTCAACGATGCTCTTGTACAGGGCGCGGTCCTCTTTCAGTCTGCGGATCGCAATGATGGCTTCTTTCCGACTGGTGACCTGCAGATAGTCGACGCCCGGCGTTCCGATTTGCGTGAACGCGCTGTCGTTGCCCGCTACCAGTGGAATGCCCGCCTGCCACGCGTTCAGGAGTTTCGTGGGCGGTTTTGTCCTGTACGTTCGGTGGTCGAACGAACGGATGGCCAACAAGATATCCACTGCGGAAAGGTTATCCCACCGCTCCGCGCTGAGATTTCTGAACTCACAGCCGAAGGGAGCCAAATCCCTGTTCCATTCCTCCGGTGTTCCTGCGAGCATCCATACCAGTCCTGCATGAGCGACACAGGAAACGGAATCCCTGGATGAGTCCCGCCCGATGAGCCCCGGCTGCGGCCAGTGCGGAATCCAATGCGCCG
The DNA here is from genome assembly GCA_052033915.1 of Lentisphaerota bacterium. Classification (GTDB taxonomy): domain Bacteria; phylum Verrucomicrobiota; class Kiritimatiellia; order CAIQIC01; family JAGNIJ01; genus CALMZY01. The sequence goes on along the minus strand of JBPOJF010000006.1, from coordinate 397,050 downwards.
TCTCACCTCGTGCCTGCAACTGATTTTGCACGATGTGCATGTTGGCCCAGGCCACACGGGGGAAATCTGCCTGCAGTGAAACGACAAAAGCGTCACTTCGCGGTTGTAGCAAGTCGAGAGAGGACGCGTGTCCTAGGTTGATGCATTCCGGAACAAGATCACGCGAACAGGTTACCGGGCAACCGGCGCGCCGAAGCAGCAGATAGGTCTGCAAGGACCAGCTGAGTTCGCCGTTCATGAAAAGATACCAATCATGATCGATATCTTTAGCACACAGCCTTTGCAAATGCGCATCGCTGTCCGCACGAACAATGAAGTTGAAGTCCATGGGATCAGTCGCCTGCATGAGTGTTACGCATGGACCTCCTGCTGTTTCCTTGTTGCGCAAAGGATGTTCGCGCGCAGCGACTGGAAGAGGGCGGATGAATTGACGATCCGCTCGTAAACCATCATCGGCAGAAAGAGCAACGGGGATCGCATGCCGTAAGACGGCTCCTTCTCGATCAGCTTGAGCGTTGCGACGCTGAATCCGGTTTCGAAGAGGATTCGTCGGCACGTCTTCTCCGAGTTGAACCGAAAATACTTCGGGTACACCGGATGGTCGCCGGGTCGGTTTCTGAGCCACGGGGAAATGGAGTCGGGGAACAGGCGGCTGAAGAGGCTCACGTAGTGGAACGTATTGGGAGTCCGGAAAAGAAACGCGCCGCCGGGGACGAGGACGCGATGGACTTCGCGACAGAGCGCGCGCGGGTCCTCGACATGCTCGAACGCGTAATCCGTGATGGCGACATCGAACGATTGGTCCGGGAACGGGAATGTTTTTCCATCATATACGTACGCCTCTTTGAGGAAGCGGTTGTTCCGGACGGAGGGATCCACATCGAGACCGGCGACAGTTCCCGCCGAGCGCGACAGGAATTCGCTGGTCGGGTTTTCCGGGCCGGCGCCGACTTCAAGTACGCGGGTCTTCGCGGAAAGATATGGGGAGCACATCCGGTGGAATTCCATCGTTCCGTCGATCCACCCGGGCCGGCTGCGATAGAACCGCTGAATGTATCGTTCCTGCCAACTCATGAGGAGGCCTTCGCGGCGCGGATGTAGAGGGAAAAAGGAATCTTCGGGTCGGCGGAATCGAGCCAGAGGAACGGAAGCGCGGCCACTCCCAGGAGCGACGCCATCCACGGATGGCGCGCTTCCTGCAACAGAATGATTCGGCGGTTGAGGAATTGCCGGATGGGTCCGCCGATGCCGGTGCAGCCCGCGATCTTGAACCCGAGCGGCTCCAGCAGGGCTTTGTAGGTGTCCATCGTATAGCCCGGCCGGACATGCCCGCCCGTCTCCTGCGTGTCCAGCGCGGCGGACGCGTTGTCGGGATGGTCCGCATTCGGAGCGCACAGGTGCAGGACGCCGCCGGGTTTCAAAATGTTCCAGAAACTGCGGCAGATCTCCGTATCGCGCCGGATGTGTTCGATGACCTCCGAACAGATGATTTCGTCGAAGGCGCGGTTGAGCGTGCCGACTTCGTACAGATTCAGAATGCGGAACGACAGCCGGTCCTCCGGAATGCCCAGGAATCCGTTGAACAACTTGCGGCAGCGCTCGACCTCCTGCTCCTTAATGCTAATGCCGATCACACGGTTACCCTTAAGGTAGCTTTGATACGCGAGCATGCCGTTGCCGCAGCCGGCGTCCAGCACCCAGCGTTCCTCGCCCACGCCGCTTTCTCCAAAGAAGCGAGGCAGTGTCTTCATTCGAAGCCGGGCGTGCAGGTTCAGGCCGGGGAAGAGCCGCCACTTGATTCTCTCGCGCCATGCGGTCATGTCTTTTCCTTTCGCCGGACCCAGAAGGACATGCGGCCGTGGCCGGTCAGCCGCTGAAAGAGCCCCGGGCGGTCGTGCCAGATCGTCTTGCCGATGCCGACCTCCAGGCCGCGCCTGAAAGTCTCGCTGCCGCATATCTCGCGCAGGGGGTGTTCGATCTCCGAGTGTTCGTCCAACTCATGTTGAACGTGAATTGGATTGGCGGCGCCGCTCTGCCAGTTGCCGAGTTCGGACGCCTGCGCCTCGGCAAATTTCTTCGGATCAAGGGGAGTGGATGTCCGGCTCATGTTGTGGATGCGGGCCGGGCGGCGCGGGCTTCCGCCAGCTTGGCGGTGATATGGACCTCGTGAGACACGCGAAGCATGCAGAAGAGAAATCCGGGATATCCGTCGAGGAACCCGCCCCTGAAAATATACATATACAGGAAGCGGAACAACGGGCGGCATCCGATGCGCGCGGCCAGGCGCTTGAGACATCTGCGGCGCCGGACCGGATCGAGACCGAAAAGGTCCGTCAAGGCCGGCGGTTGCAGGCGCAATCGGTGGATCAGTTCGACCTCGTTGGTGGAATACACGTTGTGGCGAGCGATCCAGTTCTCGATGCCTTTGCTGAACCCGAAGTGGTCGTACGGTTCCGGGATGTACCGCAGGGGGCCATCGCTGACCTCCCGCTGGCCGTGTCCCTCCTTGACGAAGCGCACGCGCCCGGCTTTCAGCAGGCGGAGCTGCCACGAGGGGTAGAATGTGCAGTGTTTGATCCAGCGTCCGAGGAAGAAGTTTCGGCAGGTCAGGTAAAAGCCGGCGCTGTTTCCCGGATTTCGTATGGCGGACAGGATCGCGTCCGCGCACTCCGGCGTGCACCGTTCATCGGCGTCCAGGAACAGAATCCAGTTGTGGCGGGGATGTGTGTGGTCGAGGGCCCAGTTTCTCTGATCGCCAAAATCGGAAAAAGGATGATCGAAAATGCGCACCTCGGGTCTTGCCTGTTCCGCCAGCTCCCGCGTCCGGTCCCGGCTGCCGGAGTCCAGGACGATGAGATCGTCGGCCCACTGAAGGCTATCCAGGCAGGCGCGGATATTCGCTTCTTCGTCGAGGGTCAGGATGATGACGCTGACCGGTGCTCGTTCCGTCTGATTCATGGTTGTCTGTCGGCTACCCCGTGATCGCGCAGCGTTTGCAGAAGATTCGCGGCGGCTTGATCGCTTCGAAACCTCGATGCAAAACAACGCACGGCATTATGCTTCATCGCCTGTCTCTGCGCCATATCCAGAGAGAGCCATTTCGCGAGATTACCGGCGAATGCCGCCGCGCCCGGATCGGAAACGAGGCCGGCCCCGTCATCCCCGATCTCGCGCCAGATGTTGATGCGGTTGGAGATCAGCACGGGAACTCCGCAGGCGAGCGCTTCGACGACGGCGATGCCGAAGTTCTCCTGGTGCGAGGGGAGCGCGAAGGCCTCCGCCGCGCGGAAGGCGCCCCACTTCAGGTCGCCGGTCAGCATGCCGGTCCACGTCATACGATCCGCGATCCCGAGGTCCCGCGCCCTCCGCTGCAGCGGCTCCTGCCAGCGGATCGGGTCGGGTCCGGCCATGACCAGATGCAGCGCCGAATCCCGGGGGGCCGTTTGCGAAAAGGCGTCGATCAGCGCATCGCACCCTTTTTTCAGATGGATACGGCTGAGGAAGAGGATAATCCTTTTCGATTGTAGTTCGGGCCAGCGGTCGAGAAACGCGCGGCGCTGGGCGTCAGGATCGCCGGGCGGCATGCCCACACAGTAGGGGACGATCGCTTCCTTCACGCGGTACGGTGTGAACGATTCACGCGCAAGGCGTCGTTCCTCCTCGCACGTGAAGAAGACCGCGCGCGCCCGCTCCACGGCGCGATGCTCGATCAGTTTCCACAGTATGGACTTGGCCGTGTGCTTGAGCGGAAACAGGCGGCGGAATGACGGGTCGAGCATGCCGTGGGAGTAAATGAAGTACGGTGTTTTTGATCCGCGAAGGGCCAGCCAGACTCCCGCGCTGGTGAACAGCCAGACCCCGTGAACGATGACGCAGTCGTATTCCGCGGCATGCTGCTTCAGCCAGGGGATGTAGCGCGGCGAGTACCGGTATTTCGCGGCGGCCGGGCCGGCGGCATGCACGCGGAACGGGAATTGGGACAGCCAGGGCGAATCGGGGGCGTCGAGGCAGACCGCCTCGATTTCGTGTCCCTGGTCCTTCAGCGCGAGGTGCGCCTGGACAATCGACTCGATGGGCCCGCCGCCCGCGGGGTTCGTCGAATTGATGGCGTTCAGTATTTTCACGTTACGTGTCTCCGGCTGTCGTTGATGCGGCGTCACAGAAGAGTTTCGCGCCGTGCGCGACCGAGAAGGAAGAGACTCGTTGCACGGCCTGCGCCCCGAAGGCTGAGATCTGATCGGTGTGCGAAACGAAGAAGCGCATCCGATCGGCCAGTTGATCGCCGTTATCGCGAGGCACGATGAATCCGTTCTGCCCGTCCGCCACGAGATCCCGCGCCGCGCCGGCCGCGTCCGTGGAGATCACCGGCAGTCCGGCCGCGCACGCCTCGTTGATCACGACGCCCCATCCATCGTGCCGCGTCGGAAAAACGAACACATGCGAAGCGTGAAAGTGGGGAGGGAGCGCCTCCTGCTCCACGTGACCGGCGAAATGGACCCGGGTTTTCAGGTCCTGCGGCAGGGAGGTTTCGAGGCGGGCCCGAAGCGGGCCCTCGCCGAGGATGAGCAGCGCGACGTTGTGCGTGGAGCGGGCGAGGTCCGCGAAAGCACGGATCAGGAGATCGACGCCCTTGCGTTCGATCAACCGGCCGGAAAAGAGAAAGACGATTTTTCCGCCGAGATGGTACTTCGCGCGGACCGCCTCGACCGCCGCCGCGTCGGCGGCCGCGTAGCGGCTTGTGTCGCAGCAGTATGGGATAATGAACAGCTTCGCGGGCTCGGCGCCCAGTCCATTGTAGGCCTCCGCGGCGGCCGAACCGATGCAGAAGACGCCGTGCGCGCGGCGCAGGAGCGACACCAGGGAGCGGCGCCGGATCGCGCGCGCGAGCCCGCTCTTCGCCGTGACACTGCGGGTCCATGCGGGCCTGTAGTTCTCGGGCCAGGGCTGTTCCAGCCACATCACCCAGCGCCTGCGGCGCAGTCGGAGAATCCAGGAACAGGCAATGAACGTGAGGCTGGTGTATTGGCCGGACAGCACAAACAGCTCGTACTTGCCGAACAGGCAGTCCATCAGGGCGCGGGGATGAAGCCGGAACGCATCGGCCCACAGGGATGGGCCGATGCCGCCGAGCGTCCTGAACCGGAACGGCGGCGGCTCGGGATTCCACGGCCGGCCGCGGTGCGTCTGTCTCATGAGCCGGACATCGAGATCGCAACGCCCGTCGCGCTGGATCGCCGTGAACAGCTCGACCTGGTACGGGCTGGGTGTGTTGGTCAGGAGCCAGACCTTCATGGGGTCTTCACGGCATGCGGCCGCAGCGGGGATGCGGTTGTTTCATTCATGGGTGGTGATGGCCCGGATCAGGCGGTCCTTGTAGGTTTGCCGGGTGAAGTCGGCCGCGCGCCGGATGGCGTTAGCCGAGCACTCGGGAAGCAGGGTTCGGTTGTTGGCCAGCCGGCCGATGCGGTCGGCCAGGTCCGGAGCGGATCGGATCGGAACGATGAACCCGTCCAGCCCGTCGCGTACCACGGACCCCGCATTCGGCGTCGTGATGACAGGCAGGCCGGACGCCAGCGCCTCGTAGCACACGTTGGCGGACCCTTCCGAGATCGACGGTACGACAAGGATATCGGCCCGGTCGTATTCCTGCGCGAGGCGAGTCCGGGGCACGGCGCCGGCGAGTTCGATGACGGACCGGAGCTGTTTCTCGGCCGCTGCGGAAACACGCACGGCGCCGACAGCGCGGATTCGGACGTCTTCCTTCTTCAGCGCGCGCGCCGCTTCCGCCAGATACTGGATGCCCTTGCGGAGCTGGACCGTGCCGACAAACAGGACCTTCAGCGGTCCGTCGGGGCGTGTGCGGACTCGCGCGTGGAAGGCGGTGTGATCGACCCCGTAGGGTACGACGGCGCATTTTCCGGCGGGACCTCCGACCGATTGGATGCCGTTCCTTGCGTAATCCGATCCGCAGACGATGCCGTCAGCCAGATCCCACTCGCGGTGTTCCCGCGCGGCCAGGCCTTCCCAATCGGACCGAACCGAGCCCTCGAATTCCCAGCCGGGCCAGCGCTCGCGCTCCTCCGCGAGGAGAGGCTCTTCCACCGCCCACGGCGCGGCGGTCTGGTCGACGATGCCGGACAGGCCGCGCCGCCGGCACTCTTCGAGAATCTCAACACCGGCGGTATTGAACACGTAGAATGCGTTCGCATCGGCCGGCCAGTTGCGGCAGACGAGCATGCCGAACTCCCGGTTCCAGTCGAGGTACTCGTTAAGGCGGCGCGCCGGGGTTTTTGCCAGTCGGCTTCTCAGCGCGCGCCGCAGGCCGAAGAACGGGAAGCTGACGATCCGGTTTCGCGGGATATCCGCGGCGCGCCGTGCGGCGAGGCGCGCGAGGTTGTCGCCCCGAAGCGCGGGAGGGACGAGCGCGGCGGCGGCCCGAAGCCACGGCGCCGACGCGTCGAGATCCGTGAAGAAGCGGTCCAGCCTGCCGGCCGCATAAAGGATTTCCGGCACCGCGTAGTGGCGTCGTGCGCCGAGCATAGCCACAGCCAAGCGCGCCGGGCCGCACCGTATTGTTTCGGTGTTCATTGATGCGCCGCGGAATTCGCTGAACCTGGCTGAATGCCGCTGTGGAGATCCCGGTTGATTGATCGGGGAAAGACGCGCTGAATTCTGTCGGTGATCGGGCTGATCATCAGTTTCCAGATCAGGATGGTCGGCACGGCGAGAAAGATGAACCGGTATGCCCAAGCGGAAGAGAGTCCCTGCGTGGGAAGGTAGACCGAGACAACGCAGGCCTCGAAGTAGATGACGATCCATATTCCCCCTGCAAGAATCGACTTCCTCCAAAGCCATGCATAGAAGTATCCGATCAGGTAGCACACGACCAGTCCGCCCCATCCGAATTCCAAAAAAGTATCGGGGACGAAACCGCTGGAGGAACCGGCTTCCGGGATCCATCCTGTCGCCTCCTGCCAGTCCGATGGGAGGAGTCCTGCGCTGCCGGGACGCGTGACCATCCAGCCCATGCCCACATCCTCGTACTTGGTCGGCCACAGTTGCTTGGGGATGGGACGGATGAACAACTGCGTGGCGTACCGAAGGCCCCAGTAGTGGACGTTGTGATAGTCGGAAGCCAGGATGAGCCCCCACGAGTAGGTTGTGGCATCGCTGATGGCCAGTTTCGACGGGGCGATGACTTCCTTGAGGGGAACCGTTTCAAACTCAAACTCGGAACCCAGGTAGATCTGTTTGCGATACACGTGCAGCAGCAGCATGATCGTGCCGATCACGACGATTCCGGCGACCACGGCGCGAAAGCCGGGCCGCCGTGAGCGGGCGAGGTACCAGCCGACAATGACCGTCACGGCCGCGAGGAAGAACGCTCCGCGTGAGCCGCCGAGCAGTCCTTGGATCATGTGCGGGCTTACAAAGAGAGCCACCATGGCCGCTGTCTTCGCCGTCAATCGGCGGCCGCGCTGGGAGAGCAGGTACATGATGGTGGCTGGGATGGTCAGCAAAGGCGCGCTGGTGATGTAGCCGCTCATGCCGCCGAAGGCTCCTCCGCCCTTGGGCCGGCTGTACGATTCGACAAAGCCGCCGACCGTGGACAGGGTGTAGAAATAGGACGCCAATCCGATCGCGGCGATGATGAAGCTGATCTGTTCCATACGTTTCTGCAAGGCCGCCGACAAATGGATTGGCCCTGTCATCCGCCGTACGGCTTGCGGCGGGACTCGGATCCGCAGGCATCCGAGGCAGAAGGCGGTGACGCTGGCGAACTGGACCAACTGGGCCCACGCGAGTTTGGACTCGTCCGGGAAGTAACTCTGCAACAGGTCCTGGTAGAAGTAGGTGCCGGGTCGGAACGCGTAGATATAGATGAGCATCGGCCCGAGATACATCAGCGGGTGGAATGCGTCTCGCGAACGGAGGTACGCGATGACCATACATAGCAGGGGCACCGCGCCGGTCAACCAAATGAGTTCCTTGAGCATCGGTTCTTCTTCTTCTCTCTCAGGATCTATCGGATCACGCGCCGCTCCGTTGTGCAGGCGGTGGCACAGCCTGCGGCGTCGCACCGGGCATCAGGCCCGTAGTCCAGATCATCTGTTCGAGCATCGGAGAGACTCCATCATCACGTCGTTCCGTCGGCTGTTATGAGGACGCCCCGGCGGGGGGTGGACAGGCGGTGCCACAGGGCGCCGCCTCGTGGGAGGGCAGTGTCCGGTAGAGGCGGTACGCCTCGCGGCTGACAGGGCGGCGGTCTCGGCGGTGACGAAAGCAGGCGGCGAGTCCTCGTAACACGTAGCCGATGCGCGGCAAGAGGTCGCGGAACGAAAAGCGGTACAGAAGGAGCCCGGCCGCATCGGCCAGCATGCGCGGGACCACGTATGGGTTCGGGATGTTGAGGAAGTCGAACAGTAGCGTGCTGACCACGTCGATCTTGAACCGCCGATTCCAGTTCCGACTGGGGCTGTGGAGGTGAACGACCGGAGGGGTGTGCCCCTCGATCACCTGCAGTCCCTCGCCCAGAAGGCGGATCCCGAGGTCGCGATCCTCGCGGTAGTAACCGGGAATCTCGCGGTAAGGCCCCATGCGCAGAACTGCGTCGCGCCGCGTGACGTGAGCGCAACCGGTGAACGATCGCAGGCGAACGGGCTGTTCCCGGTTCGGGCAGTCACGACGGACGTCGCCTGGCATGTTCGGGGAGACGAAGGGGAGGGCCAGCGCAGCCGCCCCGGGATGCGCCTCCAGTTCGCGGACGACCTGCTCCACCGTCGAGATGTCGGTGAAATAGGCATCGTCATCAAGGGTGATCAGGATGTCGGCCTGCGCTTCCCGCGCCGCACGGTTGCGCAGGGCCGGAAGCCCTCGGTCCGTGTCTTCCCGGCAGAAGACCGCGGCGGGGAACCGGTGGCGCACTGCCTCCTCCGTCCCGTCGGTTGAGGCGGCGTCGTACACCCGCACTTCGAGTGCCGGATAGGTTTGGGCAAAACACGAACCGAGAGCCACGAGAACGTGCTCCTTCCGGTTACGGGTGACGATATGGATGGAGACAGCTGGGTCCATCAGGACGATTCCTGTTCCTGCGCGGGTTCCCGGAGGATGGCGTCGAGGATCTTGGCCATCCGCTCGTTGCCTGCCGTCATGCACATGGGAACTTCTCGTCGTAGAATGCGATGATGCGCGCCCCCATGCGGTCGGCGGAGAATTCGTCCGCGGCGCGCAAGGCCGCGTTCCGGCCCATGCGTTCGCGCTGTTCGGGGGAGGCGACGAGCCTCTTCATGGCTGCGCTCAATGCCTGAACGTCGTTGGGCGGAACCAGGAACCCCTCGCGCCCGTCGGTCACGGCCTCCGGGATGCCGGCAAGGGTCGTGGCTACCACCGGCAGGCCTGCGGCCATCGCCTCGAGCAGGCTGAGCGGGAGCCCCTCGGTCGCAAGGGACGGCAGGACGAATACATTGAGTTCCGCGAGAAACGACGGGATGTCGGCGACGGCGCCGAGAAATTCGACATGGTCGGCCAGTCCCGCGCGCCGCGCCATGTCCTGGTAATGTGGAAGAAGCGTGCCGTCTCCGGCAATTTTCAGGCGGAATCGGCCGCCCTCGTCCCGCAGCCTCTTGCAGGCGGAGATCAGCGGCTCGATCCCTTTCTCCGGACGGAGCCTGACCGCCGTCCCGATGAGGGGCACCCCATCGGGCGCCGCAGAGCGATCGGATTTCCGGAATGGGCGTCTTGTATCGATTCCGTTATGGATGACCTCGATGTGGACTGAGGGCAGGAAGCCGCTTGCCGTGTAGGCGCGAACCGACTCCGCGCATGCGATGAATCGTGCCGACGGCCCGAGCGCGAATCGGTTGAGCGCGCGTCGTGCGCAATGCCGGAGTTGTCGCGAAACGAGCCACGGGCGAGTGTCGTGGATGTGAACCACATGAGGCGTCGGCAGCCCTTTCAGCGCGCACCCGGAAACGGCTGCGGCGGGCCAGAGATGACTGTGCACGATGTCGGGGCGGAGCTTTTTCAGCACGGCCCTGAGCGGCATCGCGCAACGCGTGAGCATTTCCAAGTCGCGGTCGGGACCTTCGTATTCGAGGGTCAGGATCTCGTACCCGTCCAGCGTGACGCCTTCCGGCGGATGGGGGCGCCTGAGCACACACAGAACAGGCGTGTAGGTTGAAGAGCGGGAAAGGCTGCGCACGATGTTGTATACGGCGCGCTCCGCTCCGCCCAACGTGCCGTTCCATCCGAACCCGGGGATGACATGGAGAACTTTCTTTTTCGTGGCCTGGCTCATGAAAAATTCCCATAGAAATCGGCGTACTGCCGGGCGACGAGAGGCCAGGCGAACTCCTGCGCTTTGGCGCGAGCGGCCTCGCCCATCTTGCGGCGCTGTGCCTCGTTGCGCAGGAGTTCCACGGTTGCTTCGACCATGCCGCGCACGTCGCCGACGGGAAATATCACACTACAGGCGGGGTTCAGGTAGTCCGAAATGCCGCCTTCATTCGTGATGACCGGCACGCCGCAGGCGAGCGCCTCCAGGACCGTGTTCACGGTTGTGCTTTCGGTCAGCGGCAGGACAAGAAGGTCCGACTCCTGGATGAGCCGGAGGTATTCTTCGTCGGAGACTCCGCGCAGCCAGTGGACCCTGCCAGGCCGGGCCAGGGCCTCGCAACGGCGGTCATGCGACACCAGCACGAACTCTGCCTCCGACAGCGCGCCGAGAATGCCGTCGATCACCGCCGGCAGCCGCTCGAAGTCTCTGGCGTGGATCCCCGCGAAGAGGCACCGGAGCGTCCGCGGATCCTGCCGCGGCGAGGCACCGGGCTTGAAGTAGTCCGTGTCGATCCCATGGGGGATGTACGTGACGCGGCCGCGGCCGACAAGCCCTTCCATGAACTCGATCTGACGGGTGGAGACGACGATGGCATGGTCCAGGGCCCGCAGATGCGCGGTCGACCGGAAGAGCCATGAGTAGTGGCTTTGCGGATGGTGGAAGGTTCCCGCCATGCGGTGCCCGTCCCGACCGCGGAAACGGGCGAGCATCTTGAAGCTCTTCTCGGCGTACATGAAATGGTAGATCGAGCGCTGATGCTGGCGCATGTGGATCAGCGTCTGCGCCTCCATGACGAAGTCGTGGCGCGAATACTCGAAGTTGCCGCCGTACCAGGAGACCAGTTTTGCCGGTACGCGCAGGATCGTCTCGCCGAGCCGGTCCATCGTCTTCGACAGCATCACGGGTTCGCCGATCCACTCGCTCAACCGATGGTAGCCCGAGGCGTCGGCATGGTGCTTGTACGCGAAGCGGACGAAATACACGGGCAAGGGTGTGTTTGGACGTGAAGATGGAGCGGGTCCATTCATCGATTCAGGAAGCGGCGTCGGATTCCAGCCAACTGTTCTGCGGCCGCCGGTCCGAGGCATCGGAAGACCAGCCGGGCCGGCGTTTTGTAGGCGTCAAGCACGCCGAGCGGGTTCATGGACTTCGCCTGCCGGAAAAATTCCACGCCGCGTTCCCGGTCACCTCTCTGGAGACAGTGCCGACCGGACCGCGCCATGCAAGCGGCGAAGGCGCGAGAACGCGCGTCGTTCAGCGCGCCGCGTTTCTGAAGCCGCTTGTAGCTGTGCCAGAGAACCTCCCGGCGCTGTGCGAGCACCTTCAGGTAGTTGCTGGAGATGCTGTTCTTCAGCAGTCTTATCTTGAACAGTTGCTCGCCCAGTCGGCGAAACGTCATTCCCTCGCAGGCCATTCGCAGGTGCAAGTCATATTCCTGCGAGTTCGGCAGTTCCTCCCGAAACCCACCCACTGCGAGCAGATTTCTCTTTCGATGCAGGGGAGCGGGCGTGCAGATTCCCGCCTTGCGGAGGAGGTACAGTACGTCATCCCCATCCGGCTCGGGGTACCGGAAACGAGCCTCCTCTTCACGGGTCTGGGGAGAGAGGGTATCGCCTTCGCAGAAAACAACATCCGCCGCGCCGTTCAACACCATGGGCAGTTGGCGTTCGATTTTCTGCGGCAGCAGAAGATCGTCAGCGTCCAGGAACTGGATGAACTCGCCCCTGGCCAAGGCGATGCCGCGGTTGCGCGCGGCGCCGGCTCCCCGATTCGGTCCGGCTTCCCAGCGGACTCTGTCGCCGAAGGATTGGATCACGCGCAGGCTGTCGTCCGTCGAGCCGTCGTCGACCACGATCACCTCCACATCACTGTGTGTCTGGTCGAGGGCGCTTTGAATCGCTTCGCCGATGAACGTCTCCGCGTTGAAGCAGGGAATGATGATGCTGACCTGGGGAGTCGTGTTTTGCATGTTGTCGCCCGAATCGGATCGGGTAGAATGCAGCTCAGGTAGAATTCAGCGTGTCATTCCTGAACATCGGACCTCGTATCGCCAATCGCTGGAGGAAGCTCCTCGGGCGTTGCACGCGGTTCGACAAGGCAGTTGCTACAGTTGTAGTCCGCCGGAAGCTCCGGGTACTTGTGGCACCAGGATGTTGCGAGGACCGGCACGCCTTCAATTGAGTGTGTGGATTCTGAATTCCGACAATTCGTGGGTGCCGAAATACTGCTCGTAGGCGGCCTCGGTCGGCTGGAGGAACTCCTCACGCTGCGTCAGCACTTCGGTGTTTCGCTTTGTGGCGGCAACGGGATTCACGACATCAATAGCCGAGAATCTTGACCTCGAATTTCCGCAAAGGCCAGCCGGCCCCGATTCCGAGCCGGTCCAGCGCGAACAGATCGTCGCCCGGTGATACGAGCCGGTGTCTCGTTGTGACGGCGGCAAGATACCCCAGTTCCCGGCTGATTTTCCGGATGTCCTGCGCATGGTCTCCGTTGGGATAGGCCAGCATGTCGCAGTATCCAAGCTTTTCACGGAGGATGTTTCGGGACCGGGCGAGTTCGTCTCTTTGGCGTTCGGGCGTGCACGAGGTCAAAATCTCGTGGGTGTGGGTGTGCGAGCCGATCCTCACGAGGTCGTTTTTCGCGAACTCGGAAAGCTCGGACCATGTCATCGTGGCAAACACGGGGTCCGCGGGCCCCGCGTCCAGATGGCGAAGCGCGGAACACTGCTCCGCCTCACGCTCGGCAGGCGGGAGCGACTTGAGGACCCGCATGAGGGCGTCGTACGCCGTGAGGCGGTCGGCGGACGATGCAAGGGGGAATGTCTTGCCCCCGATCAGTATGGACGGCCGACGAGCATGAACAATGGCCGAGAAAACCTGTTCCGGCCAGGGTGGTTGGCCGGTATCGGGCAGGGCGGTGCTCATGAACACGGTGCAGGGGATGCCGTGCTGTTTCAGGACCGGCAGGGCGTTGGTCAGGTTGTTCAGAAAGCCGTCGTCAAAGGTCACGCATGCTGTGAAATCCGGAAGAGGACTTCCTGCGGCCAGCCTCCGGACGACCTCAGACAGGGGAAGCGGCCGATACGTGGCGGCGAGGAATGCCATCTGTTCGGCGAACTCGCGGACAGGCATGTGGCACCAGTTGTAGACCGGGAGCGGCTGGTCCGTCACGCCGTGATACGTCAGAATTGCGATTCGCCGGCGCTTCGCGCGGCGATATGTCCGGCACAAACCGGCATTCCGTGCCAGGAGATAGCGCGTGCCTCGCGCGAATGCCTGATGAAGTGTCAATCGATCCTTTCCATCCAGATCATTCTGTTGCCTTTGCGCCGTTCGGTGCGGGTTACCCGGAACTCCACCGCCTTCGCAACAAGGCTCTCGAGTGTCTGGCGAAGCAGTCGGGCACGATTGTACGTCGGGATGGCCAGCGTAAAGAACTTCCTACGGGCTGTCATCCAGCGAAAAACGCGCAGGCAAATAGATCGGGCCGAAGTGCGCGGGCGGCAGTTTGCCGCTGCCGTACACGTCGGCGGTGATGACCTCGACGGAGAGACTGTCGAAGACGGCGTCGAACGTGAGGTGTTCGACGCCCAGGTAGAGGTCGATCGTGTAAGTGCCGGGCATCAGGGGGAGTTTCTCGATGTGGCACGTGATCCGGCCTTCGCGGACGGATTTGAAATCAAAACCGGGGATCACGCGGTTGCTGACGGAGAAGACCGCGGCCCCGATGTAGTTCTTCACCACGATTTGGAGCACGGGCTTGAAGGCCCTGTCCGGGTTGACGAAGTCCACGGAGACCGACAGGTCTTCGCCCATTCGGATCGCCGCAACCGGCGAGTGCGATTGGGACGACAGCGTTCCCGTTCGCATGATCGGGATGGAGTCTTTCCTGCGCCCCGGGTGCGAGGTCAGGTCCACGCGGCCGGCGGAGTGTTCGGCGATGGAGGCTTGGTAGTGCGAGACCACTTCCTTGACCGTGCCGTCGGTATCCAGGGCTCCCGCATGAAGCAGGATACAGCGATCGCACAGCGATTCGATGGCCGCCATGTTGTGGCTGACGAAGATGATGGTTCGCCCGTCGCCGCGGGCCACATCGCTCATCTTGCCGAGGCACTTCTTCTGGAACTGGATATCGCCCACGGCGAGGACCTCATCTACGAGCAGGACTTCCGGTTCCAGGTGGGCCGCCACGGCAAACGCGAGGCGGACGTGCATTCCGCTGGAGTACCGCTTGACCGGCGTGTCGATGAACTTGTCAACCTCCGCGAAGGCGACGATCTCGTCGAACTTCTGTTTGATCTCGGTGCGCGACATCCCCAGGATCGCGCCGTTCAGGAAGATGTTTTCGCGGCCGGTCAGTTCGGGGTGGAATCCGGTGCCGATTTCGAGCAGGCTGCCGACGCGGCCGCGGATTTCGACGCGGCCCTCCGTGGGGTAGGTGATCTCGGAAAGAATCTTGAGGAGCGTACTCTTTCCGGCGCCGTTGCGGCCGATCAGCCCGACGACCTCGCCCTTTTGGACATCGAAAGAAACATTCTTCAGTGCCCAGATAGCCTCCTGGCGGCGCACCTGCTCATCGCCGGCCGTCCCGCGGCGTCGGAAAGGCCGCGCCGCGGCCTGCGCGAGCGAGTCGCGGAGAGTCTTGTAGCGGTCGCGGCGCGCGCCGATCCGGTAGAGTTTCGACAGGTTCCTGACGGAGATCATGGGGGCGTTCATGTCACACCACATCCGCGAAACTTCTTTCCATGCGCCGGAAATAGAACAGCCCGGCCAGGAACACCACGGCTATGACAACGATCGATATCGCCATATTTTCCCAGACAAACGGCTTGTCGAGGATCACGGACCGGTATGCGTCCACGATCCCCGTCATCGGATTCAACGCGAGAAGCCATTGCCACTTCTGCGGTATGGCGCGCACGGGATAGACAACGGGAGTCAGGAAAAACCAAATCTGGATGCCGAACGGGACGAGATACTGAAAGTCGCGATAGACCACGTGGAACGCGCTCAGGAGAATTCCGGCGCCGAGCGCGGCCAGGATGGTCAGCACGACCAGCGGTAGGATGGCGAGCGTGGAAAGCGTGATCGGCACGCCGTACCAGAGCATGAGGCTGAACAGGATCGCGAAGGAGATGGCGAAGTCGACGAGACACGCGCCGGCGGACGAGAGGGGGATGATGAGCCGCGGGAAATAGACCTTCGTGATCAGGTTGGCGCTACCGGCGACGCTCGAACTGCTGCGCGAGAGCGACTCGGAAAAGAACTGCCACGGCAGCAGGCCGGCAAACACGAAAATCGGGTACGGATAGCCTTCCGAATCGATTTTCGCGAGCCCGCCGAAGATCACGCTGAAGACGACAAGCTTGATGAACGGCTGGATGAATGCCCAGAGAATGCCGAGGACCGTCTGCTTGTAGCGGATGACGACGTCGCGCCAGGCGAGGAAGTACAGTAGTTCGCGGTAGCGCCAGATTTCGGCCCAGTTGATGGCCAGCCAGCCGCGGCGCGGCTCGATGACGCGGACGGGCAGGGAGGGGGCGGATGTATCGGTGTGGCTCATCAGGATTCGTTTTTTCCGGGTCTTGCGCGGATGTCCTCGATGGTCTCTCTTCCCTCGAAAGGTCGGTCGCCGTAGGCGGTCATCGGACCGGCCGCCAGACGGTCGAGGTTTTTCGCCAGTTCGTACCGGAGCAGATCCATGTACTCGGGGATTTCCGCGATGGGCGTTGTGCCGTTGAGTTTGAGGGCGATTTCAAGCGCGCCGTAGTCGCGCCCATTGCGGCGGACGCTGAGCGTGCCGGACCAGGTGTCCGACTGTTTCCCCGGATCCGGCGCCGGGACGGAGTTCGTTGCGAGCCAGGTCATGATCTCCGGCTCCGGGCCGAATTCGTGCGGCAGTGTAAGCGCGGCGCGCGCGAAGCCCATGTCCTTGAAGGCCTCGGAGCAGGCTTCCCAGAGGCCGCCGGCCGAGCGGGCGGCGCGCATCCCCTGGATCGCGTGTTCCAGGGAGGTCCGCGCGTTGTGGGCGGTCCTCTTCCGGGTTTGTGCCTGCGTGAGCCGGCTGACGATATCCTCGAGGCGGACGTTGCCCAGCACGCGCACACACACGAAGGCAATGAGCGCCAGGGAGCCGAGCACCAGAAGGGTCACTTCGCTCCGCTCCACCGTGATCAGGAGCGCCGCGCCGCCGAGGATGATGGTCGTGATGTAGAGCGTCAGCACCGCGCGCGGGTGGCTGTAGCCCATCGAGAGCAGGACATGGTGGATATGCTGGCGGTCGGGCGACCCGATCGGGAATCTCTTGTACCAGCGGCGCAGGATCGTGAGCGACGTGTCGAAGATCGGCACGCCGAGCGCTACCACGGGGATCAGCAGGGCGATGGCCGTTTCCGCCTTGCGCGTCGAGCCGATGAGCGAAAGGGCGCCGACGAGAAAGCCCAGCAACATGCTGCCTGAATCTCCCAGGAAGATCCTGGCGGGGTAGAAATTGAACAGCAGAAATCCGAAGACCGCGCCGCTGAAGCAGGACATCAGCAGCATGGCCAGGACGTTGTGGAAATGCAGGGAAACGAGGAACAGCGTCAGGCTGACAAACAGGCAGACGCCGGCGGCGAGTCCGTCGAGCCCGTCCATCAGGTTCACGGCGTTCATGCAGATCACGAACCAGAGAACGGTCACGGGAAAGCTGAGCAGCCCCAGCACGAGAGGTTCGCCGAACGGGTTGCTGATCACCTCGATCGAAAGCCCCATCTTCCACGCGACGGCGGCGGCGACGACCTGGAAGAGAAGTTTCCACTGGGCGCGGATGTTGCGGATATCGTCCACCAACCCGCCGCCGAGGGCGATAGTCGAACCGGTCAGCAATCCGAGCAACTGAACGGGGCGGGGGGGGTGAAGCAGAAGATCCGACACCTGATTGCGATAGATGAAATACAGGAACGCGAGCGGAATGAAAAACGAAAAGAAAATGCCAATTCCGCCGAGGCGCGGCACCGGTCGCTTGTGCAGCTTCCTGAAGTTGTCGGGCCGATCCACGAGCCCCAGGGTGTACGCCCCCATGCGCACGCCGTTCGTCAGGATCACCGAGATCAGGAACGAGGCTACAAAGACTGCGAGGCAAGTTGTCATTGCGTGATCAAGCGGGCGGGAAATGCCGCGCGGTTATTGGACACACGTCACCCCGGTCAGTTACAGCGTGCATGGCGCTATAACCTATTGTTCCAACGGTTCTTGCGTTTACAGACAAAAGGGTCAACCTCAGGCGAGACGCCGCCTGCGCCCGTATAATACTTGCCTGCGGAGAAACGTTCAACAAAGGCTTTGAGCTTCTGCCTCCGCTCTCATTCTTGTTCGCGGTGGAGAGGCGGTGCCATCCGTTCGATTTCCATGCCCGGCGGGGCGATGTCCTGAGCGCGGCCCAGCCAGAGCCAGCACTCGTAGTCGGTCGGGGCGGTCTGGACCGCCTTCATGGCCGCCGCGCCCGCCTGCCGGGAAAGCCGGATGCGAAGGGCGGGCTCCAGTTTCCGGTCGGTGGCCTGCCAGAGACTGTTGACGGTGACCTCGATGAGCGCGTCCGCATTTCCGAAGCTTCGTTGAATGATGCGGTCTGCCTCGGCGCATCCCTCCTCGATCGCGGCTGAACGATAATGGAATTCCTGGGTTCGACCGGCGATTTTCTGCCACTGAAGAAAACGCGCAAACGCCAGTTCGCCGCTCATTGGCGCCAGCGTGGCCAGCGTCAGCAGCGTCACGAGTACGGCGCCGGCCGTCGCGGCGATTCGGACCGTGCGCGATCCGCTCGCCGGATCGGGCCCATGGGCCGGCGCAGGACGCCCGGATCTTCGGGGAAGGGAGACTGCGGCCACGGCCATCCCGCACAGCGCGGCAAAAAGGAAGGCATTTCCAGGCTTGTGGAGGCTGAAATCGACGAGGCTGTGCACGGCGATGGCGGCCATGCTGACCGTCAGGCCGGCGATGAAGAAACGGGCGTGATCCGATGCGGCCGGCAGCTTCTTCCACACCGTTCTTGCCAGCATGACGAAGACCAGGACCGCCAGAGCGGCGCCCGGAATGCCGCCCTCCGCCAGCAGTTGGGCATAGTCATTGTGTGCGTGCAGGAACCGGCCCACCTGGAGACGCTGGGTCTGGAAGATGGGGAACGCGTGCTGGAAGCAGCCGAACCCGCAGCCGGTGAAAAGAAAAGCCCCTCCCATGCGGAGGGTGGCGATCGATGCGGCAAAGCGGCTGCCGCTCAACGGTTCCATGGCCAGAATACGCATGGACCCGATGCGGTCGGCGACGGCCTGCCATTCGAGCCAGACGACCATGGCGGCGATGAAGAGGGCCATGGTTCCGATGAGCCGTCGCGGATGGATTCCCCGTAGCTGAGCGGTCATGAAAATACCGAGGATGCCCAGGGCGGCGGCGAGGCTGGTTATGGCCCCGCGAGAGAGCGACAGGAACACGGCGCTGCCGATGATGACTCCGCAGAACCCTAGAAGAATCGTCTGGTTGACCTCCTTGATGGAGAGCCGGGAGATGGTTTCGCGCCAGGAACTCGGACCGTATGCGTTGGACGATCGGTTTCGCAGAGGGAGCAGGGCCAGGGTCAGTCCGAGCATCATGTTCATGTACGCGGCAAAGTGGTTGCGGTTGCTGAACGGTCCGAAAATCGTCCCGCCCATGCGCGGCCGGTAAAACCCGTAAATGGAATCCGTCCCGGTGAAATTCTGGATCAGGGCGAAGACGGCCATCAGGAATCCGCTGATGACAAGAAGCCAGGCGGTCTTTCGCAACGACCGCCAACCTGCGGCCGTGTGGGAGATGACCAGGAACACGCCGAGATAGGCCGCGAAGAGGAGAAAGCTTTGCCTTGTGGATGCGGCGGAGACCGAAAGCGTACACGCGGCCGGCGGTGTCTCCGCGCTGCCGAGAAGGATGTCGCGCGTGATCTGCGCTTCGGCGGAAAGAGGGTTGACGGCCTGCGCCAGCCGCGCGGGCAGGGGAACGGACTGGACGAGGATGAACGCCAGCAGGAGCAGTCCGGCGAGCGCCGGTCCCCGCGCGTGGCGGTTGCCCCCCCCATGGCGGACGATGGACAGCAGCCACACGACCACGCCCACGTTGACCATGGCGCTGATCAGGAGGTAAGCCCACGGTTCCGCGCTTCCGAACAACCAGGGCGAGATCAGGACGGCGATGGTTACGATCCACCGGGCCGAGCGCCGCAAGAGATTGGGGGCGGGTTCGCCGTTTTCAAGCAGGTTCACACTTCAATGCCCTTCCGGGCTTTTTTCCGGGGCTTCGCCGGTTCGTCCGAGTAGTAGCTGGAGTAGTAGTCGCTCCGGTACCGGGCGTACCCGTGATAGTAGTAATCGGAGTAGTAGTGGCCGAAGCGCGAGACCTGCACATTGTTCAGGATGCCGCCGATGATTTGCGCATGCACCTTCTCAAGCTGCATGCGGGCGCGCGCCGCGTGGGCCCGCGTGCGCTTGTCCGATTTGACCACGAGCAGCACGCCGTCGCTCATGCGGCTCAAGATGCTGGTATCCGATACGAAAAGGATCGGCGGTGTGTCGATGATGATCCGATCGTACTTCTCGCGCATGTCGCCGAGGATGTGCTGCATGCGGGCGGACTCCAGGAGTTCCGTGGGGTTGGCGGGCATCTGCCCGGCGGTGAGAATGTCGAGGTTCTCGATGATCTCCAAATCGTGCACGGTTTTCTGGACGACCTGTTCCAACTTGCACTCTCCCCGCAGGATGTTGCTGAGCCCTTTCGACGAGTCCAGGCTGAACATCTTGTGGACGCGCGGACGGCGGAAGTCCGCGTCCATGAGCAGGACGCGCTTGCCGGTCTGGGCGATCACAAGCGCGAGGTTGCTCGCCGTTGTCGTCTTGCCGTCGCCGGGACCGCCGGACGTGATGAGAATGACCTTACTCTTCTCGCCGGCGGGAGAGAAGAACAGGTTGGTGCGGATGTTCCTGTACGCCTCGATGGCCGAGGAGTTCGGTTCCAGCGTGCTCACGAGCGCGCGATACGAGGCTTTGCTGTCCACGCCTTTCCGGACCTTGATCTCCGGCACGAACCCGAGGACGGGGATACCGACGCGGATCTCCAGATCCTCGGGCGAGCGGACGGTGTCGTCCATCTGCTCCAGGAACACGGCGAGTCCAAAGCCCAGCGCGAGGCCCAGGATGAGCGCATAGATGACCATGCGCTGCTTGTCCGGTTTGTACGGCGTCTTGGGGACACCGGCCTCCTCGACGACATCGACATTGGTCTTCGTGTAGTCGGCGGACAGTTGAACTTCGCTCATGCGCTCCACGAGAACCTGGTACAGCTTGGTATGCCGGTCCAGTTCGTTGGCGAGCCGGCTGAACGCCAGCGAGTGTTTCGCGAGGTCGAGGGCGAGGTCGTTCTGCCGGCTGTACTGCTGGGTGAGTTCCGCCTCCTCGTTTTCGAGGATCGTGAGGCGCGTCTCGAGGGCGCTGACGATGTTGTTGAGCGAATCGCGAAGCTTGGCCTGCAGCATGGCCGCCTGGGAGAGGACGGACTGCATCCTCGGGTGTTCCGGGCCATACACATCGGACAGGCTTGCCTTCTCCTGTTCCGCGGCGACCAGGGCGCCCCGGAGTTGCGCGATGGTCTCGTCATCCTTCATGGCGGGGATGGAGAAGAGCTGCTCGTTGCTCGTCTGCAAGGCGTCGTTTTCGGCGGAGATGGCCTGCCGGATCACGCGGCATTGCGCGCCGATCTCGATCCGCTGAAGCTGTTTTTCAGTCAACTGGTCGTTGAGGAGGGCCAGCCGTTTCAGCACGGGGTTGTCCTTGTCGGCATTGTCGAGAGAGGAGATGCTCGTTTCCTCGCGGAACTTCTGGAGTTTCTGTTCCGCCTGCTGCAGAGCCATCTCCTCCTTCTGCTTCTGCTCCTGCAGGAACATGAAGACCTCGTTGTTGATCTGCATGCGGCGGAGCATGTGGTAGCGGACGAAGGCGCGTGCGACGGCGTTCGCGATCGTGGCCGCCTGGACGGGGTCGCTGCTGTCCGCCCGGATCAGGATGAAGTGCGAGTTGTTCTTGTGCTGCGCGCTGACGTGGTTGCGCAGGCGCTCCCATTTCTCGGGAGGGGCGGAGGGGGGGATTCCGAGAAGGGCCGAAAGGGTATTCCGGATCGAGGACCAAAGGGACCTGGAAACCGGGCTGTCTATCGGGTCGCGGAACATCTCCCGGATACCGGGCTGTTCCATCGCCAGCTCCATGACCGCGCGGCTCTTGGCGAGTTCCTCCTGCGTCTTGTAGTACTCCTGGCCCCACCATTCCACGTTCGGCTGGACGACATCCTCGAACTTGGTGATGCGCGGGCCCTGCCGTTCCACGAGGATCTTCGCGGAAGCCTGGTAGATCGGAACGGCGCGCGACGCTCTCAGCACGCCGAGCGTGCCGACGATGACGAACGCGGTCAGGACCACCCAGATATGCCGGCGCAGGATGCTGATGTAGCGCTTGACGACCGAGGTGGCCCACAGGGCGGGCTGCACGGACTCTCCGTCCGAGCCGTAGCCGCCGTACACGCCATAGCCCGCATATTTGCCGTATCCGTCGCGTTCGCCGGATTCCTGTTTGGATCCTTCGGTCATACTCTGTTCTTGTTCTGCCGCGCGCTGCCACAACGGCTTTTCGATTCCGCACATCTTACACGCTGGCCGGGCAACAGAAAAGACTCGCGTAGGTCATTGTGCAAGCGCCGGATTGTAGCTGGCGCCCACGCTGGCCGACGGTCTCACGAATTCCGACAAGCGCGCGAAAAAGCCGGACCCAACCACCAGAGTGTCTCCCGGGGAAAGGGGCAGGGGCGCCTCTGATCCGTGGGCGACCTTGACCAGATTCACGGAAATGATGCTCTGCCCGTTGGTGGTCTCCCGGACCACGTAGGAGTTCTCGGAGCGGGCGGTGGGCAGGAGGCCGCCGGCCAGGGCTACGGCCCGGAGCGCGTCGAGTGTCTCGCTGCCGCGCATTTCGTAGGCGCCCGGCCGCGCCACGTACCCCACGACATAGACATAGTTGCGCGCAACGGACCGCACGGCGACGATATCGCCGCCGCGGACATCCACGTTCTGCTGCATGTTGCGATCGTCGATGAGTTCCTTCAAGTTGACCTGCAGCATCGCCGAACCGGTCGCAAGCAACGCCGGGTCGATCGCCGGGGCGTTCGTCTTTTTTGCGTTGGCGTTCAGCGCGGGGGCATGGGCGCTGAGCGCGACGGGTGGAAGGGAGGAAACGCCGGATCGGATGATGAATATCTCGTCGGACGCATCGTCTTTCAGACCGCCGGCCATGGCTAGGATTTCGAGGATGGAACTGCGGCTCGATGTCAGGTGATAGACCCCGGGAGTATTCACCGCCCCTGTGACCACGACGGCCACGCTGCGATGCGTTTTGATCTGGACGCTGATCTGGGGGTTCTTGATGTAGCGGCCGGCGTAGGCCGCGCGGATTCGGTTCTCCAACTGGTTGACGGTCAGGCCGTTGACCGAAATGTCCCCGACCCACGGCAGCGAAATCGCGCCCTCCTTCCCTATGGTCCGCTCGAGATGGGTTGTCCGGTCGGGATCCTCGAGGGCGTAGATGGAAACATGGATTACGTCGCCGGCGCCGAGAAAATACTCCTGCGGTCTGCCGGCGGTTTTCCTGTTCCACTCGCTCAGCACCTGCGGAAGCCGTTCGGCCCGCGATTCGGACAAGGCTTTTCCGGGCGTTCGATCAACGCCCTTGAACGGCGCGTTGACGATCGGGCGGCTGAAATCCTGCTGGCTGCAGCCGGTCAGAAACAGGGCCGCAACGAAGGCATATTTCAATCTCCCCATCCTCATGTCAGTCCATTCCAGCGCTTGTATAAAACCGTAACAGGATATCAGGTTTCCC
This sequence comes from Lentisphaerota bacterium, assembly GCA_052033915.1. Taxonomy (GTDB): domain Bacteria; phylum Verrucomicrobiota; class Kiritimatiellia; order CAIQIC01; family JAGNIJ01; genus CALMZY01. The sequence continues at coordinate 373,786 of JBPOJF010000006.1, read as the reverse complement.
GTCCAACCCAAATCACGGGCTGACGATCGGCGGTCGATCAGGCGGGTAGAAGAGGGCGGTTTCGCTGATGGATGCGGCCAGGAGAAGCATCTGGAGGCGGACCGAGGGCATGAACCCGGCTCCGCGAGGGATGACGACGATGACATCGTGAGGCTGTTGCGCGTAGGGTAGGCTCCGGTCGATGACCTCCAGTTCCAGTTTCACCCAGTCGAAGGTGATGAAATACTTCCCCGGTTCCAGCTTGGGGAAGCTGAAGGACCCTTGGTCATCGGTTTCCGTTTCGTAAATAAACCGGCGCGTCAGCGAGTCCCAGATTCGCACGGGTACGCCCTCGGCGGCCGTTTCCCCATCGGCGTAGAAGACGTATCCGTGGACCTCGGCGGAAATCACACGGGAAAAAGCGCCGACCCGCTCGACGCTCGCGGGACACTCGGTGATACAGGGACCGGCCAGCAACGCCGCCGCGAAAACCAATGAATACACGATACGCATGTTATGTCTGACTGCCCCTGATCGCCCGAAATGAGTTTTGAATATATAACGCAGGATTTTGGAAGTGTACAGCGGCGAGTGTCGAAAGTTTATCGTTTTTTCGCTTAACGCGATTCTTCCCGGGTGCTATGTATTCGATCCCAAAGCAAGGCGCTGGAGCGGAAATCGGAGGAGACACTGAATGAGCAAGCAAGTAACCGTGGCGATCTTGGTTGCGTCGGCCCTTCTTATATCGGGGAACGCATTTGCCGTGGTCAAGGATATCATCGTGGATGTTCGTCCGGCGTCCCTTCTGGTGAACTGGGGTGCGGACGATTTCAAGGCCCGCGGCCCGGTGGAGTTCAGAAACCGTGCCGAGTATGAGGAAATCGAGCAGCCGAACAGCGTCAGCACCATCCCAAATCTCAAGCTGGGCGTGGGAATCGACACGGGCTCCGCGTACATCGACCTGACGGGCGGCGCCGGGTTGCTGGTCAACGACCGCTTTCGTTCCGTGATGCTCGATGTGGATGGCGCCTACCAATACAAGTTCCAGAAGAACGTGTTGTTCGGCCCCCACATCGGCCTTGCCTATTACCCGTCCCCGGACTGGTACGGCGATGCGGACATCAAGTTCTCGGATTCGATGGGCGCGATGTTCGGCCTCCAGTTGTCGGTCGGCTTTGACATCCTCTTCACCTTTTCCATCGACTACGCCTACATCCAGCCGTTCGATGTGGATTCCGTGTCCGAGGGATGGGAAGTCAGCGATGACTCCGTGGATTTCTCCGGCCTGTTGTTCCAGTTCGGGATGAAAGGCCGCTTCTAAGAAGCGTCGTTCTCATCGGATCGGGGGGCGCAGTGTTTCCGGGACACGGCGCTAGTTCCGGTCCCGCGCCAGTTCTTCCGGCAGAATCACAATCAGGGTTTTGGGAAGCTCGTGAACCTGCTGCGTCTCGGGCTTCACATCCAACTGCAGTTTCAGGCGACCCACTATCATCAGGTATTGATCCGGCTCGAGCTTGGGAAGGCTGTAGTACCCGTTGCGGTCCGTAATCGCTTCCCGCAGGACCTTGTCGCTGTCCATCTCGCGAATCTGGACCCTGACGTTGGGAGCGGGCTTCTCTTCCTCGCCCTGCACCACGCTGGCCAGGAACACCTGGCCCTGGATCTCCGCGTGCGTGACGGTCATGACCGCATACCTCGGCGTTTCAGCCGGCGGCGGAGGCGCGGGATCGGCGGCGCGAACGGCAAAGGCGGATAAAAAAAGAAACACCGCGACTGCCTGTACGGCCCGGATAGGTTTACGGATTGCCTTCAATGACTTCCTTGTGTCGCCATGACCTGCACCTTGCCGGGCATGAAAAATGGTTTGGACAATACACGATACTTCACACATTTTTCATTTCTGACGGCAATTTCGCAAGTCTCTTTCTTGGGTTTCCTTTTCTTTGTCAGTCACTAACGAATTGCCTGGAACGGGTTTCCCTGTTAGCCTGTCTGTCTTTCAAGGGGTCTTTCTACGCGTGGTCTTGGCGGGGGGCGTGAGTACGCTGGATATAATGACGGACGTTCCTCTGAATGTTCTGATGATGGAGAGTTCCGAGCAGGACGCACTTTTCATCCTCCAGGAGCTTAAACGAAGCGGCTACCTGCCGTACTGCGAGCGCGTGGAAACCGTGGATTCCCTGACCGCCGCGATTCCGAAGAAGCGCTGGGACGTCGTCATTTGCAGGCACCGAATGCCCCGATTCAGCGGCCTGGCCGCCATCCGCGCGGTTCGGGATGTCGGGTTGGATATTCCCGTGGTCATCGTGTCCGATGCCGACAGCCAGGAAACGGCCTGCGCGGCCATCAAGGCCGGCGCGGCCGATTTCCTCTCGAAAAAGGAACTCGGGCGGTTGGGAGCGGCGGTTCAGAGGGAGTTGCGGGCGGAGCTGGAGCGGCGCGACCGGCGGCGGGCCGAAGCGGCCCCGCGGCGTACGGAAGTGGAACTGGACGAGATACAGAAGGGCCTGGTGCAGTCGGAGAAACTGGCCGCGCTGGGCCGGTTTTCTTCAGGAATCGCCCATGAGTTGAAGAATCCGCTGGGCATCGTTCTTGGGGGTATTGAATTCCTGGAGGTCAAGACGAAGAAGGGCGATCCCGATGTCCGCACGGCCGTGTCGAAGATCAAGGAGGCCGCGCTGCGGGCGGCGCAGATCGTTGACGATATCCTGAAATTCGCCAAGCCGTCGGACATGCAACTCGACCTTGTGGATCCCAATGAACTGGTGAAGGGCGCGCTTTCCCTTTTCCAGTATGGCATCAAGTCGCGCGAGATTGAAATCCGCGCGGACTTCGCGAAGGAGTCCATGCGTGTGAAGGTGGACCGGAACCGGATCGAACAGGTTCTGTTCAACCTGTTTGCCAATGCCGTCGAAGCGTTGGACGGGCGTGGAAGCGTCCGCGTCGGCGTCATGAAGCGGCCGCGGTCGTCCGCGTATCCCCGTGGGGCGTGCGCCATTGAAGTGGCCGACACGGGCGTCGGTATTTCGCCCGAAAACATCCGCCGTCTCTTTGAACCCTTCTTCACCACGAAACGGGATCAACAGGGCACGGGGCTCGGGCTCTTTATTGCAAAAAGTATCGTGAACCATCACAATGGGGATTTGAAGATCGAGAGCGAAGCGGGCAGAGGAACTCAAGCGAAGGTGATCCTGCAACTGGCTGAATAGGAATGACCTGATGAGAAAGAACCGGATACTGGTCATCGACGACGAGAAAGACCTATGCTTCTTCCTGAAAGCCAACCTGGAGGCTCGCGGGAATTACATCGTGAAGGTCGCTTCGTCCGGTGAAGACGGTTTGTATCTCGCGGAACGATTCAAGCCGCACCTGATCATTCTCGACATCATGATGCCGGTCATGGATGGCTTCCAAGTCCTCGACGCATTGAAAAAGAACCCCAAAACGATGGCCATTCCGGCCCTCATCCTCAGCGCCAGGCATGACGACGAGTCCAGGATCGAGGCCTCGGGCTTGTACTGCGAGGGCTATGTCGCCAAGCCGGTCCGGATCGACGAGCTTCGAAGTCGGATCCGCAAAATTCTGAAACTGCGCAGATTGAAATGAGGTCGTCCCCCTTTTGCTGTTTGAGATGGGCTGTCTTTCTGTCCCCCAAAAGGGAGGTCGTTCTTTTTTCATATGACCGCTGGATGAACGGGTCGCTTTGGGGTATCATTTGACACCCGTACAACCTATTTGGGTGAGACGCTGTAGCATTTCATACGGAAAGAAGCTTCGATGCAAAAAAAAAGCGCCCCCGCTGTACTCTGGCTTCTGCTCCTTGGCTTCGTTTCGTTGGCTCATGCGCAGAATCCATCCGGCGATCTGCTGATCGAACCTGTTGTGGCCTACAACATGGTGGTGGATTCGAACATCGAGAATTCGTCCGGTTATTCCCCCTCGGCTGCGTATATTGGAGTGAAGTTCTGCAACATCGGGACGGACACGCTGTACAACGTCACGGCATACACGGGCAATTACGCATCCAATACGCCCGGGATCTTCCCTGTGATGTGGACCAACAAGCCGGGTCCCGGACTCTTCCCGTTTTCCCTGACGTTTGAGGGGGGGACGCCCTCCGCCTTTTCCCCCTGCCCGGAGGCGCCGGCGAACTCGGATGCCACGCGCTTTCTGGGCCCGTTGTATCCCGGCGAGTGCCGCACGATATACTGGTTGGTAAGTTATCCTCTCCAGGATAGCGCAGGCAATTCCGTGTTCAAGCCGGGCAACGCTGATCCGACCGACGACCTCCATCTTTTCTACGATATCTGGGGCACGGCAGAGAGCGGCGGCAGCATCGTTACGGCCGGCGTGCAGGGTCAGTTCACGATGCGCAACGAGATCAGCGCTTCAGCGAGTAGGATTTTCCCGAATACCGCCAACAAAGTGCCGCAGGAGTATCTGGACCTTCTCCAACAATACCAGCCTGCATGGACGAATACACCGGTTGACGGTACGACAGGCACAAGGATCTACACCGAGGGGTACTGGTATGACCTTGGGGTCGTCGGGCGGGGGTTCGATAACGATGGCGACATGGTTCCGGATTCCAACGTGTGGATGCAGCCCGTCGGCGATGCGTCCCGCTTCAATGCCTCCTGTTTCCGGCTGGTCAAGACCCGTGCCATGATCGTGGTCAAACTCATTCCCGACGGCGAGCAGGTGTACATCGTGGAGGACCAGTTGTACTTCGAGAATCTACCGGAGAACCGGGGCGTGATCGGGCTGGTCCAGTATGAGTTCATGCCTTTGACATCGGACTGCTACAGCCAACTGACGCCCTACCAGGAAGTCGCGGCGGGCATCAACAGCGAGAAATTCAACTCGGACTACGGGGTGGGGATGAGCCTCTGGAGCGGAACCTCGACGGTAGAAATTGCGAAAGGCGCGAGCACGCCCACCGTGATCCCCGGATCCAACATCAGCTACACCGTCTCTTTCACCAACTGGGGCAACCACACGGTGGGCAGCTTGGAAATCGGCAGCCCGATCGTCATTCACGACCGGATACCGTCCGGCACCCACTACATCGCGGGGAGCGCCACCAACTACAGCGTCCTGCCGACCAACGTGCCGTACTATCTTGTCCGCTTCTCGACCAACAACGGCGTCCATTGGACGGAAAGCGAACCGGTCAATCCGACCCATATCACGGACATCCAGTGGTGGCTGTCCGGCGGGCTGGAGAGCAACGCAGGGGGTCAAGTGGGCTTCGACGTGCAGGTGGACGCCGACTACAACAGCAGCGATCCCTTCATCTGCAACTGGGCCTGTATCAGTTACGGCAGTCAGAACCCCTTCGGCTGTGACAAGGTCCGCACGGAGTTGCTTGGGGACAACTCGCTGGGCGACACGGTCTGGGCCGACGACGGTTCAGGCGGCGGCTTCCTGGGCAGTCAGGTTCAGGAGTCCGGCGAACCCGGCATCTCGAACATCACGGTTCGCCTCTACTCCGACGCAAATACGAATCACACGTGGGATCCGGCCGATCCCTTTGTCGGGTCGACGGTTACGCGCGCTGACGGCTACTACATGTTCACGAACCTGCTGGACGGCATGTACATTGCGGTTGCGGATTGGCGCGACCCCGATCTGCCCTACGGCTACACGGAAACCACGCCGATGTATCGCTGGGCCGACTTGGACTATGCCCGAACGAACTCACTGGCTGTCATCTACACCAACGCCGATTTCGGCTTCGCGCCGGCGTTGGTTCTCGACAAGCGGCTCATCGGGTCCAGCAACGTGTACGAGGGCCGCCTGGTGACGTTCAACTTGATCGTGAGCAACAGTATCATGGGCTCGGGCGGGACCGCGGGGACTCCGCGCATATACTACGCTTGGGCCCACGCGCAGGATTTGACCTCGGAAAATGCATCCGGGTCCGGGACGGGCAACAAGGCGTGGAAGTTTGTCACCAACGCATGGGTCCCGCCGTATCCCGACGGAGTGGGCTGTATCGGGCCGTTCGACAACGCGGGCGAGTCGCTGGCTCTCACGGATTTCCGGCTCGCTCCACAGGCCGGGAGCATCACGAGCGTTTACATCGTGCTGCCCGTCCTGCAGGTCGTCGGGACGTTCGGCGCGGACCAGTTCACCACCGCTCTTTGGAAGAACGGGACCCTGCTCTGGTCCCGCCAAATCGCGGCCGGCACGATTGTTCCGGGGGACCTGATGTTCGATATCACATCGGTTTCCAATTGGACGTGGCGGGACTTCAGTTCCACGAACCTCACAATCAAGTGTACGACTCAGAAGTCCGGCAATCCCACGGTTGAATTGCACATCGACTGCTTCGGCTTCCTCATCTGGGGCGACGGCAACTACAGCAATGCGACCGACTCGACCACGATCAACCCCGTGCCTTTGACGGACAATTACCCGACCAACGTTTTTCGCTACTACTGCGCGAATCCGAACCCGCAGCTGGTGACCAACTACGGCGGCGCGTTCGGCACGCTGTGGTGGGAGAACATCGGCCCGATCTATCCGGGCGGGGCCAGCACGGTCACCGTCACGTTCACCACGCTGGAGCCTCCCGGAAACCAGATGGCGACGGTCACAAATTACGGATGGGTCACCAACGCGACGTTTGTCAACGGCGTGCTGGCCAACAACGCGACCGACCAGATGTCGGTGGTGATCCGTCCGGCCGGGACGATCGGCGACTACGTCTGGCGCGACAACAACGGGAACGGCATCCAGGATGACGGGGTGTCGAGCAACGTCGGCATTGCCAACGTTCAGGTCGTGCTATACCCGCCGACCAACGTGGACATCGGCGCGGGGGCGAACATTCCGATCACGAACCTGACCGACCGCAACGGCTGGTACCTGTTCACAGGCCTGCCGGCGACCGGCCGCTATACCGTCGTGGTCATGACGAACACGATCCCCGGCTCGTTCACGAACACCTACGACGAGGATGGAGTGCCGAACAGCCGGACCATCGTGTCCAACATGGTCCCGACCTCCACGGTCTTCACGGCTCAGAACCATCTGACGGCCGACTTCGGTTATCGCCTGGGCCAGTCCTTGGACGGAACGGTCTGGCACGACTTCAATCGCAGTGCTACACCGTTGCCGCCCGACCCCGGCGAGAAGTGGATCACGGGTGTGGTGGTCCGCCTGTACTACAGCACGAATCTGACGACCGCCCTCGCGACGAACCGGACGGATGCGAACGGCTACTTCATCTTCAACAACCTGCAGGCCAGCACCTACACCGTCATCGTTTCCACCAACGAGGGCGCGCTGACAAATGCTGTCTGGCACCAGTCGTACGACACGGACGGGACCGGCACGGCCCACAGGGCGAGTGTGTCCGTCCCGGCTGGCGGGGTTGGACACGCCGACTTCAGCTACTATCGGGGCTTGTACGAGTTCGGCGACGAGGTGTTCTGGGACTGGAACGGGAACGGAACTCGCGAGGAGAACGAGGAAGGCATCCCGAACATCTCCGTGTACGCCTACGAGGACGCCAACAGCAACGGTGTGATCAACGTGGGCGTGGACGCCTTGATCGGAGTGCAGAGCACGTCATCTACAGGGTTCTACCTGTTCCCGAACATGCCGCGGACGAACATCTATGTCTACGTTGACATCGGCGATCCGGACTTCCCGCGCTACGTCTTCTGCACGGCGGATCCGGACGGCGTGTACGACGGCCGGAACGTCTTCAGCATCACCACGAGCAACGATTATCGGCGCGACTTCGGCTATCAGCCGTACGGGTACGGGGCGATCGGCGACTTCGTCTGGCACGACTTGAACGGAGACGGCGTACAAGACGCGGTCGAGCCGGGGATTTCCGACGTCAGCGTGCGGCTCTACGTGGATGCGAACCGGGACGGGAACTACGTCCTGCTCTATTCGAACAGCACGGATTCGACGGGGTGGTACATCTTCACGAACCTGCCGGACATGAATTACCGGGTCGTCGTGAACAGCAACGATGAGAACCTGCCGACCGACTACCTGGGCCACATGGCCCAGCCGACCACGGTGACGAGCTACGATATCACGATCACCAACAACAGCATAGACCTGACGGCCGACTTCGGCTTCGTCCTGCCGGGCGTCCTCGGCGACACGGTCTACTGGGATGTCTATGAGAACGGCTCGCAGGACTGGGGCGAGGACGGCATCCCGGGCGTGAAGGTCGATCTGTACTACGACGTGAACGGCAATCGCGTGTACGATCCGGGCACGGATGTGTACGTCAATTCCGACACGACGGATGTCGATGGGGTGTACCTGTTCACGGGGCTGTGGCCGACGAATTACATCGTCGTGGTGGACGAGACATCCGCCCCGCTGACGAACGCGATCCTTTCGGCCGATCCGGACAACGACGGCATTCCGTGCAGCGATCCGGCGGTGACCAACTGCGACGGCGCGTACATGTACCCGCTCAAGTTTAACGAGATATTCAAGGGCGCCGACTTCGGCTACATCCCGCCCGGCGCGATCGGCGACCTGGTCTGGATCGACCAGAACAACAACGGGATCCAGGACGCAGGTGAGCGGGGTATCCCGCACATTGATGTCTTCCTGTACACGAACGGGACACTCGTTGCCAGCACGGAAACCGACTACGACGGCATCTACGGCTTCTACGGCCTCATGGACGCCACGGCGCGCGTTGTGGTCAACACCAACGACCCGGACTTCCCGGCGGGCCTGTACGCCAACTGGGACTACGACGGCGTGCCCGACAGCCGGATCGCGGACATCGTGATCCATAACGGCGTGGTGGTGTCCGTCGGCGGCGCGGCCTGCTCCGCCTGCAACACGAACATCGATTTCGGCTATCGGTATGAGGGCAACAACATCCTCAGCGGCACGATCGGCCTGGATGGGATTCCGTTTGACGGCAACATGGGCGTGACCGGTTCGGGTGTGTCCTCCAACGAGGTGCCGTTTGCGGGCGTCCGGGTCTACCTCAAGCTGTGGAACGACGACGGCGACGGGGTGGTGGAATCCGGTGAGTACATCGACCTCATGAGTACGGCCACCGATACGAACGGCGACTACCGCTTCACAGGCATGCCGAGCGGGGACGGGAATGACCGCTACATCGTGTCGATGGCGCCGCCGTTTGACAACCTGAGGATGACCACCACCAATGGATCCCTCTGCTCGCCCCCGGTGCTTTGGATCACCAACAGGGTGGACGGGTGGGGCAACACGCGCTCGGCGTACCAGGTGATGGACATCCTTCCGGTCACGACCAACATCGACTTCGCGTTCACATGGAACCAGGCGTATGACTTCGGCGATCTCCCCGACTCGTACAGCACCGTCGTGCAGAACAGGCCTTCCGGCCCGCAGAACCAGGTCCTGCGATCGACGAACCTCTACCTTGGCGCCTCCGTGGACACGGAGTTCAACGGCCAGCCCAGCGATGACGCCATGGGCGACGGCGGCGACGAGGACGGCGTGACCCTCCCGGCCTTCGTGTGGCAAAACGGCTCAAGCGGCCGCGTGACCGTGGTTGTGGGTAAGGGCGGCGGCTGGCTTACCGGCTACATCGACTTCAACCATGACGGGTCCTTCATGACGACCGGGGAGATGGTGGCCAACCAGGCGGTCACGGCCGGAACGTACGAGATCTCCTTTCCGATCCCGTCCAACACAATCAATGCCGCGACGACCACGGTGCTGTACGCGCGATTCCGCCTGTTCCCGAGCAAGCCGTTCGTTCCGGAATTGTCCTTCGCCGGCATGGCCGACAACGGCGAGGTGGAAGACTACCGCTGGATTCTGGGCGCCCTCGGCGACACGGTCTGGGAGGACATCAACAGCAACGAGACCCGGGAGGCTTATGAGATGCTCATCACGGGCGCCGTGGTTTATGTGGACATCAACAGCAACGCGATTCGAGAGGCGAGCGAGCCGTATGTGACGATCGGGACGAACGCGTGGGCGACCAACGGGTTCAGCGAGTTTTACTGGATCGGTGGGTTCCCCCCCGGCGCCTACATCATCCGCGTGGATACGAATACCCTTCTGCCGGCGGACCTGTATCCAACGTACGATTTGGACGGGGGGACCGACAACGTGGCGGTTGTGACGATAGCGGCAGGACAGGTCCTCACGAACGTCGATTTTGGCTATCGGACGCCGCGGTCCACGTATGTCCTTCTCTCCTCGTTTGAGGGCAAGTGGGTCAACGGCCGGGCCGTGCTCACGTGGGAGACATCCGTCGAACTGGGCACTCTGGGGTTCGATGTCTTCCGAGAGGAAAAAGGCCGTTCCGGGTGTACACGGGTCAACGACGGATTTCTGCCGGCGATGATCGACCAGCCGCAGGGCGGAACGTACAGCCTGGTGGATGCGTCGGCGCGTCCCGGCAAAACGTATGTGTACCAGTTGAACGAAATCCAATGCAACGGGAAGATCGGCGTCTGCGGGATCTTCGAGGTCACCTATCCCAGGGACTCCGGCGCTCCGCCGCGGATGAAGGGTTCCGGAACCATCGGCGCCGGCTCGTATATTCGCACGCCGCGCGTTTCGGAGTTCTCGCAGAAACGCATGGGACGCAAGGTTGAGGCCGCGAAACGGGCTGAGGCCGCGAAACGGACGGCGCGGTCTTCCGTGCCGGCCAGGAGGCTGGGCGCGTGTCCGGATTCCCCCGCGCCGGAGGAGTGGGCGTCGTTGAAGGTGCTCGTGACCCACGGCGGCGTTTACCATGTGCGTTCGGCTGCCGTCGCAGGGCTCCTGGGTGTGGATGAGGGCGACGTGTGGGCCCGGATTACGAACAGGGCTTTGCGTGTTTCGAACCGTGGAGGCCAGTGCAGTTATATTCCCGGCGACGACGGATTCTACTTCCACGGCGAAGCGATCGACAGCCTCTACACGGTGACGAACGTGTACTGGCTCACCTGGGACGGCGGGAACATGGCTTCGATTCTGAGCGGCGAGAAGCCCGTGCCGGTGGAGCCGGGCACGTTTGCCGATGTGGTTCATGTGGAACAGGAGTTTTTCCAGGTGCCCGCGGCGGCAACGGATCCCGAATCCGATTATTGGTATTGGAATTACCTCATCGTCTACAGTAACGTCCTGCTCGCATCGAACGAATACGGGGTGCAACTGCCCGCCGTGGCTTCAGGCGCCGGGCAGGCCATGTTGGTCACGCATCTTTTCGGCGGATCTTTCTCCGGCGTCCCGAACGAGCACCATGTGCGGATATCGCTGAACGGCTCGCTCATCGGCGAGGCGCAATGGGACGGTCTGAGGAGCCTGGCGGTCACGAACACGTTCAGCCAGTCCCTGCTGGCCGACGGCAGCAACTCCGTGACGGTCACGGCCGTTCTGAATTCCGGCGTTCCGTACAGTGCGGTTTACGTGGATTCGTTTGACCTGAGCTATCGGCGCCGGTGTGAGGCCGTGGATGACCAGTTGCTCGTGCGGGGCGATGGGAACGCGGTGATGACGGTGTCGGGGTTCAGCACGCCCGACATCCGCGTGATGGATGTCAGCGATCCTCGCAATCCGTTGTTGCTGGAGGGGGTGGCGGTGGACAGCGACGGCGGGTTCTATCGCGCGAGCTTCAACACGTCGAACGCGATGACGCCGTACCGGTTGTTCGCCTTGGGGTCGGGCAAGTCGCCGTCATCGATGGTCGTGGATATGCCGTCCGATCTGCGGGCCGAAACCAATGCGGCGGATTACGTCGTGATTACCGTCCCGGAACTGGCGGCGTCGGCGGAGACGCTTGCCGACTACCGTCGCGGGAAGGGAATGAGCGCCCAGGTTGTCCTCCTCGACGACATTTACGATGAATTCGGAGACGGCCTGGCGGAGCCGCCTTCCATCAAGCGGTTTGTGAGCCATGCGGGTTGTTGGTCCGTTCCGCCGAGATATATTCTGCTCGCGGGCGAGGGTACCTACGACTACAAGAACCGGCGTGGAGCGGGCGATAACATGGTCCCCACAGTGCTTGTGCCGACGCCGGGCGGGCTGCATGCCTCGGACGGCTGGTACACCGATTTGGACGGCGATTTTGCGCCCGATATCGCCATCGGTCGTCTCCCGGCCCTGACTGCGGACGAACTGGATGCCTTGATCGCCAAGATCGTCGATTACGAGATGGGGGAGGGCGGGCGGTGGAAGCAGGACGTGCTGCTTGCGGCGGACAACCCCGATGACGGCGGCGACTTCTCCGGGTCCAGCGACATCGTCGAATCTTTGACGCCTCCGGACTACACGGTTCAGAGGGTCGATCTGTCGCAGCATAAGACACCCGAGGCGCAGGCCCTGCTTCTCAACGCGATCAATGCGGGCTCGGTTTTCGTGAATTACTTCGGCCACGGCGGGCTGGACGTGATGGCTGCGGAGAAGCTGTTCCAGGTTTCCGACGTGGGCCGGCTCACGAACGGCGCGAAGCGGCCGGTCGTCGTGTCCCTGAGTTGCGCGATCGGCCAGTTTGCCCTGCCCGGGTTCGACTGCCTGAGCGAAGTGCTGTTGCTTTCAACAGGCGGTGCCGTGGCCGTGTGGGCACCGACAGGCGAATCGTACAACCGGGGAGCGGAGGCGCTGGCGGATGTGTTCTATCGCCGCGTCTTCCGTGACGGCGAGGGGATCTTGGGGGATGCGATCAAGAACTCCCTGAAGGAATACGACTTCCCGGGCCGCGTTTACATGAGGAAGATTTACAATCTGCTGGGCGATCCGGCAATGAGGCTGGAAGGCTCCGCATTCCTGCGGGCCGATGCGACGTTGCAGAGCTGGGGCCGCAAGCATTTCACGGCGGCCCAGCTTACGAACGAGACGTACAGCGGCTTTAACGCGGACCCGGATGGCGACGGTGTGCCCAACCTGATGGAGTACGCCATGGGCTGGAATCCGAATGTCGTGGACGGGGATCCGCGCGTGACGGTGCTTGGACCGTGGCAGATCAGCCCCAACTCGTCCGGCGAAATCGTGGTGTTATTCCAGCGGCGGAAGGGCGTGGGCGATGTCGAGATTCGCGTGCAGTCGTCTCCCGATGTGAAAGGCGGCTGGGTCGTGGCGGACTCGCATATCAAGAGCACGACGGTCACGGATGACGGGAACGGCCTGACCGAGAGCGTACGCGTCACCCTTTCCGTTCCGCTGGATGATGAGGTCGGGCGCGGCTACGTCCGGCTCAGGGTAAGGCAGCGTCGATGACCCTCGTATATCGAAAGAAGAACGACCTCCTGGAGCGCCGCATTGCGGGGGAGACGATCATTGTGCCCATCCGCGGCAAGCTGGCGGATATGCAGAATATCTATGCCGTCAACGCGGCGGCTGAATTCATATGGGAACGGATGGACGGCCGGAGAACGGTGGATCAGATTGCGCGCGAAGTGGCCGGACATTTCGAAGTCGCCGACCGCCAGGCCTTGTCCGATGTGCTCGAATTCGCGGGCGAACTGGACAAGTCGGGCCTGATTGAGAAGATCTAGCATGAACGATCGCCTCTCCGGGAATCTGAGCGATGCCGAATATCTTCAGCGTCTGCGCGCGCGGATTGCCGGCCGGCGGGTGCCCTGCACCGGCAGTATCGAGCTGACGCATCGCTGCAATCTCCAATGCGTGCACTGCTATCTCGGCGACCAGGGTTCGATCTCCCGGGCCTCCGGCGAAGAACTCGACACGGCGTCCTGGATCGAAATCATCGACCAGGTTGTCGAGGCGCAGTGCCTGGATCTGCTGCTGACCGGCGGCGAGCCGATGCTCCGGAAGGATTTCCCGGAGATTTATACCCATGCGAAGCGCAGGGGGCTGATCGTCACCGTGTTTTCCAATGCGACGCTTGTCACGCCGCGGATATTGGATGTGTTCAGAGACCTTCCGCCCTATCTCGTGGAGATCAGCCTCTACGGCGTCACGGAGGCCACGCACGACCGGATCACGCAGGTCAAGGGGTCGCACGCGAAGTGCATGAGGGGGATTGAATCCCTTCTCAAAGCCGGGGTGCGCGTCGGGCTCAAGACCGTGCTCATGACGCTGAACCGGCATGAATACGCCGGGATGGAACGCCTCGCGCGGGAACTCTGGGTCCCGTGGCGGCTCGATGCGGCGGTCTCCCCCTGCTTGCCGAATTCCGACAGCGGAGGACGCCCCAACCGGTGTTCCGCATGGGCCTGCGGCGACGAGGCGAAATCGACCCTGTCGCTGAGGGTTGATCCGCGCGATGCGGCGGCCTTGGAGTTTGCCGACAGCGCGCGTCTCAAAGCCATGCGCGACGCCCTGGTGAAAATGATGGGGCGGAAGGCGGACGGCAAGCTGTACACCTGCGGGGCGGGGTTGACGGGCTTTCACATCGATCCCTATGGATATCTTCAGCCCTGCACCATGACGACCTCGTACCGGTGCAAAATCCTTCCGGACGGCTTCAGGGATGCGTGGCGCGAGATCGGCCGTGTGCGGGATGTGCCCGCGCCGCCCGGCTACGCATGCGCGGCGTGTGACAAACTGGCCATCTGTAGCGCGTGCCCCGCGTTGTTTGACCTGGAAAACGGGGCGGCCTCCGCGAAATCAGAGTATATTTGCGCCTTGACTCAGTTCCGTTTTGATAGCATTCAGAATGAGCAGAGGTAATCAGGAGCGGGCCCCGATGAAACCAGAACAGAAACGTGAAATCCGCAAGCCGGTTTATGAGAAGCCGCGGCTGCGGACGATCAAACTTTCCGCGGACGAAGTCCTGTCCACGGGCTGCAAAACATCTCCTGTCAGCACCGGATTCGGAAGCAATCTGTGCCTGAGCGGTGTCTGTAGCAGTACCACGGGCTCGTGACCGGAACGACCCGCGGGTTCCGGATTCTCATGCCTGCATCCATGCATATTGAAATCGCGGGCATTCATTTTGCGCTGAACTGCCGCGACGCGGACATCCTTCCCGATGCAGGGCCCTGCTATTCGCCCTTTCTTTCGCCGTGCGCCGGGATTCGCGAACCCATCCGGGTTGACCTCGATCTGCAGATCGGCGGCTTGCCGGATCTCCGGGGGACGGAGTTGTTGTTCGACGGGCAGTCCTGGTCGCTCCACCGCGAGGGGGAGGATTGGATGATTGCCCTGGCGGCGAGGGCCCCCGGCCTGCCGCCCGCGTGGATTGCCCGCATCGATTCCTCGTATCTGCGAGGAACGGTGTTTTGTGACGAGATCCTGGTTCGTCGCGACGGCGGCTTGCCTGCGCTGGTGAACCCCGTGCTGAACCGGCTGGACCAGCTTCTGCTCATGTTTATTCTCGCGTCGCGGCAGGGGATTCTGATCCACTCGGCGGGCGCGGTTCTCGGCGGCCGTGGGTTCGTTTTCGCGGGTCGTTCCGGGGCCGGAAAGAGCACGCTTTCAAGGCAGTTCCAGGCGGCGCACAAGAAAGACCTGCTCAGCGATGACCGGATGGCGATTCGAGGACTGGACGGCGCGTATTCCGCGCACGGAACCCCGTGGGCGGGGGATGCGCAGATCGCGCTCAACCGGAGCGCGCCGTTGCAGGCCCTCTGTTTCCTTCATCACGGGCCGGTAAACCGCGTTGAACGCGTCGATCCGCGTTCCGCGTTCGAGAAGATGCTCCCGATGGTTTCCATTCCCTGGTATGACCGTGTAGCGATCCATCAGATCACATCCTTCTGCGAAGCGTTGACGCGCGACGTGCCCTGCTACGATTTGCATTTTGTCCCGACGCCGGCGGTCGCCGGATTCCTCGAGGAAGCCATTCCCTGCTGAGCCATGAACACCTCCGAAAACCTGGAATTGGCCCGTCCGGACGTGTCCGGCCTGTTCGAGAGCGTTTTGGCCGGCGGATATTCCGTGCGCGTGCAGGTCACCGGCCGCAGCATGGCGCCGTTTCTCCGCGGGGGCGAGGTGCTGATCATTGAGCCTGTTGAAGGCCGTCAACTAGGGGTGGGGGATATTGTTCTCTTCAAGGATGTGAACGAACATTGGATCATCCATCGCGTGGTGCGGATACGGGGCGGTTGGATCCAGACGCAGGGCGATGCCTTGAACGAACCCGATGCGCCCGTGGAAATCGCCAGGTTGAGGGGAAGGGTCGAACGAGTTGAAGGAAGAGGAACGTCGCTTGATCTTGAAAGGCGGCCGCAACGCCTTCGCGGATGGTTCCTGGCGCGCTCAAGAACATGGCGGAGACTTCTGCGCAGGGTCCGCTCGCGGCTCGGGAATCGGCCGGAGCGAATGTGACAGGGGTCAGTCTTTCGCGCCGGCGATTTTCTGGTACTTCTCCAACTCCTCCAGCAGCTTCTGCTTCTGGTCCTCGTAGGTCCGGATCATGTAGGTGTCGTCCGTGCTCTCCATGGGCTTCAGCTTGGCCTGGGCCTCGAGAGCTTCGAGCTCATCCAGTTGCTTCTTGATCTTCCGGATGCTGTTCTCGGCCATGAATTTACGGAGGTTCAACTGCATGATTCTCTCCTTCCTGACGGGACCAGCCAGCACCATAGCGGCGGAAAGGCTGGAAATCAAGGTTCTTGAACGGCGTGCAGGAAGGCGAAAATAACGCTTCCGTCCGGCCGCGTCAGCCACTATGGTTGCGCGCTCTGGTTTAGGTTTACGGGTGTTTTCAGGAAGCGTATAATTCAAGCCGTTGAATTGTCGGAGTGCTTTTGGAATGAAGATTGTCAAAGAGGGGTGGTCGCTGATTGCCGGATGCCTGGTGGCGCCTCTGCTGGTCGCCGCGGGTTGCCATGCCCTGGGCTGGCCCCGTGCCGCGATGGCTTTCTGTATCCTGGGCGGCGTTCTGTGCGTGTTCATGGTCTTCTTTTTTCGCAATCCCGCGCGCGTTGCGCCGGCCGATCCCAACATGCTCGTGGCCGGGGCGGATGGCCTGATCCGCGCGGTGGAAGTGATGCGCGAGGAGAAACACCTGAAGGCGGAAACGGTTCGCGTCAGCATCTTCCTGAGCCCCTTCGATGTCCATGTCAACCGCTCCCCGATGGCCGGTGAGATCAAGTATCTGGATTACACGCCGGGCAAGCACATCCTGACCATCCAGAACGCGGCTTCGGAGTACAACGAGCACAGCAACATCCTGATCGAGGGGGCCGATTCCCGGTGCCTCGTCAAGCAGATCGTTGGACCGATCGTCCGCCGCGTGGTATATTGGTTGACGTTGGGCCAGTCGGTCGGCAAGGGGGATGTCATCGGCATGATGAAATTCGGGTCCCGGCTGGATATGTATTTCCTGAGTTCGGACGTGCAGGTCGTGGTGAAGAAGGGCGACCGGGTGCGTGCCGGTGAAACGGTTGTGGCGGTTCTGAAGAAGGGTGAAGCTCGATGATATTGAGTTGGCGACAAGCGATCCCGATGTTGTTCACCATGGCCGCCATGGTCGTCGGTTTCTACAGCATGCTCATGAGCGCCGCCGGCGAATACGTGCAGGCCGCGCAACTCATCATGCTGTCCATGATCCTTGACGGGCTCGACGGAACGCTCGCGCGCGCCCTCAAGGGGACCACGCAGATCGGCGCCGAACTCGATACGTTCGTCGACATGACCAGTTTCGGATTGGCTCCGGCGATTCTCGCGTACCAGGCGGTCTTGAAGGATTTCGGCGTTTGGGGGTTCATGCTCGCCTCTGTGATCGTCCTTTCCGGCACCTATCGCCTTTCCCGGTTCCGCGTCGTCGATCCGTACCGCGGGCAGCGCGGCTATCTAGGCCTTCCGATCACCACGAACGCCGGCTGGATGGCTTCGTTCTTCATCGCGGCGGGGTGCGGACGGATCGGACAGGAGTGGTTCGCGCTCGACCATGGCGCCGTGGCGGCCCTGTTCTGGAGCACGACCCTTGTGATGCTGATCCTCCAGGTGTCGCGCGTGCGCTACGCCAAGCCGACCAAGAACCCGATCATGTTCATCCCGTTCAGCATCCTGATGATTCTTCTGTTCGCGAAATCCCACCTGGCCGCCGCCGCGGCGTTGACGCTGTGCGCGTACGGCTTCTGGTATGCCTTCATCCACCCGTTCTTCTACCGCCAGCACCTTCTCATGGAGGCGGAGAAGGAAGAGGTGCCCGTGCGGCATCCCTAGCCGGATGCGCGGGCGGTTTTCAGGGGGAATGGATCCGTCGGGCTCTTGCGGCTGCGGGGCCGTCGCTCAGCGCTTCGTGTAAAAATCCTGGAGCGACTTGACGTCCCACGAATGGCTGGCCATGTAGCGGATGGCGGCGACCGTGGCGCGGGCGCCGGCCTCGGTCGTGATGATCGGAAGGCTCCGGAGGATGGCCTCGGAGCGGATGTTCACTTCGTCGACGCGCCCGCGCGTTCCGCTCGGCGTATTGACGATCAGACCCAGTTTGCCTTCCTTCATGAGGTCCAAGACGTTGGGCGACTGCTTGTCCTTCAGCTTCTTCAGGAGTTGGATGGACTCGACGCCGGCGGACTTCAGGGCGGCGGCCGTGCCTTCCGTTGCCGCGATTTCAAAACCCATGTCCGCGAGTTCCCAGCCGATCTCGCCGATCCACGACTTGTCCTTGTCCGCCGCGCTCAGGAAGACGAGCCCCTGGTTCGGAAGCATCTGACCCGCGGCAATCTGGCTCTTCCAGTAGGCCGGCTCAAACGAGGCGTCGATGCCCATGACTTCGCCGGTGGACTTCATTTCCGGGCCGAGGATCGGATCGACTCCCGCAAAACGGTTGAACGGAAGCACGGCCTCCTTGACCGCGAACCCGTTCAGTTTCGGAGGGCGCTTGCCCAGCCCGAAGTCCTTGAGGGTCTTGCCGACCGCGATTTTCGCGGCGAGCTTGGCGAGCGGAACGCCCGTCGCCTTGCTGACAAACGGAGCGGTGCGGGAGGCGCGCGGATTGATCTCGAGGATGAACAACTCGTTGTTTTTGACCGCGATCTGGACGTTCATGAGGCCTTTGACCTCGAGCGCGACGGCGATCTTCCCGCAGATGTCCTCGATCCGCCGCTGGATGGACACGTGCAGGTTGTGCGGCGGAATGCAGCAGGCGCTGTCGCCGGAATGAATGCCGGCCTCTTCGATGTGCTGCATGATGCCGCCGATATAGACCGACCGGCCGTCGCAAAGCACATCCACATCGATCTCCGTCGCGTGGTCGAGATATCGGTCGATCAGGACCGGGAAGCCCGGGCTCGCCTTGAAGGCGGCCTGGATGAACGGCCGCGCCTCGGTCTTGTTGTTCGCCACCATCATGGCGCGGCCGCCGAGGACATAGGACGGGCGAATCATCACGGGATAACCGATACGGTCGGCCACCGCCAGGGCTTCGTCCACGGTCATCGCCGTTCCGCTTTCCGGCTGCTTCACGCCGAGCTGGTCGAGAAGAACCCGCGTTTGTTCGCGGTCCTCCGCCTTGTCGATGCTCCGCGGGGATGTCCCCAGGATCGGCACGCCGGCGTTCATCAAGGGGATGGCGAGGTTCAGCGGGGTTTGTCCGCCCATCTGCACGATGACGCCCTCGGGTTTCTCGTTCTCGTAGATGTTCATCACGTCTTCGAACGTGAGCGGTTCGAAATAGAGCTTGTCCGCCGTGTCGTAGTCCGTGCTGACGGTCTCCGGGTTGCTGTTGACCATGATGGTCTCGTAGCCCAGTTCGCGGAGCGCCATCACGGTATGGACGCAGCAGTAGTCGAACTCGATGCCCTGGCCGATGCGGTTCGGCCCGCCGCCGAGGATCATGACTTTCCTGCGGTCTGAAACCCTGGACTCGTCCGCCTCGCCGCCGTAGCTGGAGTAGAAGTACGGCGTGCGCGCCTCGAACTCGCCCGCGCACGTGTCGACCAGGCGGTACACCGGCTTGATGCCCGCCGCGATCCGCTCCTTCCGGACATCCAGTTCCGTCACGCCCGGCCCGCGCAATGCGGCGATCTGCCGGTCGGAAAACCCGGAGCGCTTGGCCTCCTTGAGAAGGTCACGGTCGAGGGGGGCGTCCTTCGGCGCGGCGATGATCGCCTGCTCGATATCCACAATCTGCGCGAGGTCGTCGATGAAGCACGGATCGATGTTGGTCAGTTCCGAAATCCGCGAAGCGGACATGCGGCGCTTCAGCGCATACTTGGCGGTGACATGCCGGTCCTGGTCCGTGGACATCAGTTGCTGTTCCAGGTTCTCCGTCACGATCCGCTCTTCGGCCTTCAGATCGAGTCCGTCCACACCGATTTCCAACCCCCGAAAAGCCTTCTGAAGGGCTTCGCGGACGTTCATGCCGATGGCCATCGTTTCGCCCACGGACTTCATGCTGACGCCGAGCCGCGGGTCCGCCCCCGCGAATTTCTCGAACGCAAAACGAGGCACTTTGACGACACAGTAGTCCAGCGTCGGCTCGAAGCTGGCCGGTGTTCCGCGGGTGATGTCGTTGGGCAGTTCGTCCAGCGTGTAGCCGATCGCCAGCTTGGCGGCGATTTTCGCGATGGGGAAGCCGGTGGCCTTGCTGGCGAGCGCGGAACTGCGCGACACGCGCGGATTCATCTCGATGACGACCATGCGTCCGGTTTTCGGATGGATGGCGAATTGAACGTTCGAGCCGCCGCTCTCGACGCCGATGGCGCGCATGACCCGGATCCCGCAGTTCCGCATCTCCTGGTATTCGGCGTCCGTCAGCGTCTGCGCCGGAGCCACGGTGATGCTGTCGCCCGTGTGAATGCCCATCGGATCGAGGTTCTCGATCGAGCAGATGATGATCACGTTGTCCTTGCGGTCGCGCATCACCTCGAGTTCGTATTCCTTCCAGCCCCAGACGGATTCCTCCAGCAGGACGGTGTGGTTCAGGCTGGCTTTGAGCCCGCCCGCGGCGATGCGGCGGAGTTCTTCCATGTTCCGGGCCGTGCCGCCGCCGGCGCCGCCGAGGGTGAAACTGGGCCGGATGATGATGGGAAATCCGATCTCCCTAGCGACCTCCTCCGCTTCCTTCAGGGACGCGACCTTGCGGCTCTTCAAACACTCCAGCCCGGCTTTGAACATGGCCTCCTTGAAGAGATCGCGATCCTCGGCGCGCTTGATGACGTCGATTTTCGCGCCGATGATCTCCACTCCGTATTTCTCCAGAATGCCCTTCTCGGCCGCCTGGATGGACACGTTGAGGCCGGTCTGGCCGCCGAGGGTTGGCAGGAGCGCCTGCGGCCGCTCCTTGGCAAGGATCTTCTCGATCGTCTCGGGCGTGATCGGCTCGATGTAGGTGCGATCGGCCGTTTCCGGATCGGTCATGATCGTTGCCGGATTGCTGTTGACCAGGACGACTTCGTAGCCTTCCTCGCGAAGCGCCTTGCAGGCCTGCGTGCCGGAGTAGTCGAATTCGCAGGCCTGGCCGATCACGATCGGGCCGGAGCCGATGAGGAGGATTTTCTGGATGTCGGTGCGTTTGGGCATTTGAGAGCCTTCGACCTTCGACCCTTGACGGCGTGTTTCCCGCGCCAAGCGCCCGGGGTCAAGCGACGGTTATGGAGGGGTGGGGGGCGGTTTTACAGAACGCACCTCTGGCTGCCCTCCTTCATCACGGGGACGTGGAAGTGGATCAGGAGTCCCACGCGGCTCTTCCGTTCCCCTCCGCGTCTCCGTGCGCATCTGTGCGATGAACCTTTCGAACAGGTGCGTCGAATCATGCGGGCCCGGACAGGCTTCCGGGTGGTACTGCACCGAGAAGACCGGCAGGGTCTTGTGCCGCATGCCCTCGGACGTCTGGTCGTTCAGATTGATATGCGTGGTCTCGACAAGTTTCTCGTCGAGCGATTTCCGGTCCACAGCGAAGCCGTGGTTCTGTGAGGTGATCTCGACCTTGCCGGTTGTCAGGTCCATGACCGGCTGGTTCGCGCCGCGATGGCCGAACTTCAGCTTGTATGTCCTGCCGCCGAACGCCCACCCCAGCAACTGGTGGCCGAAACTGATTCCGAAGGTTGGAACTCCCGACTCGATGATTTTCCGGATGTTGGAAACCACGGGCGCCGCACCGGCCGGATCGCCCGGCCCGTTGGAGATAAAGAACCCGTCGGGCTTCGTCGCTAGGATGTCTTCGGCCTTCGATCCCATCGGGAACACTTCCAGCTCGCACCCGAGCCGCGCCATCAGCCGAAGCTGGTTGACCTTGACGCCGCAATCGAGTACGGCGACCTTGAACCGCGGCGCGTCCGGCGCGCGGTTGAAGAACTTGTCGTACGCCTTCAGCCCGTCGGCCTCAATGGTCGAAAACCCCATATACGGCTTGTGCGGGCCCGGCCACTTGTATCGCGACTTCGTGCTGACCTCGCCGGCGATGTCGCGGCCGATAAAACCGGGCCACGCGTCGGCTTTTGCCGCGAGGCTTTTCCGGTCGAGGTCCGTGGTGGATACGGCGCACTTCATCGCCCCGCGCGACCGGATGTGGAGCGTGATCGCGCGCGTGTCCACGCCGTCGATCCCGATCATCCCGTTCTGTTCGAGGTACTGCGGCAGGGACAGGGTCGAGCGCCAGTTGCTCGGGATGCGGCTGCATTCGCCGACGACCAGCGCGGCGGCGTGCGGGCTCGTGGATTCCAGGTCCTCGCCGTTGATCCCGCAACTGCCGATCAGCGGATAGGTCAGTGTGACGATCTGCTGGTGACAGGAGGGATCGGTGAGAATTTCCTGGTAGCCGGTCATCGAGGTGTTGAAAACCAGTTCGCCGAAAATCTCGCCGTTCCCGGCGAAAGCCCGGCCCTCGAAACACGTCCCGTCCTCCAACGCGATTAAAGCCTTCACAATCCGGCCTTCTCCTTCCGGGCGCTGGCCGCGCCGTCGTCGGTCACGTGGACCTTGCCATGCTGCGTGCCGGGACCCACGTTGAGACACGGACCTCGTTTCGCCGTCCGGATGTTCAATCCGCGGCTGATGAGAATGCGGCCGAGCGAAGCCGAGGTCAGGCCCTTGCTCAAGGACGAAACCACGCCGCCTGGTATGAGAATATGTTTTGCCATTTGTCCATCCTGCCGCCGAACCGGGGACCGCGTATCGTAATCACAAAAACAGCTTAAATCACAAACACAATGTGAAGATTTTTGCGAAAGCACGACTCGCAAAAATGTTGCGGCTGCGAAGCGCTTCAGCCGTATGGTCCGCGAATTCGGCTGAAACCGGCCGTGAACACGATTGAGGATCTATGATGCCATGAGGTCGCGGTTGAGGGCGAGGAACGCATCGCGCCAGGCGTAGTGGCGCAGGAGGGAGTCGTCACGGCGGCCCAGGACGCACATCGCGGCAAAAAGGGCTTCGACGGTGGCCAGGCCGGTGTCGGGGTCTGCGTGGATTCTGGAGCGGCGCGGGTAGGCGGTGCGCCAGCCGACGGGGATGGAGCGAGCGTCGATCGGCTCAATCGTTTTTCGCATCATTACGGCATGGCGCCAGTTCGCGTCGAGCAGGAGGAGGGGGCGGTCGGCATCGGCCGTTGTAAGCGGCGGGGCGCCGGGCGCAAGCAGGAGATGGCGCGACAGGTCGGGTTTTCGGCGCAGGGGATACCGAAGGAAATCAATCCCCGGCGTTCCCCGCAGAGGCCGAATCGTACATTGACCACGGTCCTCGCCGCGCCGGACGATGATAAGGATGGGAGGGGGCATGCGGGAAAGGGTAGCAGAGACAACAAATCCTGGCCAGAGGGCGGCGGAAAGACGGAAAAACCCGAACCCTGAAACCTGAAACCCTGCACCCATCCCCGAGGCGAGCCCCGGATGTTCTGTCGGGATGGACTGTTCAGGCTTCTAGACCCAGCCGCGGCTCTTCACCGCCTGGGCCACCCGGTCAATGGCGATCACGTAGGCGGCGTCCCGCATGTAGAGCTTCCGCTTCTGGGCGATCTGGTGGACCGCGTGAAAGGCCGACGTCATCTTTGAATCCAGCTTCTCCAGGACCTCTTCCTTCTCCCAGAAGTAGTTCGTGTTGCACTGGACCTGCTCAAAGTAGCTGCAGGTCACGCCGCCCGCGTTGGCCAGGAAATCCGGGATCAGGAAAATCTTCCGCGCCTTGATCGTCTCGTCCGCCTCGGGGGTGGTGGGGCCGTTCGCGCCCTCGGCGATGATCTTGACGCGCGGACCGATCTTGCCGGCGTTGGCCGCCGTGACTTGGTTTTCCAAGGCCGCCGGGATCAGGATGTCCACGTCCTGGGCAATCCATTCGTCGCCCGGCAGGACCTCGTAGCCCAGCCCGCGCGCCTTGTCCTTGTCCATGTCGCCGAAGGAGTCGGCGATGCCGGCAAGTTGGTCGGCGTCGATGCCGTCCTTCTTCCGGAACGCGTAGGATGTCTTGTCCTTGTTGTTCCAGCAGGACACGCAGGTCACCCTGCCGCCCAACTCGTGGTACTTCCGGATGGCGTACTGTGCCACGTTCCCGAAGCCCTGGACGCTGGCGGTGGTCTTCGACGGGTCGATCCCCAGGACCTTCATCGCCTCGCGGAGAACGAAGATCACGCCGAAGCCCGTGGCCTCGGTCCGGCCGAGCGATCCGCCCATCCCGACGGGTTTGCCGGTGATGAAGCCCGGATACCGCCCGCCGCGGATCGTCTCGAACTCATCCAGGATCCACAGCATGTGCTGGCCGGTACTCATCACGTCGGGGGCGGGGACGTCCTGGAAGGGGCCCACGTTCTTCGCCATCTGGCGGGCCCAGCCGCGGCAGATCTGCTCCTGCTCGCGCGCGCTCAGGTTGTGTGGATCGCAGATCACTCCGCCCTTGCCGCCGCCGAGGGGAATATCTACCACGGAACACTTCCATGTCATCCACATGGCCAGGGCGCGGACGGTGTCGATGTTCTCGTGCGGATGAAAACGGATGCCGCCCTTGGCCGGGCCGCGCGCGTCGTTGTGCTGCACGCGGAATCCGTTGAAGACCTTGACCTGGCCGTCGTCCATGCGGACCGGGATCAGGAACTGGAATTCGCGCAGGGGCTGCCGCAGAAGTTGCCTGACCCCGTCATCGAGTTCGAGCAGTCCCGCCACTTGGTCGAACTGCCGTTGCGCCATCTCGAACAGATTGTAAGCTTTGTCTTTCATCGTCGCGCGGCTCTCTCTTTCTTGATTGAAGATGCATTCCTTGAAAAAAACACTCACCTCCTATCACAGACGCCGCCGCCCTGCCTAGCAAATTTGGGCGCCGGCCATGGGTGTTCCTTTGACCCAATCCGGTCATTGGCGGGGTTGGAAGACTTCGGTTCTTTCAGTCTTTTCCAGGCGCTGGGAAACAGGTATCCTGCATCACCTTTTTGAGTTGAACGCACAGGCGGAAGAACAAACCACGGGAGAGTCCATGGACTACAAGAAGTTCGTGAAAGAGCAGATTGCGGAGATTCGGGAGACCGTCGGCAAGGGAATCGCCATCAACGCGCTGAGCGGCGGCGTGGATAGTTCGGTATGCACCGTGCTGGGACACAAGGCGCTCGGCAAACGGCTGATCACGGTGCTGGTCGACAACGGCGTCATGCGCGAGGGCGAACCGAAGTTTGTCGTGGACACATTCAGGAAGATGGGCATCCCGGTCCGGCTGGTGGACGCGCGGAAGGATTTCCTGGGCGCGCTGAAGGACGTCACGGATCCGGAGAAGAAGCGCCGGGCGATCGCCGACACCTTCTATAAGAAGATCTTCGGCCGGCTGGTCAAGCAGACCGGCGCGACGTATTTGATACACGGCACAATTCTCACGGACATCGAGGAAACGGTCGCCGGCATCAAGCGCCAGCACAACATCCTCGCCCAGCTCGGAATCGACCCGAAGAAAGCGTACGGCTATCACGTGATCGAACCGCTCAAGACTCTCCGCAAGGACGGCGTCCGCAAAGTGGGCGATCTCATCGGTCTGCCGAAGGAGATCAGCCGGCGCATGCCGTTCCCCGGCCCGGCCCTGGCCGCTCGCATCGTCGGCGCGGTCACGGACGAGAAGCTGAAGACCGTCAAGGCCGCGACGGCTATCGTGGAAGAAGAGCTGAAGGGCGTGAAGGCGTTTCAGTACCTCGCGGTGCTGCTGAACGATCGCGCGACCGGGATCCGCAACAACAAGCGCGAGTTCGGCCGGATCATCGTCGTCCGTTGCGTCAACAGCGTGGACGCGCGCAAGGCCACCGCGACGCGCCTGCCGTGGGCGAAGCTGGAGAGAATCTGCAAGCGGATCACGACGGAAATCCCGAACGTAACCCGCTGCCTGTACGACCTCACGCCCAAGCCGCCGGCGACGGTGGAATACGTGTAGAAACCTGAAACCTGAGACCGGAAACCTGAACCCTGAGTAGGAGAAGAGCTTGAAACCAGAGCCCAGGAAGCGGACAACCTGAGGGGACCTCCAACTCAGGTTTCCGGTCTCAGGTTTCATAACAAGCGAGAATCCCCATGCCCAAGCATCCCGACATTAATAAAGTCATGATCATCGGCTCCGGGCCGATCGTCATCGGCCAGGCCTGTGAGTTCGACTATTCCGGCACCCAGGCGTGCAAGGCCTTGCGCTCGCTCGGCTACAAGATCGTGCTCGTGAACTCGAATCCCGCGACGATCATGACCGACCCCGGCATGGCGGACGAGACGTACATCGAGCCGCTGAACCTCCAGCGCATGACCGAGATCATCGAGCAGTGCCGGCCCGACGCGTTGCTGCCGAACCTCGGCGGGCAGTCCGGACTGAACCTTTCCTCCGAGTTGGCGAAGGCCGGCGTGCTGGAGAAGTACGGCGTGAAGGTCATCGGCGTGGACATCGACGCCATCGAGCGCGGCGAGGACCGCAAGGCGTTCAAGGACACGATGCAGCGGCTGGGCATCGACCTGCCCAGGAGCGAGCTGGCTTACACCGTTGAGGAGGCGGAGAAGATCGCCTCGCAGCTTGGCTACCCGGTCGTCATCCGCCCGGCCTATACCATGGGCGGTGCCGGCGGCGGTATTGTCTACAACGTCGAAGAGCTTCGCACGGTCGTCGCCCGCGGCCTCGACGTCAGCCTGATCGGGCAGGTGCTTGTCGAGGAGGCGGTGGTCGGCTGGGAGGAACTCGAGCTCGAGGTTGTGCGCGATGAGGAGAACCGGATGGTCACCGTCTGCTTCATCGAGAATATCGACGCGATGGGTGTGCACACCGGCGACTCATTCTGTTCGGCGCCGATGCTGACGATCGCGCCCGAGTTGCAGAAGAAACTTCAGCAATGGTCCTACAAGATCGTCGAGGCCATCGGCGTCATCGGCGGCACGAACATCCAGTTCGCGCACAACCCGAAGACCGGCCGGGTGGTCATCATCGAGATCAACCCGCGCACGTCGCGCTCGTCTGCGCTCGCGTCGAAGGCCACCGGCTTTCCGATCGCGCTCGTCTCCGCGAAGCTCGCGGGCGGGCTCACGCTCAAGGATATCCCGTACTGGCGGAAGGGCACCCTCGACCGGTACGAGCCGTGGGGCGACTACGTGGTCATCAAGTTTGCGCGCTGGGCCTTTGAGAAGTTCAAGGGCTCCGAGGACAAGCTCGGCACGCAGATGAAGGCTGTGGGCGAAGTGATGAGCATCGGCAAGACCTACAAGGAGGCGTTCCAGAAGGCGATCCGGTCGCTCGAAAACGGACGCTACGGTCTCGGGTTCGCCAAGGACTTCAACCTCCTGACGAAGGAGCAGCTTCTCGAACGCCTGCGCTGGCCGAGCAGCGAGCGGCAGTGGCTGATGTACGAAGCCCTGCGGAAAGGCGCGACGGTGGAGGAGCTCCACCAGCTCACGTCCATCAAGGACTGGTTCATCCGGCAGATGAAGGAACTGGTCGAACTCGAAGAGAAAATCCTCGAGTACTGCCGGCGCGAACTGCCCGACGACCTGCTCATCCAGGCGAAGAAGGACGGCTTCGCGGACAAGTACCTCGCCCAGATCCTGGAGACGCCGGAGAAGCGCATCCGGGAGCGGCGTATCGCGCTCGGGCTTGTCGAGTCGTGGCAGCCGGTGCCGGTCAGCGGCGTCGAGAATGCGGCGTACTACTACTCGACGTACAACGCGCCGGACAAGAACCCGGTCAGCAAGGCCGGGAAGAAGATCATGATCCTCGGCGGCGGGCCGAACCGGATCGGACAGGGCATCGAGTTCGACTACTGCTGCGTCCACGCCGCGATCGCGCTCCGCGAGCAGGGCTACGAGACGATCATGGTCAACTGCAACCCCGAGACGGTCTCCACGGACTACGACACGTCCGACAAGCTTTACTTCGAGCCGCTGACGGTCGAGGACGTTCTGAGCATCTACGAAAAGGAGAAACCCGAGGGCGTGATCGTGCAGTTCGGCGGGCAGACGCCGCTCAACATCGCGCAGGAACTGGTCGACGCCGGCGTAAAGATTCTCGGCACCTCCGTGGACACGATCAACCTGGCGGAGGACCGCGACCTGTTCCGGAAGATGATGGACCGCATGGGTATCCCGATGCCCGAGTCCGGCATGGCCGGCACGCTCCACGAGGCGTTCGCGCTGTCGCGCGAAATTGGCTATCCGCTCATGGTTCGCCCCTCCTTCGTCCTCGGCGGCCGCGGCATGGAGGTCGTGCACGACGACGACATGCTGCGCGAGTACGTCGCGAAGGCGGTCGATCTGTCGCCCGAGCGGCCGATCCTGATCGACCGGTTCCTGAGCGACGCGCTGGAATGCGAGGCCGACGCGCTGGCCGACGGCGCAAACGCCTTTGTCCCGGCCGTGATGGAGCACATCGAACAGGCCGGTATCCACTCCGGCGACTCGGCGTGCGTCATTCCGCCGGTCAACATTCCCGAGAAGCATCTCAAGACGATCTATGACACCACGCGCCGGATCGCCTGCGAGATGAAGGTCGTCGGGCTGATGAATATCCAGTACGCGATCGAGAAGGACAAGGTGTACGTGCTGGAGGCCAACCCGCGCGCGTCCCGCACCGTGCCGCTGGTGTCCAAGGTTTGCGGCCTGTCCATGGCGCGCGTGGCGACCCAGCTCATGCTGGGCAAGACGATCGAGGAACTGAAGATCAAGCCGGGGAACATCCCGCACTACGGCGTAAAGGAATCGGTGTTCCCGTTCGACAAGATGCCCGAGGTGGACCCGGTGCTCGGGCCGGAGATGCGCTCGACGGGCGAGGTGCTCGGCATGTCCAGGATATTCGGCATGGCCTTCTTCAAAGCCGAGGAAGCGGCGGGCCCCATGCTGCCGCTCTCGGGCGCCGTCCTGATCAGTGTGGCGGAGAAGAACGCCAACGTGCTCAAGATCGGACGCGAGTTCGTGAAGCTCGGCTTCAAGATTCGCGCGACGGCCGGCACGCACGCCTTCTTCAAGGAGAACGGCGTGGAGTCCGAGCCGATCCTCAAGATGTACGAGGGCCGCCCGAACATCGCCGACGCGATCATGAACAAGGGCATCCAACTCGTCATCAACACGCCGATCGGGAAACGGGGCGTCACCGATGACTCCTACATCCGCAAGGCGGCGATCAAGTGCAAGGTTCCGTACATTACGACCCTCGCCGCCGCGATCGCGTCGGCGAAGGGCATCGGCGAAGCGGTCAAGGGTCGCGCCGGCGTGAAGTCCCTGCAGAGCTACCACAAGGACATCAGGACGCCGTGACCGACGATCTACAGGAGGCGTTGCCCGGTTTTTCCCGTCTCACGCCGGACACGGTGCTGGGCCTTGTCGAGCATGCGCTGGGCCGCCGCTGCGCGAACCTGTGCCGCCCGCTCACGAGCTATATCAATCGCGTCTACGACGTGCAGATGGAAGACGGCGTCTGGGTCGTCGTGAAATTCTACCGGCCCGGCCGATGGAGCCGGGATGCCCTTCAGGACGAACAGGATTTCCTGTTCGAACTCAGCCGGCAGGAGATTCCGGTCATCGCGCCGATGAGGTGCGCGGACGGCGAACTCCTCCAGGAGCACCGCGGAATGCACTACGCCGTGTTTCCGAAAAAAGGCGGGCGCGCCTGCGACGAACCGACCGACCGGCAGTGGCTTGAACTGGGACGATTGCTCGCGCGCGTTCATGGCGTCGGCGCGCTTCACCTGCCGCGCGACCGGATCGAAATCGGCCCGCGGCAGTCCGCGGCGGCGCACGTGCGGTTCATTCTCGAATCGGATTTTGTCCGGCCCAGCCTTCGCTCACAGTACCAGGACGCGGTCCACGCCGTGCTGGAGCTTATCACGCCGATGTTTGAAGGCGTCGAGAAGATCAGGATTCACGGCGACTGTCACCGCAACAACATCATCAGCCGGCCCGGCGAGCCGTTCACGCTGATCGACTTCGACGACATGGCGGTTGGGCCGGCGGTCCAGGATCTCTGGATGCTCCTGCCGGGCCATCTCAAGGAATCGCGGGTCGAGATGGAGCTTCTTCTCGAGGGCTACGAGACCTTTCGCGACTTCGACCGTCGCACGATCCGGCTCATCGAGCCGTTGCGGGCCATGCGGTTCATCCACTTCACGGCGTGGTGCGCGCGCCAGAAAGCCGACGGCGGATTCGCGCGGATTGCGCCGGACTGGGGCTCCGAGTCGTTCTGGAAACAGGAAATCCACGATCTGAATCAGCAGCGACAGGAGATCGTGGATGCGATGGAGGCGGAGTAGCCGCCCTACCGCGACTGCGTCTGCGTGGATGGACCCTGCCGCCTCACGATCAACTCGTGCAGCGCGAACATCGCTCCCGTAAGGATCACCAAGGTCGCGCAGATTGCTTCCAGTCCCGCACGCCGGGCCACGACTCCGGCCAGCGCGGGCAGAAGGGCGATCCCAAGCGATCCCGCGCCCACTTGGTATCCGATGATCCGCGGCACGTGCCGCGGATCGAACCGGGCCGGCGTCAGCGACATCAGCGACGGGAAGATCGGCGCCAGCGAGAAGCCCGTCAGCGCAAGTCCTGCAAACGTCAGCGGGGTGTTCCCTGTGAACAGAAGAACCGCCCCGCAAAAGGCGCCGCTCATGGACCCGCGAACCAGCCGCACCGTTTCGACATGGTTGGCGATGGATCCGATCAGGAAGCGGCCGGCGGTCAGCGAGCCCCAGTACAGGCTGGTCCAGGCGCCGGCGCGGACAGGGTCGATGCCGCGCGACTCCACCATGACGCTGTACATCCACTGGCTCGTGATGGTCTCGATACCGCAGTAGACGAAGAACAGGGTCACGCTCAGCCATATCGCGGAGAGGCGCAGGACTTCCTTTCGCGGCGTGGGCCGCGCGTGGGCAGGTTCCGACCCGGGCGCCGACCACTGCTTCAGCGTCAGGAAATACCCGGCCACGAGCGCCGATTGCAGGGCTGCGACGGTCACGTATCCCCAGCGCCAGCCAACGCCCATTCCGAGGACAGCGGTCATGATCATCGGGCCGGTCGACGCGCCCACGCCCCAGAACGCATGAAGCCAGTTCATGTGGCGGTTGGTGAGGTGGGTCGCGGCGAAGGTGTTGAGCCCTGTGTCTACGGCTCCGCCGGCGAAGCCGGAGAAGAAGCTCAATGCCACGAAGACGCACCAGCGCGAGGAGAGCGCGCATCCGAGCATGACGAGCACGGTGAGGAGACTGCTTGCGGCCAGCAGCAGCCCGATCCCGGTGTGGCGGATGATCCTTCCGCAGTTCATGCTTGAAATCAGATAGCCCAGGGTGCCGAAGAGAAACACGGGTCCCAGCGCGTCGAGGGGAAGTCCGAACGTGCGTCGCATGGAAGGCCACGCGACGCCCAGCAAACTGTCGGGCAGGCCGAGGCTGATGAAGCCTGCATAGACAATCAGGATCAGGAGTGGCCGGACGTGAGGCATGGGTGACTATTCTTTGTGCGCGGTGGCTTCAGGAATCTGGATCGGGACTGTTGATTTCAGAATCTTAAGCGACGAGATGCCCTTTTCAAAGATGCAATTGCGTGGGCGGAGACGCCGTCGCGCGCCGCATACGGGCCTGCCCGCGAGTCACGCCATCCCACACTTTATAAAGTGTGGGTTGGCGTCCGGAGGTTGAGTTTTCCGGAGGCGGGGAATCTTCTGTTCTGGAAACAATCAGACGCTATGATTCCCCCATGCAGGTGATGCTTGAGTCGGCAGACATTCTTCTGAGGACGCTGGCCTTCGGGTTCCTGTTGACTGCGTTCATGTACATCGGGGAATCCCTGGCCCAGCGCTGTTTCACTCCGTACTCAACCAGCATCCGATGGGCGATAGCGATCATGATCGCGCTGTTTACAGCCACGATGGTCTTTCATCTGCTGGCGGCGCTTGAACAGTTCCGCTTGCTTCCCGCGCTTCTGATGCTTGGGGCGGCTGGGCTTCTGGTTCATCGATATGTCCGGCCGTTCTCCCTTTTCCTTCAGGACCTTTCGAACGATATGATCCATCTCGCCGGGCTCTTCCGCGCGCATCGCGCGGATTGGCGGATGATCCCCGTGGCGGTCTTGTCGTGTCTGGTCTCTGTTCCCGTGGCCAAGACGCTGCTTATCCCTCCTTTGGGATGGGACGCGCTGACGTACCACTGCGTGAAGCCGGCGATGTGGGTCCAGACGGGCGGTGCGCTGACGATGCAGGCGCCCGGCGGATGGAGCTATTTTTCCCTCTTCGTCGCCGGGGGCGAGGTTCTCACGGCGTGGGTCATGCTCCCGTTTCATTCGGACCTCCTGGCGCCGTTCCTTGGCGCGCTGATCTGGCTCGCGACGGGCTTCCTGATGTTCGCCACGGGACGCCGCCTCGGGTTGTCCCGTTGGCTGTGTTTGATGGCGATGTTCTTCGCGTTGTTCGTTCCTGCCGTGTTCCGCATTGCCGGCGCCGGCTACACGGAGCCGGCGCTGACCCTGTTCTCACTGGGCGCCGTGCTGGCGGGCCTGTGCTATTTTGCGGAACGCAACCCCGCGTTTCTTGTGCTGAGTCTTGCGATGACGGGGTTGATGGCGGGTACGGAAAGCGAGGGCCTGCCGGTGACCGGTTTGGTGTTTCTCGTTCTTGCTGCCGGCGCGGTGTGCGACGCCCGCTACCGTGCCGTTCATCTGAAGGGGTTTCTCCTCGGAAGCCTGCTGGCCGTTCTTGCCGTGGCGCCATGGTGGGTCCGTTCCTTCCTTCAGACCAGGTATCCGCTGACGCCTATTCCTGTTCAAGTGTTCGGGGTCAAACTGGGTGTCATCGTCCCCGAACTGGCTTGGCAGCGGAAGTGGCCGAACTCGGTCTCCTCGATCGGGAGGGAACTCGCCGTGCTTCGCGATATGTTCTCGTTCAGCGCCAAGAGTCCGTATCTCGGTTTGTTCATGCTCTTGCCGCTGTTTCTCTTCCCTGCCGGGGTGGCGGCTCTCTGGAGAAAGAACCGCTGGATGTCCGCTCTGTTGTGCGCCGGGGTCGCCGGTGTGCTCGTCGCATTCTATTTCCCGGGCATGGAAGTGATCCGGCTGAACTGGGTTTCGAGCAACGCGCGGCTGCTGCTTCTGCTCGTCCCGCTGCTTACCCTGGGCGCTGCCGTCGCGCTCGGCGATACGCCGGGGCGTTCGACGTTGTTCGCCGCGGTCCTCTCGATTCTTGCCGCTTTTCAGGTGTTCGACGGACTGTTCTGGGGGGTTGACGGCGTTGTCATGAAAGGGCTCCCGTTCGTCTCGATCGTCCTGCTGTTCCTTGCTTTTCTCGTCATGCGACTGGCGGTCAGGGGGAGAACGGCGGCCGTTGGCGTCGTGCTGCTCCTCGTCCCTCTCCTGGCTCTTCCGTGCCTTGCCCGGTTCCGAGACCGGACCAGGGCGGATGTCTTTGCGGACGAGGGGACGATGATGTGGCACTACACGCTTCGTTACTGGAGCGACGCGGCTCGCATCGTGGACCATCCCGCGCGCCCGGCGGTCATTGCGGTGACGTCGGCGCCGTGGCAGGGACACGATAGCTGGCTGGGATACGCATTTCTCGGAAGCCGTTTTCAGAACACGCTTGTATATGTTCCCATTTCCGCAGTCGGCCAACTTCGCTGCTTCGACGGAACCGAAGCCTACCGGCAGGATGCCGGCTACGAGGCGTGGTCATTCCGGTTGGGCGAGATGGATGTGGACTACGTGATGAGCTTCTGGCCGACCTCGCTCGAGTTGTTGTGGATGCGCGAGCATCCGGAGCGTTTCCGCAAGTTGTCTTCCGGCGAGAAATGGGGATTCTTCGCCGTGGAGGGCGCCCCGGAGTATAGGCCGGCAAAGGGGAATAGGGAGGACTTGATTGAGGCGGGAGTGTGGCGGTAGGGGGGGCGTATCGCGACTTGACCCGCACCTGTTTCCTTCAAAGGGCCTTTGCCGTGAAGGCGTCCCAACGGGTGTCGGGACGCCTTCCGGTCGTTCAGCTTCGGTTGATGGAGCTAGAAGCTGTATCCGAGCGAAACACCGCCGGAGAAGATGTCGCCCTTCTTGAAGTAGGCGTCGCTCTCGCTCGCGGCGTCGCGGATGTCGGAATCCAGCAGGACCGTATACATCGCGAAGCCGCTGACCGTGAGGGACTCGTTGAACGCGTAGGTAACGCCCATCATGGCGTTTCCGTCGTTCAGGGCGACGTCGTCGATGCCGAAGTAGTAGTTGTTGTAGTCGCTGTCGCCGATACCGATGGAGAGGCTGGCGTCGAGGGTCAGTTTCTTGGTCGCCTCAATGCTGTGAGCGATCGAAGCCGTCCCGTAGAATCCGTCCACTTCCTCGAAGTCATAGTACACGGAGGCGCTCGGCGAGAGCGGGAAGTCTGCCTTTCCGACCGTCATGAAGAACTCGCGCGTGCTGGGCTCGGTCTGGTTCGGAAAAGCGTACTCGGACACGCCTACCGTCACGTCCACGACTTCCACCGGGATATCGTAGCTCACCGTGAGATCGATTTCGTTGAAATCGTGCTCGGTGGATTTGCCCAGGCTGTCGGTCAGGTTCCAGTTCGCCCACGTCTCGAATGAAAGCCCGTTTTCCGCCGACACCGTGACGGTAGGCTGGAACACGGGTTCATCGTTCAAAACCTGGCCGCGCCAGATGTACGCGGAGTTTACGGACAAATCCAGGTTTGCCTCCGCCGCCTGAAGAGTGGCCGGCAACAAAGAGGCTATGCACAGAACCGCTATCATCATCTTGCTTGCTCTCATCATCTCTTTTTCCTCCTGCGGGAACGCGCTCGCGTTCCATGTGGCCGTTATGTTAGGGAATAATTAGCGTCCGTCAAGAAGATCGGCCTCTGATCGAGCTTTTCATGTCCGGACCGAACAACAAACATTATGTAGAATGCTTCTTGGGATCGATTTTGAGCTTCCGGATCTTATAGCCGAGGATGCGCTGGGTGGTGCTGAGGGCGCGTGCAGCGGCGGCGATATTCCCGCGGGACGATTTGAGGGCATCCTGGATCAAGTCGCGTTCGTACGCATCGACCATTCCTTTCAGGTCGCCACGGGGTGTGGACCCGGCGGCCTCCGCCGTCTGTAAAGTGGGCGGGAGGCGGCAGGGGTGAATCACGTTGTCCTCGGCGACGAGGACGGCGCGGTGGTCTCCGTACCGATTGGTGATCGGCATACGGCGGTCCCGTCCGAAGGCTTTGGGGGTGATCGTGATGCCCGGCGCGCTCTGCCGGCGCTTGTATTCGTTACAGTCCACCAGCCGGACCACGCGCCGGACGACCGCGGGATCGAACCCGTCCGCGATGATTTCCTCTGGCCCCCAGTCGCGCTCGATGTACCGCTCGAGAATCGGATCGAGCAGTTCGTAGGGCGGAAGCGAGTCACTGTCCTTCTGGTCCGGCCGCAGTTCGGCCGACGGAGGGCGCGCGATAGTCGAGGGCGGAATGATCGGCGACTTCGATTGACGATTGCGCCACCGGGCGAGTTCGAACACGAGGGTCTTGGGAATATCCTTGAGCACGGCGAACCCCCCGGCCATGTCGCCGTACAGCGTGCAGTACCCCGTGGCCAGCTCGCTCTTGTTGCCCGTGGTCAGCACCAGCCAGCCGAACTTGTTGGAGAGGGCCATGACGATGTTGCCGCGGATTCGCGCCTGGAGATTCTCCTCCGTGATGTCCGGCGCCCGGCCTGCCCACAGGGGCGAGAGTTCGGCCAGATACGTGTCCTGCAGGTTCCGGATCGGGACGGTCCTGCAGTCGATGCCGAGGCGCCGCGCGGTCAGCACGGCGTCGCTCAACGTCTCCTTGGACGAGAACTGGGAAGGCATCGTGACGCCTTCGACGCGCCGGCTTCCCAATGCGTCCGCCGCGAGCGCGGCGACCAAGGCGGAATCCAGGCCGCCGCTGAGCGCAACGACCACCTTGCGGAACCCGTTTTTAATGACGTAGTCCCGCAGGCCCAGTTTGAGCGCCGAGTACACCTCGGCCGGGTCGTCCAAAACCGGCGCGACGGAAGGTTTCCAAGGGTTGGAAATTTCAGGCGGATTTTTTCCAAGGGTTGGAAGATCCGCGACTTCGACGTCGGCGGGCCTCGGTTCGTTGCGGCCGGCTTCCGACCTGCCGACGGGCAGCTTGACGTACAGAATTTCCTCCTCGAACCGCCGGGCGCGCGCCAGCAGGTTCCCGTCCGGCCCGACGGCGAAACTGGCGCCGTCAAAGACCAATTCGTCCTGGCCGCCGACGAGATTGCAGCAGAGCAGGGGGGCCTTCACGAGCGCCGCTGTCCGCGCCAGCGCGTCTTCTCGCCGGCCGAGCCGGCCGCGATGATACGGCGACGCGGAGAGGTTGACGACCGCGTCCAACGCCATCGGCGCGAGCGCGGCGCGCGGCGTTTCGGGCGGCATCCAGGAGTCCTCGCAGATGTGGATTCCGATGCGCGCGCCGCCGAGGTTGAGGACGAGGGCCTTGTCGCCGGGCGCGAAGACGCGCTTCTCGTCGAACACGCGGTCGTTCGGCAGCGCGATCTTGCGGTAGAACGCGACACGCTTTCCGCCGTGGAAGATCGCCGCCGCGTTGAATGCCTTTCCGTCAACGAAGCGGGGCGCGCCGACGATGACCGCCCGGTCCTTCGGAACCTCGCCCGCGAGCCGCTCGAGGGATTCCATGCAGTCGTTCAAAAAATGCTTCTTCAGGACCAAGTCTTCCGGAGGATAGCCGGAAAGGGCCAGTTCGGGAAAGACGATGATCGAGGCGCCGGCCCTGGCCGCATCGCGCGCCATGCCCACGATCTTTTCCGCGTTGCCCTTCAACGCCCCCACAGTCGTATTGGCTTGGACCAGCGCTACAACGGTGTCTTGCATGACAAAAATGTAACATGGCGGCAGGGGCAGGACAATGGGGTAATTGGGCCCATGAATGACTCATGAGGGTCGAATTGTCGAATGCCCGGCCATTCATCAGGCATCCGTCATTCGGCTTTCCCGCCGTCTTTCCTCTTGGGTTTGCGGGTGTTATTTGATGAAGAGGATTTCCTGGTACGTCGGGAGCGGCCACAGTTCGTCGGACACGATGCCCTCGAGCTTGTCGCACGTCTCGCGCACGGCGCGCATGGCCGGGAGGACCGTGTCGCGCATGTACTTCGCGTGGTCGAGGACGCTGCCTGTATGCTCGTGATGGATGGTTGAATCCAGATGGGCCATCTCGTTCTGCAACCGGGCCATGTGATCGTTGAGTTCATCGAGTACCGATGTGCAGTGCTCCTTGCCCATGGACTTCAGGCGGACGGATGACGTGACCAGCTTGATCTGGTAGTCGAGCGCCGCGGGGAAGATCATCGTCTTCGCGATGCGGAAGGTGAGCTTGCTCTCGATGGCGATTTCCTTCACATAGCGCTCCAGGTAGATCTCGTTGCGGCTCTTGAATTCGCGCTCCGACAGGACGTTGTACTTCGCCATGAGTTTGGCAAACTGCGGCCTGTCCATCGCGGCGACGGCGTCGACCGTGTTGCGCAGGTTGGGCAGGCCGCGCTTCGCGGCTTCCTGCTGCCAGGCCTCGGTGTAGTTGTCGCCGTTGAAGATGATCGAGCCGTGCTCCTTCATGATCTGCCGGAGCACTTCCTGGATGGCGCCGTTCAGTTTCTTCCGGTCGCCCTTCGTCCTGGATTCGAGCTCCGTGGCGATGTAGTCGAGCGACTCGGCGACGATCGTGTTCAGGATCACGAGCGGACCGGCGACGGACTGGCTGGAGCCGACCGCGCGGAACTCGAACTTGTTCCCGGTGAAGGCAAACGGGCTCGTGCGGTTGCGGTCGCCCGCGTCCTTCGGCAGGGGCGGAAGGGTGTCCACGCCGACCGACAGCACGCCGGGCTGCTTCTTGGCGTTCTTCGCGCTGCCTCCGGCGATCTGCTCGAAGATGTCCGTGAGCGGGTCGCCGAGGTAGATCGAGATGATGGTCGGGGGCGCTTCGTTCGCGCCGAGCCGGTGGTCGTTGCCCGCGTGGGCGACGGCGCCGCGCAGGAGAATCGCGTTCATGTGGACGGCGCGGATGACGGCGGCGCAGAACACGAGGAACTGCGCGTTGCTGTGCGGGGTCTTGCCGGGCGACAGCAGGTTCTGCGTGCTCGTGCCGAGGGACCAGTTCAGGTGTTTGCCGGACCCGTTGATGCCGGCGAACGGTTTCTCGTGGAGCAGGCAGGTCATGCCGTACTTCTGGGCCACGCGCTGCAGCATGATCATCGTCAGGTACTGGTGG
Organism: Lentisphaerota bacterium; assembly: GCA_052033915.1. Lineage (GTDB taxonomy): Bacteria > Verrucomicrobiota > Kiritimatiellia > CAIQIC01 > JAGNIJ01 > CALMZY01. The sequence continues at coordinate 335,338 of JBPOJF010000006.1, read as the reverse complement.
TCCGTCGCCAGGTTCGAGGTCTCGAACACGGGCGCGAGTTCGTACTGCGCCGGAGCGACCTCGTTGTGGCGCGTCTTGACCGGCACGCCCAGCTTGTAGAGCTCGCGTTCCACCTCGAGCATGCAGGCCAGCACGCGCTCGGGGATGGCGCCGAAGTACTGGTCTTCCATCTCCTGGCCCTTGGGCGGCTTGGCGCCGAAGAGGGTGCGGCCCGCGTTGATCAGGTCCGGCCGCGCGAAGAAGAAGTTCCGGTCGATCAGGAAATACTCCTGCTCGCAGCCCGCCGTGGAATGGATGAGCCCGGGGTTCTTGTGCCCGAACAGCGCCAGGATCCTCTGCGCCTGTTCGTTGAGGGCCTGCATCGAGCGGAGCAGGGGAACTTTCTTGTCCAGCGCCTCGCCCGTCCACGAGCAGAACGCGGTCGGGATGCAGAGCGTCGTTCCGTTCGGGTTCTCCAGGATGTACGCCGGGCTGGTCACGTCCCAGGCGGTGTAGCCCCGCGCCTCGAACGTGGCGCGAATGCCGCCGGAGGGGAAGCTGGAGGCATCCGGCTCGCCCTGAATCAGTTGCTTGCCGGAGAACGCGGCGATCATGCCGTCCTTCCCGTCGGGATCGAGGAAGCTGTCGTGCTTCTCGGCGGTCAGGCCGGTCAGCGGGTAGAAAACGTGCGCGTAGTGCGTCGCGCCCTTCTCGATGGCCCAGTCGCGCATCGCCTTGGCGACGATGTCCGCGACGGAGACGTCCAGTTTCGCGCCGCGGTCGATTGTCTTCCGGACCGCCTTGTACACCTTCTCCGGCAGACGCTTCTTCATCACCGCGTCGCTGAAGACGTTCGCGCCGAAAAGTTTGTTCGACGGGGTCTTCGAGAAATTCAGCGGCTTCTCGAACGGCTTGTAGTTGGTCACCGCCATGATGGCGTCATGTCTTGCGATCGTCATGTTCCGTTTCTCCTCTGAATGGCTCTATTTAGCATTCGCAGTCCGCCCCTGCGATTGCTTTTCCAAGCGGGGCGCGAAAAAATCCCCGCCTTCCGCCCTGCCGGATCGTCCGCTGTCGTTGAGCCGTACGCGCGCAAAATCCATCAAAAAACGTCCTGCATGATTGTATCTTATTGCTTCGCAAAAGATTGTAAATACCCGGTCTTATTCCGCGAGCGTCGGCAGAATACCTGTCTGTCGTTTGAATGCAAGCAGTGCTGCATCATTATAATCAGGCTGAACGCAAGGGGGATGGAGCGTAAAAAGGCTTTTCGATGGGCCGGGTGTGAATCATATTCGGTCGTGGATCATGAGTGGCGGATCTTCCCAGGCGAGCCGATTCATCCTGCTTATGCTGGCGGTCGGCCTGGCGTCGTTGCGCGGGTTCGCCTACGATGTCAAGGATTACGAGGCGCCCGGCGGGATGAGCTTCAGCGTCCAGGGGAGTCCGCAGGACGGCGTTTACGGAATCGGCTTCGAGGACGCGACCTGGCTCGTCAACACGCCGGTCATCGGCCAGTTCTTCCTGAACACGTTGCGGCACGACCGGATCGACTCCACGTTCGGCGGGGTGGGGATGATTCTTCGGATCATGCCGCACAGGCGGTTCGCTCCGTACGCGGGCGCCGGCGCCAGTTACAATTACCTGTTTGACAGCGATGAGGAGGACCGGAACAAGCTTCGGGAGGAGGAGCGCGTCGAGTCAACCTGGGCGGGGCATGTGGAGGGCGGGGTGAGGGTGTCGCTGTCCGGCGGTTTCCATTTCTTCGAGGTGTACGCGCGCCGGACCTGGAGCGCCGTCGAGGCGGTCGGCGATTACTGGACCCTCGGTTTCGGCTACGGTCAGAATTGGTAGGCCGACGTCCCTTCGCCGCGCGCGCCGCGATGGATGAGGACGGCGGCGGCGAGTTTCCGGAGGGTTTTCTTCGCGGTTTTCGTGTGTTGTTTGGCGCTCCGAATCCTGCTTCATTTCCTGCGGCTGTTGTTGTAACGTATGAGGCAATGGAAGGTTCCGAATGAAAACGATTCGAACAATATATCTTTTTGTTTCCTTGCTGTGCGCGTGTTCCCTTGCCGCCTTCGCGCAGGGCGGGGTTTACTCTGCCGAGACGAAGGCGCTGCTCAGCAAGATGCAGGCCATGGGGCACGGGTATCATACGGACGCGGAATGGACGGAGCTTTTCAGCCGGATCGAAAGCGCGGAAAACCGGGCCCAGGCGGATCGCGATTGGGACAGCGTGGTGGAAGTCAACGTGATCAAAGCGATGGTTTACAGCGACATGCTGAATGACCAGAACAAGGCGATCTCGATCCTGCAGGAGATCATCCGCCGTTACCGACAGCAGGCGGTTCCGGCCCTGCGCAAGGCGTATGTCAGGTCCGCGGAAGTCTATTCGAAAATGGGCGACGAGGCGGCCATCGGAAATCTGATCAAGGATTACAAGGCGAGTCCCCTCTATGACCCCCAGTCGTACCGGTACTGGGGCGGACAGGGCCGCGATGTTCCGTTGACGATCGTGAGACCCGGCGATCGGGGCGACAGTTCGTTATCGGTCACGGCGATGGAGATGTACCGCACACGCGCCCGCTCGGCGGCCGGGGCCTCGTTCCCCGATTTCCAAACGACGCAGGCGGACGGGTCGGCGTTACGCTTGTCCGATTTGCGGGGCAAGGTGGTTCTTGTGGATTTCTGGCTTCCGACATGGGAGCCGTGGAAGCGCGAATTGCCCAACCTGGTGGAACTGTACCGGAGCTACAAGGCCCACGGTTTTGAGATCGTCGGATTCAACCTGGCCGGCGCGGATTCGAAGGATTTCCAACGGGCCTATCGAATGAGCTGGCCGCAGGCGACCCCCGACCCGGCGCTTCTGCGGAAGCTGGGCGTCTTCGGCGAGGCAACGAGCTTCCTCCTGGATCAAAACGGCCAGGTCATTGGCCGCAATTTGAAGGGCGCGGAACTGACCGATGCCGTGAAGCGGTTGCTGGGCGTGCCGTAAGGCCTGTTCAAATCCCTGCCGCCGTCCTCATCCGTTTCGATCCATCCGGAGCGGAGTCCCCGGCCGTCACACGAACACGTTGATGAAATCGGCGGCGGCGACCTGGTTCCGGTTCTTGATGGTCCTCTTCCCGTCGGCGCAAGCCGTCTGCGCGCACCGCGCGTATTCCGTGCAGTTGCCGTTCGGGTCAGGGGAGAACCCCCGGCACACGCGCAGCACGTCCGGCGATATCTCGTCGATGATGACGATCCGGCCGTCCCCGTCTTTCAATCGGCCCAGCTCGAACTTGCCGTCGATGACGTGAAGGCCGTGCGCGGCGAATTCCTCGGAGACGATTTCGGCGATGTCCTTCACGAGTTTCACGCTTTCGGCGATCTCGTTCCTGTTCATCGCGCCCGCGGCCTCGATGGCCTCCGCGGTGATCAGGATGTCGCTGTCGCCCTTGGTCCAGATTTCCACAACCTTGTGAAGCGGCTTGCACGGCCTCACGAAGGGATACCGCCTCCAGAAGCTGCCGGTGGCGTTGTTGCGCCAGGTGAACTCAAGGTTCGACAGTGGGGCGGACCCGGGAAACTCCGGCGCTTCCGGCGCCATGCTCAGCGGGATGGCGGGTTCCACGATCATCTCGTTCTCCGCGACCGTGTCGATGTAGTGCGACGGGATGCCCTTCTTCTTCAGCAGGTTGAAAAAATGCGCGGCGAACCGGCAGGCAATGGCGCCTTTCCCGGGGATTTCGCCGACCACCTTGTCGTACCCGGGGTCGAAGACGGGTTTCCCGTTTTCCAGGTAGCCCGTGGCTCTGTCGGTGAAGACGAGCCTGTATTTCCCGGCGTGAGGGCCCTCAGCGATCCGGATGACGTCTTTCGATTTTCCGCGATAGACCAGGTTTCTCTCCGGCATGGTGATATCTCCTCTGGGGTGCTCCCCCAAAATGTTCGGCGCATCCTCTCCGAAGCGGAACGCGGAGTCAACTGTCCGTTGGCGCGTCCTTGGAAATCCCGTTTATTCCGCGGGTTCCGTTTGCGCGGTGTCCGGCGCGATGCCTTCGTCGTTCCGCCGCGCGGCTTCCATGAGGAGGCCCATGGCCGGAGCCTGGATAGCGCGCGCGGGGAATGTCCGGGGGGTCCGCGTGGCGAATGTTCCCTCTTTCCAGCCCATGATTCTGTAGAACGCCGTCTCGGCGCGGAACTCGCCGGCTTCGGCTTCGATGATGTCGCCGCCCTGGATGTAGATCGCGCCTCGTTCGCCGCCGTGGACGAGTTCGACCCGGGTGGTTTTCGCGCCCGCGCACAGGATCTGGATGAGGTCGCTGAGCTGGATGTCCTTCAGCGAGCCGATCATTCCGCCCTCCGGCTTCGACGGGGCCGCGCCGAGTATCTTCCGGAGCCGGATGAAGACCAGTTCCATGTCGACCGGCCGGACGAAGACATCGTCCGCTCCGGCCTTGAGGCAATCCCGCGCCACGCGCTGGCTCTTGCTGGAGGTCATCATGATGAACGGAATGCCCCGGAGATCCGGGTCCGACTTGATCGTCCGGCAGAAGGAGAGACCGTCCTCCACGAGCAGCTTCATTTCGCAGAGAATGACGTCGGGAGTTTCCAGGGCTATCGCCTTCAGCGCGCCCTGCACATGGCCGACCGCCTTGACATGGTAGTTCTTGCTCTTGAGGGGGAGGGACAGTTCGGACGAGGCGACCTCCTTGGGGTCCACGATCAGGATTCTGGCGCCGGAGGCCTCGATGCTTTGGAGGAACAACTCGTCTTTCAGGATGAGCATGAACCGGTTGAGCAGGCTCCGCCGGGTCGGGGTCACGGCCCAGAGATCGCGAAGATCCTTCTGAACGGCCTCGGGATCCTTCTCGATGCCGGGTTTTGCCTTCTTCAATTCCTCGTACCCGGAAAGGAGGCTCAGGATCTGGAATCCGAGATGGGGATGGGTCTCGTCCGGGGCATGCTTGCCGAGGCCGAGAACCTCCGTCAAGCCGTGCTGGGCGATGAGCGGATCGATCAGGTCCCGCCGGTCGTCGAGCGCCGACAGCCAGGCGGCGAGGATCATCTTCTGCACGTCCGACAAGGGGAACTGAAGTTTGCTCGCCAGCAACTGGGCGTGCCGGGCCATTTCGGCCGTTTCGGCGATGCGCGCGGGGTCTTTGACGAAAGACGATACAAGCGTCCGACAGACGACCACGGCGCCGTCGATCCGGTTGGCCTGGATTTGTTCTGTCACGTTTTTCGCAGGCATGGCAGCCGCAGGGAATTGTTCACCGGCCGGCCTGTGAAGTCAAGGAGGCGCGCCCCGGTTGATAATCCACAAAAAAAGTTCCGTCCGGCGCCCCCGGGCTTGAGTGCGGAGTGGACGGCGGCGACGGCGTGACGTACCATATCGGGAGATCGAGAAGCCTTGTCGTCAAAGGAGACTTGCTCATGCAGGATTACGAAAAGCTGGGGGCGTTCTACCTGGGTAGCCCTGTCGGGGGTGCCGGTCCCAACGGCTGACCATGCGTGTTTCCGGCGGCAGCATCTCGCGGCGTGAAATTCGTGTCCCGGGCGGTATCCGGCCGACACAGGACAAGGTTCGCGCGGCGCTGTTCAACTCGCTCGGCGCGGCGGTCGTGGGGACGCGGGTTCTCGATCTGTTTGCCGGTTCGGGCGCGCTGGGTATCGAGGCTTGGAGCCGCGGTGCGTCGTTCGTCTGCTGGGTGGAAAGCGATCGCCGGGCGCTCGCGACGCTGAAGGAAAACGTCCAAACCCTCTGCCGCGACGGCGGGGAGACGATGATTCGTCAGTCCGATGTGGACCTATTCCTTAGAAAAGGCTGGACCGGCGAGCCGTTTCACCTGATTCTCGCCGACCCGCCGTACGACCGGGAAGGTCGGACCCGCCGGCTAGAGGCGATCTTGCCGGCGCTGGAGGAGGGTGGTATTTTGTCGCCCGGCGGAGTGTTGGTGTTCGAGCAGGGCGCGTCGGAAAATGTGCCGGTCCGGCCGGGATGGAATATCCTTCGAGATCGGACGTATGGGGGCACACGACTGCTGATGTTGAGGAGGAGCGATTGATGAAAAATGCCGTTTATGCCGGAACGTTTGATCCGATCACACTGGGCCATCTCGACCTGATCGAGCGCGCGTCCAAGCTGGTCGATCACCTCACCATCGCCGTTGCGGACGACTCGCGCAAAGCGCTGTTGTTCAATATCGACGAGCGCGTGGGCATGGTTCGCGAGGTGACGAGGAATTTTCCAAACGTCTCCGTGGAGTCGTTCAGCGGCCTCCTGATGAACTACGTCCGGTCGAAGGGCGTTCATATCGTGGTTCGCGGCCTGAGGGCGTTTTCGGACTTCGAGTTCGAATTCCAGATGGCGTTGACGAACCGCAAGATCGCGCCGGACATCGAGACCATCTTCCTGATGCCGAACGAGGACTACAGCTACGTCAGTTCCAGCACCGTGCGGGAAGTCGCGCAACTCGGCGGCGATGTCAGCAACTTCGTCGCCCCGCCCGTTCAGGAGGCGCTGATCGCCAAGCTGGGGAAGGGCGGGCGGAAGTAGCCGCGTGCCCGGACCCGGCCGAACGGCCTGGGGAGCCGCCGAACCTCATGAAAATCGAAGTCGCAAAAATTCCGCCGGAGGGGGAGCGCTTTGAAGGCGAGGAGCCGGCGGAAATTCTGGAATTGGGGGGGGGCCCGCCGGCGAAGCCGGAAGGGCCGGTTTGCTACGATTTTCAGGTCGAAAAGGTCTCTCGCGAGTTGATTGTCAGCGGCACGTTGAGAGTCAAAATGGCCTTTGAATGCTCAAAGTGCGCGGATTTTTTCTCGACAACCATGACGGTTTCGTCTTTTCTACGCGCTTACGCCGTGCCGGAAGGCACAGAGACGGTGGATTTGACGGAGGATATCCGCGAAGATATCCTCGTAAATCTTGCGACATTTCCCCTCTGCTCACCTACGTGCAAAGGCTTGTGTCCGCGGTGCGGTAAGAACTGGAATGAAGGGCCGTGTTCCTGCAAGCCGGCGTCCGGTGACGGGGGCAGATGGTCGGAATTGGATAAGTTGAAACTGAAGTAAGGAGAGACTTCCATGGGTGTTCCAAAGAGGAAGAAATCGAAAAGCAAGGCCCGGATGCGCGCGGCATCGCACAAGAGAGCGATTCCGGCGGCCAAGGCCTGCCCGAAATGTGGAGAGCCCCATTTGCCTCATCGCGTGTGCCCCAAGTGCGGCGCGTATCGGGGACGGCAGGTGTTGATCATTTCCGCGGATGAGTGAGTCGCGCATAGCCGTGGATGCCATGGGGGGCGATTTCGCTCCCAAGGAGATCATCGCGGGCGCGGTGGAAGCCGCGCGCTCCGTGAAGGGCATTTCCAAGCTGTTCCTCGTCGGGGATGAGGCGACGATCCGTCGCGAGTTGTCCTCGTGGGGGGAGATTCCCGGCATCATCGAGATCCGGCACGCGGCCAAGGTGGTGTCGATGGACGAGTCGCCCGCCACGGCGATCCGCCGGAAGAAGGATTCCTCGATCAGCCTCGCGGTCGATCTGATCAAGGCCGGCGAAGCGGATGCGGTCTTTTCGGCCGGCAACACCGGCGCAGCCGTCGCGGCATCCCAGCTCAAGCTGCGGACGCTGGAAGGGGTGGACCGGGCGGCGATCGCCTGCGTGATGCCGACGCCGGTCAAGCCGTTCGTCCTGCTGGACGCCGGCGCGACGACGGACTGCACGCCGACCATCCTGTCGCAGTTTGCCGTGATGGGCTCGGTGTACTCCCGGCAGATCGTGGGCCGGGAGAATCCGTCGGTCGGCCTGCTGAGCGTCGGCACGGAGGATTTGAAGGGCAACGAGACGACCAAGGAGACGTTCAAGATCCTGGAGCGGTCCGGGTTGAATTTCGCGGGGAATGTCGAGGGGCATGACCTGTATGAGGGCCGCATTGACGTTGTGGTGTGCGACGGTTTCGTCGGCAACGTGGTGCTGAAGACGAGCGAGAGCGCGGCCCACGCGATAGGCAAGTGGCTCAAGGAAGAATTTACAAAGAACTGGGTTCGCCTTCTCGGCGCGATGCTGTTGAGGCCGGGGATCAACTCGATCAAGAAGAAGGCCGATCCGTCGATGTACGGCGGCGCGCCCTTGCTGGGCGTGAACGGCGTCACCATTATTGGGCACGGCGTTTCGAACGCCCATGCGGTCTGCAACGGGATTCGGGTGGCCAACGAGTCTGTGGCCCACAAGCTGAATCACATGATTGTGGAAGGCGTGAAGAAGTTGGACAGCGCTTTATGACGACAAAGAAGACACCTTTACTGGGGCGGACGGTTTCCATCGTGGGGACGGGTTCGTACGCGCCGGATCGTATCCTGACCAATGCCGAGCTGGAAAAGATGGTGGATACGTCCGACGAGTGGATTGTCACGCGCACCGGGATCCGTGAGCGGCGCATCGCCGCCGCGGAGCAGGCCACATCCGATCTCGCCGCCGAGGCGGCCCGCAAGGCGCTGGCGGACGCCGGCGTCAAGGCGGAGGATGTCGGGCTGATCGTGGTGGCCACGATCACGCCGGATATGGGCTTCCCCAGCACGGCGTGTCTGGTGCAGACGTTGATCGGCGCGAAGAACGCTTTTTGTTTCGACCTGGAGGCCGCCTGTTCCGGGTTCATCTTCGCCCTCGAGACGGCCAGGAATTACGTGGCCTCGGGAGTCGTGGAGACGGCGCTGGTCGTTGGCGCCGAGAAGATGAGCGCGTTTGTCGATTGGAAGGATCGCAACACCTGCGTCCTGTTCGGAGATGCCGCCGGCGTGGCGGTTCTGCAGGCGCGCAATGCGCCGCATGGATTGATGGCCTCCGCGTTCGGCTCGGACGGCTCGCTGGGCGAACTGCTGATGCTTCCGGCGGGCGGCAGCCGCAGGCCCGCCAGCGAACAGACGGTGAAGGACGGCCTTCACTATCTCAAGATGGCCGGCCGCGAAGTCTTCAAGCATGCGGTGAACAACATGGTCAAGTCATCCAGAGAAGCGATCCGGCGGGCCGGGCTGACCGCGCGCGACATTGACTGGATTATTCCCCACCAGGCGAATCTCCGGATCATTGACGCGATTGCCGACCGGCTGGGCGAGCCGCGGGAAAAGCTGGTGATCAACCTCGACCGATACGGCAACACGTCCGCCGCGACGATCTCGGTGGCCCTGGACGAACTGGCCCGCAGCGGAAAGCTGAAGAAGGGACACCGGATCCTGTTGACCGCGTTCGGCGGCGGATTCACGTGGGGTGCCTCCGTGATCGAGTGGGACAAGTAGCGTTCCCGGTTCCAATGTTCCGGATTCCAAATTTCGGAGTCATGACATGACGATGAAAGCATTGATTTTTCCCGGACAGGGCGCGCAGGCGGTCGGCATGGGCAAGGATTTGGCCGGGGCGCACGCCGAGTGCAAGGCGCTTTTCGACAAGGCCAACGAGGTGCTTGGCTACGATCTGTCCACACTGTGCTTTGAGGGGCCGATCGAGGAACTGACCAAGTCGTCCGTAACCCAGCCGGCGGTTTTCGTCGTCAGCCTGGCCTGTCACGCCGTCCTTCTGAAGAATCGCCCGGACCTGTCCTTTGCGGCGACGGCCGGACACAGCCTGGGCGAGTGGTCGGCCCTGTGCGCGGCCGGTGTGGTTTCCTTCGAGGAAGCTCTCAAGGTCCTTGAAGCGCGAGGCCGGTTCATGCAGCAGGCGTGCGAGGAAAATCCGGGCGCCATGATGGCCGTGATGGGCCAGGAAGCCGAAACGCTCCGGAAGATCGCCTCGGACTGCGGCGTCGAGGTCGCGAACTTCAACACGCCGGAACAAACGGTTTTATCAGGCCGTAAAGAGGGCATTGACCAGGCCGAGCAAACCCTGAAGGGGATGGGCGTGAAGAAGGCGATCCGGCTGAACGTGGCCGGGGCGTTCCATTCCGCGCTGATGGCCCCGGCGGCAAAACGGCTGGAAGAGTATCTGGCCGGGGTTCAATTCTCGGCTCCGCGGATGACCGTGCTTTCCAACGTGACGGGCGAGCCCCACGGCCGGCCGGACGACATACGCCGGCTGATGGTCCGCCAGGTGACCTCGTCGGTCCAGTGGGTTTCCTGCGTCAACTGGATGAAGTCGAACGGGGTGAAAACCTACGTGGAATGCGGTCCGGGCAAAGTGCTCTCCGGGCTTGTAAGACGTATTGACAAAGAGGGCGTCTTGCATAACATTTCCGACCTTTCAAGTTTGGACTCCGTGGCGAAAGCCCTGGTATAGAAGGGAACTATGGCACAACTCGAAGGCAGAATAGCGATTGTGACCGGAGCGGCGCGCGGCATCGGCCAGGCCATTGCCGTGAAGCTGGCTTCGGAAGGCGCAGACATTGCCCTTTGCGACGTGGAGAAGGACTGGCTGGTGGAAACGGCCGGCCTGATCGCGGCGATGGGTCGTCGTGTGGAATGTTTCGCGGTGGATGTGAGCAATGGGGCGGCGGTGCAGGCCACGGTGGACCGGATCGCCGAGACGTTCGGGAAAATCGATATTCTGGTCAATAACGCGGGGATCACGCGCGACACCCTCCTGATCCGGATGTCCGAGGAGGATTGGGACAAGGTGTTGCAGGTGAACCTGAAAGGGGCGTTCCTGTTCACGAAGGCGGTTGCCCGGCCCATGATGAAGCAGCGGGCGGGCGCGATTGTGAATGTGGCCTCGATCATAGGCTTGATCGGAAATGCCGGACAGTGTAACTATGCCGCATCCAAGGCCGGATTGATTGCTTTGACCAAGTCGGTGGCCAAGGAGTTGGCGGCGCGCAATATTCGCGCGAACGCGGTGGCTCCGGGTTTCATCAAGACCAGGATGACCGAGAAGCTGCCCGAGGATATTCAGAAGAAGATGTTGGAAGCCATTCCGTTGGGCCGTTTTGGATTGCCTGAGGATGTGGCAAATGTGGTACTGTTTCTGGCCGGTGACGCGGCTTCGTATGTCACGGGCCAGGTTTTGACGGTCTGCGGTGGTATGGTGACAGCGTAAATGATTCAGGATTAAGGAGGAAAGCACATGGCGATCGAAGATAAAGTCAAAGACATCATCGTTGAACAACTCGGCGTGAACCCGGAACAGGTTACTCCCGAAGCGTCTTTTATCGAAGACCTCGGGGCGGATTCCCTGGACACGGTGGAACTCGTCATGGCGTTCGAGGAAGAGTTCGGAGCCGAGATTCCGGATGAAGATGCCGAGAAGCTGACGACCGTCGGCGCCGTCATCAACTACCTGAAGGAAAAAGGCTTCGGCGGGTAGTCGCGGCGGATGTGGTGGCCGGTGATGGCCAAGGGGTCATCATCGGCCTCTTTTTTGACGACGCGCGCGGCGCGAATCTCCGCGCGGGAGAGGAATTATGGAACGCAAAAAAGTCGTCGTGACGGGCATGGGCCTCGTGTCCCCCCTGGGATGCGATATCAACAAGTTCTGGGAGCGCCTGCTGAATGGCCATTCGGGCATTCGCGCCATCAGTCGTTTCGACTGCTCCAAGTTCACGTCCCGGATTGCCGGCGAGGTGGTCGATTTCAATATCGACGAATTCGTCTCCAAGAAGGAACAGCGCCGGATGGACCCCTTTTGCCATTACGGCATCGCGGCCGCGAAACTTGCGGTCCAGGACAGCGGGCTCGACTTCTCCGCCGGGAACAACGAGCGAGTGGGCGTACTGGTGGGGTCGGGCGTCGGCGGCCTGCAAATTCTGCAGGAGCAGATGGAGGTCTTCATCGCCAAGGGGCCGTCCCGGTTTTCCCCGTTCATGATTCCGCAGATGATCAGCAACATCGTCAGCGGCTATATCGCCATCGATCACCGCCTCAACGGTCCCAATTTCGGTGTGGTCTCCGCCTGCGCGACGGGGACGCATTCGATCGGCGAATCCCTTCGCATTCTTCAGCACAACGAGGCCGATGTCATGCTGGCCGGCGGCACCGAGGCGCCTATCTGCGCGCTTGGCGTCGGCGGTTTCTGCGCGATGCGCGCGCTGAGCACCCGCAACGATGATCCGACCCGGGCCAGCCGCCCGTTCGACGCGAACCGCGACGGGTTCGTCATCGGCGAGGGCGCCGGCGTTCTTGTCCTCGAAGAATACGAGCACGCGAAGAAGCGCGGCGCGAAGATTTACTGTGAATTGGCCGGCTACGGCCGCACCTGTGACGCCTTCCACATCACCGCGCCGGACTCGGAAGGCAAGGGCGCCGCGCGCGGAATGCAACTGGCGTTCGAGGACGCCGGGCTGCGCGCCGAGGAGATCGACTACATCAACGCGCACGGCACAAGCACGGAATTGAACGACAAGTGCGAGACCCTCGCGATCAAGATGGCGCTCGGCCTCGACAACGCGAAAAAGGTGGCCATCAGTTCGACCAAGTCCATGACCGGCCATCTGCTCGGCGCGGCGGGTGCCGTCGAATCCGTGGCCTGCGTTCTCGCGGTTCGGAACGGCGTCGTGCCGCCGACGATCAATTACGAGACGCCGGACCCGGCGTGCGATCTGGACTATGTCCCGAACCAGGCGCGGCCGATGAAGGTAAAAGCCTGCCTGAACAACTCCCTGGGCTTCGGCGGTCATAACGCCACGCTTTGCTTCAAAGCGGCAGAGTAAGATCCCATCGTCCTCGATTTCCTCGAACGTCCGAGTCCGACGGCGAGGAGGAGGACGAGGGCTTGTTTTAATTAGTTCTTCCTTTCACAGAACCGGCTATAATACGTCCATCGTGAATGACGTGAAGTTTGCTCGTGCCAGCGCGGAGATATTCATCCCGGACGGCGTTCCGGTTTTGAAGGCTCTTTCGCGCACGACCGCGATGTGTATTGCCGCGCACCCCGACGACATCGAGATCATGGCGCCGCATGCGATCCTCGACGGCTTTGGCCGGACCGACCGGTGGTTCACAGGCGTCGTCGTGACCGACGGCGCGGGCAGTCCCCGTACCGCCCAGTATGCGCGTTTCACCGACAAGCAGATGCGGGCCGTTCGCCGGCGGGAGCAGAAGAAAGCGGCCGTGGTCGGTGAGTATGGGGCGCTCGTCATGCTGGATCATCCCGGATCGGCCGTCAAAAACGCGCGGGCAGAGGATGTGCGTGAAGATCTCCGCAGGCTGGTCCTGGCCGCCGCGCCGGATGTGGTGATCGGTCATAATCCGGCGGATAAACACGATACCCATGTGGCGCTCGCTCTGCGGACCCTTGAGGCGTTGCGGGCCCTTCCGGCGAAGGCGCGGCCCCGGAAATTCTACGGCGGCGAGGTCTGGCGCGATCTGGACTGGCTGCCCGACGGCGAGAAAGCGACATGGGACATCTCCCGGCGCGAGAACATTCAATCGGCCCTGCTCGGCGTTTACGACTCGCAGATCAGCGGCGGGAAGCGCTACGATCTGGCGGCGGCGGCGCGGCGTCGGGCCGCGGCGACCTACGGCCAGACGCACCGGGTTGACACGGCGACGGCGCTGAGCACGGCCATGGACCTGACGCCGCTTCTGCGGGATGTCCGGATCGATCCCGGGGAATACGTCGGCGAGATGATCGACCGGTTCAGGAAAGAGGTTCTCGCGAGAATGGAGCGTTTTTTGTAATCATGGATGAAGCAGCCCTCAAGCAAGCCAGGGATCATCTGGAGAAGCTCGGCAAGGTGCTGCCCTCGAGGGGGAGGGTGCTGATTATTCCGCACGACTACCCGGATCCGGACGCCCTGGCCTCCGCCGCAGCGATGCATCTCCTGCTCGCGAAGCGATTTCATGTGCAAGGCCAGATCGCTTTTACCGGCCGCGTGTCGAGAGCGGAGAACCGGGAACTCCTGAATCATTGCCGGTATCGGTGGCGTCCGCTCGAGGAGCTTCGAGTCTCCGGCAAGCGCGTTCCGTGCATTTTTGTGGACACGGCCCCCTGGTCGGGCAACGTGACGGTCCCGCCGTTCGTCAAGCCGGTCGCCGTTTTCGACCACCATCCGTTCAGGTCGAAGAAACGATGGGGCGATGTCCTCAGCGATATCCGCGTGGGCGCCGGAGCGACGGTGAGCATGATGTACGGGTTCCTGTACGCGGCGGGCATTACCGTGCCGAAATGGCTCGCGTCGATCATGGCGTATGCCATTGCCGCGGAGACGCTGGACCTTTCCCGCAGTTGCTCGGACCTCGATCTCGAGGCCTACCTGTACCTGCTGGCGCGTTCGAACATGAGGATCATCGGCAAGATCCGTCACGCCCCGCTTCCCCGTTCCTATTACGCCCAGCTTCAGGAGGCCATTAAGAATGCCTTTGTGTACGGGCGTGTATCCTGGACGCATCTGGACTCGGTCCAACAACCCGAGATCATCGCGGAAATTGCCGAACTGCTTTGTCTCATGGAACGCATCACGTGGTCTTTTTGCACGGGCTACCATGGCGACAACCTGCTCGTTTCCATCCGGTCCGAAAACAAGGGGGCCCGTTGCGGCAGTCTCCTGAAAAGCCTGGTGCGAAAGCAGGGCTCCGCGGGGGGACACAAACGGATGGCCGCCGGCTACCTGGATATGAAAGGCCTGTCTCCCGAGGAGAAGGAGAATCGCCGGGACGCGTTTCTGAAAAACCTGATCGCCCGAATCGAGAAGAAGCCGGTCCGGACCGACCCGGTGGGACTCATTGCCAAGCCATTGGTGGGCTGAATGTCGTCCAACCCCCATATTTCAAAGGCGTTCCAGTCGGCAGACATTTATCGCTTGACGGTCCGGCGTCAGTTACGCAAAGTATGCGCAATCTCCGTATTTTCAAAGGGATAAAGGAAACTTTTCATGTTCGACCGCTTACTCGGAGTCTTCTCCAACGATATCGGCATTGATTTAGGCACAGCTAACACGCTGGTTTATGTTCGCGAGCGCGGCATTGTGATCCGGGAGCCATCCGTCGTGGCTATTCAGGCGGGCACAAACCGTGTTTTGGCTGTGGGTGACGAAGCAAAGAAGATGCTGGGCCGCACGCCCGGTAACATTGTGGCCATACGGCCCATGAAGTCCGGAGTGATCGCGGATTTTGAGATTACGGAAGCCATGCTGCGGTACTTTATCCGGAAGGTTCACAGCCGCCGGATGTGTGTCAGGCCGCGCTGTATCGTAGCGGTTCCCAGCGGAATTACGGAGGTTGAAAAGCGCGCCGTGAAGGATTCGGCAACCCATGCGGGCGCGCGCGAAGTGTATCTGATCGAGGAACCGATGGCCGCTGCCATCGGCGTCGGCCTGCCGGTCCAGGAACCGGCCGGAAACATGATTGTGGACATCGGAGGCGGTACCACGGAAGTGGCGCTGATTTCCCTGGCGGGAATCGTGCTGAGCCGGAGCGTCCGCGTCGGTGGCGACGAGATGGACGAAGCGATCGTCCAGTATATGAAGCGGGTGTACAATTTGATGATCGGTGAGAGGACGGCTGAAGAAATCAAGATCGCGATCGGTTCGGCGTACCACATGGGGGATGAGTCGAACATGGAGGTCAAGGGCCGCGACCTGGTCGCGGGACTTCCGAAGACCTTGACGATCACGTCGGAAGAGGTGCGGGATGCCTTGCAGGAGCCGGTTTCGGCCATTGTCGAGGCGATTCGCATCACGCTTGAACGTTGTCCTCCGGAACTTTCGGCGGACCTGGTGGACCGGGGACTGGTTCTCGCGGGCGGCGGCGCCCTCTTGAGGGGCATCGACAAGCTCATCGCGGAACAGACCGGGCTGCCGGTTCATATTGCCGATGATCCCTTGTGTGCGGTGGCTGAAGGCACGGGTATTGTGCTCCACGAGCTCAATTTCCTGCGCAAGGTGGCCAACATCAGCCGCACCTACTGATCTGTCCGGTAGACCTGCCGCATGTCGTTTCCTCGCAGACCGGCTCTTCGTCCTCTATGGCGATCGGGCTTTTCAGGGACGAAATGAGAGACAGAAGTATCGTACTGTGGGTGGTCTTGGGGGCTGTGCTCCTCGCGGTGCTCAACCTGCCGGACTCGATATCGCGCCAGGCGAAGGCCGCTTTGCGCGAGGGCGTTGCGCCCCTGCAGGGCGCGCTGTCCGGGTTTTCGCGGTGGGTGGAGGAAAGCGTCCGCTCCGTTCGCGGCATCGGGGGGCTCGTGCGCGAGAACCAGCAGATGTCCGCCGAACTCGTCCGCCTCCGGAATGAGGTTCGCGACCTTCAGTCCCTGGCCCAGGATAACGCCGCGCTGCGCGAGCAACTTCAGTTCTCCGCCCAGTCCGGACGCCGGCTTACGCCGTGCGAGGTGATTGCCCGCGATATCACCGGCTGGTGGCAGACCATCCGGCTGAGCAAGGGCGTGAGCGACGGCGTATCCATGGACATGGCCGTCATGACGTCCGACGGGCTTGTGGGCAAGACCGTGGATGTCTCCGCGCAGACGAGCGATGTCCTTCTGATTTCCGACGCGGGCTGCAAGGTCTCCGCGCGGGTGGTCCGGACCGGCGCGTTCGGCGTGGTGTCCGGAAACGGACCCGCGCGATCAGGCCAGGCCTCCTGCCGGGTCGATTTTATCAACAAGAACATCCCGGTTCTGCCCGGCGACGAAGTGGTCACGTCCGGACTGGGCGGCGTGTTCCCGAAGGGACTTCTGATCGGGTACGTGGACAAGGTCCACAAGGACGAATCCGGCCTCTTCCAGCGCGCGGACATCATTCCCAAAGCCGACCTCGGCCGGCTGACGTATGTGTTCGTGGTCGCGGAGCAGGGGGATGGGGCGGATGACTTTCTGATGAAGACGCGGTCTTCCGGGGAGGGCGCGCCGTGACCACGCTCCTCATGTTCATGGCCATCCTTGTCGGCGCCGTGGCGCAAGCCGTGTTTCCGACCTTCTCCTGGCTCGGGCAGGTCAACGCGCCGGTCTTGCTCGGCCTCGTGATCTACTACGCATTGGCCCACTCGCGGGGCACGATGCTCCAGGCCGCCATCATCGCGGGGCTCCTGCAGGACGCGCTGTGCATGATTCCCCTGGGCTACTCCTCGTTCTGCTTCTGCGTCGTCGCCGTCGTCGTGAGCAACTTCAAGGATATGGTCTTCGTGCACGAGTCGTTTACGCACATGATGTTCGGCGCGATCGCCGGCGGCGCGGTGACGCTGGCTCTGTACGGGCTCCTGTCCGCGGCCGGCCTGGTCTCGCTCGCGCCGGGGTGGGTCTTTCTCAAGGGGTTCGGCTCCGTTTTGCTCGGGGCGATCCTCGTGCCGTTCGAATTTGCATTCATGGAGAGGTTGGACCGGATGCTCGGCAACATCGACGAAAGGGCTTCGTAGTGGCGTTCCGGAATCTATTTGACGAAGAACACCTTCGTGTTCGGATCCTGCTGGCGGGTATGCTGGCCGCCTTCGGAATCCTGCTGGCCGCGCTTTGGCGTATGCAGGTGTCCCACGGTACGATGTATCAGCAGGACCTGATGAAACAGAGCGTCCGGCGCGTTCGAGTGCCCGGCCTGCGCGGCCGGATTTTCGACCGCAACGGCCTCTGCGTCGCCGATAACCGTCCGAGCTACTGCATCGCGATCTACCTCGAGGAACTGCGCCAGCCCGGCCGGTGGGCCCGGACCATCAGTCACGTGAACTCGCTGATCGACGAGTTGTCCGTCACCCTCGGCGTGCCGCGGCAGATCACCGAGGCCGATATCAAGACGCATGTGAAAAAGCGCCTTCCCCTCCCGCTCCTGGCGTGGCGCGATCTGGACGAACAAACCATGGCCCGGCTGGCCGAGCGCGCCGCGAGGGTGCCCGGCGTGGATATCTATGTCGAAGCGGTCCGGCAATATCCGTTTACCAATGCCTCGTGTCACGTGGTCGGGTACGTGGGCCGCGCCGAGCCTCCGAAAGACGAGGAACCGTACCACTACTACCTCCCTGAAATGGCCGGGAAATCGGGCCTGGAGAAGACGTTCGACGGCATTCTGCGCGGCGAACCCGGCGGCCGGCTTGTCCGCGTGGATGTCTCCGGGTTCCGGCATGACGATCTCGCGGCGCGAGGTCCGCAGAACGGCAAGGATATCGTGATGTCGATCGATCTGCGCGCCCAGCAGCTTGTCGAAGCGGCGCTGGCGGGGATGGTCGGCGCCGCGGTCGTCGTGGATCCGAACAACGGCGACGTGATCGCGATGGCCAGTTCTCCCGGCTTCGACTTGAATCGGTTTGTGCCGGCGATTTCGAGGGATGATTGGCGGGCGCTTTCTGACAACCCGGACAAGCCCCTCGTGAACCGGGCCGTGGCTGGCACGTATGCGCCGGGCAGCACGTTCAAGCCCATTGTCGCCATCGCGGCCCTCGAAAACAAGAAGGCCACACCCGGCACCTCGTTCCGTTGCCCGGGCTACTTCACGCTGGGCCGGGGGCGCTTCGGCTGCTGGTATCCTGCGGGCCACGGGTTGCTCGACATGCAGGAGTCGCTCGAGCGCTCGTGCAATGTGTACTTCTACCATCTCGGCCTGCAGAGCGGGCCGGAACCGATCTCCCGCATGGCCGAGGCTCTGGGGCTCGGCCAGAAGACCGATATCAGTTTGGATTACGAAGTGTCCGGATTGGTTCCCGACAACGCCTGGAAGCAGCGGATGTACCACGACGCCTGGCGCGACGGCGACACGTGCAACCTGTCCATCGGCCAGGGCGCGCTCGGAGCGACTCCGCTTCAGATGGCCATGGCCACGGCCGCGTTCGCCAACGGGGGGACGCTCTTCCGGCCGCGGATTGTTCTGGGCGTCCGGGAGACGGACGACGGACCGCTGCGCGCGGTCCCGCCGCAGGCGGTTCGAAGGCTGGACTGGTCGCCGCGAAACACCGCCATTGTCCGCGGCGGCATGCGTGATGTGGTCATGTCGCGCCACGGGACGGGCCGCCTCGCCCAGGTCCCGGGCGTGGAGATGGCGGGGAAGACGGGCACGGCCGAATACGGCGTGAAGGGGCAGGGCCACAAGATCGCGTGGATGATCGCGTTCGCGCCCTATGACAACCCTCGCTACGCGGTGGCCTTGATGGTCGAGGAAGGCGTGACGGGAGGGACCACGGCCGCGCCGAAGATGAAGCAGATCATGGCGGGCCTGTTCGCTCCGCCCGCCCGGCAGGAAGGGGAGGGCTGATGGACTGGAACCGCATCAGCCGCATCCTGCGCCGCATGGACTGGTCCATGATTTTTGCCATGGCCATGCTCCTGATCGCGGGCATTTTCTTCATCTACAGCGCGGTGAGTCGCCATGACGATCTGCCCGTGGCCCCGTTTTACGAAAAGCAGATGGTGTGGGTGCTGGCTGGCGTTGTCTTCTTCCTGATGATGGCGGTGATCGATTACCATCGACTCCGCGACGCGGCGTGGGTTTTGTATGGGGTCGGCCTGGTTCTCCTCGTTCTTGTGCTCATCCCGGGCGTCGGGAAGAAGGTGTACGGCGCGTATCGCTGGCTGAACCTGTTCGGTGTGCAGGTCCAGCCTTCGGAATTCGGCAAGCTGGCGACCGTGATCGTCTTGGCGCGGTTCCTCGGCCGGCCCGGCCGCGACGTCCGGACCTGGAAATGCCTGTTCCAGGTGCTGCTGATCGTCGCCGTTCCGTTCTTCCTCATCTTCAAGGAGCCGGATATCGGCACGGCCACGATGCTCCTGCCGGTGTCGTTCTTCATGATGTTCGTGGCCGGTGTGCCGGTGAAGTACCTCGGCGCGCTCATCGGCATCGGCATTCTTCTGCTGCCGTTCGGCTGGTTCGGGCTCGACGACTATCAGAAGGATCGGATCCTGGTCTTCTTCGACGCCGGGCGCGATCCGCTGGGCGCGGGCTGGAACAAGATCCAGTCCGAGATTGCCGTGGGGTCGGGCGGTTTTTCGGGGAAAGGGTATATGAATGGGACGCAGAACGTGCTCGGCTTTCTGCCGCGCACAGTGGCGCCCACGGACTTCATCTACTCGGTGATCGCCGAGGAGATGGGATTCCTGGGCTCTCTCGGCCTGCTGGCGCTGTACTCGCTGGTGCTGGCCGCGGGGGCCCGCGCGGCCCTCGAGGCGAGGGACAAGATGGGGCGGATGCTGGCGGTCGGCGTGACCGGCCTGCTGTTCTGCCATGTGTTCGTGAACATTGCCATGACGATCGGGCTTCTTCCGATCACGGGGCTTCCGCTCCCGCTGATCAGTTACGGGGGCTCGTTCATGGTGAGCACGATGATCGGTCTGGGCATCGTGCAGAGCGTTTATGTCAGACGATATCAGCAATGAGGTGAATCAAGCTATGTTGCAATTCCTGGCAAACAAACTCGGATTGGGGAAAAACATCAAAAAGGAAATCATCATCAACGCGGAGAACCTGGAGACGCGCGTCGCCGTTCTCGAAAACGGCCACCTCGAGGAGTTCTTCATCGAACGGCCGAGCGAGGACCGTATCGTCGGCAGCGTCTTCAAGGGCAAGATCCAGAACCTGGAGGACGGCCTGCAGGCGGCGTTCATCGACATCGGGATGAAGAAGAACGCGTTCGTCCATTACTGGGACATGATCCCCGAGGACGCCGCGCGGCTCGAAGCGGAGGAGGGGGTCCAGCGGCGGCCGCGGCAGAAGCGCTACGCCGCCGGCGAAATGGCCAAGCAGTTCCCGATCGGCACGGAGATCGTCGTGCAGGTGACCAAGGCCGCCATCGGCACCAAGGGCCCGCGCGTCACCGCCAACCTGAGCATCCCCGGGCGCTATCTCGTGATGATGCCGGGGACCAACATGAAGGGCGTGTCGCGGAAGATCGAGGACGCCAAGGAGCGGGCGCGGCTCAAGAAAGTGCTCGCGCGCCTGCCGGTCCTGCCCAATATCGGCCTGATCGTCCGGACCGCCGGCTCCGGCGCGCGCAAGGTCAGCTTTGTGCGCGATGTCCGGAACCTGCTCGATATCTGGAAGGAAATCGAGACCGGCATCAAGGAAAAGCCCGCCCCGTGCCGCCTGTACGAGGAACCGGACCTTATTGAACGCGTCGTTCGCGATTCGCTGACCGAGGACATCGACCGCATCGTGATCGACTCCAAGGAGGCGTTTGAGCACATCCGCGACCTGGTGTCGAGAATCTCGCGCCGCGCGAAAAGCAAGGTCAAGCCCTACGACGGCGAAGCGCCCATCTTCGAGCATTTCGAAGTCGAGCGCCAGTTGGAGAACTGCTTCCGCCGCAAGGTCTGGCTGAAAGGCGGCGGCTACATCATCTTCGACGAGACCGAGGCGCTCGTCGCGATCGATGTGAATACCGGCCGGCACAAGGGCGGTTCGTCGCAGGAGGAATCGATCACGCAGGTCAATATCGAGGCCGCCGTGGAAATCGCCCGGCAGCTCCGCCTGCGCAACGTCGGCGGTCTTGTCGTCATCGACTTCATCGACATGAAGCAGAAGCGCAACCAGCACGCCGTCCACAAGGCATTGAAGGACGCCCTGAAGACGGACAAGGCCCGGACCAACGTCCTGCAGATTTCCCAGCTCGGACTGCTCGAGATGACGCGCCAGCGCGCGGAAGAGAGCATCCGCGCCTCGAATTACGTCGACTGCCCGTACTGCCATGGCCGCGGGAAGGTGAAGTCCTCGCTCAGCATGAGCGTGCAGATCCAGCGCCATATCGCGGAAGTCATGCGCCGCCACCATTACGAGAAGAAAGCCCTGCCGGTCAAGATCACCGTCAACCCGTCCGTCATGGACCGTCTGCGCAAGGAGGATGAGGCCGATCTGATCGAACTCGAACAGAAGTACGGCAGCCGCCTCACGTTCGTCTCCGACGGAAACATGCACGTGGAAGACTTCACCATCGTGCACGCGCAGACCGGAGAGGAACTGTACTCGAGCGTGGAGAAGTAGCCGTCATCCAATCGTCCTCGATCTCGTCGTCGTCCCCGGTCGTTCCGAAACAACCGAGGACGAGTGCGAGGACGATGCGTGGCGATTCTTTCAATGTGTGAAAAGCTTCTCCGTCCATCCTCACGCTTGACTGAATCCCATAATGAACATATGTTCATAACAAAAACAGGAGCCAATCCATGCCGAGACCCTGTTGCAGGCGACAGATCGGGTTCGTACCGGGGGTGACGTACTTCAAGCCCGCGGATGTTCCCCTGCGTGAGATCGAGGAGGCCGTTCTGGCCCTCGACGAAGTCGAAGCCCTGCGGCTTGCCGATTTGAACGGCCTCTACCAGGAAGAGGCCGCGGAGAAGATGAAAATCTCCCGCCCGACATTCTCGCGCATTATCGAGGGGGCGCGGAGGAAAGTGGCGGATGCGCTGATTCACGGCAAGGCGCTCCGCATGGAAGGCGGAGCCGTGATTGTGAAAGGAGAGAACCATATGCCAGGACGAGATGGAAGAGGACCGGCGGGGATGGGACGGGGAGTGGGGAGAGGACCCCGCGGATGCGGCCGCGGCCGGGGGTGGGGTAAAGGACGCTGCATGCGCCGGGGACCGTCAGTCGGCGCGAGTCAGGCCGGGGATCGGCAAGCCGCGGAGAAAGAGGCGCAGGCGTCATGAAAATCTGCGTGCCGGTCGAGGAGTATCGCGGGTTTGAAAGCACGGTGTATGCCCATTTCGGGTCCGCGCCGGGATTTGCAATGGTTGAAACCGATGGTATGTTGGTGGAACCGCTGTCCAATAGAGACCAAGGTCATGTCCCCGGCGCGTGCAGCCCGGTTCACGCGCTGGCGGGCGCGAAGCCCGACGCCGTGATTGTGGGAGGTATGGGCGCGGGCGCGTTGCGAGGACTGCATTCCCTCGGGGTCAAGGTGTACCGGTGCGCGGGCGGCACTGTGGCGGAAGCCGTGAGCCGCCTGAAAGCGGGGGAACTGACCGAGATGGACGAGCAAGCCGCTTGCGGCCATCACGGCGGAGGCCGCGGGTGTCGTTAAACCGGAATGGGAGAATGAGAGATGACTGAAGAAGCTGCCATACGCCTGCCGTTGATCGGGGAGAAGGCCCCGTCGTTCAGGGCCAAGACCACGCAGGGGGAGATCGAGTTCCCGAAATGCTTCGAGGGAAAGTGGGTCGTGTTCTTCTCCCACCCGGCGGACTTCACGCCGGTCTGCACGACGGAGTTCATGACCTTCGCCGCGATGCAGCCGGAGTTCGAGAAGCGCAACTGCAAGCTGCTGGGGCTCTCGATCGACAGCATCTACGCGCACATCGCATGGCTGCGCACGATCAAAGAGAAGATTCAGTACAAGGACATGAAGGGCATCGAGATCGACTTCCCGGTCATTGAGGACCTGAAGATGGACGTTTCGAAGGCCTTCGGGATGCTACAGCCGGGCGCAAGCAGCACGCAGGCCGTCCGGGCCGTGTTCATCATCGATCCGAAAAGCATCGTGCGCGCGATCCTGTACTACCCGCTGTCGAACGGACGCAACATGGACGAGATTCTGCGCCTGCTGGTCGCGATGCAGACTTCCGACGAGCACGGCATCGCCACGCCGGCGAACTGGAAGCCGGGCGACGACGTGATTGTGCCTCCGCCGGGCTCCTGCGGCGCCGCCAAGGAGCGCGCGGAAGAGGCCGATCCGAACGTCAAGTGCCTGGATTGGTTCCTGTGCCTGAAGAAGTGTCCGCCGACCGAGTAATGTCCGGCGAGAGGGAAGCAGGCGTATCCAACGGCTTTTCCCCGACGAGATCGAGGACGATTCAGGGTTACGCGATCGTCTTCAGGAACTCCAGCACCGATGCCTCGGTCATCGGCACGGGATTGCCGGACATGCTGTTGCCCATGGACGCCGCGGCCAGCTTCTTCAGATCGTCTTCCGTGAGATTCAAGTGCTTCAGATCCGCGGGGATGCCCAGGTGCTGGTTCAGTTCCCGGATCACGGCGATGCCCTCGTCGACGGCGTTCGCGGATACGCGCGGCTGGTTCAGAAATGCCGTCAGAGCGGCAGACAGTTCCGTCTCGCAAGCGGTTCGGTTATGGCGGAGGGCGTGGGGAAGAAGGATGCCGCAGGCGAGCCCGTGGGCGATATCGAAGAGCGCGCCGAGGCCGGCGGCGATTCCGTGGGCCATTCCGAGCCCGGAGTTTGCGAGGCACACGCCTCCGAGCATGCTGACGAGCGACATCTGTTCGCGCGCGAGCACATTTCCCGGCTCCTCGCAGCATTGAACCAGGGCCGTCCTTGCCAGGCGCAGTCCCTCGAGAGCGAGCATCGTCGTTTCCGGGCGGCGCTTGAGCGTGATGCACGGCTCGAACAACTGCGTGATGGCGTCCATGCCGCCGGCCGCCGTGACGGCCGCCGACACCGTGACGGACAGGAGCGGGTCGATCAGGGCGATGGTCGGAATCATGCTCTCCGCCCTCATACTCTTTTTGTAGCCATTCTCGTGCGAAACGATGACCGCATTTTTTGTCATCTCCGCGCCCGTTCCCGCAAGGGTCGGGATGGCGATGTGCGGCACGGGCGGATTGACCACTTGGAGCCCCTTGCCGACGCCTTCCATGTAGTCTTCCACGGGCCCGTCGTTTACCGTCAGCGCGGCGATCGCCTTGCCGCAGTCGATCACGCTGCCGCCGCCGAGACTGACCACCAGCTTGGGCTTCTCGTTTCGCGCGAGTTGCGCGCCCCGGTTCACCATGTCGACGGTCGGCTCGCCGGAGACATTCGCAAAAGGGATGACGTCAACTCCGTAGCGGTTCAGCATGACCTGCACTTTTTCGGCCGCTCCGGATGCCGCGGCCGATTGTTTGCCGGTGACGACAATGGCTTTCTGTCCCCACACGGGCGGCATGACCAGCTTGCCGAGTTCGCTGAACCGGCCGCGGCCGAACAGAATGGTCTGCGGCGCCTTGAGATGGCTGCGGTGAATCGACTCGATCAACTCCTGAGCTTTGACGTGTGTGGGCTTCTCAATCATGGCCGGGATTCAAATTCGCGGCATAGAATAGCGGAGTGCAGCCGCGCCCGCAAGGGCGCGGCTGAAACGGCCGCCGGCGGCTACGGAAGAGCCGTCAGGGGATGGGCGGCGTGATGAGGCGGCCCTTCCGCCGGAAGGGCACTTTCATGTTTATTCGTGTCCATTCGTGGTTAAAATGGACGCGACTCTCATGCGTATCATCTTCATAGGTTCCGGACAGCTTGCGTGTCCCACGCTCAAGGCGCTGCTGGACAACCCGGCGGACTCCGTGGTCGCGGTGGTCACCCAGCCGGATCGCCCGAGCGGCCGCCGCCTGCGCCTGACTCCATGTCCCGTGAAGCAGTTCGCGGAAGGGCGTGGCGTGAGCGTGATCGCCGCCGAGAACGCGAGCGCGCCGGATGTCGTGGAGAAGCTCGCCGCGCTTTCGCCCGACCTGATGGTGGTCGTGGATTTCGGCCAGTTCCTGAACAAGAACCTGCTGGCGTTGCCCGCGAAAGGCGCGATCAATGTCCACCCGTCGATGCTGCCCAGGTACCGAGGCGCGGCGCCCATCCAGTACGCGATCGCGAACGGCGACACCGAGACGGGTGTTTCGATTCTCTACGTGACGCAGAAGATGGATGCCGGGGACATCATCCTGCAGGAGGCGGTCTCCATCCACGACGACGACACGTCGCTGACGCTCGAGCCGAAGCTGGCTGCCGTCGGCGCGAAGCTCCTCATCGCCGCCCTCGACCTGATTCGCGGCGACCGCGTGGTTCGCAAGCCGCAGGACGAGTCGCAGGTCACCTTTGCCCACAAGCTGAAGAAGGAGGATGGACGGATCGACTGGCCGCGGCCTGCGGCGGCGATCCGCAACCGCATCCGCGGGTTCGTACCGTGGCCTGCCTGCTTCTGCGACGCGCCGGCCGGCTCCGGCCACATGCTTCGCGTGTTGAAGGCGCGGGTGGAACGCCGGGGCGGTATACCGGGGACGATACTCGAACTGTGCGGGGACGGCCCGCTCGTCGCATGCGGCGAAGACGCGTTGAGGCTTCTGGAAGTCCAGCCCGAGGGGAAGAAACCGATGAGCGGCCGGGACTACCTCAACGGACACAAGCTGAAGGTCGGGGCGTTGTTGGGATGAGGAGCCTCCCGGTCTTGCCGGGCATTGGAGTCAGATCGCATGACCTCTTTCCGCAAGAAGCTTTTCAGTATGACCCTGATCCTCGATGCCCGCGTTCATCTTTGGCTTCTGGGGTCGGAGTGATCCTTGACTTTGACGGCGGCTCAACAGAATATGGCGCGCCTTGGCATGGGCCCGTCCGTGCGGCGTGGCCGGTGGAGAACTTATGGTATCGGATTCGACTGGGCCGTCGGAAAGAATCTCAAAGCAGCATTGGATCTGGCTGACGATCATCGTCGCGGTCGCCGCCTTTTTCCGCCTGTATGAATTGGGTTTGTCGGCGTTCCGAGCCGATACGATCCTGCTCTGGGATCTCGCGAAACGCCAGGTGCCGCCCTCGATGATTTTCACGGATTGGTTCGAGGTGTCGGGCGCGGCGGGGCAGATGCCGATGCCGGCGTTCATCATGCAGGAGTTTCTCTTGCTGTTCAACTGGCACATCACTCCCGCCATGGTCCGTTTTCCCTTTGCGCTGTTCGGCGTGCTGACCGTCCCGGTGGCTTTCTTCGCGGGTCGCCGGATTCGCGGGCCGGTGTTCGGGCTGCTCTTCGCCGCGTTGCTGGCGGTCAACTCCTTCCATATCGCGACGTGCCGTGAAGCCTATTTCTACTCGACGCTGGTCTTCGGCGCCTTCCTGTTCCTCCTGGCCTCGGCGGGGATCGTGCCCGCGCTGTGGGGCCGGCGGGCGATCGGCGTTCCCGATCTGCTGATTCTGGCCGGCGCGTTGTTCTTTGTCGCGTACAGCCAGATCACCGGCTTGATCCTTTGCGCGACCGGCGGCCTCCTGTTCTTTGGATTGCTCGTGTACCGGCAAAGGCGGGAAGGATGCTTCGGAAGAAATCTCGCCGCGCTGGCGGCGGTGTACGGAGTGGTCCTGCTTCCCATGGCGCTTGCGCCGTGGGGGCTTCGGCCGATTCTTGAGCAGATCGGCGCGAACAAGGAAACGGCGGCGAAAGTGGTTTCCATGGGCGGCGAGAACCTTCTTTCCGGAACCACGAAGGCGTTTCTTCAGTTCGCGTGGGGTGGGTCGGCGGCGGGCTGGTTGTTCCTCGTCATGGCCTTGGCGGGGGCGGTGTTCGTCGGCGCGCGGCGGAAGCAGGCCGAAGGGGCCTGGATCGTCTACTTCATTGTCATGCAGATCGCGGTGTTCGGGGTGATGCGGACCGTGATGGTGGCCAACTACGAAGCGCGTTACATGTCCGGAGTCTTCCCGTTCTTTCTCGTGTTCTGCGCGTATGGATTGGAGGTCCTGCCGGGCTGGCTGGCGGACGTGCTGAAGAAGCCGGGACTGGGCAGGGCGGGGGTCGGGCTTCTCTACGGCGTCGTGTTGGTTTTTTCCTTCTATCCCGCGTACCTGCAGACCCAACTGACCGGCAAGCCGACGCCATACTTCGAGATTTCAAAGTGGTTCGATTCGAATCTCCCGCGCAACACGCCGGTGCTGGTGGACCGCTGGTTCGAACCGTGGAATGAACTCAAGTCGCATCCGTCCACGAACGTGATCTATACCTACACGATCCCGAATGAGCCGGTGGATGTCTACGTGAAGAACCGCTGGCGCGACACGGCCATGGCGTTCTTCGAACGGTTTCCGGAGGCCGCGTATCTCGAGGTTGCGAAGTCGTACTGGGAAGCGGTGGGAGTCGGACCCTGGGAGTGGCCGCGCCGGCACTTCGCTCGGCGCGTGGTCATTGCCAACGAGCCCGGCCTGAAACTGAGGGAACTCGGCTTGGCGAACCGGGCCGACTTCTATGCGGCGAACTCAAACCGGGTCGTGGTGGAAATCTTCTACAACACGCGCGACGACATTCTCGCAAAGGCCCGCTCGGCGGGCCGGAAGGTCGTCGGGTTGTACGACGACGGCTGGGCCTACACGAAGACGCAGGGCTTCAGGGACTGGCGAGTTCTGGAAGAGGTCGCGTCGCTGGATATCTACAATCTCACCCTGGCGCCGCTGGCGGCGGATGTCGTGGTTCGGGCGCTCTCGGTTTCCGGGTCCAAGAAGGTCAAGGCGTCGAACGGGGCGGAGCACACGTTCTCGATGAACCAGATACAGGAATGGAACATCGGCCCGTTGACGCTTATGCCCGGCCTGAACAAGGTGAGCCTGGCGGACGCGTTCTGGCCGACGGGGAGAGTGCCTCTGCTCGTGGATCAGTTGGATGTGCGCGCGATTCCAGCGCCCGTCGCCGCCGCGGCGGCGACGGCGACCCCGGTCCAGTAAGCCGTGAAGGACGGCATTGACCTGCCGGACACGAAGCTCGGGTCCGAGGCCGCGGCTTTGGTGCGGAAGATCCTCGCCATCAAGATTTGTCGGAACGATCCCGACGGGACGAAGTGAACGATGTGAAACGGCGGATTGCGGCGGTGCGCCGCGGGAGTTGTCGCGCGGCGGACGAGAGGCTATAGTCTGGAACACAGGATGATCACGCAGCTTGCAAAACAGGACCTGCATATCGGAAGGCGCTCGAGCGCGAGGACGGGATGAGCACGATTGGGGTCGAGTATGGCGACTGCTACAATGAGAAGTAAGCCGGAAAAAGAGGCCCGCGCGGCGGGCGAGGCGGCCGGTCAGAAGGCGGTGGAAGTCCCCGCGAAAATCGCCGGGTGGCTGTTCGTCGTGGGGGTCGTGCTCTTCGCCCTCGTGATGTTTCACTCCGTGATCGGAGGGAACACGGTTCTCTTCTCGACCGACGACAACATCGGCGCGCTGGCCATCAGGAAGGCCGTGCTTCCCTCGGGTTTTCTCGGCTGGTGGGATGACTCCGTGCTCGTCGGCGTGCCTACGGATATTCCGCTGTCGTGGTCGAACCTTTTGCTCTGGCTCCTCCCGCTCCGTGTGTTCACGTCGTGGTACCATGCGATCGATCTCGGACTGGCGTCGCTTTTCCTCGCGCTTTTTCTCCGGGCCCGCGGCCGGAGCTGGCCGGCATGCGCCATGGGCGCGCTGGCGGCCTTCTGGGTCGGAAGCAATCTGACGCTTACGTACGCCGGTCACATGGGCAAGTTCGCGGTGCTGATGCTTTCCGCGGCGTTTCTGTGGACGTGCGAGATGGCGGTGCGCAGACGGCGGATCAGTTGGGCCCTGCTTTCAGGCGTTGCGCTGGGCGCGATGTTCCTCGAACAGCCGGACGTGGCGCTCTTCTTCGCCATGGCGCTCGGGCCGTACGCGCTGTTCGCGATCCACCGCGAGAGCGGCTTCCGCATGTCGGCCTTCCTGCGCGTGCTGATCCCCATGGGCGTCGCGGCGCTCTTGGCGTTGCCGACGATGCTGGCGGCCTACCGGAGCAACGTGCAGGGCGTGGCGGTCATGGATGCGGAGGATCCGCAGGCCAAGTGGGAGTTCGCCACGCAGTGGAGCTGGCCGCCGGAAGAGTCGGTGGATTTTATTGCGCCCGGCTACATGGGTTGGCGCAGCGGCGAGCCGGAAGGGCCGTACTGGGGCCGGATGGGCCGGTCCGCCGGCTGGGAGCAGACGAAGCAGGGCTTCCAGAACTTCAAACTGGAGAGCCAGTATCTTGGAGCGATTCCGATAGCGCTGGCCCTGCTGGCGGCGATGGGCGCGCGGCTGGCCTGGAGACGGGACCGGCCGTGGAGCCGCGAGGTGATCTTCTGGTCCGCTGTGGCCGTCATCAGTCTCCTCCTGTCTTTCGGGAAGTTCTTCCCCCTGTACAAGCTGTTCTTCATGCTGCCCGTGGTTTCCTCGATCCGGAATCCCAACAAGTTTCTGCAGGTGTTCCAACTCGCCGTGGCCATCCTTGCGGCTGAAGGGCTCGATGTCGTCGCCCGCCGGTTCGCCTGGAGCGTGGAGCTGACCGCGAACCGTATCCGGCTGATCACCGTGGGACTCGTGGCGGCGGTTGTCCTTCTGATGGTCTGGGCCTTTAGCCTCTCGACTTCCCTGGGGAACATGATCACACGCCTGGAGCTGGACGGCTGGAGAGGGGTGGCCGATGTGATCGCGGGGAACCAGGTGTGGGCGGCATGGCACGCGGCGCTGATGGCCGCGATCATCGCGGGCAGTGTTTGGGTACTGTGGAGAACGGCGTTCGGCGGCCGGAGCGCGGTCGGCCGTTACGCACTCTGGCTGCTGGTCGCGGTCGTGGCCCTGGACTCGCTGGCGTTGTCCAGGCATTACGTCAAGGCGATGAGCATGGACCAGTTCAAGGAGGACGACGCCCTTCGCTTCCTGAAGGCGAATGCCAAATACCAGCGGGTCGCGCTTCTTTCGCAAGCCGGCTTCTACAACCACTGGCTGACATACGAGTTTCCCTATCACGGCATTGACGCCGTCAATGTGACGCAGATGCCGCGCATGGCCGATGATTACAAGACGTTTTTGAGCCAGGCGGGCGGCAATCCCCTGCGGTTGTGGCAATTGTGCGGTGTTCGTTTGGTGCTCGGCCCCGTGCAGGCCTGGTCGCAGATTCAGAATGATCCGGTGATGAAGGACCTGTTTGAGCTTGTCTATGCGTTCAATGTGGTCCCGTCCGGCACGGACGGCTTCCGCGCGGTGTCCGCGACGCAGAGCCAGCCTGGTCAGCATTGTGTTCTCCGCCTGAAAGCCGAATCGTCTCGATTCCTGCTGTTGGCCGGATGGGAGGCGGTTCCGGACGACGATGTGCTGCAGAAGCTGGCCTCTCCCGCCCACACGCTTTTCTCCAAGGCGTTGATCTCTCCGGATACCGCCGACGGCATGCCCGAATCGACCGGGCAAGGGACCTGCGGCTCGATCAGTCTGAAGAAATTCGACGCCGGGCATGTGGTCCTGCAGACGTCCACGGACAAGATGGCCTTCCTTCGTTTCGCGGAGAAGTATCACCCGGGCTGGGAGATCCGGATCGACGGGAAACCGGTTCCCGTACGCCGTTGCGACTACCTGTTCCAGGGCGCGTTTATCCCGCCGGGCCTGCACGAAATCAGAATACGCTATCGCGGTCCGCGCGCGCCGCTGGTCTGCCAACTCGCGGGCTGGGTGTTATGCCTGGCCGCGCTGGGCCTGATGGGGGTGGAGCGGAAATCGCCCCAGGCGGCGAACTCATGAGCCCATGACCATGATCTCTGAACATAACAAGCCGGCCTTGTCCGTCGTGATCCCGACCATGGGGAGGCCAATCCTGATCCAGACGCTCGAATCGCTGGTCCGTTCGGAGGGATTCGACTCCCTGGAGATTGTCGTGGCGGGGCGGGTCGCGGAGGGGCCGGTTCTCGTGGCGCTGGACAAGCTGGTCGAACAGCATCCGTCGATCGTCCACCTGCCGGTCTCCTTTGCCTCCGGCGACTCGAGCGAGAAGAAGAACGCGGGTTTCAAGGCGAGCCGTGCGGACATCGTGGCGTTTCTGGACGATGACGTGGTGGTGGCGAAAGACTGGCCCCTGCGAATGCGGGAGACGTTCGACGATCCCTCCGTGGGGCTGGTCAGCGGGCCCAGTCTCGTGCCGGACGATATCTCGCCGATGGCTCATCTCGCGGGGGTCGCGCTGGCCTCCAAGGCGGCCGGATATGTTTCCAGCCGCTATCTCCAGGGGAACCCGGAGCCGCGCCGAATCACATGGTCGCGGATCATCGGGTGCAACATGGCCTACCGCCGGCCGGTCCTCGAGGAAGTCGGCCTTTTCGATCCGGCGTTCTGGCCGGGAGAGGAAATGATCGCTTCGTTCCGCGCGATGAAAAAAGGGCACGTCCTGATGTTCAACCCGAAGGCGTACGTGTACCACTATCCGCGTGAATCGCTGGGCCGGTTCTGGAAGCAGATCTACGGGTACGGAGCCACGCGAATCCGGCTGCTGCGCGGCGGCTGTGACCTCGAGCCGACCACCCTGGTGCCCGGGGTCTGGGTGCTGTCGCTCGTCGTGCTTGGCGTCGGGGCGTTCTTCTCGAACGTCTTCCTGTGGCTTCTGCTGCTGAATCTGCTGCTGTACCTCCTCGCGGATGCGTGGATCACCTGGTCGAAATTCAGGGAGACGCGCCGCGCCGTCGATCTGCTCCTGTTCTTCCTGGTGCCGGTCATGCACCTGAGCTACGGCGTTGCGGAGTGGGTCGAGTTGTTCCGTCCCGGCCGGGACCTGAGCGAGAAATCACCGGCTGTGCGATGAGAGGAAGGCTTCCATCTCCTGGATGCCATGAGGCGTACCCATGTCCAGCAGGGGCGGATCCGCAAGGTAAACCTGCAGGATGCGCAGCCAGGACATGACGGGGAAAACATCCGTTTCGAGGGACAGCGTTTTGTCCGGCATGATGTGCCGCATCGTTTCCTGGTTCATGATGTAGAGGCCGCCGTTGACCCAGCCCGCCGCGCGTTCCTGCTTTTCGAGAAAGGCGCTCACGATCCGCGAGTCGTCGAACTCCACCGTTCCATACCGGCCCGCCTGGGCGACGGGCGTCACGGCCATCGTCACCGCGGCGCTCGAGAGCCGGTGCGCTTCCATGAACTGATACCAATCGATCATCGGAAGCAGGGTATCCCCGTTGACGACCACGAAAGGGTTGGTCTGGATGAATTTCTCGACGTATTTCAGACCGCCGGCAGTCCCGAGGGCCTCGGGCTCTTCGGACAGGGTAAGGGTCATGCCCGCCGGGGTGTTCGCCTTGACCCACTCGCGGACCGGGGACGCCATGTAGCCCGCGGCCACGTGCACGGCATGGATTCCCGCGGACGCCAGCCACTTGAGCTGCCAGGAAATGAACGGCTGGCCGTTGATCGGAATCAGCGCCTTCGGCGTGTCCGGATACAATTCGCGGAGTCGCGTTCCCTTTCCCCCGGCCAGTATGATCGCCTGCATACTTTAAGAGACCTCCAACGGGTATGTTCCCTGAGATTGCTAACTGATTTACGAACCTCTGGGCAATAACATTCTGCTCTCCTTTGCAGATTCTTCCGGGCCCCTGCCGGGGCAGTTCTGCTTGATCGCCTCTTTCGCGGTCGCTATCCTGACCGGGAAATCGGGTCGTCAGGAACAGATCCAGGATGAAACCAATGTCCCCCGAACAGATCGCCTCTTCGAAAAAACGGATCGCGTTCCTTTTCCGCTACGGCTTCAAGGACCACGCCGAACTCCATCAGATCATCCCGGAAATCGTGGAGAGGCTGGGCCGCGAGAGCGACGTGCTTTACATCGGGCCGAACGCGCGCCGCATTCCCGACGAGTGCCGGTTTCCCGGCGTGCGGTACCTGGGCGTGCCCTTCACCGTGAACCGCGCCAGTCCGCTGGACAAGCTCGTGAAAACGGGGCTTTGGTACCTGTGCCTGCCGTTCCTGGCGCTGTATCTCCGCTTCCGACGCGCCGATCTGGTGTGGATCGACGAAAGCATTCCGCTGGCCGGTCTGATTGTGGAACGGCTGTCGGGCCGTCCGACAGCCCTTACGGTTGCGGACTTCTTCATGGAGGTCTATCGCGAGAAGTATCCGTGGCTGGCCCCGCTGAGCGCGGCCGTTTTGCGGCTCGACCGGCGCGCCTGGCGGCGCGCCGTGTGCATTGTCACGCGCGCGGAGAGCACGAAAGAGTACCTGGTTTCGCAGGGCGTGAATCCGTCAAACGTCTTTGTTCTTCGGGACGCCTTCAAGCTGGACGTCTTCAAGCCGGAACGGAATGAGGAATTGCGCCGTCGTTACGGCTTCGAGTCGGAGGACGTGGTGATCTGCCATCACGGGATTATGCATCCGAACAAGGGGATCGGCCGGGTCCTGGAATGGCTGACGCCGGTGTTGCGGGACGATCCGCGCCTGAAGTTTCTCGTCGTGGGCGGGGGCGGGGAACTGCCCCGGCTCAAGGCGGCGGCGGAACAAGCGAATCTCCAGCGGCAGGTCGTTTTCACGGGATGGCTGCCCAACAGCCGCGAGGTGGCGGCCCATCTCAATTCGAGCGACATCGGGCTTGTCATGCGCGTGGGGCAGTTCACCGATCATTTTCACGTGACGGGCACGCTGATCCACTGCCTGATGTGCGGCCTCCCGGTTCTGGCGGCGCGCCTGAAGGGGATTTCCGAGATTGTGACGGAAGGGACTGAGGGATGCCTGTTCGATCCCGGCAACAAGGACGAGTTTCTGGGCAAGCTGGCCCGACTGAAGGCCGATCCGGCGTTGCGGGCGCGGATGGGCGAGGCGGGGCGCCAGCGCGCGGTCGCGGAGTTCGATCCCGCGACCATCACGGAAAACACCGTCAAGACGCTGCAATCGTTTCTCCGGTGAAGCCCCTCGCGGCGGTTTTCACATGTCCGGGGCCTGGAAGATGATGCGGCTCCCGCACTGGCTGAAACGGACATCCACTTCCTGCAAGGGCGCCAGCCGGTCCCGGATCGCGGAATGATATTCCGGCTTGGCGAAGAGGAGCAGGAACCCGCGTCCGCCGGCGCCCAGGATTTTGCCGCCCGTCGCTCCCGCCCGGCGCGCGGCCTCGTAGGCCTGGTCGATCGAATCGTTCGTGATGCCGTCAGACAGCGTCCGCTTCAGTTCCCAGGCGCGGCGCAGGAGTTCGCCGAAGCCGGAGATCGGCTGTTCGCGGGTCATGAGGCTCTCGGCCTCGTTGACGAGATGGAGCATCTCCAGGAGCGCCTTTTCGTTTTTCTTCGTTTGCTTCTGCTGCTGCCGAAGGATGGGCTCTGCCGTTTTCTCCTTGCCCATGTAGAACATCAACAGGTGCTTTTCCAATTCGCCCATGCGCCGGCTGCTGATGGTCAGCGGGCGCACGCCGACCTGCCCGTCCTTGTGAAAATCGAGTCGGATGAATCCGCCGTAGGCCGCGGCATATTGATCCTGCCAGCCGCCCGCGTCGCCCACGCGCTCGCGCTCGATATGAATGGCTTCGCGGGCGAGATCTTCCGCCGTCACGCGCTCGCCCCGGAAGGTGTGCAGGCAGTGCAGCAGTCCCACGGTGAACGAGGAGGAGGTGCCCAGGCCGGTACGCCCCGGCAGATCCGAGAAGTGGGTGATTTCAAGCCCCTCCTTGATGTCCAGCGCAAGCAGGCATTCGCGGATCAGCGGGTGCTGGAATTCGGACGGCTTCTGGACGAGTTCCGTCTTCGCGTAGCTTGCGCGGAACCGGAACTGGAAGAACTGGTTGATCCGGTGGATCGAAATGTAGCAGGACGGGCCGATGCTGGTGAGGAGGGCGGCCCCGCCGTGTTCCCGGAAGAACTCGGGGAAATCGGTTCCGCCGCCCAAGAAACTGACCCTGAAAGGCGTTTGGGAGATAATCACTGGATACGCTCCTTCCCTGAATGAACCTCCTGGACGAATCGCCGGACCGTGTCCGCGGAACGCGGCAATGAAAACAGCGACTCGGTTTTCCGCGTACTGATCTCGTAGTGCTCGCGGGGCAGTCCCTCGGCGTTTGCCGGCCATGTCGCGCCCGGGATCCACGAAGCCACGTCCCGTAGCGACACGGCGCCCGCCCCGCAGACATTCCAGATTTCGCAGGGGCGGTTGACCCCGACAATATCAAAAAGCCGCTGTGCGAGGACGGCGGTGTGCAGATACTGGTACACCGAGTCCGGGTGGACCTTCAGTTCGCGCCCGGTCAGCAGGTCGTGGATGGAGTTTTTCCACAGGCCCGGCCCGACGAACCCGCCCATGCGGATGATCGTCCAGCGCGGGGCGTAGTAACGCACCAGCCGCTCCGCGAGATGCTTGTGGAACCCGTAGGGCGACAACGCCTTCTCGTCGATGGGCGCGTCCTCGGCGTTCCTCGCCGGGTTCTCGTGGTCCGGGTACACATCGATCGTGGAGAGGTGGACGTAGTGCCCGGTCTTGAAGTCGTGGAGCGAACGCTGGACGGAGCGGACGGAAAGATCGAACTCCTGAGCGGGGTCTTTTGCCGCGAGGTACTTCCGGGAGTTTCCGTTCGCGTTGATCAGCAGGTCGCAGGAGGCGCCGATTGCGGCCGCGTATTCGTCCTTGTCCACCACCTGCGCGCGATATCCCCGCCGGCCGGCTTCCGCCACGACGGCCGAACCCACGAAGCCCTTGCCGCCGAGCACGAGACAGGTGGGGGAGGTTGCGGTCATCCGAGGGCTCCTGGGATTGCAGCGTTCTCTGCGTTCCGTTTCATCGCGCGGCTACAGCCGAACCGATCCTTCCTTGCGCGCGGCGAGGAACCAGGCCACCGTCTTCCGGAGCCCGTCCTTCAGCGGGGTGGGGCAGTTCAGGCCCAGCTTGTGCAGGCGCTCGACCGAGAAAATCTTGTCGATCTGCCCGTCCGGCTTGGAGGTGTCCCACGTGATCGCGCCCGGGTAGCCGGTCGCCTCCTTGATCGTCTCGGAAAGCTCCTGGATCGTGATCCGCGTGCCCGTGGAGATGTTGACCGGCTCGCTGCGGTCGTAATTCAGCAGGAACCACGGGATCACGGCGGCCACGTCGCCGGCGTACACGAAATCCCGAGTCGGGCGGCCGGACCCGAAGCACGCGATGGACGGCGCGTTCTTTTCCTTTGCCTCGGTGAAGCGCCGGATGAGTGCCGGGATCACGTGTGAGTACTCTTCGTTGAAATTGTCGTACTCGCCGTACACGTTGCCGGGGATCAGGACAATGGAATTGAACCCATACTGTTGCCGGTATGCGTCCGACTGCACCAGAAGCATTTTCTTCGCGACGGAATACGCAGCGCTTTCCGGTTGCGGGTACCCGTTCCACATCTGGTCCTCGCCGATGGGCGAGGCCGCTTTCGCCGGATAGGAACAGCCGCCGATCAAGGTCAGGAACTTCTTCACGCCTGCCTTGTGGCATGCGTTGAACGTCACCGTGTTCATCATGATGTTGTCGGTGAAGAAGTCCGCCGGATACTTCTTGTTCGCGATGATGCCGCCGACGCGGGCGGCCAGGTGGATGACCGCGTCCGGCTTGAATGTCGCGAGCATCGCTTCCGCGCTGCCCGGCTTGAGCAGGTCGAAATCCTTCCGGCCGACGCCGACGACCTCGGCGTTCAACTCGTGCCGGAGCGCGGGCACGATGTGCCGGCCCAGAAAGCCGGTGGCCCCGGTCACGAGGATCTTTTTGTAAGGGGAATCGTTCATCAGACGTTCGAATACTGGTTGCGACGGATGACCTTGTATCCCTTGATCAGCTCCGTGACGCCCTGTTCGATCGAGATCCGGGCCTTGAAGCCGGTCTTCTCGATCTTCTCGTTGCTCACGATGTAGTTGCGCTGGTCCGGGTCCGTGCCGATCGCGGATTCCATGATCGTGAACTCCGGGATCTGCTTCTGGATCTCGAGGCAGAGCTCCATCTTCGACAGGTTCGCCTCGCTCAGGCCCACGTTGTAGGCCTGGTTCTTCATCCGGTCGAAGTTCTCCATGGAATGGATGAATGCCGCCGCGATGTCCCGGACGTGGCAGTAGTTCCTCTTGAAGTGCGCCTCGAACAGGACGACGAATCGGTCCGTGCACGCGCGGTAGGTGAAGTCGTTGACCAGCAGGTCGATCCGCATCCGCGGGCTGATGCCGAACGCCGTGGCCAGCCGCAGGGAGACCGCGCGGCCGCTGTCCATGAGGCGCTTCTCCAGTTCGGCCTTGAGCTTGCCGTACACCGAGATCGGGTTGAGCTGCGTTTCCTCGGTGCAGTAAATGTTGTCCTGGCCCACGCCATACCCGCTGTTGGTTACCGGGACAATGAATTTCTGGTCCTCGCTGCTCGCGTCGAGGAGCATCGTGATCGCGTCCAGGTTGATCGAACGCGCCTCGATGGGCTTCTGCTCGCAGATCGGCGCGCCCACCAGGCAGGCGAGGGGGAGGATGACATCGGCCTTCGCCAGGAGCTTCTTCATTGTCGCCTCGTTCCGCACGTCGGCGCGCACGATGTCCAGATTCGGATCGTAACAGACGTCGAGCAGGGACGGTTGGCCGTACATGAAATTGTCCACGGCGATCACGCGATGGCCCAACTTGAGGAGTTCGGGGACCGCGATGGATCCCAGGTAGCCGGCCGCGCCGGTTACGAGAACGGTTCGGGAAGTATTATTCATATGCGGATTACCGTACCTGCGCGCCGAAAACGTGTCAATCAGTCGGATACACGATGTGATACTCCATTGGACACCGTCCGCCCGGATTTGTTTCTTCCAAAAAAGGCTTTTCTTCCAACCCTTGGAAAAACGCGGGCGCGTTCTTCCAATCGTTGGAAATCCGACCTCGCGCGGCGCCGGGACCAGGGTTTGGACGCGGACAATGCCGTCCGCAGCCGCGTTTCCTTTCCATTTGCGCCGGAATCCGCTTTTAGGTTTAATGACCCTCATCATGAGTAAATCCATCGCAATCATTGGCGGCGGGATCGCGGGTTTGTCAGCCGGATGCTACGGCCGGATGAATGGATATCAGACCACGATTTTCGAGATGCATAACCGGCCCGGCGGCCAGTGTACGGGGTGGACTCGCAACGGCTACACCATCGACGGATGCATTCACTGGCTCGTCGGCTCCAGTTCCGCCAACTCGTTCAACAAGATGTGGAGGGAATTGGGCGCGGTGCAGGGCCGGAAGTTCGTGGACCCCGACGAGTACCTGCGCGTGACCGGCGGCGGAAAGACGTTCATCGTGTACACCCGCGCCGAGAAGCTTCGCAAGCACATGAAGGAGCTGGCCCCCGGGGACGCCAAGGTTATCGACGGCTTTGTGGACGCGATCCGCAAGCTGGGCGAGTACGACATGGGATTGGAAAAGCCGCACGAGCTCTGGACGTTCAAGGATTCGTTCGATTCCTTTGTCAAGACGCTTCCGTACTTCGGCATCTTCTTCAAGTACGGCAAGCACAGCCTCAACGAGTTCGCGGCGCAGATCAAGGACGCCTTCCTGCGCGAAGCCCTCAAGGCCGTGTTCGATCTCAAGGACTTTCCCGTCATCGGCATGCTGATGACCCTCGCGTGGCAGGACCGCAAGGTGGCCGGCATGCCGCTCGGCGGCTCGCGGGCGTTCTCCGAGGCCGTCGAGACGCGCTACAAGGCGCTCGGCGGCGAGATCCGGTACAAGTCCAAAGTGGCCGAGATCCTCGTCTCCGGCCGTCGCGCCGTGGGCGTGAAGCTTGAGGACGGGACGGAGCACAAGGCGGATGTCGTGATTTCGGCGGCCGACGGCCACGCGACCGTGTTCGACATGCTGAAGGGCAGGTTCATCGACGATACGATCCGGAGCTACTACAAGTCGCTCCCGACCTTCCCTCCGCTGCTTCTTGTGTCGCTCGGCGTGGCGCGCGACCTGTCCGGCGAGCCTCATACGCAGGCGTGGCTTCTCGAAAAGCCGGTGAAGATCGGCGGCAGCGCGCGCCGCCGGCTGGCCGTGCAGCATTTCTGCCATGATTCGAGCTTTGCGCCGCCGGGCAAATCCGTCGTGCAGGTTACGATGGATGCCGGTTACGAGTACTGGAAAAAGTTGTCGGCCGACCGGCAGAAGTACGACGACGAGAAGAAGAAGGCGGGGGAATCCGTCGTCCGTCAGTTGGCGAAGAAGTATCCGGGCATCGAGACGCAGGTCGAGATGATCGACGTCGCGACGCCGGTGACCTACCAGCGGTACACGGGTGTGTGGAAGGGCGCGTGGGAGGGATGGCTCCTTACCACGAAGTCGATGA
Organism: Lentisphaerota bacterium; assembly: GCA_052033915.1. Taxonomy (GTDB): domain Bacteria; phylum Verrucomicrobiota; class Kiritimatiellia; order CAIQIC01; family JAGNIJ01; genus CALMZY01. Next base: position 295,828 of record JBPOJF010000006.1, on the reverse strand, counting down.
GCATCCGCATGAAGAAGACCCTGCCGGGCTTGGAGAATTTCTACATGGCCGGTCAGTGGGTCGAGCCGGGCGGCGGTCTTCCTCCCGCGGCGGTCTCCGGCCGCAACGTGATCCAGATTCTCTGCGCCCGCGACATGAAGTCGTTCACGACCCGCGAGCCGTAGCGCGGTGTTTTGGAAATCCCTCTTGTCGCAGGCGGAAGCACGGGCGCCTCGACATTCCCCGGCGCGCGTTCCTCTCGACCGGGGCGTTCAACTCCATGGCGGACGGGAAAAGCGCCGGCAGAGTACAAGAAGACCGCTCAAGCCCAGCAAGGCGAGGGTGCCGGGTTCGGGAATGACCACTGCGCCCGGTGACGCGATATCCGGGCCGCCGCCCGCGGCCGCTGTTGCCTGAAATGCGCCGTTCACGCCGTTGACGCTCAACCCCAGGGAATTGCCGGCTGCATCCCACGCGAAAGAGAACCCGGCAGTTGCTGCGCCGAAGGTCACCGAGGTGACCTCATTCGACGATGCGTCATAAATGTGAATCTCGTCGCCGCTGCTGCTGAAGTTCTGGAATTTGGTGTTGCCAAGGTTAACCACCGTGACGCTCGACAGGCCCCACAGGTCCTTCCAGGCTTGCTCTGCCCCGATGGTTTCCTGGCAGATGATGATCGCTTCTCCAGCGCCAATCGTCAGGCCATTGAAGTCGGCCGAACCGGGGGCCGCGCTGTTGTCGTCCCAGGAGTAGGGGGTCAGGTCGATGGCGACTGCGCCTGAATTGTACAACTCCCACCAGTCGCCATTGGCCGCGCTGTTCGTGTGAGAGGAGGCGGACATGACCTCGGTGATGACCAGGTCGGCATGAGCTACGGTCAAGCAACAGAATGCGGTTACGATCATGACGGCATATTTCATTGTGGACTTCCTCAGGTTTTCTATGCATCCGGCAGATTCAGTTTAAGCTCATACTTCCGGATTGCGGCGGCGTCAACTCTCGAAACAGCTCGTTTTTTTGCCTGATGGGCCGGATTGAGCCCTCCCGCTGTAGCGCCGCCTTTTGCGATGCATGGCGATTACATTTCCTTTGGTTGTTGCTCCTTGCCCGGCTTGATGCTCCGCGCTAGACTCCGCCCGCTATGAAACTTCTCCACATGGCGGGTCTTCTGTTGTGCGCGTTGCTTGTCGGCTGCGGGGGGGGCGGTTCGGACCCGAACGGGCTTTCCTGGTCGGATCTGCTCGGGAATCTGACCCGTCCCGAAACCATCGCGCGCATGGATTCGCCGGCCGCGTCGATCGTCACCTCGTTCGATCCGACCGGCGGCAACGACGATTTCAACCACTTCCTGCGGAAAGGCCCGCCGGGCTGGGTCGTCCTTGCGGACCTGAAGGGGCCGGGCTATGTGTCCCGCTTCTGGACGACGGGCGCGCGCGACGGAAAACACCGCGTCCGATTCTACTTCGACGGCGAGCGCGAGCCGCGGTTGGACCTGACGCTTGACGAACTGACCGGCGGCCGCGACCCGTTCCGTCCGCCGCTGGCGGCTTTCGAGAACTACGGCTGGTTCAGCTTCATTCCGATGCCGTACGCGAAGCGGCTCGTGATCATGCTGCAGGAAAGCACGCGGTCCGAGGGGGCCGGCTCCCGCCTGTTCTACCAGGTCAATTATTGCAACCTGCCGAAAGGCACGCGCGTGAAGTCGTTCACGGGCGAAGTGACTCCGGCCGAGGCGGACAAACTCGCGGCGGTGGTCGAGAACTGGAAGAACGGCGGAATGGCCGTGCCGCCCGAGGGCTGCGTATCCTCGTCTGAAACGATCACGCTGGCGCCGGGGGCGCAACAGGCGTTCAGCGATTTGTCCGGCCCGGCAATTCTCCGCGAACTGACCGTGACGCCTGACTTTGCGAAACTGCCGACGGCGGTCGAGCGCGAGGCAATCCTGCGCGATGTGATCCTGCGCATCACATGGGATGGCGCTTCGTCGCCGAGCGTGGCCGTTCCGCTCGGCGATTTCTTCGGAAGCTTCTGGCGGCGCACGCGGTACGAATCCATGTACTTCGGCCTGACGAACAACACGTTCGTGTGCCGGTTCCCGATGCCCTTCGAGAAGTCCGCCCGGGTCTGTTTCGAGAACCAGGGGCGGCAGCCGGTGGATCTCGCGGTGAATGTGTCGCGCCAGGCGTTGCCGGCATGGGACGCGAACTGGGCGTACTTCCATTCCAGTTGGTCGCGATCGACCGCGCAGGATGTGGGCAAGCCGCACGCGATCCTTCGGACGAAGGGGAAGGGGCGCTACGTCGGCTGCATCCTGAGCGTGGTCAGTCTCGATCGGAGCTGGTGGATTCTGGAAGGCGACGAGTTGATGTATCGTGACGGCGAAACCACCCCGAGCTGGCGCGGCACGGGGCTCGAGGATTATTTCAACGGCGCGTGGTACTACCAGAATGTCATCGCCCGGCCTCTGTACGGGCTGACCATGAAGACGTTCTTCCGGATCATCCAGTATCGGCTTCACCTGCTCGATCCGGCGGCCTACAACACGTCCTTCAACATGGTGTTCGAGCGCGGGCCGGACCACGCCAGCCACGGGTTCATGGAGAGCGTGGCGTACTACTACCAGGACAAGCCGGCCGCCGCGATGTACACGCTGGGCTCGGCGGCGGAGCGGGAACCGCCGCGCGATCCGCTGGCCGAGGCGACGATCATGACGGAACTGGCCAACCACGAGCGGTTCGGCGATTACCAGGGCGCGCGGGACTACATCGACCTGTTTCTGGAAACGTACAAGGAATTCCCCTTCGCGCCGATCCTGCGGCTCCGTCAGATCGCCTACGACGAGCGGATGAACGGGTTCGACGCCGCGCGCGCCGCGTACGAGCGGTTCATGGCCGCTGAGACCAACGCCGCCGCGCTGGAGCAGGCGAAGCTCCTGATGTGGTTCCACGAAAGCCCGTCCAACGCGCTGTTCAGCCTGTACAGCAACATGCGCTCGCGCGCCTTCCTCGACGGCCGGGAACTGTGCGGTGTCGAGAAGCCGGACCGGATGGCCGTTGTGGGCCTGACCGTCGGCCCCGGCAAGCATGGCCTCGCCTTGCAGGCCGGGTGGCAATCGTATCCGAGCTGGATCCAGAGTTCGCTGCGCATGCACGGCGGCGGCGTGAATTCCGACCCCGCATGGAAGTACGCGTTCAATCCGGAGGGGGCCTGGAGCTCGGCGGACTACGACGATTCCGCGTGGCCGCCGATGGGAAACCTGGGGACAAAGGGGCCGCCGGAGGAGCCGTACATCTGGGTGGAACCGAACGCCTTTGTGGATATGCACTCGAAGGCGTCGGGCTTGCGTCCGTTCGACGAGGACTGGCCGAACCGTCAGAGTTGGATTGTGTACAGGAAGACGTTTGAAGCGAGCCCGTGATCTGCGTCGATGCGATTTCGAAGTCGCGTCGGCTTGGGCGCGCGGTGGTGGATGCGTTTCCGCGATGCCGATAGGGTTGATTTTTGGAAGGTCCGATGTTAGGGAGAACACATGTTTAAGAGATTATCTTTTCTACTGTTGACGGTTGCGTTTGTGGCCGCGCTGGCCGTGTCGCAAACAGGCTGTTCCGGCGGGACCGCGAGCCGGGACAACCGGGACGAGCGTGATCCGTACCTGAAGCGGGCCTTGGTGCGGAAGAATATGGACGACATCGACGGGGCGATCGACCTGCTGAACAAGGCGCTGGCCCGCAAACCGGACCTCGCGCGGGCGCACCTGGAGCTGGGCCTGCTGTACGACACGCACAAGCAGGACTACATCCGGGCGATTTACCACTACCAGCGCTACCTGGAACTGCGGCCGCAAGCGGAAAAGAGGAGACTGATCGAGGACCTCGTCCGCCAGGCCCGTCTTTCCTTCGCGGCCTCCCTGCCGAACCAGCCGCCCGGGGCCATCGAGCAGATCGCGATGCTGAAGCGGGAGATCAGCGCGCTGAAAGGCCAACTGGCCGTGTCGCAGGGCGCGGGGGGAACCGCCGCCGCGAATACGGCGCCCGCCGCTTCCACGGATGTCCCGGCGCTCGCGCCTCCGAAACCGGCGCCGGCGCAGGCCGCCGTCCGGACGTACGTGGTGCAGTCGAGAGACACCTTGTCGAGCATTGCGGCGAAGATGTATAACGACCCCGGAAAGTGGAAAACGATTTTCGAGGCGAACCGGAACACGCTGACGAGCCCGCAGAGCGTGCGGCCGGGGCAGACATTGATCATTCCCCGGTGACGCGGAAGCGGGGCCGGAACACAACGCGAGAACGAGAAGAGACATTACACCGCAGGGAGCGAACCCATGGCCAACACGGATTTTTTTGACGACGATCTGGTCAAGCAACGTGATGCGGCAAAGCGCATCAAACTGGGGCCGGGCGATGAGCCGGTCGTAACCCTCGGCAGCATGCCGTCTGCCGACGAAGTGCCGGTTCGCCCGGTGTCGGACTTCAATCTCACCCGCATGGCGAGGCACAAGCAGGACATGGACGAGCAGGTCGTGACCGCCATGCAGGAACTCGAGCGCCTGCGCGCCCGGCAGGAAAATCTCGAAAAGGAAAAACGCGAGTTGGAGGAGATCCGGCGGAAGCAGGAGGAGTACGAGCGCGGCAAGCGGGAGATGATCGAGCGGTTCAACCAGAGTCTCCTGACCCTCGAAAAGGACGAGTTGCAGGCCACGCGCCTCGCGGAACTCTTCGGCGCCACGCGCGCGCGTTTCAAGGCGCTGCTGACGGATGTCCAGTCGTTGAACGACGAGCTTTGGGGCGAAGAGCAGTTTCGCGACGAACTGAACAAGGCGATCACCGTGATCGAAGACGCGCGCATGGAGTACAACAAATCCATGTCGCGGATCGACACGCTGAGCGGTCCGGCGAAGCCCGGCGGCGCTCCGCACCAGCCGGTGATCTTCGAGGAGGGCCGGTTCGGCTCCGAACAATCCGACAAGTCGTTCGGCCACTGGGTCAAGGTAGGTTTCGCGGTCAGTCTGCCGCTGATCGTGGTGATCGTCGCGGTGACGGCGGTCATCCTGATCCTTCGTTCGAGCGGGTGGATGTAGCCCCGGATTTCCCGAGCCGGTTCTGAAAGGCGCAAGACAGCTACTATGCGATCCCTGAGAGGAAAGAAATCCGCGCTGGAACGCCGTCTCAAGGACCTGAAAAAAGAGTCGGAGCTTGTCCGGGACGACATCAAGGCGCTGGCGAAGGCCATCAAGAATCCCGACGACATCAACATGCCCCGGCTGAAGTCCTTGAAGCGGGAGGAACGGCGTGTGCCTCCGCCGATGCGGAAGGACCCCGTCGCCTCCACGCGGGAGCCGCCAAGGACCGAGGTCCCGTCCGATCCCCGCTCCGCGAGCCCGCACGGGGAACTGTTCGAGTGGGCGCCTCGCGCGGAGCAGATGGAACGCCAGTCGCTGGGCCGGCCTCCCAAGATCTTCGGGCCGTCGTTGCAGGAGTCTGCCCCCGGCCCGAAGAACAGGGCGGTAACGCAGGATCAGCGGTTTGCCAACTACTTCTCCAGCGGCGGGTTTCTGGGCAGTCGCCCGATGAAGCAGGAGAAGAGTGTTCAGCGCAACAAGGCGGTCTTCATGCTGGTGGTCGTGATCATCGTCGCGTTCGTTGTTTTTCGCATGGTCTTCAAATGAGCAAGCTGCGTTCCTCTGAAAACCGGATGTCTCACCTGTGCATGGACAGTTCGTGGGGGAGCATCCGCATCCATGCCCGGGATGGGAAGATCACGGCATGCAGGCTTCCTTCGTTGGCTGCGGAACCGCGCAGACCGTTCCGGTGGATGGGCTCACGGATCGCGGCCGTGCAGACGGCCGATGACCGGATTCTTCGGAAGGCGGAACGGTTTGTGAAGGACATGCTGGGCGGGAGGAAGTGCGAGCCTCCGGCGTTCGTATGGCCGGAGGCGACGCCGTTCACGCTGCGGGTGTGGCGGGCCCTGGAGGCGATCCCGAGGGGGGCGACCCTGGAGTACGGAGCGGTGGCGAAGAGAATCGGGCGGCCGGGCGGATCGCGCGCGGTTGGCCGTGCATGCGGCGCGAATCCATTGCCCCTCTTCATTCCCTGCCATCGGGTCTTGCCGAGAGACGGGACGCTCGGCGGCTTCACCGGCGGGCTCCCGTGGAAAAGGCTTTTGCTCGAACGCGAGGGGGCCAGGTAGGGCGAGGCCGCTGGGGCGAATACGGGCAAGCGGATGGAGCAGGAGTAACGAAGGAAGCGAAGCAGGGGAAACGAAAGAGTTTCGCTGCGGTGAAGAATTTCTTTTCTTGAATGAACGAGAGGCCACAACTTGAAAATTGCAGTAGCATGCGGCGGAACCGGGGGCCACATCTTTCCCGGATTGGCGACGGCCGACAGTCTGAGACAGCGCGGCCACGATATTACTCTGTGGCTGGCAGGGAAGGACGTTGAGACGCCTGCCGTAAAGGATTGGGCCGGCCCGGTGGTGACGGTGCAGGCCGAGGGGCTTCCCTCCGGCTTTTCCCTTCGCGCGGTGCGCGCGGCCTGGCGGCTTCTTCGTGCCGCGCAGTCCTGCCGGCGGATCATGCGGCCGGACCGCCCGGATGTCCTTCTCGCGATGGGCAGCTATGCGTCGGTCGGGCCCGTGTGTGCGGCCCTTTCCCTTGGAATTCCCGTCGTGCTTCACGAGGCGAACGTTCTGCCGGGGCGGACGATTTCCCTGTTCTCCCGGTGGGCGACGGCCGTGGCGGGGAGCTTCGAGGAGACGCGTTTCTACCTTCGCCGCAAGGACATCGTCGTGACGGGCATGCCGATCCGGAAGGAACTCGAGAAGGCCGCCAGGACCATTCCGCCGCACGAGACGGGCCGGGACATCTTTACCCTCCTCGTGATGGGCGGAAGCCGCGGCGCCCACCGGCTGAACGATCTGGTGTCCGCCGCGGTCATCCTGATCCACAAGGGCGGGCACCGCATCCGGGTGATTCATCTCACCGGCGTTGCCGATGAGGCGACGATCCGCAAGGCGTACCGGGATACGGGGGTGAATGCCGTGGTTTCCGCTTTCGAACAGGACATGGCCCCCGTCTATGCGGCGGCGGATATCGCCATCTGCCGATCAGGCGCTTCGACATGCGCGGAACTGCTGGACTTTGCCGTGCCGGCCCTGCTGGTGCCGTACCCGGAGGCCACCAAGAACCACCAGATGGTCAATGCGCGGGCGATGGAGAAAGCCGGAGCGGCCGACGTGGTTCCCGAGCGGGACTTGAGCCTGCCGTGGCTGACGGATTACATCGTGGGCTGCATGCAGACGCCGGGCAGGCTGGCCCGGATGAGCGCCGTATCGCGGTCGCGCGCCATGCAAAGCGCCGCCGAATCCCTGGCTTCGCTGGTCATTCAGGTCGGGAACGGAGAATATGGCCGCACTGTGTAACCTTGAATCCGGCCGCAAACAGGTCGCCGAAATCCGCCGGCTTCTGTCCGGCTGTCCGGGACACGTTCATCTCGTCGGCGTTGCCGGCATCGGCATGGCCGGCATCGCCGTGCACCTTGCCGCCCACGGGTTTCGCGTCACCGGCTGCGACCTTGTCCCGAACCGTGTGAGCGAGGCGCTCGCGTCCGGCGGCGTGAACGTTTTCTGCGGGCACAGCCCATCGCATCTTGCCCCCGATACCGGCTGGCTGGTGAAGAGCACGGCGGTTCCGGACGACAGCGGCGAAATCCTCGCGGCGAAAAAGGCGGGCATTCCCGTTTACCCGCGGGGCGCGGTGTTGCCGGCCCTGCTGGAGGGGCGGACGTCCGTGGCGGTCACAGGGACACACGGCAAGACAACGACTTCCGCGATGATCGCCCATGTGCTGGCGATGAGCGGCCTGGAGCCGGGCTTCTGCATCGGCGGCGAAATCCCCTCCCTCGGCGGAGTCGCCGCGGCCGGCGCGGGCCGGGTGCTTGTTGTGGAGGCCGACGAAAGCGACGGGACATTGATCCTGTACGAGCCGGACGTCGGAGTGATTACGAATATTGAATACGATCACATGGAGCATTTCCGCGACGAGGAAATGTTGGTCGGCTGCTTCCAGATGTTTGCCGACGGCGTGCGGCGGCGGATCGTTTACTGTGCGGATGATCCGCGCGCCGCGGCGGTGTGCGGGAAGAACCCGAAGGGTTTTTCGTACGGGCTGTCCGCGCCGTCACATCTTCGCGGGACGGAGATCGAAGAGACGTCTTCGCGGATTCGCGCGAACGTCCTTTTGAAGGGGGCGGAACTTGGCGCGCTCTCCCTGCCCGTGCCGGGCCGCCACAACCTGCTCAACGCATTGGGCGCGTGCGCCGCCGCGATGGAACTGGGATTGTCCTTTGGCCGGGTTTGCGCGGGTCTGGCAACCTTCACGCACGCGCGGCGTCGTTTTGAGAAGGTGGTTGATCGCAAGGACCTGCTGGTGATTTCCGACTACGCGCATCATCCGACGGAAATCCAGGCGCTCGTCAGGACGACCATGCAGTGCGGAGGGCGACGGTTGATCGGGGTCTTCCAGCCGCACCGCTACACCCGGACGCGGGCGCTCGGGAAGGCCTTTCCGCCCGCGTTCGCGGGTTTGGACGAACTGGTTCTTGTCCCCGTCTATGAAGCCTCCGAGTCGCCTCTCGAGGGCGGGACATCGGAGGATCTCTTCGGGCATTTTCAGTCGTTCGGGCAGGTGCCGACCCGCTATCTTTTATCCCTCGACGAGGCGTGGCGATATGTGAAGGCAAAGATCGGGGCGGGCGACGTGCTGCTCGTGATCGGGGCGGGCGACGTGGAGAAGATCGCGGGTTGGGCGCGTGACGAATACGCGACAAGGAACAACGAGAACATATGACACAAAGACGTTTCAAGAAAGTGGGCGTTTTAATGGGTGGGCCGTCGTCGGAGCGGGAAGTCTCCCTGAACTCGGGCCGGGCCGTGGCGGAGGCGCTTCGGAGCGTGGGCTACGACGTTGCCGAGATTGATCTCCAAGGGCGCGAACTGGAACTGCCGGACGGGATCGAGGCGGTTTTTGTCGCGTTGCACGGCGAATTCGGGGAGGACGGGCAGATACAGGAAATCCTGCGGACGCGCGGAATCCCGTACACGGGTTCCGGGCCGGAGGCCAGCCGGCGGTCGTTCGACAAGCTTCTGAGCAAGAAGACCTTTGTGGAGAACGGCATTCCGACGCCGAAGTACGAGATTCTCAGGAAAGGACAGGGCAGATCCCTGCCGCTCCCCGCGGTCGTGAAACCGATCCGGCAGGGGTCCAGCATTGGTGTTCATATTGTTTCCGATGAGGCGGATTGGCCCGTTGCGCTGGAGGAGGCGTTGACACATGACGGCGAGGTGCTGGTCGAGGCCTTCATCGCCGGCCGTGAACTGACGGTCGGAGTGGTGGGTGGAGATGTTCTGCCGGTGCTTGAAATCAAGGCGCCGGATGGATTTTACAATTATCAGGCGAAGTACACGAAGGGGTTGACGCAGTACATCGTGCCCGCGGATATTCCCGGCGAATGCGTCGCGGAATGCCGGCGGCTGGCGCAACGGACCTTCCAGGCGCTGGACTGCCGGGACATGGGCCGCGTGGATTTCCGGCTGACGCCGGACGGCGGGCTGTTTGTGCTCGAGTTGAACAACATCCCCGGCTTTACGGAGACGAGTCTTCTGCCCAAGGCGGCGCGCGCCATGGGGATCGAGTTTCCGGAGCTTTGTGATCGAATTATCCGCATGGCCTGTGTACATTGAACGCGGAGTGATTGACTTATGTGGTATCGCGACGACAACAAGTACTCGAACCGCAAGTTGTTCGGCAACCGCCGGGAGAACCGGCGCAATTCCATCCTGATGGTCCGCGCGCGCCTGAGGGATCAGCGCAGGGAGCGCGCGCACCGCGTCGGGGCCATTCTCCTCGTGACGGTTGTCGTCGCGGGAACCATCTGGATGACGTTGCTGGGGACGAAACTCATCGGCCAGTCCCTCTTCTCCCGGAACCCGCGCTTCACCATCCGGAATCTCCATCTCCGTTCAAACGGCAAGCTCCAGTCCGAGCATATCCGCGAGTACGCGCATATTGACGAGGGGATGAACCTGTTTGAGATCGATCTCGGCCAGGTGCGCGACGACCTGATGAGCGTGCCGATCGTCAGCGCCGTCAGTGTGCGGCGCAAGCTCCCCGACACTCTCGAGGTCACGGTTTCGGAACGCATTCCCGCGGCGCGGCTGGGCGAGGAAAGCACCGGCTATCCGCTGGCCGTGGACCAGGCCGGCTTTGTGCTGGGCCCCACGTCGGTGTCCCAACAGCTCCCGTCGATCACCGGCCTGCAGGAGAAAGGTCTGCGGCCGGGCGCCCGAGTGGGCGATCCCGGAGTGCAGAACGCCCTGCATATCCTCGATGTCTGCGACTCGCCCTCCTTCAGCCGGTTTTTAAGGATCAAGAACGTGGACGTCAGCCATCCGGAGTATCTCGAGGTGTCTCTGCAGAGGGGAGAGCGCATCCTGCTGTCGCGCGAGAACGTGGATGTGAAGCTGGCGAAACTTTGTGAAATCATGAAACATACAGCCGACATGGGTCAGGCGATTGCCGCTATTGACATGACCGTGGACAAGAACTTCCCGGTGCAGTACCAGTGACGGACTTCCCTCTGGTTGGGTTATGAATCTTCCGCTGATTGTTGCTTTGGAAATCGGAACGACCGTGGTTCGCGCCGTGATCGGTGAATCGCGGGCCGACGGCCACTTGATGATCACGGGCCTGGGAGAGTGTCCCTCCCGCGGCGTGCGCAAGGGCGAGATTGTCGATTTCGACAACGCCGTGGCGTGTGTCCGCGAAGCGCTCCGGCTCGCGGAGGAAAACGGCCGGGTCATCATCAACCAGATTCATCTCGTGGTCTCCGGAGGCCACATCACGAGTCTGGTCAATCGCGGCAGCGTGCCGATCATGAACTCCCGAAAGGAAATCACGGAGTCGGATATCGATCACGTGATGGCGACCGCTCGCGCGGTCAACCTGCCGACGGACCGCCAGGTCCTGCACACGATTTGCCAATACTTCCACGTGGATGACCAGGAAGGCGTGATCGATCCCGAAGGCATGGAGGGGGCCAAGCTGTCCGTGGACATGCTGATCATCCACGGACTGCTCATGCGCCTGCGGAACGTCGTCAAGGTGGTCCGGAGCGTGCAGGTGGATGTGGAGGATGTGGCGTTCGGAGGGCTTTGCGCGGCCCTGGCGGTGCTGACGGCCGAGGACAAGGAGGCCGGCAGCGTCGTCATCGACCTGGGCGGCGGCACGACGGATTACGTCGTGTATGCGCACAACGCGATTGCCGCGGCGGGGTCTTTCGGGGTGGGCGGCGATCATGCCACCAACGATATCGCGCGCGGGTTGCGGATTCCCATGGCCGAGGCCGAGCGGCTGAAAGAGGAGTATGGGAGCGCGCTGGTTGAAATGGCCGCTCGATCGCAGAAAGTCGCCCTGCCGGCCGAATCGGGCCTGGCGGAGCGCGCCGTGAAGGTGTCCGACCTTCATACCATCACCCACTTGCGAATGGAAGAGACCCTGAACCTGGTCAAGACGGAGTTGCTGGAGAAGAACCTTCTTCACTCGCTCGGCGGGGGCGTGGTCCTTGCCGGTGGTTGCGCGCACATGAAGAATATCGTCAAGCTCGCGGAGAAGGTGTTTGGCCTGCCTTGCCGTGTCGGAAAGCCCCGCGGAGTGGCGGGGTTGGCCGTCGTCACGGAAGCGCCGGAATATGCGGCCATCGTGGGCATGGCCCGGTATGGCCTCAAGGCCATGGAGCAGAAGGAGCGGGAAAGAAAATCCGTCCTGGGCATCCTCAAAGGTATTTTCGGGAAATAGATATGCTTGAATCAACAGACCATGCGGCGGTAGTCGGCGCGGCGAAAGGAAGCCGGATGCTGGTTGTGGGGCTCGGCGGCGGCGGCAGCAATGCCGTGGCCCGGATGCACGCCGGGTGGTCTGATGGTCCTGCGGTCGCCGCAGTCAACACGGACAGTCAGGCGCTTTCCGCCTGCCGCGTGCCGGTCCGGGTTCAGATCGGGAAGGGCATCACGCAGGGACTTGGGGCGGGGGGCGATCCGGCGGTAGGCAAGCTGGCCGCCGAGGATGACGGCGACTCGCTGCGGGAACTGGTTTCGCAGGCGGACCTTGTCGTGATCGTGGCCGCGCTGGGCGGTGGAACGGGAACCGGCGCCGCGCCCATCATGGCCCGCATCGCCCGCGAGCAGGGCGCCATGACCCTGTGTTTTGCCACGACCCCTTTCGATTTTGAGGGAGAGTTGAAAACGCGGCATGCCGAAGAGGGACTGCGCGCCTTGAGGATGCAGGCCGATGTGGTCATTACCCTGCCGAACCAGCGCTTGCTGGAACTGGTGGAAACCCGGACCGGCCTGGTGGACGCGTTCGGCAAGGCGGATGTCATGCTGGGCGTGGGCGTGCGCTCGCTGTGGAAACTGCTGTCCAAGACCGGAATCATCAACCTGGATTTTGCCGATTTGCGCCACCTCGTGGAGCACAGCGGAGGCGGGTGCTCCTTCGGTTACGGCGAGGGAACGGGTACGGCCAAAGCGTCGGCGGCCGTCTCGGAACTGATGAAGAGCCCTCTGCTGGATCGCGGCCGCATCCTCTCGCAGGCAGGGGCGCTGATGGTCAGCATCAACGGAGGTCCGGACCTGACGTTGCTCGACGTGCAGAACATCATGTCCCAGTTGACCGCGGTCGCCCGACCCGGTGTCAAACTGTTCATGGGGGCGACGGTGGACGAGGCCTGGCAGAACCGGCTCACGCTGACGGTGCTGGCCGCCGAAAGCTGGACCGGCGAGGGCGATGTCCCCGAGCCGGCGGCAGGATTTCCTGAAAAGGTGGTTGAAGGGTTGGCCCCTGAGCTGCGGACGGGAAGCAAGGCTGCGATGCCCTCGGGCGCCCGCGCGATCCAGTCCACGTTGAATTTTGACACAGGCGACAAGGGCCGCTTCAAGAACATCGAACCGACCCTTTATGCCGGGGAGGATTTGGATATTCCAACCTTTGTTCGCCGCGGCATCAAGCTGTCATTCGAAAAGTGACGCCGCTGTCCGCTACGGCCTGTTGTCGCGCCTCAGAAAGTAATTCGTTCTCTTCTCGATCCCGATGGTGGTTTCGGGCCCGTGCCCCGGAAAGACCCGGGTGTCGTCGGGCAGAGCCATGAGTTTCTTCAGCGACTCGGTCAGCGCGCGGGCATTGCCTCCCGGCAGATCGGTCCGGCCGACCGACGACTGGAAAAGCGTGTCGCCCGTGAACACGGCGTGAGCGTCCGGAAAATAGAAGCACACACAGCCGGGGCTGTGGCCGGGTGTGGAGATCACCCGGTAGAGCAATTCGCCATCTTTCCATTCCTGCCCGTCCGTCAGAACCCGGGAAACCTCCGGCGGCGATGTCAGCGGAGGGTAGTGAGGGGGAAGCTGGTTGACCGGCGAGAATGCCCAGACCGCATCCTCATGGCTGATGGCCACCGGGGCGGGATGGGAGGTGTGCAGGGCCGGCAGCGCGCCGATGTGATCCGCATGGCCGTGTGTGATGAGGAAAGCGACCACCTTCAGACGGTGGGCCTGGATGACCTTCTCGATGCGTTCCGGATTCGCGCCCGGATCGATGACAAGGGCGTTGAGCCGCTCGTCCCAGATCACATGGCAGTTCTCTTCGTAGGCGCCGACCGTCACGGTTTTAATATTCATGTTATCCGCAATTTCTGTCATGATGTTCGCGTCGTCAAGGTCTCATTATGAAATGGCTTGTCACCAGTGCGGCCGGCGGGAATCCGAAAGGCTACCTGGCCTGGTTGTCGGGCGCGGGCATCGAGAGCGCGGTGATCCGTCCTTCCGATTCCATGCCCGGCGATCTCTCCGCGTTTAACGCCTTGATGCTGACGGGCGGGGGGGATGTTGACCCCGCGCGATACGGCGCGATTCGCGCTCCTGAAACGCAGGAGATCGACCCCGCGCGCGACGAAATGGAATGTCGGCTCATTCGTCGGTTCATGGACGGCGGGAAGGCGGTTTTCGGTGTCTGCCGCGGGATTCAGATCCTGAACGTCGCGCTCGGCGGGCGGCTGATCCAGCACGTGCCGTTGATCGCGGGCGCCGCCGAGTCTCACGAACGCTCCAACGGAAAGGACGCCGTTCATCCGATCGCCCTGGTCAGCGGCACGGAACTGGCGGGTGTTTTCGAGCCGGTCATCGAGGTCAACAGCGCGCATCATCAGGCTGTCGATCCCGGGTCCGTCGGTGCGGGATTGCGCATCGCGGCGTTGTCGAGGCAGGGGGTTGTTGAAGCCGTCGAGGGGACGGGATTGCGGGCACCGCTGCTTGGGGTCCAGTGGCATCCGGAACGACTTGAGCCTTCCACGCATGCGGCGTCCGCCGGCCTGCTGAAACGGATGAGGGAACTCGCGGCGGGTTGACCCGGGCTCAGTTCTTTTTTGGCGAAGGCTTGTTGGCTTTGAACGCCTCGGCGCCCGGGCTCACTTCCATGTGCGGGATGGTCCGCATCTGCTTCTCGTCGTAGACCAGCGAGAGCTTGAACGGTTCAAGCTGCTGGCAGGCCGTTTTGGCGTAGAGCTTCACGAGTCCGGGATTCGAATCCTTGCTGAAGATGACCACCAGGATCATGTCGCCCTTCAGCCCTTCCATGTAAATACTGGTCTTCTCGCCCTGGTGGAGCATGTTCTGGAATTCCGTTTCGCCTACGAGTTTCGCCATGGTGAGGGTGGCGAAGAACGATCCCGCGGCCAGCGCCGCGACATTCTCCTCGTTGTCCTGCTGGTTGACGGACTGGCTGGCGATGATGTTGCCGCCCCGGTCGCAAAAAAAGACGGCCTCGGCTTCCACCTGCTCCAGGAGTTCCCTGAGAACCTGGTTGATGTTCTGGCTGGCATCTTCGCTTAAAGCGCTGAACATTGTCATACACCTTTCTGGGAAACGGCCAGGTCGCTTGGCAACTCGGTGCTCTCCATCTTGTTCTTCTGCATAAAACTGCTGATGACCATTTTCGCGATCATGTTCAACGACTCCAGCACCCCGACCCCTTTAACGGCCACCGCCTCGAAACAAGGCACAGCCACCGAACGGTGATTCAGCATGAAGTTCATGTAATGAGCGGGCGCGATATCCGGCAGGTCGCGCTTGTTGAACTGGATGATGTACGGCATGCTGTCGAGCGAATCGCCCTGGTCCTTCAGGTTGCCTTCCATGTCGGCGAAGCTGGCGGCGTTTTCCTCCTGCTTGGACCACTGGGAGTCCGCCACGAAAACGACGCCGTCCACGTTTCTCAAGACCAGTTTGCGGGTTTCGTTGTAGATCACCTGGCCGGGCACAGTGTAAATCTGGAACTTGGACACAAAGCCCTTGATGATCTCCGACTTCAAGGGGAGAAAGTCGAAGAACAGCGTCCGGTCCTGCTTGGTGGACAGCGTGGTCAGTTCTCCTCGGGATTGAGGGGAAATACCGGCGTGAATCTGTTCGACGTTTGTCGTCTTCCCGCCCAAGGCCGTTCCATAGTAGACGATCTTGAACGAGATTTCCTTGCGCGCAAAATTGATAAAAGACATTACGCACCCATCCTTACCTTGGACCCGAGCAGCGATACTGTCTTAATAACTATATACAAACTACACAACTGTGTAAAACATCTGTATTATAAAGTTGTAAAAAAGATGAGCGGGTTTTGAGCCGTCGGTAGAGTCGTCTTCCAGTTCCGGTTCGCGCGTCGTTCGGCGAGGCGGACGAATCGGCGGCGGTGAGCCTCTCTCAGGCGGGAAAAATGGCCCTGTTTGGAAGCATCTTCAAAGGACGCGCGGAGAAGAAAGAGGACCCCAAGGAGTCTCGTGCTCCTGCGGCTCCCGTGACGGCGCCTCCGCCGCAGGTTGCTGCGCCTTCCACCCAAAAAACCGCTGTGAGCGCGCCCCCTCCGCCGCGTGAAAAGCCGATGCAATTGGAGGAAATTGTCGCGGCTCTTCAGCAGATCGAAACTCTGATGGCCGAATCCTCGGTGGTGCCGCCTTCCGATGACTCCGGGTCTTCGGATCGCCTTCAGACGGTGGCCATGAGCCTTCGCGATATCGCCGAGGTGGTTCCCTCTTCCTTTGTGGATGCCAAGGCGGTATCGGGAGAGAAGGCGGACGTGGTGATCGAGGATTTGTTCGATCAGATGGCCAAGGGGAAGATCGAAACAACGCTGGGCTACCTGTTGGCCGGTGTTCCCCGGCAGTACCTCGCCAATCCCGCCGAAACCAAGAGCGAGATGAAGGTTCTGCTGCCGCTGGCCGCAGTGGTCGCCGCCGTTGATCCGGCGGAGTTGAAGAAGCGAACCGGCAGCATCCGGCAGGACCGGATCGCGTCTGAACTTCCGAACCTCTTCAAGGTCAGCCCCTCCGCCGCTCCGGCAGCGCCCGCAGCCGCATCGGCATCCGCGGCGGAAAAACCCGCGGCTTCGACTGCGAAGCCCGCGGAATCCGTCACGCTGAACCTGAAGATCTCCGAGTTGAAGGCCGTGCTGCCCTCGACATTCAAGTCGGCGATGGTTCCACCGGATGCCAGGGTGGATGTCGTAATGGACGAGATCTTTGAACAGCTTGCGAAAGGCTCCGTCAAGTTGCCGATGAACAAATTGCTGGCGGCTGTTCCCAAGACGTATCTCTCCGCCGGCGCCAAGGCGGATTCCGAAGAACTTGTCACCTTGCCGTTATCGATTGTGGTCGCGGCCATTCCGCCGGATGAATTGAAGAAACGAACCGCCGAAGTGCCCACGAAGTCGGCCGTTCATGATTTGCCCGACTTGTTCAAGCTCGCGGAACCGGCTCCCGCGCAGGCTGCGTCCAAGCCCGCGCCTGCGCCAAAACCCGTTGCTCCCACACCGGCGGTGTCCAAGCCCACGCCTCCGCCGTCCGCACCGATCGCGCCCGCGCCAAAACCCGATGCTCCCGCGCCGGCGGTATCCAAGCCTGCGCCTCCGCCGTCCGCACCGATCGCGCCCGCGCCAAAACCCGATGCTCCCACACCGACGGTGTCCAAGCCCGCGCCCCCGCCGGTAGCGCCAATCGCACCGGTGCCCAAGCCCGCTGCCCCTGCGCCGGTTGCGCCTGCACCCAAACCCGTTGCGCCCACGGCTCCGCCGGTCGAAGCGCCCGTGGCTTTTGGCGGTCCGGCCCCGAAGAAGTTCATGCCGATGGATCTGGTTGCCGGCAGCACGGCGGCTCCGCCGCCGCAACCGCCCGCGGCGAAAGTGGAGAAGCCTGCGCCGGTCGCCATGCCGCCGGCACAACCCCCCGTAGCGAAAGTGGAGCCGCCGCCGGTTGCCGCGCCGATTCACGCGCCCGCCAACCTGTCGGGTGTCCCCGAGCTTCTCTTAAGAGGGTTGGATTTGAACCAGGCTACTGCCGAGGAGTTGACGCGTGTGATCGATGGAATCGGCGATGCGATGGCCCACCGGATCGTGGAGAACCGGAAGGAGCACGGCCCCTTCTTCGGACTCTACGATCTGGGCCGTGTTCCGGGTATCGGCGAGAAGATTTACGAGAGGATCACCGGCCAGCCATGGCTCGAGGAGAAGTACGGCCAACTGGCCTTGGTGGACGAACTGTTGGGCCGGTGGAGCGGGAAGCATCCGCGCCTGGAGGATGTCGCGGAGAAGTTCAGGCAGATTGCGGGATTCGAGGGATGCATCATTCTGCACCGCGACGGCGATCTGCTGGCCACGAGCTGGCGTGTCGAATCGCCCGAGCGCGTCCAGGCGATGGCGCCGCAGATCCTCAAGAAGGTCAAACATTACATGCGGCACATCAGTTCGACCGAGACGTACTCCGTGACGGTCTTCCATGAGGGGCACTCCTTCACGTTTGTGGAGAGCGAGGATATCTGCTTCGTCGCGGTCCACAATCCCAAGGGACTGTCGCGCCGCCATATCCAGATTGTTGTCGGACTGGGCGTGGCTCTTGGCCGCCGGTTCAGCGGTTACCGTGGAGCTTAAGCTTGGTGACCGGCTTCGGGGCCGCGAGCCGCGGTTTGGGGGCGGCTGCGGGAGGGAGGGGCGGTGACGGGGACGTCGGCGACACTTCCTCGTCCATGATTCTGTGGGCCTCCAGCAGCAGCGAGATCGTGCCTTGCGTAATCGTTTTCTCCACGTTCGTGGGTTCCTCACGCAGGAAGGAGAAGAACCCTTCCTTGTGTCTCAACACCTCGTACAGAGCGTCCAGCCCCCGATTCTTGGGGGAGCGGGCGTCGACAATCTCGCCTTTGATGAAGATCAGCGTTCCCAGTTCCGCGTTGTCCTTGTCCCTGATGACGAGCGTGCCCGTTTCCTTGTCCGAATTCAGGAACTGCGTCACCGAGCCGAGTGACATGGAGGCGATGGACCCCGAGAAATCGTTGAGCGTACCCGGGGTGGTGGACGTAGAGGTGGCCCCTGCCGTCACGGTGTCGCCGGGCGTCTTCCCTTCCGTTTCCGGCCGGGCGTTCTTTTCCCGGCGTTTCAACAGAAGGGCACCCACGAGGACGAGGAGAGAGGCCCCGGCCAGCACCGGTATTTTGTACATCGAGAAGAGCGTCTTGATGTCTGTCTTCGGAGTCGGCGGCGGCTCCGGCCCCTTGTCGGCGAGCGCAGGCGCTTCCTTTTGAGCCGGCTCGGGCTTTTCGGCCGGCGTTTCGGTTGACCTGGGGGGGGCCGGTTTTTCAGAAGCGGCCACGGCGGGCTTTTCGGTCTTCGAGAACAGGCGCGTGATAAGACTGCCATCCGCCTTTGCCGTGGTGGAGGTCGAAACGTCGGGCGGCAACAACTCGATGGTGTATACATTCGTGGAGGGGCCCACGGGAGTGACGATGTACCTCTTCACGGGGGGTGGGCGCGGAGGTGAGTCGGCAGACAACTTTGGCGAAGATGAGGTTGGCGTTTTGGGGACCGCTGTCGTCGCCGCCTTCTGACCGGCTTTGATATGGGCGACCTGTGCGGGGGTTGGCGGCGGAGGGGCGGCAAAAAACTCGACGCCCGAATTGGTTCGGGACAGATACAGAAGAAAGGCATGCCCGAACCGTTCCAGCCGGACCTTGTACCCGTTGCGCGTCTGGGCGTCCACGGGCAGTTCGTCGCCCTGTTTGAAGTACAACGTTCCGCGGCACGACGTGGTCCGGTACGCGAAGAAGACCTTCTCCTCAGGCGTGGTCCAGGCCGGACGGCCCGCCCGCGTGTTGGCGGGGAAGGCGGCCAGGAAGGTCCCTGCATGCCGGTTGCTGCACATCGTGATGAAGAAGTCGTCGTTTTCCTGGATCAACATCACGTGGCTGCCCACCTCGCAGGTTACCGGGGGGCTCTGGATGGGGACGGCGATCCAGGGCACCGTGACCCGCACGAAAGCGGTTGTCATCAGAGGCGGAGGCAGCGGAACGTTGGGCGGCGGTTCGGGGGAAATCGCGCCCCGGGAAGCCGTGACAGCCAGGACCGCGCCGGCGATCATCAAGACCATGGATTGTTTGTGCGCTGTCCGCTTCATGAATAACACGTGTTGCCCGTGCTCCATTCTCATCCCGAAACATCTTATTAGATAAGTCGCGCGCTAGAAAGTGTAAATACGCCCGCATACGAATCCGCGGCTCGCTTGACAAACACTTCAGCTTGACGCAGGTTACGGCCCAGGCATGAAACGAGAATTCAAAGTCGCATTGATCCAGATGTCGATGTCGTCCGATCCCGAGGCGAACCTCGCGAAGGCCTCGGCGCGGCTCGAGGAATCCGCGGCGGACGGCGCCGCGATGGCGTGCCTCCCTGAACTGTTCCGGTCTCCGTATTTCTGCCAGCAGGAGAACCCCGCGTTGTTCGACTTGGCCGAGCCGATCCCGGGTCCGTCCACGGACCACATCGGCAAGCTGGCCGCCCGGCTCGGGCTGGCGGTCATCGCGCCCGTGTTTGAACGGCGCGCCGCGGGCCTGTATCACAACAGCGTCGCGGTGATCGATGCGGACGGAACGGTGGCGGGCGTTTACCGGAAAATGCACATTCCCGACGACCCCGGCTATTATGAAAAATACTACTTCGCGCCCGGCGATCTGGGTTTCAAGGCGGTCGATACGCAGGTTGGTCGCGTCGGGGTTCTGATCTGCTGGGACCAGTGGTATCCGGAGGCCGCGCGAATTGCCGCGCTCCGGGGCGCGGACATCCTGTTCTACCCGACGGCGATCGGCTGGCACCCGCGCGAAAAAAACACGAACGGCGCGGCGCAGCTCGACGCGTGGCAGACCGTCCAGCGCGGCCATGCGATCGCCAACGGGGTGTACGTCGCCGCCGTCAACCGTGTGGGCTTCGAACGGGGCGAAGGGGCCGGTGAAGGGATCGAATTCTGGGGCCACTCCTTCCTCGCGGATCCGCAGGGCGTGATTTTGGCCGGGGCTTCGGAGTCTGAAGAGAGGATCCTGTACGGGACGGTGGATCTCGACCGGATCGAGGATGTCCGGCGCCATTGGCCGTTCCTGCGGGACCGGCGGATCGACGCCTATGAAGGAATCGCCTGCCGGTTTCTGGATCAGGAACGGGACGGATAAGAATCATGAGAACCGCGCAACGATCTCCTTTTTCGCTCGGATTCCGGATGCCGGCCGAATGGCGGAAACACGAAGCCACGTGGTTTGCGTGGCCGCACAACATCCATGACTGGCCCGGCAAGATAGAGCCGGTCGAGTGGGCCTACGGGGAGATGATCCGCAAGATCACGCGGGGCGAGACCGTCCGTTTGCTCGTCAACTCCGCGCGCCAGGGCAATCGGGCGGGCCGCATCCTGGACAAGGTCGGCGTGAACATGGCGCGCGTGGAAATCCTGAACGTGCCGACGAACCGGAGCTGGATGCGCGACAGCGGGCCGATCTTCGTCAAGCGGCGGACACGGGGAAAGAGCGAGATCGCCGTGGTCCATTTCCATTTCAATGCGTGGGCGTTGCATCCCGACTGGGAAAAGGATTACGCCATTCCCGCGCGCGCTGCGCGTCGCCTGAAAGCGCGCCTGTTCCACGCGCGCTCCGACGGCCGCGATTTCATTCTCGAGGGCGGCAGCATCGACGTCAACGGACGCGGAACGCTGATCACCACCGAGCAGTGCCTGTTGGACACGGAAGTCCAGGCGCGGAACCCGGGTCTCACGCGCGCGCAGATCGAAGCCGCCTTGAAGGACTCGCTCGGCGCTACCAACGTGTTGTGGCTGGGGAAGGGGATCGAGGGCGATGATACGAACGGCCACGTGGACGATGTGTGCCGGTTTGTCGATCCGACAACGGTCGTGTTGGCGCAGGAGGACAATCGGCGGGACGTCAACTACCGGGCGTTGGCGGAAAACCGGGAGCGCCTCCAGGGGATGCGGTTGGAGGACGGCACGAAGCTCAAAGTCGTGCCGCTGCCGATGCCGGGGCCGCTCACCTTCGGCGGGCGCCGCCTGCCGGCCAGTTACGCGAATTTCTACATCTGCAACGCCGCGGTGCTCGTGCCCACCTTCAACGACCCGAACGACCGCATCGCGCTCGGTATTCTTTCGGAGCTGTTCACCGATCGTCCCGTGGTCGGCATTCACGCGGTGGACCTTGTCCTCGGCAACGGCAGCGTGCATTGCCTGTCCCAGCAGCAGCCCGCATGAATCAAGGCGGAGGATGTCGCCGCGGGCGCCGTCCTGATCTCCGCCATCGGCGCCGTCGTGATCGGCCTGCTCGTGTTCGGTCCGCACCTGGCGGAAAAGTTTCCAAGCCTTGGAAAAATGTGGAACTGTTTTTCCAAGGGTTGGAAGAATCGTCGAAATCGGTGAGGAAAACCGTGACGCTCGTTTCTTTTTATGGTGGACGAGGTCCGGAGGGCGCGTCTACTAATACGCCGTGACTTGAGGAATCTGATGACCGAACCAAACGGTATTCTACTGGACGTGCAGGACTTGCGGACCAGCTTCAAGGCGAAGCGGGGGATGGTCCGGGCCGTGGACGGCGTCAGTTTCGCGGTCCGCAAGGGCGAGACGGTCGCGCTGGTGGGCGAGAGCGGGTGCGGCAAAAGCGTGACGGCGCTTTCGCTGGCGCGGCTGGTGCCGCAGCCGCCGGGCTTCTACGAGGGCGGGCGCATTCTCTACGAGGGGCGGGATGTCCTGCGGATGGACGAGGCCGCGTTGCGGGAATTGCGCGGCAAGGAAATTTCCTATGTGTTCCAGGAGCCGGGTGAATCGCTGAATCCGGTCTTCCGTGTCGGCTATCAGATCGGCGAGGCGATCCGGCTGCATCGCGCGAACGTGAATGTGCGCGACGAGGTGATCCGGCTGATGAATCTCGTCGGCCTGCCGGAGCCGGAGCGCCGGATGGACGCGTATCCGAACGAACTCAGCGGCGGGATGCAGCAGCGCGCGATGATCGCGATGGCGCTGGCGTGCAGCCCGAACCTGCTGATCGCCGACGAGCCGACGACCGCGCTGGATGTGACGATCCAGGCGCAGATCATGGAACTGCTCAGGTCGCTCCAGAAGCAGCTCGGCATGGCGGTCCTGCTGATCACGCACAACCTCGGGCTGGTCGCGGACGTGGCGCGCTGGATCAACGTGATGTACGCGGGGCGGATCGTGGAATCCGGGCCGACGGAGGATGTTCTGACGCGCCCGAAGCACCCGTACACGATCGGATTGCTGGGGGCCGTGCCCCGGCTGGAAGGAACGGCCGGACGCCTGAAGGGGATCGACGGCACGGTTCCGAACCCGGCGCGGTTGCCGTCCGGCTGTAAGTTCCATCCGCGCTGCGGGAAGTGCCGGACGATTTGCAGAGAACAGGAGCCGGCGTTTGAAGAGGCCGCGCCGAGTCACTCGGTGAAGTGCCATTTTTGGAGGAGTTGACCCGCGGATGGATAGCGGCCGAGGCCCGGAGACCCCTGACGACAGATCATGAATCGAACGAACAGCTTGGTGGAAGCGATCGACGTGCGCGTTTACTACGGCACGAAGCGCCGCCCTTTGCGCGCGGTGGATGGCGTCAACCTGACGATCGGGGCCGGCGAAAGCGTGGGACTGGTGGGCGAGAGCGGTTGCGGGAAGAGCACGCTGGGGCGTGCGATCTTGAGGCTCGAACCGCTGAATTCGGGGACCATTCTTTACGAGGGCGCGGATGTCGCGAAACTGGCCGGCGCCGGTCTGAAGGATTTCCGGCGCAAGGCGCAGATGATTTTCCAGGACCCGTTCGGCTCGCTGAATCCCCGGATGTCCGTGGGGCATGCCCTCGAGGAAGTCCTGCGGGTTCACGGGGAGCGGAGCGCGGAGGCCCGGCAAGCGCGGGGGGCGGAACTCTTCCGCGCGGTCGGTCTGGACCCGGCGTACCTCCGCCGCTACCCGCACGAGTTCAGCGGCGGCCAGCGGCAGCGCATCGGCATCGCCCGCGCGTTGGCCGTGAACCCGTCCCTGCTGGTCGCCGACGAACCGGTGTCGGCCTTGGACGTTTCAGTCCAGGTCCAGATCTTGAACCTGATGAAAGACCTGAAGCAGGCGATGAATCTGTCCTACCTTTTTATCGCGCACGACCTGGCGGTGGTGCGATACGTCAGCGACCGGATCGTGGTAATGTACCTCGGCAAGGTGGTTGAGTCCGCTCCGTCGGGCGCTCTGTACGCGCGCGCGGCGCACCCGTACACGGAGGCGCTGCTGTCCGCCGTTCCGGACGTGGATCGCGGGCTGAAGGCGCGGAAAGGGCGGTCGGGAAGAATTGTCCTGAAAGGCGACATTCCCTCGGCGACGCAGAAGACGCCGGGCTGTCCGTTTCATACGCGCTGTCATCGCGCGAGCGCCCGGTGCGGCAGGGACGTGCCGGCGCTGCGCGAAGCGGCGCCCAACCGCTGGAGCGCGTGCCATTTTGCGGAGGATCTCCTTGCGGATTGAAACGGGTAACTCGCCCGCCGGAGGCGGGTCCGCCTCAGACGGAAAACGTGAAACGCCTCGAGTGTCTATGCCCCCTGTTGGCCAGTTCAAAGTGCTGAAGACCGACCCCTCGACCGGCGCGCGGCGCGGGCGGTTGATGACGGCGCACGGGCCGGTGGACACGCCGGTGTTCATGCCGGTCGGAACGCAGGCGACGGTCAAAGCGGTGTTGCCCGAGGAACTCGAAGCGTTGGGCACGCAAATTGTTCTCAGCAACACCTACCACCTGAACGTCCGGCCGGGGGTCGAGATTGTCGAGAAGTGCGGCGGCCTGCACACGTTCATGGGCTGGAACCGGGCGATCCTGACGGACAGCGGCGGCTACCAGGTTTTCAGTCTCGCGAAGCTCAACAAAATCACCGACGAAGGGGTCGAATTCCAGTCGCATTTCGATGGGGCCCGGCTCTTCCTGGGGCCCGAGTCGGCAATGGACATCCAGCGCCGGCTGGGATCCGATATTGCCATGGTTTTCGACGAGTGCGTGCCGTACCCGTGCGACCGTGATTACGCTTGCAAAGCCTTGGATCGGACCCTAGCATGGGCGGCTCGTTGTGCTCGGCAGCCGCGTGCTGACGGGCAGTGGGTCTTTGGAATTGTGCAGGGCAGCACGTATCCGGACCTTCGGGAGCGGTCCGCGAACCGGTTGGTGGAAATCGGGTTCGACGGCTACGCGATCGGGGGGGTGAGCGTGGGCGAACCGCACGAGTTGATCCTGCGGGGCATTGACGACAGCATCGGGCATTTGCCGGCGGACAAGCCGCGCTACCTCATGGGCGTCGGGTCGATGCGGCACATGGTCGAGGCGGTCGCGCGCGGCGTGGACATGTTCGACTGCGTGATCCCGACCCGGCTGGCCAGGCACGGGACGGCGTTCACGCGGACGGGGAAATACCCGGTGAAGGCGAGTCTCTACAGCCGGGACACACGCCCGATCGAGGAAGGATGCGGGTGCGCGGCCTGCCGGCAGTTCAGCCGGGCGTATGTGCGCCACCTGATGAACGTGAACGAGATTCTCGGCATCCGGCTGCTGACGATCCACAACCTGCACAGGTATCGGGAGTTCGAGCTGGAGATGCGGGCCGCCATCGAAGAGGGGCGGTTCGGTCAATACAAGGATGAGTTCTTGAGCAACTACAAGGAATAAGGATCTGATGACAACACTGATGACTTTTCTGGCGATGGCACCGGCCCCGGGCGGCGAGCAACAGCAGTCGCCCCTGTTTATGTTCGGCTGGCTGGGCATCATGCTCGTGATTTTCTACTTCATGCTCATCAAGCCCCAGCAGAACCGCGAGCGCGAGCGGCGCAAACTGCTGGAGAACATCAAGAGCGACGACCGCGTGGCCTTCAGCGGCGGGATCATCGGCATCGTGACGAACGTCAAGGAGAAGACCTTCATCATCAAGATCGCCGACAACGTGAAGATCGAGGTTGCCCGAGGGGCCGTGACGCAGGTCCTCGACAAGGGGCAGAGCCCGGAGGAGTCGGGCGCGAAGAAGTAGCTTTCAAACAAAGGACAGGCAGAACATGGACAAGAACTCAATCTGGAAGTGGCTGATTCTCCTGCTGGTGACCGCGTGGTCGCTGGTGATCGTGTATCCTCCGTTCGACAAGCTGGACGCCGACGGCAACGTGGTCCGGTCGGGCAAGCTCAAGCTGGGTCTCGATCTGCGGGGCGGCACGAGCTTCACGCTCGAAGTCGATACCTCGACGCTCGAACCCAACGCGCTGAAGGACGCGCAGTCGCGCGCGCTGGAAGTCATCCGCAACCGCGTGGACACGATGGGCATCTCCGAGCCGATCATTTACCCCGAGCCGCGCAACAACCGCATCATCGTGCAGATCCCGGGCCTGAAGACGGAGGACCGCGAGCGCGCGATCAAGAACCTGCAAAGCGCCGCCTTCCTCGAATTCCGCATGGTCCATCCGAAGAACGACGAACTGGTGTCGGAGTTGTTCGAGAAGGGCGAAGCGCCGGACGGATACAGGATGGTTTCCGTCGACGACACGATGCCGAACGGCGGATACCGCACGCGCAACTACCTCAAGCGCGACACCTCCAAGGACCCGGCGGGAATGACCGAGACGGATATCCGGAACCGCCTGAAGACCTTCCATGCGCCGCCGGGCTACGAGTTCCTGCTCGCGAAGGAAGTGAAGAACGACCAGACCCTTTACGAGCCGTACTACGTGAGCCGCCGCCGCGAATTGACGGGCGAATCGCTGAAGAACGCCGGCGTCGATTACCAGCAGTTCGGCCAGCCGATCGTCAATCTGAGCTTTGACGCCAAGGGCGCGCGCCGGTTCAGCACGCTGACCTCCGACTACGCGCCGGGCGGCGCCAAGAATCCAAGCCCCGATGGCCGCCGCTACCTGGCGATCGTCCTCGACGGCACCCTGTATTCCGCCCCGTTTATCAAGACGGCCATCCTGGGCGGCAACGCGATCATCGAAGGATCCTTTACGCTGAAGGAGGCGCAGGACCTGGCGATCGTTCTTCGCGCCGGTTCGTTGCCGGCCCCCGTGAAGGTGATCGAGGAGCGCAGCGTGGACCCGACGCTCGGCGCGGACTCGGTCGCCAGCGGCAAGAAAGCGGCGCTGTACGGCTGCATCGCGATCATGGTGTTCATGATCGCTTATTACCGGCTGTGCGGCCTCGTGGCCAATCTCGCGCTGGTGATGAACCTGGTCCTGCTTCCGCTCGGCATGATCGCCGTGTCCGGGCTCTTCAGCCTGCTCGACAACAGCGGACTCGGCGGGGGCGGAATCGGCCTTCCGACGCTGACGCTGCCGGGGATCGCCGGTATCGTGCTGACGATCGGCATGGCCGTGGATGCGAACGTGCTGATTTACGAGCGCATGCGCGAGGAGCAGAAACTGGGCAAGAAGTTCGGAACGGTCGTGGCCGCCGGCTATGACAAGGCCTTCAGCGCGATCTTCGACTCCAACCTGACCACCATTCTCGCGGGGGCGATCATGTTCTGGCTCGGTTCCGGCCCCGTCCGCGGCTATGCGGTTACGCTTTCCGCCGGGATCATCGTGAGCCTGTACACGGCCATCGTGGTCACGCGGATGGTCTTTGAACTGCTGGTGAAGTACACCAACATCCAGCAGGTGAAGATGTCCCAGTGGGTGCGCGAGACCCGGATCGATTTCATCAAGGCGCGCCATGTGGCGATCGGGTTCGCCCTGATCGTGCTTGTGGTGTCCAGCGTGCTGTTCGTCCTGCGCGGCAAGGAGAACCTGGGCGTGGATTTCACGGGCGGTGTGACGGCGGTGTTCGAGTTCGCGGAGAAGCAGCCGGTGGAGAATATTCGTGACACGCTGGCCTCCGCGGGCGTCAAGGACGCGAGCATTCAGTACCAGAAGCTCAATATCGCCGATGTGTCGGGGGAAAACATGGAAATCAAGGTCGGCTTCGATGAGGGCGAGAAGGCCGTCAAAGCCATCCAGGAAGCGTTCCCCGGCTACACGGTGACGAAGCAGGACAGCGTGGGGCCCCAGGTCGGCAAGGAACTTCAGAAGAAAGGGATCCTCGCCATCGCGGTTTCGCTCATCGGCATGATCATCTACATCGCGTGGCGCTTCGAGTTCGGCTTTGCCATGGGCGCGGTGGTCGCGCTGCTGTACGATGCGATCATCTGCGTGGTGGTCTACTGCCTCTTCGGCCGGCAACTCACGGTCAACAGCATCGCGGCGGTTCTGACGATCATCGGTTTCTCGGTGAACGACACGATCGTGATCTTCGACCGGATCCGCGAGAACGTGAAGCTGTATCGCGGCAAGTCGTTCTACGATATCTGCAACCAGGGCATCAACGAATGTCTCGGCCGTACGCTGCTCACCTCGTTCACCGCGCTCATGAGCGTGACGGCCCTGCTGATCTTCGGCGGCGGCGCGATCAACGACTTCGCGCTCATGCTGTTCATCGGCATGATCTCGGGCGTGTTCTCCACGATCTACATCGCCACCCCGGTGGCCATGCTGTGGCATCCGGATAAAATACTGGCGGCCCGTAAGTAACCCTCGCCGCGCATGTCCAAGGTCTGGAAAACGGCCCGCGGAGACGATGTCCTCGCGGGCCGTCTTGTCCGCGAGTTGCGAATCGCCCCGCCGCTGGCCTCGCTCCTCGTGGCCCGCGGTTTCTCCGATGCGGAGTCCGCCGATCGCTTCCTTAATCCGCGTTTGAGCGATATCGCGGATCCGTTCCTCCTGCCCGGCATGCGCAAGGCCGTGGACCGGATCTGGAAGGCGATCGATGAGAAACAGCCGATCGTGGTGTTCGGCGACTACGACGTGGACGGGATCACGAGCACGGCCCTCATGATCCGGGTCCTCAATCGCCTGGGCGCCGCGGCCCGGCCGTTCCTTCCGCATCGCATGGACGACGGGTATGGCCTTGCGCCGGAGACGCTGGAGCGCTGCATGACGGAGCTTCAGCCCGCGTTGGTGATCACCGTGGATTGCGGGACGGGCGCGGTGGACTCCGTGAAGCGCGCCGGGCGAGACGGCGTGGATGTCGTCGTGACGGATCACCATGAGCCGTCGGGGAGCGTCGCGCCGGCGTTTGCCGTTGTGAATCCCAAGCTCGGATCGGACGAAGCGTCCAGGCACCTGGCCGGCGTGGGTGTGGCGTTCAAGCTGTGCCACGCCCTGCTGAAGCGCGGCCGGCAGGACGGAAAGCCGCGCGCCGCGGCCGTTGACCTGCGCGAGTATCTTGACCTGGTGGGGGTGGGGACCATCGCGGACGTTGTGCCGTTGAAAGCCGAGAACCGCATCCTGGTCCGGCATGGCCTGGACCGGCTCAACAGGACGAACATGGTCGGGCTCAAGGCCCTGATCGAAGTCGCCGGAATCGAGTCCAGGCTCGACGCCTACCACGTCGGATTCCTGATCGGCCCACGGCTGAATGCGGCGGGCCGGTTGGGCGATGCGCAGGCGGCGCTCGACCTTCTTCTGACCGGCGATCCGCGGCAGGCCCGCGATATGGCCGCGCGCCTGGATGCGTCCAACCGGGAGAGGCAGGAGGTCGAAAAGCGGATCGTCGAAGAAGCCGTCCAGGAGCTTGAGGCCGTGTTTGATCCGAAGAAGGACTTCGGGCTCGTGCTCGCGCGGCAGGGCTGGCATCCGGGCGTCATCGGGATCGTCGCTTCGCGTATTTGCCGGATCTACCGCCGGCCGACCGTCGTGATTGCGCTCGACGAGACCGAAGAGGGACGCGGTTCCTGCCGGAGCATCGAGGAGTTCAACATGGTCGAGCGTCTGGCCGAGTGTTCCGATCTGTTGACGCGTTTCGGCGGTCATGCGATGGCCGCCGGCCTGGAGGTCCGGACGGCGAAGATCGAGTCCTTTAAAACCAGGTTCAACGAGGTGGCGACCCAGGCGCTGGCGGGGGTCGATCTGCGGCCGGTCCAGAAGATCGATGCGTGGATCGATCTCCATGATGCGGACGACCGTTTGCTGGAAGGGCTGGACCGTATGCGCCCGTTCGGCTTGGGCAATACGACCCCGGTCTGGGGCGCCCGCAACGTCCGGGTGGTCGGGGAGCCGCGGGTCCTCAAGGAGAAGCATTTGAAGATGCTGGTGGAGGCCGGCGCATCGCAGTGGGATGCCATTGCCTTTGGTCTGGGTCAACAGGCGGTTCCGGCGGGATGGATCGACATCGCTTTTCATCTGGATAAAAACTCGTACCGGGGACGCGAGAGCCTGCAACTGAAGGTGCAGGACTTCCGCCCTGCGGCGGGGAATGCCGAATGAATGACTAAACCCGAATGACGAACAATCGGTCATTTCTTCGTCATTCCGCCCTGGGGGGGGTGTTTTTATCTTGCGTCGCCTCACGGCGTCCCCTATAGTGCGCAAGCTTTTGTAAGGAGCAAAAAATGTCGAAGGTATGTGATACGTGCGGCAAGGGAGTACGGTCAGGAAACCGGATTATTCGTCATGGTCTTTCGAAGAAAAAGGGCGGGGTGGGTCTGCATACGACGGGAATCAGCGCCCGCCGGTTCCTCCCGAACCTCCAGCGCGTCCGCGTCCGCGTGAACGGCGGAACGCAGACTCGCAGGGTCTGCACATCGTGCATCAAGGCCGGAAAGATTGTGAAGGCATAGATTCCGACATCTTCAAAGAGCCCGGCCATGATAATGGCCGGGCTCTTTTTGTATTGGTTCGCGGCGCGGATGCGGTTATGAATCCAAGGATATTGAGCGAACGGGAGAACGACCATGGCTGAGAACAAGAATCCTGAAACGGCGGACCTGATTTTCGACGGAAAGAAGATCTCTCTTCCCGTTCGATCGGACAACCAGGGGCAGAAGGGGATTGATATCCGCACGTTGCGGCGGGACACGGGCCTGGTCACCTACGATCCCGGGTTTGCCAATACCGCCTCGTGCCGGAGTTCCGTGAGCCATGTGGACGGCGAGCGGGGCCGGTTGCTTTACCGTGGATTTTCCGTCGAGGATATCACCGAGAACTGCACGTTCGTGGAGGTCAGCTACCTGCTCATTCACGGCCGGCTTCCGCAGAGGACGGAGTTGGAAAAGTTCTCCGCCCTGCTGAACCGGCACTCGATGATTCACGAGGACATGCGGACATTCTTCTCGGGCTATCCCGAGGGTTCGCACCCGATGGCCGTGCTGTCCGCCATGGTGGTGTCGCTATCGAGCTTCTACCCCGAGTTGAAGAGGTCCGAGGCCGAGGAGTTCAACATCACCGCGACGCGCCTGCTCTCCAAGCTGCGGACGATTGCCGCGTTTTCCTACAAGAAGTCGATCGGCGAGCCGTTCGTTTATCCCAGCAACAAGCTGAGCTACTGCGCGAACTTCCTGAACATGATGTTCTCGTCGCCGGTGACGGACTACCCGATCGATCCGGTTCTCGTCCGGGCGATGAACAAGCTCCTGATCCTGCACGCGGATCACGACCAGAACTGCAGCACGTCCACGGTCCGGCTCGTCGGCAGCGCGGCGGCGAACCTGTACGCCAGCATCGCGGCGGGGATCTGCGCGCTGTGGGGTTCGCTCCACGGGGGGGCCAACCAGGAAGTGATCGAGATGCTGGAACAGATTTACCGCGAGGGCGGAAATGTGGACAAGGTGATCGAACGGGCGAAGGACAAGACGGATCCCCTCCGGCTCATGGGCTTTGGACACCGGATTTACAAAACCTACGATCCGCGCGCGAAGATCGCGAAGGCGATCTGCACCGAGATGCTCGGGAAGCTGGGCGTCAACGACCCCCTGCTCGAGATTGCGATGAAACTCGAGGAGAAGGCCCTGGCGGATTCGTATTTCGTGGAGCGGAAGTTGTACCCGAACGTGGACTTCTACACCGGCATCACGTACCGGGCCATGGGGTTCCCGACGGACATGTACACCGTGCTGTTCGCCATCGGACGGCTGCCGGGCTGGATCGCCCAGTGGCAGGAGCTCAAGCGGGACCCCGAACAGAAGATCTGGCGTCCGCGCCAGCTCTACATGGGCGCCGATCACATCCCGTTTGTCCCGATAGAACAGCGGGGCTGAGTGCGGAAGAAAACGCCGGACATTAAGGGAGCGAAGCGAACATTCGACGCCGGATCATCGCATGATGCGTCGGGAACCATCGTCCTTCGCGGCCGGCCTTCAGAATGAGTTCATAGGCGCGCAGCCGGACAAGGCGGAGTCTTCCTTTGAGGGACCCTGTGTTGCCCGCCGCTATTCGACCGATTCGATCTCAGACGAGGGTTCGTCGGTTTCAATGACGGGCAGGGGCGACATCAGGAGAGCGGGAACGTTCGTCGCGGCCGTGGAATTCGCCTTCCCGCCGTGTTCCCGGCCGGCCTTCATTTCTTCCGCCTGCTTGAGCAGAGGTTCCAGATCGACTCCGTGTCGGGTGAGTTTCTCCGCCACCTTTCCATTCTCGGGATCGAGAACGAAGGATTTTTCCCAGTAGGGAACCGCCTGCTTTTCGTCGCCGAGCTTGTAGAAGATGTCGCCAAGGTGGTCGAGGATCGTGGGGTCGTCCGGGATGATCTCTGAGGCGTGATTGACCTGTTCCAGCGCCTCCTTGTACTGCTCGTTCATGTAGTAAATCCATCCGAGCGTGTCGAGGAACGCGCCGCTCTTCGGGTTGAGCTTCAAGGCCTTCGTGACGTACTTGAAGGCCTGGTCCAGCTTGATGCCTTTCTCCGCCCACATGTAGGCCAGGTAGTTGAGGGCTTCGGCGTGCTGGGGGTCGAGTTCGAGGCATTTCATGAACAGCTTCTCGGCCTTGTCGAACCGGCCGTCCCGTTCCAGGGCGGCGGCATACCAGAAGTAAAACGAAGCGTCCATGATCTCGTTCTGCTGCGGAGAATCGCCGACCAGGCTCTCCGCTTTTTCGAACGCGGCGATCGCGGCCTTGAAGGTTTTCAGATAGCTGTTCAGGATTCCCAGGTACACGTAGACACTCGGTTCGTTCTGCTTCGCGCGGCCGACTTCTTCGAGGATGGCAATGGACTGCTTGATGCCGCGGTCGTCGGTCTGGCGGAAGGAGTACTGCAGGAAAGCGTCCAGGTACGCGGGGTTCATCTCCATGGCCTTGCCCAGCAGGGAGGCCGCCTGCGGAATCCGCTCCGCCATCAGGCAGGCGACGGCGTAGTTGTAGTACAGCGTCGGATTCACGGCGTCCGGAGTTCTTTTCTCCGCGCTCTCGACCGCTTGGGCGAAGTGCTCGACCGCTTTCTCGTAGTCCTTCTCGCTGAAGTAAACGTAGCCCATCATCTCGGTCAGGCGCGGATTCCCCGGCAGTTTCGCCAACCCTTCGGCCAGCGCCGCCTTGGCCGCGTCGGGGTTGTTCTCCGCCTGGAGAATGGCTTGTTTGATGAATGGAGCGGGATCGGCAGGACTGTGTTCGGCGGCCCGGGCGAACTGGAGCAGCGCATTGGTGACGTCGCCATTTCCTCCGTAGAGTTCTCCCAGGTAGTAGTGAATGCGCGGGTTGCCGGGTTTCTCTGCCGCCAATTCGGTCAGGGCGGCAATAGCCGGGCTCGTGTCTTCCGGTTCCGCGAAGGTCATGGCCAGACGCTGGCGGATCTGGAGGTTGTCGGGATTCAGTTCTTCGATCCGCGAGTAGAATTCGAGAGCCTTTTCAAGGCGCCCGCCCTGAATGTGCAGGACACCCAGATGGAACAGAATTGAAAGATCGTTGGTCCGCGCGGCCAAAACCTGCTCAAACGTGCGGATGGCGGCATCCCGGCTTTTCCGAGTATCCTTTCCCGGCGTGGAGTCCGCGGACTGTTTCATGTAGATTCCGCCCAGCAGCCGCAGAATGTCCAGGGGATCGGGCACTTTCCCGGCGGCGGATTCCAGGAGTTCGGCGGCCGCTTTGTCGTTGCCCTGCTTGATGTAGAGCGAGGCCAGCTCGATATAGAATCCCGGGTTGCGCGGAGCGCGCTTGATCATCTTGCGGTAGATTCGTTCGACCTGGTCGTATTGCTCGGAGGCGCGGTACACGAGGGCGAGGAAGAGATGGGACTTCTCCGCGTCGGGATGCTCCTTCGCGAAGGACTCGACGAGAGCGATCGCCTCGTCTTTCTTCTGCTGCTGCAGCAGGCCGAGCGCCACGCGCAGGTTCAGCTCTTCGTTGTCGGGATCCAGGAGGGCGGCTTGCTGGAAGTTGCTGAGCGCCCCGGAAGAGTTGTCGTTGTACTCATCGACCAATCCCTGTCCGTA
This sequence comes from Lentisphaerota bacterium, assembly GCA_052033915.1. GTDB lineage: Bacteria > Verrucomicrobiota > Kiritimatiellia > CAIQIC01 > JAGNIJ01 > CALMZY01. The sequence goes on along the minus strand of JBPOJF010000006.1, from coordinate 262,206 downwards.
CCGTGCGAGCGCGTCCGCGCGGGCGCTTCCGGCCGCATCGAGGTCCGGCACGATTTCCGGGATGCCCGCAGAGGGCGCCGATGGCGCAGACGTTCGACAGCCGACGGCGGCGCAGAACACCACAGCCGCGGCAAGCGTAGACAAAACAAAACCGCCCCGCATAGCAAACAACCTCGCTCGGGTTCGTCGAACTCGTGTGGAATCCATGACCGGACAAGCCGGACGGAACAGCCTGACTACTTATTCTTATGCCGGCTGGCGCGCAGTTTTTTACGTCTCTTGTGCTTCGCCATCTTCTTCCGGCGTTTTTTCTTTACCGAACCCATGGCCTCTCCTGTTGACTGACATTTATGGAGCCGCTTTGTTCAGACCGATTTCGATGATCCCTTCCGCGCCCACGGACTTCAATGGCGGGATGATTTCGCGGACCCCTTTTTTCATCCGGCACGGACTCGACCGAATACCAGCCATCGGAACTCAGTCTGTTGATTATGAGGGCATGCAAGGCGGGACGAAAAAAGCGAATGAAACAAACCCGCCCCGCATTGCAAGCAACCTCACTCGGGTTCGTCGAACTCGTGCGGAATCCATGGCCGGGCAAGCCGGGCATGGAGCAGCCTGACGACTACTTCTTTTTCTTCTTCGTCGTCTTCTTCCGGCCGGCGCACGCTGTCTTCGCGCATTTTTTCTTCGCTATCTTCTTTGCGCTTTTCTTCTTTGTCGTACCCATGGCTTCTCCTTTTGGGTTGACCGTTACGGAGCCGCTTTGTTCAGACCGAGTCCGATGATCCCTTCCGCGCCCACGGACTTCAATGGCGGGATGATTTCGCGGACCCCTTTACGACGACTACTTCTTCGTCTTCTTTGTCGTTTTCTTCTTCTGGCCGGCGCACGCTTTCTTCGTGCACTTTTTCTTCGCGACCTTCTTTGCGCTCTTCTTCTTTGTCGTACCCATGGCTTCTCCTTTTGGTTGACCGTTACGGAACCACCTTGTTCGGACCGATCTCGATACTCCCTTCCGCGCCCACGGACTTCAACGGCAGGATGATTTCGCGGACCCTCTCTTCATTCACCACGGACTCGATCAAACACCAGCCATCGGAACTCAGTCTGTTGATCGTGGGGGCATACAGGGCGGGGCGGTAAGCCTGAACAAAAAATACCGCCCCGCATAGCAAGCACCCTTGCTCGGGCGGAATCCATGACCGGGCAAGCCGGGCATGGAACAGCCTGACGACTACTTCTTCTTCGCCTTCTTCGTAGCTTTCTTCTTCTGGCCGGCGCACACTTTTTTCGTGCTCTTTTTCTTCGCTATCTTCTTTGCGCTTTTCTTCTTTGTCGCCATGGCTTCTCCTTTTGGGTTGTCCATTACGGAACCACTTTGTTCAGGCCGATCTCAATAATACCTGTTGCGCCCACAGACTTCAACTGCGGAATGATTTCACGAACCACTTTTTCATCCACCACGGATTCGATCGAATGCCATCCATCGGAACTCAGTCTGTTGATCGTCGGAGCGTGCAGGGCGGGAAGGATGGCGAGCACCTTCTTCAGCCGCTGGGTGTCCACGTTCATCTTGATCAGCACCTTTGTCTCCGCGGCCAGCGCGCCGGTCAGCAGGATGGAGAGCTGGCTGATCTTCGTGCGCTTCCACGGATCCTTCCACGCCTTCTTGTTGGCGATGAGCTTGGTGGTCGATTCAAGAATCGTATCCACGATGCGGAGATTGTTGGCGCGGAGCGACGAGCCGGTCTCGGTAATCTCCACGATGGCGTCGACAAGTTCCGGGGCTTTCACCTCGGTGGCGCCCCAGGAGAATTCCACCTTGGCATTCACCTTGTTCTTGCGCAGGTACCTCTTCGTCAGGCCGACCGCCTCCGTGGCGATGCGCTTGCCCTTGAGGTCCTTCACGCTCTGGATGGGCGAATCGTTCGGGACGGCGAGAACCCATCGGACGGGGCGCAGCCCCTGCTTGGCGTAAATCAGGTCGGCGATTTCAACGACATCCGACCCGTTCTCGAGAATCCAGTCGTACCCCGTTACGCCCGCGTCCAGCATGCCGTGTTCGACGTACCGGCTGATTTCCTGCGCGCGGATAAGCCGGCCCTCGATCTCGGGGTCGTTCATGTTGGGGATGTACGAGCGCGAACCCACCGACACACTGAAGCCGGCCTTCTTCATCATGAGGAAAGTGGCTTCCTGCAGGCTGCCCTTCGGCAATCCGAGAACGAGTTTCTTTGATGTTGGCTTCATGCGATGTCCTTGTTTCGTAAAGAGTTGGGTTATACTAGACCAAGCGTTCGGTCGCGTCTACAGCCTGCCGATAAAATCTGTGCCTGCGGCGGATGACTCGCTCGGAGCGGACATGAAGGCGCGCGACAGCGCCTTGTGAACTCGCGGGACTTCCGGTTTCAGGTTTCCGGTTTCAGGTTTTCGGTTGTCACCACAACCCGCCGACCCTCGAGCCGCAGCCGTCCTTCTGAGATCAGGCGCAGGGCCTCCGGATAGGCGATGTGCTCCTGCGTCTGGATGCGCGCGTGCAGGGATTCCGGTGTGTCGCCGGGCAGGATCGGGACTTCCTTCTGAAGAATGATCGGGCCCGTGTCCATGCCCTCATCCACGAAGTGCACCGTGCAGCCGGTCGTCTTGGCGCCGCCGTGGAGCGCCTGTTTCCAGGAATGCAGGCCGGGAAAATTCGGCAGCAGCGCCGGGTGGATGTTGATGATCTTTCCGGGAAACGCGCGCAGCAGTCCGGATTTCACCATCCGCATGAAGCCCGCGAGAACGATCAGGTCGGCCCCGTGCGTGTTCAGAATATCGATGACCTTCTGCTCCGCCGCGCCGTCGAGCTTCGTCTTGAACGGCGCGCAGTCGATGTAGTAGGCGGGGATGTTGTTCCGGCGCGCGCGGTCGAGGATGAACGCGTCCTGCACATCGGCAAGAATACACACGATCCGCGCGTTCAGCGTGCCCGCCTTGATCGCGTCGATAATCGACTGCGCGTTGCTGCCTTTGCCGGAACCGAGAATGGCGATGGAGAGCATGGGCGGATTGTTAAGTTCCAGATTTCAAGTTTCAAGTTCCAAGTACATGGAAAGAGCTTGAAAGGCCGTACGCGAAACTCGAAACTTGAAGCTCGCTCGGGCGGTTAGCTCAATTGGCAGAGCGCCAGCTTTACACGCTGGATGTTACAGGTTCAAATCCTGTACCGCCCACCACCCGGTCGCGGCAGTCCCATGGAACCTGGAGTCAAACAGGAAGGCGATCAGGGTTCGAAACCGTCTCTCGAAATCGCGTCGGTTACCCGTGCCGCGTCCAGTGGACGTTCTCCAAGTCCATCGCGTACAGGTAGCGTTTCACTTTCCCCGTGGAGGTCTTGTCCAACTCTTCCCAGCGGACCTGGATCCGGTGCGGGCGCTTGTACTCGGCGATCTTGGAGCAGTGTTCCTTGACCTCTTTGCGGATCAGGGCGGAGATGTCGTTTTCGGTTATCAGCTTCTTCTCGCGTTTGGCGAGTTCGTCGATGGCCTCCTGATTGGGGACCACGATGACGCCGACATGTTCGCCGACTCGCTCATCGGCTTCCCGGTAGCCGAGCGCGATGGCTTCGCGGATGTACGGGCTTTTGCAGACCTGGTGTTCGACCTCCTCGGGGTGAATGTTCTTTCCCTCGCGGTTGACGATCAGGCTCTTCTTGCGGCCGGTGATCATCACGTACCCTTCGGAGTCGATGATGCCGAGGTCGCCGGTCAGGAACCATCCATCCTTGAAGACCGCGCTGGTTGCCTCGGGATTATTGTAGTAGCCCTTCATGATGTTCGGACCCTTGGCGGCGATCTCGCCATTGCCCTCCGCATCGGGGTCCAGGATGGTCATTTCGACGTTCGGGATGGGCTTGCCCACGGAGCCGGCTTTCGGCTTCGCCTCGGGATTGAACGTCAGGACGGGCGCGGTCTCCGTCAGGCCGTAGCCCTCGAGGATGGTGAACCCTAGCTGGCTGAACCTGTTGAGCAAATCGGGGTCGCAGGGCGCTCCGCCCGTGACGATCAGCCGGAGCCGTCCGCCGAGTTTCTGCGCGATCCTGCGGATTACGGGCTTGCGCAGGCCGATCTTGAAAAGCGCATAGCCGGCCTTGTTATCCTTCAGGCCGTTCCAGATGCGGTTGTACATCTTCTCCAGCAGCAGCGGCACGCCGATCAGGACGGAGGGGAACACCTCGCGCATGTTCTCGCCCACGGTCTTCAGGTGCTCCACGAAGCTGATTTCCGCGCCCACCGAGAGAGGAAGAAGCAGGTTGGTCGTGAACGCGAAAGAGTGGTGCAGGGGGAGGACCAGCAGGAAATTATCGTCGGCCCTGACCCGAATCGCCTGCTCGCAGCTCTCCACGTTCGCCGTGAAGTTGCGGTGCGTGAGCATCGTGCCCTTCTGACGCCCGGTCGTTCCCGAGGTGTAGATGAATGACGCGACGTCGTCATCCTTCGGGTGGCGCCGGTCGTAGGCCCTCCGCTCGCCGGCGGCCTGCTCAGACACATTCTGGATGAGTTGATCGTAGTCGAAGTACTTGATCCGGCGGCTGTGGATCGGGAGGATCTCGTGCCCATTCGTCAGCACAACCGTTTGCATGTCGGGGATGTGCGGGTCGATATCGCGCAGCAGCGGGTAGTGCCTGGCGTCGCTGAACAACAGCCGGGCGCCCGAATCGCGCAAGACGTGTGCCACCTCCTGCTCCCGCAGTTTTGCGTCCACCGGAACCGCCGTCGCCGCCATCCCCGCGATGCCGAAGTAAATCTCCGGCCATTCGGGCGCGTTCTCGCGGAAGATGGCGACGCGGTCGCCGGGCTTGACGCCGAAGCGCGCGAGAATTTCCGCGACGCGGCGTGCCTTCTCGAGAAGTTCTTTGTAGGTGACGGTGTGCCAGCGCTCCTGGCGCTTGTAGCGGAGCGCGACGGCATCGCCGTGCTGTTCGACGGATCGGGCGAGAAGTTCCTTCAGGGTCACTGACTGCGTCTCCTTGTGGGCGCTATTTGTGCCGTTTCGGGTGCGGCGCTGTCAAGCGCGCGCGCTTGAGGATTTTCATGCCGAAGCCGGGGCCGGTGAACGGCGTCGGGCCGATCTGGAATTCGGGCGAATACTCCTGCCGGACCCATTTTAGAAATTCCGCCCCGTAGCCTTCGACGCCGAACCGCTCCGCGCCGTATTCCGTCACGTCCCGGTCCGCGAGCACGATGTAGTCGGGCGGGTGCGTCTGGAATTCGGAGATGATCGCGCGCTCTCCGAATGTCGTGAACTCGAACGGCAACAGTTCAACGTATCTCACGCTGCTCCGGCGGCGGAGGAGGAAATTCAGGGAGATGCCTTCCGGCACGACGGTGAACGCGGCGTCCGGGCTCATGTTCTGCTCGGACCACTCAAGGAATTCGCCGACAGCCGCGGTGCGCTCGTCGAAGCGCGGCGGCAGCACGAGAATCCGGTCGGCCCCCTTGCCCAGGGGAACGCTGTGGAAACTGTAGTTTCCGAGGCTGACCCACAAAGCCTGGCTCGCCAGCGCGACCGCGAATGCCGCGACGGTCGAAGCGACGATAGTTCCGGACGCGGGAGGGTGGGGGAAACGAAGCCGGGTCGCCAGGGCCGCGCACGCATTGTCGCTCTCGGCGATAGTCGCGGCCAACAGCAACATCGCCGCCGGAAGCGCAAGATAGAATCCGTAGTGGAACAACTGCACGTGTGCGATGATCTTCATGAGCAGCGCGAGCGACAGCACGGACCACAGGATGAAGTGAACGGACTGATCCATACTCTTTCCGCTCCATAAACGCCGGATATTGAGCGCGAGCACCCCGGCGACCAGCAGGGGAATCGAACGGCCCGTGCTGATCCATTGGGTCCGGCCGAACACCATGAAGAAGAACAGGATCGCCACCATGGCGATCCCCAGCGGCGGACGGTTTCCGAGTCGCAGGGCCAGGAGGACCAGGAGACCCCCCGCGAGCAGCACGCCGACAAACTCGGCGCCCATCATCATCCCGTTCATGCCCAGCGCGTCCGTGCCCATCAGGTTGCGGTAGAACGGCATCGCCGGCGCGCCGCTCCGGGCGAGCACAACCCACGCGCCCGCAGCGCTTCGCAGGGCGACCTTGGCGCTGCCGGCCGCGACCCACGAATACGAGAACCAACCGGCGAGCGGCAGGATGAAGAAGAGACCGAAGACCGCCGTCGCGCTCACGAGACTCCGGTACGCGATCTTCCAGAGGGCCAGCGCCGCCAGCGACAGCGCGAGGGATGCGAGCGACGTTTCCGCGCGCGTCAGAAAACACAGCCCCGCGAAGAATCCGGCGAACGCCACGACCTTCAGGCTCCTGCGCCGGAACGCCATCTGCCACGCGTGGAGCGCCGCCATGCTGAGGATGAACCCGTGCGTGGCTTCATGGGAGAACGGGTTGATGAAGTTGAAATTGGTGATCTTCGTGTAACTGCCGAACGCGAAAACGGCGACGTAAACGAACGCGCACACGAACGCGGCCGCGCGGTTCGCGGCAACGAGCGCGATGCGATAGATCAGGACAGCCAGCACTGCCGCGAGAACCGCGTCCGCAACAGCCATCGTGATGACACTGGGCGTGAACAGGCGGAATAGAAGCGCGTTGAGATGCTGCGTCAGGGGACCGTACGCGTGTTCGATGTCGCGGTAGAGAGCGGCGCCCTGGTTCATGAGCCACGGGATATAGAGATCGCGCCCGAAATCCAGGAGCGGGTCCGGCCAGCGCCGCCATGTGGCGGCCAGGAGCGCGCCGAAGAGCGCGGTCAGGGCGACCCAGCCTGTCGCGGGCCTGCGGAGAAATCGGATCGCCGCGCTTGCAATCGGGCAGGATGACTCTGAACAAGCGACCATAATCGATACTGACGAAAACACTTGCCGCCGCCATTGTAAAGCGACTTCCGTGCCGCGGCCAATACGACAGAACCATTGACAGCAGAATTATTCTGCGCACTCGGCCGGTTTCTGTTCCTCCTCATCCCTTGATTCTGCTGCAAATGCTTCTGTCGTTCATCCGGAAGCCCGAAGGGCCCGGGCTGGAGAACAGCGTTGACAGGATAGCGGTGAGCGCCTATTTCCTTGAGCCCATGCCTTCTAGAGTCAAAGTGGAACTGGGATCGCGCTCGTACGAAATACACATTGGGGCCGGTCTGTTGGGCCGATTGGGCGCGTATTGCGACAAGCTGGGGCTGGGCCGGAACGGCCTCGTGGTTACCGATTCAAATGTGGACCGGCGGTACGGCGCGGTTGCTGTCCGGTCTCTGAAGAAGGCGGGCTTTTCCGTCGCGCGCGCGGTCGTTCCGGCGGGCGAGAGGTCGAAATCCGCGAATCGTCTGTCCGCCCTTTACACAAAAGCTCTTGCGGCCGGATTGGACCGGAAATCGTTCGTCGTGGCCCTTGGCGGCGGCGTGGTCGGCGATCTCGCGGGCTTTCTCGCGGCGACGCTGTTCCGCGGGATTCAACTGGTGCAGGTTCCGACCAGCTTGCTGGCGATGGTGGACAGTTCGGTCGGCGGCAAGACGGGAATCAATCTTCCGGAGGGCAAGAACCTGGTCGGCGCGTTTCATCAACCGGCGCTTGTGCTTGCCGATACGGCGACTCTGAAAACACTGCCTCGGCGCGAATATCTTTCCGGCTTGGCCGAAGTGATCAAGTACGGCGTGATCAGCGACCCGTCTCTTTTTTCCGCGCTCGAACGGCGATGGAAGGACCTGGTTTGCGGGCAGCCGGCGTTCCTTGAAAGCGTGATTGCCCGGTGCTGCGAGATCAAGGCCGATGTGGTCCGTCTCGACGAACGAGAGAACGGCCTGCGCGCGATCCTGAACTTCGGGCACACGATCGGCCACGCGATCGAGAACGTGACGGGCTACGGGAAATATCTCCACGGCGAGGCGATTTCGATCGGCATGGTCCTGGCGGCACGTCTGTCGGTCGGGTTGAAAGGCTTCAAGCGCGGCGATTGCGCGCGGCTTGAGAATCTTCTCCGGCAGGTGGGGTTGCCCGTTCATCGGCCCTCCTGCGAATGGGCGCGTGTCCGGCAATCGATGGGGTTGGACAAGAAGAGCGCGGGGCGTTCGCCCCGGTTCGTGCTTGCGCGCAAGATCGGCGCGGTGGCGGTGGGGTGCGAGGCGCCGGAGGGGCTCCTGAAGGAGGTGTGGAATGTCAGCGGTAAGTGACTGGATCGTTCGCGAGTATTTTGAATCGCTGGGGTTTCTCGTTCGGCAGCCGCGGAAGTACCAGGTGTCCGCGCGCCCGAAGCAGGTGGAGGAGGAAATCGACTTGCTCGCGGTGAACCCGTCCGTCACAGAGCAGCGCCTGTCGGAGGCGGTGCTCTGGGAGGGCGCCGACCTCAAGCACGTGTCCCGCGCGATCGTGGGCGTGCGCGGCTGGCACACGGGGCGGTTCAGCCCGGCTGTGATCAAGCTTTCGCCGGAGATATTTCGCTTTGCCGACAGGACGGCCATGAAAAGCACGATTCGCCACATCGGGCCCGGCCCGGTGGCGAAGATCCTGTGCCTGCCCGAACTTCCCGCTTCCCCGGATATGCGCGACAAGGCGCTCTCCTTATTTAAGGAAAGAGGGATTGACGGCGTATTGTTGTTCCGCACGATGCTGCTGGAACTCGCCGCGCACGTCGATACGAACAAAAACTACGAGAAGTCCGACCTGCTGCAGATGCTGCGTATCCTGAAGAACTACCATCTTCTGAAAAGCGCGCAGATGGATCTGTTCAGGAAGGGGCAGGCCAAGAGAAGGTCCAAAGCGAGCGCCGAAGGGGTGAGCGGTCCGGAAGCGGCTGTTTGACGTTTTCTCGTCCTCCTCGTCGTATTCCTCAGGGAGTGAGGACGAGGACGAGAGCGACAACGAGGACGATTCAGCCATGAACACTCGAGAAGCCTATATCGCCCTCAACATGATGGACCACATCGGTCCTGTTCGGGTCCGGGCGATGGTGTCCGCGCTCGGGTCGGTCGAGGCGATTTTTACCGCGGACCGCGACGCGCTGATGCGCGCGGAGGGTATTGGTGTCGAAGTGGCAAAAGGGATTGTTGAGCAGCGGTCGAAGATCGATCCGGCCCGCGAACTGAAGAAGGCGGAGTCGCTCGGGTTCCGGATTGTCACGCAGGCCGATCCGGAGTATCCGGAGCCGCTGAAGACCTTGCACGGGCCGCCGCTGGCGCTGTACGTCTGGGGAACGCTGGACGTGAAGGACCGGCATGCGGTGGCGATCGTCGGAACGCGGCATGCGACGCATTACGGGTTGACGGTTACGGACCGTCTCGGCTACCAGCTCGTGCGCGTCGGGTACACCGTTGTCAGCGGGCTCGCCCGCGGGATCGACACGGCGGCGCACAAGGGCGCGCTGAAGGGCGAGGGGCGGACGCTGGCGGTGATCGGCAGCGGGCTGGATCACATCTATCCGGCGGAGAACGCGGAACTGGCCCGGAAGATTTCGGAACGCGGCGCGGTGATCAGCGAGTTTCCGCTGGGGCGCCAGCCGGATCGCACGACGTTCCCGTACCGGAACCGGGTGGTCAGCGGCCTGTCGATGGGCGTTGTCGTGGTCGAGGCCGGCGCGAACAGCGGCGCGCTCAACACGGCCGACCACGCGTTGGAGCAGGGCCGTTCGGTGTTCGCCGTGCCGGGGCGGATCGATACGCCGGGCGCGAAAGGATCGCACAAGCTGATCAAGAACGGCGCGCGGCTGGTCGAGGACGTGGATGATATTTTGCAGGAGTTCGATTTCCTGGTCCCGCCGGAAAAGAAGAAGCAGGCGGCCGCGCTGGACGAGCGTCCCGAGGTTCGGCTTTCGGGCGACGAACAGGCCGTCGTGCGCGCGCTGTGGGAGGGTTCGCTGGATGTGGACAGTCTCACGCGAAAGACCGCGCTGAAAATGGCGACCCTGAATTCCCTGCTGATTGGGCTGGAAATGAAGCGCGTCGTGCGTATGCTACCCGGCCGCATGGTGGAACTTGTGGAGGACCTGTGGCCCGGATAGTTGTCCTTGGTCAGTGATCCATTGGTACCCCATCAACGGACCGCTGATAACGGACAGTTTATGAGCAAGAACCTCGTCATAGTCGAATCGCCCGCGAAGGCCAAGACGATCAACAAGATTCTTGGCTCGGAGTACGTCGTGAAGGCGTCGATGGGGCACGTGCGCGATCTTCCGGAGAAGGAACTCGGCATCGACGTGGAGAAGGGTTTTAAGCCGAAGTACGTCACGATCAAGGCGCGCGAGAAGGTGCTCCACGAACTCAAGACCGCGGCCAAGGGCGTGGACCGCGTGTACCTGGCGCCCGATCCGGACCGCGAAGGCGAGGCGATCGCCTGGCACCTGCAGGCCGTCCTGAAGAAGTCGGTTCCCGAGGATAGATTCTTCCGTGTTTCGTACAACGAGATCACGGCCCCGGCGATCCGCAAGGCGTTCGCCGAGCCCGGCCGCATCGACGAAAAGCGCGTCGATTCCCAGCAGGCGCGCCGCGTTCTGGACCGGATCGTCGGCTACAAGGTCAGCCCGTTATTGTGGCGGCGCATTCGCGGCGCGGCGAGCGCCGGCCGCGTGCAGTCCGTCGCGCTGAGGCTCGTCTGCGAGCGCGAGCGGGAGATTCTCCATTTCAAGCCGGAGGAATTCTGGCTCCTCGGCGCCAAGGTGCGCAAGCAGGTCGATCCGCTCGATCCGTTCGAAATCAAGCTGGCCCGGATCAACGGCGAGAAGGCGGAGATCCAGACCGCCGAGCGGGCCCACGCGGTCAAGGCGGACCTCGACGGCCGCGCGCTGAGGGTGTCCGACATCATTCCGCGCGAGATCTCCAAGCGGGCGATGCCGCCGTACATCACAAGCACACTCCAGCAGGCGGGTTCGAGCGTGTTCGGGTTCGCGCCCGCGTACACGATGAAGCTCGCGCAGAAACTCTACGAAGGCGAAGATTTCGGCGAGGGGCCGGTCGGCCTGATCACGTACATGCGAACCGACTCGTTCTCGGTTTCGCGGGACGCGCAGGAAAGCTGCCGCGAGTTCGTCCACCGGACGTACGGGCCGGAGTATCTGCCCGAGAAGCCCAATTTCTATAAGAGCCGGTCGAGCGCGCAGGAGGCGCACGAAGCGATCCGTCCGACGGACGTGAACCGCACGCCGGACCATCTGGCCGCCGTCCTCGATCCGGACGAGTTGAAGCTGTACAGCCTGATCTGGAAGCGGTTCGTCGCCAGCCAGATGGCGCCCGCCCGGATTGCCCAGCGCACGGTGGAAGTCGAAGCCGCGCCGCCGGCCGGCAAGACGTCCACGTATCTCTTCCGAGCGACCGCCTCGGAAGTCATCTTCCCCGGCTACATGAGGGCCGCGGGTGTCGAGGAAAAGAAGAAGGACGAGAACGGCGACGAGATCGACCGCCTGCCGCCGCTGGCCAAAGGCGAGGGGCTCGATTGTTTGCAATGGCTCGAAGAACAGAAGTTCACCTCGCCGCCGCCGCGATTCACCGAGGCGTCGTTGGTGAAGGCCCTGGAGGAAAATGGAGTGGGTCGTCCGAGCACGTACGCCTCGATCCTCTCCACGCTGTTTGCGCGGCGCTACGTCGAGAAGGAAAAGCGCGCTCTCAAGCCGACGGACATGGGGCTCCAGGTCTGCGATTTCCTTGTGGAGCATCTGGGCGCGCTGTTCGACGTGAAGTTCACCGCGGGCATGGAAGAACAGCTCGACGAGATCGAGACGGGCGCCGTGCAGTGGGGCGCGATGATGGAGCAGTTTTACCGGGAATTCCTGACCTGGCTGGAGAAGGCGAAGGGGCCCCAGGCGGACCCGGCGTCCGTGCAGAAACTCCTGGACATGGCGAAAGGCATTCAGACCTGGGAGCCCGCCACGAAGCGCGGCAAGCGGACGTACAGCGATCAGGCGTTCACGGAATCGATCCGGAAGCAATTGGGCGAGGGGAAGGGGATATCGGAGCGGCAGGTCGGCGCGCTGAAGAAGCTGATTTGCCGGTACCGGGAGCAGTTGCCCGCGCTGGAATCCGTCGCCGAAGAGCTTGCGTTGACCGAGGAACTCGAGGCGGCAAAGCGGCCGCCGGAACCGCCGCGGCAGGATGTCCTCAAGAAACTCGAATTGCTGAAGAAGGTTCAGTTCAAGGAACCGCGGACGGTGGGCAAGAAGGTGTATGACGACCGCGTGTTCGCGAACTCGCTGCGCACGCAGTTCGAAAGCGGGCGGAGTCTTTCGCCGAACCAGATCCACTACCTGGACCGGATGGTGATGAAGTACTCCGACCAGATTCCGGACTTCGAATCCATGAAGGAGGAGCTTGGACTGCACGAGACCGCCGCGGCGGAAGACAAGGAAAGCGGGCCTCTGCTGGAACTGCTGAAAGAGGTCAAGACGTGGAAGCCGCCGACGAAGCGCGGCCGCCGCGAATGGGACGATCAGAAGTTCTATGAATCGCTTTCCCGTCAGTATGGCCAGCGCAAGAGCCTCTCGCCGAAGCAGGCGGCTTCCCTCAAGAAGATGCTCAGGCGCTACGCGGAGCAGATTCCGAACTACGAACAGGTTGCCGCGCAGTATGGCATTCCCGCTTCGGCGAAAAGCCGCCCGGCCGCCGGAAGCGAGGGATCGCCCGAATGACCCTTTCCCTCGAGGATGTCGGCGGCGATCCGTGCGTGGCGCAATTCCTCCGGTACATGAGCGCCGAACGGAACGCGTCGGAGCATACCGTGAACAACTACCTGCTCGACATCCGTCAGTATGCCGGCGCGGTCTGGGGGCCGGAGGCCAGGAGCCCGTTCAAGTGGAGCGAGGCGGACCGGTACACGGCGCGCAGGTTTCTCGCCGGCTTTCAGAAGGCCGGGATGGCGCCCGCGACGACGGGCCGCAAGGTCTCGAGCCTGCGGTCGTTCTACAAGTTTCTCGTCCGCGAGGAGAAGGTGGAGCTCAATCCCTTTTCGGGACTACAGGTTCCGAAGAAGTCAAGGCGGCTGCCCTCGGTGTTGACCGTCGCGGAGGTCAACCGCCTGTTGCAGGCGCCGGCCAAGATGCCCGTGGAGGAAGCCGGTCCGGCGGGGAAGGCTGTGCGCGGTTGGGCCGAGTACGCGCGCCGCCGCGATGCCGCGATGCTGGAGCTTCTCTACAGCACCGGCATGCGAATCAGCGAACTGGCCTCGCTGACCGATGCGGACGTGGATTTTCTTTCGGGCGTGGCCAAGGTCCGCGGCAAGGGGAAGAAGGAGCGGTTTTGCCCTTTCGGGCGGCCGGCCCACCAGGCCTTGCGCGCCGCGATGGAACGGCGCGACCTGTGCTGGGCGGCTCTGGGGAAAACAGGGATGCCGCCGGGCCTGTTCCTGAACCGGAACGGCGGACGCCTGACGACCCGCTCCATGGAAAGGGTGATGAAGAAGTACCTGGCCTTTGCCGGGTTGAACGCGGGCATATCGCCGCACGCCCTGCGGCACAGCTTTGCGACGCACATGCTCGACGCCGGCGCGGACCTGCGATGCGTGCAGGAACTGTTGGGCCACACGAGCCTGTCGACAACGCAGATTTACACGCACGTGACCGTGGAGCGGTTGAAACAGGTTTATGAACAGGCGCATCCGAGGGCGTAGGGAGTAAGCAGTCCAAAGTTTAAAGTCCGAAGTGAACGGACGTCTTTGGACTTTAGACCTTGGACTTTGGACTGAAGACTATGCTTTGGTTTTTCTACAACATATTGTTCGCGATCGGGATGATCCTCATGCTCCCGCGCGCGATAGTCCGCATGCGGCGGCGCGGCGGCTACGCGCGGAATTTCGGCCAGCGCTTCGCGCGATACAGCCCGGAGCTTCTGGCGCGATTCCGGGAGGGCGGGCGCGTCTGGGTGCACGCGGTCAGCGTGGGTGAGATCTTCGTCGCCCTGCGGTTCATGAAGGAGTTTCGCGCGCGCCGGCCCGGCGTGGAGTTCGTCCTGTCCACGACGACATCCACCGGATACGGGATCGCCGAAAAGGAGGTCGCGGACCCGGATGTCCTGATCTACCTGCCGCTCGACTTCCCCGGCATCATGAAGCGGGCGCTTTCGATCATCCGTCCGAAGACGCTCGTGCTGGTGGAATGCGAGCTCTGGCCGAACCTGATCCGCCTGGCGAAACGCGGCGGGGTTCCGGTGATCCTGATCAACGGGCGCGTCTCCGATCACTCCTACAGCGGCTACAGCAAGCTGCGCGTGTTCACACGCCCCCTGCTGGCGCAGGTGGACTTGCTTTGCGTGCAGAGCGAAGACGATCGTCGGAAGCTGGCCGACCTCGGGACCGACCCGGCGCGCCTCCACGTGGTCGGGAGCGCGAAGTACGACATGACGGCCGACAACGGCGACGGCGAAGAAAAGGCGCGCGCCGCGTTGCAGGCCGCCGGCATTGCGCGGGACCGCTTGATCCTGCTGGGCGGCTCGACATGGGCCGGCGAGGAAGAAGCCCTGCTCGATATCTATAAGGAGTTGCGCGCGACGATCCCGGAACTTGTCCTCGTGCTGGTTCCCCGGCACGCGGAACGACGGGACCAGGTTTTGTCCGCCATCGCCGACCGCGGGCTGAGCGTCGTGCGGCGCACGGAGGCGAGGGCCGGCGTGTCCGCCGCGCCGGACGTCCTGCTCGTGGACACGACGGGCGAGTTGCGAAACTTCTACGCGTGCGCGGATGTCATCTTTGTTGGAAAGAGCCTGTGCGAGCACGGCGGGCAGAATATCATCGAGCCCGCGCTTTGCGGCAAGCCGATCATCGTCGGCCCCAACATGGAGAACTTCGTGGTGGTGGCGCAGGATTTTCTGGACGTAGGCGCGCTGGTCCAGGTCCGCGATGTCGCAGGGCTTCGGGATGCCGTGCGGGAGTTGCTGGCGGATCCGGCAGGGCGGGCGTCGCTGGGAGAGAAGGCCCGGCATCTTGTCAGGGAGAAGGCGGGGGCTGTCCGCAAGACGATTGACCTGATGTCCCCGATTCTCGGGTGACCGCCGGGCGTTCACGCTCCAGAGGCATGTTTGACAACTCCCTGTTGTGCCCGTAGTATGATCGCCTTTCAGATGATGTTGATAGGTAAGGGGTTAAAGTTCTCATGCCGACATATGAATATGGATGCCTCGAGTGCGGGCACGTTTTTGATGCCTTTCAGAAGATCACCGCCACGCCGCTGAAGCGTTGTCCGAAGTGCAAGGGTAAGGTTCAGCGGCGAATCGGCGCGGGGGCGGGAATCATCTTCAAAGGGACGGGTTTCTACGCAACGGATTATCGGAGCGACGGCTACAAGAAGGCCGCGAAAGCCGAGAAAGCCGAGAAATCGCCGCCGAAAAAAGACTCATGAGCATGAAGGTCAAGTGCAGCCGTTGCGGGACCCTCAACGAGCTGAGTCGCGTGTTCTGCGCCCAGTGCGCCGGCCGGCTGGACCTGACGCAACTGGTTCCGGCGAAGCGCGGCGGCGTCGCGCGTTTGTTCTCGAGCTTGTTCCGCCTTCTGCTGACCGTTCTTGTCCTGGGGACCCTGGGGCTTCTGCTCTGGCCCGTCGAGCCGGCCGGAGCGGTGGGTTCGGCGGCCGATGCCCGCGCGATGGCCGAAAGCCTTCAGTATTTTCAGCAGGCCATTCACAGCCGCACCATCGCGGACCGGGTGGTTTCCGAAGCGCAGGTCAACGGATATTTCGCCGAGGTGCTGAGGCGGAACAGGAAGGCCCTTCGTTCGGAGGGCTTCCGTCTCGGAGTCCGCGAGATCAATGTCGTTTTCACGAGCGAGGATTTTACCGCGCTTGTTCTCGCCAACTGGGGCCCGATTTCCCTATCGTATGAAATCACGGGTGTTCCGTACCTGAAGAACAAGCGGTTTGAAGTGGCGGTTCGGAAGGTTCGGTGGGGCCATCTGCCCTTGCCGGAACCGGCGGCAGCCTGGGTGAGCAGCCGCGTGGCCGGCATGTTCCTGAGGATGGAAAAGGAACTCGCGATTTTGAACAGTCTCGGGCGTTGCGACTTGGGAAATGGCTGCGTCTATGTGGGAACACGCGGCTCTTGAACGTTCTGCGGCAAACTCAACCCATGAACAGGCGAGGACGGACCTATGAGAGATAAAGAGGAATTCTTCGGCATTCTTAGCGGCATCGATGGCTCTGAATTTTCGGAGTACGCGAAACTCGTCGGCGACTTCGATTTTTCCCGGTACGTCCTCAAGATCAACCAGATTCCGCGCGAGACGGAGGGGCGGACCGCCCTGATCCTGGTGCGCGTGCCGCAGATTATCGCGGGGTTTCCCCCGCACCTTTTCGACACGCCCATTCGCCGCACGGCGTTGGAGGACCTGTTGACCCGGAAGATCGCCGCGCGCATCGAGTTGCTGACGCGCTACGATGCCGAAGGCGTTTCACGCCGCCGGATGTTCATTGCCTGTCCGGGCCAGAAAATTCTGCCGCGCTCGTCGCTCGTGGTGACGGAAGAATACATCGAAGTCCGCATTTATCTGGACCTTCCCGTTCGGCACGGCCGGATCGCGGGCGATGCGGCCAAGGAGGTATTCTTCGAGGACCTGCCCGGCATCGTCAACGCGACGCTCGTATACTGTAATCTCGACGCGGTCGAAGTCGGCGATTTCATCAGCCTGATGGAGGATGCCGACCAGATTCGGCAGGTTCTGCCCACCCGGGGCTGGGTGGGTTTTGTGGCGGACGGCGCCATGCTGGCGCGCGCCGGCGGGTCAGACCTTCCGGACTACGATCAGATGGTTCCTCTTTCGGTCTCCGAGGATCTGGCGGTCAATCTCGACGTGCCGAATGCCGGAACGGTTCGCGGATTCGGTGTTCCCGGCGGCGTCACCGTGGTTCTCGGCGAAGTGCATTCGGGGCGCGTGGACCTGATCCGGGCCTTGTCGACGGGCATTTACAACCACATTCCCGGCGACGGGCGCGAGATGGTGATCACGGTTCCGGACGCGGTCTATATCGCGGCGGAACCCGGCCGCAGCGTCCAGCGTGTGGACATCAGCGCGTTCTTCCCGCAGTCCATCGGGGCCAAGGATGTCCGGCAGTTTTCGAGCGGGCACGCGGGCCCCTGCGCCGCGCAGGCCGCCTCGGCGGTCGAGGCCCTGGAGGCCGGCGCCCGGGTCCTGATTATGGACGAGACGGATTCCGCTCCCGAGTTTCTCGCCTTTGACGCCCGCGTCGCGAAGCTGTTGCCCGGCGCGGAGAAGCGGACAACGCCCCTGGCCATGAGGGCCCGGCAGATCGCCGATGAACTGGGCGTGTCCATCGTCGTAGGAGGTTCGGCCTCCGTCGCGGAGTTCATTCCGGTCGCGGATACCATTCTGCGCGTGGACGGATTCAAGGTGTCCGACGTGACGAAGGAGGCCAGGGCGGCTTCCATCTCGACGCATCGGAGCAAGCCCCGGGAGTCGGATGTTTCCGGGATGGTGGAAAAGAACCGCTGGGTCGTGCCCAGCAGTATCGATCCCAGTTCGGGTCGGTTCGATGCGTGCGTGGACGCGAAGGACGCTCACTCTCTGACGTTCGGACGGTCCACGATCAACCTGTCGGGGGTCCGGCAATTGGCGGACATCTATCAGACCCGGACGATCGGCCGCATCCTGTACTATGCCAAGCTGCGCTACATGGACGAGCCGCGTCCCATTCGGGAAATCCTCGATCTGATCGACCGGGACCTCAGCACGGAAGGTCTCGAGTCGCTCACGCGCGATCTGCGCGGCGACCTGGCCCGGCCGCGCCGCTACGAGATCGCGGCGGCCCTGAACCGGCTGGACAGCCTGCGCATCACACGCGCGGCGGACTAGCGCGCGGCCGGGCCGTCGTCGCCGGTTTTCGGTCGCCATGAAACTCGTCATCCAGCGTGTCCGCCACGCGCGTGTGATCGTCGATGGAAACGACGTGGCCGCGATCGGGCCGGGCGCCGTCGTGCTCGCCGGCGTGGCCCGGGGCGACACCGACTTCGATGTGAAGTACCTGGCCCGGAAGACCTCCCAGCTTCGCATTTTCGACGACGGGGAAGGCCGGTTGAACCGGTCGATCGAAGCGGTCAACGGATCGTTCCTGGTCGTCAGCCAGTTCACGCTGTATGCCGACTGCTCGCGCGGAAACCGGCCCGGCTACACGGATGCCGCCGATCCGGACGAGGCGACCCGGCTCTACGAGGCGTTCGCCGCCGAGCTTCGCGGGCTTGGACACGAAGTGAAAACGGGTGTTTTCGGCGCGAACATGCAGGTTGAACTGGTCAATGACGGCCCGGTAACGATTATCTTGGAAAGCCGGGGCCGGACAGCGCCGTAGAGGAATTCCGTTATGGCTCGCTTCGGAAGTCATATCATCGCCATTGCGGTCGCTGTGCTGACCTGCGTGGATTCCGCCGGAGCGGAGACGAATGTGTGGCGTTCGCCGGTTGCGATCGGCGCCTCGCATCGGTTTGCCGCCGCCGGGATGACCTCGTCTGAGAACGTCAGCCTGATTATCTCCGCAGAGGAAACCGCCGGGAAAATCGAGAGTTTTGTGGGCCTCGCGATTCCGTTTGCGAGAGGCGAATCGATCCAGATGCTGGTGCGCTGGGCAACGAACGAGCCTCGCGGCCGCGTGATCCGGGCGCAGGGATGGGTGGACCGCGCGCTTTCGCAGAAGTTGATCGTCGTCAATCCCGATCGCGCCGACCAGGAGGATATCCTGGAAGGACTTTGCTGGTTGCTGCTCAACCGGTACGTCATTCATCGGCAGGACTTCGACCGGAAGAGTTCCGCGCTGGGTGCGGTGCCCGACTGGCTGTCGGTCGGCGTGGCGCAGAATCTCTATCTGGCGCTCAGGATTCGAAACAACCAGGTTGCCATCCGCCGCTGGATGAAGAACGAGGCGCCGCCGTTCAGCCGGATCATGACATTCGAATCTCTGCCCGAAGGGCGCTGGGCGGAGAAGGCGTACTGCGCGCTCGCGGCGGATTGGATCGCTTCGAAACCGAACCGGGCTTCCGCATTCGAGAGCCTCTTCTCGCAACTGGCCCGGGGCGACCGGATTACGACGAACTTCATGGGCGTGTTGTTGAACGGCGTGGAATCCGGGCGCGAATTGGAGAAGGGCTGGGATCTCTGGATTGCGGCGCAGACGCAGGTCCGGCACTATTGGGGCGGCGTGTCCGCGGATCGGTTGGCCGCGCTTCGACAGCTTCTGACAGCGGCGCCGGACGAGATGGGCATTCCGGACGGGGAGGGGATCCCGGCGACGCTGACCATCAAGGACCTGACCCGGTATCGTGACGCGCCCTGGCTTCCGTTGTACGCGATGCGCCTGAACCTCCACATCCGCGGCCTCGGGATCGGCGAGGCGCAGGAATTTCGAGACGTGCTTGATCTCTACGGCGGCTTCCTCGATGAACTGACGCGCCCGCGAAGGAAGCGGGTGTTCCGCGCCTCGCCCGCCCGGTTGAACGCCCTGCTCGAGGCCGCGGACAAGGCGCGGATAGACCTCGAGTCGTCGATGGACCGGAATACCCACTATGTGAGCGGCATGGAAGCGGCGGTCAGCGGCGGGATCATCGTGCCGACGTCCGTCTCCAATACCGTTGCCGACATGGACCGGTTCCTGCCCTCCGCCGCTCAATGAAACATTGACTATGGCCCTCAGGCCGATACGCTGGTGCTTTCAAAGGGGAGTTCACTGTGAAAAAAGGCAAAACCACCGTCGGCGAGATCGACAGCGAAGTCCTGGATTTTACCGCGGGCCAGGATGTCCAACTGGACCTGGCGCTGGTCAAGGCCGACTGTCTCGGCACGGCGGCGCATGTCACGATGCTTTCCCGGATGCCCGTCAAGCCGCCGGTCATTTCGCCGGCCGATTGCAGGAAAGTGATCGCGGCGCTCCGGGGGATCGTCGCGCAGTCGAAAAAAGGCGCCTTCAAGATCACGCTGAACGACCAGGATGTTCACCTGGCGGTGGAGCGGATGCTGACCTCGAAGCTGGGCGATCTGGGCAAGAAGGTCCACACCGGCCGGAGCCGGAACGACCAGGTTGCCGTTGACCTCCGGCTCTATGCCAAGGAGGAAATTCTCGGCGCGATCGACGAGGCCGCCTCGCTGGCCGCGGTCCTGATCGCGTTTGCCGGCAAGCACGCCGCCGATCCGATGGTCGGCCGGACGCATATGCAGCCGGCGATGCCCAGTTCCGTCGGGTTGTGGGCGTCGGCCCATGCGGAGAGCCTCCTGGACGATATCGCGCTGTTGATGACGGCCTATGAACTCAACGACCAGTCTCCGCTCGGTTCGGCGGCCGGCTACGGCGCGCCGCTGCCGCTCGACCGGCAACTGGTTTCGGATCTGCTCGGTTTCAGCCGGCCGGTCCACAACGTCCTCTACGCCAACAACGCGCGGGGCAAGCTGGAGTCCGTGATCCTGATGGCGATGAGCCAGATCATGCTCACGCTCTCGCGGCTCGCGCAGGACCTCATGCTCTTCACGATGCCCGAGTTCGGCTATTTCACACTCCCCGCGGCGTTCTGCACCGGCAGCAGCATCATGCCGCAGAAGCGGAATCCCGATGTCCTCGAACTGGTGCGGGGGAAGGCCGCGAAGGTCATGTCCTCCGTGTCGTGCGTCGCCGAGTTGATTCGGGGCGCGCCGTCCGGCTATAATCGGGATTTGCAGGAAGCCAAGGGGCCGTTCATGAAGGGGATTCACATGACCCGGGCGAGCCTGCGGGTCATGAAGCGGCTGATGGCCGGAACCGGAGTCAACCGGAAGGCTTTGCTGGCCGGTTTCTCGCCCGACGTCTTCGCGACCGATCGGGCGCTGGAACTGGTGGCCGGCGGGATGCCGTTCCGGGACGCGTATCACCATGTCAAACAGCATCTGGACGAACTGAAGCAGATGAATCCGTATCAGGCGATTGCCCGGAAGACGCATCTCGGCGCGACAGCCGGCCTCGATTTCCGGGGCATGGGCGCGCGGGCGGTGGAGGCCGTCAAGTTCGCGAAAGAAGAACGGCGGGCATTCGACAGGGCTATTTCCCGGCTGATGGGCGGCGTTTGACTTCGGATTTTCCAAGGGTTGGAAAATCGCGGCGGGTTTTTTCCAAGGATTGGAAAACTGGAGCGGCGAATGGCAACGGCTATTGAGATCAACGACCTTTCGGTGGTGTTCCGGTCGCGGCGCGGCACCGTGGAAGCGCTCCGGCAGCTCAACCTGACCGTGGAGTCGGGGACCGTGTTCGGGTTCCTCGGTCCGAACGGCGCCGGAAAGACGACGGCGATGCATGTCCTGCTGGGATTCATCGAGCCCGCTCATGGGAGCGCGCGGATTTTCGGCGAGGATGTCCGGCACTCCATCGCGCGGCGCCGGATCGGCTACCTGTCGGAACGCGCGGAAACATACATTTTTCTGACGGGCCGTGAACTTCTTCACATGGCGGGCCGGCTGTTCGAGATGCGCGGAGCCGCGCTTCGAAACCGCGTGGAGGAGTTGCTTCAACAGGTGGATCTCGCGGATGCGGCGGACCGGCGGATCGGCACTTACTCGCGCGGCATGCTGCAACGGATCGGACTCGCGCAGGCGTTGATCAATGATCCCGACCTCGTGATCCTCGACGAGCCGACAGGCGGGCTCGATCCGTTGGGCCGCATGGAGGTGCGGAAGATCATTGCCGGCCTTCGCGCCCGGGGAAAGACGGTATTCTTCTCGTCGCATGAATTGTCGGAGGTCGAACTGGTTTGCGATCACATGGCCCTGATGGTCAGCGGGCGCGTGGTGGCGGAAGGGAAGGCGGGCGACCTGGTGCGGCCCGGCGAAAGCCTGGAGCAGTATTTCCTGCGGGTTGTCCAGGGCGGAGCGGGGCCGGGAGGAGCGCGGGCATGATCCGCATTCTCTCCATCGCCTGGGCGGTCTGGCTGGAAATGATTCGGCGCAAGGATCTGTATGTGTTGTTGATCCTGCTCCTCGCCCTGTTGTTTGTGCTGATGTCGCTGAACGTGTTCGGGCTGGGGGGGATGGTCCGGTATGTCGCGGATGTGGGCCTGCTCTTCGCGTGGATCTTCTCGATCGTACTTTCCGTCAGCATGGCGGCGCGCCAGTTGCCCCAGGAGGAGACCAAGGGGACGATCTACCCGCTGCTGGCGAAGCCGATCACGCGGGCCGAACTGATCCTGGGCAAGTGGCTGGGCGCCTGGACGGCGCCGGCCGCCGCGACGCTGCTCTTCTACGCCGTGATCTTTTCCGTGGTCGTGCTGCGCGGGGGCGTGTTCGATCGGGGATGCCTTGCGCAGGCCCTGCTTCTGCATCTTTCGTTGCTGGGATGCGTGAGCGCCATTTCCCTGGCGTTTTCGACGCGACTGACGTACGGGGCGGCGGCGACGATGGCGTATGTTTTCATCGGGGCGGCGTTCACGATTACGCCGCGGGTCCCGGAACTGCTTGTGCAGGAGAAGGGGTTCGCCGCCAACGCGTTGCTGGCGCTGTACTACGGCCTTCCCCACTTCGAGCTTTTTGATCTGCGTCAGAGGCTTGTCCATGAGTGGGGGCCTGCGCCGTGGGGCGCCGTGCTCCAGGTGCTCCTGTACGGCGCGGTCTGGACCGCGATCCTGATTCTTCTGTCGTGGTTCGGCTATCGCCGGAAACGATTTCAGAGGGGTCATGTCGGATGAGCAGGGCCGGCTTCACTTCATCGTGGGTTCCTTTCGCCGCGCTCGCTCTCCTGTGGAGCGTGGCTTTTTCCCTCGCGGCGCAACGGACCCTGGCGCCGTTCCATGTCATCTCGACGGACACCTCCGTGGCGGAACGACTGCTGGGCGCCAGCCGCGCGGCGGTCGGCGAGCGGTTTTTCCTGGAGGCGGATAACTACTTCCACAAGGGCGTCACGCACGTTCATCGGAAGGCGATCGCCAAGGACTTCTTCCAATCGTTGAGCGAACAGATCGTGCCGTCGGGCCATGTGCATACGGATGGGGTAGAGATGTCGGAAATCCTGCCGTGGCTGAGGGCCGCGACCCGGATGGACCCGAACAATGTCGAGGCGTATCTCACGGCGGCTTTCTGGCTGGACGGCACGATCCACAGGCCGGACATTGCGGAGGCCCTCCTGCGTGAAGCGCAGTCGAACAACCCGAGAGATTACCGCATCATCAACGCGCGGGCCCGGATGCTGTTCGGGACGGGCGAGGACCGGAAGGCGGCGATGCTTCTCGATGCGGCGCTCAGGTTCTGGCCCGGCGGTCAGAACCCGGAGGACGAACAGTCGCGGCTCGACTTGGCCCAGATGCTCAGCTATCGTGCGTTCCTCTGCGAAATGGGCGGCGAACAGGAACGCGCCCTCGACTTGTTCCGTAAAGCCTTGCTGGCGATGCCGGGCAACAAGGCGATCGAGGAGCGGGTTGCCGCGCTGGAGCGGGGAGAGGACTTCAGCCGGAAGGATCGGGAGGTGTGGCAGTCCGTTTTTGCGCGGTCTCATGTGTGCGAGAGGGAAGGGGATGGGCACGATCGCCGCGAAGAAGATCACGAGGCGCATCGCTAGCGCCGGGTCTTTGAGGAGATACGGCGATCGCTCGGGATGTCGCCGGTTGGGTCAGGAGTCGTTATGTATCTCGAATTTTACGAGCTGAAGGAACATCCGTTCAACATTACGCCGGATCCGCGCTTCCTTTTCTTTTCCGCCCAGCATCGGGAGGCGTTCGATCATCTCCTGTACGGGATCGAAAATCGAAAAGGGTTCATCGAACTGACCGGCGAAGTGGGCTCGGGGAAGACGACGTTGTGCCGCGCCGTGCTGGCCAATCTTTCGAAGAGAATTCACACCGCGCTGGTCCTCAATCCGACGCTGTCGGGAACGCAGCTCTTGCGGGCGATCCTGAACGACTTCGGATTGCATGTGGTCGGCCGCGACCGCCTGTCGCATATTGAGCAGCTCAATGCCTTTCTGCTCCGTCAGATGCATGACGGAAACAACGTGGCGGTCATCATCGACGAGGCGCAGGATCTGACTCCGGAAGTCATGGAGCAGGTGCGCCTGCTTTCCAACCTCGAGACGGATCAGCACAAGCTCCTGCAGATTGTCCTGGCGGGGCAGCCCGAGCTCCGTATCCGATTGGCCCAGCCCGAGTTGCGACAGCTCAAGCAGCGGATCATGGTGCGCTGCAATCTGATGCCGTTGACGGAGGAGGAAACGGGCCAGTACATCGAGCATCGGGTCAAGGTGGCGAGCACGACGGTGAAGGTCGGTTTTGACCCGGAGGCGGTCAAACTGATATACTCCTATGCGAAAGGGATTCCCCGTGTTATTAATGCTCTTTGTGACCGGGTGTTGATGGCGGGGTATGTGGCCGGCAAGCATCTGATCGGCGGGCCTGAGGTGCGGAAGGCGTTGGCTGATATGGAGGCCGTTGAATGAGTCTGATACAAGAGGCTCTCAGACGAAAAGACGACGAGAACTCGAACATTCCTCCGAAGACCATTCCGGTCGTTCCTCCGATGTCCCGGGAGCTGTCGTCCCCCCGGCCTGATTTTTCGGAAGCGCCGGCCTATGCTTCTGCCGCCCCGTCTTCCCGGCGCGGCGGCTGGCCGTTGGCGCTCGTTTCCCTGCTGGTGGTTTCCGTTGTGGCGTTGGCCGCGATCGCCCTTCTCGTGTATTCGTTCCATCTGCTCGCGGGAGGCGGAACGCCGGCGCGGAAGCCGGCGTCTGCCGTCGAGGCCGCCGCGCCGTCGTCGGCGGTTGTCGATGCGACTCCCGCTCCGCCTGCCGCGGAACCTGTTCAGGCGCCCGTCGAACCGGCTGTCCCGGCTCCGAAGCCGGTGGAACCGGCCGTGCAGCCGCTGCCTGTTGCGGCAGAGCCCGCGTCCACCGCGGCGGTGCCGTCTCTGGCGGTTGTTCCCGCCGCGGACGTCAAGGAATCGGCGGTCCGGAAGAAGGAGGCTCTTTCCGAGGTGAGCGTGGCGCCCGTGTCAAAACCGATATCTTCCCCGTCCGCATGGCCGATGCTGAAGGTTGTCGGCGTGATGGCGCCGGGTTCGGCGAATCAGATGGGGGCGGCCATTATTGACGGCAACCTGGTGGAATGCGGCGACGAAATTCGCGGGGTCAGGGTTCACGCGGTGGACAAGCTCGGAGTCTGGTTCGAGTTCAACAAGCAGACGCAATTTGTGCGGGTGGGGCAGACCACTCTCTAGCTACGCGGTGGTTTCCTTTTCCCTGTCTTTTTCTTCCTGCCTCAACGCCGCGCGAATCGTGTTCAGGCAGGCGTCGTAGCTTTCCGCGGAAACCATATAGAAGTGGCAGGCCTTCCCTGTGATTTTCTCGACCTCCTTGCGAAGTTCCGTGTCGTACGGATTCAGGATGGCCACCAGGGCGTCGCGGCCCATGGTCTCGAAAACGATGGCGCCGCGGTGCATCATGAAATCCTCGGGGAGCAGCTTGAACGTGTCCTTCGGCACCTCGAAGTTCGACAACGATACGATGGGCATGCCGCTCTGCGAGGACAGGAAGTTGAGCACCTTGTCGAGGTTCTTGAAGGTCCGGTCATGCAGAACATGGAGGACCGAGATGGGCACCTCGACGTTCTTGGAAGAGCTCTCCGTCAGGTCGTGGACGACATTCGAGTAGTCCTCCTGGGTCAGCTCTCCGGCCTGAACGAGATTCCACGCCAGCGCCATTTCCGCGGTGACGTCGACGAGTTTCCTTTTGATGGCCGCGCTTTTTTTCGGTGCGGCCGTGGCCGCGGGTTTGCGGGTGTGGACCACCAGCAACTGCAGTTTGTCCGCCATCTGCCTGGCCGCCGGATCGTCGGGCCCCAGGGACCGGAGTTTCTCGATGAGCTGGGGCGCCGCTTCCGTGTCGTGATCCTCGTCGATCACCTCCGCGAGCCGTATGACGTATTCCAGGGCCTTCTTCTTCTCGTAGGCGTTGATCAGCGTTTCGAGAGCCATTCGATCGTTGGGTATGGATTCGAGAATCTGCTCGAAAGCGTCAATGGCGTCACGGACTTCCTTCTCGCTGGAACTCTTCTTCAGTGGATTGTTTTCCATGGATTCCTGCCCGCGTTGATTGTTCAACTGGCCTTCATTATAGCAACGGCCGGTCCATCTGCCACAGGCTTCTTCGGCCCGTTGACCTTCCATCTGGATTGCTATTATACGAGTTCCGGTGATAAAGTGAAAGCCGCATATCCGGCTGCAATGACCGGGGAGGGGGATGCGCGCACGGATAGGAGGGGTCCGCGGCGGCATGTGGAGAAAAGCGCATCCCCAAATTTGATATACGCGAATCGTTTTCTGGGTACTCTAGTACCGTGTTTGGGTTTTCCAGCCCTGCCGGACGGCCTTGGCCGGCGCGATGCGTGTCAGGGATGGAGGGCTGACGTCAATGACGGGACGCGACTATGGAAACCACATCGCTGGGTGAGCGGGTTGTAGATATCCTTCTGAAGCGCGGGGCTCTCAAGGAGAGCGCCCTGGAGGATGCTCGGGCGGATGCGGCCGCGGCGGGCACGCGGCTCGAAAAATTCCTGGTCGAGAAGAATCTGGTCTCGGGCGCCGAAATGACGCTGGCCCTCGCCGAGTATCTCAAGATGCCGCCGCTGACCCTGGCTCATTTCACGCCCAGCAGCGACTTGCTCGACCTGATCCCCCGGGAGAGTCTGCAGAAGCATCTCATGGTTCCCGTGACGCGCTCCGGCCGTATGTTGACGGTGGCGCTGGGCGATCCGTTCGACGTCATCGGGCTGGAGGAAATCCATTCCCTGACCAACATGGACATCGTGCCCGTGGTGTCGCCCGAAAAGGAGGTCACCGATCTCCTGGCTCGTTTTCTGAAGGATACGGGGGCGGGGCTGGAGGAGATCCTCCGCGATGCGTCCGAAGGCGATGTGGAAGTGGGCCTCGAGCAGAAGGAGGAGGCCAGCCTGGAGGAGATGCTCGAGAGCGCCGGCGATGCGCCGGTCATCCGGATTGTGAACTCGATCATGATCGAGGCGATCCGCAAGAAGGCGAGCGATATTCACATCGAGCCGATGGAGAAAATGATCCGCCTTCGCTACCGGATTGACGGCCTGCTGTACGAAAGCCCGAGTCCGCCGAAGTCGCGCCAGTCCGCGATCATCTCCCGCATCAAGATCATGTCCAACATGAACATCGCGGAACGCCGAATCCCCCAGGATGGCCGCTTCAAGATCCGCGCGCTCGGCAAGGAGGCCGACATTCGCGTGAGCATTCTTCCCACGGTCCACGGCGAGAAGATCGTCATGCGTATTCTCGACAAGACCTCGCTGGCGCCCAGCCTGAGCGCCCTCGGCCTCGATCAGAAGTCCTACGAGAACCTCAAGTATGCGATCGATCAGCCTCACGGCATGCTGCTGGTTACAGGGCCCACCGGCAGCGGCAAGACCACGACGCTGTACTCCGCCCTCCAGGAGTTGAACAATGCCGATGTGAACATCATCACGGTCGAGGATCCTGTTGAGTACCAGCTTCATGGCATCAACCAGGTGCAGACCCATGCCGAAGTGGGCCTCACCTTCGCGGCCGGTCTTCGGTCCATCCTTCGCCAGGACCCCGACATTGTGATGGTCGGTGAGATTCGCGACGGCGAGACCGCCGCCATCGCCGTGCAGGCGGCGTTGACGGGTCACTTGGTGCTGAGCACTCTGCACACGAACGACGCGGCCGGCGCTGTGGCCCGTCTGCTCTACATGGGGATTGAGGCGTTCCTGCTGGCCTCGTCGCTGATCATGACGCAGGCGCAGCGATTATTTCGAAAGGTGTGTCCCGCGTGCCGGCGGGAGCGTGATATCCCGGTGGAGATCCTCAAGCTCAACCGCGTCGATCCCGCCATCTTTGAAGGGGTCACGCTGTACGAAGCCCGCGGATGTCCGAAGTGTTTCAACACGGGCTACAAGGGGCGCGGCGCCCTGATGGAAATCCTGCTTGTGGATGAGAAGATTCGCGCTTTGATGCTGAAGGATTGCAGCGCTTCCGCGATCCGGGATCAGGCCGTGGAGAACGGAATGATGACATTGCGGGCCGTCGGCCTGCAGAAGATCAAGGACGGGTTGACCAGCATCGAGGAGATTCTGATGACGACCAGCGGGGAGTAACAACCCGCGGCGGCTTATGTCCAATAAACATGGAGGAATGATCAATGGCCACGACGTCCGTTAAACCCACAGCCAAATCCAGCGGTTCGGGCCGGGGCGCCGCCGTGAAAAGGAAGAAGATCCCCGGCGCCAACAAGATCAAGATGAAGGACCTGCCGGGCTTCACCCGCCAGCTTGGCGCCATGTTGTCCGCCGGCCTTCCGGTTGTACAGACGCTGGAGGCGCTGGAAGACCAGACCGTGAACCAGATCTTCAAGGGGGTAATCAAGGGCATCCGAATGCAGATTGAAGGCGGCGCGTCCTTCTCCGAGGCCTTGTCCCAATATCCGGATCTCTTCGACGATCTGTATATCGGCATGCTTCGAGCGGGCGAGAGCGGCGGTTTGCTGGCCGAAACAACCCAGCGCATCGCCGCCTTTCTGGAAGCCACGATCCGCCTGAATCGCAAGGTGAAATCGGCCATGATGTATCCGTCCATCGTCATGACCGTGGCTGTCGCCATGTCGGCGGCCATGATCATCTGGATCGTGCCGGTCTTTGCCAGCATCTACACGGACTTCGGCGCGAAACTTCCGGGCCCCACTCAGTTCCTGGTCAATCTCAGCAACGGCATGCGGCGCTACGCCGGATACGTGCTGATCGGCGGTGTGGCGGGATTCATCGTGTTCAGTAAGTGGAAGAAGACGGAACGGGGAGCGTACTTGTGGGATGCGTTCAAACTGAAGCTTCCTGTTTTCGGCGATCTGGGCCGCAAGGTGGCCCTCAGTCGCTTTGCCTCGACGTTCGCCCAACTGACGCGCAGTGGAGTGCCGATTCTGCAGACCATGGAGATCGTCGCGTCCGCCACGGGCAACAAGGTTCTCGGCAAGATCATTCTGGACGCACGGGCCGACGTGGAGCGCGGCGAAGTGCTCTCGGCGGCGCTGGATAGAAGCAAACAGTATCCGCGCTTGATGATCCACATGCTGTCGGCTGGCGAAAAGACGGGCAAGGTGGACGAGATGCTTCAGAAGATCTCCGAGTTCTACGCGGATGAGGCTGAAACCATGATCGGCGGCCTGACCCAGTTGATCGAACCGCTGCTCATGGTCTTTCTCGGTGTCGTCATCGGCGGCATCGTTATCGCCATGTTCTTACCGATATTCAAGATGTCGGAAATCGTCAATATGTAGCCGCGCGCTCGAACGCGTTGCGGAAACAGGTCTCAGCGGGCCTTGCCGCCGTCGGCGAGGCCCGCTCTCTTTGGCGTACGAGGACACCCTTGAAGAAGGCCTCCTGCTCTTCCCCGTTTGTGGGTGTGTCAGAAACACCGAGGCCTATGCAGGCAAAGAGAGCGGGTGTTTTGGATCGATTTTGAAACACGGAGAAAAAAACGGGCGCGCAGATTCTCATCCGGTAGCGACTGAGAAGGTTTCCGGCGAAATATCGTTGGATGATTTGACAAAATGAGAATAAAGCCATTAACAGGTCCTGTAATTTAGAATATGATAAGCAAAGACCCCTGACATTTGATTCGGGAAGGCCGGAAATATGGCGCGAATACTCTTGGTTGATGACGAGGCCAGTATCTTGAGCGTGCTAAGCACGTTGCTCAAGGCTGAGGGGCACGAAGTCGTGCCTGTTCTTGGTGCCGAGAAGGCTCAGGAAGTGATTAGAAGCCAGCAATTCGATCTGATGATTTCCGACATCCGCATGAGTCCGGTCGACGGTATGCAGCTCCTGCGGATGATCCGCAAAGAAAAACCGGACACCGCCGCCATCATGATCACGGCGTATGGTTCCGTGGAAACGGCTGTCGAGGCCATGAAGGAAGGGGCTTTCGATTACGTTACAAAGCCGTTCAAAGTGGACGAATTGCTGATCACGGTCACGCGGGCCTTGGAGTACCGGGATGCCATGGCTGAGAATGTGACCTTGAAGGCGAAGCTGGAGTCCAAGTACCAGTTTGAAAACATCATCGCCGAGAGTCCTGCCATGCGGAAAGTCTGCGAAATGATTGAGCGTGTGGCACCTACCGACACCACGGTGTTGATTCTTGGCGAAAGCGGTACGGGGAAAGAGTTGGTGGCCAAGGCGTTGCATGCGCACAGCCGGCGCAAGACAAAGTGTTTTCTTCCCATCAATTGTGCGGCCATGCCGGAGCCCCTCCTCGAATCCGAGATGTTTGGCCACATGAAAGGCTCTTTTACCGGCGCCACGGCGAACAAGGAAGGGCTGTTCGAGACGGCGAGCGGCGGAACGATATTTCTGGACGAAATCGGCGCCATGCCCTTGAGCATTCAGAGCAAGCTGTTGCGGGTTCTCCAGGAGAAGGAGATCCGCAGGGTGGGGGGGAACGAGAATATTCCGGTGGATGTGCGGGTACTGGCTGCGACGAATGACCGCTTGGAAACCCTGATCGAAGAGGGGACGTTCCGGGAGGATCTTTTCTATCGGCTGAGCGTGATTCCCATTGAAATCAAACCCTTGCGCGAGCGCCCCGAGGATATCCTGCCTCTTGTTTATCATACCATGCGGCAGGAAGTCGGTCCGAACAAGGAGCTTCCCAATATTGATCCGGAAGCGCAGTTGGTCCTGGAGAAGTATCCCTGGCCGGGAAATGTCAGAGAGCTTGAAAATGCCATCCGTCATGCCCTGACCTTTACCAAAGACGGAAAGATCACCAAGGATGTCCTGCCCGCCAAGATTGTCAGCTCTGTATCTTCCGAAGGCGATGTGCCCGTGAATACAGGCGGAGGTCACAAAGCGGATGCTTATCGAGGAAAGTCGCTCAAAGCGTTCTTGAAGAGCAAGGAGAAGGAGTACTTGTCACAAGTTCTGGAGTATGTGGATGGCGACAAGGAAAAGGCGGCAAAAGCTCTGAAAATAAGCCTTGCTACGCTCTACAGGAAATTGCCGGACCCGAATGAATGACTCGGATTTGCTTGTATTTATAATGTTCCAGATATAAGCTACTTGTGTTTAGGTTATCCAGGTCGCAAAAACGAGTTGTCGTTTTATCAATTTCTTAATATTGATCTGTGGCGTGATGGTTTGAATTGCCTGTTTTAATGATGCTTAACGTTATTTCAATGGGGAAAAGTGAGTCGGCACGGTACCTGCTTATCATTGATTTCGGCTAAGCGGTTTCCATTGTGGACTCCGCGAAAGCCATGAAGGAGCAAAAAATGAAGAAAGGGTTCACGCTGGTAGAGATTATGATCGTGGTCGCGATCATCGGTCTGTTGGCTGCAATCGCGATTCCGTCATTCGCGAGAGCTCGTAATACCTCTCGTCAGAATGCGTGTATTAACAACCTTCGCCAGATCGATGGCGCCAAGGATCAGTGGGCTATTGAGAATAACAAGGTTGATTCGGACGCGGTGGCTTCTACCGATGTTACCCCCTACATCAAGGGCGGTTGGCCGCAGTGCCCGGCGGCTGGTACGTATACGTTGACCACGGTTATAACCGATCCGACATGCAGTGTCGGCGCCGGTCATGAGCTGTAATGTGAGCTGACCAGATTACGTAAAGTGGCCCTTGGGTGTACCCAAGGGCCACTTTTTTGAGCTTCTTCCGCACGGGAAGGGAATTTTCAAGGTGTTTCTGGTTGGGAGGGGAGGCTGGACAGCCAGAGTGGCATGGCCTATGCTTCATACATTCAGAGCGGATTCGTCATGGGGAATGGCCATGAAAAAAGCTCATGAATCAGGTTTCACGCTGGTGGAAATCATGATTGTTGTGACGATCATTGGATTTCTGGCAGGTTTGGCTATCCCCGCGATTACAAGGTCGCGCCGCGCCTCACAAGCCACCCGTTGTGTGGTCAATATGAGGCAAATCGAGTCGGCGAAAGAGCAGTGGGCGATGGAGACCTTTGGCGATATTGGTAGCCCCTGCAATTCCGCGGATATTGCTCCTTATCTGAAAGGGGGCGTGCCGGATTGCCCGGCCAACGGGTCATACAGGATCAATCCTGTGGGGTCCAATGTGACCTGTTCGATCTCCGGTGATCACGCGCTGAAGAACTAAGCTGTTGAAGGGTTCCTTCTCCCGGTTTCTTGGATCAAAAAAGGCTTCTCGCGGTTCGATCGTTGTCCTGCTTTTTGGAGCGTCGATTGACTTCTTGCCGTCGTGTGAATCGGAAACGAGCGCTGAATGTGACAAATCGGGTGTTGAAACTGGCCTTCTGTCTGACGGTTGTGCTGTTCGCGGTTTTTCACTTTGCCGAGAACACGGCTGATCCGGATCTGTGGGGGCACGTGCTTTTCGGGCAACAGATGCTCCATCAACACTCCGTTCACAAGTCCGAACCGTTCTCCTGGACCGCGGCGGGACAACCTTGGATCAATCATGAAGTCCTTTCCGAAATCGCTCTGGGGACGGCGCATCTCCTTCTGGGCGGGGCGGGACTGCTGTGGCTCAAGCTCCTGGTTGGAATGTTGACGTTCGGGATCGCCTTGTCGCTGGGCAGTCGCGGTTTGGAATGGCCGTGGCGGGCGTTGTCGTGGTGCGTTGCGTTGGCGGCGGTTGTCGAAATCTCGTTCGGATTCGCGGCCCGGCCGCAGATTTTCACGGCGCTGGGGCTGGCGTGCGAATTATGGATCCTGATCCGGATTCACGAAGGCCGGGTCCAATGGGCGTCGGCATTGCCGGTTCTGTTTGCCGTGTGGATCAACACGCACGGCGGCGTTGTCGCCGGGTTCTGCGTCTTGGCTCTGGCCGCCGCCGGGACGACGGCGGAGGTTGTATGGGATCGGGTGCGCCATGCCGTCCGATCGCCTGCGGTGCCGGGAACCGTTCTCCGTGGATTGTGGCTGGGCACGTCCCTGTCCGCGTGTGCGTTGTGGGTGAATCCTTGGGGCGGTGAACTTCTCCGATGGCTGGTTTCCAGTGTGCTTTGGTCCCGCCCGGAAATTGAGGAATGGAACCCGGTCCCGTTGGGATGGGACCACGGCCCGATGTTCATCCTGACGGCGATCAGCGTGCTGGCGTTCATCACCACAAAGCGGCGGCGTGCCTTCTGGGAAATCGCCGTTCTTGCCTTCCTCGGATTTGCCGCCTTGCGATACGTGAGGAACACGCCCTTGTTTGCCGTGGCCGTGCTGGCCCTTGTGCCGCCGTACCTCGTGGACGCGGCCCGTCGCGCCGGGGCGCTCATGAGGGGCACGACGGCGCTCCTTCTGCAGCCGTCCATCCGGTGGTTCGCGGTCGGTGCGTTCCTGGTGTTGTCCGGACTGATGCTGCGGGCGGCGATGACGCTTCACAAGGACAACGGACTGACGATGGAGGCGCCGAGACGGTTGTACCCTCTTGCCGCCGTCCGTTTCATCCAGGACCACGGGCTGTCCGGGAATCTGCTTGTTTTCTTTGACTGGGGGGAAATGTGTCTGTGGGAATTGCCGAACTGTCCGCCGTCGATCGACGGCCGCCTCGACACGTGTTACTCCCGCGATGTGATCTCTGCGAACTGGAATCTCTACAACGGCGAGGCGGTGGACCCGCGGGTTCTTCCTCTGTCCGACGCGGATATCGCGCTGCTCCCGCGTAATCTCGCGGGCGTGAAGATGCTGGTGGAGGACTTGGGGTGGCAGGCGGCGTATGCGGACCCCCTGGCCGTCGTACTTGTCCGTCAACCGGATCAGTTCCCGCGCTTGTCCGGAACAAGCCTGCCTCGGATCAGGGGAAGCGAGGCCGTCGCGGGCCGTGAGCCTTTCCCCGATCAACCTTCACTCCGGGTTCGTCACGGCAGGCTGTAACACGCCGAGGCGGGGTCCTTTTCCGTTTCGGGAGGGATGCTCACGCCGCCGGACGCGGGAACAATGTCCCGGCAGAAGGAAACGAACGTGTTGCGCCGCCGGGTGATCGGTTGCTCCACGTGAAGGGTCCGGATGGTAATCCCGCTGAAAGTCTTCAGGACTACATCGTAGTTTGTCAGGTCCGGCGGGCAGGGGACCCTCGCAACCTGGAGCCAGCGGGGCAGGGTTTCCCATCGGCGGATATCGGGACGCTCCAGCAACCCGATCAACACAAAGCGCACCAACTCGCCGAGCGCCTCGTTGTCGTTTGCTTCCAGCGAACTCGCGATGGCCTCCTTGACGACCACGCGGCCGACCGTTTTGATCATTTTCCGGACGGCTTCGATCTGGTCCGTTGTATACGCCAGTTCAACGGTGTCGGCGAGATTGTAGCTGCGGCCCAGGCGCCGGCCGTTGCAGTGGATCTCGGCGTACATCGGTTGGCCGGGCGTCCAGTTCTGCTGCCAAACGTCCGATCCCCTGGCGGAACGTCCCAGCAGAACAAAACAGACCAGTTCGTGCGGCCACGGTTTTTCATCGGCGACAATCGGAGCGGCCGTGGCGCCGGTGACGTTCGTACCGGCCGCGCTCTCCGGCGCGGGAAGAATATGCCCCGTGTTCTCGTCCACCTTGATGCCGGAGAGGAGCGCGGAAGCTTGTTGATACTGGATTCGCGCGTTCGAATCGTCGTCGATCATCTCCAGGCAGAAACCGGCCATGTAGCGCGAGTATGCGTCTTCCGGATAATCGCCGCGCACGGCCGGATCGAGCGATTTGATGATGCGCCGCGCCTCGACGGCGGCGTGATCCCAATGGGCCATGGCCAGGTGATCTTTCGCGGTAAACGCATGGAGCAGGGTTCGTTCGTACGGCGTGCCGCGGAAGCTCTGGACCGTGTCGTTCACCACCCAACTGGCGGTTCCCTTCGAGACGCTGTAGGTCTCCAGCCGTTCCAGTTCGTCGGACGCGGCAATGTAGTCCTTGGCGCTCGCCTCGTAGCGACCGGCAAAGAGTCGCACGGTTCCCCGCTCCATGTTGAAGAGGACCTTGTTGTTGTCCGGCACGTTGGCCGAGCCAAGCGTCTCGTTGGCTTTTTCGAATTGTCCGGCGTAGAAATTGTGACGCGCGGCATCCAGCGCGGGTGTTGCACACCCGCACTGGATCAGCGCGGTAAGGACGACCAGTCCGACCGGGCGCAGGCAAGCGATGAAGCGCCGCAGGTCCATGACGGCTTACCATCCGATGAGCGGCTGGCTGCTCTGCCGGGCGAATTCCTTCTCCGTGGTCCAGGCCAGCAGTCCCGTCTCGAGGTCCGTGACCTCCATCGTGAGCTTGTAGTAGGTGTACTCCTGCTTGGATACGCGGACCTGGCGAGGGGATGTTTCCTGCATTTCGATCAGCGAGCCGCTCAGCATGTACTTCGCTCCGAGCTGTTTGCCGACGGCGGTTTGCGTTTCGGGTGTGGCGTTGGCGGCCTGATAGCCTTGCTCCTTGAGCAGGTCTTCGCGCCGCGCTTCGTTGACGAACTGGACCTTGCCGGACTGGAAGAGCAGCGTGCGCATCCTGTCCGTCAGGCCCTTCGTATCCACGTAGCGGCCAGTCCGGTTCTGAACGCCCGCGATCATCATGATAGGGGCCGGCGACTTGTCGCCCAGGAACGGGCTGGCCAGCAATTCATCCGCCACGGCCTGGGAGAGGGTGCGCAGATCGCTGAAGTCATACGTCGATCTGACGTGCTGCGTCTTGTTCACGTCCAGATCGGTTGTGGAAGCGCGGAACGCCGCGCATCCCGTCAGGAAAACGGAAATCGAGCACATCAAACACACCAACCCGGTCCTGGTCACGGAAGTCTTCATGATTGTTCTCCTTTCGCCTCTTTGGACGTCTCATGTCTATCCGATATTCAATGCCCGCGCAAGACACAACACACCTGCCGGCCTAGAGGGTTCGATCAACAGCCGTATCGTATTGTGGCGCGAAGAGTCATTTAAAGCCGAGCCGCCGGAATTTGAGATTGCGTCGCAAGCGTGTTCTGCTATCGTACGTCCGCGTTCGTAAGGCGACCCCATCATCTAGAGGCCTAGGATAGTAGGTTTTCATCCTACAAACACGGGTTCGAATCCCGTTGGGGTCGCCATGAGCCCGCAGTTTCCGGTGAAGCCGGCAGTTGCGGGCTCATCGTTTCCTGCTGCCGGGATGAGAACCCGTAGGGTTTGATTGAGCGCCGTGAGGGTAACGGCGCTCAAGGGCTGGAGCGGAGCGACGGCCCCGAAGGGCAAGGCGTCCGGGAGGACGCCGCAGCAATCCCGTTGGGGTCGCCATGAGCCCGCAGTTTCCGGTGAAGCCGGCAGTTGCGGGCTCATCGTTTCCTGCTGCCGGGATGAGAACCCGTGGGTGGACGATTGCCGGCCGCACCGCGAACGTCGCGGGCATCACAGGCGGTAGGGGGGCCGGTTTCAAGTGGCAGGTTCCAGGCGGGGGATTCCGACGGAGAACCTGGAACTTGCAACTCCCTTTTACTTCTTCCAGAAGCTCGGGAAGAGCAGGGCGAGCATCGTGTAGAATTCCAGGCGGCCCAGCAGCATGCAGATGATCAGGATGATCTTTCCCCCGGCGTGCATGTCTGCGTAATTCTGAACCGGACCCACGGCTCCAAGCCCCGGGCCGACATTTCCGGTGCAGGCGATCACGGAGGTGACGGCCGAGAGGATGTCGCGCGTGAAGAGCGTCATGACCGCCGATGCGATGACGAGGACGATGATATAGAGGATCACGAAGGTCAGGACGTTGAGCACGACGCTGTCTTCGACGGGCTGTTTTCCCAGTTTCACCTGCATCACGGCCTGCGGATGCACGAAAAGTTTGATCTGTTGGGTTGCCTTCTTCATCACGATGAAGATTCGCAGATGCTTGATGCCGCCGGAGGTGGACCCGACACAACCGCCCACCAGCATGCACAGCACCAGGATCACCTTGGAGAAGGCCGGCCACGCATCGAAATCGACGGTGAAGAACCCGGTGGTGGACATCACCGACGTGGTCGCGAAAATGCTGTGACGCAGCGCCGTGCCGGCGGACGAATAGGAGGTGTGCCGGATGTTCAGGGCGATCACGAGCCATGCGATGGTCCATACGCAGAGGTAGAACCGAAATTCGGGGTCCTTGAAATAACCGAAGAACCGGCCCCGCAGGACGCCGAAATGAAGCGCGAAGTTCGCGGCGCCAATGAACATCAGCATGGTGATCACCGCTTCAATATAGAGGCTGTTGTATGCGCCGATGGAATTCGTGCGGGTCGAGAATCCGCAGGTGGCTACGGATGACGTGGCGTGGCAGACGGCATCGAACCAGGTCATGCCTCCGATGCGGAGAAGGAAGACTCCGGCGGCGCAGAGGAGAACATAGACACCCCAAAGCATTTTTGCCGTGTTGGTGATTCGCGGGGTGAGCCGGTCCTTGGACGGACCGGCGATCTCCGCCCTGTAGAGCTGCATGCCGCCGATGCCGAGGAACGGGAGGATGGCGACGCACAGCACGAGAATGCCCATGCCGCCGAGAAAGTGCGTCATGGCGCGCCAGAACAGGATGCCCTTCGGAACGGTCTCCAGCATCGGGATCACCGACGCGCCCGTGGTCGTGAAGCCTGAAACCGTCTCGAAAAGGGCCGCCACAGGGTCCGTGATCACGCCGGACCCGATGAACGGGAGCGCGCCGAACGCAACGGCAAAGAACCATCCCAAGGTGCCGATCCCGATGCCGTCGCGCCAGGAGAGTTCGATCGGTCCGTGCGTGACGATGCGCAGGACGACGCCCACGAGGAGGGTGAGAGCGGACGAGAACGCCAACCCTCTTCGCGCGGGCAGAGGGTCGTCGAAGTACCACGCGACGCCCCAACTGGCGGCCATGGCCAGGCCGACCAGCATCAGGAGAAAGGAAATCATTTTGAAGACAGCCCGAGTGTTCATGGCCGGATGATTTTCACTTGCGGAACAGGGATTCCAGCTTGGAGACCGCATCGGGCGGCGAAAACACGATCAGCCGATCGCCTGCCTCGAGCGCCAACTCGCCCGTGGCGACAAGCACCTGCTCGTTACGCAGGACGCTGGCGATCGTCACCCCGGTCGGTATTCGCGCGTCCTGGATCGCTTTGCCGGCCCACTTGCCTTTCGGCGGAATCACGACATCGAGCAATTCGCCCGGCAGCTTGTGGAAGAGGGCGGCCGCCTTGACGTGCTTGCCCCGGATGAAATGCAGGATCGCGTTGATCATGGAAAGCGGCGGGCTGACCGCCCGGTCGAGCAGGCTCAGGCTTTCGATGATCGGAACATATTCCGGCTTCGTGACCTGCGCGAGGGTGAAGCGCGCCTTCATGTCCGCGGCCAGCAGGCAGCCGATGATGTTGTTCTCGTCGCTGTCCGTGACGGCGACGAAGGCGGTCTCCTCGATGATGCCGGCGTTCTTGAGCGTCTCCGGGTCCAGCGGGTTCCCCTTGAGCACCAGCGTGCGGTTCAGGACGCCCGAACAGTAATTCGCGCGCGCCTCGTTCTGCTCCACGAGCACGACCTGCATGGGCGTGTTTTCGAGCAGTTGGGCGAGGTGCAGGGCGAGGTCGCCGCCGCCGGCGATCAGAACCTTCTTGAAACTGGAGTGTTCCGGCCAGGCCCATTCGAGGAAGGTGTTCACGTGATCCGGCCGGCCCACGAAATACACGTCGTCACCGATCATGAACTGCGTGTCGCCGCGCGGCACGACGACTTCAGAGCCGCGGACGAGCGCGATGAAGCGGATGGATTGGAGCAATTCGGGCTGCGGGAAATCCTTGAGCGGGGCGCGGAGAAGGGGGCTGTCCATGTGCACCCTGATCCCCGAGGCCATGACGCGGTTCTCCAGCAGATCCACCGCCTCCAGCGTGCCGGGCATCCGGAGAATGTTGAACAGTTCGTGAGCGCATTCTTCCTTCTGACTCACGATCATGTCAATGCCCAGACCCTGCAACTTGAATCGCTCGGGCGGGTGGATATAGTCCATGTTCGATACCCGCGCGACCTTGTGCGGGACGCCGACGGAATGGGCGAGGACGCACGCCAGGATATTGACTTCGTCGCGGTCGGTCACCGCAACCACCATGTCTGTCCGGGCGATGCCGGCTTCCTCGAGAATTCTCGGGCTGGATCCCTCGCCCTCGATGGTCAGGACATCCAGATGAGATTGCACCTGCGCCAGCGATTCGGCGTCTCTATCGACAACCACAACGTCGTGCTTCTCGCTGCACAGTTTCTCCGCCAGCGTCTGACCGGCGTTTCCACATCCTATGATCAGTACTCTCATCGCTATGTATGTCGTGCGCAGTACACAACTGTTTGCAAATCAGTGAAATACGATAGAGGCAAAGGCGTTGCCTGACCTGATGGATGTTGTTCAATCGCACAAATCCTAGCCGTATTTCGAGTGCAAGTCAAAACAGGATGCATATCTTGTTCAACGATAAGTAGATATACGTGGTTTGCTAAGAACGCTCTTGCAACTTACGTGCATTCCCTCTATGACGCTTGCGGAGGCGAAAATGAGAGGTGGCTTCCGAGCGTTGGGTGACCATGTTACAGAAACTCAGCCCCCGGTTATCTTATAGAAAAAGATCGAGCCAAGGAGTCTTATGATGCGCAAGTCCCCGGCGAGAAAAACTTCAACAACCAAAGGCACGCGCAAGGAACGCCGGCATTCGTCGCCCGCTCCGGCCTCGGCCGGCGGCTTGAAGGTCCTGTTCGTCGCGTCCGAGTGCGCGCCGTACGCGAAGGTCGGCGGACTCGCCGATGTGGTCGCCGCGTTGCCCAAGGCTTTGCGCAAGCTGGGGCACGATGCGCGGATTGTCATGCCGCTCTACGCCTCCATTAACCGCGAAAAATACGGGATCCAATTCCTCAAGTCCGCCTGTGTCCACATGGGCGGGCGCGAAGAACAGTGGGTCGGCGTATATGAGGCCATGCTCGACAAGCAGGTGCCGGTCTGGTTCGTGGATTGCCAGCGCTACTTCGGCCGTCCCGGCATCTACGACGAGCCGTGGGGCGAGTACGAAGACAATGCGTTCCGCTACGCGCTCCTGTCCAAGGCCGCCCTCCAGATCTGCAAGGACGAGGATTTCACTCCCGACGTCATGCACGCGCATGACTGGATGACGTCGCTCGTGCCGGTCTTCCTGAAGACGTGGGATCGCATTCTGTCGCCGCTGTCGAACACCGCGAGCGTGCTGACGATCCACAACATCGGCCACCAGGGCAAGTATCACGTCAGCGCGTTTCCCTACATCGGCATTGGCTGGGAGTATTACGCGCCGGATATTTTCGAGGACTACGGCAAGATCAACCTGCTGAAAGCGGGCATTTGGTTCGCCGACGCGATCACCGCGGTGTCCCCGACGTATGCGAAGGAGATCCTGGAGCCGCTGGGCGGGCAGGGGATGGCACCGTACCTGAATAACCGCAAGGCGGACCTCGTGGGCATCCTGAACGGCTGCGACTACGAGCACTGGAACCCCGAAACGGATCGGATGATCGCCCGCACGTACTCGGCGCGGGACATGCGCGGCAAGGCGGTGTGCAAGGCGGACCTGCAGAAGCGGTTCGGGCTTCAACAGCGCGAGGACTGGCCCCTGTTCGGAATCGTATCGCGCTTCGCGGCCCAGAAGGGCTTCAACCTGATCCAGGAGGCCCTGCCGTGGGCGCTGAACACGATGGTCATGCAGGTGGCGGTGCTCGGGACGGGCGATTCCTCGACCGAGAATTTCTTCCATTGGCTGACTGCCACGTACCCCGGCCGCGTCGGCTCTTACATCGGATTCTCGCCGGAGCTGAGCCACGTCGTCGAAGCGGGCAGCGACTTCTTCCTGATGCCGTCGCTGTACGAGCCGTGCGGGCTGAACCAGATGTACTCGATGAAATACGGCACGCTCCCGATCGTCCGCGCGACGGGCGGTCTCGACGACTCGGTCCGGAATTACAACCAGTCGACGGGCGACGGCACGGGGTTCAAGTTTTTCGCGCCGACTGGACAGGCGCTGTACGACACGATCGGCTGGGCGGTTTCGACGTGGTTCGACCGGCCGCAGCACATCGCGAAGCTCCGCGAATCGGCGATGTCGCAGGAGTTCTCGTGGGAGAACTCCGCGCGGAAGTACGTCGAAGTTTACGAGCGCGCGATCAGGAAGCGGCGGGGGATGAATTCAGTCCAAAGTTGAAAGTCCAAAGTCGCTTTGGACCTTAACCCTTGGACTTTGGACTCTTGAAATCCGGCGTTTCCCGCTTTGCCGTTCGCTGGTAGTCCCGTTGCAGCGCGGCGTTCACGGCGTCGGCGTCTTGCTTCAACTCGACGGTCAGGTAGTGGAATACAAGGCCCGCCAACTCGCGGAGCGGAATGCCGAAATCGCGACCGGTCCTGCCATACAGCCAGTCGCTCAGCTTCATGAACCGCGCGAACGGTGAATCCCCGACGATCAACGGCAGCGTTTCCACGAAGTTGCCGCGGTTTGCGATCCGCTCCCAGTACTTCGCAAATCGCTTGAGCCGGTCCATCTGCGGCTTGTCGATCTGCTTGTTCCGGATGATCTCGCAGGGCGGGTCGGGGTTGTAAGCCATTCCCCATTCGGCATCGTGACGGCCGATAGGCGCCCCGCGCAGGCGCTTCAGAATCCCGAACTGGAGTTCGTGCGGCCGAAGCGCCGCCAGCCGGTCGAAGCCGGCGGCGAAACTTTCGAGCGATTCGCCGGGCAGCCCGGCGATCAGGTCGGCGTGGATCAGGGCGCCCGTGTCGTTCCTCAGGAAGCGCAGGTTGTCGTCGATGAGTTCCATTTTCTGGCGGCGCTTGATCCGCCGCGCGACCTCCTCGTTGTACGTCTGGACGCCGATCTCGAAATGCAGCGCGCCCGCCGGGAAGCGCGCGATGGCGGAGCGCAGGCGCTTCGGGAACCGGTCCGGCATCATTTCAAAATGCAGGCGGAGGCCCGGCTGTACCCGCGACCGGAAGAAGTCCATTACCCGGACGGCATGATCGATGTTCGCGTTGAACGTCCGGTCCATGAACTTGAACTGCCGCACGCCGCGGTCGATGAGGCGCTGAAACTCAGGCAGCAGGCGGTCGAGATCGAAGAACCGGACCGGCGCGTCGTTGCACGAGACGCAATACTCGCACTCGAACGGACAGCCGCGCGAGGTTTCAACGTAGATGAGCCGGCGGGATATATCCGATGTGTCATATAAGTCATATGGGAGAATGAGCCGGTCAAGACTCGCGGGGTCGGCGCGGATGTATGTCCGCGCCGGCCGTCGGCCTGAAAGAAGCTGACTGCACAGTTCCGCGAACGCGGTCTCGCCTTCTCCCGCAATCACGAAGTCAGCCTGCCGACGGATTTCCGGCTGATCCTCCTCGAAGCTCACCTCCGGCCCGCCGAGGACGATGAGGAGGTTCGGCCGCTCGCGCTTCAGCGCGGTCACGAGCCCGGTCAGCGGAACGACGTTCCAGATGTAGACGCCGAGGCCGACGATTTTCGGATTCTGTTCCAGGATCGCGGAGACGACCTCTGCCGGGTTTCGTTTGATGTCGAATTCCAGCAGGGCGGCACGGTTCCTGAACGGGCCGAGATTCGCGAGCAGGTAACGCAAGCCGAAAGCCGGATGGCTGTATTTGGCGTTCAGCGTGGCTAGAACAATGTCCGGCATGGAGGTATTAACCACGAAAACGGGGCGAGACACGAAACGAGACGGCCAGGGTTCCGACGAGGCGAGCGGCGCAGTCCGCAAGCAGAACCGGTGCGGCGGATATGGCTTTTTCCAGGGTCATGCCGGGACGCCGAAGCGCGAGTGCGGTTTGGATCCCGGCTCGTCTGTACCGTGCGGGAGTCACCTTCACGCTTCCAGCGATTACCGCCACCTGCACGCCCCGCTTCCGGGCCGTGCGCGCGATGCCGGAGACCACCTTGCCCTGGAGCGACTGGCGGTCGAATTGTCCCTCTCCGGTGATCACCCAGTCCGCGCCGCGCAGCGATTCGTCAAGGCGGCCGGCGCGCATCACCGCATCCGCGCCCGAAACGAGCGTCGCATTCAGGAACGCCACGGCGCCGGCGGCCAGCCCGCCTGCCGCGCCTCCGCCGGGGATGTCGATCTGCCGGCCCAGCGTGCGGTTGACAATCCCGGCCAAATGCTTCAGGCCGGCATCGAGCTGGGCGACCCCGGCGGGTGTTGCTCCTTTTTGCGGGCCGTATACGCGCGCGGCCCCGCGAGGTCCGGTCAGGGGATTGTTCACATCGCAGAGGACTTCGACCGGCGGGAGATTCCGGGTGGCCGGCGGCACGATCGTCTCGATCCGCGCGAGTTCGCCGCCGCCGAGCCCGATTTCGCGGCCGCGCGCGTCGAGGAATCTCCAGCCGAGCGCCATGGCGGCGCCGACTCCGCCGTCCACCGTCGCGCTTCCGCCGACGGCCAGCCAGATTTTCCGCGCTCCCTTTCGAGCCGCCGCGGCGATCAGCATTCCCGTGCCGTAGGTCGTGGTTTTCAGCGGGTTCAACTCGCCGCGCCG
Organism: Lentisphaerota bacterium; assembly: GCA_052033915.1. Lineage (GTDB taxonomy): Bacteria > Verrucomicrobiota > Kiritimatiellia > CAIQIC01 > JAGNIJ01 > CALMZY01. The sequence goes on along the minus strand of JBPOJF010000006.1, from coordinate 218,779 downwards.
GAGAAGAGTCAGGCCGCTCGCCGCAGCCATTTCGACGACCGCGGTGCGCGTGGCGGGAAACCACACGAACCCGGCCCGCACACGGCGGCGCGGCAGCGGGCCCATGACCGTGGCGCGAACCCGGCGCCCGCTGAGATTGGCCCGCATCGCCTCCGCCGTTCCTTCGCCCCCGTCCGCCATCGGTTTGGAAACAACCGTCCAATCCGGATGAATTGACAACAGCGCCTTCCTGACGATGGCGCAGGCTTCGCTTGCCGGGAGACTTCCTTTGAAGGAATCGAAGGCGAGGACGATTTTCATCATACCAGCCAGATGGATTGGTAGGGACTCAGGCGGGTTGCATCCCCATCCGTGCGGGGCTTTTCGCCGAGGATGAGATCCGTCCTGTTGCGGACAACAGACGTCGGCACGGCCGCGGGCTCGCCGGCACAATTGGTGATGGCGAGCACGGTTTCTCTTCCGTCAGGCGAAGTGCGCTCGACGGCAAATACGCTCTCTCCGAGGTCGAGAATCTTCTGGTCGCCGTCGGGATGGAAGGCGGGGTGTCCGGCGCGCAGGCGGAGCAGGCGGATGCATTCCTGGAACACCTGCGCCGCGTTGCTCTTCTCATCCTTCAAGGCTTCGTCGAGTTCGGCCCGGCTCCACTTCCGGCGGTTGAGCGAGCGAGCGCGCCCGGTCCGCCGCGCTCCCTCCTCGTCGTTGCCGGCGGCGACCAGGCTGTTGAAGTAGATCGCCGGGATGCCCTTGAGCGCCAGGGGGATCGTCTGCGAGCACAGGAAGCGCTGGATGTGCGCCGCCGCCGGTTCGCCGTTCCCGCGCATGGCATCGAAGTACGTGATGTTCAATTCGTAGGGGCTGTCCGTTCCGTCGCTGTTCCGGCGGGTCGAGACCTGCGCGCCGAGCGTCTGCATGCGCGCGACGAGGGCGCGGATCTCGGTGTCGGGGAGAAGTCCCTGGAGCGGCCGCAGGCCGATGCCGTCGTGCGACGCCGTGAAGTTCAGGACCGTGCAGCCGGCCGGCAGGGTGGGAAGCGCGGATGCCCACGCATTCAGGTGCCTGGCGGTGCCGGACTGCAGGGCATGCAGCAGGAGCGGCGGCAGGGCGAACTGGTACGCGATGTGCGCCTCGTCGCCGTCGCCGAAGTAGGAGTAATTCTCGGCCTGGGGGACGTTCGTCTCGGTGAGAAGCAGGACGTCCGGAGCGACGGCTTCCAGGACGTCGCGGAACAACTTCACGATCTCGTGGGTCTCGGGCAGGTGGATGCACGGCGTTCCGGCGCGCTTCCAAAGATAGGCAATGGCGTCGAGGCGGATGACGCGCGCGCCCATGGAGACGTAGAAGAGGAGGATGTCGAGCAGTTCGAAGAGGACGTCGGGGTTGGAGAAGTCGAGGTCGATCTGGTCCTCGCTGAACGTGGTCCACACCGATCGCTTTCCGCCCGGCGTCGTGACGGGCGTCAGCAGGGGGAGGCTCCGGGGGCGGACGACCGCGGACAGGTCGGCGCCGGGATCGGGCTCAATGAAATAGCGCCGGCCCGGCGCGATGCCGGCGAGGTAATCCTGGAACCACCCGCTCGCCCTCGAAACGTGGTTGAGCACGAGGTCGAAGGCGAGGCGGAAGTTTTTGCCGAGGGCCTGGATGTCCGGCCAGTCGCCCAGTTCGGGGTTCACGGTGCGAAAATGAATGACGGAGAACCCGTCGTCGGAGGAGTAGGGGAAGAACGGAAGGACGTGGATCGTGCTGAAGGCGTCCTTGAGGCGGTCGTCCGCGAACCGCTTGAGCGTTGCCAGCGGCGGCTCGTCCGGCGCGCGGATCATGTCGCCGTAGGTGATGAGCACGGCGTCGCGCGAGTCCCATCGCGTTGCGGGGGCCGGCCGCGCCGCGGCGGCGACGCCGTAACGGCCGGCCATCATGGCCAGGCGTTCGAGGCATCGCTCCGCCTGTTCCCCGTAGAGCCCGCGCAGCCGGCCGCGCAGCCGCTCGAGGGTCTGCTGGGAGAGCGGCGATCTCATGACGGATAGAGGCTCCCTGTGTTCGCGATCAGAACGCGAAGGCGCTGGCGCAGTTCGGCATAGCTGAAATGCCGCGCGGCGATGCGGTAATTGTGCTCGACGGCCTTCTTCCTGTGCGCCGCATCCTCGAGGAGGCGGCGCACTTCGTTCACGACGTCCATCGTGAGATACCCCTCCATGACCGGGATCTGGAACCCCTTCGGTTCGATGTCGCGCTGGAAGATCGCGTACCGGTTGACGAGGACGGGGACCTTGAAGTAGACCGCCTCGAGGAATGCGTTTCCGAATCCTTCGTACAGGCTGGGATAGGTGACCAGCGCCGCGTGCGGGTAGATGTCCCAGAGCGTGTAGACCTTCTTGCCCTCGCTGTCCAACTTCCGAGTGTCGCTCACGCGGGTGGCGAGGAACCGCAGGTCAACGCCGACCTGGCGCGCGTACTCGGCGAGCATGTTCCGATACTCCAGGCCCTCGTCGCCCGCCTCGTGGGTGACGACGAGCTTGTACTTCGTATCGCCGAGCATCTTGACGAGGTTGATGGCGTGCTCGATTCCCTTGCGCGGGACGACGCGCGTGGGCTGGAGGATCATGACGTCGTTCGGGTCGAGTCCCAGGTCCGTCCGCACGTCCGCGGCGTAGGCGTCCGGCGGCGCGGGCGGGTGCTCGAAGTCCAGCACGTTGGGAATGACGATCGACGACACGGACTTCCGCCGCGCGAGTTCCTCCTGCGCATTCTCGTTGATCACCACATGCTGGAGATCGCGGTCGCGGGAGGGGAAGGCCATGTCGAGGAAGTCGTTGATGGCGTTGACGGAGTACCGCGTCCGTTCCCAGTAGAAGTCGTGGTGGTGCCCGATGCACGGGATATGCGTCTCCGACATGAACTCGGCGACGGCCACGCCGAGGGGCACGTGCATCGGGATGCTCAGTATGTTTTCGAAGACCAGGATCTTGAGGTCGAAGCGGCGAACGAAGTCGTAGATCGTGGACTTCAGGTAGTCGGCCAGGGCGTGGATGCGGTCCGTGACGAGCCGGTCGCGCGCGGTCTGGCCCCAGATGCGGTTGCCGATCCAAAGGTTTTCGGGATGGCCGAAGAAGGCCTCGGGGACCACGGCGCTGAACTTCTCGTCGCGGTCTAGGCGCCCGGCGTACCAGAAGCACTGGTGGTCGTCCTCCTGCAGGACCGTCGCCCACTTTGCGCTTTCCAGGGAAACGCCATCGGTGCCGGCGAAGCGCGTGGACATGAACCCGATCCGCTGGGGGGTAATGTACCGACTGCTTTTCCAGTTCTTAATGCCCAGGACCATATTGTTGTTCTCCCGGATTCAAAGGGCGCTTCGGATCGCCCGCCAGATACACGGTCTGTGCGGGAAACGCGAACTCGATACCCTCCGCGTTGAATTGCGTCAGAATCGCCTGATTGATCCGTTCGTTGAAAGCCACGAAATCCCAGTAGTTGGGCGGATGATACCAGTAGATCATGATGATGTTGAGCGACGCGGTATTGAAATCGTTGAAATGGACGCGCGGCGGAAACTCGGGCCGCATGCCCTCGTGGTCTTTCAGTATCTCTTGGATTATTTCCACCGCCCGGCGGATCTTGTCGGGCGGGGTGTCGAAGGGAATGGACAGGTTCGACAGACGCCGGATGTAGGGGCGCTTGCCGATGTTCAGGATGGTCCGGTTGGCCATTTCGCCGTTCGGGATCGTCACGAGATGGCCGTCGAGAGTTCGGATGCGGGTCGAGCGGAATCCGACTTCCTCCACGGGCCCGTCGTGGCCGTCCACGACGATGCGATCGCCGAGCCCGAACGGCTTGTCCGCCAGGATCACGAGCGAGCCGAAGAAGTTCTTCAGCGTGTCCTGGGCGGCCAGCGCGATGGCCAGGCCGCCGACGCCGAGGCCCGCAATCAGGGACGTCACCGGCTTGTCGCTGAGCGCCGTGGCGACCTGCAGGAGCGCGAGGATGACGACCGTGACCCGGAGGCTCTTCCGGACCAGAGGCGCGAGCATGTCGTCCATCCGATTCGATGTCGTCCCGGTCAGGGATCTGAACCAGCGATCCACGACATCCACGAGGCAATACACGACCCAGGCCACGGAGAGGATGAAGAGAATGTTGACGGTCGTGTTGAACAGGTTGTCGATATGTTCGCTTAGGCGAAGGAATCCCACGCCGGCCTCCAGGCCCACCGCGAACGACAGGAACCCGATAGAGTCGGCGAGCGACGTCATTGTCACCGAGGCGATGTGCCGCCCGTTCTCGTCCAAGCGCTTCGAGGCGCCCTGCAGGACCATCCGGCCGACTTTTCCCAGGATCAGGCCCGCGAGCAGCGAGCCGAACAGGCCGATGAGACGCCACGGCTCATTCCCTGCGAAGGTCATATCGAAAAGCCAACTCATGTCATTCATCATTTCACACCTAATCCCATTCTCTTCGATCCGTCAACTCTCGACGACCTGTTTTGCCCGGCGCGCGCGCTCGACATCAGAGGGTCCCGTCGTAGTGATGCTGTTTCAGCCAGGCGAGCATGCTTCGAATGCTTCCGGTGGCCAGGTTGATCGAAGTGTCGGCGCCTCCGTAGTAGATCTTGAGCGTGTCACCGTCGGAGTCCGGCACGGCGCCGCAGGGAAACACGACATCGCCGACGTCGCCCGTCCGTTCATACGGCATCACCGGGCCGAAGACCCACTCGTCGCCGCGGTAGATCACCTCTGTGGGATTCTCGAGGCTCAGCAGGGCAAGGCCGAGGCGGTACAGACAGCCCGCGGCCGTCTGTCGCACGCCGTGGTAAATGATCAGCCAGCCTTCCGGCGTTTCGATCGGCGGGGTGCTGAGGCCGATCTTTCGCGCATCCCACCATGCGCCCTCGCGTGCGGGCATCAGGACCCTGTGGCTTCCCCAGTGGCGCAGGTCCGGCGAGAAGGAGATCCACATGTGCGCCGAGCCCGATGCCGGCACCGGGCGGTGAATCATGGCCCAGTGCCCGCCGAAACGCCGGGGGAACAACGCCGCGTCCTTGTCCTCGGGAGGCATGACCATCCCGTAGTACTCGAACGCGCGGAAATCCTGTGTCAGCGCCAGGGATACGCCGGGCCCGCCACGCGAGTACGAGGTGTACGTGACGGCGTAGCGTTCAATTTCCGGGACCCAGACGATGCGAGGGTCCTCGACGCCCCAGACCTCTTCCGGGCGATCCGGAGACCGGGCCGGGAATGTGGGCGATGGGTCGATGGTCCATCGGGTTATGCCGTCGGCGGATCGGACCGTCGTGAGGTGCGAGATGCCGCGGCGGTCTTCCGCGCGGGCCAGAAGCAGTATTTCGCCCGTGTCGTGGAGACGAACGGCGCCGGGATTGAACACCGAGTTGACGGGATACGGCCACTGAGCGGCCGTCAGCAACGGATTCTGCGGCCAGCGCTGAAACAGTTCGCCTGTCTGCCCCGGATCGATCTTGTCTTTCTGCGTCGGCTTCACGGGCAATTCCTTTCTTTATGGATTGGCGGAGTTCATCTCGTCTTCCAACTCGCTCATGATCAGCAGGCTGAGCAGCCATGCGATGGTGGATTCCGCACCCTGGTTCTGGTTGATGCGATCGGCGTGCAGGCCGTCGTGGCAGGCCCCGGTCGCGGCGTCGTAGAGCGGCACGTGCAGATCGTTCCGGCCCAGGAACCAGTCGAACGCGCGGCGCGCGGAGGTCAGCCATTGTTCGTCCCTCGTGGCCCGATAGGCGGCGAGGCAGGCGTCGAGCATCGTGTAGGCTTCCAGGGGTTGTTGATCAAAACGGGCCTTCTCTCCGCCGCGATGGAACCAGCCGTCGGTGCCGACGGGGACGAAATGGCCTTCGGGGGCCGTCTGAATCCGGTCGAGCCAGCGCAAGCTGCGCAGCCCCATGTCGAGCATGCGGTTGTGAGGCAGCCACTTGCCCGCCTCGATGAGGGCGTGGGCCAATCGGGCGTTTGAATAGGTCAGTTGATCTTCCGGCCACGGCCAGTCGTTTGACTGGTTCCGTTCGAACAGATGGAAGAGGCGTAGCGCCAGATCCTCCCTCTCGCGACGGAATGCCGTGGCGCCGCTGAAATGCCGCAGATACTCCTGGATTCCAAGGATGGTGAAGGCCCACGCGCGCGGGGACGTGAAGGTGAGGGTCGGCCCGATGGCCTCCTCGAGCAACTGGATAGCGAGTCCGCGGTGTCCATCGCTGAGCGTGTGCGCCACGGTTTGAGCCAGGGCCCAGACCGCCCGCGCGTGCACGTCCTCGGTCGCCCCCTGCAAGGGTTCCCAGTCGCCGCGGAAGGTCAGGAAATTCCGGAAGAGCCCCGATTCCTCGTCGAACGCATGGTAGAGGTATGCAAGATACTTCGCCTCGAGCGCCGTCCAGTCGGTCGCATGAGGCTCGTGGTTGCTGCCTTTGACGGCGACAATCATCGCCCGCGCCTGGTCGTCCGTGCTGTAGCCGAAATGGCGGTTCGGCACGGAGAACTTCGCGTGCTGGATGATGCCCACGCCGTCGGTCAGCACCATCAGGTGGTGGGGGTTCAGTTCGGGAAGTTCGTCGATCCTGTCCTTCGTAGGGAGGGCCGCGGTCACGGGCTTGGGCCGCGTCAACCGCTCTTCGCGCACCGTTTGCATCAAGTCGATGTATCTTCCCGCGACCTCCTTCCAGATCATGGATCGGCCGAGCGTGTAGCCGCGTTTTCGCATCGCGTGCCGCTCGGTTTCGTTCGCGAGGAGATCGATGACCGTGTCGGCCAGGGCGTCCGCGTTGCGGAAGGGAACCAGCCTCCCGCGCTCTTCGGCGAGCATGTCCTCGGCGTACCAGTACGGCGTGGAGACCACGGCCTTGCCCGTGCCCAGGGCGTAGGCCAGCGTGCCGGACGTGATCTGCGCCGGGTTGAGATACGGCGTGATGTAGATGTCGGCGCAGCCGAGGTACTCGCAAAGTTCGCTGAGTTCGACGAAACGGTTCATGAACAGAACGTTCGATTCGAGCCCGAGTTCCCGAACTTTCTGCTGGAGGCCCAGACGGTACGACTCGCCGTGCTCGCGCCGGACGTTCGGGTGCGTTTCGCCGAGGATGATATAGACGATGTTGGGGTATTCCCGGACGATGCGCCGGAGCGCCTCGATCATGTACTCGATGCCCTTGTTGGGCGACAGCAGGCCGAACGTCAGGAGCACCGGCCGGCCTTCGACATTGAACTGATCCTTGTAAAAATTCGGGTCCACGAACGGCATGTCGGGAATGCCGTGATGGATCAAGGCGATTTTCGATTCGGGCGTCCGGTAGATGGTTTTCAGATAGTCGACCGCCCTCGGGCTCATCACGACCAGCCGGTCCGAAATGTCGGCCAGTTCCGTCAGCACCTTGCGCTGGTCCGGATTCGGATCGAGCAGCACGGTATGCAGGGTGGTGATAATCGGCATCCGGACCTGCCGGAGGAGGGGGATCAGGTACCGGCCCGCGCGCCCTCCGTAGATTCCGTATTCATGCTGGACGCACAGCACGTCCGGCTGGCTCAGCCGGATGAAGTCGGCGGCGAGATCGTATTGTTCCCGCCGCTCTTCCTCGATTTCGAACCGCACGAGCGGCGGATACGGATACCCCTGAGTCCGGTCATTCATTGCCACGGCAAAGCATTGCGTCTCGCCGGCCAGACTGTTGACGGCCTCGCAGAGGTCGGTCGTGAACGTGGCGATGCCGCAACGCCGCGGCAGGTAGTTTCCAAGAAATGCAATTCTCTGTAGCGCGCCAGGCATTGTTATCCTTTGCAAATTGTGAACCCGCCTCATTATGGGCTTCTATCGAAGAAATCGTCAAGGGATCCGCCCGTTTTTTCCGGTCGGCCGAATGTCGCGCGGCGTCGCCGAGGAAAAAATGACAATTCGGGTGGACGCGATTCGCACGCGAAACTAGTATAAGCATAAGACGAAAACCTGCAACAGGGGCCCGGGGAGAGGGGTCGGAGGGCGGAAACGGATCGCGGCGAATGGTGTCGCGGATCGCGTCGGCGGGCCTCGTTCCGAATCGCCCCGGTCCGGGGCTGTAAGATATTTATTCTAAAATAGACACAACATGATGAATGGAGATTCAGCATTGTCACAGCCAAACAGCGAGGGGAATTCCGTCGCGCCCGCGCCGGGGGCGTCGGAACGCATTGAGGCCATCGTGAAGAGCCTTCCGCGCATCCGCGAGATCGCGGCCGGGATGCAGGAGATCATCCTCGCGAACCTGGTGATGATCGGCGAGGTTCCCGCGCCCACGGGCGAGGAAGGGCGGCGCGTGGAGGCGATCATTCAGCGTCTCAGCGCCTGCGGCCTGCAGAACTGCTCCACGGACGAGAAGGGGAACGGATACGGCGTCCTGTTCGGCGAGCAGGGCGCCCGAAACATCCTGATTTCCGCGCACGCCGATACATTCGTTTCCAAGGTGGTCGATCGGACGATCGAGATCGGGCAGGATCGCTTGGTCGGGCCGTTTGTCGGCGACAACAGCCTGGCCCTCGCCGCGATGGTGTCGCTGCCGACGCTGTTCGAGAACCTTCAAGTCCGTCCGAAATCCAACCTGATCTTCATGGCCGCGGCGAGAAGCCAGGGACGGGGCAACCTGGAGGGATTGAGGCACTTCCTTGCGAACAGCGCCCTGCCCATCCACGCCGGGTTGTGCCTCGAAGGGGTCCAGCTTGGGCGTCTCAACTATTCGTGTCTCGGGATGTTCCGCGGGGAGATCGAGTGCTGCCTGCCGGAAGATTTCAACTGGGCGCAGTTCGGCTCCACCGGCGCGATCATTCCCATGAACGACGTCATCAGCCGGATCAACAAAATCCCGCTCCCGCGGCGGCCGTTGACCAGTATCGTCATGGGCTCGATCGAGGGCGGGATCGCCTACCACAACATCGCCCGGCAGGTCACCCTCCGGTTCGAGGTTCGTTGCGAGGAGGCGGAACTGTTGAAGCAGATCCGCCGGCGGATCGAGAATATCACCGCGGACGTCGCGGCCCAGTCCGGCATGAAAGTGAGGCTCGACATCTTCGCGGAGCGCGAGCCCGGCGGAATCGATATCGCCCATCCGCTGGTTCAGAACGCGCGCGCGATCCTCTCCGCGCTCGGCGTCGAGCCCACGCTCTACCCGACGACGTCGGCCCTCTCGGCATTCATCGACCGCAAGATTCCCGCGATCACTCTGGGAATCGCGACGGGCGAACGGAAGAGCGAGTTGGACGAGATCGACGAGGCCGTGGCCATCGCGCCGATCTTCTCCGGCATGGCGCAGTTGGCCGCCGTTGTCCTGAGCGCCGACGAGGGAGAGGGACTATGAAGACGCGTGGACTGTTCAACCGGTTTCTTCGCAAGGACGCCGTGACGACGCCGCTTGCCGCCGACCGCATCGACAAGTGGATCCAGGGAAACACCTTTCATCACTCGCAGTTTTCCGATATCCCCAAACTGGTAGAGGAAAAACAGAAGCGGGGCGTGACGGTTTCCCTGTGCATCCCCACGCTCAACGAGGAGAAGACGATCGGCAAGGAGATTGTTGTTCTCAAGTCCGAGCTGATGACACGCTTTCCGCTGCTGGACGAAATTGCGGTGATCGACTCCGGCTCGACCGACAAGACACGGGAGGTGGCCGCGTCGTACGGGGCGGACGTTTACCTGTCGTCGGAGATCCTTCCGGACATGGGGGAGAAAAAGGGGAAGGGGGAGAATCTCTGGAAGGCCATCTACCAGCTCAAGGGCGACATCATCGTCTACGTCGACGCGGACATTAAGAACATCCATTCTCGGTTTGTGTCCGGCCTGGTCGGGCCGCTCATCTCCCGGCCGGAAATCAAGTACGTGAAGGCGTTCTACGACCGACCGCTCACGCTGGCGAAGGGCGTGCGGACATCCGGCGGCGGCCGCGTGACGGAGATTCTCGTGCGGCCGCTGTTCTCCCTGTTCTTCCCCGAACTCACGGCGATCATCCAGCCGCTCTCCGGCGAGTACGCCGTGCGGCGCGAGGTCCTCGAGAGCATCCCGTTCCCGATCGGCTACGGCGTGGAGACCTCTCACCTGATCGATGTGTACCAGCGCTGGGGCCTGGCGGCGTTCGGCCAGACCGACCTCGATTCGCGGGTCCATCGCAACCAGCCGACGGCGGCCCTGGGCCGGATGTCGTTCGGCATCCTGCAGACGTTCATCTCGCGGCTCAAGTCTTTGCAAATCCTGAGCGACCTGCCCGAACTGAGCAACGTGATGAGGCAGTTTCAGTCGAGGGATAACGTGTACGAGCAGTTGGAGTTTCCTATTCAGGAAGTCGAACGGCCGCCCATGTGCACCATCAACGCCTACCAGAAAAAGTTCGGGCGTCATCCATGACGGATGCTTTGCGCATAGCCGTCGTCCATTACCATCTTCGGGCTGGCGGCGTGACGAGCGTGATCAGGCAGGCCGTCGCGTCCTTGCAGTCCCGCGATGTCCGGGTCGCGGTCCTGTCCGGCGCGGAGCCGCCTCCGGAGATCGCGGGTGCGAAGAGCGCGGTCGTCGAGGGCCTGAACTACGCGGACGCGGCGCGGCCGCCGTGTGCGCCGGAAACGCTCGTTGAGCGGCTGGACGAGGCGGCGGCCGAGGCGTTGGACGCTCCGCCGGATGTCTGGCATATCCACAACCACTCTCTCGGAAAAAATTGCGTCTTCACCGAGGCCGTGTTTCTCCTGGCCGAACGCGGCAGCCGGCTCCTCCTGCAGATCCACGATTTTCCGGAGGATGGGCGTCCCTCAAACTACCGCGACCTGTTGAGCGCCGTCGGCCGGGGCGATCCGGGCCGGCTGGGCGCTCGGTTGTATCCGCAGGCGCCGCATGTGCTCTACGCGGTCCTGAACCACCGCGACGCGCAGTTCCTCCGCGAAGCCGGTTGTCCGGCGGAGCATGTCTGTCTCTTGCCCAACGCGGTGTCGGGGAAGGCGTCTGCGAATGCCGCGCCGGAGGACGGTCTGTTCCTTTATCCCACGCGGGCGATTCGCCGGAAGAACATGGGCGAGTTCATCCTGTGGGCGGCGTGCGAGCCCGACGCTCGGTTCGCGGCGACTCTCGCGCCGACGAATCCCGCCGACCTCCTCGTGTATCGGCGTTGGAAGGAATTCGCCGCGTCCTGCGGACTGCCGGTCTCGTTCGAGGTGGGCATGGATGGAAAGACGCCGTTCCCGGAACTTCTGAACTCCGCGCGGGCGATTGTGACGACCAGCGTCGCGGAAGGGTTCGGACTGGCGTTCCTGGAGCCGTGGTTCGCCGGGCGTCCGCTGGCCGGGCGCGATCTTCCGGAAATGACGGAGGGCTTCAAGAAGGAGGGAATGCGTTTCCCGTCGCTGTATTCGCGCGCCGGGATTCCGGTCGAATGGATCGGCGTCGATGCCTTTCGGCGCAAGGTTGAGACGGGGCTCGCGCAGATGATGAGCGCGTACGGTCGCGCGCCGCTCGCCGGCGATGTGGATTTGGCGGTGGCCGCCGCGACGGAAGGCGATCTCGTGGATTTCGGCAGGCTCGACGAGGCGTTTCAGGAACAGGTCATTCAAAAGGTCCGCCGCTCGCCGGCGCTGCGCGCCGCGGTCAAGCCGTCCGGCCCGGCTCCGGACCTCACGCCGGAGGAAACCATCGGCGTCAATCGCCGAATCGTCGAGCTTCACTACGGTGCGGCGCAGTATGGCGCGCGGTTGATGGAGTCGTACAGGGCGTTGATGGGGCGCGTTGCGGCACCCGTGGGCACGCTTCACGCGGAGACGCTTCTGGACAAGTTCCTCTCGCCCGAGCGGTTCTTCCTCATACGAACGTGACGGCATGAATCCCCAGGCACAAGACTCGAATGCAGGACAGGTCCGAAGAATCCAGGCCCTCAGCCGCCCCCTCGATCCCCTGCCTGCCTTGGCCCAGCCCTCCCTGAAACGCCTTCCGGAAATTCGGGCGATCCTGTTCGATATCTACGGCACCCTGCTCGTGTCGTCTTCGGGGGATATCGGCGCGGCGCGGAAAGCGAACCGGGAAGATGCCTTGCGCGAGGCCCTGGCCGCAGCCGGTTTCTCGGGCGCGGACAGGGCTGCGGGAGAAACCGGCGTCCGCCTTCTCGATCAGAACATCGCCGAAGCGCACGCCGCGCGGCGGCGGGAGGGAATCGAACATCCCGAGGTTGAGATTCGGGAAATCTGGCGAAGCGTGATCGAGGGGATTCTCGAGACGAAGGCCGTTCAGGGGCCGATCGGCGAGGAATCGGTCTGCGCGCTCGCCGTGGAGTACGAATGCCGGGTCAACCCCGTTTGGCCGATGCCTCATCTGAAGGAGACGGTGGATGCCCTTCATGGGTCGGGCCGGAAACTGGGGGTGGTCTCGAACGCCCAGTTCTACACCCCGCTCACGCTGAGCGCATTTCCGGAAACGGGGTGGGGCGATGGGCGATTCGATCCGGGGCTCTGCGTCTGGTCGTACAAGCTGCGCGAAGCCAAACCCTCGGAGCGCCTTGTGCAGACCGCGCTGCGGCGACTGGAGGAGAGCGAGGGGATCAAGCCCTCGGAGGTTCTCTGCGTGGGCAACGACATGCTCAATGACATCTCCCCCGCGGCGCGGCTCGGCTGCCGGACGGCGCTCTTCGCGGGGGACAGGCGTTCGTTTCGATTGCGCGAAGGCGACCCGCGTGTCGCCGGGATCAATCCCGATCTTGTCGTGACCGATCTTCTCCAACTCGTGCAGGCGCTGGTTCGTGTGGCGTGAGCAGGTCGGCCGTCTATTCACCTAGAGCCTTGCACGTGGGGGGGCAGGCTTCGTGATTCGTTCTCCGCCGTCACCCGGATGGCTCTCAGACCCGTGATGGGGCATTCGTGTTCGCAGGCTCCGCAGCCGATACAGAGCGCCGGGTCCACACGGGGACGCTGAAGCCGGATCAGGATTTCAGCCGGCTGTCCCGGTTTCGGGGGAGCATCCCAGGGACGGGTCGAGCCGATCGTGATTCCGCTCGCGGTGTTGTCCACGATCCGTCTCGGCTCGCCGGCTCCGGCGCGGCAGTAGAAATCGCCGGTCGCGTACCGGCCCGGCTTGAACAGCGGCCGGCCGAAATCGAGCGAGAGTTCGTCCGCGCTTGCCACAGGCGGAAGCGGATCGCGGATCGGCACGAAGACCTCGCGGAAGGCGATCGCCTTCGGGCTGACCGGGCAGTTCTCCCGGCAGACGGCGCACGGTGTATCCATCGCCCACGGCAGGCACAGGCTCTGGTCCACGAAGGCGGTGCCCAGCCGGATCGGCCCGCGCGCGGCGAACGCGTTCCGCCCGGCCTTCTCGTCGAGCGTGATCGGCCGGATCGCGGCGGTCGGGCAGATGTTGCCGCACGCCACGCAGTTTGTCCGGCAACCGCCGGCGCCGATACGGAAGTTGAGCGTCGGCGTCCACAGCGCTTCCACGCCCATCTCCAGCCCGGCCGGCTGGATGATGTTGGCGGGGCAAATTCGCATACACTGGCCGCACTTGATACAGCGGTTGAGGAAATCGCCTTCGGCCAGCGCGCCGGGCGGGCGGATCAACCGCGGATTCCAGTTCAGCCCCAGCGTGCGGCTCAGGCGCAGGATGGGGATGGTGACGAGCCCGGAGACGACCGACACGATAAATCCGCGGCGCGTCAGGTCGGGCGACGCATGTTCGCCCGCCGCCGATCGCGCGGCGCGGTAACGGATCGCGTCGTCCTCGCAGGAGCGCAGGCAGTTCATGCACAGGACGCATTCAGGAGATCGAATTCGGCCCGACGGTTCGCACGCGCCTTCGCAGTCGATCTCGCACCGCATGCACATCGAGCAATCGGCCTTCGTCTTGCCGACGCGCCACAGCGCGTATCGGCTCAACACACCGAGCAGGGCCCCGAGCGGGCAGAGGAACCGGCAGTAGAAGCGCGGGATCACGAGGTTAAGGCAGAGAGCCGCGAGAAAGACGGTTCCGATCAGCCACGCCTGCTCATAGCGTCGCGCCGCGTGCGCGGCGGTCTGGGCGGCCTTGTCCACGAGCGGAAGGAGCGCCAGGTTGACCGAGCGGTGGAGCAGGGGGATGGGGTCGAGCAGGCCCGACTGGAGCGATGAGGCCGGGAGGTGTTCGAGCGGAAGAAACAACGCGAAGCCGGTCCACGCCGCGACGAGCGCGAGGATCGTCACACCGACTTTTTTGACCTTCGGGATGACCTTCAGCGCCGCGAACAGGCCGGCCATGATGAAACAGGCCGCGACGATCAGCGCCGGGATCGGCGGCCGGCCGCGCGCCGTCGCCGTCAGGCGCGAGATCGCCGTGCCCGCCGCCGAAAGGAGGAAGATCAGCACGTAGTATTTCAACGTCTGCGCCGGGCGATAGCGATTCAGCTCGATGGATCGGCAGACATTTGTTGTTCGTCGCCGGAAATAACCGATTGCCTGGTGAAGGGTTCCGAACGGACAGACCCAGCCGCAGAAAAACCGGCCGAAGAGGATCGTGAGCGCGATCGCGGCCAGCGCCCAGATCAGCCCGGCGTGGAGCGTCTGTGTGGTCAGCAAGGTACCGATCGCGACCAGCGGATCGAGGTCGAGAAACCAGTTCACCAGCCCGGCGCGCACCGGCTGCCCCTCCGTCCCGAGCGTCGAGATCCCGCAGAAGACCAGGAAAAGAACGAGAAAGAACACCTGGCTGATTCGGCGTATGAAAACGACCTTCATCTCAGAATATCGTATAGGGTGTGGCCGACCGGAAACAACCCCGGAGAAAGTTTTTCCAAGGCTTGAAAGAATCGGATCAAAAACTTCCAAGGTTCGGAAGATTTCGGACGAAGGGACGTCCCCGGTTCGCGTACAACGCGCAATGCCGGAGCGGGCGGCGACGGGAAGCGCGGCGTTTCACGGCAGAGGCCGCGCGTCATTGGTCCTTCGCGACAAATGTGGTAGGTTCCCCGTCAACATGCCAACTCCCGTAGGACATACGATAATCGGCGCGGCGTTGGGCTGCGGAGTTCTGATGCCGCGGGGCCGATGGAAGGCCGGGTTTCAGGCTCTTTGGGAACAGCGCGCCGGATTCCTGGTCATTGTATTCATGGCCAATCTGCCGGATATCGATTACCTGCCCGGCGTTCTGATGGGCAGCATCAACGCATTCCATCACGGGTACACGCACACGCTCGGCTGGATTACCGCGATATCGCTTGCGGTGTGGATTCTCCGGCGGAAGACGCACCGCGTGGGGGGGGCGGTCTTCGCGGTCCTGTTCGCGGCGCTGGCGAGCCATCTGGCGATGGATCTCTTCTCCGCCGATCACAGCGTTCCGTACGGTATCATGGCGCTATGGCCGTTTACGGACCACTTCTACATTTCGCCCAAGCCGCTCTTCTGGAGTCTTCGAAAGGGCACGTGGAACGACGTGTTCCAGTGGTACAACGTCCAGGCGGCGCTGTACGAGGCGGCGGTGCTGCTTCCCGTCCTTGCCGCGGTTCTCCTGTACAAGCGGTTCGCGCCGGCGCGTGATCGGACGGCATTTGCGGGGGAAAACTTGAAACTGGAAACTTGAAAATCCCCCCGCTACACTCGCCCCGCATGGATATTCCTGTTCCAGAATCCCTTGGGATCATCGCGGGTAACGGCGTGTATCCGCGATTGCTCGCCGACTCCGCCCGCAAACAGGGCGTGAAACGGCTTTACGCCGTCGCGTTCCGCAAAGAAACGGACCCGGTGCTGGAAAAATATGTGGACCAGGTGGATTGGTTGTACCTCGGCCAGTTGGGCGCCCTGCTCGAAGCGTTCAAGGCTACCGGCATCCGGCAGGTGGTGATGGCCGGACAGATCACGCCGACACACCTCTACCGCATCCGCTTGGACGGTCCCATGATTTCGCTTCTCGCGCGCCTGCGTGTCCGCAACGCCGAGACCATCTTCGGCGCGGTGGGCGAGGAGTTGAAGAAGATCGGCGTGGAACTGCTGCCCGCGAGCCTGTTCATGGAGCACACGATGCCCGAGGCGGGCGTGTTGAGCGTCCGCGCGCCGACGGAACAGGAATCGGCGGACATCGAACTCGGATTGAAGGTGGCCAAGACAACCAGCGGCCTGGATATCGGCCAGACGGTGGTTATCAAGAACGGGACGGTTCTTGCGGTCGAGGCGTTCGAAGGGACGGACGCGGCGATCGCGCGCGCGGGCGCGCTGGGGGGCGCCGGGGCCGTGGTGGTGAAGGTCGCCAAGCGCGGGCACGACATGCGTTTCGATATTCCCGTGGTCGGCGAATACACGATGAAGTCGCTCCGCCGGATCAAAGCGTCCGTCCTGGCCGTCGAGGCGAAGCGGACGATTCTTCTGGACCGGGAGGTTGTGGTGCGCGAAGCTGACCGGCAGGGGGTATGCCTGGTGGCGGTGAAGACGGAGGACACGACGGAGTGATGGCGTGTCGGGTTCTTCGTTCGGACCCGAAACTTCCATGCTCCAGGACTCCGGAAATGCCGGAGGAGCTTATGAATCGCAGAGTCAGGATAGGCGTCGTCGGTGTCGGCAGTCTCGGTCAGCACCACGCGCGGATCTACGCGCAGATGCCGGAGGCGGAGTTGGTCGGCATTTGCGATGTGGACGCCGAACGCGTCGCGAAGCTGGCCGCGCAGCACGGGACGACGGCGTACACGTCGGTGGACGAACTGGCGGGCCGGGTCGAGGCGCTGAGCGTCGTCGTTCCGACGGACAAACACCGCGAGGTGGCGGGAAGTCTGATCGAGAAGGGGGTCCACCTGCTCGTTGAGAAGCCGATCGCCGCGACCACCGCGGAGGCGGAAGAGCTTGTTGCGCTGGCCCAGAAGCAGGGCGTCATTCTTCAGGTCGGGCATGTCGAGCGGTTCAATCCGGTCATGAATTTCCTCGATCACATCGCGAAGAAGCCCCGGTTCATTGAGGCGCACCGGTTGGCGCCGTACCCGCCGCCGCGCGAGGGCCTTCTGCCGCGCGGGACGGAAGTGAGCGTCGTGCTCGATCTGATGATTCACGACTTGGAAGTCATCCTTCACCTGCTCGATTCGCCGGTGAAGGAGATCCGCGCGGTCGGCGTGCCGGTGCTGAGCCGGAGCGAGGACATCGCGAACGTCCGCCTGCTGTTTGAAAACGGCTGTGTGGCCAACGTGACGGCGAGCCGGATCAGTCCCGAGCGGATGCGGAAGATCAGGGTTTTCTTCGAGGATGCGTACGTGTCGCTCGACTATCAGAACCAGAGCGGCGAACTGTACCGCAGGACGCAGGCGGGAATCGGCCGCGAAGAAGTGCCGATCGAGAAGGGCGAGCCGCTGGCCAACGAACTCGCTTCATTCGTCCGGTGCGTCGCCGGCCGCGACAAGCCGGTGGTGTCCGGCGAACATGCCGCGGAGGCGTTGAAGCTGGCGGTGGAGATCACACGCCGCATGCGCGAGGGGGCTTCGTGATAAAATCCGTCCTCCTGATTGCCGGGGAAGCCTCCGGCGATATGCATGCCGCCGGGCTCGTGCGGGCCGTCCGGAGGAAGAATCCCGACGTTCATTTTTTCGGCATCGGCGGCGACGAATTGCGCGCGGCCGGGATGGAGATCAAGGTCGATGCCCGCGACATGGCCGTGATGGGACTGGCGGAAGTCATACGGCATTACGGTTTCTTCAAACGCGTCTTTACCTCCCTGCTTGATCTCACCCGCGCCCGCAAGCCCGATGCGGTCGTGCTGGTCGATTATCCCGGCTTCAACCTGCGTTTTGCCGCGAAGGCCCGTGAAATGGGCCTCAAAGTCATCTACTATGTTTGCCCGCAGGTGTGGGCCTGGCACCGTTCGCGCATCCCGAAAATAGCGCGGATCGTCAACCGGCTGATCGTGATCTTCCCGTTCGAGCCCGACGTGTTCAGGGACACGGGCTTGAAAGTCGATTTCGTCGGGCATCCGCTGGTCGACGTTTCGCGGGCCGCCCTGAGCGAGCCCGCCAGGACCCTGCCGTGGAAAGGCGAACCGCGGATCGCCCTGCTGCCGGGCAGCCGCCGTCAGGAGATCGAGCGTATCCTGCCGGTCCTGCTCTCCGCGGCGGCTTTGATCGAGAAGCGGAAGCCGGGCGCGTCCTTTATCCTGGCGTCGCCGTCGCAGGAAATTGCCGGCCGGACTCGGACGATTCTCTCGGCGCAGGCCGACAAGCCTGCCCGCTGCGAAATCGTGGTCGGCGAAACGCGGCAGGTCCTGAGACAGGCGCGCGCGGCGATGGTGGCTTCCGGCACGGCCACGATCGAGACCGCGCTGATGGGCTGTCCGTTGATCGTCGTGTACAAGACTTCGCCGCTCACGTACTTCTTCGGCCGCCTGCTGGTCAAAGTGCCGCACATCGGCATGGTGAACGTTGTGGCCGGCCGCGAACTCTGTCCCGAGTTGATCCAGAATGCCGCGACGCCGGAAGCGCTGGCCGCCGCGTTGATCCCCCTGGCGGACGACACACCGGAACGCCAGGCCATGCTGGCCGGGCTTGAGCAGGTGCGTGAGGCGCTGGGGCAGGGCGGAGCGGCGGAGAGGGCGGCGGACGTGTTGCTGGAAGAGCTGAATTTGAAGCGTGAAACGTGAAACGAGGACCTACTTTTTCCTCTCCACCACGTATCTCGCGATCGCTTCCAGCGGTTCGATGTTGCCCCGGGCGTTCTTCAATTCGCCGATCGCGCGATCGATCAGTTCTTCGGCTTTTTTCCGGGCTCCCTCAATCCCGTGGACGGACACATAGGTCATTTTCCCCCGCGCGGCATCGCTGCCTGACGCCTTGCCCATCGCCTCCGCCGTGGAAGTCGCGTTCAGGATGTCATCGGAAATCTGAAACGCCAGGCCGATGTCGCACCCGTAGAGGGTCAGCGCGTTGAAGTCCGATTCCCGGGCCCCGCCGGCGATGGCGCCGATCCGGACCGCCGCGCGAATCAGCGCGGCCGTCTTGCGAAGGTGGATGAATTCGACAAGCTCGGCGGAGGGATCCCTGCCCTCGGCCTCCAGGTCGGCGGCCTGTCCGGCGATCACGCCGCGGTGGCCCGCGGCCTCGGCAAGCTCCGTGGAGAATTGGTTGGGGAGATACGGTTTCGGGGCGCTGCATTCGGCCATCCACTGGAACGCCATTGTGAGCAGCGCGTCCCCCGCCAGGATGGCCGTCGCCTCGCCGAACGCGATGTGGCAGGTCGGCTTTCCGCGGCGGAGCGTATCGTCGTCCATGGCCGGCAGGTCGTCGTGAATCAACGTGTAGGTGTGAAGGATCTCGATCGCGCAGGCCGGCAGCCGCGCGGCCTCGGCCGTTCCGCCGACAGCCTCGGTCGCGGCGAGGCAGAGGATGGGGCGGATTCGTTTTCCGCCCGCGAAGACGCTGTAGCGCATGGCCTCGTGAAGAGAAGCCGGGCGTTCCGTTTGGGGAGGAAGATGGAAATCCAGCGCGCGCTCGATGACCTGCTGCTTGTCGTAGAGGTACTCTTCGAGATTGAACATGGGACGGAATGTAAACCGCGGAGGATGATGTGGAAAGGATAAAGCGAGACCGCCGCGCGGAGAGGAGGGAGGAAAGCGGGAACAAAACGGGCGGTTTCCGATGCTCGCGGGGCTTTCGGGATATGCGTTTGACGGGTCCGGTGTTCGGGGTTAAAAGATGAATTACCCGGAGGACGCCGCATGACCGATGATGCTCGAACGTCGCTACAGGTGAAGAAAGGAGTCTGTACCGCGCTGTATGCCTATGACGTGGGCGCGTGGATTGATCTCGATAAGTGCAGGAAACTGATCGCCTCCGGGGAACTGAACACCAGTATTAGTCCGCACCGCCGGGCGCCGAAATACTTCGATTACAGTCCGGCGCCGCTCCTTGTGACTCAGGTCATCGCGCCCGCGGCGATCAGCGACTTCCAGACCACCGCCGACGCGGACCTGCTCCTCTACGATTTCGGCGGCATCTCCGTGAGCTATAAAATTCCCTTCACCGGCTCATTCTCGAACCTTCGGGCGATCAGTTGCGAATTGGGCGAAAGCAGCCTGTTGCGCGACGATTCCCGCCGGCGGGTGGAGGAACTGCTCGGGAAGATCCGGGAAGCCGTGCAGCGGCCCCAGATTTCAGACCTGGTGGAGGACTACGTGGTTTTCCAGATCGACGACTACAGCACGGCCTGGAACCCCAACGAACTGCACACCCGGTTTGCGCAGGATATGGCTCAGATTCTGCGGGCGGAGCGCGCGATCCTCTCGGAGCAGGAGGTGGGCGACGCCCTGGCCTGCCGCATCTCGTTCAGCACGGAGGACGTGACCTTGATCGACTGGGCGTCGGCCCTGATTTTTGACCGGGACGGGAATGACGTTCGCGCGGTCCTGGAGTTCGCTAACATGGAGCTTCTGGAGATGCGGCACCTCGATCACCAGCTCGACGACGCGCTGGACCAGTCGTACGACTTGATCGGGAAACATACGCTGATCCGGAACCTGCTTCCCGGTCTCGCCGGCGCAAGCATGCGCCGAATCTCGCGGATGCAGGTGGACGGGGCGATCCTGTTCGAACGCGTCAGCAATGCGCCGAAGCTCCTGGGCGACCAGTACCTCGCGCGCGTGTACCGCCTGGCCGCCCAGCGTTTTCACCTGAGCGAGTGGAACGCGAGCATCCTGCGGAAGCTGGACGCGATCGAGGGCATTTACAAGCAGATGCACGACCGTGCGGCCAGTTGGCGGCTCGAAGCGTTGGAGTGGATCATCGTCATCCTGATCGCCATCGAAATCGTCATGGCGTTCCTTCCGAGGTCGTGGTTCCCGGCGTGAGTTCGGACCGCGGCTTCGCAGGCCTCAATACGAATCGAATTCGCGTTCATGGGCAACGCCTGCGGTCTCGCGGGACGTTGTCTCCTCATTGACAACCCGCCCTTTTTGCGAGAACGTTGCCCCTATGAAAAAAAATTCTGTGTCGACCGGAGGGGGAGACGGGGGAATGACGAGGCTGTTTTCCGGTGAACAGGTGCCGAAGAATTCGGCGCGGACGGATGCGTTCGGCGATCTCGATGAACTGGTCAGCATCCTGGGCGTGGCCCGCGCTTCGTCCCGTCACCCGGCCGTTCAGGAGGCGATCCTGGATATCCAACGCAACTGTTTCGTGATCGGGTCGGAACTCGCCACGACCGCGGACAAGGCGAAGCGGCTTCTCGTCCGCGTCGATGCGGCCATGATCCGCGATCTGGAGCAGAAGCATAAGGCCCTTCAGTCCAGGATGAAACGGCTGGAAGGATTCATCATTCCCGGAGGCAATTCGTCGGCGGCCCATATTGATCTGGCTCGGTCCATTGCCCGGCGGTGCGAACGCAAGGTGGCCGGGCTTGTCCTGCGGCGTGCGGTTCGAAACCAGCTTCTTCTGGTCTGGATGAACCGGCTTTCCAACTACCTCTGGTATCTTGCGCGGCTGGAGGAGGGGAAGTCGACGATGGTAAAGAGTCCAAAGTCCAAGGTCCAAAGTCCAAAGCGGACATGATCTTGGGTGTTTCTCCTTTGGACATTTGACTTTGGACTACACGGATGGACCTCTCTTTGCTTCAAACACGCGGCATCTCGGTCCTTGAGAAGCCTCTTCTCCGCGACTTCACCACCTTCCGCCTCGGCGGGCCGTGTCCGTGTCTTGTCTCGTGTGCAACGCCGCGGGAACTGGAAGCGGCGGTAGGCGGGTTGGCCGCGGAGGGCAGAAAGTTCCTGCTGATCGGCGGCGGGTCGAACCTGCTCGTGTCCGACGAAGGCCTGGATGTGGCGGTCATTCGCTACTACTCCGAGGAACCCGCGATCCGGCGTCACGGCGATGTGATGGAGGTGGACGGGGCCGCGCTTCTCGACGATGTGGCCGCGTTTGCCGTCGAACACGGACTGGATGGGCTCGTTTACGCGAGCGGGATTCCCGGCACGGTCGGCGGCGCGATCGCGGGCAATGCGGGCGCGTTCGGTCAGCAGATCGGCGACCGGATTGAATCGGTCCTCCTGATGGATTCGTCAGGGCGCAAACAATGGAAGTCCGGGAAGAGCCTCGGTTTCGCCTACCGGCATTCCCGCCTGCAGGACAGCGGCGAAATCCTGGTGACGGCTGTCCTGCGCTTGCCGCCGGGGGACGCCGCGGAGTTGAAAAAGCAGCGGGCGGCCGTTCTTCAACAGCGGCGTGAGAAACATCCCGACTGGCGGAAACAGCCGACCGCCGGGAGTTTCTTCAAGAACATCGAACCGACGTCTGCCGCGGAACGCCGCCAAGCCGCCGGGTGGTTTCTCGATCAGGCCGGCGCCAAGTCGCTGCGGGCGGGGGGCGCGCGTATTTTCGAGAAACATGCCAATATCATCGTGGCCGACGGCGACTGCAGGGCGCAGGATGTTCTCGACCTGTCTCGGCAGATGGCCGCGGCGGTGAAGGCGAAGTTCGGCTTCGACCTCACGCCGGAGGTGCGGGTGCTGGGCCGATTCAAGTAACCTTAGATGGCAGTTTTTGGATGACAGCCCAGAAGCAATACGAGTTAATGCAATGGACGATCGTTTCATGATCATGTGTCGGAAGCTGGGTTTGATATCAGCAGGCAGTACTTCTGCTTAAATGAACTGGAATATCGCATGCTTTATAACGGCAAATTCTACGAGACGCGTCATCAGGATACCTTGCCCTCCGCCGAGATCATACTGTCGATTATTCAAGAAGTTATTCCCAATGTAAGATCGGCTGTCGATCTGGGTTGCGGAGTCGGCACATGGCTGTCTGTCCTCCGTGCACGGGGCGTCAATGACATCTGTGGAGTAGATGGCCTATGGGTTAACCGCGCGTATCTCAAAATTCCTCAGGACTGTTTCGTGCAGCACGATTTGACGAAGAGTCTCTATTTGAGGCGAACATTCGATCTTGCCCTGTGCCTTGAGGTGGCTGAGCATCTGCCGCACGAATGCGCGCGCGAGTTGGTCCTGTCCCTAACGCGTTTGTCGAACTTTGTATTATTCTCTGCCGCCTTTCCATACTCAGGAGGGATCGGGCATGTCAATGAGCAATGGGGTCATTACTGGATTCAACTGTTCCGCGAGCGACACTACACACCACTCGACTGCATCCGCCGCTATACGTGGGATAATCCGCGAGTAAAGGGCTGGTACAGCTCCAACGCACTATTGTTTGTGCAGGATGGCCAACTCCCGAACTTAAGTATCGCTGCAAGACTCCGTGATTTCACGCCCCCGGAAGTGTACCTCTACCCGTTCGCCCGAGCGATAAAACCGGGCATAAAACAGTCCGTGAAACTGATATTGAAAGCCATTCAGCACAGAAGAGAACGCTCGCACTCCCATGATTCCTTGCCCGAGGGCAGGTGCCGGGGTGATTCAAATGAGCGGGGGATAGGGAAATGAAGAAGATCAGACTTGGATGAACTGTTGGCTTACTTAAGGAAGCATTGTTCCGAACCGCAAGACACATCATGCACGGGTCGATGTTATGGCCGGTCTGAAGACGCTGATGGCCGAGATCCACGAGGGCTGGATCGAGCAACACCGCTATCTGAACATGGATCTGCTGAAGGAACGGAACAAACAGAGGAAACTGGAGGCCGCCGCCTGACGCGCGAGCCTTGGGGAGGGCCGGCATGCCGGAACCCCCCAAGGCTCAAGGAACTACCTCATCCCTTTTGCTGAACTTGACGCACGCAACTTGGGGATTCTGATGGCCGAACTGCCGTCGTCAGCCGAACGCCGTCAGGCCATGCGTACATTGTTTCGCCAGCGGGCGTTGTTCTGTTCCATCCACGTCGAGTCCGGTGACGATGTCGAGGCGTTGTCGCGATACTGGGGTAGCGGCGGACGAGTCACGGCGGTTCAACCGCTTATCGATTCCATGGCGGATGCCGGCGGCGGCGACCTAGACGTTTCACTGTTGCTGCCGCCTCTGGCGAGGATCTTTCTTTACTCGTATTCGCGCCCTGAAAACACCGTCTTCCGCGACTGCCACAGGACCTCGCTCAACTACTTCCTCGTGGCGCCCGACGATCGGTTCGCCGACCGGAAGTACGCTACGGACATGTTTCTCTCTAATTATACCGTGGTCACGGGAACCAACTATCTGCCGGGGAATGTGTTCGTGTTCCAGAGCGCCGATGACCAGGTGATCCACGCGTGCAACTACATCGCCGCCGGCGTTGTTTTCACGGAGACCTGCCGAGGGTGCTCCTCGATCTGTCGAGCGTGGTCGACCTCTATTCTCTGCAGGGGTCGGTGAAGATCGATGTCCTTCGCTGTACGGAAGACATGCGCTGAAGGTCGGGAGCGCTGTCCGCTTTCCGCATCATTTGACATCGGCCAAAGTTGTGTTAATTTTTCGATCCATGCCGGTATGGCGCGTTTTTTTTGGCGTGAAACCGGACTTGTTTGGTCGGGTTTAAAAATGCTGAAGCTGAGAAAGAAAACTGAATATGGCCTGATCTCCATGATGCACATGGATTCCGTGCGGCAGGGGGACTTGGCCACGGCGCGGGAGTTATCGGAGCTTTACAACATCCCGGCCGAACTGCTGGGCAAGGTTCTACAGTCGCTCGCCAAGGCCGGGTTGATCGTCTCCGCGCAGGGCGCGAAGGGCGGATACCGGCTGGCACGGTCCATCGATCGCGTGACGCTGGGCGAAGTCGTGGAGGCGGTGGAAGGCCCGATGCACATCACGGCCTGCCAGGGCGATCCGTCGAGCTGCGAGCGGTACTCGACGTGCAATATCAGGGGGCCGGTGTTCGAGGTGCAAAAGCAACTGACGGACTACATGAATGGCCTTCCGTTATCCTCGTTCCGGACCGCGCAGGTTCCGGTGGAGGAGCGAAATTGACGGACGGAAATGCAGAGCGCGAAGCGCTGACGAAGGAGGATGTTCTCGCGGTGTTGAAGAATGTCCTCGATCCGGACATTCGCATGAACATTGTGGATCCGGGGTTGGATTTGTAACGGACAGAGGTCAGCTTATGAATGAGAAGACACCCGATTTTGAAATCAGAAACCTGTGCGCGTCGGTGGCGGGCAAGCCGATCCTCAAGGGGGTGGACTTGAAGGTGAACCGCGGCGAGACGCACGCGCTCATGGGCCCGAACGGATCCGGCAAGAGCACGCTCGCGAATGTGATTATGGGCCATCCGGGCTACAAAGCGACGGACGGCAAAATCCTGTTCAAGGGGCGAAACATCATGGAACTCGAACCGGAGGAAAGGGCCCGGCTCGGTCTTTTCCTCGCGTTTCAGTATCCCGTGGCCATTCCGGGAGTTACAACGGCGAAGTATCTGAAGACGGCGGTTGATTCCATCCGGGGCGCGCAGAAGGTGAAGCCGGCCGAGTTCCTCAGGGAACTGCGCGAAAACATGGCCTGCCTGGAGATGAACGAGTCGTTCCTCAACCGGTTCCTGAACGACGGGTTCTCCGGCGGAGAGAAGAAGCGCATGGAAATTCTCCAGATGCTGATGATCAAGCCGACGATCGCCGTGATGGACGAAATGGATTCGGGGTTGGATATCGACGCCTTGAAGGTCGTGGCGAGGGGCGTGAACAAGCTGGTGGGGCCAGACCTCGGCCTGCTCGTCATCACGCACTACGAGCGTCTGCTGACCTATATCAAGCCCGACCACCTCCACATCCTGATGAACGGCAGGATTGTCTTGTCCGGCGGGCCTGAACTGGTCAAGGAACTGGAAGCGAAAGGCTACGATTGGGTGAGAGAGACGTTGGGGAAGGAAGCGCCGGCGGCGTAGTCATGGACAAAACGGAACCACAGAATCCGGTCCCGGACGAGTACAAGTACGGCTTCGTCACGGAGATTGATGAGGACACCGTCCCCCACGGCCTGAACGAGGACGTCATCCGGCTCATTTCGCAGAAGAAGGGCGAACCGGAATGGATGCTCGAGTGGCGGCTCAAGGCGTACCGCGAGTGGCTCAGGAAAACCGAGCCGCGGTGGGCGAACCTGACGTATCCGCAGATCGACTATCAGGACATCCGCTACTTCTCCGCGCCGCGCGCGCAGGCAGGCGAACCCGGCAGGGTCGATGAGAGGCTCGCGCAGACTTTCGAGAAGCTGGGCATTCCCCTCCACGAGCGGAACCGGCTGGAGGGCGTTGCCGTCGACGCGGTGTTCGACAGCGTGTCCGTCGCGACGACGCACAAGACCCTGCTGAAAGACCTCGGCATTATCTTCTGCTCGTTTTCGGAGGCCGTGCGCGAGCATCCGGACCTGGTGCGCCAATACGTCGGCTCGGTTGTCCCGTACACGGACAATTTTTTCGCGTGCCTGAATTCCGCCGTCTTCACGGACGGCTCGTTCTGCTACATCCCGAAAGGCGTCCGCTGTCCCATCGAGCTGTCGACGTATTTCCGAATCAACGCGTCCAAGACGGGGCAGTTCGAGCGGACGTTGATCATCGCGGACGAGGGGGCCTATGTGTCCTATCTGGAGGGCTGCACGGCGCCGATGCGGGACGAAAACCAGCTTCACGCGGCGGTGGTTGAATTGATCGCGCTCGAAAACGCGCAGATCAAGTACGCGACGGTCCAGAACTGGTACGCGGGCGACCAGGAAGGGAAGGGCGGCATCTACAACTTTGTGACGAAGCGCGGCCATTGCCGGGGCAGGAACTCGAAGATTTCCTGGACGCAGGTCGAGGCGGGCGCGGCGATCACATGGAAGTACCCGGGCTGCATCCTCGAGGGCGACAACTCCGTCGGGGAATTCTACTCCGTGGCACTGACGAACAAGCGCATGCAGGCCGATACCGGCACGAAGATGATCCATATCGGCCGCAACACGCGCAGCACGATCGTGTCGAAAGGCATTTCCGCGGGCGAGTCGAACAACTCGTACCGCGGGCTGGTGCGAATCCTGCCGGGCGCAAGGAACGCCCGGAACCACTCGCAGTGCGATTCCATGCTGATCGGCGGCAAATGCAAGGCCAACACGTTCCCGGTCGCGCAGGCCGAGAACAGCAGCGCGGTCATCGAACACGAAGCCACGACATCGCGCATCAGCGAGGAGCAGCTTTTCTATATCAAGAGTCGCGGCATCACCGAGGAAGACGCCATTTCGCTCGTCGTCAACGGGTTCTGCAAGGAAGTGTTCAAGCAGCTTCCGCTCGAGTTTGCGGTCGAGGCGATCAAGCTGTTGGAAATGAAATTGGACAAGAGCATCGGATAATGAACTCGGCCTTACAGACTCAACAGAACGCGCCGGAATACATCGCCGGATTCGACGAAGCTGCGTTTGCCGGGCCGGCGTTTCGCGACGAGCCGGCGCCGCTGAAGGCCGCGCGTGAGGAGGCGTTCGGTCTCTACAAGGCGCTGCCGTCGCCGCACGCCCGGATCGAAGAGTGGCGGCGCACGGACCCCGCCCGGTTCCCGTTCGCGAAGCCGGGCGGTTTGAAGCGCCTGGAGTTTTCCTCGTCGTTCCGGCCGGGTCCGTGGGATGACCAGTTCGACGCGGTTGCGGCGATCGGCGACGGCGCGTTCGGCATTCGCGATGTGACCGGTGTGTTGAAAGCGAAAACCGTTCTCGTGCTTCCTCTGGCGCAGGCGGTCGCGGAGCGCCCGGACCTCGTGGCGGCTTATCTGAGGAACCCCGCGCGAGGCGAGGCGGCGGGCAAATTCGAAGCGTTGAACGACAGCTTCTGGAACGTCGGCATTTTCATCCACATTCCGGAGGGCGTCGAACTCGCCCGCGGCATTCTGATCCGCTGCGAGCTTGCGGCGCCTGAGTCAGTCTGCGTGCCGCGCCTGCTGGTCGCGGCCGGCGCGCGCAGCCGGGCGGCGGTCGTGGAGCATCTGACATCGCCGGACGCGCCGATGATCCAGACGATCCTGTCGAAGCAGTTCCACGTGGCGTCGTCCGCGAACGTCCGGGCGATCACGCTCCAGGAATGGGGCGCAAACACGTATCACATCGCGAACGACTGGGCGCGTGTCGAGCGCGACGGCAAGCTCGACTGGGTTACGCTGAACTTCGGGAGCCGGATCAGCAAGACGAGCTTCGGGAGCGACATGGCGGGCGAGGGCGCGAGCGCCGAACTGGACGGCCTGTATTTCGCGACCGACGAACAGCATTTCGATCAGAGGACGTTGCAGGTTCATTCGTCGGCCCGGACCGCCAGCCGCCTGTTGTACAAGGGTGCGGTGAGCGATAAGGCGCGGTCGGTCTATCAGGGCCTGATCGTCGCGCGGCCCGGCGCGAACGGCGTGGACGCCTACCAGAAGAACAACAACCTCGTGCTGAGCGACGGCGCGCGGGTCGACTCGCTGCCGGGCCTGCAGATCGACACGGACGACCTGAAGTGCAGCCACGGCTCGACGATCGGGAACCTCGATCCGGAGGAACTGTTTTACCTGCGCTCGCGCGGGCTTGACCTCAATGAGGCCCGGCGGATGCTGATCAAGGGCTTCTGCGAGGACATCACGGGGCGGATCCCGTACGAGTTTGTGAGAGACGCTGTTTCAAAACAGGTCGATGCGAGGTTGAAGACGACGGAATATCGGTAGAAAGGCCATGAAAGAATTCCCACAACTGTTTCCGAACGGAAAAGTCTGCGTGCGCGGCGTGTGCCATCGCGGCGCGGCGCGGCGCGAGTTCGACCCCGTCAAGCTCCGCGGCGAGTTCCCGATCCTGACGCAGGTCATCCACGGCTCGAAGCCGCTCGCGTATCTCGATAACGCCGCGACGACCCAGAAGCCCTCGATGATCGTTTGCGCGCTGTGCGACTACTACGAGGAATGCAACGCGAACGTGCATCGCTCCGTCCATTACCTGGCCGGGCAGGCCACGGAGCAGTTCGAGAGCGCGCGGAAGCGGATTGCCGCGTTCGTCGGCGCGCCATCCGCGCGCTCGATCGTCTTCACCCGCGGCACGACGGAGGGCATCAACCTGGTCGCCGCGTCGTGGGGCCGGAAGTTCATCCGGCCCGGCGACGAGATCATCGCGACCGAAATGGAGCACCACAGCAATCTCGTCGCGTGGCAGCTTCTCGCGAAGGAGAAGGGCGCGGCGCTGAAATACATCCCCGTGCTGGAGGACGGAACGCTGGACCAGGCGGCGTACCGCAGGATGCTGTCGCCGCGCGTCAAGCTCGTGGCGTTCACGCATGTATCCAACGTCCTGGGCACCGTGAATCCCGCGAAGGAGATGACGGCGGCCGCGCACGACGCGGGCGCCGTGGTCCTCGTGGATGCCGCGCAGAGCGTGCCCCATATGGCGGTGGACGTTATGGACCTGGATTGCGACTTCCTGGTGTTCTCGGGGCACAAGATGTGTGCGCCGACGGGAATCGGCGCGCTGTACGGGCGTGAACGCCTGCTGGATGAAATGGATCCGTACATGACCGGCGGGGAGATGATCGGCAAGGTGACGCTGGAGGGGGCCACGTGGGCGGAACTGCCGCAGAAGTTCGAGGCGGGCACGCCGAACATCGCGGGCGCGATCGGTCTGGGTACGGCGGTGGACTACCTGGGCGGTCTCGGCATGGACCGTGTCCACCGGTATGAGCGCGAGTTAACGACGTACGCCGTCGAGGTTCTTGGGCGCATCCGGGGCTTGAAGATTTTTGGCCGGGCGGCGGAACGCGGCGGCACGGTCTCGTTCGATGTGGAGGGAATTCATCCGCACGATCTTTCCCAGTTCATGGACCAGGAGGGTATTGCCATCCGCGCCGGGCACATGTGCGCCCAGCCGCTGATGCGAAAGCTCGGGGCGCCGGCCGTCAACCGCGCGAGCTTCTACTTCTACAATCTGAAAGAGGAGATCGACCGGCTTGCCGCGGCGATCGAAAAGGCGAAAGGCTATTTCCATCATGGAACTTGACGATCTCTACAAGGATCTGATCCTTGATCACTGCAAGCATCCCCGGAACTTCCGGCCGCTGGCCGATGCCGAGGTCCTCGTTGACGAGGAGAATCCGACGTGCGGCGACCACATCCGGCTGACCGTCCGGGTGGAGCAGGGGAAGATTGCGGACGTCAAGTTCGACGGCCAGGGGTGCGCGATCAGCACGGCGTCGGCGTCGATGATGAGCGAGAGACTGATCGGTATGCCGGAGGCGGAGGCCCGCCGGTTGATCTCGGATTTCGTCGGCGTGATCCGCGGGGAGAAAGAACCGGACGCCGATGCGCTGGGCGAACTGGCGGCCTTGGAAGGCGTGAAACAGTATCCCATGCGCGTGAAGTGCGCCACGATGTCCTGGCATGCCGCGGAGAAAGCCTTGGACAAAATCACCGGAAACCGGTAGGAGCCCCATCATGTCTTTGCGAGCGAGAATCTATTCTCTGAAAGGCCTGCTGCTCGGCCTGCATGAATCGGCCGTCAACCCGAATCCCCTGGCCCAGTTCAAAACCTGGTACGCGCACGCGCGCCGGACGGGCGCCCCTTTGCCGAATTCGTTCACGCTGGCGACGGTGACGCCCGACGGCA
Organism: Lentisphaerota bacterium; assembly: GCA_052033915.1. GTDB lineage: Bacteria > Verrucomicrobiota > Kiritimatiellia > CAIQIC01 > JAGNIJ01 > CALMZY01. The sequence goes on along the minus strand of JBPOJF010000006.1, from coordinate 188,364 downwards.
GGCCCGACGCGCGGATGCTGCTTCTCAAGGGCGTGGACGAAAGAGGGTTCGTGTTCTACACGAACTACGACAGCCGCAAGGGCGGTGAGATCGCGAAGAATCCGGCGGCGGCGATGGTGTTTCATTGGAACCAGTTGTTCCGCCAGGTCCGGATCGAGGGCCGGTTGGAGAAGGTGACGACGCAGGAATCCGAAACCTATTTCCACAGCCGCCTGCGCGGCAGCCAGGTGGGCGCGTGGGCGTCGCTTCAAAGTTCAACGATTCAAAACCGGGAAGAGCTTGAGAAGAAGGTCGCGGTGTACGAAGCGAAGTTCAAAGGACAGTCCGTGCCGTTGCCGCCGTTCTGGGGCGGGTTCCGGCTGATTCCGGACCGCATCGAATTCTGGCAGGGGCGGCCGAGCCGGCTTCACGACCGGCTGTGCTTTATACGCGAGGCCGGCGGTTGGAAAATGTCGCGGCTATCGCCGTGATGGAAACCTGAAACCGGAAACCGGAGTGAAGAAGCAAGGACGCAGACGCCTCCAACTCAGGTCTCAGGTTTCCGGTTTCCAGTTTCCGGTTTCTCCGCGAACGCCCACGCGCCGTAGCCCACCACTTCGTCTCTGGGTCCGGCGGTGTCGCCGGAGTTTCTTAAATCGAGAGTGTGTGCGCACAGGCCATGCCGCTTGGCAGCCACGAGCAGGCCGGAGATCGGAATGCGGCCGCACGCCTGTTCGCAGTCGATTTCCTCCGGCCGGAGCGATTCGATGGCCTTGGATGCGGCGCGGTCCATCATTCCGGCGGTCCGGTAATCGTGGTAGTGGCTGAGATCGGAGCTGATCACGATCAGGGTTTCGGGGCCGCCCCAGAGTTCCTCCAGAACATCCGCCACTTCCTCGGCCGTCGCGTCGCCGACGGCAAGCGGCGCCAGGCGGAAATCGCCGAGGACTTCCTGAAGAAACGGCAGGTGAACTTCCAGGCTGTGTTCTCGGGCGTGGGCGGAATCAATGACCGCGACCTGCGGCAAGTCCTTGATCTGATCGAAGGCGGACTTGTCGATCGGGATATTTCCGAGCGGCGTGGCGAATGCATCCGCGCGGGTTGCCGCGAGGCCGCAAAACGGCACGCGGTGGGATGGCCCGAGCAGGACAACGCGCCGGATTTTTCTCCGGGCCGGCGCGATCTGGGCGTAGGCCGAAGCCGCGATCGGGCCGGAGTAGATGTAGCCGGCGTGCGGGGCGATGACGGCTTTTGGCGCAACGCCCGACGGCTTGGCCTGTTTCAGAAATCCGCGGATCATCTCGCGCAGTTCGGCGGGGTCATTTGGATAGAACGACCCGGCGACGGCGGGCCTGCGAATGGACAATGGCTTCATGGAAATGCCTCCAGTCCAGCGTACAACGCGGCGAAAGATAATCAATTCAAATGCCAAATGACGAAATCCGGATGTCTTAATGAATGCCGAATGACCCCATTTGTCATTCCCGGCATTAGACACTGATCCCTGGCCGGTTTATACTTCAACCGGGTGGCTGATATGTCTGTCTATCCTCCAGGTCCTGTTGTACCGACGAAGTTCTGGCGCAAGCTGGACGGCGGCCGGGTGCAGTGCGAGGTGTGTCCCAATCGCTGCGCATTGAAGGACGGTCGGCGTGGGCGGTGCTTCGTGCGCATGGCCGAGGGGGGGAGGGTGGTGCTGGCGACGTACGGCCGGTCGAGCGGGTTTTGCGTGGATCCGATCGAGAAGAAGCCGCTCAACCAGTTCCTTCCCGGCACGGCGATCCTGTCGTTCGGGACCGCCGGTTGCAACCTGACCTGCTCGTTCTGCCAGAACTGGCGTATCAGCCGTTCGCGCGAGATGGAGACGCTCGCGGAAGAGGCGTCGCCCGAAACCATCGCGCGCGCGGCCGAGGCGCTTCGCTGTCGGAGCGTGGCTTTCACGTACAACGACCCGGTTGTCTTCCTGGAATACGCCGTGGATGTCGCGAAGGAATGTCGCAAGCGGAACATCAAGACCGTGGCTGTGACGGCCGGCCACGTCAGCGAAGGCGCGCGCGAGGAGTTCTTCGCGCACATGGATGCGGCGAACGTGGATCTGAAGGCGTTCACCGAGGAGTTCTACCGCAGGCTCTGCGGCGGCGATCTGCAGACGGTTCTCGATACGCTGATCTATCTGAAGCGGCGCACGAGCGTCTGGATCGAACTGACGACCCTGCTGGTGCCGCACGAGAACGATTCGCCGGAAGAGATCGAGCGGTTATCGCAATGGGTCGTCCGGGAACTGGGGCCCGACACGCCGATTCATTTCACGGCGTTTCATCCCGCCTGGACCCTGTCCGAAGCGCGGCCGACTTTGCCGGCAACGCTGGCCGAGTCGCGGCGCATTGCCCTGCGAAACGGGCTCCGATACGTGTACACCGGCAATATCAGCGACGAGGAGGGCGGTAGCACGTACTGCCACGAGTGCGGCAGGCGATTGATCGGCCGAGACGGGCTCCATCTGACGGAGTGGAACCTGGATGCCAAGGGCCGCTGCGGGTCCTGCGGCACGCCGTGTGCGGGGGTGTTCGAGGACGGGCCGGGAACGTGGGGGGCGAGGTGCATGCCGGTGTCGATGGAGGATTACGGATGAGTCCAAAGTCTGCGGACCAATAGACAATGCGTCTTCGACTTTGGACGTTGGACTTTACGTAGACAGAATCCGCCGCGCCTCGTCGAGGAAGATGCCCTTCAAGTTCATCTTGAGCGTCTCGGGGTTGGTGGCGCGCGGCATGCCTTCGTCTTCGGTGATCATGCCGTTCCGGATCATATGGTAGATTGCCTGGTTGAAGGTCTGCATGCCGTCTTCGCTTCCCGTTTCGATGGCCGCGGAGAGCTTCTCCAACTGGTTCTTCTCCATGAGCTTCCGCACGGTCGGCGTATTCACCATGATTTCGATCGCGGGAACGACGCCGCCCTGGATGCTGGGGATCAGGCGCTGGCACATGACCGCGCGCAGGTTCGTGGCCAGGCTCATGCGGACCTGGTCGCGTTCCGTGAAGGGGAAGAAGTTCAGGATACGGGAGACGGTCTGGGAGGCCGTGTCGGTGTGCACGGTGCTGAACACGAGGTGGCCGGTTTCCGAGGCGACGAGGGCCGCCGAGAAGCTTTCGGCGTCACGCATTTCGCCGACCATGATCACGTCGGGATCCTGCCGCAGGATATACTTCAGTGCCGCGTGAAATGAGACCGTATCGAGGCCGACTTCGCGCTGCGAGATAATCGACTGATCGTCCTCGAACACGTATTCGATCGGGTCTTCCACTGTGATGATGCGGCGTTTCTCCATCACGTTGATGTGCTGGATCATGGCGGCCAGCGTGGTGGACTTGCCGCTGCCGGTGGTGCCCGTGGCGAGCACGATGCCGCGCTTCGAGGCGGCGATGTCCTTCAGAATGGGCGGCAGGTGGAGCTCTTCGAACGAGGGAATGTTGGTCTTCACGTGGCGCATCGCGACGCAGGGAAGGCCCTGGCTCAGAAAGATGTTCACGCGGTAGCGCCCGACTTCCACCTCTTCCATCGAGAAGTCCACCTCGTGTCTCTGCTCGTATTGCTTCTTCGTGTGGGTCGGCAGCATCTCGTCGATGAGTTCGGCCATGAGATCCCCGGTGATGACCGGCGATCCGCTGTCGATCAGGTTGGCGTGAACCCGGAAAATGGCCTGCTCGTTGACCTTCAGGTGGATGTCTGAAGCATCCAGCTCGGCCGCGCGGATTAGTAGTTCATGCAATAGGGACATTTGAGCTTCGCCTTTTTTGAAAGACACTCGAGCTGGTTCATCTGGGTTTCGGGGAGATCAAGGAATTTGACCCAGACGCGGTAGAGAGACTGCTCTACATCCCTGGCGCAGCGGACAACCACCCCGGTACACCGGATGTCCTCTTTCCGGCCGCAATCGGTGTCCGGAATACGGATGTTGAATTCCAGGATTTCAAACTCGGGCATCGGCTTCGACGAGTAAAGCTGAATGCCCAGCGGGCATACGCGGAAGTTCTCGGGTTGTTTCAGGGTTTCCCGCGTGTCAAAGACCACGGTGACGGGGCGGCTCTGCAAACCCGTGCTGTTTTCAGAATGTTGCATGAGGGTCTCAGCTCACACGAATCCGCAACGATCCGGACGGAATCTAATGTAGCACGCGGGCGCAGAGGTGTCAAATGAGCGACCCGCCGGACCTATCGCATCCGATAGATCAACACGCAGCCGATGCAGAAGAAAAAGACATTGGGCAGCCAGCCCGCAAGCCACGGATCAAGGGTTCCCTTTTTGCCGAGCGCGACCCCGACGTTCACGAGCACGTACAGGCCGAAGAAGAGCGCGAGGGCCAGAACAATGCCGATGAACGCGCCGCGTCGGCCGGTCTGCGCGCCGAAGGGGATGCCGAGAAGAACGACAACGAGGCACATCCACGGCATCGCCAGCCGGCTGTGGAAATCCACCTTTCTCTGGGCAATTTTTTCGTCGGACAGGCGGTGTGTTTCCAGAAAGTGGAGGATTTCACGCGCGGAAAGGAATTCCGGGTCCTTGATTTCGTTGATGAAGTTCGCGGGGGTTTCCTCCACGTCCTTCATTTCCCGCCGCAGTTCGAACTGCGGCGGCCCCATGGGATTGCCGTCCCGGTCGTAGTTCTGCGTCACGAGTTCCTCGAACCACCACCGGCCGTCCATCCAATGCGCCTGGCGCGCGCGGATTCTCCCGGCCGTGCCGTCGTCCCGCTTCTGGGTGAGCGTGACGTTGGACATTTCGTAGGTTCGCGTATCGAATTCCTCTATGATCCAGTCCCGGCCCTTGACCTCGTTGACGAGGCCCAGCATCGACGCGACATGCACGGACTGGTCGTCCTTGTGCTTCTGGATCCGGACGAACTGGTCCGTCCAGTAGGCCGACCACGGGCCGATGGTTTCATGGATCACGCTCACGATCAGCGATGCTGCCAGGCCGACGCCGATCAGCGGCGCCATGATGCGGAGCAGGCTGATCCCGCAGGAACGCATGGCCGTCAGCTCGTTGTTCTTCGTGAGATGCGAGAGGCTGTACAGCACGGCAAGAAACAGCGAAACGGGCGCGATGAAGATCAGCACGGACGGCATGAGGAGGATGTAGAACTTGACCACGCCGGCCAGAGGGGTCTTCGCGTCAATGAATTCGGACATGTGGTCGAAGAGGTCGAACACGATGTAAATCATGGAGAAGGCCACCAAGCAGTAGCACAGCGGCACCATCAGGTTTCGCAACAGATATTTGTCGATCAGTTTCATGGCACGGAACGAGGAAGGTAGCGCGGCGCGTCGGCGATGACAAGTCCGCCGCGGGCTATTCGGCTTTCAGGTCGTAGATGCCGCGGTCGACGCGGGTGCAGCACGGCGCCGCATTGAGCGCTTCTAGGATGAACCCGGCGCCCTTGCGGCTGCGCGACTTCAGGCGGTCGTTGAATGCATTCGTGACCTTCCTGTAATGAACGGGGCGGTCCAGGCTTCTGAGGATTTCGGCCAAGAAGGCCTGTGTGCCGCGCTCGTAGGTGAAGTACCGGTCGTCAACCGTCGAGGCCGCGAGCGCGCAGTGGTTCAGGATGCAGGACAGCAATTGCCGGGTCCGGCTCTTCCCTCCGTCGTGAGACATCGACATGGGCTTCAGAATCTCGTCCAGCGGGATCGGCCTGGCGGAGCGATTGAGCTGTTCGATGGCCTCGGATTCCAGGGCCCGGATGGCCTGTTCATCCGCCGTGCTGAAGAAATCGTTGTAGAACGTGATTCGCCCGGGTTGCAGGCTGCTGAGAAGCATCAGGATGCCGCTGAGGTTATAGCCGCCGCCGACGGGCTCGCCGTTCCAGGCGGCCAGATCGGAACAGGTGGCGGAAGCCCCGCGCGACTCCAGCAGGCCCGTAAAGAAGAGATAGAACGGTTCCAGGCAGACCTTCGCGATCCGGCTTTGCAGTTTCTGGACAGCCGTCTCCTGGATCTGGCGGACGCGCTCGCGCGTTTTGTGCTCCACATCGCCGATTTCCTGAAGCGTCGCGCAGTTCCTGGCCCCGTTCAGTTCCTTGAGATCGAGTCCGTAACGGGCCGTGACGACCCTCATTTCGGGTCCGTCCAGGAAGAGGGGAAGGAGTTCCCGAATGCTGTTGAACGACTGCTTGCCCTGCTCGATCTGGGCGCACAGTTTGAAGAAGGAACGCACGTGATTCAGGGAAATGTGCCCCAGGCTGTGCATGGCCAGAAGATCGTGATCCGTCTGGGCGCGCAACTGCCCGATCGTTGCCACGCCGGCAGGTCGAACGCTGTTGACCACTCGCACGGGTAGCCCGGACTCATCCACAGGCCAGGAGTCGATTGTCTCCCTGCTGATCGGCTCGACCTTCAGCATAAACGCTCCTTGAAGAACGGGAAAAGTATGGGTTCACGCTAAAACACGCCTGAAAATCTGTCAAGACTTTGTTGTTGTGAACAAGCGGGCCACGGTCCGCGAAGGCGCAGATTCATGGTGAAGAAGGACTGTTGACTGACCGGGGGTCATTCGGTAGTGTATGCCCTCCGCTGAAAACGCGGCGTGGCTTTCACGAAGACAGTAAACCATACATATCAGGAGGATAAATCGTGGCAATCAAGATCGGCATTAACGGTTTCGGACGTATTGGCCGGCTGGTGTTTCGGGCGGCTGTTGAGAACCCCCAGGTTGAAGTGGTCGGGATCAACGACCTGTTCGACGCCAAGCAACTGGCGTACATGCTGAAGTACGATACCCTGCATGGCCATTTCCCGGGCACCGTGGAAGCGGTCGAAGGCGCGCTCGTCGTCAACGGCAAGAAGATTCGTCTGACGGCCGAGAAGGATCCGGCGAATCTGAAGTGGAACGAAGTCGGCGCGGAGTACATCTGCGAGTCGACGGGCTTCTTCCTCGATAAGGCCAAGGCCGAAGGCCACATCAAGGCCGGCGCCAAGGTCGTGGTCATGTCGGCCCCGTCCAAGGACGACACTCCGATGTTCGTGATGGGTGTGAACCACAAGAACTACAAGGGCGAGCCATTCGTTTCCTGCGCCTCTTGCACCACCAACTGCCTGGCGCCCGTGGCCAAGGTTCTGAACGACAAGTGGGGCATCGTCGAAGGCCTGATGACGACCGTGCACGCGACCACGGCGACCCAGAGGACCGTGGACGGCCCGGGCGGCAAGAAGGATTTCCGCGGCGGCCGCGCCGCGTCCGGCAACATCATCCCGTCGTCCACCGGCGCCGCGAAGGCCGTGGGCAAAGTCATCCCGGCCCTCCAGGGCAAGCTGACGGGCATGGCGTTCCGCGTCCCGACCCTGAACGTCTCCGTCGTGGACCTGACCGTCCGCCTCGAGAAGGCGCCGGGCGCCGATGCGGCGTCCGCCTATCAGGCGATCAAGGAAGCCATGAAGGCGGCCTCGGAAGGCGAACTGAAGGGCATCCTCGGCTACACGGAAGAGGACGTCGTCTCGTCCGACTTCAACCATGACAAGCGCACGTCGATCTTCGACGCCGGCGCGGGCATCATGCTGAACTCCAACTTCGCCAAGATCGTGTCGTGGTACGACAACGAGTGGGGTTATTCCAACAAGCTCGTCGACTTCATCGTTTACATGGCGTCGGCGAAGTAAGAGGGAAGAGCGGAGCGCCGGAGTGTTGGAGCGATGGAGTCTTGTGAACTCCTTCTCCAAACATTCCGGCACTCCATCGTTCCCGTACTCCCTTCGGAACAGGAGCAGTCAATGAACAAGAAAACCGTTCGCGATGTGGACTTCAAGGGCCGTCGCGTCCTTTCCCGCGTGGATTTCAACGTGCCGATCAAGGAAGGGAAAGTCGCAGACGACACCCGCATCACGTCGGCCATCCCCACCATCAAGTATATCCTCGAACACGGCGCCTCGCTGGTCCTGATGAGCCATCTCGGCCGCCCGAAAGGGAAGGGTTATGAAGCCGACTTCAGCCTCCGGCCCGTCGCCGTACGCCTGCAGGAACTTCTCGGCAAGCCGGTGAAATTCGGGCCCGACTGCATCAGCGCCGAAACGCTGGCGATGGCCGGGGACCTGAAGGCCGGCGAAGCGCTCCTCGTCGAGAACACACGCTTCTATGCGGACGAGGGCAAGGCCAAGGTCAAGGACGACGCGACGGAAGAAGAGAAGAAGGCCGCGAAGGCGGAGATGAAGAAGAAGCAGGCCGAACTGGCCGAGAAGCTGGCGCTCCTCGGCGACGGCGAGATCTTCGTCAACGACGCGTTCGGCTCCGCGCACCGCGCCCATGCCTCGACATCGCTCGTCTGCAAGTTTTACAAGCAGAACGTGGCCGGCTTCCTGATGGAAAAGGAAATCGATTACCTCGGCCGCGCGCTCGAGAATCCCGAGCGGCCGTTCATCGCCATCCTCGGCGGCGCGAAGGTCAGCGACAAGGTCAACGTCATCACCAACCTGCTGACCCAGGTCAACTCGCTGATCATCGGCGGCGCGATGGCATACACGTTCTACCGCGCCAAGGGCATCCCGACCGGCACGTCGCTGGTCGAGGAAGACAAGATCGACCTCGCCAGGGACATCCTCGCCAAGGCGCAGGCCGCCCATGTGAATCTGCTCCTGCCCGTCGACAACGTCATTGCCGACAAGTTCGACGCCGCGGCGCAGACGAAGACTGTGGGCGAGGCCATCGACGACGGCTGGATGGCCCTGGACATCGGCCCGAAGTCCGCGCGGATCTTTGCCGACGAGATCAAGAAGTCGAAGACCGTGGTCTGGAACGGCCCGATGGGTTGTTTCGAGATGAAGCCGTTCGCCTCGGGCACGTTCGCGGTCGCCCAGGCCATCGCCGAGACGGACTGCCTCAGCATCGTCGGCGGCGGCGACAGCGTGAGCGCGGTCAACAAGAGCGGGCTGGCGCCCCGGATGACCCACATCAGCACCGGCGGCGGCGCGAGCCTCGAATTCCTCGAAGGCAAGCCGCTTCCGGGCGTGGTGGCATTAACCGACAAATAAAGAATAGGATCAGACCATGCGTAAACCGATTGTTGCCGGCAACTGGAAGATGAACAAGACCGTTGCCGATGCGTTGAAACTTGTGGATGGAATCAAGCTGCCGTTGAAGGAGGAGTCGAAGGTCGACGTGGTCCTGTGCCCGCCGTTCACCGCGCTGGCCGCGGTCGGAGAGGCGATTCAGGGCACGAAGATCGCCCTGGGCGCCCAGAACATGCACGCGGAGAAATCCGGCGCGTTCACGGGCGAAGTCGCCGCGGACATGATTCGCGAGCTCGGATGCCGCTACGTGATCCTGGGCCACAGCGAGCGCCGGCAGTATTTCAAGGAGTCCGACGAGATCGTGAACAAGAAGGTCAAGGCCGCGCTGGCCGCCGGCTTGATCCCGATCGTCTGCGTCGGCGAACTCCTCGCCGATCGCGAGAGCGGGAAGACCGAAGCGGTCGTCGGAACGCAGGTTCGCGGCAGCCTCGCGGGGCTGAGCGCGAACGACATGCTCAAGACCGTCATCGCGTACGAGCCCGTCTGGGCCATCGGTACCGGCAAGACCGCCACGCCGGCGCAGGCGCAGGAAGTTCACGCGTTCATCCGGAAGGTGCTCAAGGAAATGTTCGACGAGACGGTCGCTCAGTCGGTCCGCATCCAGTACGGCGGAAGCGTGAAGGCGTCCAACGCGAAGGAACTCTTCGGCCAGCCGGATATCGACGGCGGGTTGATCGGCGGGGCCGCTCTCGAGGCGCAGTCCTTCATCGAGATCGTTCGCGGCGCATTGTAATCAGGGAAAGGGAAGTGTTATGAGCATTGTGCAGTATTTGCTGATCGCCGTAACGGTGATCTCCAGCCTCATTCTCCTCGTCCTCATTCTGCTTCAGAAGACGAAGTCCGACGGCCTCGGCCTGGCCTTCGGATCGGGCGTGGGCGAAGCGCTCTTCGGGTCGCGCGCCGGCAATGTCCTGAGCAAGCTCACGATCGTCTTCGCGTGCGTGTTCCTGGCCTCGACCCTCCTGCTGAGCATTCTCTTCGCGGGTGGCCGCGGTCGGTCCCTGATGGGCCGGGAGAGAGGCGTGATGGCGGGGCAGGCCCAGCCGCAACGGGCTCCGACACAGGCTCCTTCGGGAGTCCAGCCGGCAGCTCCCGAGCAGGCGGGCGGCGCGCCCACACTGCCCGGCGCGTACCTTGGGGACCAGCCTCAGCCTGAAGCCGCTCCGATGGAAGCTCCGGAAGCCGCTCCGGTCGAAATGCCGGAACCTGCCGCCGTCCCGGCGCCGGTTGACGCCCCGGCGCAGTAGCCGCTCGATGCGCGAGTGATGAGGACTTCACAAGCACCCTTTCGAGCCTTGGCCGGAGGGGTGTTTTGTTTGTTGCTGGTGTCTGCGGCCGGTTGCGGCCGCGGCCGGCTCGAGGGGGAGGGCGTTCCCGGCGAGATGGTGTATTTCGGCGAGACGTCCAAGATTCGCGGGTTCGATCCGATCCGGGCCGGCGATGTTGCTTCCGCGCTCGCCGCGAGCAAGGTCTTTGAAGGGCTCCTTCAGTATTCCTATCTCGACCGTCCGTACCGGGTGGAGCCGCTGCTCGCCGAATCCATGCCCCAGGTGTCGCGCGACGGCCTGACCTACACGTTCAAGATTCGCAAGGGCATCTTCTTCCAGGACGACCCGTGCTTCAAGGAAACCGGCGGCAAAGGGCGTGAGCTTGTCGCCGAAGACTTCGTTTACTCCATGAAGCGCATCGCCGACCTGAAGAACGGGTCCTCGGGCTACTGGGCGTTCAACGATCGCATCGTCGGTTTGGATGCATGGCGCGAATCAACCGGCGGCGAAGCGCCGTCCGACTACGCCGCGGAAGTCGAGGGTCTTTGCGCTCCGGACCGCTACACGCTCCGGATCCGGCTGACGCGGCCGTACCCGCAACTGCTGTGGATTCTCACGATGCACTACAGCTTTGCCGTCCCGCGCGAGGCGGTCGAGTTCTACGGCAAGGAATTCGTCAACCACCCGGTCGGCACCGGGCCGTACATCCTCAAGACCTATCGCCAGAACTACCGCTACGAATTCGTGCGGAATCCGAAATGGGCGGAGACCGGCCGCATCGAGCGCTACCCCGACCGCGCCCCGGCCGGCACGGACCCGCAGTTGCTCGCGGACGCCGGCAAGCCCGTCCCGTTCATCGACCGCATCATCCAGTACGTGATCGAGGATTCGACGACCGAGTGGCTGATGTTTCTGACCGGCCGGCTCGAATCGTCCGGCGTCTCGCGCGACAACTGGGACGCGGTGATCACGCAGGACAAAATGCTCGCCGGCGAACTCGCCGCGCGCGGCATCCGCCTGCTCTCCTCGCCGACCCTCGACCTGTTCTACATCGGCTTCAACATGGACGACCCGGTTGTCGGCAAGAACAAGAAGCTCCGGCAGGCGATGACGTGCGCATTCAACACGGACGAGTACGTCCAGTTTTACAACCACCGCATCGTCCGCCCCAACGGCCCGATTCCGCCCGGCGTCTCGGGCTGCTCGGACCGGCCGTCGCCGTTTCCGTTTGATCCCGGCCGTGCGAAGACGCTGCTGGCCGAGGCCGGGTATCCGGACGGCAAGGACCCCGCGACCGGCCGCCGGCTCCAGCTGACCCTCGAACTGGGCTCCGCGGAGAATCCGGAGTTCCGGCAGGCTGCCGAACTCTTTGCGAACTTCATGGAGAAGATCGGGATCGTCATCAAACTGAGCTACAACAACTGGCCGACGTTCCTCGAGAAAATGGAGCGGCGTCAGGCGCAGTTGTTCAGTCTCGGCTGGGTGGCGGATTATCCCGATGCCGAGAACTTCCTCCAATTGTTCTACGCGCCGAACAGTTCGCCCGGCCCGAACCACGCGAACTACAGCGATCCCGCGTTCGACAAGCTCTACGAGCAGATCCGCGAGATGCAGGACACGCCGGAACGCACCGCGCTGTACCGGCAGATGTCCGACCTCCTCATTGAGGACTGCCCGTGGATTTTCACGTCCAACCCGCTCGCGTACGGCCTCCAGCACCACTGGCTGAAGAATTACGTGTACCACGATTTTCCGTATGGGATGATCAAGTACTACAAGGTGGATGGGGAAGAGAGGGCGAAGTGGAAGGCGGAGTACGGAAAGAGATGATGGCCGACTCCCGGCGGCCGATTGGAAATTGTTGATGTTCCTCTACATCGCCAGACGCATTTTGCAGATGATCCCGACCGTCTTCGGGGTCATCCTCATCACGTTCATTCTGTTCAACGTCGTCGGCGGCAGCCCGGCCGCGATGACGCTGGGCCGGCACGTCACGCCGCAGGCGCTCGAGGAGTTCGATGAACAGCGCGGCTTCAACAAGCCGCTGTTCTTCGGCTGGTGGACGAAGACCCGCGCGCTCGACGACGAGGCCTTCCGGAAGATCCCGGGCGCCGAATCCGTTGAGTCGGGCTTCGTTCGGATGACGAACGGCGCGTACACCGTGCCGCTGGCGTTTTCGCTGCGTCCGAACACGACCTACCGGCTTGAAATCGAATATCGAATGGCCGACGGCTCCTCCGTGTTTCCAAGCCTTGGAAACACGGCGTTGGAATTTTCCAGGCGTTGGAAAAAAACAGAGCGGATTTTCCGACCCTTGGAAAAAACGCCGCCGAAGGACCTCGTGTTCAAGGTGGACGGAACGCTGGAGGTCCGCGGACTTCAATTGCGCCGGAAGATGGCGAACCCGCTCGATTCGCAGCTCATGTTCTTCCTGAAGCAGATCGCGCGTTTCGATTTCGGCATGTCGAGCAGTCTGAACCAGCCGGTATCCGGCCTGCTGCTGAAGGGGATGGGCCCGTCGCTGTGCCTGATGATCCCGGTCTTCTTCCTGGAACTGTTCCTGGCGATCGGCATCGCGCTGATCTGCGCGTTCGTGCGGAACACGTTCGTGGACCGTTTCTTCGTTGTGCTGGCGGTCGCCCTGATGAGCATCAACTACCTGGTCTGGATTATCGCCGGGCAGTACGTGTTGAGTTTCAAGCTGGGCTGGTTCCCGGTCTGGGGCTTCGCGTCGTGGAGTTACCTCCTTTTGCCGGTCCTCATCGGCGTGATCAGCGGCCTGGGCTCGAACGTGAGGTTCTACCGCACGATCATGCTGGACGAGATGTACAAGGATTACGTCCGCACCGCGTTCGCGAAAGGCGTGAGCAAGGCCGGCGTGCTGTTCAAGCACGTGCTGAAGAACGCGATGATCCCGATTGTGACGAACGTGATCACGGCGATTCCCTTCCTCTACACGGGCAGTCTTCTGCTCGAGAGTTTCTTCGGGATCCCCGGCCTCGGCTATCTCGCGGTGAACGCGGTCAACTCGTCCGACGTGGACGTCATCCGCGCGGAAGTTTTTATCGGCGCGGTTTTGTTCGTGATCTTCAACCTGATCACCGATCTCTGCTATGCGTGGCTGGATCCGAGGGTGAAACTGGAATGAAACCTGAAACCGGAAACCTGAAACCTGAGTCCGGCAGGTCGCTCTGGGCCGACGCGTGGGCGCAGTTGCGCCGCAGCCGGCTGGCAATGGCGTGCCTGTTTGTGATCCTGGTTTACACGGCGATGGCGGTGTACGGCGAGGCGGTGTACCGCGTGTGCCGGATCAAGGACGTTACGCCGTCGTACCAGAAGCAGAATCTCGAAGAGCAGTATTTTGCGCCGAGCCTGTCGTCCAGGCATCCGATGGGCACGGACGGGCTCGGCCGCGACGTGTTCCAACGTCTGCTCCAGGGCACGCGCATCGCGTTCCTGGTCGGCATCATCACGTCGCTCATCGCGATCCCGATCGGCGTGATTCTCGGGTGCATCGCCGGGTATTTCGGCGGGAAGACGGACGACTTCATCGTGTGGCTCTACTCGACCTTCGCGTCCATTCCCGGCCTGCTGTTCATCCTCGCCATCGCGATGGTGGTGGGGAAGGGGCTGTTGGGGGTGTACCTGGGGATCGGGCTGACGACGTGGGTCGGGCTGTGCCGCCTGATTCGCGGCGAGGTGATCAAGCACAAGTCGCGGCCGTACGTCATGGCCGCGCGCGCGCTGGGGCTCGGTCCGTTCCGGATCATGTTCCGGCACATTCTGCCGAACGTTTTCCACATCGTCATCGTGTCGTTCACGCTGCGGTTCCCGGCGGCGATCGGCACGGAAGTGTTCATGAGCTTCCTGGGGATCGGCGTGCAGGGCGAGCCGTCATGGGGCGTCATGATCAGCAACGCGCGCCTGCGGCTGTGGCACGGGGTCTGGTGGGAGATGACCTTCGTTACGCTTGCGATCTTCGGCATCGTCCTCGCGTTCAATCTCCTGGGCGACGCCCTCCGCGACGCCCTCGACCCGCGCCTGAAGACGGGCGAAGTGTGACGGGGCGATCCCCGCCGGAATCCTGAAATGCTGTCCGGCCCCTGTCCGGAAAATCGGCCGCCCTGTTTCTTTCTTTCGCGGACGCGATTTCGAAGTCGCGTCCGCGAAGACGAGACCGCGGTAAAAAGCCGTTGCCGAAGTCCCTGTCTTCGTGTATCAATCCCTCTTCCTGTTTCCGCCTAGCTCGAAAGGAAAGATCAATGAAGGATATTGCGATCGCCAATGTCAGAAACTTCGCGCTGATGGGTCATACCGGTGCCGGGAAGACGTTGCTGGCCGATGCCATTCTTTTCAAGATGGGTGTGAACGACCGCTTGGGATCGACCGCTGACGGTTCGAGCATGGCCGACTGGACCGACGAGGAGAAGGAACGGAAGATCACGATCTGGGCCAAGCCGTTTACCGGTGTGTACAAGGCCGCGGGCGGCCAGAAGTATAACGTGGTCATGCTGGACACGCCGGGCTACGCCGATTTTCACGGGCAGGTGGTCGCCGCCAGCCGCATCGCGGATATGGGCGTGATCGTCGTGGATGCGACGGGCGGAATCCAGATCGGCACGAATCGCGCATGGCGCCGCTGCGAGATGCTGGGGTTGCCGCGCGGAATCGTCATCACGGGGCTCGACAAGGAAAACGCCGACTTCGATGCCGCGGTGAAGGCGATCCAGGACATCTGGGGCGCGCGCTGCATCCCGGTGGTCATCCCGTCGAAAGACGGCAAGAAGGCGGTGGATGTTCTGGCCCCCGCCGGCGCTCCGGCGGACATGGCGGATGACGTGGAGGCGCTCAAGAATTCGCTGATCGAGTCCGCGGCGGAGTCGGATGACCAGTTGATCGAGAAGTACCTTGGCGGCGAGGCTCTGACGCCGGACGAAGTGGCCGCCGGCCTGCGCAAGGCCGTGACGGACTGCAAGCTGGTTCCGATCTTCGCGGTGGTCGCCAAGAACGACGTGGGCGTGGTCGAACTGCTGGACAACGTGGGGCGGTTGTTCCCCAGTCCGCTTGACCGCGTCGTCAAGGACGCGGAAGGCCACGCGGTGGATGCGGCTCCGACGGCGCCGTTCTCCGGGGTGGTGTGGCGCGTGATCAACGACCCGTTCGTGGGCCAGCTCAGCTTCGTCCGCATCTACAGCGGCACGCTGAAAGCCGACAGCGAAATCTTCAACGCGACCCGGGGTTCCAAGGAGCGCATCGGCGCGCTGAATTTCCTGAACGGCAAGAAGACGGAGACGATCTCCGAGGCCGAAGCGGGCGAGATTGTGGCGCTGGCCAAGCTGAAGAACACGACGCTCAACGATACGCTGTGCGCGCCGGGCCAGAGCGTCAAATTCGCCCCGATCGTTTTCCCGAACCCCACGGCCGCGAACGCCGTCGCGCCGAAGACGCAGGGCGATGAGGACAAGATCGGCACGGCGCTCCAGCGCGTGGCGGACGACGATCCCACGATCCGGGTCGAGCGGAACGCGGAGACCAAGGAACTGATCCTCTCCGGCATGGGCGATGTGCACCTGGACGTGACGCTGAGCCGGATGAAAAAGCGGAGCAACGTGGATGTTTTGCTCAGCACGCCGAAAGTGCCTTACAAGGAGACCGTGACCGCGCTGGGGGAAGGCCATTACAAGCACAAGAAGCAGTCGGGCGGCCGCGGCCAGTATGGGGAGGTCTATCTGAGGGTGCAGCCGCTGAAGCCGGGCGACACGGAGTGGTTCGAGGATGCCCTGGTCGGCACGGCGGTTCCCCGCAATTTCCTGCCGGCCATCGAGAAGGGATTGCTGGAAGGTCTGGCCAAGGGCGCCGTCGCGGGCTACCCCGTGATCCAGACGAAGGTGTCCGTGTACGACGGGTCGTCGCACGACGTGGATTCTTCCGAAATCGCGTTTAAGATCGCGTCCTCCCGCGCGTTTGCGGACGGCATGAGCAAGGCGAAGCCGGTGCTGCTGGAGCCGATCATGACCGTGAAGGTCATGGTTCCGGACCAGTACATGGGCGATATCACGGGCGACATGAACCACCGGCGCGGCCGGATTCTTGGCATCGGCAGCGAGGACGGCATGCAGGTGATCACCGCGGAAGTCCCGCAGGCCGAAATGTTCAGGTACTCGTCCGAACTGCGCAGCATGACCGGCGGCCGGGGTTCCTTCGAAATGGAATTCAACCGCTACGACGTGGTGCCGGGGAACATCGCGCAGAAGGTGGTTGCCGAGGCGCAGAAGAATAAGAAGGAAGAACAGGAAGAGTAATTACGGAGCGCGTTTTTTTGAAACAGAGGGTTTGCTATGAGCGGTCATAATAAATGGTCATCCATCAAGCACAAGAAGGGCGCGGCGGACGCCAAGCGCGGCAAGATATTCAGCAAGATCGCCAAGGAGATCATGGTGACGGTCCGCGCCAGCGGGGCCGATCCGAACTCCAACACCACCCTGCGCGCGCTGATCGAGAAGGGCCGTGCGGCGAACATGCCGTCCGACAATATCGAGCGCGCGATCAAACGCGGCGCGGGCGAGATGGAGGGGGAAGCTCTGGAGGAAGTGACCTTTGAAGGCTATGGGCCCGGCGGGGTCGGGCTGGTCGTTCAAACGCTGACGAACAACCGCAATCGCACCGCCGCGGAAGTCCGGCACGTTTTCACCCGGCATGGCGCGAGCTTCGCGGGGCAGGGAAGCGTTCTGCGTTCTTTCCAGCGCAAGGGCGATATCCTGGTGGACGCGTCGAAAGTCGAAGAAGACCGGTTGATGGAACTGGTTTTGGAAGCGGGCGCCGAGGATATGACGAGGGAAGGCGACGAGTTCGAAGTGATCACCGATCCCTCACAGTTCATGAACGTCGTGGACGCCTTGAAAAAGGCCGATATCCCGATGACGCAGTCGGAAATTTCGCTGCTCCCGGACACCACGGTCCCGATCAACGACAAGTCCAAGGCGGAGGCCATGATCCGGTTCATCGAGGAACTGGAAGACCTCGACGACGTTCAGAACGTCTATTCGAATTTCGACGTGGATCCGTCGATCGCGGAACAACTGAGTCAATGACGAAATCCGAATGACGAGGGAATGACGCATGGCGAATGCCCCAATTCCGGCAAGCGTTCCGTCCTTTGGATTTAGATATTTATTCGTCATTCGTCATTTGTCGTCAGGCAGGGGGGCATGAGGGTGGTCGGCATAGACGCCTCCCTCCGTTCGACCGGCATCGGCGTGGTCGAGTCGCAGGGAAGCCGCCTGAAGCTGGTCGAGTTTTCCACGGTGCGTAATCCCGCCTCGCGCTCCCATTCGGAGTGCCTGCGCCTGATTTTCCGGGAACTGACGGCGGTGGTGGATCGCTGCAAACCGCAGGCCTGCGCCATCGAGGGCGGCTTCTACTTCAAGAACGCGAAGACCGCGCTGGTCCTCGGCGAGGTGCGCGGCGTGGTCATTTCCGCGAGCGCTACGGCGAGCGTTCCGATTTACGAGTACTCGCCGCGCCTCGTGAAGCAGGCGCTCACAGGATTCGGCGCCGCGCAGAAGGAGCAGGTGGCGAAGATGGTGAACCGTATTCTGGGCGTGAGCGGGGAGATTCAGGCGGACGCCGCCGATGCGCTGGCCATCGCCATCTGTCACATTCAAAGCCGGACCGGCATCGCTGAACTCAGGCCGGAACCTCTCTGACCCGGCTCGGGCGCGGGAACTCGCGCCCTAAGCGCCAGGGACTCATGGGGAATCCCGGTTCGCCCTTCCCCCTGAGTTTCTCTCATCCAGAAACTTCAACTGCCGGTACAGCATCTCAATCCCCGGCAACTCCTTGCCTGCCGCTTGGGCGGCGCGGACGGGGTTCCCGAAGATGGCTTCCACCTCGATAGGCCGGCGGTTCTCGTAATCGATCTTCATGCTGGTCCGGTATGGCGGCATCCTGTCGGTGTCGGCCAGCATCTTTTCGACGAAACGGTCGGGAATCGCGCGTCCGACCGCGGCGGCGCCGGCGACGACTTCGCGCATCAGGCGCACGACCTGTTCGCGGGTCGCGGGGTTCTTCATGAGTTCATCGGTCATCGCGTTCAGGACCACGGACAACCCGTTGTAGGGGATGTTCCAGACCAGCTTCTTCCAACGGGCCAGAATCAGGTCGTCGCTGAGCTGCACTTCGATGCCCGCGCGCTCGAAGTCCGCGCCGACGGCGCGCAGGCGATCCGTGATGCCGCGCGGTTTGTTTTCGGGGGAGTACTCCGCGAACGCCACCGCGCCGTAGTCGAGATGGCGGATGTGTCCGGGCCCGACCCGGTTGGAGCAGAGAAAGGAAAGTCCGCCCATGACCCGCTGCGGCCCGACGATCCGCGCGACGGCCTCTTCCATCCCGAGGCCGTTCTGGAGCAACAGCGCCACGCCGTCCTTCTTGAGCGTGGGAGGGAGCAGGGCGGGGAGCAGGTGGTTCCGCGTGGTCTTGAGCGCGATGAGGGCGACATCGCACGGGGGCACATCCTCGGCGCGGCCGTAGGCGTGGACATGCGGCAGAATGAAATCGCCCTCCCTGGATTCGATCTTCAAGCCGTGCCGGCGAACGTGGAGATAATCGGTATGCAGTAAAAAATGCACGTCGAGCCCGGCCCGCTGGAGCCGCGCTCCGTAAAAGGCGCCCAGCGCGCCGACGCCGATGACGGCATAGCTTCGAGGATTGGCCGGCATGTTGATCGAAGGGGAAGGGTATCACAAATCACGGATTTGTGAATGTTTTCCCGTTGCGCCGCTTGACGAAAGAGAGTGATTTCACTACCCTATCTCAATAGATTTTCTGTCTTAAAGACAGCGGCGAGAAACCGACGTGCCTTCTTATCCTGGTGAGAGAAGTCTATGAGGAATGGTCATTCCAGCGGCAGGGCTTGGTTCTGTTTCGCCATGGCCGGATTGTTGCTCCTTCCGTGTTTCTCCTCTTTCGCCGCTGACGGTGTTGACCAGGATTTCGAGTTTGCCTCCAGACTGATCGACTACGGGTTTCCCGATTTCGCCGACAAGGTGGTTCAGAACGCCCTGAGGCTCCATCCGGAAATGAAGGATCGCGCCAAGTTGGTCCAGGCCCAGATTCTCATTTCCCGCCGCAAGTTCACCGAGGCCGAAGAGATTGTGAAGGCTATGGGCACGGACAATCCCAAGGCGCAGGCGATCAGCCTGGCGCTGGCGAAGGGGTACTATGCCATGGGCGAGACGGAAAAGGCCAAGCAACTGTACGGCGAATTCTTCAAGCGGTACGAAGGGCGTGTCCCGACCGATCCGGATCTGTTGCGCTTCTACCAGGACTCCGCGTACCAGTTCGGCCAGATGCTGGAAATGGCGGGCGACAAGACGGGCGCGGTCAAGGCGTATGCCCGGGTCCTGGAGACGAATCCGGACCGCAGTATCAGCCGCCGGCTCATGGCGGACCAGGCTGATCTGTACGTCAAACTCGCGTCGGAGGGGCCGGCGGATCAGCGGGAAAAGAATCTCGCCGAGGCCAAGAAGCTCTGCGAGACCATCCAGTGGGGGGGGATGGACATCTGGTTCGGTCAGTCCATCATTACGATGGCGCATATCGCCCTTGTGCGCGAGGACCGGATGGGGGCGCAGAAGGCCATTCAAGGCAATCTCGATATCCTCAAGCAAATCGACACGTTCATCCAGGAAGAGGGGTTGCCCATGTCCGTCAGCCCGATGGCGGGCGCCCGTTTCCTTCTGGGCGAACTGATCCAGCAGGATGCCGATGCGCTGGCCAGGCAGAAGAGGCGGGATGAGGCCATCCAGGCGTATGGCCGGGCGCTGGTCGAGTTCTACAACGTGTTTGCGAAATACGGCGACAGCGACTGGGGACCCCTGTCCGGCGTCCGCGCGCAGAAGATCAAGAGCCTGCTGGAGACGGAATACGGCAAGCGGGTGAATGTCGATCTGGGTTCGTTCCAGACCAAGGCCGCCGAAGCGCAATTCCGGCTGGCCGATAATCTGTTCCGCCAGAAGAAGTACCAGGAAGCGACCGTGGAGTACCTGAAGAACCTGAACAACTTCCCGGAGACCGATGCCAGCGTCATGGCGCTGGGCAACCTTCTTCTTTCCTACGCCAACCTGGATGACAAGCTCATGGTCAAGGTGATCATGGCTTATATGGGCGAGCGTTTTGCCGGGAAAGATGTCGCGGCCATGGCCCTTCTTGCCGCGGGCAAGTTCTACTTCGATCAGAAGGACGAGGCCATGTATGGGATCGCCTACGACACGTATCTGAAGCACTTCCCCAGGCATTCGCGCGCGGCGGGAATCCTGTTCACCCTGGCTGGCCTTCGTCGCCAGGCGAACGACCTGGACGGCGCGATGAAGTACTACCAGCGCATCGTGGACGGGTATCCAAAGGATCCGTTCTATCCCAAGGCTCTCCACCAGATTGCGTGGGGCTATTTTGCGGCCAGCAATTACGAGGGCGCCATCCAGGGCTTGGCTCACTTCATCCAGGAGGCGCAGCCGGGACCGGACAAGGCGCAGGCGCAGTTCGCCCTCGGCGACTGCTACCGGCAACTCGGGAAACTGAAGGAGGCGCTGGCGGCGTTCACCCTCGTGCTTCAGTGGCTTGCGCCCAAGAACAACCCCTACGCCACCTCGGCGGCCGATGTGAAGAAGAACCAGGAGTTGCTCGAGAAGGCGGCCTACTATCGCGGCTACTGCTTGCAGCGGATCCAGGATTCCCCGGAGGCCGTGCGGGAGTATCGGGCGCAGGGAATCAAGGCGTACGATCAATTCGTTGCCTTGTTCTCGAAATCGGAGCTGGCGCCCAAGGCGTTGAACGGAAAAGGAACGATTCAATTGGAGCTTGGGCAGTTCGACACGGCGGCCAGGACGTTCGACGATCTGGCGGTCAAGTATCCGGACTCGGACGCGGGGAAGAGCGCACTGTTCTCCCTGATCCGGAGCGCCATGGAAATCAAGCAGTACGGCCAGGCGAAGTCGGCTTTTGACAAGATGATGAATCGCGGCGGTTACTCGCCGGATGAGTTCACCCGCGTGGGGCAGTTGATGATGGACGCGGGCCTGTATCCGCAGGCGGTCCAGGCGTTCCGGCAGGTGATCGGGTCCACGGAGGAGCGCAGCCTTCTGGAGCGATCGCTGTACGGTTTGGGCCGATCCTACTACGAACTGAAGAACTACCCGGAAGCCATCAAGCCGCTTGAGGAATTGATGGAGAAGTACCCGAAATCGGGCTTGTTCTACGAGGCCAAGTTCACGCTGGGTGGAGCGTATCGGGAGACCGGCAGCCTGAGCAACGCCGTCCTGGCGATGAGCGACGTGCTCCGGTACGCGGAAACGAACACGCTGGTCAACAAGGCGAGCATGGAGCTCGGATACATCCAGGAACAGCAGGGCGATCTTCAGGCCGCCTTGGCCTCATTCTCGCGCGTGGCGCTGCTCGGCGACCCCGCGGACACACAGATTCGCCCCTTGGTCGAGGAAAGCATTCTGAAGAGCATCGACCTGTCCGATCAGCTCAAGCGTTACCAGGACGAAATGGACAGTTGCGATCAGTACTTGAAGCTTTTTCCGACGGGCGCCAAAGTCGAGGACGTAAGAAAGAAGAAAGCGGATGCCAAGCTGAAGGCCGTTCATGCGGACGCAACGCCTGAGCCGGCACCGCAGGTTCCGTGACGCGCGGGATGATCCAGGAATGGAGCAGTGATATGAGTCAACTCAGCAAGACGGTTCGATACGGACTTCTCATTGTCGCGGCGTTCGCGGCGACGGCCGGCCAGGCCGCGTACGTGATCACGACCGCCGGCCAACGAATCGACGGCACGGATATCCGCGCCAAGTCCAACGGCGAGATCATTCTGACCACCGCGCAAGGCACGCGCAGCTTCTTTCCCGGCCAGTACGCCAGGGCGGTGGCCGACAAACCCGCCGAAATCGACAAGGCGGCCCAACTGCTGGAGGCCAGGCAGTACGACGAGGCCGTCAAACTTCTCGAGGAGGTCATCCTGCGCTATCGGTTCCTCGACTGGGATCATCAGGCGCGCGCGTTGCTGCCGAAGGTGTATGCGCGGAAGGGCGATTCGCTGAGCGCGATCAGCGCCTATGAAAAGTTGTTTTCCGCCTCGCCAAAGAGCAAGGAAGATTCCGACCTGCAATGGGGCTATCGCCGCACGCTGCTGGACGCGAAGCAGTACGAGAAGCTGGAGCAGCAACTGGCCGTCGCGATCCGCAACGGCTCCAGGGAGGATGCCGCCCGGGCGCAGGTGATGCGCGGCGACGTCAAGATGGCGCAGGCACAAACCGAGGCCGCCGCCCTGGATTATCTGCGCACCGTGATTCTGTTCGAGAGCGAGAAGGCGATTCAGCCTGAAGCCCTGTTCAAAGCGGGCGATGCGCTCGAAAAATTGAGGGATGCCCGATCCAAGGGGATGTTCAAGAAGCTTGTGGACGATTATCCGGGCAGCCCGGAGGCGGCCGCGGCCAAGGGCAGGCTGTAAATGAGGCTGAATGTAAACGGATGGAAGATCTGTCCGAAACGGACAAACGAGGAGGAGATTCACATGCGGAAGAGAGTGTTTGGGATTCTGGCGCTGGTTGCGGCCTTGGTGTTTGTCGGCTTCGGAACGGGCGTGTACGCCCAAGAGCCGGCCGCCGCGCCCGCAGCCGGAATGGAATTGAACCAGGAAGCGGCGGCGCAGGCGCAGGCGGAAAAACCGTCCGGCCTGGGGTTCTTCACCGTGGTAATGAGCAGCGGCTGGCTGGGGATTATCATCTGGATCAGTCTGGGCGCCACCTCCATTGCCGCGGTTGCGCTGGCGATCGACTCCTTCGTGACCATCCGCCAGAAGAAGATAGTTCCCGACGCGCTGGTGGAGGAAGTGCGCTCCTCGATGGAGCAGGGCGATGTGATGAAGGCCCTGAAGCACTGTGAGGACTCGCCGGGCCCGATGGCGAACATCCTGTCCGCCGGCTTCAGCAATGTGAAGGAAGGATACGATGTCATCCAGGACGTCGTGCGCGTCGCGGCCGACATCGAGGGAGAGAAACTCATGCAGCGCGTCGCGTATTTGAACGTCTGCGCGAACCTCTCACCAATGCTCGGGCTGCTCGGAACCGTGCAAGGCATGATTTACGCCTTCGCCTCCCTGGCCACGACCCAGGCGGGCGCGGCGCAGCAGGCCCTACTGGCCTTGAACATTGCGCAGGCGCTGTGGACAACGGCCGCCGGCCTTGTGGTCGCCATCCCGGCGATCAGTTTCTACACGTTCTTCAAGAACCGCGCGACGTCCATCATCCTGGGGATGGAAGCCCTGACGATGGACCTCATCAAGTCGCTGAGAAACGTCGAAGTGGTCGAAGAGTAAGTCACTGTTTCAGGAGTCATTCCGATGCGACGAAGCATGGAAGATGCCGCGATGAACATGACGCCGATGATCGACGTCGTGTTCCAGCTCATCATTTTCTTCATTACCACGGCGGATATGCAGAGCAAGGCACTGGATACGAGGCTGAAATTGGCCATGGCGCCTCATGCCGTGGCCGAGGAGAAGAAGGATCCGCGGGAAGTCCTGGTGGATGTCGGGCCCGACGGCCGGATTTCCATCGCCCGCACGTACATGTCGCAGGCCGTTCTGTGCAGTATCCTGAAAAAGGCCGTGGCCGAGAGCGGACAGACCCTGCCCGTCGTCATTCGCGGCGACGCCAAGGCGAAGCACGAAGACATCAAGGGGGTCATGGACGCCTGCGCCGCCGCGGGGCTCTGGAAGGTCAAATTTGCCGCCCTCAAGGAAAGGGGGTAACGCGCTATGGCGAGAGAACGAAGACGAAGCGATATGCCGTCGGCGGATCTCCCGATGACGCCGATGATCGACGTCGTATTCCAGCTCCTGATCTATTTCCTCGTGACGATCCATCCGAAAGATGTCGTGGCCAACCTCGATGTCTTTCGCCCGTCCCCCGAAGCCCGGCAGGAGCAGACGACCCTTCCGCCGAAGATGATCCGCATCACCGTGTTTTCCGGGGGCTACACGATTAACGACCGGCCGGTCGATGCGCTCGAACTGGATAAACTCCTGTCGAAGCTGGCGTCGATCGACAAGAGCCAGACGATTCTCATCCTGTGCACCGCGTCGTCGCATCACGAAGATCTGGTTCGAGTGTTGGATTTTTGCGCGAAGTCCAAGTTGGTCAACTTGTCGGTGGTAAGTACAAACTGACGGAGTATTCATCATGAATCTAAATTTCGACTGGCGCGTCAGGAAGATGATCGACCACATCTGGGGGCCGACCGGTTCGATCCTCCTTCACATCGTGCTGATCTTCCTTTTGCTTCGATTCTTCACGGGCACGGCCGTCGAGAGAACCCCGGAAGTCGAAGTCGTCATCATGGAGCCGGACGCCGCGGAACTGGAGGTTTTCCAGAGGGAAATCGACCAGTTGGAGGAACTGCCGGAAGTGGTGGACCTCGTGACGCCGCCGGAAGTCTCCCTGGTCGAGGCGCCGCCCGATATCCAGCCTACCGCCTTTGCTTCGCCGGAACCCACCGTTGACTTCGCCGCCTTGGAGGTCCGGAACGAGATCCAGAGCCCGCTGGTCATGAAAGGCTTGTTCCAAGGCCGCTCCGCGGGCGGCCGCTCCGCGGCCCTCAAGAATTACGGGGGGCAGTGGGGGAAGTACACGGAAATGGCTGTGGTCAGAGCCTTGGAATGGCTCAAGAAGAACCAGAAGCCGGACGGCTCATGGGGCCCGAACAGGACGGCCATGACCGGGCTTGCCCTGCTGACCTACCTGGCGCATGGAGAGACGACCGCGTCGGAGCAATACGGGGAGACCGTCGAGAAGGCCATTCGCTATCTGATTTCCCAGCAGGACGCCGAGGGGCGCTTCTGCAAGACCGATAATCAACCCGGCCCCTACGCGCATGGAATCGCCACGTATGCCATCAGCGAGGCGTACGGATTGACGCGCATCCCGTCTCTCAAACCCGTCATGGAGAAGGCGATCCAGGTCATTCTGAACGGCCAGCAGCCCAGAGGCGGATGGAATTACAACTACAGCAAGGGCGCGCGCCGCGACACGTCCATCGCCGGCTGGCAGATTCAGGCGCTCAAGTCCGCCTATATCGCCGGAGCGGAAAATCCGGGTATCAAGGAGGCCATGGAGAAAGCCGTCCGCGATATCAAGTCCGCTTCGGACCCGGAGACCGGGCGTTTCTATTATACCGACCCCAAGGAGCATAAGACGGATTCCATTACCGGCATCGGCGTGCTTTGCCTTCAACTGCTCGGCCGCGCCATGGACAAGGAATGCCGGCAGGGGCTCCAGGCATTAACCGGCGCAAAATGCGACTGGGACAAGCCGGACGAGTGGCCCATGTATGCCTGGTATTACATCACGCAGGCGAAATTCCATCAGGGTGGACAGACCTGGTCGGGCTGGAACTCCAAGTTTGCGCGCACGTATGTGAAGAATCAGAACGAGGACGGCAGTTGGAATTCGGCCGGCGCCAATCTGACCGGCGACACCGGCAAGGAAACCCACTTGGGGCCGGTGTACAGCACCACGCTCGCGGCGCTCACGTTGCAGGTTTACTATCGGTTTCTTCCGACCTACAAGGCCATTGCGGTTGAGCCTGTTACGCAGACGGACAAGGACGACGTGGTGATTGAAATCCTGTGACCGGACGGAAGAACGCCGAACGGCGAAGGGGGTCCCGGTAGAGCCGGTTTCCGTCCGCCTTCGTGTGGCGTTCGAGGTTGGACGTCCGGCATTCATCCGCCTACAATCTCCGCATGCCTGAACCGCGCCAGATCCAGATCCTTCCGGACCACGTCGCCAACAAGATCGCGGCCGGCGAAGTGGTGGACCGGCCCGCGTCCGTGGTGAAAGAACTCGTCGAAAACGCGTTGGACGCGGGTGCCACCCGGATTCATGTCGAGGTGGCGGACGGAGGGCGCAACCTGATCGCGGTGTCCGATAACGGATCGGGAATGGGCCGGGACAGCGCGCTGCTCTCCGTCGAACGTCACGCCACCAGCAAGATTCGCGACGCCGACGACATTGAGCATGTCAGCACGCTGGGGTTCCGGGGCGAGGCCCTTGCCGCCGTCTCGGCGGTTTCCCAGTTTTCCCTCTCGACGCGCCGGTCGTCCGACGTCGGCGGCGTGGAAGTGGTGATGTCCGGCGGAAAAATTCAGGATGTCCGCGAGGCCGGTTGTCCGGCGGGAACGAGCATTCAGGTGCGGCGTCTCTTTTTCAACGTTCCCGCCCGGCGTAAATTTCTTCGTTCCGCGCAGACGGAACTCTCGCATGTGCGTCAGATGTTCCTGGTGTACGCCCTGTCGTATCCCGAGGTGGGGTTCGTGCTGGTCGTGGACGGGAGGGAAACGCACCGTCTCGCTGCCGGCGCGGGTTTGGAGGACCGGATGAGAGAATTGTTCGGCGCGGAATTCACCCGGATGCTCCGTCCCGTGAACCTGGAGGCCGGCGGGATCGCGATCCGGGGATACGCCGGATTGCCGCAGGCCGGCCGGGCGGACCGGACCGGACAGTATATTTTTATCAACCGGCGGCCCGCCTCGGCCCCGATGCTCAGCCATGCGGTGGCGGAGGCCTACCACACCCTTCTGCCCAAGGGTCGGTATCCCGTCTTGTTCCTCCATATGGACATGGCCCCTTCGATGGTCGATGTGAATGTCCATCCGGCCAAGAAAGAAGTCCGTTTCCGAAAGCCGTTTGATGTGCGCGACGCGGTGATCCAGGCGCTGCGCCGGGCCTTATCGAATTCTCCGGAGGACCCGGCGGGAGTCCCGCCCCGAACTGCCTCGGATTCCGACGCGCCGCCTCGGGTCAACATCCCGGATCTTCCCGAGGCTCGCACATTTTCCTATCCGCGCCTTCCCATGATGCCCTCCGAGGAGGCGGAAACATCGGCCGCCTTTCCGATGCCGGAGGCGAAGAGCGGGCAGACGATGACGACGGCGGAGACGGCCCGGCCCTGGTCCTGGTGCCGTGTTCTGGGGCAGGTGGGCGGGCTCTATGTGGTCATGGAAACGGAAGACGGCCTGGTCCTGATGGACCCCCACGCCGCGCATGAGCGCCTGCTGTTCGAACGGTACATGCGGGAGCTGAAAACCCGTTCCGTGGCCGGCCAGGGGCTTCTCGCGCCGGAAACGGTGGATCTTCTTCCCCAGGACGCGCAGCGCGTGCGTGAGAACCTGGCTCTTCTCCGGGAGATGGGTTTCGGGATTTCCGAGTTCGGCGGCGACAGTTTCCTTGTGGACGCCTTGCCCGCTTGTATCGGTGGCGCTTCCGCCTCGGACCTGTTGTCCGCGGTGGCCGGGAGCCTGGAACGCAGCGGAGCGCGCGGGGGGACCGAGCGATGGTCCGAGGAGGATGTGGCCCAGGCCGCGTGCAAAGCGGCCGTCAAGGCGCGCGATCGGCTGACCCTGCACGAGATCGAGCAGCTTGTGGTTGACCTGGCCGGCGCGGAAATGCCGTACACCTGCCCGCATGGCCGCCCGACGCTCGTTTTCATGAGCTTCAGCGAATTGCACAAGAAATTCGGGCGGGTCTGAATCGGCGGCCCGTCACTGAGGCTGTGAGGCGTTCTGTTGTGGGGTCATTCCCGGCACGGGGTACCGGGTGGTGATATCGTTCCGGAAGCTTTCGTAGGCCTTGTGATACCGGGCGCGCTCTTCCTCCGTCAGCTTCTGCAGATTCGCCGTCTGGAGCGACCGGTAGGCCGTGTGCGCGAGCTGAAGCACGTTCCAAAGCCCCTGAAGGATATCTTCCGCGCGCCGCTGATAGTGCATGGCGGGGAGCACGCATTGCTCGGGAGTGGCGTTCAAAAACTGGCAAAGAAAACTCTCTTCCGCTTCGAGGTGAAACTGGTGCTGCATCATCGCGTGAGCGGATTTGACGTTGTCGGAAATCAGGCGGAGAAAGCGGAGGAAATCGCTTTCCTGCGCCACCGTGTTCGATGACTGGATGGCAAAGAAGGCGTGCGACTCCGCCGTTTTCAGCATGGAAAGGACGAGATCGGAACTCCGGATTCGATCGCCGGTGCTCAGGTTCTTCAGCGGAACGCAGAGCAACTCCATCGCGCGCTCGAAAAAGACGTCGCGGCGCGCCAGGTGGATCGGCCGATTGATGTCGAAATGCTGTTTACTCACGATGTAAGCGCCCGTATGGAGCGACATGTAGCACAAGGGCAGGGCCTTGGCAATGCCAAGTCCTCCGAAGAGCGGCGCGTCGGCGCGCAAGCCGTAAAATGGCCTCTTGCGGTCCGCCTCTATTCGTTGTAGTGTTAAGCCTTCTATTGGAGCCGTTTCAAAGCAGGCGTCCATGCAGTCAGGAGACCCCGATGGCAGAAGGCAAAGAGGATTTGATTCAGGTTGATGGTGTGGTTACGAAGGTGCTTCCGGCGACCATGTACAAGGTCAAGCTGGCGAACGGCCACGAGATCCTTGCCCACATTTCGGGGAAGATGCGCAAACATTTCATCAAGATCACAACCGGCGATCGCGTCACGGTCGAGATGACTCCCTACGACCTCACCAAAGGCCGTATTACCTTCCGCCACAGGTCATAACCCGAGCCCTCGCGCAATCTCCGGGCAAGCCCCGAGCGGGACACAGGCTCTCCAAGCTCAGGTCAACTTCAGCATTTTCAGGCACGTCGTAAAGTCGGGCGGCAGAGGCGACCTGGCGCGGACCAGTTCGCCGGTGACCGGATGCCGGAAGGCGAGGCTTGAGGCGTGCAGCATTTGGCGCGGGATGCGACGAAGTTCGGGGTCGGGCTGCGTGCGGGTCAGGTACACCTTGTCGCCCAGGACGGGGTGTCGAATCGACGCCATGTGTTTGCGGATCTGGTGAGTTCGGCCCGTTTCGATGGACAGTTTGATGTGGCTTGCGAGCCGGTTTGCGCTGAGGAGCGTCAGGCGCGTGATCGCGGTCTTTCCCTCGATAGGGGCGGTGATTTCCCGGAGGTCTTTTGGAATCCGGCCGGACACGATCGCGTGATAGGTCTTTGTGATCCGGCGGCTTTCGAACAACTCCACCAGGGCCTGTTTCGACGCGGCTGTTGCCGCGCACAGCAGGCATCCGGACGTGTCGCGATCCAGACGGTGGACAGCTATGAGTTCGGGCCGCCGCATCCGGCTTCGGAGCCGTGTTTCAAGGCTGTCGGGGCCATTCGCCGTTATTCCGGACGGCTTGTCCGCGACGACGCAGGTATTGTCCTGAAAGAGCAGAGGAATAGGCCGTCCGGTGTTTGAAGCGGCGGCCGCCGGCGCGTTCACTTCCACCTCGTCCCCTGCACGCAGGACATGCCGCGCCATCCAGACGCGCTTCGAATTTACGAAGACGACTCGCGCATCCAGCAATCGGCGCGCGCCCTTCCTGGACGTGCGCAGGCGATTCGCCAGGAACTCGACCAACTCCTGATTCTGTTCTCCGACGCTGACCGTGTACGAATGCTGCGGCATACGGAACACTATAGGCGGGGGGTGGGGACAGGGAATACAAAAAGAGATGGAGGGACAAAAAAACGCCCCGACCGGAGTCGGGGCGTTTTTGAGGAAGCTAAGAACTATTTGCGCTTACGAGCAAACAGCCGCAAGCTGATCAAACCGATCACACCAAGACCCAGCATCGCCGGCTCCGGAATGAGGTTCATCGTCTGCCCGCCATCGGGCGCGAAGTCGAAGGTGTTAGGAGTTGTGCCGCTGTGCGTATAATTGTACGTGGCCGACTCGAAATAGTGCGTTGCAGTCGTCGGGATCGGAGCGCTGTTCCCCTGCGCGAAGTTCGCATTGGGAGCATTATACACGCGCACATAGTAGATGCCGTCCGGGTTGGGGCCAGTGACCGCAGGTACACTTTGTGCGGGGAAGAAGCCATCCGAGAAGAACGGCTCGTTCTGGCCTGCAAACATCGTCGCCATCACAACATCATCGCCCGTAACGCCCGAGCCCACAACGCTGAAGAAATCGATGCTGTTGTTCGCGCCGCAATAGATCAATTGGGCAAAGCAACCAATCGTGTAATCCGATTCATCCGCCGCCAACGCTACGCCGTTCTGGTCGTTGATGGCGAGACTGTTCATCCAGTATAAATCCGCATGAACAGCAGACGCCAGAATCATCACACTAACTAACGCTGTGAGCAACTTCTTCATCTCTGATCCTTTCCTGTTACTATTACTTTTACGCTCCACTACAGTGTGTATGGCTTGACTTCAACCCAAAGATTGGTCGTGGTCGAACGGCTGAGGTACCAGAAACCCTGGCCAGGCTGGATAAAATCGTTTGATGCGATCCCGTTCGGGCTACGCCATTTCCTATTGTAGGCGGGATTTGTGTGTGAAAACAGCCAGTATATAGTGAACCTTTGGTTGCTTGGGGTATACGTCATGATGTTGTCAGCGGTTGCCATGGTCATACCGGAAACGCCGTTTGTCAAATCCAAGTCAAGCATTCTTCTTGAGATGCTGAATGGATATGACAACATCTGAAGACCCGGCACAATGACATTGGTCACAGCGCCGACATCCACGACATCTCCGGCCAGAACTAATGTCACATTATTGGAGGCTCTGTTTAGATACCAGAAGCCCTCACCCGGACGAATATGGTCATTCGACGCCAAGCCCGTCGGACTTCTCCAGTGGCGGTTCAATGCCGGATTCGAGTGTGAGAAGAGCCAGTACATCCGATATAGCTGGGTGTACTTGTCAAACATATAGCAGTTGTCTGCCGTGGCCAGCGTGAACGCCGCAACGCCATTCGTGCCAAGCAAATTGTCGAGGGTGGGCACATTCGCTTCAAAGGGGGTGCTGCAGAGCGCCAGTCCGCCGGTCGGCGGTACGGTGACTTTCTGGAAGCCGACTACGTTAACGGAATAAACTTCGCCGGTCTGGGCAAAGGAGGTTGCTGCCACGGTCGCACAAACGATTGTTGCAAGGAGTATCTTCGATTTGGAGCCGTACTTCATGTTTAACAACCTTTCCTAGGTATACTGTGCTACAGGATGGAAGTCATACTAGGTAATCCCACGTAGATGTAAAGTATTTTTTGCTGTTTTTTTTGACCTCGGGAACGGGTCCACGAAATATGCGGTTCTGCGGCCTTTTTCTTATGTCCGAACTGGGGCCGGTCCCAAGTCAGTGTTTTTTTGCCTCTCACTGGATACGCGAAATGAACAGGGTCCATTGTCTTTATTCCCCGATCCGGTTTGTCTCGGTTCTTGCATCTTGGCGGCGCTTATGTTTTCTTGATGCACTCTTTTACAGAAATGACTCATGGACAATCCTGTATCTCCATCCGTCGAACGAAACGCGCGCGGCGAGGAATGGCTTCTGGCTCAACTGGAGCTTGTGCCTGTGCCTGCCGATGAAGTCATTGCTTTCCTGGTTTCCGTCCGGGAGGAGGGGAATGCCGATACGGCGGATTCGTGGGCTGAACTTCTTTGCGATACGCTCATCGAGCGAAAAGATGCGCATGCGCTCCTCTCTACGCTGAAGGTCCGTGTGACCTGGCACCCGGCGACTTCCGCCATGCGCGCGAAATGGAAGTCCATCGCCCAGCGCGCGCTGAAGTCCGACGCGGAACGCAAGTCGTTCGTGGAGCATGTCGGGTTCGGAGAGCTGGAGCCGGTCGAGTGTGTGCGGCGGCTTGAACTGCTGATGGCGCTGAACCCGGGAACGCTGTGTCTCGACAAGACGTGGGGGTTCGGCGTGGTCAGGAAGGCGGACGGGTTCTACGGGCGCGTGCAGATCGATTTCGAAAAAAAACCGGGACATGCGCTGTCTCTGGCGTATGCGGCGGAAGTCCTGCAACTGATAACGGAAGATCATGTCCTCGCGCGCCTGCATCGGGAGCCCGGCCCGATGCGCGAGTTGGCGAAAAATAATCCGGCCGAGATCGTTCGGATGTGTCTTCGAAGCTATGGGCCGTTGACGGCGGCGCAGTTGCAAGCGACGCTTTCGCCGAGGCTGGTGGCTGAGGCGGGCTGGAAGGAGTTCTGGGAGGGGGCCCGGCGCGGATTGAAGAAGGATCCGCTGGCGCATATCCCGACCCGGCGCACCGAGCCGATCCGTCTCCTGCAAAAGGAGAAGAATTACGATCAGGAGTGGTTTGACGCGCTGGCGAAGCAGCGGGATATGGATACGGTGCTCGCTCTCCTCGATGAGCTTGTCCGCGAGGGGGCTGCGCCGCAGGAGGATAGCCTGCGCCGGATCGCGGGCGACCGGCTGGCGTTTGTGATCAAAGGGGCCGGCCTGGCGAATCCGGAAAGGGTCGCGCGCTCGGTCATGCTGGCCCGATCCCTGAACGTGGCGGCCGACCAGGTGGACGCGGCGAGGTTCGCGGAGCGGTTCTTTCGCGAGGACCTCTTTATCCGAACGGTCCGGGCGCTGCCGGCGCGCTGCGTGGGCCCGTTCCTCCAATTCCTTCTCGATCATGACAGGGATCGGACTGTCGAGTTTCTGTTCTCCGTCCTGAAGAAAGTGGATCTGACCGCCCTGAATGAGGCGATGACGTTGTTGCTCGCCCTGGGCTTCGAGGCCCGGGCGGCCGACCTGGCGCGCGATGCGATGGTCTCTCAGACGGCGGAGGTGGAACTCCTCTGCTGGTTGACGCGCAACATGGACAAGTTTGAGGTGTGGGTTCCCGGTTCTCTGCCCGCGCTCGGGTTCCTGGTCCTGTCCGAACTGGAACAGGATTACAGCGGGGTAAGGCTGAAAGCGAAGAACCTGTTGCGGGGGCGCTTCGAACAGGCCGAGTGGCTGAAGCCCGTCCTGGATGCGATGAGGGACGCGCAGCGCCGCGAGTTCATGCTCAAGCTGAAGGATTCGCCCGGCTGGGAGACGGTGGACCGGCGCTCGGTGCTTGCCACGGTCGTCAAACTCCGGCCGGAATTGCAGGATGTGCTGGCGGACGGGGGCGCTTCGACGGCGACGCCCGCGCCGAAGGTCCTGTACACGTCGAACCGCAGCTACACGGAACGACAACAGTATCTCGATCAATTGATCAAGGTGGATATCCCCCGGAACAGCGAGGAAATCGCTGTCGCGCGCAGCTACGGCGACTTGAGCGAGAATCATGAGTTCAAGGCGGCGAAGGAAATGCAGGGTGTCCTGTTGCGGCGGCGCGGGGAGATCGAAGACCTGCTTCGCGAGGTGAAGCCGACGGATTTTCAGGGATTCCCTCATGACGGCGTCGGGATGGCGACGGGCGTAAAGCTTCGCTACGAGGATGGCCGCGAGGAGTCGTACTTCATTCTCGGCGAGTGGGACAAGGATGAGGCGCTCGGGATCATCTCCTGCGCGACGCGCATGGCCAAGGCTCTTGACGGGCATAAGGCGGGGGATACGGTGCTCGTGCCGACGGAGTCCGGCGACGCGACCTGCACGATTGTCGAAGTGAGGGGCTTGTCCGATGAGGTCCGGAACTGGATCGACGGCCCATGAAGCATATCCTGAAGCAGTTCTTGCAGCGCGAAGCGCACCCGGTCATTCAGTTCATCAAGTACGGCCTGGCCGGCGGTCTGGCCACGGTGGTGGATATCGGGGTCTTCTACTTCCTTTCCTGGAAGGTGTTCCCGGCGTTGACCGCGGATGACGCGGTGGTCAAACTCCTGAACCTCCCGGTCACGGCGGTTGACGAACTGACCCGGTCCCACCGCTATCTCCTGAACAAGGCGATCACGTTCCTGTTCTCAAACTTCACGGCCTACATCGTCAACATCTTCTGGGTGTTCGAGCCGGGCCGATACAGGAAGTGGGTCGAGATCACGCTGTTCTACGCGGTGTCGATCGTCAGTTTCGTGCTCGGTACGTTTCTGGGCTGGTTTGTCATCAAGTTCTTCGGCATAACCACAACGGCGGCGTACGCGGCCAATATGGCGGCTTCGGTATTGATCAACTATGTGTGCCGGAAATACCTGGTTTTCAAAGGATAGGATTCCGGTACGCGCGGTTTCCATTCCGGGTCTCACAATAGGGCCATTTCGGATATCTATGGACTTTTCACACCCTTAACGGTATTTGTACTGCCATTAAAACGCTTTAATCGGAGCCTGTTCCATGACTTTTAAGAGGGAAAGCGGTGTTTTGCTGCATCCGACGTCGTTGCCGGGCCGGTATGGAGTGGGGGAACTTGGGCCGGCGGCTTATCGGTTTGCCGATGCGTTGCAGGAGATGGGCCAGTGTCTGTGGCAGATGTTGCCGCTGGGCCCGACCGGCTACGGCGATTCGCCGTATCAATCCTTCTCCACGTTTGCGGGCAACAAGCTTCTCATCAGTTTCGATCAATTGGTCGAGGACGGACTCCTTTCCCGCGGACGGCTGAGCGCGTTCCCCCGGTTTCCGGATCAGGCCGTGGATTTTGGACCGGTGATCACGGTCCGCACGGCCGTGTTGCGTTCCGTCTGCCGCTCGTTCGAACGCCGGGCCTCGGCGTCGATGAAACAGGCGTTCGAGGAGTTCTGCGCCGGAAATGCGGACTGGCTGGAGGACTACGCGCTGTTTTCCGCGCTGAAAATCGCGCACAAACTGAAACCCTGGCCTTCGTGGGAGAAGGAATGGGTTCGTCGCGAGCCGGCGGCTTTGCACGCGGCGCAACGAAGGTTCAAGACGGCGATCCGTCATGAAAAAATCTCCCAGTTCCTTTTCTTCAACCAGTGGAAACGGCTCGCGGACTACTGTCGCGCCCGCAAGATCCGGATCATCGGCGATATCCCGATTTTTGTCGCGCACGACAGCGCGGATGTCTGGTCGCACCCGGAACTCTTCCATCTCGATGAGCGCGGAAACCCGACGGTGGTCGCGGGCGTGCCGCCGGATTACTTCAGCGCGACGGGGCAACTGTGGGGGAACCCTCTGTATCGTTGGGACGTCCACAAGCAGACGGATTACGCGTGGTGGGTCGCGAGGCTTCGCAAGATCTTCGAGGTGGTGGACATTGTGCGCATTGACCATTTCCGAGGGTTCGAGGCGTATTGGGAAATTCCCGGCAACGAGACGACGGCGATCAACGGCCAATGGGTCAAAGGTCCGAACGCGGACCTGTTCGAGGCCCTGAATCGGCAGCTCGGACGCCTGCCGATCATCGCCGAGGATCTCGGGGTTATCACCCCGGAAGTGGAAAAGCTGAGGGACGATTTTCAGTTCCCCGGAATGCGCATCCTTCAGTTTGGGTTCGGCAACGACAACCCGGCGGACACGAACCGGCCCGAATCCTATCCGCCGAACTGCGTGGTGTACACGGGCACGCACGATAACGATACGACGGTGGGCTGGTTCCACGCCGAGCCGGGGAGCGGCAACACGCGCTCCGGGGAGGAGATCGAAAAGGAGCGCAAGAGGGTTCTGGACTACGTGAAGACCGACGGGAAGGAAATTCACTGGGACATGATCCGTGTCGCCCTGAGGTCGAAGGCCAACACGGCGGTCATTCCGCTTCAGGATATTCTCGGCCTGGGCTCCGAGGCGCGCATGAACGTGCCCGGCACAACCGGCGGCAACTGGCGCTGGCGGTTCACGTGGAACCAGCTCACGCCGGAGATCAAGCAACGCCTTCGCAAACTGGCGGAAGAGACCGGCCGGGCGCGGTAGTCTGCGTATCGAGCCTCTCAATCAGCAGATGTGGACGGCTTCTCTTCTCGGGCTGATTGCGCTTGCCGCCGTCCGGCGCTATGATGGAAGGAAACCCTGATGACCCCTTTCTCAAAAATTCTCGCGATGCTCCTGCTGGCGGGCCTTCCGGCCGTGGGCGCCGCGGGGCAGGGCGCTGAGACGAACGAGCCGTCACTCCGGTTCGTCTTCATGACCGATCTCCACGCGAGGACGGAATGGGAGACGCCGGCGGCCCTCGCGCAGGCCGCGGCGGCGATCAACGAAGAGACGCCCGACCTGGTGGTTGTCGGCGGCGATCTCGTCACCGACGGATTCCAGTCGTCGGCCGCCGCCGTCGAGCCGCGCTGGGACGCGTATCTTGCCATGCAGCAGCAGATCCGGGCGCCCGTGTGGGCGGCCATCGGGAATCACGACCTGACGGCCGCCATCCCGGAGGATGGAACGACGCCGACCGCGGACCCGCGCGCCGTGTTCCGCGAGAAACTCGATGTGGAGGAAACGTATCGCTCGTTCGACACGAACGGCTATCACTTTATCCTGTTGGATTCGATCCGGGTGATCGGCGGAAACCTGAAATACGAGGGGCGCATTGTCCCGGAACAGTTGGAGTGGCTGAAGGCGGATCTCCGGAAGGTGGACCCGAAGACGCCCATCGTGCTGGTTACGCACATACCGTTCCTGACGACCTTCTACCAGGATACCGAGGGCGGGCTCGCGAACGCGCCGAAGAACCGCATCATCGTGAACGGTCCGGAAACGCTTCGCCTGTTCAGAAATCATAACCTGATCCTGGTTCTTCAGGGGCACACCCATATCCACGAACTGATCCGCACGCGCGGCATCATGTTCATCACGGGCGGTGCGGTCTGCGGCAGGTGGTGGCGCGGCGACTGGTTTGGGACGAAGGAAGGCTTCGGCGTGGTCACGCTCCGCGGCAACGAGGTGGAGTGGGACTACAAGGGTTACGGATGGACGGCCCGCCGCCCGGCGGGCGAGTAAGGGTTCCAACCTGCTCTGCGGTGTAGAGTCGCGCGTCCCAGTTCCGCCGAGGACGGCGGGCGCTACACGGTTCGCTTGGGCCGATGCGATTTGAAATCGAGACTACTCTGTGGACAGGGAAAAACGATGGGATTACTCTGCCGACGTGAATAGAGCGTTGCCGGACCCGTCTCATTCTTTGGAAGACCGCGCGGCGGACACGTCTGCCGTGGAGCGTTTGGTCAATAAGGCGCGCGCGGGGGACGAGGAATCGTTCGGGGAACTGGTGAAAATGTACCATCCACGCATATACAACCTGGCCTACGGGATGGTGAATAACGCGGATGATGCCGCGGAACTGGCCCAGCAGACATGGGTCAAGGTCTGGAACAAGCTGGGCAGTTTCAAGGCGGATGCGAGGTTCTTTACCTGGGTGTACCGGGTGGCCTGTAATACGAGCCTCGATTTCCTGCGCCGCAAGGCGCGCCTTCGCGAGGACTCGCTTGTGGACGGCGTGGAACCGGCCGTCCATCCGGACCTCGAGCGCGCGGCGAGCCGGAATCCGCGGCCAGATCGGGAGCTGGCGCAGTCCGAGATTCGCGAGGTCTTCGAGAATTCGCTCAAGTCCTTGTCGCCCGATCATCGAACGGCCCTGATCCTGCGCGAGGTGGACGGGCTGTCGTACGAGGAGATCGCGAGGATTACGCGGTGCCGGAAGGGCACGGTCATGTCCCGGATTTTCTACGCGCGCAGGAAGATGCAGGAGATGCTGGGAGAGTTGCGATGAACTGTGAAAAAGCCCGGAAGTGGATCAGCCTGGACCTGGACGGCGAACTGACGGCCCGTCGCGCGGCCCGGCTTCACGAACATCTGGACAAGTGCCCGGCCTGCTTGAAGGCCCGCGAGGACTGGATCGCGGTCGGCGCCGGGTTGAGGGACAGGCGGGTTCCCGGCTTGAAGTCGGCGGATGCGGCTTGGGCGGACGTGCGGCGTGCGATTCGCCGGGAGCAGGAGGTGCGATCCCAGGCGGAGGAGTCTTGGGTTGCCGGCGCGACTCTGCGCTGGGCGGCGGCGACGCTGTTGGTCATGGTTCTGGGCGCCGGTCTGTTCCTGGGCGGGCGAAAGGGCGGTTTGAGCGAGGTTCGCGCCGGCGGCACGCAGGTCGAGTTCGTGGAAACCGGCTTGCCTGATGCCATGCCGATGGTGTACGAGGATTCAGAGTCGGGATGGACTGTGATCTGGGTGGTCGAAGCGAACGGCAGGAAAGGCTGATATGCGGGTTCATGAGACAAGCCGGATGTTTGTGACCGTCGTTCTGGGTCTCGCCTGTCTGCTGACCGCGGCCGCGATGTCGTCTGCGGAGCCGGTGAGTATCCAGGCTACTCTGATTCTTGCGTCCAACGATCCCGCGCCCCTGGATTCGCGCCTGGACAAGGTCGAGTACAAGCTGCGCCGTATTTTCGGGTTCGAGTATTACCGGCATTATGGGGAAGGTTCCGCGCTGTTGAATCTTCCGGGTCAATCGACGATTGATCTGGGCCACGGTTTCCGGCTCCGTATGGCGGCGTCCGGCTCCAGGGACGACAAGATTCGCACGACCGTGCAGTGGTTCCGGGGGGATGAGTTGGTTCTTAACACGACCGTCGGCATGAAGAGCGGAGTGCCGGTGATTCTCGGCGGCATCTCTCATGGCGGCGGGACGCTGATCGTCACGCTTGTGGCGGAGTAGGGTGGTTTCCCCGTTTTTTCCGGGGCTCCGGCTTGCTTCCGGGCGCCTCGCTCACTATATTCCGAAGTCTCACCGCCGGCGCGAAATGCCGGAACAAA
Source organism: Lentisphaerota bacterium (assembly GCA_052033915.1). Taxonomy (GTDB): domain Bacteria; phylum Verrucomicrobiota; class Kiritimatiellia; order CAIQIC01; family JAGNIJ01; genus CALMZY01. The sequence continues at coordinate 149,610 of JBPOJF010000006.1, read as the reverse complement.
GGAGACGGCGATGACAAGATGGTCTGGAGTCTTTTTCGGGTTGATTCTCGCGGCGGCGGGCGCGTTGCTGACTGCCGGATGCGGGAAGGCCACGGCGGAGCCGGCTTCGCAGAAACCGATCGAGTTGTCGTACAGCATCTTTTTCCCTCCCTCTCATATTCAGTGCAAGACGGCCGAGGAATGGTCCCGGGAAGTCGAGGCGCGTACCGACGGGCGCGTGAAGATCACCACGTATCCCGGCGGATCGCTCACCAAGGCGCCGCAGTGCTACGATGGGGTCGTGCACGGAATTGCCGACATGGGCATGAGCTGCTTTGCCTATACGCTCGGGCGGTTCCCCCTGTTGGAAGGGCTTGACCTTCCGCTGGGTTACCCCGACGGCCTCGCCGCTACCCGCATTGCCACGGAAATGGCTCGGAAATACGCGCCGAAGGAAGTGGAGAATGTGAAGGTTCTCTACATCCACGCCCATGGTCCCGGTATCCTGGCTTCCCGCAAGCCGGTGAGGACGCTTGAGGATATGCGCGGCCTGAAGGTCCGCGCCACCGGGTTGTCGGCCAAGATTGTCGAGTCGCTGGGGGGCGTGCCTGTGGCCATGAGCCAGCCGGAAACCTACGAATCGCTGCAAAAAGGCGTGGTGGAAGCCACCTTGTGCCCGGTCGAGACTCTCAAGGGGTGGAAGCAGGGCGAGGTCATCCATTCGATGACGGATTCTTCCGGCATCGGATATACGACGGCGATGTTTGTCGTGATGAACCGGAAGAAGTGGGACAGCCTGCCGGCGGATATCCGGCAGATCATCGAGCAGGTTTCGGCGGAGTGGGTGGACAAGCACGGCGAGGCATGGAACCAGGCGGACCGCGAGGGCGCGGAGTTCGTCCAACAGCTCGGCCATGAAACGATTCCGCTTTCCGCCGAAGAAGAGGCCAGGTGGAAAGCCGCGGTGGCACCCATTCTGGAAGCGTACGTCAAGACCGCCGGGGAGAAGGGGCTGCCCGCCGCCGACTTCCTCAAGGAGCTTCAGGAGAAAATCGCCGAGGCGGGCCGGTAAGCGAAATCCATCGTCATGACCGACACTTCTTCCTCTCTGTGGCAACGTATCCTGCGCCGGCTGGTGCTGTGGCTTGCCTTTGCGGCCGGCGCGGGCGTTGTGGCGATGATGCTGGTGATATGCGCTGACATCGCGGCGCGCGCGTGCGGGCATCCGCTGAAGGGCAGTTACGACATTGTCCGCATCTTGAGCCTGATCACGCTCTCGTGTGCCCTGCCATACACCACCGCGGTCAAGGGCCATGTGGCGATCGAGTTCTTCTTCAACAAGCTTCCCCTGCCGGCGCGGCTGGCGGTCGATTCGATCATGCGTGTCCTGATGATCGGATTCCTGCTCCTTCTTAGCGTGCAGGGTGTGAAATACGGAATCAGCCTCCGGGCCAGCGGAGAGGTCATGCTGACCCTGGAATGCCCCATCTACTGGGTGTCCTTCGTCATGGCCTTTGGCTGTGCCGTGTCGGCCCTTGTGGTGCTGGAGCATCTGTTGCATCCTCGAAAGGTCTTCCTGTCGCCATGACGCCGATCCAAGCGGGCCTGTTGGGTTGCGGTCTCCTCCTCCTGCTGCTCATCTGCAGCATGCCGGTGGCGTTCGTCATGGCGATCGCGGGCGTGCTGGGCTTCGCGATGGTGGTTTCCTCGCCCGCCGCGTTGAGCATGATGACCGTGGATTTCTTCGACACCTTCTCTTCCTACAGCCTGACGGTCATCCCTCTGTTCATCTTTATGGGGCAGGTGGCGTTTCATGCGGGGATCAGCAAGCGCCTGTTCCATGCGGCGTATTGCTGGCTGGGCATGTTCCGGGGCGGGTTGGCGATGGCAACCGTGGGCGCGTGCGCGGGCTTCGGCGCGATTTGCGGATCCGGTCCGGCCACCGCGGCGACGATGGCTTCCGTGGCGTTGCCGGAGATGAAACGTTACCGCTACAGCATGGCGCTGGCCGGCGGGACGGTCGCCGCGGGCGGGAGCCTCGGCATGTTGATCCCGCCGAGCGTGGTGTTCATCGTGTACGGCATTCTGACCGAGCAATCCATCGGCAAGCTGTTCATCTCCGGCATCATGCCGGGCATCCTGATCGCCGTCCTGTTCTGCGTCACGATTCATCTTCTCTGCCGGCGGCGCCCGCACCTGGGGCCGGCGGCGGAAGGGGTTACGTGGAGCATGCGCTGGAAGTCCCTCGCCGGCATTGCCGAGGCCGTGATTCTTTTCGTCGTGATCATCGGCGGAATGTTCGTCGGACTGTTCACGCCGACGGAGGCCGCGGCGGTGGGCGCGGCCGGTGCGCTCGCCATCGCGCTCCTCCAGCGCCGTCTCAGATGGAAGGCGTTTGTGCAGTGCCTCCACGAAACGGTGCGGACGTCCTGCATGGTCATGATTATCGTCGCGGGCGCGGTGGTCTTCGGTCGGTTTCTCGCCGTCACCCGCATCCCTTACGAACTGGCGTCGTGGCTGACCGGGCTGGCCTTCCCGTCATGGGTCATCATCGGCCTGATCATCATGTTTTATCTCATCGCCGGCTGTTTCGTGGATGCGCTCGGACTGATCCTGCTGACCGTTCCGATTTTCTATCCCGTGATTGAGGCCCTGGGCTATAACCTGATCTGGTTTGGCGTGATTATCGTTGTGGTGACCCAGATGGGGGTCATCTCGCCGCCCGTCGGCGTGAACGTGTACGTAGTCAGCGGCATCGAGCGCGACCTGCCGCTCCAGACGGTGTTCAAAGGGGCGCTGCCGTTCCTGGCCTGCCTGGTCGTGGCCGCCGCGATCCTGGTGGCGTTTCCGCAGATTTCGTTGTGGTTGCCGTCCATGACCTATCGTTAGGAGGAATCTCCATGAACTCGGTTCCAGCGCCCTACGGTCCCTTCAAGCACATCCTGTTCTGCACGGATTTTTCCCAGAACGCGGATTTCGCGTTCGACTTTGCCCTCGAGCAGGCGCGGCATTCGTCCGACTGCGCGATCACGCTCCTGCATGTCGTTCCGGAGCCCGACGCCCAGTTTTTCAAAACGTACCTCTACGAAGTGGACAACGTGGAGTCGAAGGCCGAGCGGGATATCGAGGAGAAAATCCGCGCCGCGTATGTCTCCCGTCTGCCGGCCGGCGTCCAAATGGATATCGAGGTCCGCAACGGGCCGGAAGCGGATCATATCCTGATGTGCGCGGGAGAGCGGAAGGCCGACCTGATTGTCATCGGCCGCCAGGGCCACAGTTCCATCGGCAAGGTCTTCTTTGGCGCGGTCACCGAGAAGGTGGTGCGCAAGTCGCGCTGTCCCGTGCTGGTTGTTCCGTTGAGCTTCGAGACCCGGGAAGGGCCGTGACGCGGTCGGTGGGTCAAGGCGCCGCGAGCTTCTCCCGGATCGCGTCCGCCAGGTCCTGTTCTCCGGCGGACTCCGCGATGTCGAGGGCCGCGCGGTAACAGGACCGGGCTTTTTCCTTGTCCTCCAGTTTGCCGATCGCCAGAAGCAGGTTCTTCTGCCTTCCCGCGTTGTCAGGATTGGCTTTCAACGAGGTCATGAAACAGCCGATAGCCTCGTCCAATTTGCCTTGTTTCGCCAAGGCGATGCCCAGGTTGTTGTGTGCCTCCGCATAAGCGGGGTCAAGCCGAAGGGCTTTGTTGAAATGAAGGATTGCTTCAGGCAATTTCCCTTTCTGCATCAGTGCGTTTCCCATGTTGTTTTGCGTGAAGGCAAATGTCGGACGGATCCTCAAAGCTTCCCGATACTGAGCGATGGCCTCATCGAGCCGGCCCGCGTCAGCAAGCAGGATGCCGAGGTTGTTATGGGCCATGTAGTTCTCTTCTGTTACCGCCGCCGCATGCTGAAAGAGCGTGAGGCTGTCTTTCCAGGTTCGTACTTGGAGCCACGCGCGAACGGCAAAGGCGAGAATGATCAGTCCCGCCAACACGGGCAGAAGGCCCGCTCGCCGTGTCGAAATCCTCTCGGCCCCATCCGGCACTCCCCATGCGACGAGGATGAACAGGCCCACGTAAGATAAATACGTGTAGCGGTCGGCCATGGACTGTGGCCCGACCTGCACAATGCCTATGACGGGGATGAGTATGACGAGATACCAGAACCAGCCGGTCAATACGTATCGCCGGCGAATGCCCAATCTGAGCGCGACAAGGGACAGCACGACGAGAGCCGCCAGACTGGATACGATCTGCCATGTCGGCAGGGGCAGGTTGTAGGGGTAGAGGCACGCCATAGAATCGGGCCACACCAGCCTGAAGAGGTACGTCCCGTATGCCACGATGGCGTTCAAGCATCGAACATCGAGAGGGAGCCCGGCGAGGGTGGCCGTGACGCCGCCGTAATACTGGTTCAAGAACGTGAGCAGTGACGATGCTGCGGAAAGAAGAAAGAAAGGGATTTTTTCGAGGATGAGAGGTCGCCAGTTCGTTGATTTCTGAATGCGGCAAAACGGCCAATAGTCCAGAAGGAGCAGGATGATCGGCAGGGTCACGATCATCGGCTTCGACATGAGCCCTATAACGAAAGCGGCCAAGGTCAGAAGGTACGTTCGACGATCCCGCCGTTCCGTGTAGAGCATGTAGGCCCCTAGGGTCAGCATCCAGAAAGACGTACACAAGAGGTCGTTCAGTCGTGATATCCATACGACGGATTCCACGTGCATCGGATGGATGGCGAACAGCGCCGCCACGAAAGCGCTTCGGCCTGTGGAGCGTGTCATCCGGACCAGGAGTCCGAACAGCAGGAGAACGTTGGCGATGTGCACAAACAAGTTGACGAGGTGGTGAGCGCCGGCGTTCAGGCCGAATCGTTGGCAGGCGGCCATATGCACGATCCACGTGACCGGCTGCCAGTATCCGTGGTGCCGGGTGGTGAACGCCCAGCGGATGCCTTCCCAAGTCAGTCCGACGCGGACGTGGGGATTGTCGACGACACAACTGGCGTCGTCGAATGAAAGAAAATCGAATTCGGACACTTGCCGGAACACTCCACCCGTGAGAAGGGTCAGTCCGAGAAGAATGAGCGCTATCTTCGGTTTAGGTTCCATCTCAATCTCGCGTCTTTACTGGAGAGGACGGACGGCCCGGATCAGAAGGGAGCCCGCAAATTCCTTCAAGATCGGCGTTTTCTCGAGAAGTTTTCCTGCGGCGCTCACGGCGCCGATCATTCTTTTGGGCGTGGCTGGATGCAGCCAGTCGTAAGGGGTGACGACGGGCTGTTCAAACCCTGTCTCACGCAAGAGCCGGAGAAAGGACCATCGGAAGAAGGCGGTTTCAGTCGGTGAGTCTCCGAACCGTCTCTTGATCCATTTGACGTTCTTCAGAATGATGATCAACGGATTCAACATGTTCGGTTCGACGAAGAACAGAATACCGCCCGGCTTCAGCAGGGTGAAAATCTTCGTCAATGCCGGCTCGATGTCCAGGTGATGCAGGACCGAAGAGCCGATGACCGCGTCGAAGGGGCCCTCCACATCACATTCTTCAAAGGGCATTGCCAGGAAGCGCACCCGGGCTTCCGGCAATCCTCGTCCGTGCGCCTTTTCAAGCAGTTCGGAAGAAATGTCCACCGCGACGATCTGCGCGCCGCTTTGGGCAAACTTTTCCGTGAAGAGGCCCGTGCCGCATCCGATTTCCAGAACCCGCTTCCCGGGAGCGAGCGCGGCGCCCCGGCCGATCAACTCCGCCCTTCGATCGGCCCGTTGGCGGCCCGCCGGCGTTCCCCAGCCCCAGATGCGTTCCGTTTCAAGCCGGGCCAGCTTGCGGCCGTGGTCGATCTCGTGAGCGGCCCGCGATAAGGAGGAATCCTTCATGTGAACTTGAGCCGGCGCGCGGCGAAGACGACCATTCGCAGAAGCAGCCAGCCGTGTTTCCATCTCTGAATGTTGGTCGTGCCGTACGTGCGCTCCCGGTAGCGGATGGGCATGTCCACGATCTTCTGGTTCAGCTTGGCGGCGCCGAACAGCAGGTCGAAATCGCCGAACGGATCGAAGTCGCCGAAGTACGAGCGGTTGGCGGCGATCCGCTCGTAATCCGCCTTCCACAACACCTTGGTGCCGCAGAGGGTGTCCTTCACGGACTGGCCCAGCAGCCAGGAAAAGGCCCAGGAGAAGAACTTGTTCGCCAGGAAATTGAAGAAGCGCATGGCCCTCTTTTCCATCGGATACACCAGCCGCACGCCGTTGATGAAATCGCCCTTGCCGTCGCGCAGGGCCTCGTAGAAGCGCGGGAGGTCCTCGGGTGGCACGGTCAGATCGGCGTCCAGGATCATGTACACCTCGCCCGTGGCGGCGGCATAGCCCAGGCGCACGGCGTCGCCTTTGCCCACGCCGGTTTGACGGAGCAGCTTCGCCGGGCGTTCCGGGTGTGCGGCCATCTGCCTTTCAATCTCGGCGTACGTGTCGTCCTTCGAATGCCCCTCGACGAAGACCAGTTCCGTTTTTCTGCCCATGTCCGGCGTCCGCTCGAAGATCTGCGCTATATTGCCCGCCTCGTTCCTGGCGGGGACGATAACGGAAACGACGGGCGCCTCACGCGCCGCGGCCCCGCCGGGCTGGGGCCGGGCGAGGACGAAGTTGGTCAGGCCGAGGTAGCTGAACGGCCAGAGCCGGGCCAGGAAGCGATTCAGGATCGTGCCGATCACCGGCGTGCGCAGCGGCCAGAGGATTTCCCGCCAGGAGCGGATGATCTCGAACCCGGCGAGGTTCAGCAGATTCGCCACATCGGGGATCGTCAGCCAGTTCTGGTGGAGCGTGGGATTGGCCTTGCCGAGTCTTGCCGCGAGATTCAGGGGCAGTTCCCATACACGGCTGTAGAAGTTCAGGATGAGACGGGTGCGGGGCGTGCACAGGGGCCGCAGGCGGGCGAACACCTTCTGAACATCCCATTGATCGTTGATGACGTCGGACAGGATGATGACGTCAAACGTCTCGTCGAAGGCCGCTTGGTGCGAATCCGTGAGGACGAATCGCAGGTTCGGGTATCGCGACTCGGCGATCCGGATCATTTCCGGGGAGAAATCCACGCCGACCCCGACCGACGGTTGGAGCGCGGCCAGCAGGTCGCCGCGGCCGCAGCCGATTTCGAGGACGCGCTGGCCGGGCGCGACGAGGAACTGGTAGCTCCGGAGAATCTGTTCGTGGTAGCCATCGGGGAAGGGGGGGCGGTCGGCCGTCCGGCGGGCGATGTCGTTCCAGTACGCCAGCCGCTCCGTCTGGTGCGCCGCCGCCGAGTGGTCAGAACCTGGTCTTGGGGTCGTCATAACGCCGTATTGCGTATCTTACACTCCGCGCCGGTGCAATGAAAGAAAAACCCTCTCCGACCCGGTTTTGTTTGTTCTTGTTTTGTCCGGCATGTCTGATAGAGTCCTGCGCCCGTCTGGGCACGAAAAATAAAGGATGAAACACATGAGCAAGAGCTACAATATCGCGGTCATCGGCGGCGACGGTACGGGTCCGGAAGTGACCCGGGAGGCTTTGAAGGTCCTCCAGGCGGCCGCCGCGAAGTTCAATTTCAAGCTGGAATTCACGGACTACGATTTCGGCGGCGCGCGTTATCTCCGGACCGGCGAGGTTCTGCCGGCGAACGCCGTCGACGAACTTCGCAAGCACGATGCGATTCTGCTGGGCGCCATTGGCCATCCCGACGTGAAGCCGGGTATTCTCGAAAAGGGCATCCTGCTGAAACTTCGCTTCGACCTGGATCAGTATATCAACCTGCGCCCGGTCCGGCTCTACCCCGGGGTCGAGTGCCCCTTGAAGGAAAAGGGTCCGGAGCACATTGACTACGTGGTGGTTCGAGAGAACACCGGCGATTCGTACACGGGCACGGGCGGTGTGACGATGAAGGGAACGCCGCACGAGGTGGCCGTGCAGAGCGGCGTCTACACGCGGTTCCAGGTGGACCGCTGCCTGAAGTACGCCTTCGAGTATGCCCGCAAGCGTGGGAAGAAGGCGCGCGGCAAGGGCGAACACAACACGCTCGCGCTGTGCGGAAAGACCAACGTGCTCACGTTCCTGTACGACCTGTGGGAGCGCGCGTTCCACGAGATGGGCGAGCGCGATTACAAGGACGTCAAGCGCGAGTACTACCATGTGGACGCGACGAGCATGTGGATGGTGAAGAACCCCGAGTGGTTCGACGTGATCGTCACCGGGAACATGTTCGGCGACATCATCACCGACCTCGGCGCGATTACGCAGGGCGGGATGGGAATCGCCGCGGGCGGGAACATCAATCCCGAGGGCGTCAGCATGTTTGAACCGATCGGCGGCTCGGCGCCGAAGTACACGGGTAAGAACATCATCAACCCGCTGGCCGCGGTGGGCGCCGGCGCGATGATGCTTCAGACGCTGGGCGAGGAAAAGGCCTCGGCGGCAATCGAGTCGGCCGTGATGTATGTTACGGCCAATAAAATGAAAAGCATGGCGGCCGGGAGGATGGGGTATTCCACGACGGAAGTGGGCGACTTGGTGGCCGGCCGGGTGGCGGAGTCGGTGTCATGAAGAGATACAAGGTTGTGGTTGTAGGCATCGGCGCGGTCGGCGCCGAAATGCTTCGTTTGCTGCGGGCGCGGAAGTTCCCGGTGGACAGTCTGACGATCTTTGCGCGCAGCGAGCGCGTGGAAGTGCTGGACGGCGTGAGCTATCCGGTGAAGGTCGCTTCTCCCGAGGCGTTTGAGGGTGTGGACTTTGCCTTTTTCGCGGGGACCGAGGGCTCCAAGGGCGCGTCTCAAACGTTCGGATGGGAGGCCGCCCTGCGCGGCTGTATCGTCATCGACAATGGCGATGATTTCCGCATGGACCCGCGCGTACCGCTCGTGATCCCCGAGATCAATGCCGAGGCGTTGAAGGGGCATCAGGGCCTGATTGCCAATCCGAACTGCAGCACGACGGTGGCGCTGATGCCGCTGGCCGCGCTGCACCGCGCCGCGAAGATACGGCGCATCATCGCCAGCACCTACCAGGCGGTGTCGGGCACCGGCGCGCCCGCGGTGAAGGAACTGGAGGCCCAGGCGCGCGCGTGGGCGGCCGGACAGCCGCTGCCGCGCGAGGTGTATCCGCACCAGATTCTTTTCAACGTGATTCCGTGCGTCGGCTCGTTCAAGGACGACTCCGGCGAGACGACCGAAGAGGTCAAGATGCGGAGGGAGGCCCACAAGATCCTGGGCGATTCCTCCATCCGAGTCGGGAACACCTGCGTGCGCGTGCCGGTGATCAACGGGCACAGCATCGCGATCAACGTCGAGTTTGAGAAGCCGCTCTCGCCCGAGCAGGCTCGCGCGATTCTCGAGAAGGAACCCGGCGTGAAGGTCGTGGACGATCCGAAAAACGCGAAGTACCCGATGCCGATTGATGCCTCGGGCAACTACGACGTGCTCGTGGGCCGCATCCGCAAGGATCAGAGCGTGGAGAACGGGCTCGTGTTGTGGTGTTCCGGAGACAACATCTGGAAGGGCGCGGCGCAGAACGCGATCCAGATCGCCGAGAAGATGATCGAGATGGGTCTGCGGTAACGTCGAACGCCGAAGCGCGCGAGGGGAATACGGAGCCCGGGTTGCCCGCTTCGGTGTTAAGCATTCCCATTTTCCTGTCCTTGGAAAATGGCGGACTGTTTTTTCCAAGGATTGGAAGTGTCAGCCGCCCATGCCGTTGAGGCCGGGGATGGAGGGGGCGCTTTCCCAGGGCTGGGGTGTATTCCAAGGCAGATCCGAGCCGCCGTCATCGTGGTTGTCAACCGTCGCGCAACCGCTCAAGGACAGGACACAGAGTCCCAAGACGAGCAGGAGACAGAGAGGTTTCAGCTTGGCGGCCATCACGAACTTTCTCATGGCGCGGTCGGCCAGATGGAAGGCGCGGACCGATAGGACATCAGTTCCGACACCTGGAAAACGATCAGGATGAGAAAACAAACGGCCGTAATAACCGTGAGCCAGCCGGCGATTTTAGTAGAGAACATCGTCGCCCTCTTGAATGGGGGATTGCGCCCAGTCCGTTATGATTTCGGCAATCGCCATGTCCTTTTGAACGTTGGAGATTTTCACCTTGCCGATGAGTTGGTCGGCGCGGTGGACCAGCATCTGCGCGTCGCGAACGAGCCCGGCCTCGCTGCCGATATCCAGCACAACGAAGTTCCAGTCCGGGTTGACGACACTGATCTTCCCGGTCAGCCCGAGCGGAAGCGGGCGGTTGCCCGCGGGGGTGGTCTCTTTGACGATCTTATCCAGCGTGGCCACCTGGTCCTGTAGATCCCGCATGTCTTCCTCGGCCTTGACCAACTGATTGTTCAGGTCGTCGATTTGAGTCTGGAGGGCCATCTTGTCCTGCTCAAGCTGGTCAACATGGCTCTTGGCTTGCGCCACTTCGGCTTCCTTCTGGACCAAGGCATCCGTTATTTCCGTGATCTTGACCTGCGCAGCGGCCAGTTCCGTCTTCGTGGACGCGAGTTCCTTGGTGGTCTTTTCCAGTTCCGCCGTCTTGTTCTCAAGGTCCATCTTGGTGTTCTGCAATTCTTCGTAGCGATTCATCGCGAAGACGGAGACCTTGTTGAGGGCAACCTGCATGGACTTCGTGTCCTTCAACTGCTCGGCCAGCTTGGCCGTGTCCAGCCCGTCCATGTGGAGGCTCTCGGCGATCTGGACGACCGCCTGCTCGTTTTTCAGAACACGATCCTTGATCTCTCCACGCTGGAGGAAAAGGATGCTGCCCAGAACGAGGGAAATCACACTGAGGACCAGCAAGACAACCACCAATGGCTTCAGCGCCTTAGCCATGTCGATCTCCTGTAAAAAATGAGCGTTAGTGTCTAAGGCGAAAATAGAAAGGTGACACCGCCTTGTCAAACATCAAATTGGAGAGTTGCGGGAACGATTACATTGCCTCCTGTCTTGACTGTCCGCGCGATTTCTCTACGCTCGGTGTGCGATGAACATCAACTCCACGGAAGCGGGCGCCCCTGTGCCGGTCGCGCTGACCATCGCGGGGTCGGACAGTGGCGGCGGGGCGGGAATACAGGCGGATCTGATGACGTTCGCGGCTCTCGGTGTTTTCGGCACGTCGGCCATCACGTGCGTCACCGCGCAGAATCCGTCGTCCGTTTCAGGCATCCAGCCCATTGACGCCGAAATGGTGGGCCGTCAGATCAAGACGGTTTGCGATGGGTTCCCTCTGGCGGTGGCGAAGACGGGCATGCTGTATTCGTCGCAGATCATCAAGGCGGTTGCGGCCGACGGGATTCAGCAAGGCATCCCGGTTCTGGTGGTCGATCCGGTGATGGTGTCCGAGTCCGGCACGCAGCTCTTGGAGACGGACGCCATCGACACGCTTTGCGCGGAGTTGATCCCGCAGGCGAGGGTGATTACCCCGAACCTTCACGAGGCCGAGATCCTGTGCGGACACGGCATCAAGTCGCTCGAGGAAATCCGGTCGGCGGCGAGCGAGATCGGCGACCGCTTCGATGTGGCCTGCGTGGTCAAGGGCGGACATTTGCCCGGCGATGAAGTCGTGGATGTCCTTTACGACGAGGACGAGGAATACATTTTCAAGTCGGCACGGGTCAAGGCGGAGCAGACGCATGGGGCGGGCTGCGTATTTTCCGCGGCCATCACGGCGTACCTGGCCCAGGGTGATTTGCTCAAGGACGCGGTGGCGAAGGCCAAGGATTTTGTCCATCAGTCCATCCTCCACGCGCGGGCGGTCGGCCGTCACCATCCGCTCGGTTTCTTCTGGAGCGTGACGCCTCCCGCGGGCTAGCCTTTGACGGAATTCCCTGAGACTTCACCGGATCCCGAATCGACGGCGGTTGTCCGCCGGCCGCTCGTCGGCGCCATGACCTGTTTTGCCCTAGGTTCGATATCGGGCCTTGTCGTGAACGTCCCGGTCCTTCCGGTGCTGTCGGCGGCGGGAATCTTGCTGGCCGCCGCTTTGCTGTTCCTTCGGTGTCGCGTTTCCATTCCCATCCTCTGGGGGACCGTCTTTTTCGCGGGATGGGCGAACGCCGCGTTGTCCGTACAGCCCGTTTCCGGCCGCGAGTTGCGGAACCTGATGGACCGGCCGCGGGAAAACATGGAAATCGCGGGCGTTGTCTCCTCCGACCCCGTTGTGCGCGCGGGGCGGCGGGAGGGGGAGGAGGTGCGCGAGTTCACGTTCCGGACTGAGGCCGTGCGAAGGGTGGAAGGCTGGCAGCGGGGACGCGGCGAACTGGCGGTGTGGTGGAAAACGCAAGCGGGAATGCGCGCCGCTCGCTACGGAGAAAGATGGGTTTTGTCCGGACTGGTGACGAGCGTGGACCCCGGCCCCCGGACCATGAACCGGCCTCGCTACGATTTCGTTCCCGATCCGGCGTCCGTGCGGTTTGTGTCGGACGGACACGGGTTCGCGCCGGTGTCGTGGTGTCTTCGCGGTCGCCTCGCCAGCTATGACATCCTGGGCCGCGGACTGGAGGACTTCCCCCTGCAGGCCGGGCTTCTGCGCACGTTGATTTTGGGGTACCGCCAGGATTTGCCGGACGAGTTGTACCGATCGTTCTCTCTGACGGGCACGCTGCACGTCGTGGCCATCAGCGGCATGCACGTGGCGATTTTGGGTGTGCTGATTATGGCCTTTCTCAAGGGGCTCGGTTTTTCGCGTCAGTACTGGGTCCTTCTTTTGGCGCCGGCTCTCGCAGCCTATACGGTGGGCACGGGGATGAGCGCCAGCGCGGTGCGCGCATGCGTGATGGCTGTTGTCTTCTGGACAGCTCCGCTGGTCTCGCGCAAGCCGGACGGCCCTTCGGCGCTTGCGGCGGCGGCTCTGCTGATTCTGGCGTTCAATCCGGCCCAGATTTTCGACATCGGGTTCCTGCTTTCCTTTGTCGCCGTGGCCGGCCTGATGACGCTGTATCCGCTCTGGATGCGGCCGGTTCGCGCGGCGTTGGCCGGCGATCCGTGGCAGGTTCAGCCGGCGCCGTTCTGGAAGCGATGGGGGCGGGCTGCGGGGCTCTACGCGGCTTCGCTGACCGTGGCTTCCGTTGCCGCCTGGCTCGCCACAACCCCGTTGTCCGCGCGCACGTTCAATGTCGTGTCCCCGGTGGCCCTGCTGGGCAACCTGCTGGTGATCCCGGTCTCCTCGCTGGTCCTGCTGACGGGGGTTCTTTCGCTGGTCGCGGGTTCTGTGTTTCCTCTTCTCGCGGAAGTGTTCAACCACGCGAACCGCCTCTTCATCTCCCTGATGTTCGCCTGGGTGGATTGGACGGCGGATATTCCCGGCGGTCATGCGTTCATCCAATCGCCGTCATGGCTCTGGGCGGCGTGCTGGTACGGCGCGCTCGCCGGGATTCTCGTGACCCGGGGCCGACTCCGATGGCTTGTCGCGGCGGTCACCGTGCTGGTGGCGGCGGGAAGCGCGGTCCTGGCCGCGCGTGACGACCGGATGGTCGTGGATGTGCTCGATGTGGGCCATGGGAACGCGGCGCTGGTGAACGCGCCGGGATCGGCCGATGTCCTGCTGGACGCGGGGGCTCGTTTTCGCGCGCGGGATGTGATGATGCATCTCCGAAGGCAGGGTGTGGATCGATTGGAGGCGCTCGTGCTGACGCACGGAGATTCCGAGCACATCGGCGGCGCCGCCGAAATTCTGAAATCCATCCCGGTCTCGGAATTATGGTGTACGCCGTTTCCGGGTCCGTCGCCGCTGTATCGACGGTTGATGAAGGATGCGGCCCGGCGCGGCGTCCGGATCCGGCGGTTGGTGAAGGGGGAGGGCGGATATCTCGGGAACGACGCGGAGTGGGAAGTCCTGCATCCTGCCGGCCATACCGTTCAAAGGCGCGCGGAGGAAGGTTCGCTGGTGCTTCGAATGGCGAGTGGGCCGGTCGCGATCCTGTTCATGGGCGGTGCGGGCGGGTCCGTCGAATCCGCGCTTCTGCGGGAGCCCGTGGAATTGTCCTGCGATGTCCTTGTGGTTGGCGATCACGGGGCGGTGGGCGCCTGTTCCGACGCGTTCCTGGCCGCGACGGCGCCTGCGTACGCGGTGATCAGCGTGGGCGTGGACAACACGGAGGGCGCGCCGGACCGGCAGGCTCTGGCGCGAATGGCGCGCCGGGGAATATCCGTGCGGCGGACGGACGAGTCGGGGAGTCTGCGCATCGCATTCGGGGCGCCCGCGGGGCCGGGGAATCCCGGTCCGGTTTCCGTTACTTCACTTCGCTCAGTTCGTTGAGCAGTTGGCGGAACCCCGGGTCCGTCCGCAGGGCGTCGAACTCCGGACGCGACATCCACGCGAGCGCCTGCCGTGGATCCACGAGGCTCACGGCGCGTTTCAGGGAAGCGATGGCCTCGTCGCGGCGGGCGGAGTGGGACAGCGCCTCGGCCAGGCGGAAATGAATCGGCGCCACGTCTGGAGCCGCCGTGGCGATCCCCTGCAGCAGCGTCGCCGCCTGCTCCCAGCGCTTCAACTGGACGAGCACCATCGCGTAGGTCTGGGTGGCCGCCAGGTCATCCGGTTTGAAGGACAGGTATTTCGCGAAGAAGTCGGCCGCCTTGGTGTAATTGCCCAGCCGGAGATGCAGGGTGGCCATGTTGAAGTAGGCGAGGGCGTACTGCGGGTTCAACTGAATCGCCATGAGAAAGCTGGATTCGGCTTTCTTGTGGTCCTCGAGGGCGAGGTAGGAAACGCCGAGGTTATTGGCGAGCCCGTACGTCATCGGCTCTTCCTTTGCCGTCAGTTCGAATTCCGGAGCGGCCTTCTCGTAGTCCTTCATGCGCAGGTACGTCAACCCGAGTTGCCGGTGAACCCCCTGGAGTTTCGGGTAGATCCGCAACGCCTTTCGGTAGGCCTGGATTGCGTCCTCATACCGCTCTTCGCGCGAGGCTTTCTCCGCTTGGATCAACTGATAGGCCGCCTGCTTGACCCACTGGATGTTCAGGGGCATGTCGCCTTTTTCGGGCAGTTCGATGTCTTTCAGTTCGGACAACGCATCCATCATCAGTTGCGTCCGGCTGTCGGCCGTGACATCGAACGCGGACGACATGGCCATCCGTTCGGGAACGGCCTTGGGCGCGTTTTTTCCCGACAACTTCGTGGACAGGAGATACTGCTGGACGACGACGGTGGCCACCAGAGACAGGATGACCAGAACGACCAGCGCGAGGGTGAACGTGGCCCGGCGCTGACGGCGGCGGGCGTCCATCCAAGGCTTTCTCAACAGGTCGAAGCGATCCTGGTCGGACAGGGGCTCCGGCTCGGATTGTTTCCGGTTTGTGCCGTAAATGTCCTGTGAGGTTTGTCTCATGGTTACTGTCCGCGAGCCGGCTCCGCATTCATGACCTCATCGGTCTGTGGGCCGGACACAATGGGCTCGATCACGTCGCGCAGGGGGTTGTAGGTTTCTTTTGAGCTTGCCCGATCCCGGGCCCTTTCCACGAGATCTTTCAGATACGCGCGTCCCGCTTCCGAAAGGCGCACCTCCCGGAAAGCCGGTTGCTGATATACGAGATAAACGGCCGATGGCGACGCCATCGTTTCCGCGGATTGAAGATGGGCGATGGCTTCTTCGCCCTTGCCCATGAGGGCCAGAGTGGCCGCCGCATCGAACCGAAGGGCCGGCCAGTTGGAATTCACCAGGATCGCCTTTTCCAGAGTAGTCAAGGCGTTCGTGTAATCGCCTTCCGCGGCGTCGAGGAACGCTTTCTTTTTCAAGGCGCGCGTGTCGTCCGGTACGATCTGGAGATACTTGAACAGGTAGTCCCGGGAACTGTTCTGATCGGCCATCGAGAGGTGGCAGAGCGCCAGGTTGAAGTAGCTCGGGGCAAACTGGTTGTCCAGCAGCACCGCGGACTTGAACTGCTTGATGGCCGTGGTGATTCGCCGCTGGTGATAGTACGCCACGCCGAGATCGTTCAGGAGATCCGGCGCGCCGGGTTCGTTTTCAACCGCCTTCTCCAGGTATTCCTGCGCGCGGATGTAGTCCTTCAGAGACAGGTAAAGCCGGCCGAGCTTGATCCGAGCGGCGGTCAGGTGGGGCCAGATGGTGAGCGCCTCTGTGTACAGATCAATTGCCTCCCGGGTGTCGCCCGAAGCCGCGAGAGAGTCGGCGCGCTTGGTGAGCAGGAGCGCCGCGTGCACGGCGTCAGCGGTCGATTTTCGCGCCCTGTTTCCCATCGGTCCCCAACTCATGTCGTCAAGGCGGATCGGGTCTTTGACCACCGGGGGGGCTTCCTCGGAGTGGGTTGCGGCCGCGGGTTTCGTACTGGTCGCGCGCAGTTCCTTCATACGCCAGGCCCGGATGGATGTGAACAACGCCAATAAGAAGAAGACGCTCATGCCCACGGCGACGATGGCAAACGTCCGCAGGTTCATGATGAGGATGTGGCGCCATGGATCGCGAATCGGCGACCGGGTGTGAACCGGGCGCTCGTCCACGGTCTCGTCCACGGCGCGTTCAGGCGCGGGTTTCTGCATCCGGAAAGGGAAATCCTGACCCAAGCCGCCGGAAGCGGGCTTGGGCCGCTCTTCTGAAGAACTCTCTTTCATATGACCTGATTGTACACCGGAACGGCCGTAATGTACCGACATCCTTCACCCTTCGACAATACATTATCCGTTCCGTTGATTTGAGGCAGGCCGTTTACAGATATTGCATGAGGGGTGCGTTTGCCCTATAAAGTGACTTCACATTGAACGGCGCGGTGTTTCATCTGATGAGGCTTGAAATATGTCGGTTCGATCCATAGGCCGGGCGGTATTGTGGCTGATCCCCGCGATCCTGCTTGCGGGTAACCTTGTCGTCGGCGCGCGCCTCTATTCGCAGGCCCCTTCGGCGGGCGAGAGCGACAACGCCTACGAAAAAATGGCGCTCTTCACGAAGGTCCTCGAACAGGTGCGCGAGCACTACGTCGATCCCGGAAAAACTTCCTACCGGGACCTCGTGTACGGCGCGATGCGCGGGATGCTGCAATCGCTGGATTCCCATAGCCAGTTCCTCGATCCGGAAATGTACGCGGACATGAAGGATGACACCGCCGGCGAGTTTGGCGGATTGGGCATCGTCATCAGCATCAAGGACGGCGTGCTGACCATCGTGGCGCCCATGGAAGACACCCCCGGCTTCAAGGCGGGACTGTTGTCGGGCGACAAAATCATCGAGATCGACAACACCTCGACGGACGGCCTTCCGCTTCCCGAGGCCGTCAAGAAGCTGCGCGGCCCGCCGGGCTCGAAGGTGACGATCAAGATTCTGCGGCCCAAGACGCAGGAAGTGCGGACCGTCGAAGTCGTGCGGGCGAAAATCAACGTGCCCAGCGTTAAGGATGTGAAGATGCTGGACGAGGGGATCGGCTACCTGCGCATTGTCCAGTTCAACGAGCCGACGGCCAACGCCCTGCAGGACGCGCTCGACAAGCTCATGAAGGAAGGCCTTCAAGGGCTGATCATCGATCTTCGGAATAATCCCGGCGGCCTCCTGACCTCGGCGATCGAGGCCAGCGAGAAATTCCTGAAGCGCGGCGACTTGATTGTCTATACGCAGGGCCGCAACGAAAAGCCCCAGCAGACGTTCCGCGTCAAAGGCCGCTATCACTACCTTCAATTTCCGATGGTGATCCTGGTGAACGGCGGCAGCGCGAGCGCCTCGGAGATCATGGCGGGCGCCCTGCAGGATCACCAGCGGGCGATCCTCGTGGGGGAAAAGACGTTCGGCAAGGGATCCGTGCAAAGCGTGTTGCCGCTGGACGACGGATCGGCCATCCGGCTGACGACGGCGAAGTATTACACGCCGAGCAAACGCGTCATCAACGAACACGGCATCGAGCCGGACATCGTCGTGCCCATGTCGCCGGAAGACTGGCGCAAGCTGTTGGTTCTGAGGGCGAAGGCGGACGGCGCGCCGGTCGAGGATTCGGAGACCCAGGGGGCGGATGTCCGCGATATCCAGATCGAGCGCGCGGTCGACGTCCTCAAGGGCGTCATGATCTTCCAGTCTCAAAACGGGCACCAGAAGATGGCAAGTTCGGCGCCGTGACATCTTCCCCTTGAACAGGGACCCTCGCCCCTTCCATCGAAACCATGAATGTCCTGGGCATTGAAACATCCTGCGACGAAACATCGGCGGCCGTGGTCCGCGATGGCCGGACCGTTCTGTCCAACGTGGTTTTTACCCAGGTGGCCCGGCACCGGCCGTATGGGGGGGTGGTCCCCGAGATTGCATCCCGATGCCATGTCGAAGAGATCGCGGGCATCATGCGTCAGGCGGTACAGGATGCCGGATTGACGTGGGAACAGGTCGACGCCGTTGCGGTGACGTACGGACCCGGCCTCGCGAGTTCCCTGCTCGTGGGCCTGTCCGCCGCCAAGGCGCTGGCTCTGCGACTCGGCAAGCCGTTGCTCGGAGTGAACCACGTTGAGGCCCATCTCTACTCCCTTTTTCTCGGTCCCGACGCGCCGTCCCCGGACGCGATCGCGCCGCTGATTGTCCTCATGGTTTCCGGCGGCCACACGGGCCTGGTCCGGGTCGCGAAGGTGGGGTCGTACAAGCTTCTGGGCCAGACCCTGGATGACGCGGCCGGCGAAGCCCTGGACAAGGGCGCGAACCTGCTCAAACTCGGATACCCCGGCGGGCCGGCGATCGAAAAAGCCGCGGCAGGCGGCGATCCGGCGCATGTGAAATTCCCGCGCGGGCTCCGGCGCGGTGCAGCCGGCGAACTGGCCGGGGATCTGGACCGCGACCTGTGCTTCAGCTTCAGCGGGTTGAAGACCTCCCTGCTGTATTACTTGAAGGACCATCCGGAGGTGCTCGTGAACGGGACGCTGAAGGATGTGGCCGCGAGTTACCAGGAAGCGGTGTTTGACGCGCTCCTGATCCGTTTGCGGCGCGCCGTGGAACGCCATCGCGTTTCCGCGGTCGGCTGCGTGGGAGGTGTGGCAAGGAACGGCCGCCTGCGCGAGAAACTGGAGCGGATGGCCGGGGAATACGGATTGCGTCTCGTCCTGGCCCGCCCGGAATTCTGCACCGATAATGCCGCCATGATCGCCGCCCTGGCCGGCACCCCCGGGGGTGTGGTCCGGACGGCGGCGGACGACCTGGATGTCCAGCCCGACCTGGTGCTGGGCGTGCCTTGAATCAAGCAACGGCGACTCCGCACCGCAGGCATGATTCCGCCGCCCGCGAATGATTCCTCGTTTGACGAAATGCGCCTAAAATGATTCCTTGTTTCCTATGGAGGATACGCGACAGGAGGGGCGGACGGACAGCGATGGAGCGGCGGCGGCCGGAAACGTTATGGACCGGGAGACCCATCGCCGTATCGCCGACAAGATGGAAGCGGTCGGCCTGCTTGCGCGGGGCATCGCTCACGATCTCAACAACATTCTCAGCGGCGTCCTCGGATTCACGTCCTACCTGAAAGCCAAGGCCGAGCCCGGCACGGACCTGCATCACGACCTGTCGCTGATCGAGCAGTCCGGAGTCCGCGCCACGGAGTTGACGCGCCAGCTTTTCCTGATCGCGCGCCGCCGGCATTTCACCAAGGAATCCGTCGATATCAACTCCCTCATCGAGGAAGTGCTGACCGGGGTCGAGCCCACCCTGGGCACAGCCGTGCTCAAGCGCCGGCTCAAGCCCGATCTGCCGCCGATCCCGGGGGATGGCGTCCAACTCAAGCAGGCGATTCTCAACCTGTGCATCAACGCCGCGGATGCGATGGCCGAGCACGGCGGAACGCTGACGGTGTCCAGCGCGTACCGGAAACTGAACCCGCACGAACGCGAGGTGCTCGACCTGCCGCCGGACGCGGCGTATGTCTCCGTGGACGTGACCGACACGGGACGTGAGATTGACGCGGAACTCCTCCAGTATGTCTTCGATCCGTTTCATCCCGTCCGCGCGAAGGGCGGAAAGGGCACCCTCATGCTGTCCATCGTGTACGGCATCGTGCTGAATCATGAGGGCGACATTCTCGCGGAAAGCTCTGCGGAACACGGCACGACCTTCCGGATGTACCTGCCGGTCGCCTCGGGCGACCGGCAGGAGGAGGGGATGTCCTCCGGCGGGCTGGATGGCGCGGAAACCGTTCTCGTCGTTGACGACGAAGCGATCATCTGCCAGGTCGTTGGCGACATTCTCAAAATACACGGGTATAAGGCGCTCGTCGCGCGTTCCGGGGAAGAGGCGCTTGAAATCGTTCGCGCGTCGGCGGAGAAGATCAACATGGTCCTGCTCGACCTCATCATGCCCGGCATGGGTGGGGACGAGGTGTTCCATGCCCTGCAGAAACTCCATCCGGAATTGCCCGTTCTCCTGACCAGTATCACCGCCCAGGAAGTGCTTGGCGAACAACTCATCAGCCAGGGCGCCAAGGGTATTGTCTACAAGCCGTTCAAGAGCAAATCCCTGCTGGCCGCCATCCGCAAGGCGTTGGACAACAAGCCCTCTTGACC
Organism: Lentisphaerota bacterium; assembly: GCA_052033915.1. Classification (GTDB taxonomy): domain Bacteria; phylum Verrucomicrobiota; class Kiritimatiellia; order CAIQIC01; family JAGNIJ01; genus CALMZY01. Next base: position 129,183 of record JBPOJF010000006.1, on the reverse strand, counting down.
CTTCTTGCCCCCGTGGTATAGCATCCGACGACTTTCGTGTGCCCGGCGGGGTTGCCCGCCGGATCGGCGCGCTGCGCGACACATAGGCGGGTGTAGCTCAACGGTAGAGCTCCAGCCTTCCAAGCTGGCTACGTGGGTTCGACTCCCATCACCCGCTCCAACAGATCGAGGAGGGCCTATGGCCACAACAATCTGGCTCGTAGATGATGAGTTGAGTGTGCGCGAAGCGCTCGAATCCATGATCAAGGAACTGGGGTACCAGGTCCGAACTTTCTCCGCCGCCGAAGAGGTCCTCAGCGCGTACCGGAGGGCGGAGGTTTTTCCGGATATCGTCATCACCGATGTACGCATGCCCGGAATGAGCGGCATGGATCTGACGCGCGCGATTCTCGAAATCGATCCCGACGCCATTCTGATCATCCTGACGGCGTATCCCTCCATTCCGAATGCCGTGGAGTCCATCCGCAGCGGCGCGGTGGACTTCGTTTCCAAACCCTGCCGGATCGAGGAGATGAGGATTCGGTTGGAGCACGCGCTGGAGAGCCGCGATATTCAGGCGCGGCTGAAGAAGACAAGGATGATCACATGGGCCCTGATTGTCTCGCTGCCCATCTGGTTTGTGCTGGGCGTTATCCTGGCGAAGGCCCTGCTGCCGTAAGGGCCGCCCGAAGCCCGGCAGCCCAAGCTCCAAAGTCAGCGCGCTGACACTTCGGACTTTAGACCTTGGACTCTGGACTTCTCTCCTTCCAGAACGCCAGCCAGCTCTTTGCGCGCGCGAGGGGATCGGGCGCGCTGACCACGTCGGAAATCAGCGCCACGCCGTCCGCTCCCGCGGCGGCCAATTCCGGCGCCCGCTTCAGCGTGATCCCGCCAATGGCCGCAACCGGCCCCGCAATCAGGCGTCGAAGCCGCGAGAATTCCTCCACGCCGACGGGCTGGTAGCCGATGTTCTTCGACCCCGTCGCGAAGATCGCGCCGATGGCTGTGTAGGACGGGCGCACCGCCTTCGCGCGGGCCGCCTCGGAGTACGTGCGAACGCTGACGCCAAGACGGATGCCGGCCTTGGAAAGAGCGGAGAGATCCGCGCCCGGCAAATCCTCCTGGCCCAGGTGAACGCCGTAGGCCTTGCAGCGCAGCGCGAGTTCCCAATGATCGTTGATGAAGAGCCTGGCATTGAATCGGCGGGCGCAGTCCACCGCCGCGCGGACTTGCGACTCGAGTTCCGCGCCGCGCAGATCCTTGATCCGTAATTGGATGGTCCGCACGCCGGCGGGCAGGAGTTTTTCCAGCCAAGCCGCCCGGTCGACGATCGGATAGAAGCCGAGGGGCTCGTCCCCGCAGTCCGCGAAGGCGGGCGCTTCGGCGGGTCCGTCCCACTGCGGCAGGTCATCCGGCGAATCCGGCCACCCTTCGTGCGCGAGCGGGCCCCGTCCTTTCCCGATGTCGGCGCCTTTTCTCAATCCCTGGTTCACGTACGCTTTGGCCAGGACCACGGCGTCCGGTTCCTCGTATCCGAGTGCGCGGCATGCGGCGATGGCCGAGGAGAGCGTGCATCCCGTTCCGTGCGTGTGCGTCACGGCCTGGCGTCGGCTGGAAAGCCACGCCTTGCGCGCGCCGTCCGTCCAGAAGTCCCTGCACAGGGCGCCGTCCCGGTGTCCGCCCTTGATCAGCGCCGATTTGACCCCGAGCTTGATCAGGTCCGCGGCCGCCGCCTCGATTTCCGGATCGCTCGAAATCGCCCGGCCGAGCAGGGTTTCCGCCTCCGCGATATTCGGCGTCAGCAGGCTCACGATCGGGAGGAGTTGGGCGGTCAGGGCATCGAGCGCGCGCGGCTCGAACAGCGCGTGGCCGCTGGTCGAAACCATGACCGGGTCGAAGACGGTGTACGCCTTCATCGCGGTGAGGCGGCGGACAACCGTTTCGACGGTGGCCGCGCTGCCGAGCATGCCGACTTTGACGGCGGCCGGCGGCAGATCGGCAGCCAGCGCCGCAAGCTGGGCGGCAATCATGGATTGGGAAGGGAACTCGACGTCGGTGATGCCGAGCGTGTTCTGGGCCGTCAACGCGGTGATGACCGAGCACCCCATGGCGCCCAGCGCGTTCATGGTCTTGAGGTCGGCCTGGATTCCGGCGCCGCCGCCCGAGTCCGATCCGGCAATGGTCCACGTGATGGGCTTGATTCCTGTTTTCAAACGAAGCTCCCGTTCATGACGCCGTTCCTATTTCGCGACGGACGCCGTGAGCGGCACGATCATCCATCCCTGCGTTGCGTCAGGGTATTCCGGGAGGGAGGAGAGCGAGGTCCATGCCGTCGCTTCCCTCCGCTGGAATGACCCAGACAGGTTCAAGGGGTTATCCCGACTCCGGGAACTCTCAGCCCCGACCGCACAGCGCGTCGGGACTCCCCCAGCGACCTCAAACGGGGCGAGCATCGCAGTGCCGTGAAAGCGTGTCAAGAACTCAACCGATGCGGCGGGCGGACCTTTTCAGCGGAGACGTTCCGCCGCTTTGGAGGAGGGCGGGTTGGCCAGCAGACGGTCGCGCGCGGTTCTGCGGATTTGATCCAGGGAGGGCAGTTCCTGCCCGGAGTCGACGACGATGTGCCTGCGGCAGATATCCGTCAGCCGGTGAAATCCGCGGGCCGGCGCGTCCTCGCCGAGCGCCTGCCAGAAGACGCTTTGCAGTTCCGCTCTTTCGAGCAATTCCAGGGCTTCTTCGTACGACAAGCGCTCGGCGTCGCGCGTGACCACCCGGCAGACGAACGTATCGAGGTCGGCGGGAATCGGTTCCTCGGGATGGCGGGCGCGGAATTCGTCGAGCAAACGGCGCGCCTTCTCGGGCCTGTCGTGGGTGAACAGGATCACGATCGCGTCGCCCAGGAAGTTTTCGCACGCGGCCGTCATCGCGGTTTCGCCCGGATTTTCCGCGATGGCCGTTTCGTAAGCTGCCCGCGCGTTCGGAAGGACGTCGAGGTTCGGGCGCGTGACGAACACGCCTTCCTCCGGCCGAAAGAGCAGGGTGCCTTCCCTGAACTCGTTCGCCATCGCCTGGTAGATCATGCGGTTCGCGGCGACGAGGTCCCAGCCTCGCGCGACGCGGCGCGACTCCAGCGCCCAGTACAGCGAGTGCGCGGGGGGCAGCCGCCAGTCCACCGGACCGTAATCCCGGTCGATCTGTTCCATGACCGCCGGGTTCAGCTTGTAGATGCGCGTCAGCCGGTTGGACGCCTCCGCGGGCAGGCGGGCGTAGTCCGGGCGCGGCCCGTCGAAGAGCGCGCTCATCTCGGCCGCCCACGCGCGCTTGTAGAGCCCGTGCATTTCGTCCTGGGTTCCGCCGATCTTGTGCTGGAACATCCACGCGAGTTCGCGGCAGAGCGACGCGCTGCCGGGGTTGTAGCGCAGGCCCTCGTCGCGCAGGAGCGTGATCCCGTGCCGGACCCAGCGCCACCGGTCCTCGGGCGTGTTGAAGAAGGCGCTGACGTTGTACGCGAGATTCCAGGCCTGGAAGGCCCAGACGTCCGCGAGGCGCGGCTCGAGCTTCGTGATCCAGTCCGCCAACTGAACCAGCTCGACGTACTTGCCCTCTTCCTGAAGGGTCGAGGCTCGGATCCACAGGATGTCGGCGAGGATGCCGCGGAAGCCGCCGATCGCCACCGTGGTGAACGCGACGAGAGGCGGCGAGTTCTCGAGGGGCGCGGCCTGGTCGAGCCGGTATTGCCGGCGAAGCTCGACCAGCGGCTCGTTCAGGAGACCGCTCGACCAAAACCCGGCGACGGCGACGAGGAGCAGGAAAACCGACGCCGAACTTTTCCAACCCTTGGAAAAAGCGGCCGGATTTTTTCCAACGTTTGGAAACTTTTCGTTCATGGTTCCGGTCATGACGGCAGCGCGAGTTCCCGCTTGTTCAGGACCCACGCGCTGATCGCCATCAGCGCGCCCCCATAGACGATCCCCTGTACGACGAACACCGAGCCCAGCATGCTCCACGTCACCAACTGTCCGGTGGTCAGGAGTTCCAGCGGATCGAACCCCTGCAACGGGCCGACGACCGCGTTGAACGCCTTGAAAACGGCGGAGAAGAGATGATCCCAGAACGCGGACGCGCCGGTCGGCCCGTGGCGATGCGCGTGGAGGAGGGCGTCCCGGCCCGCGATGGATTGGATGTAGCCGCTGATCTGAATCATGAGCAGGGCGCAGATCGAAACGAACGACGCGACCGGCATGGAGAACAGGCTGCCGGCCGTGACGCCCAGCGCCGCGAAGAACGCGAGACGGCAGAGGATGGCGAGCAGGGCCCGTACGAAGTTGGCCTCGAAACCGGCGGCGGGCGAGTAGAGCAGCAGTCCGTCCGCGGGATCGAAGGAGACGACGATGGGCGACGCGCTCAGGTTTTCATAGGTGACCCGGAATGCGCCGCCGCCCGCCGCCGCATCCGCCGGGATCTTCAAGAGGCAGGCCATGCCCGATGTATTGGTCTGCACGGTCTGGAACGGAGTGCCGTCGGATTCCCGCTGCACGGTCCACCGGCCGGGGACGGATTCCGGGCCGATCGACGAACTGGAAAACCGGAAGCGGAACAGGGGCGGCGCCACGGTCTTCGCCGGGGCCGCAAAGGTCCACTGCCGCGCGCCGCCTTGCAGGACGGAAAAGGCGTCCGTCAGCAGTCGTTGCCGGACGGCTCTTTCCACTTCGGATTCCGGGATATCGTCAGGCACGCGTGAGCCGGTCCGGATCGCCTCCAGTTCGGCGCGCACTTGGTCGTCGATGCGGAGCGGCTCCGGCCGGACCACCGTGCAGGCGATGAGCGTGTTTTCGCGGAGTTCAACAAACTGTTCGGGGGTCAATGTCTCCGGGCGGTGTGTCCAGCGGAGCAGGCCGTACACGACGGCGCCGGAGAAGGCGAGGAGTGCGGCGTTGAGGATCAGGAGACCGAGCCATTTCCCGAGCCAGATTTGCGCGCGGGCGACGGGTTTGGTGACGACCAGATGAATCTGGCGCTCCTGGATTTCCAGCGAGACCGCCGCGCAGCCGGCCCACAAGGTGGCGAGCGAGAGAATGAAGCCGACCAGACCCAGCGTGTAGCCGAGCAAAACCCGAACCTGGCCCGCGATCGTGCCGTCGCCCTTGACGGTGAGCGGCAGGCCAACGATGACGAGCAGAAGGATGCCGAGCAGAATAATCACCATCCGCGAGCGCATAGCGTTGCGGATGGCGATCCCTGCGATGGCCAGGACCTTATTCATGAGACAGGTACTGCGCGACCCCCTTGGACGGGCCGACGCCGGATGAGTCCATGCTTCCACGGCGGGCTTTCTCGACCACTTCGAGGAAATAGTGCTCCAGGTTCCGGCGCGGGTGTTCGATTTCCGGGTCCTGGCCGACGGCTTCGCGGATGACGGTCAGGACGCGCTTCATGGCATCGGCCGGCAGTTCCGGAATCGTCAGTTGCAGGCGGCTCTTTTCCTCGAGCAGGTCCTTGATCGGGCCCATGGCCTGGATGCGTCCGTTATAGAGAATGGCGATGCGGTCGCAGACGTCTTCCACGTCCGCGAGCAGGTGCGAGGAGAGGAGGACGGTTTTGCCGCGGCGGGCGAGGGTGACGATGAGGTCCTTGACCTGGCGGCAGCCCAGCGGGTCAAGGCCGGATGTCGGCTCGTCGAGGATGACAAGGTCCGGATCGTTGACCAGCGCCTGCGCGAGGCCGATTCGCCGGGCCATTCCCTTTGAAAACTCGGCCACGACGCGGTGTCTCGCGTGTTCGAGGCCGATCATTCGGAGCAACTGTTCGATCCGCTCTCTGCGCTCGCCGGGGCCGAGATCGAAGAGGCGTCCGTAGAAGTCCAGCGTCTCTTCCCCGGTCAGGTACGGATACAGGTAGGACTCCTCCGGCAAGTAGCCCACGCGCTCCTTGGTCTTCACGTCGCGCGGCGAACGGCCGAGAACGCTGAGCTGTCCGTGGCTCGGGTGAAGAAGGCCGAGGATCATTTTCAGGGTGGTGCTCTTGCCGGACCCGTTGGGGCCGAGAAGGCCGAACACCTCGCCGGGGCGCACCTCGAACGAGAGCGCGTCCACCGCGCGCACCTTGGGCCGACGCCAGAAATCGCGGAAAATCTTTGTGAGCCCCTCCGCGCAGATGATGGGATGGTTATCCGTCATGGCTGCCGGGTCGGAATATAAACCACGAATGACCGCGAATAAACACGAATGTTGGAAAGGAGTGGGAAACAACAGGGAGATCGTGACCCCCCTTGGGGTTGTAACGTGGGACATGCTCTCGGAAGAGGCGTCCGAGGTCAAGAGGGTGCCAAGAAGCGATGGAGGTGAGGGGCGCGCGCGGGGTTGTTCACGGGGTTGTCGCGGCCGGGACCAGTACGTTCAGGGAGTTGGGGAGAAGGCGGATTTCGACGTTGGGTCCGGCTTCGACCAGTTCGCCGTCCATCTGGATTGGGGCGGCGAGTTTACGGCGAACGTCCATGCGCTGAAACCGGCGGGTGAGGATCTGCGGAATCTGGTCGATCGTGCCGTTGAACAGACGACCCACGTTTGCCAGCAGAAGCGGCATGTCCTGGCGGAGGGCGACAACCATTTCCATGTAACCGTCGTCCGACAGGGCTTGAGGCGCGATGCGCGCGCCGCCGCCGTACTGGGTCAGATTGGCTGCGGTGAAGATGATCGGATCGGGAAAGGAGAGCGTCTCGCTGTCGTCGAGTGACACCTCGAATGGCTGGGCGACGTAGCCGATCAGTTCTGCGGCGCCGGCAAAGACGTAGGGCAGGATGCCGCGGACGGGAAATTTCTCGAAGCTCCGCACGATCGCGGCGTCCCACGCCATGCTGCAGGTCACGAAGAACGGCCTGCCGTTGGCCGTGCCGACATCGATCCGGCACCGGTTCGCGCCGGCCAGCGCCTTCACGGCGCCGGGGAGGTCGAGGGGGATTCCAAAATGCCGCGCGAAGCCGTTGCCGCTGCCGGTGGGGATTACGCCGAGAGCCGCGTCGGTGCCCGTCAGCACGCTTCCGATGCTGTTGACCATGCCGTCGCCGCCGGCGATCAGGATGGTGTCCGTCCCGCCTTCTACGGCGCGCAAGGCCTTGCTCTGGCCGTCCGCGATGTCGTTGCTGAACTGGTAGGAGACGTCGACGTCTTCGCGGCTCCAGTGTTTCTCGACGACCGCCCAGAAATCATCGAACGAGAGACCCAGCCCGGATTTCGGGTTGATCAGTACGCGGACTTTGCGCAAACGGCTCTTCTGTTCGCCTGCCTTCATCCCTGTGAAAGTCTAGCATGGCCGTCAACCGCGCGCACGCGGACGCGGGCCAGGATATCGTCGAGGATATGGCCTGCCGCTTCGGGCCGGCCGAGCTTTCTCGCATGGGCGGACAGGCGGGCGAGACGTGCGCGGTTGCGTAACAGGACGCCAATCTTCCAAGCGGCCTCCTCGGGATCGAAGACCCGTACCGCGCAGCCGGCCTCGAGAAGGTACTCGCAGTTTCTCTGCTCCTGACCGGGGATCGGGTCCATGAGCATGACCGGTCGGCCCTTGGCCAGAGCCTCGGCCATGGTCAGTCCGCCGGGTTTGCTGATCACGAGGTCGGCGGCGTCCATCAGTTCGTCGATGTGGTCGACGAACCCGTAGACGGTGACCGGCGCGGAAATCCGGGCGGCGGCTGCCCGGGCCTTCGCTTCGAGCTTTGCATCACGACCTGTTACGATGATTATCTGGCAGGGCGGGGGATCGGTTCTGAAGGTGTGAAGCAGTTTGAGGGCCGGGCCGACGCCCAGTCCTCCGTTCAGCACCAGCGCGGCCGGCAGGTCCGGTTTCAAGCCTAACCGGGACCGTGCTTCGTGCGGCGTCGAGCGCGGGGCAAAAGCCGGAAAAACAGGAATTCCCGATACGATGATTCGGTCCATCGTCTGGCCTCTGCGCACGAGTTGGCGGCGAGCCTCTTCCGTGGCGACGTAGTAGGCGTCGACGCCGGAGCAGTACCAGAGCGCATGGGCCGCGAAGTCCGTTAGCACGCCGAAGAGCGGCAAGCCCCGCCGGCGCCTGGGTGGAAGCGCGCCGACCAGTTCCAGCGGAAGGAAGTGGGTACAGAGGACCGCGTCAGGCGATGACTTCGCAAGAAACCGCAGAAAGGAAATCGAGTTGAGTTTGTTGAACGCGGTGCGGACTTGGCGTTCGAGAGGCGTGTGGGCCGACCGGTCCGACTGCGCGTACAGGTAGCCCCATAATTCCGGAGCGGACCGGACCAGGGTCAGATACCCTTTTGCGTAGGTGCGGCGGTACAGCGGCGGCATGAAGTCGAGGATGTCCCGAACGACGGTGTCAAGTCCGCGGGCTTTCGCGGCGGCGGCAAGCGCTTCCGCGGCGCGGCGATGTCCGCCTCCGGCGGAGGCATGCAGAATCAGCAACTTCTTCATGAAGGTTCCTTGGCTGGCCGCGGTTGCCGGTAGGAATAGAGGATCAGCGCCGCCCCGAGGATCGGAAGGATCAGGTAGTCGACCGGCACGCCGAGGGCCCAGTGCGGATGCCACGGCGCGGCCTGCGAGGTCAGTCGGGAGATCCCGTACGCGGGATTGAACGCGAACCAAAGGGCGTCTTCGAAAATCCAGAAGAGCATCAGGCTGCCCAGAATGCGCGCCTCGAGGCGAAGCGAGAATTGTCCGGTCATAACGAGGGACAGGTGAAACGCGGCGAACATGAACGTGAAAATGAATGTGTGATAGCCGGTGATCTCGCGGCCGCCGAACAGAAGGTCCAGCGGGGCAGGGACGGTCAGCCGCCACGTCGGCAGTTCGGCGGCCCAGCCGTTGGGACCCTCGATCTGGATCTCGACCTGCGCGAACAACGCGGCCAGCAGGATGATCCAGGCCAGCAGGGCCCACACCGAGCCCTGCGGAAAAGAGATGGACTGGGTCGGGCGCTTCATGCGGCTGCCTGATTGGATTGTACGGCTTCGGCGCCCGGCCATGTAATGAGGGACAGTCTGCCGTCGAAATCCTCGGCGATGGCCGTGCACGATTCGACCCAGTCACCGGTGTTGCAGTAGGTCAGTCCGTCCACCTGCCGGATCTCGGCCTTGTGGATGTGGCCGCAGACGACGCCGTCCGCGCCGCGCCGGCGTGTCTCGCGCAGGAGGGCGCGTTCGTAATCGGTCATGAACTTGACGATATTCTTTACGCGCTGTTTCACGTATCTGGAGAGCGACCACTCCGAGAAACCGAGTCGGCGGCGGAGACGGTTCAGCGCCCGGTTCACGAGGATCATGAGGTCGTATCCATTGTTCCCCAGGATTGTCAGCCAGGGCGCGTAGTGCACGATGCTGTCGAACTCGTCGCCGTGCAGGGTCCAGATGCGGCGGCCGTCCACCGTCTCGTGCATGGAGTCGTTCAGGACCATGATGCCGCCGAAGCTCAGGCGGGTGAAGTCGTTGAGGAATTCGTCATGGTTGCCGGGGATGCAGACCACGCGGGCGCCTTTCCGAACCTTGCGCAGCAGCTTCTGGACAATATCGTTGTGCGACTGCGGCCAGTTCCAGGCGCGTTTGAGGACCCATCCGTCAATGATATCTCCGACGAGGTACCAGTAGTCCGCGTCGTGGTGCTTCAGAAAATCGAGCAGCCGCTCGGCCTGGCAGGCGCGCCATCCGAGATGGACGTCGGAAATCCAGATGGTACGGTAGCGGCGCGCCGGGTGCGGCGTGACCACGGCTGCCTCCGCCTGGCTGAGCGGCGGGGTCGGTTCCTTGACCGACCGGTTTATGGTTAGTTCTGGACGCATGGAAATCTGATGGGCGGAAGATAAACTCCGGCGACGGCTCACGTTCTCGCCGGCAAGGCGATGGTGAATGTGCTGCCCATGCCGACGGTGCTATCGACATCGACCTGGCCGCCGTGCGCGAGAACGATGTGGCGCACGATGGAAAGGCCCAGTCCCGTGCCGCCCAACTGTCGGCTGCGGGCCTTGTCCACGCGGTAGAAACGTTCAAAGATGCGCGGCAGGTGCTCGGCCGCGATGCCGGGCCCTTCATCGCGGATGGAAATGAGAACGGATTCCTCCGATGCGGCGGCCCGGACGAGGACCGGCTTGCCTGGAACGCTGAACTTCACGGCGTTATCGATGAGGTTCACGATGGCCTGCTCCATGAGCGGGGCGTTGATGTGTGCCGCGAGGTCCGGAGGACAGTCGATCTCGATGCGGATGTCCCTGGCGGCCGCCTTGGTCTGGCACAGTTGAACGGCGGTATTGAGCACGTCCCGGATGGACGCGCGTTCGAGGGGCACCTGGCTGATTTCCGCCTGCTGTTCAATCCGGGAGAGGCTGAGCAGGTCTTCGATGATCGAATTCAGGCGGTCCGTGTGTTTCGCGATGATTCCAAGGAATCGCCGGGCATCGTCGGGGTGGTTGACCGCGCCTTCGAGCAGGGTTTCGACAAACCCCTTGATCGATGTGATGGGGGTCTTCAGCTCGTGCGACACGTTGGCGGCGAAGTCGCGCCGCAGGTTTTCCAGTTTCCGCAGGCGCGTCACGTCGTTGAGAACGACCATCGCGCCGGTGCTGCGGCCGAGCGCGCTTTTGAGGGTTGTGACATGCGCGAGGAGATAGCGTTCTTCGCCGTTGAAGATGACGATATCCCCCTCGACGGATTCCTCCTTCTTGAACGCCTGCTCGATCAGCTTGTGCAGGGCGGAGTTCCGGATGACCTCATGCAAACTGCGGTTGAAGGCGTCTCCGGGCCGTATGCCGAGCAGGCGCTCGGCGGCGGGATTGAGATTGATCACCCGCCGGTTTTCGTCGATCGCCACGACGCCTTCCATCATGCTGGCGAACATCGTGCCCTGTTCGTTGCTCTGTCGTTCCAGGAGCGCGATCTTGTCGCCCAGTTCGCCCGCGAGCCGGTTCAGAACCTGCGCCAGTTCGCCCAGTTCCTCGGGTTCCTCCGGGACCGGCACCCGATGGCTGAGGTTGCCCAGCGCGAAACGTTCCGCAGCCGCCTTCATCTCTTCGATCGGGCGGCTGATGCGCCGCGAGACCGCGAAGCTGCCGATTCCCGCGAGAAGGAACAGAAACACGATGCCCGCAAGAAGTTCGAGCCGGAAGGCCCGGAAGGGCTGCTCGACGGAATACAGGGCGAGGGCTGTGCGAAGGACGCCGATCACGTTCCCGTCCCGCTCGATGGGAATCGCCACGTACATCATGTTGCGCCGGCGGGTCGAGCTGTAACGGGTCGATGTTCCGATCCGGCCCTGCAACGCGTCGGCGATTTCGGGACGATCGGCGTGATTCTCCATCTGGAAAGCGGTTTCTTCGGAAGCGCCCGCTACGCTCCCGTCGGGGAGGATCACGGTGATCCGCATGTTTGAATCGTGTGCGAGCCGCTTGCATAAGGCATCGAGCGCGGCGGAATCCACGGGGTCGATCAAGGATTCGATTTCCGGGCGGAGCAGGCGCGCCCGCGCCTCGAGATCCAGGCCGGTCCTTGCGACGTAGAAGTGATAGAGCCGTTGAGAGACGTGCCAGGAGGCCGCAAGGATCGAAAGCAGGGAAACGGCCAGGAAGTAGGGGAACAAGTGCCAAAGAAGCCGTTTCTTTTTCATGGTATCATTCTTTGAAACGATAGCCGACGCCGCGGACGGTTTCGATGTAGTCGCCGCAGGCGCCGAGTTTTTTTCTCAAGCCGACGACCTGGACGTCGACGGATCGGTCGGTGACCGGGTAGTCCTCGCCCTTGATGGCGTCGACAATCTGCTGGCGGGTGAACACCCAGCCCGGACGCCTGGCCAGAAAGTGCAGAAGCTGAAACTCCGTAAACGTGAGATTCACGATCTTTCCTTTGACGAGCACTTCGTGGCGTCCGGGATGAATGACGATCTCTCTCGCCTTGAGGGGCGCCTCCTCATCGGCGGACGCCTTGGCTTTCCGGCGGAGCACGGCCCGTATTCGGGCGATGAGAACCTTGGGACTGAAGGGCTTTGTCATGTAGTCGTCGGCGCCGAGTTCGAGGCCGGTGACGACATCCGATTCCTCGCCTTTGGCCGTCAGCATGATGATGGGCGTGTGGCTTGTTTTGGGATCGGCCTTCAAATGCCGGCAGATTTCGAGGCCGTCCAGGCCGGGCAGCATCAAGTCCAGAAGAATCAAATCCGGACGGGCCGTCTTCGCGGTCTTGAACCCGTCCTCGCCGGTCAGGGACTGGGTCACGCGGTAGCCCTCCTTCGCGAGGTTGTACCGGACGAGTTCCTGGATATCCTCCTCGTCCTCCACGACCAGAATATGTTCCTTCGCCATGTTGAATGATCCTCTTGCCAACACGCCGATCTTCCCGGGATTCTGTTAAGAATACGTGAGGTTTGCAAAAGATTTCTGTTTCCGGGCGTTATCGCTTCCGGTTGGAACTGAACGCGTTGAGGGCGCGGTCGCGCGCGCCGAACCCGACGGGGCGTGTTTCGATTTCATAAAGGTTCAGGCGTCAAGGCATTCGCGAACCAGCCTCGCCAGTTTTTCCGGAGAGAACGGTTTCGGCAGGAATCGGATTCCCTTGCGGAAAGCGAATTTCTGGCGCAGGGCTTCGAGAGGGTAGCCGCTGGTCAGCAGCACCTTGAGATCCGATTTCCGGGTCCACAGGTGTTCGGCAAGTTCTCCGCCCGTGATTCCGCCGGGCATGACGACATCCGACAGCAGCAGGTCGATCTGAGCCGCGTGTTGTTCCCAGATCAATAATCCCTCGGCCCCGGATCCGGCTTCGAGTACGTGATATCCATATTGGGTGAGAACGCTGCAGACCAGGATGCGAACCGAGGGTTCGTCCTCGACCACCAGGATCGTTTCATTCCCGCCTTCCACCGGCAACGGCCTCTCCTGTTTCACCTCGACCTGGGGCGAATCGCTGTAGAGCGGCAGGTAGATGTTAAACATCGCGCCCTGTCTCTCTTCGCTGGTGAGTTCGATCCATCCTTCATGCTGCTTGATGATCCCGTACGCTGTGGCCAGGCCGAGGCCCGTGCCCTTGCCCCGTTCCTTGGTCGTGAAGAACGGCTCGAATACCCGCGCCCGCACCTCCGGGTTCATGCCGATGCCGGTATCGGTCACGTGCAGGCAGATGAATCGGCCCTGCCGTGCTTCCGGGTTCTTCTTGACGTGCTCCGCGGCGACGTCGACCGTCTCCATCGAGAGGGTGATCTTTCCTCCCTTCGGCATGGCGTCGCGCGCGTTGACGACGAGGTTGACCAGCACCTGTTCCAGCATGGACGGGTCCGCGCGAATCATGGCGGGCTCCTGCTGCACGCGGACCTGAAGGACGATATCCTCCCCGATGATCCGCTGGAGCATGTTGTTGAGACTCTTCAAGGTTTCGTTCAGGTCCATGACCTTCGGCTGGATCATCTGCTTCCGGCTGAATGTCAGCAGTTGGCGGGTCAGTTGCGACGCCTTTTCCGCCGCCTTGGAGATCTCCTGCAGTTGTTCGACCGCGCCGGGCTCCAGATTCTTTTCCAGAAGGAGCATGTTCGAGTAGCCTAGGATCGCTGTGAGAATGTTGTTGAAGTCGTGCGCCACGCCGCCGGCGAGGCGGCCCACCGCCTCCATCTTCTGCAAATGCCTCATCTGGGATTCGAGGTTGAGACGCTCCGTGACGTCCACGCCGTAGGCATGAACCGTCCGGCTTTCGAGGATCGGGTAGAAGGACCACGCGATCGTCCGATCGGCGATGTTGACCTCGATCCGTTGGCGCGATTGTTTCGTTTCCAGGCAGGTCCGGACGAAATCGGCGGCCTCGGGAGGCAGGATGTCGCGGGGGTTTGCGTGCCCGAACGACATGGACAGTTCCTTGGCCGCCTTGTTGAAGTAGCAGAGCGTGCCGTCCGCGGCGAATTCCAGAATCGGGTTGGGATTGAATTGGGGAAAGGCCGCCAACTTTTTGATCGCGTCGTCGGCGTGCTTCCAGTCGGTGATGTCGCGGGCGGTGGAGACGAAATGGGTGACCTGTCCCGAGGCGTCCTTGATCGGGGTGATCGTGGCGCCCAGGTAGTAGGACTCGCCATTCTTCCGCCGGTTGACGAAATCGCCGTGGAACACCTCTCCGGCGGTGATGGTTTTCCAAAGCCGTTTGTAGAACTCGGCCGGGTGCTTGCCCGACTTCAGGAAGGCGGGCGTTTTCCCGACGACCTCGCGCCGCGTATAGCCGGTCAGTTGCTCGAAGGCCGGGTTCACATACTCGATGATCCCGTTCTGGTCCGTGATCAGCACGCTGTCCGCGGTTTTCTCGACGGCGCGGGAGAGCTTGCTCAGTTGGGCTTCGGCGGCCTTGCGGTCGGTGATGTCCCTGACCATGGAAAGCACTTCGTTTTCGCCGCTGACGACCATCCGGCATTCGAAGGTCTTGACCTTGCCGTCGAGCAACAGTTCGTGTTCGTAGTCCTGTTTCTTGCCGGTGGCCAGCGTCTGCGCAATGTAGTGCATGCTCTGCCGGGCCACGTTCGCAGGGAGGCAGTCGAGCAAGCTCTTCCCGATGATCCGGTCCGGCGGGGCCACCAGGTTCGATTGCTTCTCCGCCTTGCAGTCGAGAATGATGCCGGCCTGGCTGATGCGTAACATGAGGTCCGGGATGGCGTCGAGGATGACGCGTTTGCTCTTCTCGCTCGCCCGCAGCGCTTCCTCGGAACGCCGTTGGTGAATGGCTGCGCCCAACAGGCCCGCCGCCGTTTTCAGCGCGTCGATTTCCGCGGTGGACCATTCCCGTTCCACGGAACAGGAGTCGAACCCGATGAAGCCCCACCACTGCTGTTCGATGAAGATGGGGACGATCAGCACCGAACGAACATCGGCCTTCGCGAGAGGCGCGCGTTCCGCCTTGGGAAATTCGCGCACATGCCCGTCAATCACATGACTCCGGCTCATCACGTCGATCCAGCGGCCAAACCCCCGCGATCGGAGCGAGATCTCGTGCAGGTCCGGCGTATACATCAACGGGGCGACCCCCGCGGCGGTCCACTCGAACTTCCGGGTGGCGATCGTGTCCCCGCCGCTGGTGATCCGGTTCTCGAAAATGTAGACGCGGCTGACCAGCGTGGCCTGGCCCAGGGCCGCCAGCACATCCTGGGCGCATGGCTCCCAAGCCGGTTTTTTCATGAACTGCTCGGACGCGAACGCGACGGCTTCGAGAATGGATTCCCGCCTCTTGAGCTGCTCCTCGGCCTGCTTGCGCTCCGTAATGTCCATGATCGTGGCCATCTTCGAAACGCGGCCGTCGGGGTGGGTGATCGGCGTGTTCAGCACGTAATACCAGCGGTTGTCCTTGGGGTTGAGAACTTCCCATCGGACCGTCTGGCCGCGCAGCACGCTCTCGCTGACGCACCAGGGGCACACGGTGTCGCGATTGTGCAGAATCCGGTAGCAGTTCTCGCCGATCGGATTGCCGCCGACGGACTGGATGAGCCGTTCGTTCAGAAACTCGAGCTTGTAGTCCGGGGAGGAGATGTAGATCTGGCCGTCGAACGACTCGACCACCGCCTCGTACTTCGCCCACGATTCTTTCAGGGCTTCCTCGGCGCGTTTCCGGGCCGTCTCGTCGTACACGTATCCGTGATAATGAGTGATCTTCCCGCCCTCGTCTCTGATCACGCGCGTGAAGTCGTATACCCAGCGCGTCTCGCCGTTTTGGGTCAGGATCCGGTATTCCTGTTCGAACGTCCCGTCGCCGGCTTGGCTGTGTGTCGCCACCTCTCCGGCCACCCGGGGAAGATCGTCCGGATGCACCAGGGAAGCGTACGGCATCTTGCCGTTGACAAAATCCTCCGGCGTGTATCCAAACTGTTCGACATTCGGCGATACGTACTCGACCGGCCAGTTCTCCGTCGCCCTCCACTTGAAGACCACCGTCATCCCGGCCATGAACAGTTTCCGCTCCTCGATCAGGGCCTCGTCCGCCGCCGTCTTTTCGAGGGTCTTCTTCGCCAGCCGGAGATCGAGCTGATCCATGACAATCGCCGCAAGGCTTTTCAACGCCGCCCGCTGGCTTTCAGAAAAGTCGCGCGGCGTACTGTCGAAAATGCATATCGCGCCGATGTTGAGCCCCTGCTGGGTCCTCAACGGAGCTCCCGCGTAGAACCGGATTCCGTTCCTGGCCCGGACCATCGGATGGCCGCTTGTGCGGGAGTCTTTCGTGGTGTCCGGCACGACCAGGACGTCCGAGCCCTCGATGAGGAGCGCGCACAAGCTTCCATCGCGCGCGACTTCCGTCATCTGCGTGCCATGCCGCGCCTTGAACCAAACGCGACCCTGGTCCACGAGGCTGATGGCCGACATGGGAACCTGGAACAAACCGGCCGCGATGGCGACGAGCCGGTCAAACGCGTCTTCAGGAGGGGTGTCAAGAATCTCGTAGCGCCGAAGCTCCGAGACTCGCTTCGTCTCGTCAGATGGAGTTGTTCGTGGCGACATGATGCTCCGCCCCTCACCCGCGCAAGTATAAACACCACCGCGTCAATCGGGTCAAGCCCGGCCGGCCCTCTTTTACGGGGAGCGGAGGTTCTTCCAAGGGGTGGAAATCCTGTGAAAGTCATTTCCAAGGATTGGAGGATTCTGGTATGAGTGGAACACCTGATTTGAAAGAGAGAGTGGAAAGACCATGACCTATGAGAAAGCAAGAATCCCATCCGGCGGCCGGCCTGTGACCATGGGGGATGGCGGGAAACTGTGCGTCCCGGACCATCCGATTATCCCGTATATCGAAGGCGACGGTACCGGCCCGGATATCACGCGCGCGGCGATGATCGTATGGAACGCCGCAGTGGAGAAGGCTTACGGCGGCCGGCGCAAGGTCGAGTGGATGGAGATCTATGCCGGTGAGAAGGCGAACGCCGTTTACGGGAAACCCGTCTGGCTGCCGCCCGAGACGCTCGAAGCGTGCCGGCAGTTCCTCGTCTCCATCAAGGGCCCGCTCACGACGCCCGTCGGCGGCGGGGTCCGGAGCTTGAACGTGGCATTGAGGCAGGAACTCGATCTGTACGTGTGCCTGCGCCCGGTCCGGTGGTTCCAGGGCGTGCCGTCGCCGGTCAAGCGACCCGATCTGACCGACATGGTGATCTTCCGCGAGAACACCGAGGACATCTATGCCGGCGTCGAGTGGGCGGCCGGAACGCCCGAGGTGAAAAAGGTCATCCAGTTTCTGCGGAAGGAAATGGGCGTGACGAAAATCCGGTTCCCGGAGTCGTCCGGCATCGGCGTCAAACCGGTCTCGAAGGAGGGCACAAGCCGGCTCGTGAAAGCGGCCATCCAGTACGCGATCGACAACGGCCGGACCTCGGTGACGCTGGTTCACAAGGGCAACATCATGAAGTTCACCGAAGGCGCGTTCCGCGACTGGGGCTATGAAGTCGCGCGCGACCGGTTCGGCGCGGAACCGATCGAGCCAGGGCCGTGGATGAAGATCAAGGGCCCGAAAGGCGACATCACCGTGAAGGACGTCATTGCCGACGCGTTCCTTCAGCAGATCCTGACGCGCCCTGCGGAGTACTCGGTCATCGCCACGCTCAATCTCAACGGCGACTACATTTCCGACGCGCTGGCAGCCTGCGTCGGCGGGATCGGGATCGCGCCGGGCGCGAACATCAACTACGACACCGGCGCCGCGGTCTTCGAGGCCACGCACGGCACGGCCCCGAAGTACGCCAATCTGGACAAGGTCAATCCGGGGTCGCTGATCCTGTCCGGCGAGATGATGTTCCGGTATATGGGCTGGACCGAGGCGGCGGACCTGATTGTTAAAGGCGTGGAGAAGACGATTGAGAGCAAGGTCGTCACGTACGATTTCGCGCGTCTAATGACAGGCGCGAAAGAAGTGAAGTGCAGCGAGTTTGGGAAAGCGGTGGCGGAAAGAATGGGATAACCACGAAATACACGAACATGATTTCGTGTGTTTCGTGCGGATGTGACTTATGCGTGCCAATCAGTCAAAAATTCTGAGCCGCAAAGCCATGCAGGTCGAGTGCTCTCGATGGAAGAAGGCCGGGAAAAAGGTCGTCTTCACCAACGGCGCGTTCGACATCCTGCATGCCGGGCACGTCACGTACCTCGAGTTCGCGCGAAAGCAGGGCGATGTGCTTGTTGTGGGTCTGAACTCCGATGCGTCGGTGCGCCGGTACAAGGGCGACAAGCGTCCGATCAACAAGCAAGCGGATCGGGCGAAGGTGCTGGCCGCGTTGGAATGCGTCGACTACGTGGTCATCTTCCATGAAGACGAACCGGCGAAGCTGATCGCCGAACTTCTGCCCGACGTGCTCGTGAAAGGGGCGGACTGGGCGCACTATGTCAGCGGCCGCGACGTGGTGGAAAAGAACGGCGGCAAGGTGGTGCTGGCGAAGATGGTTGCGGGTCGATCGACAAGCGGAATGATTAACCGGATTATCCTGGCGTACGACCGGAGGAAATAGCCATGAGCGACCCATTCATCGTTACAGGCGCCGCCGGGTTCATCGGCAGCAATTTGATCGCCGCGCTGAACGCGCGCGGCGATTCGAATATCATGGCGGTCGACGAACTCGGAACGGACGAGAAGTGGAAGAACCTGGTCGGCCTGGAGTTCCAGGACTACTGGGAGAAGGATGACTTTCTTTTCGCACTGCGCAACGACTCGCTGGGGAAGGTGGACACGGTGTTTCATCTCGGCGCGAACAGCTCGACCACGGAGAAGAACGCGAGCCATTTGGTGGAAAACAACTACCGTTTCACGCGCGAGCTTTGCGAGTGGTGCCTCCATCACGACATCCGGTTCGTCTATGCCTCCAGCGCGGCGACGTACGGGGATGGCTCGCTGGGCTACTCCGATTCGGACGACGTGACTCCCGCACTCAAGCCGCTGAATATGTACGGCTACTCGAAGCAGATGTTCGACCTGTGGGCGATGCGTCACGGGCTGTTCGACCGGATCGCGGGCTTGAAATACTTCAACGTGTACGGCCCGCGCGAGAATCACAAAGGCGACATGCGCTCGGTCGTCAACAAGGCGTATCATCAGATCCGCGAGACCGGGGAGGTCAAGCTCTTCAAGTCGTACAAGCCGGAATACAAGAACGGCGAGCAATTGCGCGACTTCGTCTATGTGAAGGACGCTGTCGCGGCGACCCTCTTCCTGCATGACCGGTCGGATGCGAGCGGTCTTTTCAATTGCGGGACCGGCAAGGCGCGGACATGGAACGACCTCGTTCAGGCCGTGTTCAAGGCCATGGGCATGGAGCCGAAGATCGCGTACATCGACATGCCGGAATCCCTGCGCGCCAAGTACCAGTATCGCACCGAAGCCGACATGACCAAACTCCGCGACGCCGGCTACGAAGATCCGTTTATGTCTCTTGAAGAGGGCGTGGCGGATTACGTGAAGAACTGGCTGATGAAGTCGGCGTAAGCGTTACGTCTCCGCCATCCGCGTCCGGTAATCGCCCGACTCCAGTTTTTTCAACTCGCGGATCTGGTCGTCCGACAGGAACACGGGCTTGCCAACGATCGACGCGGCGACAAGCGATTTGGCGGCGTCTTCCGCGACACACGCCCGGAAGAACGCCTGCTTCATCGTTTTGCCGAGCGTCACGACGCCGTGGTTGCTCAGGAAGATTGTCTCGTGTTTTCCGGCCGCCTCGGCCACGGCCTCCGCGAGTTCCCGGGTCGAGGGCATGAGGTAGGGGACGGTGATCACGCCGCCGAGATCGTTGACGACCTCCGCGAACATGGGTTTGAATTCGATGCCTGCGGAGATGACGCCGCTGGCCCACGGCGAGTGCGTATGGAAAATGGCCGTGATGTCCGGTCGGTTGCGATAGATCGCGAGGTGCATCGGCAGTTCGGAGGTCGGCTTGAGTTTCCCGTCGACCTGCCGTCCGGAGTCGATGTCGATGCCGCACATGTCCGTGCCTTTGAGATCGGCCATGGCCAGGCCGCTGGGCTTCACCCAGATCATTCGGCCCTCGCGCGCGCTGATGTTGCCGCCGGCGCCCGCGGTGAGCCCGGCCTGGGCGATCCGGTTCCCGTATTTCGCAAGTTCCTGCCGTATGACCTGCATGATGAAACTCTTTTTCCCCGACTTTTTCCAGACTAGCATACAACCGGGCTTTCCTCTATTATTCCTTATAATTATCGAGAATGCGGCTTCGGAGAAATAACTCTCACGAAAACGAGAAAGGCCCGATTTGGGTCGTGCCCCGCGCCGGAAACGAGGAGCGCATTTTCGTCAAAAAGAGAGTTGACACTTTTTCGGCGTTGAGTAGAGTCTCCCAAAAATTGAGGGCCAATTCGTCAATAGGTCCTCATACAGAGTAAGCAATAGCACTTCTTGCTAGCTCATGTTCGTAAGCGGTTTACGGGGTGAGAAGGCAAGAGACTATTGTGCTCTTTTTTTGTGTTTGGCGGGTTGGATCGAGTTTCGCCCTGGACCCCGTTTGAGGTTGAGGGATTGAGGATGCTCCGTCCGATGGGAAGCGGGGTCGATTCAAAGAGAGCGGTGTTCCGGGCGTATTGTGCCGGGTGCTTGGGCGGGACGTTGGCCGGCTCGATGAGAAGTGGGTGACTGCGAGTGAAGAAGGCCGTAAGCCCACGTAGCTCAGTTGGTAGAGCACGTCCTTGGTAAGGACGAGGTCAGCGGTTCAATCCCGCTCGTGGGCTCCACCAGACAAGGCCCTTCGGGGCGAAGGTTTTTTGAGATGTTCGTCGAAGTGACCGGGTGAGTTGAACTGAATCAGGAGAATGAAGAAAGGGCGTTAAGCAACCCATTCGAGGAGAGGAGAGACCATGGCTAAAGATAAATTCTCACGAACCAAACCACACGTTAATGTCGGCACCATCGGACACGTGGACCATGGGAAGACGACTTTGACGGCGGCGATCACGAAGGTTCAGGCCTCCAAGGGCTTGAGCCAGTTCGTGTCTTATGACCAGGTAGCGAAGGCTTCCGAGTCGCAGGGCCGCCGCGACCCGACCAAAATCCTGACCATCGCGACGTCCCACGTCGAGTACGAGAGCGACAAGCGTCACTACGCTCACGTTGACTGCCCGGGGCACGCGGACTACGTCAAGAACATGATCACGGGCGCCGCGCAGATGGACGGTGCGATTCTCGTGGTGAGCGCGACGGACGGCCCGATGCCGCAGACGCGCGAGCACATCCTTCTCGCCCGCCAGGTCGGCGTGCCGGCGATCGTGGTGTTCCTGAACAAAGTGGATACCGTGGACGATCCGGAACTGCTCGACCTCGTCGAGATGGAAATCCGCGACCTGTTGACGAAGTACGAATTCCCCGGCGACAAGACCCCGATCATCCGCGGCTCCGCTCTGGCGGCGATGAATGCGGCGTCCCCGACGGATCCGGCGGCGAAGTGCATCCAGGATCTGATGGACGCGATCGACGCCTTCATTCCGGAGCCGGTGCGCGTGCTGGATCAGGCGTTCCTGATGCCGATCGAAGACGTGTTCTCGATTGAAGGCCGCGGCACGGTGGTCACGGGCCGCGTGGAGCGCGGTATGATCAAGGTCGGTGAGGATGTGGAAGTGGTCGGTCTCCGCCCGACGGCGAAGACGGTCGTGACCGGTGTGGAAATGTTCCGCAAGCTTCTCGATCAGGGCCAGGCCGGCGACAACGTCGGCTGTCTGCTCCGCGGCTTCAAGAAGGAAGATGTGGAGCGCGGCCAGGTGCTGGCGAAGCCCGGTTCGATTACGCCGCACACGAAGTTCAAGGCGGAAGTGTACGTCCTGAGCAAGGATGAAGGCGGACGTCACACGCCGTTCTTCAAGGGCTACCGCCCGCAGTTCTACTTCAGAACCACCGACGTGACGGGGGATATCACCCTGCCTGCCGGCGTGGACATGGTGATGCCGGGCGACAACATCAGCATTGAGGTCTCGCTGATCACGCCCATTGCCATGGAGAAGACGATGCGTTTCGCGATCCGCGAAGGCGGCCGCACAGTGGGTGCGGGGCGCGTGACGGAGATTATTCAATAAATTAACGCGCCGGTAGAGAAGCCCGCGGGCGGCCGGGGGAAGGGGATGGCGTCCGCGGGTTTTCGAATGGCGGTGGATTAGCGAAACATGCCGAGAGAGATCATAACCCTTGCGTGTACCGAGTGCAAACGGCGCAACTACTCGACGACCAAGAACAAGAGTGTGACGAAAGACCGTTTGGAGATGAAGAAGTACTGTCGCTTCGATCGGAAGCACACCCCTCATCGAGAAGTGAAATAGGGGCGCCCGTTTCGGTAGGCCAGTAGCTCAATTGGCAGAGCACCGGTCTCCAAAACCGGTTGTTGGGGGTTCAAGTCCCTCCTGGCCTGCCAAGTCAGCAGGTCATAGCGGAAGCCGAGTGCGGATATGAGCAAAGTGCGAGAGTTTTTTACGGGAATCAAGGCGTTCGTGGCGGATGTCCGGAACGAGCTCAAGAAGTGCTCGTGGCCGACCCGGGAGGAACTGTTCGAATCGACCGTTGTCGTGATCGTCTCGGTTCTGATCGTCGGTGTGTTTGTGGGCGTGAGCGACGTGGTTCTTCTGGCGCTTTTGAACCTGGTGATTCACTGAGACGTATAGACGGACAGGGTGGAGCACATGGAGAAACAGTGGTTTGTCTTACATACGCTTGCCGGACAGGAGTCCAGGGTTCGGGAGAGCATTGAACGCCGCATCAAGCAGGAGGAGATGCAGGACTATATTGACGAGGTCCTGATCCCCACGGAAAAGGTGTCGGAGGTCAAGCAGGGAAAGAAGACGACGACCACGCGCAAGTTTTATCCGGGCTATGTTCTGGTCCATATGTCGCTGTACGACGAGAACAAGAGCCTGGTGGATAAGACGTGGTATTTCACGCAGCAGACACCGGGGATCATCGGGTTTGTCGGCGGAGACCGGCCCGTGCCTCTGCGTCCGTCGGAAGTGGAGAGCATTCTGCGGCAGATCGAGGAGAAGAAGGAAAAAGTCAAGCCGAAGGTCGTGTTTGAACCGGGCGAAACGGTGAAAATCACGGACGGGCCGTTCCTCAACTTCAACGGGGTCATCGAAGAGGTGGATCCGGATCGCGGCAAGCTGAAGGTGTCGGTTTCGATTTTTGGACGGTCAGCTCCGGTGGAGCTGGAATATTGGCAGGTGGAGCGAGCGTAGAGGAGAGGGTTAATGGCCGGTGGAATGCCTCGCCCTGGGCCGTTAGCGATCATCAACCATAAAGCATGAACCATTAACCATCAGAAGCGAACATGGCAAAGAAAGTCACAGGCATAATCAAGTTGCAGATTCCGGCAGGGCAGGCCAATCCGGCGCCCCCGGTGGGCCCCGCGCTCGGTCAGCAGGGCGTGAACATCATGGCGTTCTGCAAGGAGTTCAACGCGGCCACGCAGAGTCAGGCGGGACTGGTGATTCCGGTTGTGATCACGGTGTACCAGGACAAATCCTTCACGTTCATCACGAAGAGCCCTCCGGCCGCCACGCTGTTGAAGCGCGCCGCGGGCATTGCCAAGGGGTCGGGCAATCCGAATCGCGACAAGGTGGGCAAAGTGACACGCCAGCAGGTCATGGAGATTGCCAAGCAGAAGGATAAGGATCTTAACGCCAAAGAGCTGGAACGCGCGGTTCGCCTGATCGAGGGAACGGCGCGCAGCATGGGAATTGAGGTGGAGTAGCCATGGCTCACGGAAAAAAATACCGCGCGGTCAAAGAGAAGGTGGACGCCGAGAAGTACTACAAGCTCTTCGACGCCATCGAATTTCTGAAGAGCAATGTCCGGGTCAAGTTCGACGAGACCGCCGAAATCGCGTTCCGTCTGGGCGTGGATCCCACGCAGTCCGATCAGGTCGTGCGCTCCACCGTGGTGCTTCCTCATGGATTGGGAAAGAAGATTCGCGTGCTCGTGTTCGCCAAGGGTCCCGCGGCCGATGCGGCGAAGGAAGCCGGCGCCGAGTTCGTGGGCTACGAGGATCTGATCACGAAGGTGCAAGGCGGATGGCTGGAGTTCGATGTCGCCGTGGCGACCCCGGACGCCATGAAGGAAGTCCGCAAGCTCGGCAAAGTGCTCGGTCCCCGCGGGCTGATGCCCAACCCGAAGACCGGGACGGTCACGGAGGATACCGCCGCGGCGGTGCAGCAGTGCAAGGCCGGCCGCGTCGAGTTCCGCATGGACCGCAACGGCAACGTCATGGTGCCGTTCGGGAAGCTTTCGTTCAAAGCGGAGGCGCTGGTGGAGAACGGCAAGGCGGTGATTGCGGCGGTCAGTGCCGCCAAGCCGCCGGCGGCGAAGGGGGTTTATATCAAGCGGTGTACGGTCAGTTCCACGATGGGGCCGGGACTTCACATTGACCTGGGCGAGGTGGCGTCGGCGTAGGGGATCCCGAGGAGACGTTGATGAGAGCGGAAAAAACATCCATTATCGAAGAGTTGCGAAGCAAGGTGAAGGATTCGACCTTCCTCATTGTCGCCGATTACCGCGGCTTGAGTGTGGGAAAGACGGAAGACCTCAAGAAACGGTTGGGCGGTGTCGAGGCCCAGTTTCAGGTCATCCAAAACCGCATGTTCAAGCGCGTGGCGAACGAGCTGTCGTTGCCGGCGCTGGAAAAGGGCATTGCGGGGCCTTCCGCCATGATCTACGGGAAGGGCGACGTGGTCCAGGCCGCGAAAGTCCTCAAGGATTTCGTTAAGGAAAACAATTTACCGGAAATCAAGATCGGCGCCCTGCAGGGGGCCGTGTTGACGGCGGCCGATGTCCAGCATTTGGCCGGCCTGCCGAGCCGGGAAGTGCTTCTTGCAACACTGGTCGGTACCATTGCGGCGCCTCTAACGCAGCTGGTTGGCGTGTTGCAGCAGAAGGTCGCGAGCGTGGTATACGTGATCAAAGCAATACAGGAGAAAAAGGAACAAGCAGCTTAATGACCCGTATGCCCGCGTGGGCGGTGGTCGTGAAGATGTGGAGGACTAGATCATGACAGAAAATGCACAAGCAGAAGTGAAAGTGGAAGGCAAGGCGGCTGAATTTATCGATTGGATCCAGGGGATTTCCGTTCTGGAACTGTCGAACCTGGTGAAGGCGCTGGAAGACAAGCTGGGCGTCAAGGCGGCGGCTCCTGTGGCAGTTGCAGCGGCGGCTCCGGGCGCGGCGGGTGCGGCTCCGGCGGAAGCGAAGACCGAGTTCGATGTCGTGCTGGCTGCGGCGGGGACGAACAAGATCGCGGTCATCAAGGAAATCCGGGCGATCACCTCCCTCGGGCTGAAGGAAGCCAAGGATCTGGTTGATTCCGCTCCGAAACCGGTCAAGGAAGGCGTGTCCAAGGAAGAGGCTGATAAAATCAAGGCTCAGCTTGAAGCCGCGGGTGCCAAAGTCGAAGTCAAGTAACCCGGCGGCGTGAAGGTGTTCCGCGCGGGTCCAGGGCTCGCGCGGATGAACGATCCCCAACAAGCTAAGTCTGAAGGTGCGGCATGGCTGAAAGAATACGTTTTGGCAAGCTGTCTGATGTGCTCGAATTGCCGGATCTCATCGAGATCCAGTGTAATTCGTACAAGGACTTCCTTCAGATGCCTGTTTCGCCGAGCAAGCGGAAGATGGTCGGCCTTCAGGCTGTCTTCAAGGAAGTGTTCCCGATCGAGAGCTACGACGGACAATGCGCGCTGGACTTCGTCAAGTATGAGATCACTGAGCCGAAGATGACTCCGATCGAGTGCTTGAAGGAAGGCCATTCCTATGCGGCGCCCTTGTACGTCACCTTCCGTCTGCGCGAGGGCAAGGAGGTCAGGGAAGAAGACGTCTACATGGGCGAGATTCCCCTGATCACCGTGCAGGGCACCTTCATCATCAACGGCGCCGAACGCGTTGTCGTCAGCCAGTTGCACCGGTCTCCGGGCATCTGCTTCGAGCAGAGCGTTCATGCGAACGGATCGATCCTGTACTCGTTCCGGATCATTCCGGACCGCGGGTCCTGGATCGAGGTTCAGTTTGACACCTCCGACCTCCTGCAGATCTACCTGGACCGGAAAAAACGCCGCCGGAAGTTCCTGGCGACGACGTTCCTTCGAGCCTTGGGCTTCGGAACGGATGAGGAGTTGCTTGGCCTTTTCTATACCTTCGAGAAGATCTCTCTGAAGGATCCTGTGGATGAGGACAAGCTCGTGCATCGCGTCGTCAAGGATGACATCATCGACGGCGATTCGAAGACGATTCTTGCCCGCCGGTACGACCCGCTGACGAAGGACCTGGTCAAGCAGATGAAAGCCGCCAAGTTCAGCCATGTCGAGGTCGTCAACGTGTCCTGGGACGAGGGCCTGATCCTGAAGAGTGTCCAGAAGGATCCGACCCGGTCCAACGAAGACGCGCTGAAGGACATCTATCACCGTCTGCGCCCGGGCGATCCGCCGACCATTTCCAACGCCAAGCAGCTCCTGAAGCGCGTTTTCTTCGACCCGCGCCGCTACGATCTCGGCCGCGTGGGCCGCTATAAGATTGTTCAGAAGCTCGGGCTGGAGAAGAACAAGGACTCCCGCGTCCTGGAAAAAGAGGACTTGATTGCTTCGATCAAGTACCTCGTCAGCCTGCGCCGCGGCGAAGGCACCGTGGACGACATCGACCATCTCGGCAGCCGCCGTGTCCGTACGGTCGGGGAACTGCTGGAGAACCAGTGCCGTCTGGGGCTTGCCCGCACAGAGCGTCTGGTCAAGGAGCGCATGACGATTTTCGACACATCCGTCGAAAAGCTCACGCCGCAGAAACTGATCAATCCGAAGGCCTTGGCCGCCGTCATCCGCGACTTCTTCGGCCGCAGCCAGCTCAGCCAGTTTATGGACCAGACCAATCCTCTGGCCGAGTTGACGCATAAGCGCCGCCTGAGCGCCCTGGGTCCGGGAGGCTTGAGCCGGGAGCGCGCGGGATTCGAAGTCCGTGACGTGCATTCGAGCCATTACGGGCGCATCTGCCCGATCGAGACGCCGGAAGGTCCGAACATCGGTTTGATTTCCTCGCTCAGCATGTATGCCCGCGTCAACGAGTTCGGGTTCATTGAGAGCCCGTATCGCAAGGTCGAGAACGGCCGGGTGACCGAGCAGGTCGATTATTTGACCGCGGACCGCGAGGAGAATTTCATCATCGCGCAGGCCAATTCGCCCATTGATGACAAGGGCCGGTTCACCAGTGAGACGGTGTCCGTGCGTTACCGCGGCGACTTCCTGGAAGTCACGAAGGACCGCGTCAACTACATGGACGTTTCGCCCAAGCAGCTCGTCAGCGTGGCGGCGGGTCTGATCCCGTTCCTCGAGCACGACGACGCCAACCGCGCGCTCATGGGTTCGAACATGCAGAGGCAGGCGGTTCCGCTGCTGGTCAGCGAGCGTCCCTACGTGGCGACGGGCGTCGAGGCGCGCGTGGCGCGCGATTCGCACGTCATGGTCCTGGCCGAGCAGCCGGGCAAGGTCGCCTATGTCTCCGCGGACAAGGTTGTGATCTCCAAGGACGGCGAGATGCCGACCAAGAAGACCTCGAAAGAGGATTACCAGGTGTACGAGTTGCGCAAGTTCATGCGCTCGAACGCCGGAACCTGCATCAACCAGAAACCGATCGTCAAGCTGGGCCAGCGGATCAAGAAGGGCGATGTCCTGGCGGATGGGCCGGCCACGTGCCAGGGCGAGCTTTCGCTGGGGCACAACGTGCTGGTCGCGTTCATGCCGTGGTGCGGCTATAATTTCGAAGACGCCATCCTGATCAGCGAGAAGCTGGTTCGCGAGGACGTGTTCACGTCGATCCATGTCGAGGAGTTTGAATGCGGCGCGCGCGACACGAAACTCGGCGCCGAGGAAATCACCCGCGACATTCCGAATGTCGGCGAGGAGGCTCTCAAGAATCTGGGCCACGACGGCGTGGTCAGGGTCGGCGCCGAGGTGAAACCCGGCGATATCCTCGTGGGCAAGATCACGCCCAAGAGCGAGACGGAACTGGCTCCGGAAGAGCGTCTTCTCCGCGCGATCTTCGGCGAGAAGGCGGCGGACGTTCGCGACACCTCGCTGACGGTTCCCAGTGGAACGTACGGCATTGTCATGGGGGTCAAGGTTTCGTCGCGCAAGGAAGTGACCCGGACGAAATTGACGCCGGGCGCGCGGCGCAAGCAGACGAAGGGCATCCAGGAAGAGTATAAGGAGAAGAAGCAGCAGTTGACCGAGGATTTGACCGAGGCGCTGAGCAACATTCTCCTAGGCGAGAAGATTCCGCTCGATGTGATGAACGTGGAAACCGGCGAGATCATTATCCCGGCCAACCGCAAGATCACGAAGACGCTGTTGCGCAAGCTGGCGGCCGCGTACAACAACATCGAGATCGATCCGAGCCCCATCCAGATCAAGATCCAGGGCATTATCCATGAGTTCAGCCATAAGTTCGCGGAACTCGAGCTTGAGCAGGAGCGGGCGATGGACCGGATCGAAAGCGGCGACGATGTCGATCCGGGCATCATCAAGCAGGCGAAGGTGTATGTCGCCAGCAAGAAGAAACTTTCGGTGGGCGACAAGATGGCGGGCCGCCACGGCAATAAGGGCGTGATCGCGAAGATCGTTCCGGAAGAGGATATGCCGTTCATGCCGGATGGAACGCCGGTTGAAATCGTCCTCAATCCGCTCGGCGTGCCCTCGCGTATGAACGTGGGCCAGGTTCTCGAGACGCATCTGGGAATGGCCTGCAAGATGCTGGGCCTGTACGCGGAGACACCGGTCTTCGACGGCGTGTCGGAAAAGAGAATCAGCGAGATGCTGGGTGAGGCGGGCGTCGCCAAGGACGGAAAGACCCACCTGTACGACGGGCGCACGGGCGAACCCTTCGACCAGCGCATCGTGGTGGGCTCCATCTACATGTTGAAGCTGCACCACCTGGTCAGCGACAAGATTCATGCCCGCGCGGTCGGCCCGTACTCGCTGGTCACCCAGCAGCCTCTCGGCGGCAAGGCCCAGTACGGCGGTCAGCGGTTCGGCGAAATGGAGGTCTGGGCCATGGAGGCCTACGGCGCGGCGTACGCGCTCCAGGAACTCCTCACGGTCAAGAGCGACGACGTTTCCGGGCGCACGAAGATCTATGAATCGATCGTGAAGGGGGAGAACACCCTCGAGGCCGGCAGGCCGGAGTCCTTCAACGTCTTGATGAAGGAAATGCAGAGCCTTGCCCTCGACATTCAGGTCCGCAAGGCCGACGAAAACGAAAGACGAAGCATTTGATGAGGGAGATGACGGTGACAGAAACCAGCACAGAACAGATTCTGGGGATGGAGCCGCAGAACGGATTCGACCTGGCGAGTATTTCACTCGCGTCGCCGGAGACGATCCGCTCTTGGAGCAAGGGAGAGGTCAAGAATCCGGAGACGATCAATTACCGGACCTTCAAGCCCGAAAAGGGCGGTCTCTTCTGCGAGCGCATTTTCGGTCCGACCAAGGATTGGGAGTGCAGTTGCGGCAAGTACAAGCGCATCAAGCACAAGGGCGTGATCTGCGACCGTTGCGGTGTCGAGGTCACCTTGGCCCGTGTGCGCCGGGAGCGCATGGGCCACATCGAACTGGCGGTGCCCGTGTCCCACATTTGGTTCTTCAAGTGTACGCCCAGCCGGATCGGCCTGGTCCTGGATATCAGCGGCCGCGATCTGGAGCGCGTCCTCTACTACGAGGATTACATTGTCACGGATGCCGGCGATACCCCGTTGAAGGAAAAGCAGCTCCTCAGCGAGATGGAGTACCGCGAAGCGCAGGAAAAGTACGGCGAGAGCTTCACGGCGAAGATGGGCGCGGAGGGCATCCGCGACCTGATGAAGACGATTGATATCGAAGAGACGCTGGTCCAGCTCGAACTCGAGATGGAAGCCACGCGCAGCAAGCAGACGCGCAAGAAGCTGACCAAGCGGATGAAGGTTCTGGACGCTTTCCGCTCGAACGGCACGCGGCCCGAGTGGATGGTGCTGGAAGTGCTTCCCGTCATTCCTCCGGACCTGCGCCCCCTTGTTCCTCTGGAAGGCGGCCGGTTCGCCACGTCCGACCTGAACGATCTGTACCGCCTGGTCATCAACCGCAACAACCGTCTGCGAAACCTGCTTCTGCTGAAGACGCCGGATGTCATCATTCGCAACGAGAAGCGCATGCTTCAGGAAGCGGTGGACGCGCTGTTCGACAACGGCCGTCATGGCCGCGCCGTGACGGGCGCGGGCAACCGCCCGCTGAAGTCCCTGAGCGATATGCTTCGCGGCAAGCAGGGCCGCTTCCGCCAGAACCTTCTGGGCAAGCGCGTGGACTACTCCGGCCGTTCCGTGATCGTGATCGGTCCCGAACTCACGCTCCGGCAGTGCGGTTTGCCGAAGAAGATGGCGCTGGTTCTGTTCGAGCCCTTTATCATCCGCCGGCTCAAGGAAATGGGGATCGTCCACACCGTGCGCAGCGCGAAAAAGATGATCGAGCGCGAGGCGAACGAGGTGTGGGATATCCTCGAAGAGGTGACCAAGGGTCACACCGTGATGTTGAACCGCGCGCCGACGCTTCACCGGCTCAGTATCCAGTCGTTTGAGCCCACCCTGATCGAGGGCGAGGCGATTCGGATTCACCCGCTGGTGTGCACGGCCTACAACGCGGACTTCGACGGCGACCAGATGGCCGTGCATGTGCCGCTGTCGGTCGAGGCCCAGTTGGAGTCGCGCCTGCTCATGCTGGCGCCGAACAACATCTTTTCGCCGTCGAGCGGCAAGCCGATCACCACGCCGACCCAGGATATCGCGCTGGGCTGTTACTACCTGACGATCGAGTCGCAGCGCGACCGGATTCGCCAGCGCCAGATGAAGCCGGGCCAGAACGAGATTGAGCATCTGCCGATCCTGGGCGACGCGGCCGAAGTGCATACCGCGTTCGACGACGGCGCCCTGAAGATTCACGACCGGATTCGTTTCCGCAACCCGGACTACAAGCGCGAGACCAAGTACGGTAATTCCAAGGTCTCCGTGATCACGACGACCGTCGGCCGCGTGTTCTTCAACGAGATATGGCCGGAAACCCTCGGGTTCTGGAATGCGCCCGTGCCGAAGAAGCGCCTCGAGGAACTCCTCTGGCAGTGCTATCAGATCATCGGTCACGAGGAAACCGTTCGCGTGCTGGACCGCCTGAAAGCCATGGGCTTTGAGCATGCGACGCTCGCGGGAATTTCGATCGGCATGGAAGACATGATCGTTCCGGACGACAAGCCGAAGATCATTGTCCAGGCCGGCCAGCAGGTGAAGGAAGTCGAAGACCAGTACCGCAAGGGCGTGATTACGGACGGGGAGCGGTACAACAAGATCATCGACGTCTGGACCCACGCGATGGACGAGATTTCCGGCGCGATGTTCCGCTCGATGGAATACAATGAGAATCGCGACGACGTGAATCCGCTGTTCATGATGGTGGACTCCGGCGCGCGCGGCAACCGGCAGCAAATCCGCCAGCTCGCAGGCATACGCGGACTGATGGCCAAGCCCTCCGGCGAAATCATCGAAAGCCCGATCCTGTCGAACTTCCGCGAGGGCCTCAGCGTGCTCGAGTACTTCATCAGTACGCACGGCGCCCGCAAGGGGCTGGCGGATACGGCGCTCAAGACGGCCGACTCGGGCTACCTGACCCGCAAACTCGTCGACGTGGCACAGGATGTGATCATCGTCGAGCAGGACTGCAATACCCTGAACGGCATCGACATGAAGTCGATCTACGACGGCGACGAGGAGGTCGTTCCGGTGGCGACGCGAGTTCTCGGCCGCACCACCCTGGATGACATCAAGGACCCCCGGACCGGCGAGATTATTGTCGCGGCAGGGCAGGAGATTGACGAGAAGGCCGTGGAGAAGATCAACACCACGGGCATGGAGTCCATCAAGATCCGCAGCGTGCTGACGTGCGAGTCGCGGCGGGGCTGTTGCGCCAAGTGCTACGGAAGGAATCTGGTGACCGGCAAGATGATTGCCCTGGGCGAAGCCACGGGCATTATCGCGGCGCAATCCATCGGCGAACCGGGCACGCAGCTGACCATGCGTACGTTCCACATCGGCGGCACCGCGAGCGCCGTGTTCAAGCAACCGCAGATCATCGCCAAGAACAACGGGGTCGTGCGGTATCAGGAACTGCGCACCGTGCAGACCACGGAGAAGGACGGGGTCAGCTTTATTGTGCTCAACAAGAACGGATTCGTGAGCATTTACGACAAGGAAGGCCGCGAGCTGGAGAGCCACAGTGTCGTCATCGGCGCGATGATCTCGGTCCCGGACGGAGGCGAGGTCAAGAAGGGCCAGAGCTTCGTAAAGTGGGACCCGTACAACGTGCCGATTCTGTCCGAGCACGCGGGGGTCGTGGAACTCCACGATTTCATCGAGGGCGTGACGGTCCGCAAGGAGGTGGACGAGTCCACCGGACTGGAAGGCACGGTGGTCGTGGAGCACAAGGAAGATCTGCATCCGCGGATTGTCGTGAAGGATCCCAAGACCAAGGCCGTGCTGTGCCTCTACTCGATCCCGTCCGGCGCGCATGTGATGGTCTCCAAGGGCGACGAGGTCGTTGCCGGCGCGAAACTGGCCAGGACGCCTCGAAAGGTCATGCGCACGAAGGACATCACAGGCGGTCTTCCGCGCGTCGCGGAGCTGTTCGAGGCGCGCCGTCCGAAAGACACCGCGGAGATATCGAAGATCGACGGCATCGTCGAGTTCGCAGGCACGGCGCGCGGACGCCGCAAGCTGCTGGTCAAGGACCCTTCCACCGGAGATCAGGAAGAGCATCTCATTCCGATGGGCAAGCACGTGGTTGTGTTCCAGGGCGACCATGTCCGCAAGGGACAGCAGTTGACGGAAGGTCCTGTGGTTCCCCAGGAAATCCTTGAGGTCTGCGGCCCGCAGGAATTGCAGGAGTACCTGGTGAACGAGGTGCAGGACGTGTACCGGCTGCAGGGCGTCGAGATCAACGACAAGCACATCGAGATCATCGTGCGCCAGATGCTCCGCAAGGTCCGCATCACCGATCCGGGCGACACCGACTTCCTCTGGGGCGAGCAGGTGGAGAGGCAGCTGTTCCAGGACGTCAACCAGAAGGCGGTCGCCGAAGGGAAGCGTCCGGCGGAGGCATCTCCCGTGCTCCTGGGGATTACCAAGGCCTCGCTGGAAACCGACAGCTTCATTTCCGCAGCCTCCTTCCAGGACACGACGCGCATCCTCACGGATGCGGCGACCCTGGGGCGCGTGGATCACCTGCGCGGCTTCAAGGAGAATGTGATCATGGGGCATCTGATCCCGGCGGGAACCGGATTCCCGATGTACCGGAACATCAAACTGGTTCCGCTCGGAGAGCCGATCCCGACTGAGGAGTTGCTGGGCGACGTTCTGGCGGAGGTAAAAAAATCGCCGGAAAGTTAAGGTCACTATTGTAAGGCGTTGGAGGCTTTGATAGGTTCTCGCGCTCATGTGTTCAAGAGAGGGTTGAGGTATGCCGACCATTAATCAGTTAGTACGAAGCGGCCGAAGTCCGATTCAGAAGAAGGGGAAATCCCCGGCCTTGTCGAAGTGTCCGCAGCGGCGGGGCGTATGTCTTCTGGTCAAGACGCAGACGCCGAAGAAACCGAATTCAGCGCTCCGCAAGGTGGCGCGCGTGAGATTGACGAACGGTCAGGAAGTGACCGCGTACATTCCCGGCGAGGGGCACAACCTGCAGGAACACAGCATGGTGCTGGTCCGGGGCGGTCGCGTGAAGGATCTGCCGGGTGTTCGTTACCATATCGTTCGCGGCACGCTCGATTGTCTGGGCGTGGAGAACAGGAAGCGTGGTCGGTCGAAGTACGGGGCCAAGGTGGCTAAACAAGGATAAGCAACGATGTCGCGAAGACGCAGAGCTGAAAAACGATCGGTAAGGCCGGATACACGTTACGGCAATGAGATGGTGGGCCGGCTCATCAACAGCATGATGGAGCGGGGCAAGAAGTCCATCGCCGAGCGCATTGTGTACAGTGCGTTTGACCAGATAGCGCAGGCGACTCAGGAAGACCCTCTACAGGTCTTTACCCAGGCAATCGATAATGTGAAGCCGCGCCTGGAAGTGAAGTCCCGCCGCGTGGGCGGTGCGACGTATCAGGTGCCCGTGGAGGTGGCGCCCGAGAGGCAGCTCGCTCTGGCGTTCCGGTGGCTTCTGGATTACGCGAGGGGCCGCAAGGGCGTGTCCATGCCGAAGGCCCTGGCGCTCGAGGTTCTGGATGCGCAGAAGAATCAGGGCAATGCCATCAAGAAGCGCGACGACACGCACAAGATGGCTCAGGCGAACAAGGCGTTTGCCCATTACAGATGGTAGGTCCGGTTAGGATGATTCATGGTTACCGTGGTGGAACAGTCTAAAGGTCAAAAAACGGCGAATGCAGCTCCGTCGCGTGAAGCGCCGGGTCGCCGCCGTGGTCTGTCCAATATCCGCAACATCGGGATTGTTGCGCATATCGACGCGGGCAAGACGACCACGACGGAGCGCATGCTGTATTACACCGGCCGCGTCTACAAGATGGGCGAAGTCCACGACGGCACGGCCACCATGGATTGGATGGTTCAGGAGCAGGAACGGGGCATCACGATCACGAGCGCCGCGACAACCTGTTTCTGGAGGGATCATCAGATCAACATCATCGATACTCCGGGGCATGTTGACTTCACGGTCGAGGTGGAGCGTTGTCTTCGGGCTCTCGATGGGGCGATCGGTATTTTCTGCGGGGTGGGCGGTGTTCAGCCCCAATCCGAGACCGTCTGGCGCCAGGCCCAGAAGTACAAGGTTCCGTGTCTCGCGTTTGTGAACAAGATGGATCGCATGGGCGCCCGTTTCGACCGGGTGGTCCTGCAGTTGCGCGAGCGATTGGCCGCCCCGGCTGTACCGATTCAGATTCCGTGGGGCGAGGAGGATCATTTCAAGGGGGTGGTCGATCTCGTCAACATGCGCGCGCAGTCCTTTGACGAGGCCTCGTTCGGCGTCACGGTGAAGGAACAGGATATTCCTCAGGATCTCTCTCGTGCGGCCGAGAAGGCCCGTTCCGAACTGGTTGAAGCGGTGGCGGAAAGAGACGAAGCCGTTCTGAAAGCCTATCTGGAACATCCCGACGTTTCCGCGCAGCTCTTGAAGCAGGGGATTCGCCGGGCCGTGCTGGCGGGTGTTTTGGTTCCGGTGACCTGCGGCAGTTCCCTCCACAATCAGGGCATTCAGCCGTTGCTCGATGCCGTGGTGGATTATCTTCCGGCGCCCGTCGATGTGCCCCCCGTTCAGGGGCATCACCCAAAGACGCAACAGACCTTGAGCCGTGAAGTCAGCGACTTCGAACCGTTGAGCGCTCTTTCCTTTAAGATTGCGACTGATCCGTATGTGGGACGGCTTTCCTTTGTCCGCGTGTATTCCGGGGTTCTCAAGAAGGGCCAGAATGTCTACAACCCGCGCACCCAGAAGAGGGAGCGTCTGGGCAAGATCGTCGAGCTTCATGCGAATCATCGCGAAGAGGTTGAAGCGCTCTATGCCGGTGAGATTGGCGGCATCGCCGGGTTGAAGCAGATCACCACGGGCGACACGCTTTGCGCGGAGAACCAGCCGATTGCCCTGGAGAGAATTGAATTTCCCGAACCGGTCATCGCCATGGCCATTGAGCCGAAGACCCAGGCGGACCGGGAGAGGATGAATGATGCCCTTGACAGCCTGGCGGCGGAGGACCCCACCTTCCGGATATCGGCCGATGCGGAGACGGGGCAGACGCTGATCAAGGGAATGGGCGAGTTGCACCTGGAGATTATCAAGGACCGGATGTTCCGCGAATTCAAGGTCCAGGCGAACGCGGGCCAGCCGATGGTGGCGTACCGCGAGACGATTCAGACCGCGTCCCGGGGCGAGCATGTGTTCCAGCGCGAAATTGCCGGACGCGGCCAGTACGGACACGTGGTGGTCGAAGTCTTCCCCGCGGCGCGCGGCGCGGGCAACCGGATCGAGTTCGATGTCTCGAGCGACCTGATTCCGCATGAGTTCAGGACTGCGGTCGTCGAGGGAATTCGCGACGCGCTGCTCACGGGTGTGGTGGGGAATTACGCCCTGATCGACATCCTCGTGAAAGTGACCGGCGGCAGTTGCCATCCGGTGGATTCGACGGAGATGGCTTTTCGTTCGGCGGCCGTGTTGGCGGTGAGGGAAGCCGTCCTGGCGGCGCAGCCGGTTCTCTTGGAGCCGATCATGAAACTCGAGATCATTACGCCCGAGGAGTACCTGGGCGATGTGCTCGGGGATGTCAGTGGCCGGCGGGGGCGGGTGAAAGAGATTGAGGCGAGCGAGTCCGCGCAGATCATCAACGCGGATGTTCCTCTGGCGGCGCTTTTTGGCTATGCCACCTCGTTGCGTTCGCTGACCAAGGGTC
This sequence comes from Lentisphaerota bacterium, assembly GCA_052033915.1. GTDB lineage: Bacteria > Verrucomicrobiota > Kiritimatiellia > CAIQIC01 > JAGNIJ01 > CALMZY01. Next base: position 92,801 of record JBPOJF010000006.1, on the reverse strand, counting down.
GCGCGAGCTACACGATGGAGCCTCATTGTTTCGAAATTGTTCCGGAAACGATACAGCAGAGCTTACTAAATCGGTAAAGGTTGAGTATGAACGGGCAACGCATACGAATACGTCTGAAAGCTTACGATCATCGCGTGTTGGACCAGTCCGCAGGCGACATCGTCGAGACCGCGAAGCGCACCGGCGCGCGCGTCGCCGGTCCCATCCCTCTGCCGACACGGACAGAGCGGTACACCGTGAACCGCAGTCCGCATTCGGACAAGAAGTCCATGGAGCAGTTTGAAATCAGGACTCACAAGCGGCTGTTGGATATCATCGACCCCACAGCCAAGACGGTGGACGAGTTGAAGAAGCTCAATCTGCCGGCGGGCGTCGATATCACCATTAAAATTTGAGTGCGACCATGCAAGGATTGATCGGAAAAAAAATCGGGATGACCCGCGTGTTTGACGAGGACGGGACTCATGTGCCCGTGACCGTGATCCAGGCGGGGCCGTGCGTTGTCCTTCAGCGGAAGAGCGCGGCGGACGGGTACGAAGCCGTTCAGTTGGGCTTCCAGGAAAAAACGGAGAAACGCGCGACCAAGGCTCTGCGGGGACACTGCAAGAAGGCCGGGACGACGCCCAAGCAGTTCGTGCGCGAGATCCGGCTTGCGAAGGGCGAGGATGCCAAAGTCGGCGACGTGGTTACGGTGCAGATTTTTGACGGGGCCACGCACGTGGATGTGATCGGGACGACGAAGGGCCGCGGTTTTGCCGGCAACATCAGGCGCCACAAATTCGCGGGCGGTCCGTTGTCGCACGGCTCGCGTTTTCATCGGCAGGGCGGCGCCATCGGCAACCGCACATGGCCGGCGCGCGTGTTCAAGAACAAGAGCATGCCGGGGCACATGGGCAACGTGAGGGCGACGACCCAGAACCTGAAAGTGGTCCAAGTGCGCGGCGAAGACGGCGTCCTGCTCGTGCGCGGGGCGATCCCGGGTCCGAACGGCGGCATTCTGATCGTGCGCAGGGCGTTGAAAAAGGCATCGAAGGCGGCGGCGAAATAACCATGAGCAAGCTACCCATTTACAATATGAAGGGCGACCGTGTTGGCGAGTACAACCTCGCCGACGAGTTGCTGGAACTGAAGAAGGGTACCCAGGCCGTGCATGACGCGGTGGAGGCGTATCAGGTGGGGCTCAGGGCGGGGACGGCTTCGACGAAGACCCGCGGCCTTGTGTCCGGCGGCGGCAGCAAGCCGTGGCGGCAGAAGGGCACCGGCCGTGCGCGCGTCGGCTCGATCCGGTCTCCGGTCTGGCGCGGCGGCGGCGTCGTGTTTGGCCCGCATCCCAAGAAGTACGGGAAGCGCGTCAACAAGAAGACCCTGCGCCTGGCATTCCGTCGTGCGTTCAGCGAGAGGGTGGTTTCGGGCGATGTGGTTCTCGTGGACCGGTTGACGGTGTCCGTGCCGAAGACGAAGAGCATTGTGGCCGTCTTGAGCAAGCTGAAGATGGGGCGGGGGGCTCTGTTGGTCCTTGGCGCTCCGGAAAAGAACGTGCAGTTGGCCGCCCGAAACATTCCGAATGTCGAGGTGGCGACCGCGGCCGGTGTTCATACCTACCAGGTGCTGCGGTATCCGAAGATGCTGGTCAGCCAGGATGCCATGGCCCAGTTCGAAGAGCGTCTGAAGAATCAGTCGGGGAGAGCCTCATGAAGGAAGGCCGTACGATTATCCGCAAGTTGCTTTTGACAGAGAAGGGAACTCATCTGACGGAGCGGGATAACCAGTATCTCTTCCGGGTGGATCCGTCCGCCAACAAGATTGAGATCAAGAACGCCGTCGAAAAGATTTTCAATGTCAAGGTGACCAAGGTCAACACCATGAACCGGCGGGGCAAGCAGAAGCGCCTCCGCTCGATGAATTATGGGATGACGGCGGCGTGGAAGCGCGCCGTGGTGACGCTGAAAGAGGGCGACAAGATCGATCTCACGTAAGAGGAAATGCAGCCATGGGTTTGAAGACATATAGACCGACGACCGCGAGCCTGCGGTACACCGTGGGTCCTTCGTTCGAGGAGATCACGAAGAAACATCCTGAGAAGGCCCTGATTGTGCGGAAGAAGGCCACTGCGGGCCGTAACTCGATGGGGCGGATCACGGTGCGCCATCGCGGAAAAGGGCACAAACGCTTTATCCGCATCATCGACTTCAAGAGGAACAAGCACGATGTTCCCGCCAAGGTCGCGGCGATCGAATATGATCCGAATCGATCCGCCCGCATCGCTCTGCTGTTCTATGCGGACGGCGACAAGCGCTACATTTTGGCTCCGAACGGGCTGAAGGTGGGCTCCACCATCGTGTCCGGTCCGAACGCCGAGGCCCTGGAGGGGAATGCGCTTCCTCTGTCCGAGATTCCGTTGGGCACCCCGATTCACAATATCGAGATGCATCCGGGACGCGGCGGCCAATTGGTCCGCGGCGCCGGGATGGCGGCCCAGATCATGGCGCGCGAGGGTGAACACGCGCATGTGCGGCTTCCGTCGGGCGAAATCCGGATGATCAACGTTCAGTGTTATGCCACGGTTGGACAGGTCGGCAATCTGGAACACGAGAACATTTCGCTCGGCAAGGCGGGACGCAAGCGCTGGCTGGGATGGCGTCCGACCGTTCGCGGTGTGGCCATGAACCCGGTCGATCACGTCATGGGCGGCGGCGAGGGCAGGACCTCCGGCGGCGGCCATCCGCGTTCCCCGTGGGGCAAGTTGGCGAAGGGAAAGAAGACGCGTTGCCGCCGGAAGCCTTCCGGCCGGTTCATCATTCAGCGGAGGAAGAAGTAAGCCATGAGTCGCTCGATCAAAAAGGGTCCGTTTGTAGACGCGAAACTGTTGAAGCGCGCCGAGGCCATGATCCGGTCCGGGCAGAAGACCCCCCTGAAGACGTGGTCGCGCCGGTCCATGATTTTGCCGGAGTTTGTCGGGCTGACCTTCTCGGTTCATAACGGCAAGACATTCACATCCGTTTTCGTGACGGAAAATATGGTCGGGCACCGCTTGGGCGAGTTTTCGCCGACCCGGGTGTTCCGGAAACACGGCGCGGCGACAGACAAGGTGATCGCGCTGAAGTAGGGAGCGCCGCCCGAGATTTGAGGTAAGACCGATGGAAATTCAAGCGACAACCAAGTTTGTAAGACTGACGCCCTCCAAAGCCAGAGATCTGGCGCGCGCCTTGAGAGGACTTCCGGTGTCCGACGCGCTGAAAATCGTGGAGTTCAGCGAGCGCAAGGCGGCGTTCTACATCCGGAAAACACTGAAGTCGGCGATTGCGAACGCGGAAAACAACGCGAAGCTGTCGGCTGAGAACCTTTTCGTTAAAACGGCGCGAATCGAGCACGGCCCGCAGATGAGGCGGTTCTGGCCGCGATCGCGCGGAATGGTTCGCCCGATCATACGAAGGATGAGTCACGTAAAGATAACGTTGACGGATGAAAAACCGTCGGCAAAATAAGCAGGCTTTTTGCAGGAAAGGAGACCGGCCTTGGGCCAGAAAGTAAATCCGATTGGATTCAGGGTGTCCGTCAACAAGGACTGGCGCTCCCGCTGGTATTCGGACAAGAAGGAATTCGGGAGTCTTCTTCACGAGGATCTGATGATCCGCGATCTCGTGAAGGCGCGCCTGAAGGACGCGGCGGTACCGGAAGTCATCATTGAACGCTACGCGAACCGCGCCCGAGTGACCGTGTTCACGGCCCGGCCGGGGATCGTGATCGGCCGCAAGGGGCAGGACATCGAGCGCCTGCGCGAGGATATTGCGGCGAAAACGAAGAAGGAAATTTACGTTGAGATCAAGGAAGTGAAGAATCCCGACGCCAATGCGCAGCTTGTCGCCGAGAACATCACGCTGCAGTTGGAGCGCCGCGTATCGTTCCGCCGCGCCATGAAGCGCGCCATCCAGATGGCCATGGAAATGGGCGTTCTGGGCATCAAGATTCACGCGAGCGGGCGGCTTGGCGGGTCTGAACTGGCTCGGCGCGAGTGGTACAAGGAGGGCAAGGTGCCCCTGCACACCCTGCGGGCCAATGTCCAGTACGGATTTGCCGAGGCGCACACGATGGCCGGCAAGATCGGCATCAAGGTCTGGATCTGCAAGAAGGAAGAAGTCGAGGCCGTGAAGGAGAAGACCCATGCCGCTTATGCCTAAACGCGTGAAGTACCGCAAGTCCCAGCGGGGCAACCGCAAGGGCTTTGCGCAGTCCGGAAACACGCTGGAGTTCGGCGAATACGGTCTCCAGGCGCTGGAGCGAGTCTGGCTCACGGCGATTCAGATTGAGGCTTGCCGCGTGGCCGTGAACAGGAACCTGAAACGCAAGGGAAAGATGTGGATTCGGGTTTTCCCGGACAAGCCGATCAGCAAGAAGCCCCTGGAGGTCCGCATGGGCAAGGGAAAGGCCGCCACGGACAAGTGGGTGGCTGTCGTCAGGCCGGGGCGGGTTCTGTTTGAAATCGATGGCGTGACGGAAGCGCTGGCGCTGGAGTCCCTTCGGATTGCCGCCACGAAGCTGCCGATCCGAACGCGGTTTCTGAAGCGAGGAAATAACTAACTTCAATGGATGTGTGCATGAAGGCGAGTGAACACAGAGAGTTGACGGAAGAGGAGCTGCGTCAGAAGTACGACGAGACGAAGAAGGAGCTTTTCAATCTTCGCGTGCAGCAGTCGACGGGCCAGTTGGAAAAGGCGGTCCGGATCCGCGAATTACGGCGCGAGGTGGCCCGGATTCTCACCGTCATGCAGGAGCGTAAGCGTACCCAATCCAAGTAGGTGAACATGGACAGCAAGAGTCAGCGTGGTGTGCGAAAGAATCGCGAAGGCATCGTGATCAGCGATTCGATGGACAAGACCGTTGTCGTCGGCGTCGAACGCCGGTTTAGGCACCCCACGTACGGCAAGGAGATCAAACGGTCGAAGAAGTATTACGCGCATGATGAGAAAAACGAGGCGCGCAAGGGGGATGTGGTCCGGATTGTGGAGACCCGACCCCTCAGCAAACTGAAGCGGTGGCGCCTGGTGGAAGTGTTGAAGAAAGGCAAGGCAACGGCCTTGGAGAACTCGGATGATAGCAGCCAGAACTAGTTTGGATGTGGCGGACAACACCGGTGCGCGCCGGGCCCAGTGTATCCATGTGCTCGGCCAGCGAAAGCGGGTTGCGCGCATCGGCGACATTATCAAAGTGTCCATCAAGGAAGCGCAACCGGTCGGCATGGTGAAGAAGGGCGAAGTGCACAACGCGTTGGTTGTGAGGACCAAGCAGGCGATCCGCCGGCCGGATGGGTCGTTCCTGAAGTTCGATCACAACGCGGTGGTCTTGATCGACGACGAGAAGAATCCGCGCGGCACCCGTATTTTTGGGCCGGTGGCGCGTGAATTACGCGAGAAGAACTACATGAAGGTGGTTTCCCTGGCTCCCGAGGTGATTTAAGTGAAAAGCGCACACGCACGAGTGAAAATACCGTTCAAGCGAGGGGACATTGTGGAGGCGATCTGCGGAGAGGATGCCGCGTCGAAGAAGACAGGCAAGATTCTCCAGGTGTTTCCGGAGTCCCAGCGCGCCATTGTCGAAGGCTTTAACTTTGTCAAAAAGCATCTCCGGAAAAGTCAGGACAACCCCAAGGGGGGGATTGTCGAAAAGGAAGCGCCGGTCCATATCTCGAACCTCAAGCTGCACAAGAAGTCGGAAGATAAGGCTGAGGCCCGCAAGGCAAAGAAAGCATAACGTGAATCTGAATGGGTAGCCCATGGTGAAACTCCAAGAAAAAAACAAGACGGAAGTCGCGAAGAAACTTCGCGATTCGGGCCGGTACAAAAACCCGATGCAAATGCCGCGTCTGCTGAAGATCGTGGTGAACATGAGCGTCAGCGCGAGCGCGGATAAAGACGCGTTGAAGGCGGCGGCCGATGACCTGATGAAGATCACGGGCCAGAAGCCGGTGATCACGCACGCGCGCAAGAGCATCGCCAATTTCAAGCTGCGGTCCGGGATGGCGATCGGCGCCAAGGTGACCCTGCGCGGGCCGATGATGTTCGATTTCCTGGAGCGGTTGATTTCGGCCGTTCTTCCCCATATTCGAGACTTTCGCGGCGTTTCCCGAAAGGGGTTTGATGGCCGGGGCAATTACACGCTGGGGTTGAAGGAGCAATCGTTGTTTCCGGAAATCCAGCCGGATCAGGTCAAGAAGATCCAGGGGATGGACATAACCATGGTCACGACGGCGCAGACGAACGACGATGCCCGCGAGCTGCTGCAGCTCCTGGGAATGCCGTTCGAGAATGCCTAGCGGCTCAAGAACGGAGGATGTGCGTTGGCTAAGATTTCATTGATGGTGAAGGCGGAGCGGACGCCGAAATTCAGCACGCGGAAGTATCACCGGTGCCGGCGTTGCGGCAGACAGCATGCGTATATGCGCAAGTTTCAGCTTTGCCGAATTTGTTTCAGGGAGCTGGCCTCCGAGGGCAAGATTCCCGGCGTGGTCAAGGCCAGTTGGTAACCAGTTCAGGATGGAGAAAGCATGAGTGTTTCTGATCCGATCGCCGATATGTTGACGCGGATTCGCAATGCGAGTCAGGCAGGCTTGGATGTCGTACAGATGCCTCACTCTTCGGTGAAGAGCGAGATAGCGCGGGTTCTCAAAAAGGAAGGCTTCATCAAGGATTTCATGACGGAAGGGGGCGGGGGGAAGAAGAACCTTCGCGTTCATCTGAAGTACGGTCCGGGCCGCGTCCCGGTGATCCGCGGGCTTCGTCGAATCAGCAAGCCGGGTCTGCGGCGGTATGTGCAGACAAGCCATGTCCCGAGGGTGGTGGGTGGGATGGGCATTGCGATTTTGACGACTTCGCAGGGGATCATGACGGACCGGGAGGCGCGCTCCGCGAAGACCGGCGGCGAGGTCATGTGTTACGTCTGGTAGCGTGTGCTTTTGAAACGAGGATTCTGAAATGTCGAGAATAGGCAGAAAACCGGTTGCGATACCCGCGGGGGTCACGGTGAATGTTCAGGGATCCAAGGTCACGGTCAAGGGTCCCAAGGGGGAACTGTCCCGTGAAGTTCATCCCTATATTGCCGTGAAGATCAACGGCGGTCGGGTCGAACTCGCCTGCAGCAGGGAGGACAAGGAGTCGAAGGCGGTCTTCGGCACAACTCGCAGCCTGATCGCCAACATGGTTCAGGGCGTGCATGAGGGATACTCGAAGGACCTGGAGATCCAGGGCGTCGGGTTCCGCGCGAATTTGCAGGGAAAGAAACTGGTCCTCGCTCTTGGGTATTCGCACCCCATCGAATTCACGGTTCCGGAGGGCGTTGATCTGAAGGTGGCCGACGGCACGAATATCAACGTGAGCGGGCCGGACAAGCATTTGGTCGGCGAGGTCAGCGCCCGGATCAAGGCGTTCTACCCGCCGGAGCCCTACAAGGGCAAGGGGGTAAGGCTGAAGGGCGAACACGTGCGGCGCAAGGTCGGCAAGACGGTGGCTTAATCATCATGAAACTTAGAACCAGGACAGATTATCGTACCCGCCGGCACCTGAGGGTGCGGCGGAAAGTGAGAGGCACCGCGGAGAAGCCTCGCATGTGTGTTTTCATTTCCAACAAGCACATGTACGTGCAGTTCATTGACGACGTGTCCGCCGCAACGCTGGCCTCCGCGTCAACGGTGATCAAGGATGTGAAGTCGGCCGCCAAGGGCAAGAACACAGTGGACGTTGCCAAGCAATTGGGCCAGGCGGCCGCCAAGGCGGCGAAGGAAAAGGGAATTGAGAGCGTCGTCTTTGACCGGGGCGGATTCGCCTATAAGGGCCGTGTGAAAGCCCTGGCGGACGGCGCTCGTGAAGTGGGTTTAAAGTTCTAAAGGAGTAGCGATGGCGAGGCACTCAATGTCGGCGGACACCCAGTCTCGGAGCGAAGTGGAAGAGCGGGTGGTGCATGTCAACCGTTGCGCCAAGGTGGTGAAGGGCGGGCGCCGTTTCAGTTTCAGCGCGTTGGTGGTGGTGGGTGACCGCAAGGGAAGCGTGGGATATGCCCTTGGCAAGGCGAACGAAGTGGCGGATGCCATTCGCAAGGCCACCGAGCAGGCCAAGCGGGCTATGTTCCGCGTGACCATGAAGGACCAGACGCTTCCCCACGAAGTGACGGGAAAATACGGCGCGGCGCTGGTCCTGCTGAAGCCGGCGTCGCCGGGTACCGGCGTGATCGCGGGCGGCGGCGTGCGCGCGGTTCTGGACCTGGCTGGCGTGCGCGACGTGCTGGCGAAGTCGCTGGGTTCCAGCAACCAGCTTAACGTGGTGAAGGCCACGATCACCGCGCTCGAACAGTTGAGATCGCGCGAGGAAGCGGTCGCGGTCCGTAAAATGGAAGTCTAATCATGACACTGAGCTTGCATACATTGACCAGGACCCCGGGCTCCAAGCGGCGGCGCATGCGCGTCGGCCGGGGTGAATCTTCAGGCAAGGGCCGGACGGCCGGGAAGGGCAACAAGGGGCAAATGTCCCGCAAGGGCCACAAGCGCAAGCCGACCTTTGAAGGCGGCCAGATGCGTCTCATCCGGCGAATTCCGAAGCGCGGATTTACCAGCTCGGCGGGGAAAGAGTACGTGCCGGTCAACGTCGGATCCCTTTCGAAGTTCAAGGAAGGAACCGAGGTGACGGTCGACCTTTTGCGTCGGGAAGGTCTTGTATCCGGTCCCGTTCAACTCGTGAAGATTCTGGGCGGGGGAGAACTGAAGACGAAACTGGTGGTGAAGGCTCACGCGTTTAGCGCATCCGCCAAGACCAAGATCGAGTCCGCCGGCGGCGCCTGCCAGGTGGTCAAGTAGCACAACAGGGAAACGAACTCCTCATGCTCTCTGCGTTTTCAAACAGTCTGAAGATTCCTGAGTTGCGACAGCGGATTTTCTTCACGTTCGGACTCATTTTCATCGCTCGCCTGATCGCGGCCATTCCGACGCCGGGCGTGGATGCAGTGGCTCTGCGGGAGTTCATGGCCCAGATCAGGGCGTCCGCGGGAGGGGGGCTTCTGGGGATCTTCGACCTGTTCAGCGGGGGCGCTTTGGAGAATTGCGCGGTGGGCGCGCTGGGCATCATGCCGTCCATCAGCGCGTCGATCATTCTTCAGCTGTTGACGGCAGTGATCCCCACTCTTGAGCGTCTGGCGCGCGAAGGAGATACGGGCCGCCAGAAGATCACGCAGTACGGCCGCTACCTGACTGTTTTCCTCTGTCTGGTGCAGGGGTATGCGATGGCTGTCACCCTGGAGCATCCCGAGAGCCTCGGGATCGACCGCAACATCGTCATGATTCCGGGACTGGGGTTCCGCTTGCTGACGGTCATCACCATGACGACGGGCACGATGCTCCTGATGTGGCTGGGTGAACAGATCACCGCGCGGGGCATTGGCAACGGGATATCCCTGATCATTACGATCAGTATTGTCAGCCGCCTTCCCAACGCGGTTCAGGCCACGGTCAATATGTTCAAGCCCGTGGATGGCGTGGCCCAGTTCAGCCCTTTCCATCTCATCGGCCTGCTGGTGATGATCTTCCTGGTCGTCGCCGGGACCATTGCCGTGACGCAGGCTCAGAGGAAGATTCCCGTGCAGTATGCCAAGAGGGTGATCGGGCGAAAGATTTACGGCGGGCAGAGCACCTACATGCCCCTGCGGGTCAATTACTCCGGCGTGATGCCCATCATCTTTGCGCAGGCCATTCTCATGTTCCCCTCGAAGTTGCTGAGCATGATTCCCCTGGACTTCTTCAAACAGTTGTCGGCGCATCTCTACTACGGAACGCCGACGTACAACATCCTCTATGGGTTGATGATTCTCTTCTTCTCGTATTTCTGGGTGGCCACGCAGTTCAACCCCATCCAGATTGCGGATGACTTGAAGAAGTACGGCGGCTACGTTCCCGGCATCCGCCCCGGCCGACCGACCGCGGATTTTCTGGACAAGACCATGACGCGTATCACGCTGGCGGGCGCCTTGTTCCTCACGGTGATCGCGGTCCTGCCGACCGTGATGGCCCAGCAGTTTCGGATCCCGTGGATCGTCGCCTCGTTCATGGGCGGCACCAGCCTCCTGATTATCGTGGGCGTTATGCTCGACACGATGCGTCAGGTCGAATCCCACCTCATTATGCGCCACTATGATGGCTTCCTGAAGAAGGGAAGACTCCGTTCACGGAGGTAGGCTCTATGAAAGCAATCATTCTTCTCGGAGCGCCGGGCGCCGGCAAAGGAACCATTGCGGAAGGCATCAAGAGCGCGACCGATTATGTTCACGTCTCCACCGGCGATATGCTGCGCGCCGCGGTCAAGGCCGGCAGGCCGGTAGGCCTGGAGGCCAAGGCCTACATGGAGAAGGGTGAGTTGGTTCCCGACAACGTGATCATGAAGATCGTGACGGAGCGTCTCGAGGGGGGGAAGGCAGACGCCCACTACATGTTTGACGGTTTCCCCCGGACCACGGAGCAGGCGCTGATGCTCGATGAAGTCCTCAACCGTCACGGAGGACGGGTCGAGCATGTCTTCCTGTTGGACGTGCCCCGGGATGTCCTGGTCGATCGCCTTTCCGGCCGCCGGGTCTGCAAGAGTTGCGGCGCCGTCTATCACATTCGGAATATCCCTCCCAAGGTCGCCGGGGTGTGCGATCTCTGCCAGGGCCCTTTGTACCAGCGAAGCGATGACGCGGAAGAGACCGTCCTGAACCGCCTCGAAGTGTTCAAAAAACAGACCCAGAGTCTGATCGACCACTACGAGCGGAAAAATGTTCTTGTCCGCGTTGATGGAAGCAAGAAGAAAGAGGACACGCAGGCGGAGATCGTGTCTGTGCTGCGGGCTTCCTGTTCGTCATGATCATTATCAAAAGCCCTGATGATCTGGCCCACATGCGAGTCAGCGGCCGGATGGCGGCCGAGGTGTTGAATGAGGTGGCGCGGAAGGTGGGCCCCGGCGTAACGACGGGCGAGTTGGATGCTCTGGCCGCCGAGATGATCGCCTCGATGGGCGGCAAGAGCGCGTTCTTTGGATATCGGGGTTACCCCGGTTATATTTGTGTTTCGGTGAACGACGAAGTCGTCCACGGGATTCCCGGCCCCCGGAGAATTCAAATGGGCGACATCGTGAGTCTTGACGTGGGGGTTGTCTATGACGGCTTCGTGGGGGATACGGCCAGGACGGTGATGGTCGGCGTAACGGACCCGGAAGTGATCCGTCTCGTCCACACCGGGCAGAAGGCCTTGGACGTCGCGGTGGATACGGCTGTCGCGGGGGCGAGGTTGTCCGACGTGTCACATGCGATCGAAACTGTTGCGGTGGATGCGGGCTACTCGGTGGTGCGCGATTTTGTGGGGCACGGGGTCGGCCGCAGTATGCACGAGGATCCGCAGATCCCGAACTATGGGCCGCCGGGAAAAGGGCCCAGGCTCAAGGCGGGGATGACGTTGGCCGTTGAGCCCATGATCAACATGGGGATGTTTGAGGTCGATGTCATGGGGGATGGGTGGACCGTACGGACCCGGGATCAGAAGCCGTCCGTGCATTTTGAGCACTCGATTGCGATTCGGGAAGAAGGGCCGGCCGAGGTCCTGACATGCGTGAAGAGGAAATAATTCGGCTGGACGCGAGGGTGACGGGTGTGATAGGAAACAGCGCCTTTCGCGCCGAGCTGGCAAACGGCCACCGAATTGTGGCTTTTGCGTCGGGAGCGGACAAGGAAAAGGCGTCGCGTGTAGGCGCCGGCGACGCCGTGCGGGTCGAGATGTTCCCGTATGACATGTCGAGAGGCCGGTTGATTTGGAATAGAGAATAGAGGTAGCGATGAAAGTCCGAAGTTCAGTGAAGCGGATTTGCGAGCAGTGCAAAATTGTGCGGCGCAAACGAGTAGTGCGCGTGATCTGCACGAACCCCCGCCATAAGCAGCGGCAGGGCTAGGAGGAGAGACGGATATGCCCAGAGTTCTTGGAGTTGATATTCCTGGAAAGAAACGCGTGGAGTATTCGCTCCGCTATATTCACGGAATCGGTCCTGCTCTCGCCCGCCAGTTGGTCGAGAAGGCTAACATCGATCCCATGAAGAAAGCGGACGATCTGACGGGCGAAGAAATCACTTCGATCTCGAATCTGCTTCAGGCGAACTACATCGTCGAAGGGGACCTTCGCCGCGAAGTATCCCAGAACATTCGCCGGCTGATCGCCATAGGTTGTTATCGGGGCGTTCGGCACCGCAAGGGCCTGCCCGTTCGAGGCCAGCGGACCAGCACGAACGCGAGAACCCGGAAAGGCCCCCGCAAGACGGTCGGCGCTGTGCGAGGCAAGGAGAACAGAGCGGCGGCCAAGACGGCAGGCTGAGAATCACTTCGTTTATTGAAGGTGTAGAATGGCAGAAGAAAAAGAGAAAAAGGAAGATGTAGAGACCCCGGCACAGAAACCTGTGGCCGCTGAACAACCCCCTGTCGCGGCCCCCGCGGCGGCCCCGGAAGCGAGCGCAGAGGCGGAGAAGCCGGTCAAGCGCGTCAAGGCGAAGGGTGTCAAGAATGTCCCGGTGGGAGTCGTTCACATCCGCGCTTCATTCAACAACACGACGGTCACCATCACGGATGTGAGGGGCGCCGTGGTGTCGTGGAGCTCGGCGGGCCGTTGCGGATTCAAGGGATCGCGGAGAAGCACGGCCTACGCCGCCACGATGGTGGCCCAGGAAGCCGCCCGGCAGGCGGTTGGGCATGGCATGCACGAAGTGGAGATTCTTGTGCAGGGGCCTGGCGCGGGACGTGAGTCCGCGATTCGCGCCATTCAGGCCGCCGGTCTCAATATTACGTTGATCAAGGACGTGACGCCGATGCCGCACAATGGTTGTCGGCCGCCGAAGCGTCGCAGAGTGTAACGCGCGAGGAGCATTCATGGGTAGATATATAGGTCCAGCTTGCAGGTTGTGTCGCCGCGAGGGAATGAAACTGTTTCTCAAGGGCGATCGATGCTACATGGCCAAGTGCCCGATCGAGACGGGGCGTTCAGCGCCCGGCATGCACGGCCAGCGTCGAAGCAAGACGTCCGATTACGGCGTTCAGCTCCGTGAAAAACAGAAGCTTCGCCGGATGTACGGAATGCAGGAGGGGCAGTTCCGTCTGTTCTTCCAACGTGCGTTGAAGTCCCGCGGCGTCACCGGCGAGAAGTTGTTGCAGGCGCTGGAACTCCGCCTGGACAACGTGGCCTATCGGCTTGGATTCGCGCCGTCGCGCCGCGCCGCGCGCCAGATGGTTCTTCATGGCCACCTCTCGGTGAACAGCCGCAAGGCGACCGTTCCCTCCATGGTCCTGAAGGCCGGCGATGTCGTGCAGGTGCGCGACCGCAAGCAGGGCCGTGAGTATGCAGGCAAGTGGATGGAATCCGCGGAGAGCCGCGGCCGCGCCGCCTGGCTCTCGCTGGACAAACAGCAATTTCGGGGCGAGGTTCTCCATGTGCCGACGCATGAAGAAATCGCGCCCGTGGTTCGAGAACATCTCATCGTTGAGTTGTACTCGAAGTAGAAGCCGTCAACCAAACACCATACGAGCCGGTTAACTCCCGGCTCTGGGAGGATAGTTATGCCGATTCGATTAGGCCGTTTCGAAATGCCCCGGCAGATCGTCAAGGATCCTGCCGAAGTCAGTGAAACCTATTCCAAGTACATCGCGGAGCCTTTTGAGGCCGGCTATGGCCGGACCATCGGCAATGGATTGCGCAGGGTTCTCCTTTCGTCGCTCGAGGGAGCGGCGATTGCCTCGGTGAAGATCGAAGGCGCGCTGCACGAATTCTGCAGCCTTCCGGGCATCGTTGAGGACGTGACGGATATTGTCCTGAACCTCAAGCAAGTGCTTCTCAAGATGTACACCCGCGAGCCCCGCAAGCTGAAGATCAGCGTCAAGGGGCCGGGCGAAGTCACCGCCGGAGATATCCAGACGGACGGTTCCATCGAGGTGCTGAATCCGGATCATCATATTGCGACCCTGGACAAGGACGGAAAATTCGAGGCCGAACTGGAAGTCAAGGTCGGTCGCGGTTACTGCCCGGCCGATTGGAACAAGAAGGAAGAGCAGATCATCGGTTTGATCCCGATCGACTCGCTGTTCTCGCCCGTGCGCCGCGTGAAGTTTTCCGTGGAGAATACGCGCGTCGGCCGCCGGACCGATTACGACAAACTGATTCTGGAGATCTGGACGGACGGGCGCATCAGCCCCGATGAGGCGCTGACTCTTTCCGCGGCCATCCTCAGGCATCACCTGGATGTGTTTGTCAGCTATGACAAGGACCTTGTCGAGTTCGAGGAGAGTGAGAAGCAGATCGATCCGGAGCGCGAGGAACTGCGCCGGAAGTTGTCCATCAGCGTGAACGAGATCGAACTCAGCGTCCGCGCGGCCAACTGCCTGAACAACGCGAATATCACGACCGTCGGTGAACTGGCCCAGAAGACCGAGTCGGAGATGCTCAAGTACAGGAACTTCGGCAAGAAGTCCCTCAACGAAATCAAACAGAAGCTCTCCGAGCTTGGATTGACCCTCGGGATGACGTTCGATACCGAGATGCTCAAACAAAAGAACTCGTAATTTAAGCAGGGGCCCGCGGGGCTGTTCATTGGGGGTTTACATCATGCGACACCGTAAAAAAACGATCAAGTTGGGCAGAACTTCAGAGCATCGCGATGCGATGCTCGCGAATCTGGTATGCAGTCTGATTGCCTGCAAACGCATTCAAACGACGGTGCAGAAGGCCAAGGCCGCCCGTAGTTTTGCCGAGAAGATGGTCACGCTGGCCAAGGCCGGGACGCTGGATGCCCGCCGGAGAGCCGTTGCGCGGCTACGGAATCACGACCAGGTCAAGGTCCTGTTTGACGCTGTGGCGCCTGCTTTCAAGGATCGGGCTGGCGGCTACACGCGGATTATCAAACTCGGTCGGCGCTCGAGCGACAGCGCCGAAATGGCCATTCTGGAGTGGGTGAACTACGTTCCCCAGCCTCCGAAGAAGAAGACGCCGGAGAAGACCAAGGCCAAAGCGAAGGCTGGCGAAGAAGCCAAAAGCCCCGAGAAAAAGGCGAAGAAAGCGCCTGCCAAAAAGGCGGCCGGGGCCAAGGAAGCGAAGGCGAAGAAGTAGTTTCAGGATTCGGATTGACGCACCCGGACGCCCGCGCACGAAAGTGCGCGGGCGTTCGGTTTTGAGCATCATTCCGATGCGGCGGATGTGTAGGGCAGCCTGGCACGGCAAGGTTGATTGTCTACGCCCCGAGGATGTGGAGTTCCTTGAGTGTGTTCAGGATGAACTGAACGGCCACCGCCGAAAGCAGAAGGCCCATCAATCGTATCGTGATCTTCATGGCGGTGGGGCTGATCCACCGGGAGCCTTTGGCCGCCAGCCGCAGGATGATGTAGCTCGCGAAGCAGACCGCGACAATGCAGAGGAAGGAGGAGGCCGACAACTTGAACGAAGCCGTCCGCATGTCCAGTGGCCGGTAGGCCGGCGGGCAAAGTCGCTCTGCCCGCTTCCTGTGCCCGTCTTCGAGCCATCGGCTGGAACATTGGTATTGATTGGCCCTTGGATTATCAGGCACCATCCGGGCATGTCCTTTCTTGATCTGGTGCGGAAGAGACAGAGCGAACGCAGGTACTCGGACCAGCCGGTGTCCCGGGAGACGATTGAGCGCTGTCTTGAGGCGGCGCGACTGGCTCCTTCGGCGTGCAACTCACAGCCGTGGACGTTCATGGTGGTTGAGGGCGAACTCAAGAACCGCCTGGCGGAGGCCGCCTTCTCCGGCATCTACTCCATGAATGCCTTCGCCGCCCGCGCACCCGTGCTGATCGTCGTCATCACGGAGAGGTCGCGATATGCGGCACGGCTTGGCGGGCAGATCCGGGGCGTGCAATACAGCCTGATTGATATCGGCATCTCCTGCGAACACCTGATCCTGCAAGCGGCGGAGGAGGGGGTCGGCACCTGCTGGCTCGGATGGTTCAATGAAAAGGGCGTGAAGCGGTCTCTCGGCCTTTCCCGTTCTGCGCGCATCGACATCATCATCAGCATGGGCTATCCGGAATCCGATCTTCATCGCGACAAGAATCGGAAATCCACGGATGACATCCGGCGGTTTGTTTCGTAAGGGATGACGCATGACGAGCGATACCCGCCAGGCATCTGAACTCGGGCCGTCGATCCTTCGTTTCCTGTCGGTCGCATCCCTTGTGGCGAAAACGTCATTGTCTTCTTTTTCCGCGAGCGGCGGCTTCGCCGCGGCGGCCACGCTGGCGTACTACGGCTTTCTTTCCCTGATGCCGCTCCTTCTCCTTGTCGTGTTTCTTCTCGGCGCGGTCATGGGTTCTTCGGAAGCGGTTCTGCACGGCATGACCGGCTTGATGAACCAATTGTTCCCGGCGTTCAGCGATGCGGTGCTGGGCGACCTCGTGTCGCTTTCGCAACAACGGGTGTGGGGGCTGGTCAGCGTGGTGGTCCTGATCTGGTCGATGACCCCGTTTGCCGGCGCGATGCGCGATTTGATGGCCCGCATTTTCAAGTCCGAGCGCAGGATGAATTACTTCAAGGGCAAGGTGTACGATTTTGCGGCTGTTCTGGCCCTTCTGTCCGTGTTTCTGCTCCTCGCGGGGGGGAAGGTGTTTCAACTCATGGCGCAGGATCGCCTGCCGTGGATTCTGTCGCCGGGAGGCCATTTCGTCCGGTTCGTTGCCGTTCCGGGTTTTGTTCTGGCCGTTCTCTGTTTTTTGTACGGGGTCTTTTCCCCGGTCAGGCTGAGAATGGCGCACATGCTGGCGGGCGCTGTCACGGCGGCTATTCTTCTTGCGGTGATCCGCCCGGTCTTCGGTATATTCCTGCGGTTCAATCCGGACTATGGGTATGCCTTTGGGTCGCTGAAGGCCGTCTTTCTCGTTATCATTTGGGCGTACTACACATTCGCGGTGATCCTGCTCGGGGCGGAGGTCATCGCCAACATCTGCCGGCGCGAGGCGCTGCTTCTCAAAGGTCTCTTTGCGGAAGGACAGCGCGTACACATGCCCCGGGCGCTGCTGGACCGCTTTACCCTGGCGTGCGAAGAGGGACAGGTTCTCTTCCGGGAGGGGGATCCGGGAAACGAGATGTACTGTGTGCTCTCGGGTGCGGTCTCGCTGACCCGCAAGAGCAGCCGGTTGGCGCTTGTGAAAGAGGGCGGTTACTTCGGCGAGATGTCCATGCTGCTGGACGCGCCGCGGACAGCCACGGCCACCGTGGCGGCGCCCGGAACCGCGCTGGTCGTTATTTCGCAGGACAATTTCGACATGATTTTGCGGGAGAATCCGGGGATCGTTCAGAGGGTCTTGAAGGAGATGGCCTTGCGCCTGAAGGTCACGAACGAGCGGATCGAAAACGGGGGATCATAACTCGTGCTCAGTATCTCCATGCGTCTCCTGCAGAAACCTCTCCGGCAGATCTGGAGGATTTTCATCCTGCTGATCGGAAGCACCGTCGTGCTGGTGGGGATCATCATGCTCGTCGCTCCGGGTCCCGCGTTTGTCGTGATTCCCGCGGGCCTGGGCATCCTGGCCCTGGAGTTCGCCTGGGCAAGAAGAATCCTGAAGAAGGCGAAGACCGCGTTTTTCCAAGCCGGCAACGGGCTCGGCAACGGAAGACCCGGCGCGGTGAAGCCGGCCGGCAAGCCGGCGCCGGTTCGTTCGATTTCCCGGGATGAAATCAACACCCTGCCGCTGTACAAGTATGATGGGCCGATCCATCTTGTCCAAACGGATGAACAGGCGCGCGATGCGGTGCGGGAACTGCGCCGGGAACGCGTGCTGGGTTTCGATATGGAAAGCCGTCCTAGTTTTCAAAAAGGGGAGAGCCATCCGCCGGCGCTCCTTCAACTGGCGGGTAGCGGCGCGGTGTATATTTTTCAACTGCTGGCCCTTCAGGATGTGTCGTGGTTCAGGGATTTGTTTTCGGATCCCGCCGTGATCAAGGCGGGCGTGGGCCTGGATCATGACATCCGGAAACTGAAGGCGCGCCAGGACTTCGAGACGGCGGGGTTCGTCGAATTGTCCGCCCTGTCGGCCGCGGCCGGAATTCGAAACAAGGGCTTGAGAGGCCTCGCGGCGATCCTGCTTGGCATCCGCGTTTCCAAGGGCGCCCAGCGCTCGAATTGGAGCCGGCGCAACCTTTCGCGCGAACAGATTGTGTACGCCGCCACCGATGCCTTCGTGAGCCGCGAGTTGTACCTGCAATTGACCCGGAATCAGTCCGGGGAGATCAGTACGTGACGGGGAATCGGCGCGTGTGATTGCCGACCGTGACTCTCAAGTCGGAGCCCATGACGGAATCCACGGCCAAGCCGGTCAGGGTTTCGCCCGCCGGAATCCTGAAATGCTCTGTTTTCAACCCGGCGCCGGCTGAAATCTCGATGGGTTCCTGGGTTGGGTTTTCGATGGAGAAACGCGCCTGGTACCCGTAATCGTCAACGACGATGTCTTCCATGCGGATTCCCTTGATGGGTTCGCCAAAAACGTCCTTCCCCAAGACCTCAGACGTCTCGACCGGACGCACGGTCGTGTGGCTCCCGGTGACGACTTTCACGCCCTCCACGCTGAAAACACGGAGGGGGAACGGATCGGCCGGCGGCGGAACGGGCAGCGGCGCATCGGTCTTCCGGGTCTCCTGCGCCTGCCTGAGAGTACGCGTTTCGTTTTGCAATTGATAGAGACGGGTTTCGAGCTCGGAGATTCTCTGGTTCTTGAGCAGGATCTGCTGCTGGAGGTCTGTCGCGGCTGATTTCGACTCGCCGGCGACCTTGTCGAGACAGCCCTTCAAAACCGCGAGTTCATTGCCGCTTCTCTTCTCCAGTTCGGCCACTTGCCGCTTGATCTCTTCAATGAGGACGGCATTCGCGTCCTGCGCGGGCGCCTCCGGACGCCTGTCGGTGCAGGCGGCAACCGACAGCAACAACGCGACGGCTAATCCGATATGTTGTTTCATCCTCGTCTCCTGGGTCTGGACTCGCGGCTACGGGTCGAATCTCTTGAGAATCAGTTTGTTGCTGGCCCCATCCAGATGCACTTCGAATCGCTGAAGAAAACTCATGCCGAGCAGCCCGTCAACCCCGTTGGACAATTCGTTCGGGCTCACGATCCCGGGCACTTGCTCGGCCCGGGCGTCGGCCACCTGGACGGAGTCGAGCATGACGGCCTTGACCTCGGACTCGCGGCCGTCGGCCAGTGTCACCTTGACCATGGGATTGCGGGTCAAATTCATGTTCAGCCTGTCGGCCAGGGATTGCGAAATCTGCACCACCGTGGCGCCTGTGTCCAGAAGGAGCCGCGCGTCCACGCGGTCGTTGATACGGACCGTGATGATCGCATGCCGGTCTACGGCTTCAAAAGGCACGTCGGTTTCCCGGATCTCCGCCGAATAGGTTTCAATTTTCCGGGCCATTTCCGAGAAGAAGACGTCTTCCTGCTTCGTGCCCCCGGCCTGGCGGAACTGGTCATGGCGCGCCTCAAATTTTGTCCGGAATTTAAGCAGCACCTGGAGGTAGGTCGATATGGACCGCCGGTGCTTGTCGTCATTCGCCTGCGATTTCATGAGCTCGTCGCGGACGATCGTTATGCGCGCATTCAGCGCGTTGTGGCGCGTAACGAGAGCGTTGTACGCCTCGACCTCGGCGCGGTGCTTTCCGTCCGCCGGGGGCATTGAGGACGGAAGGCTGCGCATGCAATCAACGGCTTGCTGTTCGAGCCTCGCCAGTTCGTTTCGGAGCGCCTTGCTTCGGCCGGTCGGCGAGCGAAGGCTCTTGAGTTCCTCCCAAGCCGCGTTGCGCTGTGTTTCGAGGGCCCGGAATTCCGAGGCCAGGCCCTCCAGGCCCTCGGGCGTATATTTCTCGTGAGAAAAGTAGTGCTGCTGCCACTTGTCCCTGATTTGGGATTCGCCTTCGGCATCCGACTTCTGAATCGAGGCAATCTGAGATCGTTTGAGAGTGATGCTGCCCACACCCACATTGATCGTGACCTCGGTCGGGGTCTCCTTGAGAACGATCCCGTCCATCGAGTTGCCGTTTTTCATGCGAATCGTGTCGGCCGCGACGAGGGCCGGGATGAGCAGGACGGCCGGCGCGAAGCGAAGAGCGTTCAAGGCGTTCGGTTTCATCGGGTTCCTGAGCGCATACCCAACCAGTTTTTCCCGGTTTTGTCGAGTCGAAGCGGCGTTAAGGGAAGCGTACGCCAAGTCTGTAAAGACGGTAAGTTGTGGTTTCCACGGAGCCGGTGAAGGTCATGGTCCCGCCTGTGCCGGGAAGATGCGTGTTCCCGTCGAGCGGTTGCCAGCCGTCACCGGGCAGGTCGCTATAATACAGCGTGTAAACGCGGGCGGTGGAACTGTTCCAGCATACGAGCGGGTCCGCACCTGTAAACGCTTCGAAAATCAGGTGGGAGTCGATGTCCAACGGATGCGTGTCGCAGTAGTACTCGGCGAGGTTGTTGTACCCGTCGCCGTCGGTATCCATGGCGGCGTCGGAGTTGTTTGTGGGGCTCAGTCCGTACATCACCTCCCAGCCGTCGAGAATGGAGTCGCCGTCCGTGTCGGCAATGAGCGGGTCGGCGCCATAAACAGCTTCCTGGGCATTTTCGAGATCGTCGCCGTCGTAGTCGCCGGCGGGATGCAGGGCCAGGATGCTGCTTGAAACGGCCGTGCTGAGATTGCCGTACTCGTCGCGGCTCCAGACGAAGACCGTGTTGACTGCGTCGGGCGCGGCGACGGGTACGAGGGCGTTGGTCTCCACGGTCCATGTGCCCGATGTCGTGCCGCCGTTGTCCGCAAGGTCGTAGTAGTAGCCGGAGATGCCTGTGCCCTCGTCCGAGAACCCGGACCATGTCGCATACAGGTCCGGATTGAGCGTATAGACGGCACCGGTCTCTACGATGACCGACGCGGACCCGGCCGACGGGGCCTGGTTGTCCACAAGGAAGGGTTCGACAGCCGGAGTCCGGCAACTCACGTCTCCATCGTCTGCTGTCGCGCGCAGGAGCACGTTGCTGAGCGTCATGCCGGACAGGCTCGCGCCGTTGCACGCGCTGCGCGTGTCCCATGAGAAGGACACGATGTTTGTGACCGCCAGGCCATAGATCGGATTGGTCGTGCCGATGGAAACCACCTGCAGCAGTGTTTGGGTGGGCGCCATCTCGGCGCCGACTGTCGAGCCGACCGCCGATCCCCATGGGTTGAACCATTCAGCGCCCCCGTTCGTGCTGGCCTGGAGCCGGAGCCGGCACCGGTCGCCGTTCGCGTCGCTCACCAGCGTGTTGATGGTGACGATGCCCGAGCCGTCCGTGGAGGTTTGCGCGGCGAAGGCGACGGCGCACGTGGGGGCGAGGGTGGTTCGTACATCCGTGCGATCCCACACAACCCAGCCGCGGTTCGTGACGTCCGCCTGCGCCCCGATATACCAGTAACTGCTGTTCAATCGGTTTCCCGTGTTGTGGTCGCCGCAGGCCGACCCGCTGTTCAGGGTATAGGGGACGGGATAGCCCGACACGTCGTTGAACTGGATTTCGTAGCGGCTTGCGTCAAGAGCCAGGCTGATGCGGATCCGGTTGCTTCCGTTCAGGTACTTGGACACGTTGGTCATCGTGCAACTGAATCGTTCCAGGCCGTTTGCCGCCGGCGCATCCGACTTGGTCAGGAATTGCCACCAGAACTGGTCCGTGTCCCCGTCGTAGTAGCCGTAAAGGCTGATCGATGAAGTGACCCACCACGGGTTGTCGGCCGCGGAGCAGATGCCCAGCAGCGCGACAACATCGTTTCCGCTTTTGACGGTGTCCAGGCTGATCGTGGCCAGCGAGGCGCTGAAGACGAACCAGTAGTTCGTATCGCTCCGATCGACGGGAGTGGTGTAACCCGTGCTTTGATATATGTTTGAGCCGGGCTTCACCCAGAAAAAGAAGTTCGATTCAGCCAGATAGGCGTCAGGACCTCCGCCCCAGGACTCACTCCAGATGTTGCTCTTCTCGGTGTCGTTGAACTCGTCGCAGACGAAATAGGTATGGGGGACGGTGGGCGGCGGAGCGGCCTTCACCGTCACGCTGAGCCGGTCAAAGTAGAGGCTCCCGCTCTGGTCGTCGGAACTGAACAGGGCGCAGACGATACGGCCCGAGGTCGTGTGGAGAGGGGGAATCGCTGCAATCGAATAGAACGTCCAGACATTGTGCATGTTGGTTTCCGTGAACCGGCCGGAGCTGTCGGTCCGGATCAGTCCCGAGGCGCCGTACCATTCGAGGAGCAGCGCGCCATAAGCGTTGGACCCTTTGAAGGATTCGGTGCTCTCGGACAGGATATAGCCGCCCAGGGTGTACAGATTGGTGTGTTGCGCGCTGAAGAACTGATATATCTTCTGGTCTCCGCCGTCCACGCCCTTCCAGAGCTTCAGGGAGTTGGGTCCGTG
This sequence comes from Lentisphaerota bacterium, assembly GCA_052033915.1. Lineage (GTDB taxonomy): Bacteria > Verrucomicrobiota > Kiritimatiellia > CAIQIC01 > JAGNIJ01 > CALMZY01. The sequence continues at coordinate 70,347 of JBPOJF010000006.1, read as the reverse complement.
ATACACGGGGCTGTCCTTGATGTACCCGCCCATCACTGAACCCTCCACCTGCCAGCCGGGTACGTTGGTCAAATAGCCGCGGGGGCCGTCGTCGAAACTCAGGTTCTCGCCGATGATCGCCGGCTGGTCGTTTGAAATCGCGAGTCGGATGTCGCAGTAGTTGGCGCCCGTGTACCTGTCCTTGAGGCGGGAGGAACTGGTCCATGTAAACGGGTCGCCGGAATTGTTGCCCCCGTAGTTTCCCTGGATGCCGACACCCGGCGTATACGTGCACGCGGATGGCGGATAGTCGTCGCGGGCGGAGTTGTTGACAATGAAATCCACCAGCAGGTTATTCGTTCCGTTGTAGTAGAAATTAGAGGACAGGTTGAAGGTGAACCAGCCGCTGAAACTCCGGGGAATGGTCGTGTTGGCCCGGTAGTTCGTTTTCCATCCGCTGTTGATAAACGTCGAGCTGAGATTGTCCAGCGTCGTGTGCTGCATTCGAATGGAATAGTCGGACAGGGCAATGTCCGGCGCCGACACCACCTTCACCTGAATCTGTGTGATCAGACCCTGCATCCCGATTTGCGAGGCCCGGTACAGCACCTGCGAGCGAAACTTGTTGTATCTCGTGCCCACGGGGTTCCTCCACGTGTAGGCTGTATTCCCGTTCCCAAGCTGGACCAGCGTGCTTTCCGCATTGTCGCCGTTCGGGTCGGGCGCGGTGGACGGGAGTTCCGCGGCAACGCGGGCATACGCTTCCTCCCAGAAGACCGTCCCGCGCCCGTCCTCGTTATTCGCCGCCCCGATGACATAGCGGCTGTCCGTGAAATCGGTTGTGTTCAGGTCGTGGGGCGCATCGTTTGTCCCCGAGACGATCGCCAGGCTGACGGGACTTCCCTGGCAGTAGGCGGCGACCACATAATTCGAGTAAACCAGTGTGAAGCGCACCTCGAGACCCCCGCCTACGTTGAAGAAGCCGGATGCGTTTTCGATGGCGCCCGCAAGCCGCGAGGTTCCCCAACTGCCGGGTGCGTTCTGCTTGGTCAGCAGTTCCAGCGTGATCCGGTCCGCCGAGGCGTCGTAGCCGGACCGCAGGATGACGGCGTTCGAGGCGGCGTAAGGATCGAACCCGTCGTTGGCCCCCGCGACGATGGCCTGGCAGCCCCAGACGTCCGGGCCCCCGGCGGATCGGGCCGTGGTCACACTGATCGTCGAAATGTTCGCGGCGAAGATGTAGCTCAAGCCGTTCCTGGCCGGCGATACCGTGTTGGTGCTCAGGCACCCCAGTCCGTTGCTATAGGTCGGCGTCAGGGCGAGACAGCCGCCGTTCTCGCTGATCGGCCCGCTGCCGAATGTGGACCACCAATCGCCGAGATTGCCGTCCTCGAAATCATCGCGCACGATCGTGCCCGTGCTGCAGATATAGGTGAAGTCCGCCAGAACCATTTCCTGGCTGGAAGACGGAGGGGACTCGTTGTACTGCCAGAGGTTCATCACGGCGCGCTGATTCGTATAGCCGGGGACGTCCGTCCCTTCGTAGGTCCACGCCTCGAGGATCGCGCCCTCGTTCGTCGGCTGCGCGGAATGCCCGTACCAGCTCCGGTAGGCAACGGTCCGCGGATTCCAGCAGAACTCGTGCGTCGTGAACGTGTTCGTCAGCGTCTCGGCGGACGCGCTGCGGTGGCCCTCGCGGTAATGCGGTTGAACGATATACGTGAAGTTGGTTGGATTCTCGTCGTACGCCTTCGCGAACTGGATGTTCAGTTCATGAGTGACATTTGCGAACATGGACAGATTGCCGACCACGTTCGAGTCCAGCAGATCGGGGCGCCCCACGGTGTGCCATCGGTACGTGCCGAAGCCGGGCGTGTCGGCCGACTCCACCTGCCCGTTGTACCACGCCGTCGAATTCGTCTTCACCTGCAATCGGAGCCAGTCGTTGGTGTCCACGTGGACGCAGTCTGCAGACCAGTAGTTGTTTCCGGGCGCCCCTTCCGTGTCGCGAACGTTCCACGTCCGGCCCTTCCACGTGATGGTCGTGGGCCGGAAAACCGCCGGCTGCTGTTTCTGCAGGAGCTTGGTCTGGTCGGCGGTGGTCATCCAGACGTCCGCCGTTGCGCCGGGCACATTGGGCCAGGTGAACGTGACGACACTTCGGGAGGGGAGGGGCACGCTGATGGACTGCCCCCGCCAGCGGAGCGTGTAGTTTTTCGCGGCAGGGGCGGAATTGACGGCGATGACGGCCAGGCTCGAGTCGGGATTCACGAACGCCACGCTGTACGGGCCGTCGGCGGGCAGTTCGCTCGACTCGATGCGCCGCGCGCCCGGCTTCACGAACCGGCTGGCGTGGCCCATCGAGTAGTAATCCGCGTTGGTCGTGATGGCCCGCGTGCTGGTGTTGATCGTGATCAATCCGCGGCACCCGCTACAGCCGCCGCTGATCTTCGGTCCGCCGTTCTGATCCAGCGCCAGGTTCCATTTGATCACCGTTTGCGACCAGTTCCGCATCCCGCCGATGATCAGCGTTTTGATGTCCCAGATCAGCACGTCGCCGAACGCGCCGCCCCAGTCACCCGCCGTGTTCTCGGTGAAGTAAATGTCCTTGTTCGGGAACGCGTTGTGGACAATCGACTGCGCGGAAACGTCACCCGCGTACGCGTGAAACGCGGAGCCGGAGATGTACGCATTGGCCGCCGCGTTGCTGAGGACCGCCATCGGGTAGTCGAACCGATCCCAGTTGTGGTCGTAGGCGAGAATCCTGGTCGAGAGGCCGTTGCTCGCGAACTCCTGCCCGACCCGCACGGCGAACCGCATCTGTTCCGTCGCGTCCATGCGCATGCCGGGATACTTGTACGGTTCGTAGAGCGGCTCGTTCTGAAGGCTGACCGCAAAGATCGGGAGGCCGTTCGACCCGTAGCTCTGCACGTACTTTAGAAAGTACTTGGCGTAGGTTGCATAGCAGTTGGTCTTCAGTCTCCCATAATACAGATCGCCGCTGTCCTTCATCCAGGCCGGCGCGCTCCACGGAGTGCCCATGAACTTCATGTTCGTATTGATGTTCAGGGCCAGCTTCAGGAGCGGGATGATGTAGGCCTGATCGTGCGCGATCGAAAAATTCGTGAGCCCGTAATCCGTGCCGCCCGACGGCATGTCGTCGTAGGTGTAATTCGCCAGGCGGAAATCGGACGCGCCCATCGGCTGGCGCAGGATGTTCAGGCCGATGCCGTCCGTCGGGCTGAAGAGCTGTTTGAACAGGTTGGTCCTCTGCGCTCCCGTCAGCGAGTTCGTGATCAACCATGCGGATGAATCGGTCAGAGACGCGCCGAAGCCTTCAATGCTTTGGAAGGTGTTGGATTCGTTGATCGAAATCACGACCTCGGCCCCGTACAGGGGCAGGGCCGCCGAGCCCGCTAAGGCGAGAAACGCGAACAGCCGCTTCAAAACGGTTACTCCTACGCCAAGTCTCCGCCCATCTCCGTGGGCTCGGTCCCGCAACTACTGTACGCGGCGCGGGAGAGGGTGTTTAGGGGTTTTCCTCCTGAATCGGTTTTCCTGCCGATCGAGGAATGAGCGCGGCCGACATGGCCTGCAAGCGCCTTCAGCAGTTCCTACTTCGACAACCCTGCGCCCATGAGACAGCGCTCGACGTAAGGATGCACGCCTTTCGGTATCCTACGGACCCACTTTACGTCCGAGTGATGGTTGTCCAACTGGGGCTCGAAATCCGGTCGGACGGGGTACATGAAGAAGCAACTGTTGATGCTGTGGATGCTGACACCGCCGGGGCCGTCGGGGAAAATCGTCTCCGCCGTGTGGACGATCGGGCCGACATGGCATTCGATTCCGACCTCCTCGCGCGCCTTTCGCGCCGCCGCGGTCTTCATCATTTCGCCCTTCAGCACGCGCCCGCCCGGCAGCCACCACTGGCCCTTCGCCGGATGATCCTTCCGTCGGACCAGCAGGACCGACCCCTTCGCGACGATCGCGACATCCACGCACGCGATCGGCACGTTGCCGATGATCTGTTTATAGAGCTTCCAGGGGATGAATTTCTTCATGGGGGTTTCCTCAACAGCCAAATTTCCAAGGGTTGGATAAACGGCGTAAAAAACTTCCAAGGGTTGGACCCGTCATGTCCCGCCCAGCTTCTCCAGGAATTCCGGCTCGTTCAATATCTTCACACCGAGCTTTTCCGCCTTGGCCCGCTTCGATCCGGCGTCCTCGCCGACCACAAGAAAGTCCGTCTTCTTGCTCACGCTGTCCGTCACCCTTGCGCCGCGCTTGCGCAACGCCTCCTGTGCCTGTTCGCGCGAGAACTTCGAGAGCGTGCCGGTAATGACCACGGTCTTGCCCTCGAAGGGGCCGCCGGCCGATCGCGGCTCTCTGATCTCGGGTTTCCGGGGCCGCACCCCTGCCTCGTGCAGCTTCTTCAGCACGGCCCTGTTCTTCGCGTTGCGGAAGAAGTCGAAGAGGCTCTGCGCCATGACGGGGCCGACATCCTGCGCGCGCTGCAATTCCTCGACCGAGGCCCTTTCAAGTTGTTCCAGGGATTGGAAATGATCCGCGAGTTTCCGCGCCGCGCCTTCGCCGACGTGCAGGATGCCGAGGCCGTGGATCACGCGCCACAAATCGCGATGCTTGCTCTCCTCGATCGCCGTTACGACATTCATTGCGGACTTCTCCGCCATGCGGTCCAACGCCGCGAGTTGTTCGACCTTGAGCGAGTAGAGGTCGGCCGCGTCCTTCACCAGCCCTTTGTCCACGAGTTGGTTGATCAGGACCGCGCCGAGGTTCTCCACGTCCATCGCGCCGCGGCCGGCGTAGTGCTCGATCGTCCGTTTCAGTTGCATCGGGCAGGAGATATTTTCGCACCGCCACGCGACGAACTCGGGGTCGCGCCGGATCGGTCCTCCGCAGGACGGGCACTTGTTGTGGATGTGCGTCACGAAATCGAACGGCCGGGCGTCCGTCGGGCGATTCTCGAGGACCACTCCGACGACGGCCGGGATGACTTCGCCGGCCTTCTCGATGATGACCGTGTCGCCGATGCGGATGTCTTTGCGTTTGATCTCCTCCTCGTTGTGGAGCGTCGCCCGCGAGATCGTCGAGCCGGCGAGGAAGACGGGCTCCAGTTCGGCCACGGGCGTGAGCGTTCCCGTCCGGCCGACCTGGACCGTGATGGCGTTGAGCTTCGTCCGCGCCTGCTCGTGCGAGTATTTGTAGGCGATCGCGTAGCGCGGCGCCTTTGCGGTTGTGCCGAGCCGTTTCCACTGGTCGAATCGGTTCACCTTCACGACCGCGCCGTCGATTTCGTACGGCAGCTCCGATTCCTTCTTCTGAAGCTCCTCCGCGCGCGCCATGACTTCGTCGATATCCTGGCACAGCCACCACATCTGCGGGGTGGGGAAGCCAAGTTCCTTGAGCGCGCGGAGCGCGTCGGCCTGCGTCGGGAGTTCAATTCCCTCGTGCGCCCCGACGGCATAGAAGACCGCCCCGAGCGGGCGCTTGGCCACGATCCGGGAATCGAGTTGTTTCAGCGAGCCGGCGGTTGCGTTCCGGGGATTGGCAAACAGTTCCTCGCCATCCTTTTCGCGCTGGGCGTTCAATCGCTTGAACCCCTCGACGGGCAGGTAGGCCTCGCCGCGGACCTCCAGGAGATGGAGTGCCGGAGCGTGGGAACGATGGGGGGTGGGAGACAGGGAAAGAGGTATGGCCTTGATGGTGCGCAGGTTTTCCGTGATGTCGTCGCCGGTCGCGCCGTCGCCGCGAGTCGCGCCGATCGTCATTCTGCCGTCCTCGTAGCGGACGCTGATCGAGGAGCCGTCAACCTTGGGTTCCAGCACGTACTCGATCGCCTCGTCCGGCAGGAGCTTGCGGACGCGCTTGTCGAATTCGCGCAGTTCATCGAAGGTGTAGGTGTTGTCCAGCGACATCATCGGCTGGAGGTGCTTTACGTTTCTGAACTCCTTCAGCGGCTCGCCGCCGACGCGCTGGGTGGGGGAGTCAGGTGCGACCAGTTCCGGGTAATCGGTTTCCAGTTGCTGGAGTTCTTTGTAGAGCAGGTCGTATTCGCGGTCGGAGATTACGGGCGCGGCATCCACGTAGTACAGCCGGTTGTGGCGGTTGAGTTCCTGTCGGAGCCGGTCGATCCGTTTGCTGGCCTCAGCCTTGTTCATAGAACCACGAATAAACACGAATGGACGCGAATGGAAGAACAAACCGGCGCCGCCGGTTTCGTGTTAATTCGTGTTCATTCGTGGTTGATCCGGCCTCCGCAGGACGGCGAGGAAGGCCACCATCCCGCCGGCCGCGTCGGCGACCCAATCGAAGATGTCCACGCTGCGCGTGGGTGTGAGCGACTGGTGGAATTCGTCGAATGCGCCGTACGCGGAGGTGATCAGCAGGGCGAGGAACGCGGCTTTGAGGGGTGGACAGCGCCGCTCGTAGAAGAACGCGAGGAAGAGCAGGATCGACAGCATGCCGAAGAGGCCGAAGTGGAACACCTTGTCCACGCCTTCGAACAGCGGAACGTGCTCCTTGGCCGGCAGGCAGCTCAGAAGAAAGATGCCGGCGGCCCAGGCGATCGGCGGTGTCCAGTAGAGCCTTTTTAGCTTCGTCATGCGCGGCAGAGTAACGGGTTGCGCGACGAGGCACAAGCCGGCCGTTTTTTGTTTTGATGGATGGACTCTCTTTCGCTACCGTGTGCCTCCACGTTCATTCAGTTGAAGGATCGGAAATGAGAATACTTTCAGGCATACAGCCGTCGGGCAAACTGCACCTCGGCAATTATTTCGGCATGATGAAGCCCGCGCTGGAGCTTCAAAAACAGGGGCAGACATACCTTTTTATTGCCGACTACCACGCGCTGACTTCCGTGACGGATGCCGCGGTGTTGCGGCAGGGGAGCATCGATGTGGCCCTGGATTTTCTGGCGGCGGGGTTGGACACGGAAAAGACCCTTTTTTACCGCCAGAGCGACATCCCCGAGGTCACCGAACTGACCTGGCTGCTGTCGGTCGTGACTCCGATGGGCCTGCTGGAGCGGTGCCATTCCTACAAGGACAAGGTGGCCAAGGGCCTGCCGGCGACGCACGGTTTGTTTGCGTATCCGGTGCTGATGGCGGCGGATATCCTGATCATGAACTCCAGCGTGGTCCCCGTCGGCCGGGACCAGAAGCAGCATGTGGAGGTCACGCGCGATATCGCGATCAAGTTCAACAATATCTACGGGGAGGTGTTCACGATCCCGGAGCCGTTGATTCGCGAAGAGGTGGCGGTGGTGCCGGGCGTGGACGGGCAGAAGATGTCGAAATCGTACAACAACACGGTGGAGATCTTCGGGGATCTGAAACAGGCCCGGGCCAACATCATGAAGATCGTCACGGACAGCAAGAGCGTGGCGGACAGGAAGAATCCCGACGAGTGCAATGTGTTCGCGTTGTACCGCCTGTTCGCGACCGATGCGGAGCGCGAGGCGATGGCGGCGCGGTACCGCGAGGGCGGGCTGGGGTATGGAGAGGTCAAGAAGGCGCTGTTCGAGAAGTTCGAGGCGCATTTTACGCCGCTCCGGAAGAAGCGCGAGGAACTTCAGAAGAACATGGATTACGTCCATTCTGTCCTGCGCCGGGGCGCCGATCGCGCACGGGCGGAGGCGGCGGCCACGCTCAAGAAGGCGAGACAGGCGGTAGGATTGGAGTAATGGAGCGATGGAGCGCGGGGATTCCAGCGCTTCATCCCTCCCACAGTCCGGTTTCAATATGGCGGCTCAAGAGGAATATAAAGTTCAAATCGAGGTTTTCGAGGGTCCGCTCGATCTGCTCCTGTATCTGATTAAGAAGGAGGAGTTGGATATCTACGATATCCCGATCGTGCGCATCACGTCCCAGTACATGGAGTACATGGACCTGATGCGCATGCTGGACCTGAACATCGCGGGCGAGTTCATCGTCATGGCGGCGACGCTGATGATGATCAAGAGCCGCATGCTCCTGCCGGTCGAGGAGCGGGCCGCGATGGAGGAGGAAGAGGAGGAGGATCCGCGCTGGGATCTCGTGCGGCAGTTGGTGGAGTACAAGAAGTTCAAGGACGCGGCGATGCACCTGGAGGGCCTCGAGGAGCGCCAGGCGGACGTGTTCGGGCGCGGGAGCGAAGGCGCGACGCTGGGGCCGTCGGGCGATGTGGCTCTGCGCGACGTGAGTATTTTCGACCTGATCAGCGCATTCAACGATGTGCTGAAGAAGGTCCAGACGGAGGAACTCAAGGAGATCTTCGCGGAGCGGTACACCGTGGCCGAGAAGATCGACATGATTTCGGAAATGATCCAATCCAGGGACCGGATTCCGTTTCAGAGCTTGTTCGTGAGCGTCGGATCCCGGCATGAAATTGTCTGCACGTTTTTGGCCGTGCTGGAGATGATCCGGCTGAAGCAGATCGTGGCTCAGCAGGACAAGGCGTTCGGCGAAATCCTGATCGTGAAGACCGCGGCGTGAGGAATTCCCATGAGCGATGTGAATGTTCTTCCTGAACTGAAACAGATTGTCGGCGCTTTGCTGTTCGTGTCCAAGCAGCCGTTGGGTGTCGCGGATATTTGCCGGGTGCTCAAGCAGGTGGCCGAAGTCTGGGGCGGGAATACGAAGGATTATGCCGCGGCCACGGAAGAGGATATCCAGGGCGCGCTCGACCAACTCCGCGCGGACCTCGCCGAGAAGCGGATCGGGGTGTATGTGGCGGAGGTGGCGAACGGGTTCCGCTTCGAGAACGACGCGTCCTGCGGGCCGTGGCTGAGGCATCTGCTGGAGCGCGGGAAGCCCACGCGGCTTTCGCGCCCGGCGCTGGAGACGCTGGCCATCATCGCGTACCGCCAGCCGATCCTGCGGTCGGAAATCGAGGCGGTGCGCGGTGTCCAGGTGGACCAGATCGTCCGCAACCTGCTGGAGATGCAGTTGATCAAGATCGTGGGCCGCAGCGAACTGCCGGGCCGGCCGTGGCAGTTCGGGACGACCCAGAAGTTCCTGGAGCATTTCGGCCTCAAGAACCTCATGGCCCTGCCCGGTGTCGAGGAACTCCGGCGATTGGAGGACGGCCAGCTTCAAAGGACGGCCGAGGAAACTCCGGCACCCGAGGGGGAAACAGCCGCCGGGGAGGGCGCGGCGGAGAGCGAACCGGCCGGGGATGAGGCCGGAGAGTCCGAGAAGGACGAATCTACCGCGGTCGAGGATGCGGAAGAGGAAGTTGAGGACGAGTACGAGGACGAGGACGAAGACGAAGAAGACGACGACGAGGACGATGAAGAAGGGGAGGAATGAATCGTCATGAGTCTCGATGAGTTGCGGAAGAAAATCGATGCGCTGGACGCCGACCTGATCCGTCTGCTGAACCAGCGCACGGAGGTTGTTCTCGAAATCGGCAAGCTCAAGCACAGCCAGGGCGAGGAAGTCTATGTCCCGGCGCGCGAGAAGGAGGTCCTGGAGCGGGTGGCCCATCTCAACGAAGGGCCGCTGAAGGCGGAGTCGGTGAAGTCCATTTACCGCGAGATCATGTCGGCCTCCCTGGCTCTCGAACGCAACGTGGTCATCGCGTACCTGGGCCCGCGCGCTACGTTCACGCACCAGGCCGCCCGCCTGCGATTCGGCGGAAGCGTGCAGTACATGGATTGCGAAACGATCAGCGACGTGTTTTACGCGGTGGAAAACAAGCGCGCCGATTACGGGGTTGTGCCGATCGAAAATTCCACGGACGGCGCGGTGACGCACGCGTACGACCAGTTTACCGGCACGACGCTGAAAATCTGCGCGGAGATCTATCTGCCGATTTCCCACACGCTGATGGCGAATGTTCCGCGCGCGCAGATCCAGCGCCTTTACAGCAAGCCCGAGGTCTTCGGGCAGTGCCGGCGCTGGCTGCACGAGAACATGTCCGGCGTTTCGCTGGTCCCGGTGTCCAGCACGGCCCGCGGCGCGGAAATGGCGTCCCGGGAGCCGGATTGCGGCGCGCTGGCGAGCACGCTGGCGGCCGAACTGTACGGCATCAACATCCTCGAGAAGGATGTGCAGGACATGGGGGGCAATACGACGCGCTTCCTGGTGATTGCCAAGGCGTTCGGCAAGCCGACCGGCAACGACAAGACGTCCGTGTTCTTTGCCGTGAAGCACAAGGTCGGCGCTCTGTACGACGCGCTGTCCGTCTTCAAAACGTACAGCATCAACCTGAGCAAGATCGAGAGCCGCCCGAGCAGGACGAAGGCCTGGGAGTACTATTTTTTCGTGGATATCGAGGGGCACTCGGAGGACGAGCACGTTCAGAAATCGCTGGCCGATCTGTCCGAGCACTGCACGCTGATGACGGTGCTGGGGTCGTATCCGAAGGCGGCCGAATCGGATGGGTAGGAGGAGCGAGTGCGATTAGGATGACGATGACGAAACGGGGCGAATTGTGAAACACTTGGCAAATTCATGGATCCACGGGCTGGCCTCCTACGAGGCCGGACGGCCGATCGAGGAAGTGGCGCGCGAACTCGGATTCAACGATGTGGATGAGATCGTCAAGATCGCATCGAACGAGAATTCTCTGGGCCCATCGCCGAAGGCGATGGCCGCGATGAACAAGGCTTCGAAGAAGATGCACATTTACCCGGACGGCGCGTGCTTCTACCTCCGCCAGGCGCTGGCGAAGCGGCTCAAGGCGCACATGGACGAGGTGCTTGTGGGCAACGGGAGCAACGAGATCATCGAATTCCTGGGCCATACCTTCCTGGGGCCGGACACGAACATCGTCATGTCGAGCGATGCGTTTGTGGTCTACAAGCTGATCGCGTCGCTCTTCCAGGCGCAGACGATCTCGGTGCCGTCGAAGAAGTTCACGCACGATCTCGAGGGGATGCTCAAGGCGATCACGCCGAAAACCAGGCTCGTGTTCGTCACGAATCCGAACAATCCGACCGGGACCATGGTGGACGAGGCGGCGCTGGACGGGTTCATGGCCAGGGTTCCGGAGCACGTGACGGTGGTCCTGGACGAGGCCTACATCGAGCTGCTTCCGGAGGACAGGCAGCCGGACACGCTGAAATACGTGAGGCAGGGGCGGCGTGTGTTCGTGCTGCGGACGTTCTCGAAGACCTACGGGCTGGGGGGGCTGCGCGTCGGGTATGCGGTTGCGCCGAAGGAGGGGATTGATTTGCTGCAACGGGTGCGGCAGCCGTTCAACGTCAACGCCATGGGCCAGATCGCGGCCCTGGCGGCGCTGGACGACGACGAGTTCGTCGAGCGAACCCGGAAAATGGTTGCGGAGGGGCTGGAGTACCTGAGCGGCAGTTTCGAGAAGATGGGGCTCTCATATGTGCCTTCCGTCACGAACTTCATCCTCGTGAAGGTGGGCCGCGGGCGCCGCGTTTTCCAGGAGCTTCAGCGCCGGAAAGTCATTGTGCGGCCGATGGATGGCTATGGCCTGCCCGAGTACGTGCGCGTGACCGTCGGGTTGAAGCGCGAAAACGAGCAATTTATCCACGCTCTGGGCGACGTTTTGAAGGGGAGCGAGAAAGCATGATCATTGTACTGAAAAGAGAAGCCACCGAACAACAGATCCAGCATATTCTGAACAGCATCCGCGAGTGGGGGCTGACGCCGAATCTGAGCTGCGGTTCGGAGCGGTCCATTATCGGCGTGATCGGTGACGAACGGACCATCCGTTCCAAACCGCTGGAGGTTTTCCCCGGCGTCGATTCCGTGATGTCCGTGCTGAAACCGTACAAGCTGGCCAGCACGGAGTTTCACTCCGAGCGGACGCGCATCACGCTGCCCGCGGTGAAGGCGGGCGAAAAGCCGGTGGTCATCGGCGGGTCGGAGGTGGTCGTGGTGGCGGGCCCGTGTTCGGTTGAAACCCGCGACATGCTTTTCGAGCAGGCGGCTTTCATCAAGCAGGCGGGAGCCCGGCTTCTGCGCGCGGGCGCCTTCAAACCGCGGACTTCGCCGTACGCGTTCCAAGGGCTTGGGGTGGAGGGATTACGCTACCTGGCCGAGGTCCGCGAGAAAGTCGGGATTCCGATTGTCACGGAGGTCATGGACACGCGGGACGTGGAACTGGTTGCCGAGGTGGCGGACGTTTTGCAGATCGGCGCGCGCAACACGCAGAACTTCAATCTGCTGCGCGCCGTCGGCCGCTACAACAAGCCGGTCCTGATCAAGCGCGGCATATCCGGCACGATCGAGGAACTGCTGATGAGCGCGGAATATGTTTTGAGTGAGGGCAACTCGCAGGTCGTTCTCTGTGAACGCGGCATACGGACGTTCGAGCGCGCCACGCGGAACACGCTGGATATCAGCGCCGTGCCGGTGCTCAAGCGGGAGAGCCATCTGCCGGTCATGGTGGACCCGAGCCACGGGACAGGGCGTTCGGATCTCGTGGCGCCGATGGCGAAAGCCGCGCTGGCGGCCGGGGCCGATGGATTGATGGTGGAAGTGCATCCGAAACCCGAATCCGCGCTTTCCGACGGCGGTCAGGCCTTGTTGCCCAAGACGTTTTCGGCCATGATGAAAGACCTCGATCTGATCGCCAAGGCGATCGGCCGTTCGATATAAGCATCCAATGAACCGGGTTGCCATACTGGGACTGGGATTGATGGGTGGATCTCTCGGGCTCGCGCTCAAACGGGGAAAATCCGGCCCCGTCACGGTTCACGGCTATGCGCGGCGGCCTGAAACACGAGAACTCGCGCTGAAGTTGAAGGTCGCCGACCGGGTCTTTGACGACCCGGCGAAGGCTGTTCAGGACGCGGATGGGGTTGTCCTCTGCGTGCCCATCCTGGCGATTCCGGACTTGGTGGCGAAGTGCAGAGGCGCGCTGAAGCCCGGTTGTCTCGTGACGGATGTCGGAAGCACGAAGGCGTGTCTGGCCGCGGAGATCGTGCCGCTTCTGCAGGGAACCGGCGCGGTGTTCGTCGGGAGCCATCCCCTGGCGGGTTCCGAGCAACAGGGGCTCGATGCCGCACGCGCGGATTTGTACGAACAGGCCGTGGTGGTCATCACGACATTGGCTGGGGAGGACGGCCCGGCCGTTGAAAATCTCACGCGATTCTGGGAGAATATCGGGGCGACTGTCCATAGGATGAACCCTGAGGAGCATGACCGTATTGCCGCCCGAACGAGCCATTTGCCGCATGTCGTGGCCGCGCTCCTGTCGGGGACAGTGGGGCGGGTCGGTGACCTGGAACGGATCGGCAAGTGTTGTGGGCAGGGTTTTCGCGATGCGACGAGGATTGCGGAAGGGTCGCCGGAAGTGTGGCATGATATTATTCAAAGCAACCGGGAATGTCTGCTGGGCGAACTGCGCGAGTTCAAGGCGGCGCTTGAGCGCGTGATGGCCATGGTCGAAAAAGGCGATTCGGACCCGCTGTTGAGGTTCCTGGAGAACGGGCGGTTGAAACGGAAGCAATTGATGCAGGGCAAACTTGATGATCAGGGGAGAGGCGATTTATGACACAGACACCTCAGTGCTCCATGATATATCCCGCCAAGACCGTAGGCGGCACTCTTGAAGTTCAGGGCGATAAGAGCATTTCGCACCGTGTGGCCATGCTTTCCGCCTTGGCGTCGGGTTCTTCCACCGTGAAGCATTTCCTGCAGTCCGAGGATTGCGTGAACACCCTGCACGCCATGGAAGCGCTGGGCGCGCGTGTTTTCTATTTGGAAGACGGCGAACTCACTATTCAGGGGACCGGCGGGAAAATACTGGAGCCGGTCGCCCCGCTCGATCTGGGCAACTCCGGGACCGGGATGCGGCTTCTGGCCGGTCTGATCGCGGGGCTTCCGATCACGGCGAAACTTACGGGCGATGCCTCTCTGTGTTCGCGGCCCATGAGCCGGATCCGGGAACCGCTGGAACTGATGGGTGCGAAAGTGGAGCTTCTGGGGGAGAACAACTGTGCGCCGATCAGGATTCAGGGCGGCAACTTGAAGGGCATCGAATACTCGGTCCCGGTGGCATCGGCGCAGGTGAAGTCCTGCATCCTGCTGGCGACCCTGTTTGCGAAGGGAAGAACCACGGTCATCGAAACCATGCCCACGCGCGATCATACGGAACGGCTTCTCCAGACCATGGGTGTGCCGATCGAGATCGATGGGCTGACTATCCATATGGAGGGGTGCGGACCGAAGGGGCCGTCTTTCAAGGCTCGCGAATGGTATATCCCCGGCGATTTCTCTTCGGCGGCCTATGCCCTGGTGGCGGTGGCTGCGCGCGAGGGCTCGACGGTTACTGTGAAAAACGTCGGCCTGAACTCCAATCGCACCGCGCTTCTGGGTGTGCTGAAACGCATGGGCGCCCGCGTGAAAGTGGCGGTCAAAAGCGCGGCGGGCGAAGCGGAGCCGTACGGGGATGTGACGATCACGGGGGGGGAGCTGAAGGGGACGAAGGTGGGGGGGGCTGAGATTCCGAGGCTGATCGACGAACTGCCTCTTGTCGCGGTGGCCGGCGCGTTGGCGCACGGGAAGACGGTCATCAGCGACGCCCGCGAGTTGCGCGTCAAGGAGTCGGACCGTATTTCGTGCATGGTGACGAATCTTCGCGCGATGGGTGTTGACGTGATCGAACTGGACGATGGAATGGAAATTACGGGGCCCGCAGAACTCAAGGCTTCTTCCGCGGTACAGAGCTTCGGAGATCACCGGGTTGCCATGTCCATGGCCGTGCTGGCGCTGTACGGAAATGACCCCGTTTGCGTGAACAACATTGCGTGTATTGACACATCGTATCCCTCTTTCTGGGATGATCTCAAAAAGTTAGGCGCCCATGTCGAGTGAGCCGATCATTGTAGTGGCGATTGACGGCCCTTCCGCTTCCGGCAAATCGACGGTGTCCAGGCGGGCGGCCGTTGAACTCAGGTTCACGTACGTGGATTCGGGATCGCTGTATCGCGGCATGACGTGGAAGTGCATTCGCGAGGGCGTGGATGTCCGGAAGCCCGAACTCGTCATCGAACTGATGAGCCGGATGAAGCTGGAGTTCTTCGTGGAGAACAAGGTCGTGCTTTTCATGATCGACGGCGAGGAGCCCGGATTGCAGCTCCGTTCGGAGCCCGTCCGGGAAAGCGTGAGCGACATTGCCGCCGTTCCCGAAGTCCGGACGTTCATGGTGGAACATCTGCGCGGGATGGTTCGATTCGGGAACATCGTGATGGAGGGCCGGGATATCGGCACGGTGGTTTTCCCGACCACTCCGTTCAAGTTCTATCTGGATGCCGACCCGGACGAGCGCGCCCGCCGCCGGTTCGAGGAACTTGTCCGGATGGAACGTCTCACGGATGTGAACGAGGTTCGCGATTCCCTCACGCGCCGTGACCGTAAGGACAGCACACGGAAGACGGCGCCTCTGCAGATCGCGCTGGGTGCTCGCGTCGTCAACACCACGGCCATGAGTATTGACGAGGTCGTCGCGCAGGTCGTCGCGGAAGTGAGGTCGGCCGGAGTCAGATCGTGAAGAGGGGCGAGAGGACATTCTTCTACCGGTTGGTCTGCGCCGTCGTTCGGCTGGCTCTTCGGGTCTGGAATCGCTTTCAGATTCACAACGCTGAAAACGTGCCGTCGGAAGGCGGCTGTATCATCGCGCCCAATCACGTCAGTTATCTCGATCCTCCCGCTGTCGCGGTAGGCATCAAGCATCGTGCGGTTCATTTCATGGCCAGGGACACGCTTTTCATGAAGCCTTGGGCGAACTGGTTTCTGACAAACGTCGGTGTGCTTCCGATGGATCGAACAAAAGGCGACGTCGGTGCCCTTCGAAAGGGAATCAGCCTGCTGAAATCCGGCCGGGTTCTTTGTCTTTTCCCCGAGGGAACACGTTCCCCGACCGGCGAGATCCAGAAAGCAAAAGGGGGCATAGGATTTCTGATTTCAAAGGCCGGAGTCCCGGTTGTCCCGACCTACGTGGACGGTTCGTTTCAGGCTTTTCCGAAGGGAGCATCGCGGATCAAACCGTGCCGCATTCGCATCTTCTATGGAAAACCGATTGCTCCGGCGGAGTTTGAAGCCTTGGGATCAGATCGGGATTCCTACGAGCGTATCGGCGATTTGGTTATGGCTCGTATAGCCGCGCTTAAACCTTCGTCCTAGATATTCCGGCTCTTTTCTGCATATCTTTTTCCCCTCCCGTTGAAACGATTTACCTGTCCGGATCGCGATCTATTTCTTGACACAATTAAGACCGTAAATTCCTTGGTACAAGGATGATGCGACATATCGACCGGCTCAAAACAGCTTCAAAAACAAGCTTGTTTTCTTTGGTAACACCTTGCACTGCAACTAGTTCTTGACGATTCGGGGTTTTTCAGCGATCATGGGACACCACAAAGGGAAGATCATGGTACACATAACTTGGGGCATCATCATAGCTTGTGGAAAAGGTGAACAGATTGCTCCCGAAGTGGACACCCCGTTTCTCAACCTCGGCAGCAAACCCGTTCTGGCCTATTCACTGGCCGTTTACGATCGATGTCAGGACGTGTCCGGCATTGTCGTGGTGGTCAACAAGGATCGCATCGAAAGCGTTCTGGGAATGGCCCAGATGTTCGGGTATTCAAAGGTCCAGAAGGTGGTTGCCGGAGGAAGTTCCCGCCAGACATCCGTTGCCAATGGATTGAAGGCCCTGCCGGAAGAGGTCTCCATCGTTTCCGTTCACGATGCTTCCCGTCCATGCGTCACGGTGGAATTGCTCTCCGAAACCATCAAGACCGCGAAACGGTATGGCTCGGGTGTTGCGGCCACTGAAGCGGACGATGCCGTTAAGGAAGTGGAGAAGGGGTTTTCCATCAAGAAAACCGTTTCGGGCAGATCCCTCTGGCTGGCTGAGTCGCCGCAGACGTTCCGGCGCGACCTGCTTCAGAAAGGGTACCACGCCGCCGGCAAGAAGAAGGTGTCCGTGAAGGACGATTCCTTCGCGGTCGAACTGGTTGCAAAAGATGTGCGCCTTGTGCCGTCGGGACTCGTCAACATCAAGGTCAAGACGGCCGGTGATTTCAACCTGGCGACCTCGCTTCTGAAACTATAGCGGCCAGTCTTCCTGTAGCCCGTCAGCCCGCCAAGGGCCTTGCCCGGAGCGTTCGGCGCGGGTTTTCCCCGATGACAAGGCGGCGACGCCGCCATGACGAAGGGGATGTTATTTCGCGTTTCCCGAAAAGCCGGCGGCGGTTTTTCTGAATGCGGCTGTGAGTTCGTTGAGCGACGACCTTCGATTGACGGCCAGCCAGGCTTTCCTATAGCGGTCGGAAAATACATTCAGCGTTTTCGAAAACTCGCGTCGGCGCGAACCGGAAGCTCTCTCATGGCTCTCGATGAGCATTCTTTGTGCGTTCAGGCCAATGGCTTCGCAGGCCAGAGCGAGTTGCTCCAGGTCGGTCTTTTCGATCCAGGCGGCGGGTTTCATGGCCCTGAAATCGGAGGCCCACTGGGCGGCCTCCGCCGCGATCCGGGGCGCCTTGCGAACGGCGGACCTGTCGAAAGGGAGCCGTCCTTCGCTGTCCGCGATCAGATAGGGCCAGGTCGCCAGCCCGGTGGTGCCGGCCTTGCGATAGAGACGGCCCGCGGTGCCGGATTTGTCTCCGAAGAACTGCAACGAAAAGGCGCGATCGAAATCGTCCCGCTTGTTCGCGCCTGGATTCCAGGCCATGGCCGCGCCGAGGGCCATGCCGTGGTACGAACAGGGCAACAGGTTGAAGTGCCCCATGTCGCCCCAGTCCGTGGTCAAAAGTCCCGTTGCGCCCAGCCGGTGGGCGGTGCGCGCATAGCCGCAGATATTGCCGCGCGCTTCTTCTACCTCGTTGAACACCACCTTGTACCCGCGGGTGGAGGGGCATGCGTAGGCGTCGAGGCCGCAACGGATGAACTTGCCGATTTTTTCGAAA
Source organism: Lentisphaerota bacterium (assembly GCA_052033915.1). Lineage (GTDB taxonomy): Bacteria > Verrucomicrobiota > Kiritimatiellia > CAIQIC01 > JAGNIJ01 > CALMZY01. Next base: position 52,475 of record JBPOJF010000006.1, on the reverse strand, counting down.
CGGGCGGCAGGCGAGTACCCCCAGTCGAGAACCACGCAGTCCTTCGGAAGGGCGCGGATCGCCCGCCGGTGCTGGAGCATGACATCCCCCCAGAACATCAGCCGCTTGCCGTGCCGGGCGGCCAGCTTTCTGATGAACGAGAGATGGTCGAGGTAGAGGCGGGCGATGTCGTCCGGATTCCCTCCCGCGCGGCTCCGCCCCAGATCGTAGGTCTCATCGCCGCACATGTTGAATAAAGGCGCAGAAAAACACGGCAGGAAATCGTTGAGCATGCGTTCGAGGAGCTTCCGGGAGCCGGACAGACGCGGGTTGAGCGTCGCGCCGCGCAGGCGTTGAATCCAGGTTGCATTCTTCCAATCGCGCGCGGGCCATTCGACCTCGGCCAGTTTGCGGTACTTGGGCAGGCTGAGTACCTTGCCCATGTGTCCGAAGCAGGCGAGGCTGGGAACCAGCGTCACAAAATGCTCGCGGCAATACCGATCCAGTTCGCGGATGTCCCGGGCGGTCAGCGGATCTGAGCCGGCCCCGATATCCGGGTCGAACGCAAAATCGAATACATGTTCCACGTAAAGTTGAAGCTGATTGATCTTGAGCGCGGAAAGCCGGTCCACGAGGCGTTTGAGGGTCTCGATCTTCGGGACCTTGCCCCGGGTGATGTCGAGGTATATCCCCCTGTTTTGGAAAGCGGGGCGGTCCTCGATATCGAGGCATGGGAGCTTCGATCCGAACTGTTGAAGGATTTGGGTCAGTGTCCGGATCCCGTGGCACAGTCCGCGGTCCCCGTTTCCGGCAAGTCGAATACCGCGCGGGCGGATGGAGAGCTTGTAGGATTCGTCATCCTCGCGGCTGGTCAGGTCGAGCGCGATGTTGCCCTTGGGGGCGAGGGAGCAGGGGAGCTTGGTCGCGCCTTGGATGAACTGCGACAATCGTTCAGCGGTTTGCCGGCCGACAGGGCCCGGGTCCATTCGCAGGGGGAGGGCAAGGGCGTACCATCCGCCGGTCAGGAGCGCATTTTGCGGTTGCGGCAACAGATGGAGTTTCATGGTAATAGCCCGCGCGGCGATTATTCAGATTTCGGAGGCATAAGGCAACGGATTGTGATAAAAAATCGGCGAATGAATTCGAGAAAAAAGGAGTCCGTTCCGGGTCGGCGCATGACGGCACGTTTCGAGGGCCGCGTGCAGGGGGTTGGGTTTCGCTTCACCACCCTGCATCTCGCGGCCGGCCTGGAGATTCGGGGCTTTGTTCGGAACGAGGGAGACGGCTCCGTGACCGTGGTGGCCGAAGGCCCGGAGGATCAATTGCTTGCCTTGATTCAGCGGCTGAAGATGTCGAATCTCGGCCGGTATATCGTGAATGTTTTCATAGGCTGGTCCATGCCGACGGGCGAGTTCCGGGATTTTTCGATGGGGTGGTAGGTCGGTCTGCCGGAAAACAAGTTCGCGCAAAAAACTATGCAAATGGGCATAAACAGAGTATGGTTACGCCAGCCTTGCCCCGTCTTGTGAGAGAATCTGCCTGATGAAATACGCAATTGTCGGTGATGTTCACGGGAATCTGGAAGCCTTTACAGCTGTTCTCGCTGATGCCAAAGAGCAGGGGGTTACGCATTACGCCTGCGTGGGAGATGTCGTCGGCTATAATGCGAACCCGGTGGAATGCCTGCAACTTGTGCAGGATCTCCAGTGCGTAACCGTGCGGGGCAATCACGATCACTACTGTTCCCACGACGAGAACCTGAGCGGCTTTCACCCGTTGGCGGCGGACGCGGTGGACTGGACGCGGCATCAACTGTCGGACGACATGCGCAAGTACCTGAGGAACCTGCGGATGGTGGCGATGGTCGAATCCTTTACGATTGTCCACAGCACGCTCGATATGCCCGAAATGTGGGGCTACGTTTTCGACAAGCTCGAGGCGGAGGCCAATTTCAACTACCAGACGACGTCCGTTTGCTTTTTCGGCCACACCCATGTGCCGCTTGCCTTTGAGAAAGCCGACACGGTTCGCGGCGGGCTCTACACGAGAATCAAGGTCACCATGGGCAGGAAGTATTTCATCAATGTCGGCAGTGTCGGCCAGCCGCGGGACGGTGACCCCCGCGCGGCGTATGCGATTTACGACTTGGTCAACAACCAGATCGAGTTGCGCCGGATCGCCTACGACTTCCGAATCACGCAGCAGAAGATCCTGGACGTTGGTTTGCCCGGACGCGTGGCCGCGCGTCTGGCCGTGGGTCGCTAGAAAACCTCAGGGAGGAACCCGATGAAAGAACTGGTGCTTTCCGTTGCCGTGTGCGCCTTCGCGACGATCCCCGCCGCCGCGCAGATCGACATGCGATGCCGGCTTGAAAACAGCCGGACCGTCCTTTTTGAACCTGCGATCCTCAACCTGAACATTATCAACAACACGGGGAATACCCTGGATTTTTCCGGAGCGATCCCCAACGCGCATCTGGCCTTTGATATTGAGCGGAGCCCCGGCGTCACGGTTCCTCCGACGGGGAAGCCCTTGTTTGCGCAGGGCATCGTCATCAAGCCCGGCGACACGTTCACCGGGAAAGTGAATCTGCAGGCCGCCTACAAAATCACCGACACGGGGCCGTACACAATCACCGCGCGGGTGGAGTGGGGCGGGAAAGTCTTCATTTCCCCGAAACTGTTTCTCGATATCCTGCCCGGCCTTGAAATCGCCAGGCTGTCGGCGGGGATTCCCGGGGAACCGGATGCCGCACGGATCTACACCTTGCGAACGCTGAACAGGGACCGCGTCGAGGTGATGTTCCTTCGGATCGACGACGACGATCGGGGGATGTGCTACGGGGTATATGAATTGGGACGGATCGTCCGGCTGTATGAGCCGAAACTCCAGGTGGATGAAGCGGGAAACATCCATGTTCTTCATCAGTCCGGTCCCTGGCAGTTCACGCACAGCGCTTTTTCGCCGAGCGGAGAGCCGTTGGTCCAGGAGGTGTATTCCGGCGAAGGCGCCGCGATGGGTTTGAAACGGGGGGATGGCGGCCAACTGGCGGTGGAAGGCGGACAGTTGTATGTCCCGGGCGAAGAGGAGGATATGGAGGACTTGGACGATGACATTTCCCTGCCGGACTCTTCGGAGCTTAATGAGCGAGTGTCAAAATAGCCGTAAGACGATCCCTTCAGTTGACTCTGCGCCTCGCGACTGCTATGGATAGTTTCAGTTCAGTTCCTTGACGCACCCGTGGTGGAATTGGCAGACACGTAAGATTCAGGTTCTTATGCCCCAAAGGCGTGGGGGTTCGACTCCCTCCGGGTGCACCATTTTGATGGTTCGGCTCAACACCGAAAAAGATGAATAAAAAAGGGCCGGTCCGCAAACGCGGACCGGCCCTTTTGCATTCAATCTGTTACTGTGCAGGTTCCACCGGAGCGGGAGCCTCGACCGGTTCCGAGTCCTCCACAGGAACCGGAACTTCTTCCGGTGTCGGCGCCTCTTCCAGGGCCGGAGCTTCTTCCAAGGCTGGAACTTCTACCGGGGTCTCTTCAGGCGCGGGGGCCGGGGCGACTTCCGGGGTCTGTTCGGGAGCGGGTTCCGAAGTCTGGACCCGGACCGGAGGAGGCATCATCATGGGCGCGGACATGGCCTCATAGGCCGCAGGTTTGCCGCCGGGGAACTTGATGTCCGCTTTGTCCTTCAGGTCTTCAATGTACGTGCGGGCAACTTCCTGCTTGTTCTGCGATTCGATTACCTTGGCAAGCCGCTCCTTCACTTCGTCCAGGGGAAGCGTGCGGGCCTCTTCGTGCTTCGTGACTTGGATGATGTGGTACCCGAACTGGGTTTCCACGACAGGGCCGACCTCGCCGATCGTCTGGCTGAACGCGGCGTCTTCAAACGGCTTGACCATCTGGCCTTTTGTGAAGCTGCCGAGGTCGCCGCCGCGTGTCTTGCTGGGGCAGTCGGAATTCTCGGCGGCCACGGCGGCAAAATCAGCGCCCTCCACAATCTTCGCTCGAAGCTCTTCCGCCTTGGCTTTCTTGGCGGTCCTGGCGGCATCGTCGTCCGTCGCCTCAGTGGCGATCAGGATATGGCTGGCGGTGACGCTTTCGGGGACGTCGAACCGCTCTTTGTTTTCCTCGTAGAATATCTTGATCTCTTCATCGGTCGGCTGGGCGACGCTCTGGGTCTGGGCTTCCAGGAGCTTGTTGATGCGCAGGTCCATGGTCAGGTTCTTGTCGAACTCTTCTTGGGTCCAGTTGTTCCTGGCGATCAGGTCGTCGAGCGTGACGCCCGGGGGCAGGGAACTGGTGAACTTCTCAATCGCCTCGGTCTTCTCCGCATCGGTGACGGTGATGTTCTCCTTGTCGATCTGCTCCATCAGGAGGGTCTTGAGAATCAGGTTGTCCAAGGCTTGAGCGGCGAAGCGGTCCTTCATCTGGGCGACCCGCTCGGGCGGCATGCGGCGTCCGGCCATTTCCATCATCTTCAGAGTCTCGCTGTCGATCTCGCCCTGCGTGATGTCCTTGCCGCCTACCACCGCGATAACGGCCTCGGGATTATCCGAGGGGGTCATCAGCGGCCGTGTGCTGACGGGTTTGGAGAAAAGCTCCTGCGATTGAGAGATGTCCTGACCCGCCTGCGGCGAAGCGACTTCCTTCTTTCCGCACCCTCCGGCAAGTATGGCGCCGGCCACGACAAAGGCCGCAGAGGGCAACGCAAACAGTTTGATGATCTTCATGATTTTTCCTTTCCTTGGCTTGTCCGGCGTTTTCAGCCGTTGTTAACCCTGAAACTTGGGCATACTGGACTTCCATGCCATGCGTGTCAAACCTACATGGAGCCTTTTTGACGCCCCTTTGAGACTCTTCGGGGACAGCGGATATGGACGCCTGGCGGCGGGAAAAGTTCAAAAAGAAGAGGAAAAAGTGATCAATCCGGGGCTTGCCACAGGAAGGTTCCGTGTTCGCGGAAATGGGCAATCTGGTCCATGGTCTGGCGGGATTTGCGTTCCACGGATTCGTGCGTGTTGAAGGCGTTGTGGGGCGTCAGGATCACGTTCGGGCGCTTGGCCAGTTCGAGTACGGCCTGAACCGACGGATGGTCCGCGGCCTTCCCGGCCCTCAGCGACACGGCCAGAGTCTTCTCGTGGTCGTACACATCCAGGGCGGCACTCGACAGAATCCTTTCGTCCAGGGCCTTCAGGACATCCCCGGCGGGCGACATTTCGCCGCGGGCCACGTTGACGAAGACGGCCCCTTTCTTGAACTTCCGGAATCGCTCGATGTTGAAATAGCCGGAATTGGCCGCCGTCAGGTTCATCGCGCAGACGACGATGTCCGCGTTCGGCAGGCCTTCCTCGATGGAGATGTAATCCACCGAGGTGTGGCAGCGGACAATGTCGACGCCCTGAACCTTCATGCCCAGTCCGACGCCGATCCGAACGATCTCGCTCCCGATGTTTCCCACACCGACGACCAGAAGGTTTTTTCCCTCGCATTCGAAGCCGGTCAACCCGTCGCGGTCGAAGGTTCTGAAATGCTCGATCTGCGCCGGCATCTTGCGGAGGAGCGACATCCAAAGCACCATTGCCTGTTCCGCGACGGCGCGGGAGCAGTATTTGGGCAGATGCCCGCAGGGGAGTTTGGAGCCGGTCGCGTCCTTGTACGCCTTCAGATGATCGTACCCGGTGGTCCGCGCGATGATGGCCTTGAGTTCGGTCGCCCAGGACAGCGGGATTTCCGATTGGGTCCGGATGCTGATGAGGGGGGCGGGGGGGTGGGGATCGCCGTGCTCCTGGATGGTCGAGGGGACAAAGCCCACGCGCAGGCCGGGCAGGACCACCCGTCTCAAGGAAGCTTCTTCCTCCTCGAACGCCTCGTAGAAGAAAACATCAAGCGGGGTTTCCATGGTCTTACTGGCTCTTGATGTGCGCGAACGCGCCGATAAATGTCAGGGGCTCGTCCCGCCCGATGTATTCCCACCCGGACCGGTATCCGGTCTTGGTCGCGATATCGCGGGCCTTTCGGAAAACGGAGAAGGAATCATCCCGCACCAGGAAGACAAGGTACTGGCTGTCCTTGCTGATGGATGCGATAGCCTCACCGAACGCGTTGGTGACCTCGGCCGACTTGATGCCCGTTGCGTTGGTGCGCGGGAGCAGGGCCATCTGCCCCAGGAGGAGGTAGCGGGTGTCGATCTGGTAATACTCGTCGCCGATATCCTGCATCATGAGCTGTCCCAGCCCGCTGATCGACGACAGAGTATTGCTCCCCCCGGGTGTTTTCGCGACGTCGTTCATCGTGTTCTGGAGCACTTCGGCCAGTTTCACCCGGTTGACGGGGAAGACCTGGTTCGCGCGGCATTCGAAATACACGGGCCAGTTGGTGATGGTTTCGGCGATCGGGGTGTTCCGGATGGTCGGTGTCTTCATCGACTGATCGATCACGACGAGCAAGGCCATGAACAGCGAGGCCATCGTCACGGTGACGACATCGCAGAACGGCACGAGCAGCAGTTCGGGTTCTTCGTTTCTTTTTTGAGGCATGGGGGATTACTTCGGCAGGGTGATGTTCAACTCCTTGGCTTCCTGACGCCAGTCGATCATCGCGGTGGTCTCCAGGGGATCGTACGCGATATCGATCTTCCGATTGGCCAGCAGCTTGCGGATCGTCCGATACACCGGCAGAGACCCCGGACGGACGAGCACGATGACATATTCATGTTCGTTGTTCTTCTCGATTCGGTCCAGCACTTGTTCCACGATGTTCCCCGGCAGCGCCAGGTCTGCCGGCGGCACATTCGTCTCCCCGGGGAACAGGGAGATCCCGGCCGGCGAACAGTCCAGATAGGTCGGGATTTTCGGGATACTGCCGTCGGTTACGGTGCCGTCGCTCTTGCCGAATCCTTCATACAGGCCCTTGAAGGAAACGATGGCGATGGCCTTCGGGTTCAGCGCGATGTTCATCACCATGACCACGATGATGAGGCAGATGATACCCAGGACGCTGAGCATGATCGACAGGTAGGGCAGCACATCAATATCGATTTTGGCTTTCTGCTTTCGCGGCATGGCCTGTTCCCCGCGTTAACCGCAATGGCTTCGTCAGCCGAGCGATCAGCTGCGGGCTTCCTGCAGCACGATCGTCTTCGGCTTCGTGATCTTCTTGACCAGTTCGTCGCTCGCGGCCAGGTGCGTGCGGAGCGAGGAGAGCGTCTCGCCGAATTCCTCGGCCGACCCGATCTTGACGAACGCCGTTTCCATCGATTTCGTCGCCTTGAGCAGTTCGTCGATGCGAACGCCGATCTCCACGACCCGGCTGATCTGTTCCACGAGGGCCTTGGCGGACCCGTCCACGCGCTGGCTGAAGTGGTCGGCGGCCTGGTTCATGGCGCCCACAGCGGCCGACAACTGGGCGGCCATCTGGTTCGTAATTCCCTGGAAGCCGCTCAACATCTGCTCCCAACGCGCGATTTCCTTTTCCGACATCTGTATGTGCTCGGCGAGATACTTCTGCTGGACGAGGGCAAACTGCTCGGCCTGTTCCTTCGCGTGGCCGCTCATCTGCTGCGAGACCTTCTCGGTGCCGTCGTGGAAATGGGAAGCCACCGCTTCGAGCTGCCGGGAAAGATTGACGCTCAACTCCTCGATCCGGTGTTCGTAGGTCCTGGCAAACTCCTCGTACTTGTCCTTCACCACGTTGGACGCGCTCGAAACCGCCTGCGAGAAAACCTTCTCGTACTCTTGCGGGTTCGGCATCCGGTCGAAGCCCTTCTCGATGGCCGCCGAGACCTCCTCGGTGGGGAATTTCACGCTGATTCCCTTCAGGACGGCTGTCATCTCCTCCATCGGGAACTGCTGCGCGGTCATGTTCTTCACGATCTGCGCCAGCTCCTCGGTGGGGAACTTGACGTTGACCTTCATGTTCTCGATGCCCTGGCGCATCGCGATGATGTGCTCGACCGGGAATTCCGTCTTGCGCACGGAGGGCATGCGCGAGATGAGCCGGTCTTCGATGTACCGGTCGATTTCCTCGAGGATGGACTCTTCCTTGCGCTCGGCCGCGAGGCCGGGGAACGACGCAATGCCGGCCGTGCAAAGGCCCAGCAGTGTGCAGTAGAAGGCCACGGCAAGGCCGAGGGTGATCAGACCGATCTGGTCCTTGATGCCTTCGGCGGTGACGGTGCCCTTCAGGAATTCGGCGAACCCGCCGATGCCGTAGCTCACGCCGTAGACCGTGCCGACGAACCCGAGCAGGGGCATGGCCCAGATGAACATTCGATTCATCCGGTACGTGGAGTCCGAGATGAAGATGTCCATCTCGTTTTCCTGCTTCGCGTACTGGCTGGTTCGTTCAAAGTCCTGCGTGTTGATCCACATCGCCAGCACACGCGCTATTCGGGCCACTCCGACACTCTTCTTCACGGCGGGATTGGCGAGGATGTTCTCGTAGATCTTGATCAGACCCGGAATGTCCATGATGTTCAGGTCCGGCGGCAGCAGGTCCTGCTGCATGGCCTTGGACTCGCCCCGCATCTTGACGAACTTCAGAATGACGTTGGAGAGGGACAAAGAGAAGGCCAGCATCGTGGCGCTCTGGAAGATGATGCGCTCCATTTCGATGTGGTGGCGGCCCATGAGCAGGTCGCGGAAGAACGTTCCCTTCGAAAAGTACGCGAGGATGAGAACACTGCCCTCAATGAGGAGCGCCACCAGGATCAGCATCAGTGCGCTCACGTCCGTGCTGGGCCGTTCGTATGAAGGGAATTCGACTTTCGCTTGAGGTTGGCTCATGGGCGGTCCTCGGTTTCTGGTTCGTGTTGAATGAAATACGGTCCCGCCGCCGGGCCGGAACGCGGCAGGGTATCACGACTGCGTCTGATTGCGCTGAATGCCATATGCCACAGGTTCGTGGGCCCCCAAAAGCGACGCCCAAGGCTCGCGAATCCGAGCCACGTTGTATTTATACGCGCCATCGTTTGTTCCCGTCAAGTTCCGGTCCCAGCTCCGGCAAAGCTTTCGGGGCGGGGTCCGGAGTATTTTTCAAGTTGCGGACTGCCCGTTGTAGGATTTAATAGGCAACAGCTTCAACGAATATGAACCCCGAACCCTGGAAATGCCGTCGCTGCGGCGACTGTTGCCGTTGGCCCGGCCATGTTTTGTTGACCGACAGGGACATTGCCCGGCTTTCGCGGCGCTTGCGCATGGCCGAACAGGACTTCATCGAGCGGCACACCCGGCTCGCGTCAAACCGCGCGCAACTCAGCCTGCGGGAAAAACCCGACGGTTCATGCGAATTCCTGGAAGGCGCTTCCTGCGCCGTCTACGAGGAGCGCCCTTCCCAGTGCCGGGATTTCCCCTCCGCCTGGAACGTTCCCGGCGAGTGCGGCAGGGTCAAAGGCTGAGGATGGAGGCCGCATTCACGGAACCGGTCTTGTTCATCCCGTTAGCCGGTTCAATCGCTCAACCGTCCGCCCTTTTATTTTGTTGCAAGAAGTTCATTTGGCGGTTATACGGGAAAACTCATAATCATTGAGGGAATAGTGAAAGTGCATCTGTCCGGGGGACACCCGGGCGATGTGTGTCTTTCTGTTTAGTGGAGGATTCATTCTATGGGTGTACATTGCCAGGCTGTCGTCCTCGTGTTCATCTCCCTCTTTGTCGCTTTGTCTAACGTGCGCGCCGCCGACACTCCGAAAACGGCAGAGTCCCTCCAGGCGGAGCTTCAGGTCGTCCGCCGGCAGCTTGCAGAGGCCCGCACCAATCTGGCCGTTCAGAGCAAGGAGCTCTGGAAGCAGCAGCACGACTTGGAATACGCCGATCCCGAGTGCGCCCAGTTGCGCGAAGAAATCAAGGCGCTCGAGGCTCAGATCATGGAGAAGCGCCGCCAACTCGACGTGCTTCTCAGGACGAAGGATCCGATTCGCGCGCTCGATAACCAACGCAGACAACTGGTCGAGGATCTCCGCGCGCTCGTTGAAAAGGAAAGGCTGATTTTGAATGAGATCACGGCCCTCGACAGGCCGGAAGAGTCGAAGCCGTAAATGAAATGGATTTCCGTTGCTGAACCAACAAAGTGAAACCCCATAGCAGGTGAGGTGTCATGTGAGATCAAAGGCTTTTGCCCGTACAACCATGTGCCTGTGCGCAGCGCTCCTTTGCGCCGTATTCGGCGTGGCGGCTGTCTCCCACTCAAGACCTTCGGCAGGCATCTCCAAGCCGTCCTTTGAACTCAGCCTTCAGGGCGGGGTGTATTCGTTGAACGCCCGGGACGCGGCGCTGAACGAGATTCTCGAGCATCTGGCCGCCGTCAGCGGCGCCCGGTTCCAGATCGACCCGAACCTTGACGAGAAAGTCACGGTTGATCTCAAGGGCGCGACGCTCGAAGAAGTGCTCGCGGCGCTGACGAAAAGCCAGGCGATGATCTACGAACGCGACGGGGACGGCTTCAAGCTGGTCCAGGCATCGATCACTTCGCAGCAGGACGAGATCGCGCCGGCGATGGCGGAGCCGGTCGCGGAACGCACCGCCGAGGAAGAGGCGGATCTCAACGCGCGCGGCGTGTTGACCAACTCGAAGAAAGCCACCCGCGATTTGCTCCGCCGCGATTCGAAGTCCATCCTGCTCCAGAACGCGATGATCGACACGGAAGCCGCCGCGGCCTCCGGCAAGTCGGTGGACGTGCCCGCCGATTTCAGGGCCTCCGAGAACACGGAGTACTACATTGTCCAGTTCGACCATCCGGTCTCGGACTCGGAGCAGGCGGCGTTGGCCGGGGCCGGCGCGACGGTCAGCCATTACGTTCCGAACTACGCATATGCGGTTCACGCGAAGCCGTCTCAGTTGGCGGCGATCAAGGCCCTGTCCGGGGTGATCTTCGTCGAGCCCTATCATCCTTATTATAAGATGAGCGCCGCGGTCCTTTCGTACCTCGTGGGCACTCCCGATGAGCAGACCGTCCGGTCCGTGACGAACGGCGTGTTCAATATTATGACGTTCCGGGGCGCGGAGGCCCGGAGCGGGATCGAGAGCATGGGCGTCGAAGTGCTGAGCGAAAAGACCACGACGGGCCGATCGATCCTGACCGTCAAGGCGAATCCGGATCTGCTCAAGTCCATCATGAAGGTGGATGCCGTTCAATGGGTGGAGCCGAAGGTCCTTGCCAAGCCGATGAACGATCTGGGGACCAAGAGAATCCGGGCGCCCTCGCTGAAAGCCCTGCATCCGACCCTCAACGGCGAAGGCGTCATCGTGGGAGTGACCGACTCGGGCATCGACTTCCTCAATCCCGGTTTCGCGGTCGATCAAACTCTTCCTACAAGCACGGGACTTAATACGCGCATCATTTATTACGAAGCGCGTCCGGGTGGTTCCGAGGACGGCCTGCCGGGCGATAACAATGGCCACGGTACGCATGTCTCGGGTTCCATCCTCGGCAACGGCGCGCTTTCCGCCACGGTGGTGAAGTCGCCCGGTTCCGGAGTCGGCCCGTACGCGACCAATCGTTTTGCGGGCGTGGCCCCGAAGGCGCAACTCGTGATGCTGGAGGACTTCAACAGTTTCTCGCATGAAGAGCAGGCCCGGACTGCGTACGCGCGCGGCGCTCGCATATCGAACAACAGTTGGGGCAAGTCCGTGTATGAATACGGCGCCATGAGCGCAGTGTGGGATGCGTTGGTCCGAGATGCGGACTCCGCCATCGACGGGAACCAGGAGTACATCGTCTTCTTCTCCGCGGGCAACGACGGGAATGGCGAAAAGGACGGTACGGGGGGGACGCCCAACACGATCGGCCAGCCCGGCAACGCGAAGAACGTCATCACGGTGGGCGCTGTCGAACAGCCGCGCTTCGCCGATAATATGTTGGATGTCTATTTTGGCGGGTCGGGTGGTACGACCAATGCGTATCGAGCCAATTCCCGGGAAATGACGGATTCGGACTGGCAGATTGCCGAATATAGCTCGCGAGGTCCGGTGACCGCGGACGACAAGCGTGTCAAGCCGGATATCGTTGTGCCCGGAAGTTACGTTCTCTCTATTCAAACGCATGAGGCGATGTTTGATGATATGAGGGAGAACATCACCGAAACCGACTACCGCTATGGAAATGTGGATTCCGGCACGAATTTCGCATTCTTCAATGGCACTTCGATGGCGACGCCCCTCGCGGCGGGCGGCGCGGCCCTGATCTACCAGTCCTTCACCAATACCTACTCCAAGAGCCCAAGCCCGGCGATGATGAAGGCCATGATGGTCAACGGCGCCGGCATGCTCAATTCCCTCGTTTACAAGTATCCCCAGCAGCCCGGCGATCTTTCGATCGTGGACCAGGGGTGGGGGTTGCTGAACGTGCTCCGGTCCGTGGACGGTATGAGGGTTCATCCGTCGGATACGCTGATTTGCCTTGACCAGGATCAGACGGGTTCGCTGGCGACCGACGACAGGTATAGCTATCAGGTTCAGGTGGGCGCGGGCGAAGGCGGCTTGAAGATCACACTGGCGTGGACGGATTTCTCCGGCACGCCGGGCAACAAAGTTCAACTGGTGAACGATCTTGATCTCGTGGTGTTCGCGCCGGGCGGAAAATATGTCGGCAATCGGTTTTCCTATGACGGCGTCCACTCCAAGAAGGTTTCCAACCCCAATGAGTGCGACTTCGACCGCTTCAACAACGTTGAGAATATCGTCATCCCGGATGCCGTGCCGGGCACGTATACAGTCCAGGTGCGGGGCCGGCATATTCCGCATGGCCCGCAGGATTTTGCGCTCGTGATCATGAAGGGCATCGGTATCGAGGGCCGTTCGGCGGGCAATATGCCGGACATTGCATTGGATAGTAATGATGCGCCGGTGATCGCGTATTCCCAGGATGTGACTGATAATGATACCCTTGGCCGTCAGATCATGGTGAAACGCTGGGCAGGGCCGGTGGGTGACTTGTCCGAACTTGGGACCTGGCAGCGGCTCGAGAATCAGTGGTATGAAATCCGGAATTCGGTGAGCCAGGGTATTGACAATACAATGGAGAATTCGGACGAGCCGTCCATCGCCGTTCAGGGCCGGAATATTTTCGTGGCATGGACGGAGCAACCTCGGCCGCCGGAGACGGTAAGCCGGATTTTCTTGAAGCAGTTCAACGGCTCTGACTGGATCGAGCTGGGGGGGTCCGCGCAGAGTAACGGCGTGTCCGGGGTGTCCAATTACGACGCGACCAAGCCCGTGGTTCGAGTGGGAATGAATGGCTTTCCCGTGGTGGCGTGGAAGCGAACATTATCCCCCGAAAGTGGTGCCAGAATTTTTGTCGCGGCGTGGAACGGGACGAACTGGGTCGGTTTTGCGGGTTCTCACACGAACGGCGTTCCTGGTGTTGCGGCGGACAGTTCGGTGGGAACTCCTTGCATGGTCATCGACAGTTTCGGCAGGCCGGTTGTTGCCTGGGATGATGTCCGATTGCCGACGCCTGCCATACAGGTCCACCGTTGGAGTGGAAGTTCCTGGGTAAGTCTGGGTACCCAGGGCTTGGCCCCTTACGCATCCGATCCGTCCCTTGCCGCGGGTCCGAACGGATCGCTGTATTTGGCGTGGGCACAAATTTTTGATGTTCCACCGACCGGCTATCTTTTCCGCCAGATATCCGCATCGCGATATTCAGGAAGCTGGAGTGCTCTGGGGAATTCGCAAGTGTATCCGGGCATCAGCGCATCCTCCAATCTTGTCGTGTCGTCGCCTTCGATCGGCGTTTCTCCCAACGGCACGGTGTTCGTTGCCTGGCAGGCCGGGACGACCAATGGAAACAGCCTCCTTTGCCGCAAACTGGTGGGATCAAGCTGGGTGGGCGTCGGCGGTTCTGAAAACCCTCCGGGGATCGCTGTCCAGGGTGGAATCTCTCAGTATCCGGCGATCGTTGTGGACAAGGTCAACCTGCCGACGGTCGTCTTCCAGAACGCATGGGACCCCAAGGACGTGAGCAACACCGAGGTGGTCGCGTACTCGTTTATCGGCGACCGCGATCCGCCGGCCTTCAACGGTCTCGAGCGCGCGATCGGCGGGACCAACAGCAACGTACAGCTCTTCTGGACCCATGCGGTGGACAACGTCTCCTCGACGATCCTCTATCGCATCTACCGCGGCACGAGCTGGTGGAATTGCGGCGTGACGCCCTCCTGCAATGCGGGAGATGTCTTCTCGAACCTGATTGCCGTGGTGACGAATACGCTGACCTACAATGTCACCGGCCTGACGGCCAATCGTTCGTACTGCTTCGGTGTCCGGGCGGGCGACACCAACGGTCTCTTTGAAGACAACACCGTGATCCTGTCCGCGGCGGCCGTTTCCGGCGTTGGGGACAACGATAACGACTGTCTCAGCAATGTGACGGAAATCGCGATCGGGACGGATGCCTGCAATCCCGACACCGACGGGGATGGGATGAAGGACGGATGGGAATGGTTCTACTCGACGAACAACCCCGCTCATGTCGGCCCCCTGGCGATGGATCCGCTGGACAATGGCGCGATCGATTACCGGAACTTCAGCGCGGGGAATACGAACCAGCTTCCGTCAGCCGACCTCGACGGAGATGGCGCATCCAACCTGGAGGAGTACCAGTGGTATGCGGCGTATACCACCCAGTGCGTTACCGTTGCGACCGGCCTTGTCAGCCCGGACCCGACCCGGCCTGACACGGACGGCGATGGAATGGCCGATGGTTGGGAAATCATCAATGGCTTCAACCCCATCGACCCCGCCGACGCGGCCCTTGACTCCGATGGCGACGGCTTGAGCAATTTGCTTGAGTTCCAGTGGGGCTCGGACCCGTGGAACACCGACAGCGATTCGGACGGATTGTCGGACGGAGACGAAGTGAATACGTACAACACGGATCCGACCCTGCCGGACACGGATCTCGACGGCTTGGACGACAAGTATGAGGTGGACAACGGCAGCAATCCGCGTAATGCCGACGGCCTGGGCCACGGGATCAGCGACGGCGACATGTTCCAGTTGGGCTGGCCCGTGATGACCGGGAATGATGTCCTTCACACGCTCCTGAAGGAAGACTTCGAAACATCCAGCCGGACGAACTGGACTCATCGCAAGTTGAACGCGTACGTGGGCGCCGATCTCTGGCACCTTTCCCGCGCGGAGCCGGATCCACGCAGTACCAATGTGGTTTACATGTATGACCACACGACCAACACGGTGTATGCGTATTCCACAGACGCCGAGATGGGGACGAACTGGGCGGCAGGGTACAACTCCAAGTACAACCAGCAGGCCGCCGCGCTGGAAAGCCCCCGGTTTTCCGCGCTGACCGTGACCAACCTGTTCGTGGCTTGGAACGAGTACTACGCGACCGAGCCGAACAAAGATTTTGTCCAGGTCTTCGGCCGCGGCGACGGAACGAACTGGTACCCGGTCAGCGGTGCATTGTCCGGCGTCAGCGGAGTCTCCAATGCCCTGACGAATGCCGCGGGGCGCTGGGTGCACCGCGTGCTGGATATTTCCCGATTCGCCGGGCAGACGAATGTCCAGGTTCGTTTTGTCTTCACCGCGAATGGGGAAAACAACCACTTCGCCGGCTGGTATGTCGACGATGTGACGATCTACGAAGGCGTGAGGATCGCCGGCTGGGTGCGCGACATCAACGGCGCGCCGATCGCAGGCGCCCGCGTCCAGGCGATCGGGCGCGGCCATGTCACGAACTTCGCGCAGGGGAACAAGTATGTGCTCCCGGGCAAGGTCTTCGGCGAGGCGATGACCGCCGAGGACGGCAGTTACGCGATCTCCGGTCTGCCGCGGGGCCGATACTATGTCAAGGCTTCGGAACCCAGCCACCGGTCCGAGTTCTGGAACGGCGCGCTCTTCAACGCGCCGTACGGCTTCGGGCGTCAGTTGAATCCGGGCGTCTTCAGCGTTGACCTGGCGACGAACGGCTGGTTGAACCTCACCGCAACCGGTTCGGTGGGGAACTGTCATTTCGAGTTGGAGCCGGGCAAGGGCCGCGCCTATCTCGGCGTAATGTTCCGAGGCTCCGACCCGTCCAACATCTGCTATGTCGACGGCCTCACGACGAATCACCAGGCCCGCATTTGGAACGGCGTGGCGAATCCCGGACTGATTAATTTCACGACGTATCCGGCTTCCACGAGCATGTCGATCGCGATCAATCATCCCGATTGGCAGTTGAACACAGTTCAGCCGACCCTGCTCGGCGACTTGGGGGTCGGCCGGCACGTGATTTATGCCGGAACGAATTTGGCCTTCTATGCGCCGCCGGCGGTCGATCTTCGCGAGGGCGAGATCACGCTGGTCACGATAGGGACGAATTCGGGCAGAGGATATCTGGACGTCGTCGCCGAGGACAACAAGGCGTACCCCGTGTTCGTGGATGCGCGCGGCGTCACGAACACGACCCCCATGCGTTTGAGCGTTCTGGCGGGCGTTCACGAGGTTCGACTCGCACCGACCAACGGGCCGATGATCGCTCCGAAGATCGTCAATGTTCCTCTCGGATCGCGCGTCATGGTTCGGTTTTCGTCCAACGATATTTACGGGGCAGTCGGAGCCGTCAACGTCGCCGCGCGTGACAATAACGACAACGTGGTCACGGGCGCGTTGATCTATGTGGATGGCATTTGGTACGGCGATGGAACGACCAACCCGGTGGTCACGCCCGCACGGATTACGGGGCTCCGGCCGGGCGAGCACTCCTTGTCGGTCTGGCTGCCAGGCTTCAAACAGCCCGAACTGCGGCGCATCAGCGTGTTCAGCGGCGTGACGAACTCCCAGACGTTCACGCTGTACGATGCGGACGAGGATTACGACCTCGTCGAGGATCGGACCGAGGTCATCGGCTACACGAATATCTTCAAGTACAGCCGCGACGATGATCCGGATGCCGATGGTCTGGCGAACTTGTTCGAGTATGAGCAGTTCCGGCTCTTCAACATACGCCTGAACCCGTTCCATCCGGACACGGACCTTGACGGGATGTCCGACGGTGCCGAAGTGAACTATGACGGCGTGACGAATCTCCTGGCCGTCTCCTCGCTGGAAACCAACGCCCCGCAGAATGCCTCCGTGGTGCGCGCCTACTTTGTGGGCCGGTTTCTGGAAGGCGTCTGCAACTTCGGAAGCGGAGCGCGCGCGGTTTCCATCGAGGGCGACCGCTTCATGTGCAGTGCGATTATGAATACCTGCGCCGCAGTGCCCACGAAGGAGCGCGCGGTCACGCTGTTCCTCGGTATTCCGGCCAATGAGGTTAGCCAATCGGTGTCCGTCGGCCACAATAAAGGCGCCTTGGTGTACGCGGACGGTCTGCCGGATCGCGTGGATACGGACGGGGACGGGATGTGGGACGGGTTCGAATTCCTTGGCGGATTGAACACGATTGCAGAGCTCGATGTGATTGAAGCCGGGAAGACCGATGAGGACCCCGACGGAGACGGACTGATCAACATCAGAGAATTCCTTGGGCGCGACTGGACGGCGAACACGAACGATTGGACCGACCCGACAAATGCTGACTCGGACGACGATGACATGCCCGACGGCTGGGAAATGTCGCACGGGTTAGACCCGTTGGATCCGGACGATGCGTTCGAAGATCCGGACGATGACGGCTTACAGAACATCTCCGAATTCCTCGCAGGCACGAATCCCAAACTGTCTGATACGGACGGCGACTTCCTGCCCGATGGCCCCGAAGTCTTCACCTACGGCACGGATCCGAATCGGCCCGATACGGATGGCGACGGCCTGCTCGATGGACGTGAAGTTTGGGATAAGGACATGGACGGCATTCGGGACGGCGGTTTCTTCCCGATGTGGAAGGGCGGCGACCTGGATGGTGACGGCTGCCTGGATGGCCCGACGGATTGGGATACGGACGGCGACGGCATGCCGGACGGGTTCGAGGTGATTGACGAATTCGGCAATCTGCGGAATGACAACCGGCTCGATCCGTACAATCCGTATGACGGCGATGACGATCCGGACGGCGATGGTCTGAGCAATCTGCAGGAGTACATGGTTCGCGACTCCCTGTATGGGAATAACGTGTCGGGCTATGCCTGGGATTACTCCAGCGATCCGTTCAACCCCGATTCCGACGGCGATGGTATGCCGGACGGGTGGGAGGTCATGTTCGGTCTGCATCCGATGGATCCGGTTCCCGTGGGGGGGATCAGTCCCACTAACTTTGTCCGGTACGAGGTTTTGGGCGTGGATGGCGATTTGGATGCAGACGGTTTGTGGAACGGCCGCGAATACAGCATTCGTTTCCATCTCGATCCGAACGCGAACCCCAACGAGATTCACAGCCTCAGCACCGACCCTTGGAATCCCGATACGGACGGCGACGGTCTCGACGACGGCCAGGAAGACCGCAGTTTCCGGTCCATTCCGGTTGTGCAGGATTCGGATGCCGATCGCCTCATGGACGGCGTGTCCGTTTCAAACCGGTACGGCGAGGTCGAGTCAACCCTGCGCCGGAGCGTGTATCGCGTGTTCAACTCCAACATCACCTGGGAGGCCGCGCGCGACGCCGCGATGGTTCCGTACAGCCGTGTGTTCACGAACACGTCCGGTCCGGTGTACTCCAACATTATCGGACACCTGGCGACGTTCCGCGACCCACTGACGTACATGAACACTCTGGCGACCCTCGGAGTCTCCCCCTCCGGCGTGGCGGCGATCGGCGGGTTCAATACCGGAAACGATTGGGAGAAGGGCTGGTCGTGGGTCAATAACCGGTTCTTCAACTTCTTCGACGGCTGCGGCTTCCCTAAACTGAGCTTCACGGGCGGTTCGCTGACGAACACGTTTGACACGAACGGCGTGCAGAACAACCTCGCCCTGACCGGCACCAACTATCTTCTGTGCGTCACGAACGGGCAGGCTGTGACCCAGTATATCGTTGAGTGGGAAGACGTGCCGGTCGCGACAAACCACTTCGACCAGGCGCTGAACGATCTGTGGCAACTGGTGTGGCCCAAGGACGACGACTATCCGCACTGGCAGAAACTCTCGCCCGAAAAGGGCAGTCTGCACCCGACGCCGCGCTGGGGCGCCGCGATGACGTACATCCCCGTCTTCGAGACGAAGAATCCGAAGAACGACAACGGCGGCCAGATCCTGCTGGACAACCGCAAACTTGTCGTCATCGGCGGGCGCGATGGGGTCAGCACGTGCAAGGACGTCTGGGAGTTCATCATCCGCTCCAATGTTTGGGTGAAGAGCGTTGCGCCCTTGTACGGCGAGGCTCCGAGATACTCCGACGGGTTGGGCGAAGTGACGGCGGTTCCGATCTTCGTGGATAAGAACTCCAAGGACGGCGCTTGCCCCTGCGACAACCAGCCCTATAACTGCGATGACGAGGGCTTGGGTCTGCCCAAGAACAGGCCGTGGACGGGGAGCCGCAGCTTCGACTGGACCTTCATGTACGACGGCATGACGGAACGGCATGCGTATAACTACGGCTACTGGTTCTACAAGTCATCGGATAGCAAGGATGCCGTGACCGATTCGATCAGCCCGGACTTCCAGGCGGCGCAGTACAGGACTTTAACGGGTGTTCTTATGGACGATAATGTGTACGACGTGGTTGTGGGTCGGAGTTCATCCGGCGACACCAACTACGACGGCTTCGCGGCGTTCCATTTCTCTGATGTCAGCTTGAGGGACACTTGTGAAGAGATCCTGCACGCGGAAATTGAGTTCTATATTTCCACGCCTCCGGCAGCGGACTTGACCCTCGAACTGTGGGGTGAGTTGAAGAAATCGCTGGGCTATTCGCCGGAAGAATATACTCAGGACGAGGGCACTCTGCCTCAAAATCGACTGACTTCAGATTGGCTGAACACGGGTCCGACGACTTTCACGGTGCTGACTACCCATAGCTCTGGTACGAATATCGTCGTGGACATAACCGGCATCCTGAAGGAGCTTGTGTCGTACCATAAATCCGATACGGTGAATTGGACCGCCGAGAGTTTCGGGTTGATCGCCGTATCGACGGCGACAAACAACCTTGCCAGGTTCGACAAGACGCGGACCAGGCTGACTGTCGCCTATCGTCCGAAGTACAAGGTTGACGCGTTTTGGGCTACGCCGAACTATGTCCAGGACTTCTACGATGACTACAGGAGAAAGTCGGCCGGCTTTGTATACGATTGGGACCGGAAGATCGTTGTGATGTTCGGCGGTATGAACGGCCGCGAGGTCTTGGGCGATACGATGGAATTCAAGATCGACTGGAGCGCCGGCGGGGATCCCGACTTCATCCGGTATTCACACATCCGGACGCCTGAGAGTCCGTCGCCTCGATGGGGTCATTCGATGGTTTACGACCCGGTGAACCGACAGGTTGTGATGTTCGGCGGATTTGACGCCCATCACCGGCCGCTGAACGACATGTGGAAGTATGAGCCGCACAGGGTGGTCACCACGACCGAGACGAACGAGGGCTCCAATGTGACGATCTCCGTGACGAATGACGCGAAGTGGACACAGATCACCGACTTCCGCAACAAGGAGCGGCCGCAGCCCCGCGGCGGAGCGTCCATGGTGTTCTTCGGCGGGAATGATTACGACCGCAACATCTCGGAGTACTGCGTCGGCGGCGACAAAAACGGCCGGAGCATTGTTCTGTTCGGCGGAACCGATGGCAACACATACTTCAACGACACGTGGCTCTATCAAAACAAGGAGGGGGGACGGTGGGTGCTGATAAGCCCCAACGGGCAGAACTCCGAGAGTCCCACGCCGCGCGCGTTTGCCCCGATGGTCTGGGGACAGAATTCCCGCAAGATTCCCGATATCAAGGGCGATGCCACCTGGCAGGATGACAAGGAGGATGTCGTTGTTACCAACGAGAACCTGACGATTGAAGTCATCGAGCGCGACAAGTGCGCGCTGGGGTCCGCCCTTCTGTTCGGCGGCCGCTCGGGTGTTATTCCCACCGGTCAGGACACGGACATGGATATGGTGAGTGACGGCGCCGAATACGAATTGGGCGGACCGTCCGCGGGCCGTGATCCCCGGGTAAACCGGCTGGTCCAGCCGTGCGCGAGCAACGAAACGATTCCGTTTGCCTACATCAGGATCGGGCCATGTTCGCTCACGAACCGCGGTGCGATCGCCGACATGGAGTCGTTGAGGAACGACGATGCCAAGTATGCGCTGAGACGCAATCTGCCGTTCGAGAACCATCTGCAACCCGATGCGGAATTCCACTACGTGGCGGAGGAATATGAGATGGGTGTGTCGGCCTACGTTCCGGCGCAGATCAACCTGTGGTATCACCGTTTCGGCGGCGAGGATCCGTTTGATGCGCGCGACGTCTGGGAGATCGGCGTTCCGAACAACACGGCGCTCGGCGCCAGCGGCGCGCCGCCGTACGCCTACAGCGGGCGCTGGTGCTGGGGCACGAGCCTGCGGAGCACGTATCCGAACGATGCGATCATGGAGCTCTATTCGCCGCTGATCGACTTGACCATTCCGGCGAGGAACAGCACGTCCACCAACAACATGAACAACTACTTCCTCGTGTTCCACGAGTGGCTTGATCTGTTCGATTCGAATGACGTGGTGCGGGTGGATGCGGTTCGTCCGGAGACGCCGGCGGACATTAGCACGCGTCAGACATCCACGAACAAGCCGGTCCTGCCGGTCCTGCCGGATCGCAACAGCATGTTCAATACGCTCGGCAAGTGGCGCCGGGTCATTGTTCCGCTGAACACCTTGGCCAATGAGTCGAACGTGTTCCTTAGATTCACCCTGCAGTCGGATTCCCACGGCGTAGCCGGCGGGTGGTACATCGACGATGTGGCCGTTCTACAGGCGGCCGAGATCACCGGCCTGTTTACAAACATGCCGGGCGTGGATGTGATGCTCTACGGTCAGAACTATAACGGACATGTCCAGGACACGACCACCACGGACGGCGATGGGCTGTTCATGTTCGGCTTCCTCCCGCTGGGCAAGTACATGATCGGGTCCGTGAACTCGATGTTCGGACCGATCCATCTGAGCAACACGAACAGTTCGTTCAATATGGGCGAGATGAATCTGCAAGATGTTGTGTTCACCGACATCGCCGGCATACCGCGAATGATCACGTGGTCGGCGACGCCCGGTACGACCTATCGGCTCCAATACACGTACGATCTCCTCGCCGGGTCATGGAATGACCTGGCCGATGTCGTCCCTTCCGGCACGGTCGGAACGTACACGGATTGGAGCGGAGATCCGTTGCGGTACTACCGCATCTGGGTGCTCGGCACGCCATAGCGCGACCGTGGCACAGCCGCGCCCGCAAGGGCGCGGCGCGGGAGAGGGGATTCAGCGCAGCGGATCGGCTTGTGGCTTGACAAAAAGGCTCTAAAAAAGAGAGAAACACGGAACTACAAAGGAGATCGGGAATGAAGAGAGCATTATTCTTGTCCTTGCTTGCCTCCTCGCTGGTTGTGACGGCCTTGATTACGGGTTGCGATTGGTCGACTCACGATGCGGGGTTCAACACCTCGGAGGGCGCGGGGGTCAGCATCAATTTCTCCGGCTACTACCACGCGACCGAGGGCGGGCGTCTGGTGAAGAACACGTCGGCGGGCAATATCGTCAGCCTGACCATCCAGCAGGCGGGCAACTCCGTGGAAGTGCATGACAACCAGGGTTCGACGTATCGCGGGACGATCGGCGCGCCGGGGGCCGTCAGTTCCTCCTCCGGCGGTTCCTATCCCAGCGGCGCACAACTGGTTCAGGCCCAGATCAATTTCTCGGGACATGACAACGTATCCGCCAAGGACATCACCTTTGCCGGGATCATTCACGCCGTGGCGGTGACGGATATCAAGGGGACAACGGAGACCGACACCTCGACCGATACACGGACTCGGACTGAAACCGTGACGACCAATATAACCATTGGTTCCACTGGCCAGGAGGTTATTACGACGATCACGATCACTGAGTACGATGCGAAAGGTAATGAGATATTCAAAAAAGTATCCACCACGAAGACAACGCCCGACGGGACGGTTATTTCACACAATGTAAGCGAGACCGGCACCCGGACGGACACGAGCACCAAAACGGCAACCACGACCTACATGATTACGGAAGCCAATACCCAGTACCGCCTTCAGGGGACCTGGGTCGAAGAGGCCGGAAAGGTCAGCGAAGTGGACGGCATTTCGCCGGGTAATTCCGGTATGATATCAACAACGACATCGACTACAACGATGCCATAGCGTCTTTGTCTATTGATTGTCGGCGGCGGTTCTCTTCGGAGAGCCGCCGCTTCGCTTTACGGGGCGACGCTGTCGAGCGCTTGCCGGGTTGCCGGTCCGCTCTACGAAAGAATCTTCCCCGGCTTCGAGCAGGCTTGCGTGTGCTCGCATTTCACGTACTTGCGGACGATCGGCTCGATGGCGGCCTTGGCGGCCTCGGGGATGGCGTCAGGCGCGGTGACGATCGCGTTGCAGAGTGCGTTACTGCACGAGCAGGCCTTGGCGGGTTTGACGGATTGGATCAGCTTGGCCAGTACATCGTACGCGATGGTTATGTTGGCCTTCAGGTTTTCGAGGATCATCTCGATGCTGACGGTCTCTTCCGATTCGTGCCAGCAATCATAGTCCGTGACTATCGAGAAGTTGGCGTAGCAGATTTCGGCCTCGCGGCATAGCTTGGCCTCCGGGAGGCTCGTCATTCCGATGACGTCGAACCCCATCTTCCGGTAGATGTTGGACTCGGCTTTCGTGGAGAAGGCCGGCCCTTCCATGTTCACATAGGTCGCGCCGTTTTGGACCTTGAGGCCCGCGAACATTTTCTTACGGGCAATTAATCCGCGGGTGATGGAGTGTAGCAGATTCCGCAGATCGGGGCAGACCGGCTCCCCGAAGGGGACGTGCGCAACGATCCCGTTCCCAAAGAAGGTATGTTCGAGCGATTTCTTGGTGCGGTCGAAATACTGGTCGGGAATCACGATGTCGCGGGGCCGGAGTTCCTCCTTCAAACTGCCGACGGCGCTGAATCCGACGACGCGTTCCACGCCGAGGAGCTTGAACCCGAGAATGTTGGCCCGGTGGTTGATTTCGGAAGGCAGCTTCCGGTGGCCGCGGCCGTGGCGGGACAGAAAGTACACCTCGGTGCTTCCGAGCCGGGCATGAAAGTAAGCGTCGGAGGGCGGCCCGAAAGGGGTGTCCACGTGGATGGCCTGAATATCCTGCAATCCTTTCATCTCGTAGAGGCCGCTGCCGCCGATAATGCCGAGTTTCATGTGTGGGTCTCCAAGTTGAACTGCTGACGAATTGTAGCGGATCGGGGCGTCTCCCGCAAGTTCGCGGTGGGGCCGCTCCATGTGCCGGGGACAGCTTAAACAGGCATTTTGTGGTTGCCTGTTTAGGGGCCTGCGCCTAGTTTATGGACGCGGCTACGGAATCACTACGAAGGACATTTCTATTATGAAAGTCGTAAGCGTAATCATGGGCGGCGGACAGGGGCAGCGGTTGCTGCCGTTGACCCGCGACCGGGCAAAGCCCGCCGTGCCGATCGCGGGCAAGTATCGCCTGGTCGATATTCCGATCAGCAACTGCATCAACAGCGGGATTCGCAAGATATTCCTGCTCACGCAGTTCAACAGCGTCTCCCTGCACAGGCACGTTCAGAATACGTACCGGTTCGACCAGTTTTCGCAGGGGTATGTGCAGATCCTGGCCGCCATGCAGACGATGGTTTCGGAGTCGTGGTTCCAGGGAACGGCCGACGCGGTTCGGCAGACGTTCCGCTACTTCATGGACGAGGATCCGGAACTGATCGTGGTCCTTTCCGGCGACCAGTTGTACCGCATGAACATCGCGGAGGTGATCAAGCAGCACGTGGCCACGGGCGCGGATGTGACGATCACGACCAAGCCGGTGGAGCGCCAGGAGGCCGGAAGTCTCGGTATCATGCAGGTGGACGACACCAAGAAAATCACGCGCTTTGTGGAAAAGCCCGGCAACACGCCGACGCTGGATGAATTGCGCGCCCCCATGTACAAGGAGGAGCGGTACCTGGCCAGCATGGGCATCTACATCTTCAACACGAAGGTGCTGCGGGAACTGCTGGACAACGACAAACAGGATTTTGGAAAGCACATCATTCCGGCTTCCATCGACCAGTTCAAGGTCTTCAGCTACATCTTCGAGGGGTACTGGAAGGACATCGGAACCATCCGGTCATTCTGGGAAGCCAACTTGGCGCTGACGGATGTTGTGCCGGAGTTCAACTTCTACGATACGAAGTTGCCGATCCACACGCACATGCGTTACCTGCCTCCGTCGAAGATCAACTGCTGCGACTTGAACCGTTGTCTCCTGTCGGAAGGGTGCATCATCTCGGGGCATCGCATCCTCCACTCCATCATCGGGATACGCGCGGTGGTGGGCGAGGGCAGCGTCATGGAGCATTCCGTACTCATGGGCGCGGATTTGTACGAGCACGAGCATCCCTTGAAGGGCGTGCCCCGAATCGGGGTTGGGCGGGAGTGTTATATCAAGAATGCCATTATCGACAAGAATGCCCGGATCGGCGATGGGGTGTACATCACCCCTGACGGAAAACCGGACAATACCGAAACCCCGCTCTACACGGTTAAAGACGGGATCATCGTCATTCCGAAGAACACCATAATCCCCGCCGGAACCCGGATTTGACCGGATGGGCAGGCGCGCTTGCGCGCTCTCGGCGAAGGTTGGTGAGGCGGCCGGGGTTCGAACCCGGGACCACAAGCTTAAAAGGCTCGTGCTCTACCAGCTGAGCTACCGCCCCCCGCGATTCAGGCTTTGCAGGAAATACTGAAACTGCCGCGCTAAAATAGGTGAACCGGGCAGGGATGTCAAAGCGAACGTGATCCAAAATAGGCCGATGAACAGCGTTTTCGAACAGGGCAGATGGCAGACCTCACGATTGACGCCGGCGGTTCGATCTCTGATCGTCGCCACGGTCGCGGTCTATCTCGTCCAACTGCTCCTGGACGGCATGACACGGGGCGCTTTTACCTGCCTATTCGGCCTGAGCCTTCCGGGGTTGAAGAGCGGGTTCGTGTGGCAGTTGGTCACCTATCTCTTTGTTCACGGAAGCCCTCTGCACATCTTCCTGAACATGCTTGGACTCTACTTCATGGGCCCGGAGACGGAGCGCGCCATCGGGGCTCGTCATTTCCTGATTCTGTATTTCGTGAGCGGCATCCTGGGCGGGATCGGCTGGATGTTGATCAGCGACGCGCCGTGGGCGGTATGCATCGGCGCCTCCGGCGCCCTTTTCGGCGTGATCGGCGCCTTTGCCGCGCTTTTTCCTCACCGGCCCGTGACGTTGCTGGTCCTGTTTGTTTTTCCCGTGACCATGAAGGCTTGGATGCTTGCGCTTGTGCTGGGCATTGCCGAGTTGGCGTTTCTTCTGGGCACGCCCCTGCATGGGATCGCCTACGCCGCGCACCTGGCGGGCGGTGTGGCGGGGTATGTGTATGCCCTTGTTCTTTTCCGCGGATTAGGGGGCGTCGGACGAACATGGAGAAACTGGCGCCGCGAAAGACCTGCGCAGGATGCCGAACTGGACCGGATTCTTGAAAAGATTGCGCGTGAGGGCATTCATAGCCTGAACCGGCAGGAACGAAACACGCTGGATGAAGCAAGCCGCAGCGCCGGACGATAACGGACAACTACTTCCCCATGCCCAGCATGGCCTGCCGTGCCGCATCCATTTCCGCCTCGTGCTTGTTGGGTCCCAGTCCCGTTCCCAAAACCTGCCCGTTGATCAGGGCCTCGACGGTGAACACTTTCTTATGGGCGGGCCCTTCCTCTTTGACGGTGCGATAGCGGGGGCTCGCCTTCCAGCGCCGCTGTGAGATTTCCTGAAGCGCACCCTTCGGATTCTCGCCCCAGATGTCTTTGACGGCGGTCTCGATCTCGGGGACAAACAGCTTCTGAAAGATCTTCTTCACGGCCCGAAGCCCGCCGTCGACGAACGCGCCGCCGATGACGGCTTCCAGGCAGTCGCTCAGGTTCGAACTCCGGTGCCGGCCGCCCGATTGCTGTTCGCCGCGGCCCAGGCGCAGGTAGCGGCCGAGGTCGATCGAGGCGGCGATCCGCGCGAGGGTTTTCGTGTTGGTCAACTGGCTGCGGATGCGGGTCAAGTCGCCTTCCTGGAAGTCGGGGAACTTCTCGAACAGGTAGGCGCCGCTCAACAAGCCGAGGGCCGCGTCGCCCAGGAACTCCAGGCGCTGGTTGTCCGACGCGATGTCGGACGACTCGAAACGGAAGGACCGGTGGGTCAGCGCGGTTTCCAGGTTCCGCGGGCGGCTGAAACGATATCCCAGTTTTTTTTCCAAGGGTCTGTATGGGCTTCGGATCATGCGCGTGGATGGAATTGTGAGTGAACGGATTTCAGTCGTGACGAATCAACATGCGTATAGATCTGCGTGGTTGCGATGTCCGAGTGCCCCAGCATTTCCTGGATGATCCGCAGCGGCGCGCCATTGGCCAGAAGATGGCTGGCAAAGGAGTGCCGCATTGTGTGGGGCTTGACGTTCTTCGTGATGCCCGCGTCGCGCGCGTATTTCTTGATGATGGTCCATATCTGTTTCCGGCCGAAGGGGTGCCCCCGGCGGCTGAGGAACAGGGTTCGGGAGGCGGGGTCCTTCGCCAGAAGAGGGCGCAATTCGGCGAGATAGCGCTGGACGGCCTGCCGGGCCGAATCGCCCATCGGCACCACGCGTTCCTTGCGGCCTTTGCCCATGCATCGCAGGAATCCTTCGTCAAAGTGAATGCTGTCCAGGGTCAGGGATGCCGCTTCCGAGGCCCGCAATCCCGTGCTGTAGAGAGTCTCGAGGATGGCCTTGTCCCGGAGTCCGAGCTTCCGGGCCTGTGTCGGCGCCGCGAGCAGACGCTCCACCTCTTTGTAGCTGAGCGTTCCGGGCAGGACTTTCCACAACTTGGGGGAATCCATGGTTTCCGTGACATTCTTCCCGAGCAGTCCGTCCTGCTGAAGGTAGCGGAAGAACACCTTGATGGACACGAGGCGGCGGGAGATGGAGTTGCTGCTCAATCCCCGGTCCTTCTGTTCCATCAGGAAATCGAGGATGTCACGGCGGGTCACGGAATTGACGGACCTGATATTGCGATCGCGCAGAAACGACAGGAAGGACTTGAGATCCGTCCCGTAGGCGGCGCGCGTGTTCTCGCTCAAGCCGCGCTCCAGCGCGATATAGTCTAAAAACTGGTCCAGCAGAGCTTGCATCAGAAACGTGTTCCGAGTCCTTGCGCTCACTTCAACCGGCAAGGGCGGGGCGGCGGCGTCTTATCCCAATCCTTCAGGATTTCGAGCTTGCCGATCCTGTGTGTCGCAGATTCTTGATCCATTCCACAAGCAGTTTGGCGCCGAACAGGGTCGCGCCGGTCGAGGAGTAGGGCCTCTCCTTTTCCTCGTAGGCGGTTCCGGCAATGTCAATGTGCGCCCACGGGATGGTCTCAGGGACAAATTGCTTCAGGAACATGCCGCCAATGATCGTTCCGGCACGGCCTTCGCCGACATTCTTCATGTCCGCGAACGGACTGCGAATGTCGGCCGCATATTCCGGGAGAAGGGGGAGGGGCCACAACCGGTCTCCACAGGCTTCGCCGGCCTTTTGCAACTGGTGAACGAGGTCTTGCCGGTTGCCCATGACGGCGGCGAGAGCGTGGCCCAGCGCGACGACACACGCTCCGGTGAGCGTGGCGATATCCACGATCGCTTCCGGCTTGTGATCCGCGGCCACGGAAAGAGCATCCGCGAGTACAAGCCGGCCCTCGGCATCCGTATTCACAATCTCAATGGTCTTGCCGGACCGGGATCGGATGATATCGCCGGGCCTTGCGGCCTTGCTGCTTGGCATGTTTTCGGCGGCGGCCAGAATGCCGATGACGGGGCGGGGAAGTTTCAAGCGCGCGGCGATCAGGGTGGCCGCGAGGACCGCCATACCCCCGCATTTGTCGAACTGCATCCACGTCATGCTCTTCGCGGGTTTCAGCGAAAGTCCGCCGGAGTCGAACGTGATTGTCTTGCCGACGAGGGCCAGCGGCTTCAAGTTGCGGCGCGTTCCACGGTAGCGCAGCGTGATCAGGCAGGGCTCGCGGCGGCTGCCCTGCGCGACGGCGAGAAGCGCGTTGCAGCGCGCGCGGCGGAGCGCTTTTCCCGTCATGACGGCGCAGGAGACTCCGTACTTTCGGGCGAGGCTCGACGCGCGTTTGGCGATCAGAGAGGGATAGGCCTCGTTCCCGGGCAGGTTTGCGAGGTCGCGGACCTCGGCGAGCGTTTCACCGATGATGGCGGCTTCGCGTGCGGCGCGCCGGAGGGTGGGTAGCGCCTGTTTCGCGTCGGTCACGATCAAGGACCCGCCGGCCGGGCTCTTTTTCGACGAAACAAACCGGCTGAACTCGTATCGCCCATAATGGAAGCCCCTCACGATGGCGGCCACGAAGTCGCCGCTGGAGCAGGGCGAGGGACAAATGTCCTGATCAACAGGCGTGGCGATGTCCGAAAGTCCGAGACGCTTTGCGGTCCGGGCGACGGCGGAAGCGGATTGCTCGAGCCGTCCATTGTGGAAGTCGTCTTTCCTGCCCAGGCCGGCGATGGCGACGAATCCGACAGGGAGCGATTCCCATGACGGGAAAACCGAAGTTTCACCGGCCCGGCCCCGGAAGCCCGTGTCCTTGATCCATTTCTGAATCATTTTCTGGAGCCGGCGCGAGACGGCGTCCGCGCCGTGGATCGCGGGCGGTCTGCCTTCGAACGAAAACAAAACCCAGGCATCCGCTTTTTGGGAACACAGCGCCGATGGGGTGATGGAGATTCTCATGATATCAGCGGCACCCGGCGGGCAGCGCGGCCTTCGCCTCGGGCTTGCCTTGTTCATCGTTCACGTCGAAGCCGACGCCTGCGATCAGGTACTCGATGTTCTTGATCCCGAGTTTCATGCCGTTGTACGTGATGGACATCGTACGGTTCTCGATGTCCGGCTCCGCCGAGATGATCCCCTCGATCGGACTCAGGGCGCCCTGGATGATCTTGCTGCATTCGAGCGACTTCATCTGCGGCACTTTCACGACGAGGGTTCGGACATCCTGTCTGAAACAACCGCAGGCCATACAAGCCAGGACCATCGCAAATCCAATGATATAATGAGCTGGTTTCATATGCTGATACACCTTGTTGTCACACGGGGTTTTGCGCGACGTTACAGGAAAAGGGCGCCTTCGTCAACGGGTGTTGGGGAGCGCCGTGCGGGGAAAAGAATCCTTTGAACGCTTGCAAAGGAGGTTTGTCAAAGTATATTGTTGAGTGGAGGGGCGGATGTACGTTTACCCATGGGGTTCCTCACCCCGACCTCCTTGGCGTGCAACGCCCTTCCACTCTTTTTCCGCAACTCCCGGCCGCTCAGGATGAGTGGCCTGTTTGTTCCTCAATCAAGCCGAGAGCCAGTCGCGCGCGGTTCGCCACGCCGGGATGAGTGGACCCGGACTTCTGGATCAACTCCCTGTAACAGTCGGCCGCCTCGTCCATGCGATTCTGTTTGAAGAGGGTCAGACCGAGATTGTGAAGAGCGGTCAGGGACTGGGGATCCTTCTGAAGCACGCTGCGATAGAGCTTCTCCGCCGCGGGGTAGTCGCCCTTCGCAAAATACGTATTTCCCATCAACAGCTCGATGGCGGAGGCCCCGCGCGTGCCCTCCCACAGCTTCTCGTAGGTCGCGATCGCCCCGTCGTAGTTCCCGCCGGCGCACTGCTGCCGCGCCAATCCGGCCAGCGCCTCGAGGGTGGCGGCCGGAAGAGTTCTGCGCGCGATGAGGGCCGTTGTGACCGCGCCGACTCCCAGCACGAGAATCGCGACGGCCGCGCCGACGAGCGCGGCGCGATGGCGGTCCATCCAGCGAAGATTTCTCAACGCCGGATCGCCGGATCCGGTGTGTTCGTGGCCGCCGGCGGCGAGAAGGACGGCCAGCGTTGCGGGGATGACCGGCTGGGGAGTTGCGGAGCGGTGATCGCCGTTCAGCGTCTGAAGTTCGTTGGGCAATCCCGCGCCGGTGTCGAACAACTGTGCGAGCCGCGCGGACAAGGTGCCGGAAAACGCCCGTAATTCCTGTTGCGCTCCGGTTCGGATGAGCGCTTCCAGGAGTAGCGCCTGGTGCAGGGCGGGGATGGGCGGGGTTCCCGTTTCATCCTCCCAGCGGAGCCAGAGGGGGGCGCCGCAAGGGGTGTGAAACGGGGCCCGGCTGTTCAGCCGGCGGAGCAAGGGTTCTTCGTGGCGCGGCGGCAATTCTCTCCAGAGGAGGGGGAGAATCGAGCCGATGGAGATGCGCTCAATGGGGTCTCCATTTTCATACCGGCTTCGAAATATCTTGGCCTTGTTGTCCCACAGCTCCTGTAGAAGACGTTGGATCAGGTTGTCATGCTTCGCATCCAGCGCCGCGCGATCGAACGTGAATTGCGGCGCGGCTTCGCAAAGCTGGAGAAAGGCCTCGATCTCGCAGATCAGGAATGTGGTGAGCTCCGGCGACTCCAGCCCCGCATCGAATACCTGCGGCAGGATCGATTCGGAGGAGGCCTGCCAGCAGTGGATCCCGCAGGCGCGCGGGTCGGTGTGCGAAACGGCATGGGCGAGGTAGCGGTAGAGTCTGGGCAGAACATAGGCCAGAAATTTCGGATTCCGCCGGCACTCCCACGCGGCGCAGGCCGCTTGCGCGAGAAGCGGCCAGGCCGGCGCGGAAGAAAGAACGACGCCGTCCGCGGAAATGGCGGCGGGGATTGAGCCGTTTTCGGCTTGGCATGACATCACGCTGCAAACGATGTCCTCGGCGACGGCGGCGTCGATCGATCGCCAGGCGAGGACCAGGGGCAGCGTCTGGTTGGCGTCGAGAATCGTCCCTTCGATCCTGTCCCCGACGCTCCACCGGAATGGGAAGGCGCCGCAAGGGGGACGAATGCGGGAGATCAGGCTCTCGACGGCAACCCAGAGGTGCCGACGGTGGGTCGGGAGAACCTGCCTGTCGCTCCAGAAGGGCGTTCGTTGTGCGATCTCCTTGTCGAACAGTTCGTCCGCGTTCTCCGTCATCCAGTATCGGGCGCTGTCCATGGATTGCGCAGGGTCGCCCTGTCCGGCGATGAGGCAGAACCGGGTTTCGTCAGCCAGGTCGCTCTTGGCGAGCAGGGCGTGCCGGCCGGGCAGATCGATCCATTCCGTATGGCCCTCCTTGTGCGTTTCGCTTTCCGCGCAGAAAAGGCTCAGGGACATGCCGGGCGTCGATCGGCCCACCAGCACTCCCGGCCTGACCAGGACGCAAGTGCAGGCAGCGAGGCGGGATTCCTGCGGGAAGGTCAGGCGATATCCATTGGCGAGAAGAACGAGCGACGGGGGGCCGACCGGATCGGGGGGCGACAGGTGAAAGCTCCACGGCGCCGGAACTTCCACGGGCGCGAGATCGCCGGGATTGGCCAGCGCCCTGAAGCAGCCCTCTGCGAGCGGATCTGCATCCGAGTTCCAGCCTGAGACGGAGAACGTCCAGTCTTTCGTCCAATGCAGCAACGGAGGCCGGTCTTTGGAGTCATCTGCCATCATCCGTGCGTTCCATGAGCCCGTCCGAAAAATCCGTTCTTATGATGGCACGACTTTATGTGTTGGGCAAGACGGCACCGCGATGGAGTGCATGACAGGCCGGCTTGCCGGATAGAATGACGGTTGATTCAGGACATGCTTTTTCCTAAGGTGTAGTGTATGCAAGGGGAATGACGAAGAACCCCGTGCAGGCTGCGACTGTGCGATGTGTTCCTGATCAGCTTGGGAGACGACCGTGAAAAGACAACTCCTCATCTTCTGTGCGATATGGGTTTCCTTGGCAGGGAATGGGTTTGGCCAGGCGGAAACGAAAATGAAGGTCGTGGGTCAACGGGTCAATCTGCGCGCCAAGGCGGATTTGCAGTCGGAAGTGGTCGGGCAGGTGGCGGATGGAGAATACCTGTCGGCCAAGTCGTTCCAGGACGACTGGGTGGAAGTTGCGGCGCCCGACAGCGTAGACCTCTGGGTACACCGCGAGTTTATCAAGGACAACCAGGTCACGGCTCCGAAGCTCTATGTGCGCGGGGGGCCGGGGATCAACTACACGGTTGTCGGTACCCTTGTACGCGGCGACACGATTATCCCGAGAGGCGATTTCGGCGAATGGATCAAGGTTGTGCCGCCGGCGACGTGTTCCCTCTGGGTCAACCGGTCCTACGTCCAAGTCCTGCAACCCGAGAAAATCAAGCCGGTTGCCGCCCAGAAACCCGCCCCGGAACAGCCTGTCAAGGAAGTGGATCAGGCAGAACCCCTGATTCCGGAAGCGCCTGATGTCTACACCCCGCCGGTGGTTGCCGCCGTTCCAAAAATGCCGGATGTCGAACCCGTTCCACAGTCGTCGGCGACAAAGGCCCCGGCGGATCTCGCGTTGATCCCCTTGGCGGGCCAGGGGCGGATTGTCCAGCGTGAAGGCATTCTTCGTCTGTCCGGGCTTGTCTGGGGCAGGCCCAGCCGGTTTCGTCTCGTTCGCTATGAGGGGAACCGGATTGAAATGATTTGTTACGTGCGGGGCAACAGCGGCCAGATGAATTCGTTGCTGGGCCGGCGCCTGCTCATCCGGGGGCGCGAATACTGGGTTCAGGGCGTCAAATATCCCGTGGTCATTCCCGACGAGATTATTCCCCGGGCGTCCATGTAGAGAAAGCGGGTTCAGAGTATGCACCGATGGCATTTCCAGAGGCTGTTTCGGTGGTTGATCCCGGTCTTCTTCTTTGTGGTGGCCTTGTGCGTGGTCCTCGTGTGGCAGAAATCCTCGGGCGTGGGTCTGACGTTCCTGGATGACGGCGTGTACGCCGATTTTGCCGTGGCCCGGAACGTGATTGAACATCAAGTCTATGGGCTTCATCCGGATCAGGCGGCGCCCGGGGTGCGCAATGTCCTGTGGAGGTTTCTGCTGGCCGCGATGATGCTCGTTTCCGGCGGTGCGCGCGAATCGGCGTATATTCTCGGGGCCGTATTCAGCCTCTTGACGATCCTGCTTTGCCTGAGATGGTCACATCTGCTTTTCCCGTTCCCTCCGTTCATTCTGTACTCCGCTGTCCTCATTATTTTGGCTCCCTCTTTCTTGATGACGGCCATGGATCGGCCGTCGCTCTCCATGTCGACGGCGTTGCTCACCGCCGCGTGCCTTTTCCATGTCGAGGGGCTGACGGATCGCCGTTCGCCGCTTCCGATAGGGTCGGCTGTGTTGGTGGGGTTGCTGGCGATGAATCATCTGGAGTTTGTTATCCTGTGGATGGTTTTCTTTATTCACGCGCTGGTCATGAGCCTGTTCGGCCGCGAGCGATCGAACGGCGCGGCATTCGTGGTGACGCGTGCTTTGACGGGTGTTTTCATTATCGTCCTGTGTCTCTTCCCTTTGATCGCGCGGAATCTTTCCGTCCTCCAGGTTCCGTGGCCCCAAGGGGTCGGTGCGCCGTTTGTCATGGATCGCTGGCTGTCCGACGGCCCCCTGGAGGCGATCCGCTCGTACTTTTTCTCCGTTGGAGAGGGGATGGTGACCGCTTTTTCTTTGTTATACGACACGCCATGCCTGTCCGGCCCGTTTGAACGGATCCTGCTATGGCTCGGCGTCCTTACCGTCACGAGTCTGGCCATCTGGCGGCCTGAAGAACGTCCGTTTACCCTGTTGTTGTTCCTCCTCCTGTTGATGCCCCTGATCTATGCGCTGATCTACCCGTCCCTGGGCTGGGGCGCGGCTCTTCCGGTTTACAGTTCGATGACTCCCTTGTTCGTCGTCGCGGCAGCATTCGGAATTTTCCGAGTCCCGTTTCTTGTCGAGGGGTTGTATCGCAAGTGGAAGCAAGGGTTGCCGGCGGCGTACGGATTCAACGCATGGTGGATGGCGATGGGCTCGGTTCTGCTCCTGGTGTGCCTGATACGAAGCGGTTTTCTTTTCAAGGAAAGGAATCAGAGCCTGGCCGGGCAACTGGAAGCTCGTTCGGCGGTGTCAGACGCGATCGGCTCCGGCGCGATCAAGGGCCGGTGGGTGGTGACCGACCGGCCCGGATGGATCGCTTACCAGCATCGTGCGCGAGTCCTGGATCTTACGGGAGAATTCTCGCCGCAGGTTCTTGCGTGTCTGGACAGCAAAGGCGAACTGGACGCATCCGAACTGGGGGAGTACCTCGTTGACGAGACACCGGATTCCATGGTCCTCTGGACGCCCGAAAGCGAGGCAATTTCATCGTTGGTGCCGTGCGAGCCGGTCGGTTACGACAGCGCGCGTCCGGCCCCCGAATGGCCGAAGATATGCGCCATCAGCCGCTTCGGCGCTTTCTGAAGAACTCCTGCATCACTTCCTTGCATTTCTCCTCGAGCACCCCGGACAGTATTTCCGCCCGGTGATTCAGGTTGTCGCTCTGCAGGATAGGGAACAGGGAGGTGCATCCTCCGCGCTGAGGATCGGTCATCCCCCAGACGACGAGCGGGATGCGGGCGTGTACGATGGCGCCCGCGCACATGGGACAGGGTTCCTTGGTGACGTAAAGAATGCAATCGGTCAGGCGCCAGTCGCCCACGGCGTTCGCCGCCTGTGTGATCGCGATCATTTCGGCGTGCGCCGTCGGGTCTTTGAGCAGTTCGACCTGGTTGTGAGCCTGGCCGATCAGTTTTCCCTCCCGCACGATGACGGCGCCGACCGGCACTTCGCCCCGGCTGGAAGCCATGCAGGCTTGCTTCAGGGCCAGCCTCATCCATGCCGCATGGGGATCGATCGCTTCATTCATCGTCCGCATTATTGACGAAGTCTCCATGCGCCGCAAGCATCGCGAAGGCGTATGTATTTGAACTCCGGGCCGCTCTTCGTTAGAGTGCTGTATATGCTGCGTCTTCCCTCTTGGCTGCGAACAGATCTTCGGACGGATCGCGAGTTTACCCGCGTGCACGGGCTGCTTGTCGATCGCGGTCTGCATACGGTGTGCCGGAGCGCCCGGTGCCCGAACCGGCATGAGTGCTGGAACAGCGGCACGGCGACGATGATGATTCTTGGGGAGACCTGCACGCGGCGGTGCCGTTTCTGCGCCGTGTCCAAGGGTTCCCCGTCCGGCGTGGATACGACGGAGCCGGGCCGGGTCGCGGCGGCCGCCAAAGAAATGGGGTTGCGATACGTGGTGCTCACGAGCGTGACGCGCGACGATCTTCCGGACGGCGGGGCCGGATTGTTTGCGGAAACCATCCGGGCCATCCGGCGAGAAATCCCCGGCGCCGGCGTCGAGGTTCTGGTTCCGGATTTCCGGGGATCGAGGAATTCCCTGAACACGGTGCTGGAAGCGGGACCGGATGTTTTGGCTCATAACCTGGAGACGGTGCGCCGCCTTCAGCCTGTCGTGCGGCCCCAGGCGTCCTATGAATGCTCCCTGGCCGTTCTTCGGTTCGCGGCGGATTTTCGTCCTGCCGTGGCGGTCAAGTCGGGGCTGATGCTGGGGATGGGCGAGAGGGACGATGAGATTCTTCAATCCCTGGGTGATCTTCTGGCGGTCGGTTGTGAACTGCTGACGCTGGGTCAGTATCTGGCGCCTTCGGCGACGCATCATCCGGTATCCCGTTTCCTGACGCCCGACGAATTTGAAGATTTGGCGGATAAGGCTCGATCGTTGGGTTTCAAGGGGGTGGCGGCCGCACCGCGCGTTCGATCGTCATACAAAGCCGCGGAGTTGCTGAGCGCTGTCCGTGGGGGGGATGCGTGCCGAAGATCCTGATTTGCTACCTGGTGAGGAACAGCGGCCATCACGCGGCGGCGCGCGCCGTGGAGACCGCCCTTCATAAGATCCATCCCGCGGTTGAAACGCTCTGCGTGGACCTCCTGGAGTACTCGCATCCGCGCTGGAGCGCGCTGGTTCAGAAAACATACATGGTCACCATTCGCCGCACTCCGGAAGTCTGGGAGGCGCTGTACGACAGCCCGTGGCTCGATTACCTGACCCGCAGGATACGCACGCTCATCCAGAGAGGCAACAGCAAGCCTCTCCTGTCGCTGATGGAGAATTTCAAGCCCGATCTCGCCGTCTGCACCCAGGCCCATCCGCTGGCTGTTCTCAATGCCTACGCACTCCGCCACGACATCGCCTTGCCGCTCTGGGGGGTTGTGACGGACTACGTTCCGCATCGCTTCTGGGTGGTGAAAGGCAACGTGCAGTACATTGCCCCGGATGATGCCGCGGCCGAACGGTTTGTCCGGCTGGGCATTGAGCGCGGGAAAGTGCATGTCATGGGGATTCCCATTAATCCGGGATTCATCAACCGGGTGAAGGGGAAGATCTCCCGCGAGAATAGCCGGCGGGTGCTGGTCATGGGCGGAAGCCACGGGCTGGGAGCGAAATACCGCACGATCCGCGCGCTTGATGCGAGCCCCGAGGATTTCGTGATTGATGTGGTGACGGGGATGAACCGAAGGCTCCGGGCTCAGCTCGTCCGGGGGCGCAGCCGGTTCAAGCATCCCATCCGGATTCGCGGATATGTGAAGGATGCGGCCACGCTGATGCACAAGGCCAGCCTGCTGGTCAGCAAGCCGGGCGGGGTGACGTCCGCCGAGGCCATGGCGGCGGGGGTTCCCATGCTGCTGATCAGGCCTTTGCCGGGGCAGGAAACCGGGAACACGGATGTGCTTGTCCGTCACGGCACCGCGGTTCACATCCGCCGCGATCGGGACGTGGAGCCCATGGTGACCTCTCTGATGAAGAATGCGGAACTGCTCGGCATGATGAGGGAGCGGGCCCTCGCCGTCGGTCGTCCAACGGCGGCTGTGAACATCGCGAGAACCATATTGACCGGGCTTGAGTCCAAAGAATCGCTCAGGTAGAAGCCTTAAGAACATGAACGAGTATCTCACGTACAGACTGGCATCAATCCTGTGCAGGATCGTCCCCGAGAAACCGGCCTACTGGTTTGGCCTGCGCATCTCGGATATGTATTACGCGCGCAATTACGCCGGCCGGCGGGCGATCATTTCCAACCTGAAGCGGATCTACCGGGCGCGTGGTGTCGTTCCCGCCAAGGCCAGTCTGAAGGGGTTGTCCAGGAAGACGTTCCAGTACTTTGGCAAGTACCTGATCGATTTTTTCCGGTATGCGCGGCTTACGCCCGAGGAGGTGCGTCAGCGGGTGAGTCTCGAACGCCTGGAGTACCTGGAGAAGTGCCTCGCGCTCAAGCGGGGCGTGCTCGTGCTGACGGCCCATTTCGGGAATTGGGAGCTGGGCGGTGCCGCGATCACCGCGCTGGGCTACAAGGTCAACGCCCTGGTGCTTCCGGCGAGGCTCGAAAAACTGAACCAGATGTTTCAAAAACAGCGCGAGAAGCGCGGTATAAAACTCATCCCGGTCAGCCGATCGGCCGTGTTCAGCATGATCCGCTGCCTCAAGGGCGGCGAGATCGTGGCCGTGCTGGGCGATCGCGATTTCACGCCCAAGGATGACCGGATCGAATTTTTCGGCGAGCCGGCGCGCATCCCGCGCGGGCCCGCGTGGCTGTCCATGAAAAGCGGCGCGCCCGTCCTGCCCGCGTTTCTCCTGCGGCAGGTGGACGATACCTTTCTCCTGCGATTCCATCCGCCGATTTTTCCCGAGCAGGAAGGCTCGATGAATGCGATCCGCGCAAAGATCTGCCGCGTATTGGAGAAAGAGATCGGCGAACATCCGTACCAGTGGTTTATTTTCGATGATTTCTGGGCGGGCAACCACAAAGCGGAAGGCGGGCACATTGAAACAGGACGACCGGAGTCAGCATAAGTTTTGCGTGATCATTCCTGCGTTTCACGAGGAATCAAAGATCGGCGCGGTCGTTCGCGCCGTTCGCGAGCAGGGGCTGGATGTTGTTGTCGTTGACGACGGGTCCGGCGATCGGACCGCGGCCGAAGCGGAGGCGGCGGGCGCCCATGTGATTGTGCATCCGCAGAATATGGGCAAGGGCGTGGCGTTGAATACCGGGTTCGAGTACGCCCGGGAGCATGCGTACAATGCGGTGATCACCATGGATGCGGACGGACAACACGCGCCGGCCGAAGCCCACCGGTTCATCGAGGCGTATGTGCGAACCGGGATTCCCGTTTTGATCGGGAACCGGATGGCGGATGTGGAGAACATGCCGAAGATCAGGCTGTGGACCAACCGGTTCATGAGTTGGATGCTGAGCCGCGTGATGGGCCAGTATGTGCCGGATACGCAATGCGGATACCGATTGTACCGGTGCGATGTCCTTCCGTTCGTTTCGGCGCGCGCGGAACGATTCGCCGCGGAGTCGGAGGTGCTCCTGCACATCGCGGGCCGCGGAATCCGGATGGATTCCGTGCGGATTTCAACCATCTACGGCGATGAAAAAAGCAAAATCAATCCGTTTACGGACACGTTTCGCTTTATTTCCATGATCCTGCGGTATAGAAGAGAGCTTCGTCACAGGCCGGGCAATCGAAAGTGAGATCAGACCATGGAGCAGATCGTCAATTGGATCGTCAGTGTCGTCGGACAGTGGGGGTATCCGGGCATCGTCATCATGATGTTTCTGGAGAGTTCCTGTTTTCCGTTTCCGAGCGAGGTGGTGATGATTCCGGCGGGTTACCTGTCATCCCCGGCTTACCTTCAGTCGCCCGGCTACCAGCCCGGTCATGAGATGAATTTCTGGGCGGCCGTCGGCTTCGGGATTGTAGGGAGCTGGCTGGGCGCCCTGTTCAACTACTACCTGGCGCTGTTTCTCGGCCGTCCTTTGCTGCTGAAATGGGGAAAGTACTTCTTCATCAACGAGAAGAACTTTGAGAAGGGCGAGCGCTTTTTCCAGCGGCACGGGGAAATCGGGACGTTCACCGCGCGGTTGATTCCCGTCGTTCGCCAGTACATCTCTCTTCCCGCCGGCTTGGTCCGAATGAACCTGGCCCGGTTTCTTTTTTACACGGGGTTGGGCGCAGGCATCTGGATGGTGGTGTTGACCTACATCGGATACTTTGCAGGCCAGAATGAGAATCTTTGGCGCCCGATGCTCCACAAGGCGACCGTGTGGGCCGTTGCCGGTTGTGTGGTGTTGATCGCCATCTATACATGGGTGTATTGGCGCAGGAAAAAGTCGGCCGCAGGTTCCGCGGTTCCTGTTGAGTAAATCGGCTGCCGTAAAGTCCGGCGTTCCGTCAGCGATTGGAGGGTATTTCAATATGAGAGAGCACTCTGTTCGCCAAACTCGAATCCTGTCCCTTCTGGTGTGTCTCGTCCTGGCGGGCGGCTGCGCCGTGACCCAGCACGAACCGCGTGTTGCCGAGAACTGGATTCATCCGGAAGGCTGGAGCCGGAATGCCGGGTCGGGCAGCGCCGCCACCCTGAATGCCGAAACGGAGGCCGCGCGGCCCGCGTTGCGGGTGGATTACACGCTTCCGGCGTCCTCCCACGGCTACGTGGAATTGATCCGGGAGCTGCCTGCGGGGACGGACATTGGACTCACGCCCTTGGCGCTGGTCATGAAGGCGCATGGATCCGGCGATCTCGAGGTGAAGTTTTCGGATGCCGACGGGTCGGTGTTCGGGCGGAAGATCCCGTGCAGTGCCGGGTTCGAGGATTGGAGATCGGTGGTTCTGGATCGAGGTTCCGTGGAGTATTGGTGGGGCGGACAGAACGGCGAGATGGACGAATTGCGCACCGTCGCGATTGTCCCCGCAGGGCAGGGAACCGGGACGGTGTGGTTCTCGAAGATTGGGTTGTCTCCGGAGAAGATCGCGCCGACGCTTTCTCCGGCGGGTCCGCAGTACGACCCGGACCGCGACCTGCCCGGCATCGGCTTCCGCCAGCGGCGCGACGCCGAACTCATTCCGGAGGATCCGCTGGTTCTCGAGTGGCTGAAGCATGTTCAGGATACCACATGCCCGGACCGGCTCCTCTTGGGCACGCTGGAGGACCGGAACATCCAGACCTTCAACAACGCGCTTGCGGCCATGGCTTTTCTCGTCAAGGGTGAGCGTGAACGCGCGGAGCGGATTCTCGACTTCTTCGCGGGCGCGGTGGACCGGGCGAACAGCGAGCGGTTGCGCCAGAACTTCTTCTACCAGGGCGAGGCCCGGGGATTCTTCCAGAACGTGCATCCCGTCGAAAAAGACGGGAAGGTATTGTACTACGCAGACCCCGCCAGCGACCGCTGGATGGGCGATATGGTTTGGTTGATGTTTGCCTACCTGTATTACGACCAGCTTTACGGCGCAGGCCGTTATGCGGAAATCGAGAAGCTGATCACGGACCTCCTCGATGAATGGTACAAGGAGAGCCCGGACGGCAAGACCGGATATGTTCAGCACGGCTGGCGAAAGGGCGACAAGTACCTGCATGAAGCGGATGGCCATCATGAAGGAAACATCGACGCCTATGCGCTCTACAATCTGCTCGGGCAGGAAGATCGCGCGCGGCAGGTTCGGAACTGGCTCGACACAAGCCTGATCGGAGACCGGCTTCCCCTCGACCTGTACACGTGGCGTTCGCTGGCCTACGGTCCCGGGTCGGAATCCTTGCTCGATATTCCCGAGTTCGATTACCGCTTCCGGAAGACCCTGACGTTCAACGGGCAACGAGTTGTTGGCATGTATCACTCCGCAGACCTGGCCATCGACAACATCTGGGTGGATGGGGTGGGGCACATCGCGTGCGCGTTCTTCGCGGTCGGAAACCGGGAGCGCGGCAATTTTTACGCGAACCAGATGGACCGCATGATCCTGGATCGGGATATCGACGGCCGGCGTCTGCGCGCTTTGCCCTATGTGCTCAATGAGCAGGGCGGTTTCGCCGACATGGCTGTTGGGAAGGGCAGCGTCTCGCCCGTGGCCTGGTATATTTTCGCCAAAAACCGTTTCAATCCGATGACGTTGCGGGCAGCCGATTGATCTGTGTTCCGGCCGTCTTTTTCTTCCCTTTCAGGCTTGGAAAGCGTTGCAAGAGAGAGTAAACTAGTCTTTCACACCGGTGAGCTATGAAAATAGCCGGCAACAAAGCTGTAAAGGAACCCGGTCGCTTACGGATTCCCGTCACTGCGTATCGCCTCTTGATCGAAACAGCCAATGACGCCGTTCTCATTGCCGAAATTGAAACCGGGCGGATTCTCGACGCCAATGCGCAGGCCTGTGCGGTTCTGGGAAGACCCCGCAAGGAAGTGCTGAAGCTCCGTCTGCCGCAGATTTATCCCCCTGACCGGGCCGCCTTGTACGACCGGCAACTTCGCCGTCTCGTTTCGGAGCGCAAGAGCATTCTGCAGGATGTGATCGTCCGACGGTCGGACGGATCGGACATCCCCATCCGTCTTGGCGGCAGCGTGACGGACTGCCAAGGGCGCTTGATCGTCATGGCCGTTCTCCGGGATGCGCCGTCTTCCCGGGAACTTAGGGATGCGAAGGCCGATCCCGTCGAGCAGGAGAAGGCGGAACGGGCTTTGCGGGACAGTGAGGAGAAACTCAAGGCCATCGTTCATGGGTCGCCGACCCCGCAGTTTGTTATCAACCGGGACCATAAGGTGTTGCAGTGGAACAGACCCTTGGAGGAAATCTCGGGAGTCAAAGAGAAGGATGTGATCGGCACGGATCTTCACTGGAAGGCGTTCTACAGCCAGGCCCGGCCTTGTCTTTGCGATCTGCTGGTGGAGGGAAAAGAGAACGGAATTCCGGTCTGGTATGCCGGCAAGTCCAAAAAGTCCCGGGGTGCGCCGGAGGCGTATGAGGCCACCGATTACATCGCGTTCATGGGACGATGGCTGCGGTTCATGGCCGCAACAATCAGGGACTCCAAGGGGAATATCATCGGAGCCGTGGAGACCTTGGAGGATATTACGGAACGGAAGAAGTACGAGGACGCCCTGCTCGAAGCGCAAAAGCACCTGCAAGCCATTCACGACGCGTCGCCCGACTTGATTTTTGTTCACGATCTGGAAGGACGCATACTGGACGTCAACGAGATGGCGATCAAAAGCCTGGCCTTCTCTCACAAGGAAGAGATGGTGGGGGCGGACATTTCCGCGATCAGCGGCGAGGGCTGCACCCAGGACCGCGCCGTGGAGTATATCCGGATGGCCGCCCAGAACGTGGCCCAGGATTTCGAATGGGTATGCAGAAAAAGGGACGGTGCCGAGTTCCCCGTGGAAGTGCGTCTGCGCGGGTTCGAGCATACGGCAAGTGACGGGAAAGGCGTGCAGTCGGTTCTTGCCATCGTGCGGGATATCAGCGAGCGAAAGCACGCGGAATCCGAGCGGGTCCGCCTCGAGGGGCAGTTGTTGCACGCGCAGAAGATGGAAAGCATCGGCCGGCTGGCCGGCGGAATTGCCCATGACTTCAACAATCTGCTCACCCCGATTCTTGGCTACTCCGATCTGCTGCTGAGCGAACTGACTCCCCCGGACCCCCGGCACGAATCGGTTTGCCATATTCGAAAGGCCGCCGATCGCGCGAAGGACCTGACTCGGCAACTGCTTTCCTTCGGCCGGAGGCAGACCCTTGAGTTGCGGCCTGTGGACATGGCTGACATCGTGAAGAGATTCGAGCCGATGCTTCGCCGTACCATTCGTGAAGACATTGACGTGGTCATCGATATCGGTTCCGACGTCAACTATGCGCGGGCCGATATGGGCCAGATTGAGCAGATTCTGATGAACCTGGCGGTCAACGCGCAGGATGCCATGCCGAACGGCGGATTGCTGACCCTGGGGGTGGATGCGTTCGCCTTGGATGAAGAGTCCGCCGAGCAGTACCCCAACATGACCCCCGGCGAGTACGTGATGCTGTCCGTGAGCGACACCGGCGTAGGGATGAACGCCAACACGCAGAGACGGCTGTTCGATCCGTTCTTCACGACGAAAGAGGTCGGAAAGGGAACCGGTCTCGGATTATCGACCGTGTACGGGATTGTGAAACAGCATGGCGGATTCGTGTCGATTTACTCGGAGGTCGGGAAAGGCAGCGTCTTCAAGCTCTATTTCCCGCGCATCTCAAAGCCCGTTTCTTCGGCGATGGATGAGGCCTCGGGGTGTGAGGAATCCCGGAGCAGAAAAGGAGAAGTCGTTCTGATCGTCGAGGACAATCCGATGGTGCGCGATCTGGCGTGCGAGGTCCTGCGACGACTGGGCTACCACGTCATCTCGGCCGACAGCAGCGACAGCGCGTTTCATGTTTCGGACATGTTCCCGGGGAAAATCGACCTGCTTCTCACCGATATCGTGTTGCCGAATATGACCGGTCAGGAAATCGGAAAGCGGTTGTGCGCCCGGAGACAGGGGCTGAAGGTGCTCTACATGTCCGG
The DNA here is from genome assembly GCA_052033915.1 of Lentisphaerota bacterium. Taxonomy (GTDB): domain Bacteria; phylum Verrucomicrobiota; class Kiritimatiellia; order CAIQIC01; family JAGNIJ01; genus CALMZY01. The sequence continues at coordinate 8,135 of JBPOJF010000006.1, read as the reverse complement.
CTTTGCCGGCAGTATCACGCACGATGGCGCCCTGCAGGAGGGGGTGAACTTCATCCAGAAGCCTCTCACCCACGAATCGCTTTCGAAAATGGTGCGAAAGGTTCTGGATTCGAAGTAGCGCCGACTGCCCCGGGGCCCGCGATTTCATCCGTCCCGGCGCTCCCGCCTCGATGGTGTCGCGCGCCGATCCGAATCGTTTCCTGTTTCATGAGTTCGTCCCGATGACCCAAGGGTTGGAAAACGATAGGGCAAGTTTTCCACTCCTTGGAAATGGGACGTTTTCAAGTCCCCGGGAATCCGCTATAAGGATCGTCCATGAACGAGACGTTTCAAGAGCGGCTGGATGCCGTGAATCGGAGGATCGCGGCGGCCTGTGCCCGCTCCGGTCGCGATCCGGCCGGCGTGAAGCTGATCGCGGTTTCGAAGACGCACGGACCCGACAGCATTCGCGAGGCCGCGGACTGCGGGCTGCGCGTCTTCGGGGAAAACAAGGTGCAGGAGGCCAAGGCGAAGATCCCCCTGTGCTCGGGCCGTCTCGCGTGGCATATGGTGGGGCATTTGCAGAGGAACAAAGTGCGCGATGCCGTGCGTCTGTTCGAGATGATTCATTCGATTGATTCGCTGAAACTGCTCGAAGCCGTGGATGCGGCGTGCGATGAGGCCGGCCGGAACCTATGCGTGCTTCTCGAGGTCAATGTTTCCGGAGAAAGTTCGAAATTTGGAATGACGCCGGAGTCGGTGCCCGAGGTTCTCGAAGCGGCAAATCGCCTCATGCATGTGAACATCGTGGGGCTGATGACCATGCCGCCGTTTGCCGCGGATGTGGAAAAGGCGCGGCCTCACTTCCGCAGGCTGCGCGATCTGAGGGACCAGTGGCGCGCGGCGACGGGTGTCGGATTGGAGGAGTTATCCATGGGGATGACCCATGACTTCGAGGTGGCGATCGAGGAGGGGGCCACATGGATACGCGTCGGCACGGCGTTGTTTGGAGAGCGAGGTGAAACATGGCGACCGGCAGTCTCGGAGTAAACAACGTGGTTTTCATCGGCGCCGGCAACATGGCCGAAGCGTTGATCAGGGGGATACTGGCCGGCGGCGTTTGTGAAGCGGACCGCATTCGGGTGACGGACCTGAGGCCCGAGCGGCTGGCTTTTTTTGAGAAGGAGTTTCAGGTCAAGGGGGTCGCCAACAACGCGGCGGCGGTGAAGAAGGCGGATGTCGTGGTCCTGGCGGTCAAACCCCAACTCCTGGGCGATGTCCTGGAGGAAATCAAGGAAGGGGTGGAAAACAGCTTGGTGATCAGCATCGCCGCGGGCATTTCGACCGGATGGATTGAAAAGCGGGTTGGCGACGGTGTTCGCGTTGTGCGTGTGATGCCGAATACGCCGGCCCTGGTCCGCGCGGGCGCGGCGGCGTTCTGCGGGGGCCGCTGGGCCGGGGATGCCGACCTGGCTATGACGGAGACCATGATGGCGGCGGTGGGGCTGGTTGTTCGGGTGCCCGAAACCGGCATGGATGCCGTGACCGCCCTGAGCGGCAGCGGACCGGCGTATGTGTTTCATCTGATGGAGGCCATGATCGAGGCCGCGCGTCACGCGGGTTTGGATGAGGCGATTGCCCGGAAGCTGATCTACGCGACCGTCAGCGGGTCCGCGAAACTTGCGGAAGCCACCGGGACGGCGCCGGCCGAATTGCGCCGACGGGTGACTTCCAAGGGAGGCACGACCGCGGCGGCGCTTGAGGTCCTGGAGGAAAAGGCTGTTTACCACGCGTACCTCGACGCCATCGCGGCGGCGCATCGTCGGGCGAAGGAACTCTCCGGCGGTTGAATGTCATGAGCAGAAAAAACAGGAAGATGGAAGAGGTCAGGGAAATGCCGGCGCGCGGGCACGCCTTTGGCGGCTGTCTCCTGACGAGTTTCTTCCTTGTGGCCATCTTCTATGGGGGCGTGTTCCTCGCGTGCCGCACGGATGGATTTCGCTCCTATGCCGAAGACTTCCTGGAGAGGCGTCTGGGGATCCCGGTTCATGTGAAACGGATTCAGGCGACCCCATCCCTGAAACTTGTTCTTACCGGCGTGGTCACGGAGGGGGGTGTCCGAAAGGGAGTCCCCGGCTATCGAGTCAGGGAAGCGATCATTCAATGGTCGGTGATGAACGCGCTCCGTTCGCGCGGCGGCGTGTTATCGGCGCTGGAACTGAAAGGGTTCGGAGTCTCTTTTGCGCCGGGTCCGTCCGGAGAGTGGGCGCCTGCCGCTTTCGCGCAACTCGGCTCATGGGTGGCGGAGTGGGGGCGGTTTGATCTGCCCGCGTCGGCCGCCGCGCCCGTCCAGAGTGACCGGCCCGCGACGGAAGAGGCGGACAGTACCCCGGCCCCGTCGGCGCGGGGTGTCATCTGGGATTGCATCAACCTGTCGATCTCGGACGGGGAAATGTCCTGGTGGGACGCGGACAAACGGGAGCTTGCTTCCGTCTCGGGCGTTCGATTCGAGGTCACACCCATCCGACTACCCAACCGGAAGATGACGCACTACTTTCTGGCCCTGGACAGCGCGCAGATCGGGCCCCGGAGAAGCGTGCGTGACTTCACGTTTGAGATGCTGAAGATGGCGTCGAACAGCATCGTGATTACCTGTACGGGAGAATGGGGAGGTGCGCCGGATTGACGCGGTGTCGGATGGCGCGCGCCGCGTCGAGAAGGAACATGCGCCCGGCTGCGCCTTGAACGAAGACTGGAGCCAACGGTCGGATTCGAACCGACGACCTGATCATTACGAATGACCTGCTCTGCCAGCTGAGCTACGTTGGCGTCATCCCCGCGCGCGAGAATCGCGTGCAACTATATGGGGCCTCGGTTCAAAGTCAAGACGCCTCCTGTTGCGTAACTTTTTTCGTGCCTTCTTTGCGCGAAGCGGCTAAATAGATAGCGCAATCTCTGGACATCAATATGCCATATCGAGTTTTCAACCTGGAAGAGGCCGCCGAATACCTGCGCCTGCCCGTGCCGGAGGTGAAGGAGTTGGTGCGGACGCGCGAGATCCCCTGCGCGATGCAGGGCGATCGTCTGATTTTTCGGAAAAAGGAAATCGACGCGTGGGCTTCGCAGCGGATCATTGGGCTGCCGAAACCGAAGCTGACCCAATATCACCGCAAGACCTCGGCGAAAGCGCACGATCTTTCCAAGCAGAACGCCATCATCTCGGAACTGCTGAAACCGGAGTACATCAACCCGAATTTGCAATCGAAAACCAAGGCGTCGGTGATCCGGTGCATGGTGGAACTTGTGGAAAACACGGGACTGGTCACCGATCCGCAGTATCTTATCCACAGCCTGGAGGAACGGGAGAAGCTTTGTTCGACCGCCCTGGCGGGGGGGATTGCGCTGCTTCATCCGAAGAATCACGAGCCCTACATGTTCTCGGATTCCTTTGTTGCCATCGGCCGGACCATCCAGCAGGTTCCCTTCGGTTCGCCGGATGGAACAACAACGGACCTTTTCTTTCTCATCTGCTGCCAGGATGACCGCATCCATCTCCACACGCTGACTCGCTTGTGCATGATGTGTCACTACACAAGCCTTCTCCTGGAGCTTCGCGAATCCAGGGATGCCGCGGAAATGTATCAGTGGATCGTCGAGTCCGAGCAGGAAGTCATCCAGCAGATGTAGCCGCCCCGCGCCGCTACGCCGGCCATTTCAAGTCCCAGCCCTTCACGCGCGGGATGGCATCCGATTGAGTCAGGTCGAACGAGATGGGGGTCATCGAGACGTACTGGTTGTTCAGGGCCTGCAAGTCCGTTCCGTTCATGTCGCCCAGATACTCCAGCGCGCCGTCCATCCAGTAATACACGTTCCCGCGCGGATCGGTGCGGCGGTCGAACGTCTCGACGAATCGCGAGCGGCCCATGCGCGTGACCGCATACCCTTTCACATCTCCCGCCGGCAGGTTGGGGACATTTACATTCAGAAGCGTGTTTTCCGGAAGGCCCTTGTCATGGATGACCTGGGCAAGGTGTCGCGCGACCTGTGCGGCGGTCTCCCAGTGGGGGTCCTTGAACGTGTTCATGGAGACGGCCATGCTGGGGATGCCGAGGATAGCGCCTTCCGTCGCGGCGGAAACGGTTCCGGAGTAGATCACGCTGATGCCGGCATTCGGTCCCAGGTTGATCCCGCTGATGACCAGGTCCGGACGTTTGTCGAGCAGAGCGCAGACGGCCAGCTTGACGCAATCCGCGGGCGTGCCTCCCACCGCGTAACCGAAAAAACTGCCGTTCTTGAAAATCTTGCGGGTCTTGATGGGGTCGGACAGGGTGATGGCGTGGCCGACGGCGCTCTGCTCTCCGCTGGGGGCGACGACATGAACCTCGCCGAGATCCTTCACGGCCTCGTAGAGCGCGGCAATGCCGGGCGCGTAAATTCCGTCATCGTTGCTGATGAGTATGTGCATGGCGTCATTCTGCATGGCGCGCCGCGTGAAACAAGCATCAAAAGAAAGTCGAAAGTCCAAAGCGGTCTTCTTTGCCTTTAGACTTTGGACATTGGACTTTGGACTTGGTACTGTGCATTTGGCCGTGCTAGACGGGGAGGTAGCGGTGCCCTGAAGCCCTGAGCTTGTCGAAGGGCGGACCTGCAACCCGCTATAGCAGGGTTGAATCCCCGCGTGAGACGGTCGCGGAAGAGTGTTTGCGCCGGCGAGAGGCGTTGACGGTTGGGGCTTATGCGACGGATACGGGCGAACCCCGTCAGGACCGGAAGGTAGCAGCGGTAAACCATGTTCATCCGGGTGCCGTAGGTATTCTGGCCCGAGTCTCGAACCGGAGTGCGAAGCTCTGAAGCGACCACCGACCGCGGGTGCACGGTCATGTTGAAGAATGGGGTGCTGGAGCGGGGGATCGGCGACATCCCATCGCTCAATACACCAACACTCCGAGGAGTTGGACCATGGCTTATGAAGTCATAGCCCGAAAATGGCGGCCTCAACAATTTGAGGATGTCGTGGGGCAGGAACATGTTACGCAGACGCTGAAGAACGCCATTCAGAGCGATCGCGTCGCGCATGCGTATCTCTTTGTCGGCCCTCGGGGCGTGGGCAAGACGTCCACCGCGCGGATATTGGCCAAGGCGCTGAATTGCGAAAAAGGGCCGACGGCAACCCCGTGCGACAAGTGCGATGCCTGCCGGGAAATCGTGGCGGGCAACAATCTCGACGTGATCGAGATCGACGCCGCATCGAACACCGGCGTCGACAACGTCCGCGATCTTCGCGACAACGTGCGTTATGCGCCGTCGCGCGGTCCCTTCAAGATCTACATCATTGATGAAGTCCACATGCTTTCCATGGCAGCGTTCAACGCCTTGCTGAAGACGCTGGAAGAACCCCCCAAGCACGTGAAATTCGTGTTCGCCACGACGGAACCGCAGAAGGTGCCCGCCACGATTCTCTCGCGTTGCCAGAGGTTTGACCTGCGCCGAATATCGGTCAAAGACATCGTCAAACGTCTTTCGGAAGTCGCCGCAGCCGAGAAACTTGAAATCGACGAGGACGCCATGCTGGCCATCGCACGCGGAGCTGAGGGAGGCCTGCGCGACGCGGAATCGGCCCTAGACCAGTTGATCGCGTTTCGCGGAAAGCAAATTCGGGAAGAGGATGTTCTTTCCGTCTTTGGGCTGGTGGCGAGACATGCGCTGGACGAACTGGCCGTGGCGGTGCTGAAAGGGAATGTCGTGGCCGCCATCAAGCTGATCGCGGAAATGGACGAGGGCGGCAAGGACATCCAGCGCGTCGTTCTCGAACTGCTGGAACACTTCAGGAACGTTCTGGTGTGCCTGTATACGGGCGATGCGTTTGTCGGGCTGGACCTGACCGAAGCGCAGGTGGCGACTATCACGGAGCATGCCCGGCTGACCGACGCCGCGCGCTTGTTGCGTGTGACGGATATCCTGATCGAGACGGAGAATCGGATGCGGTACGCGCTCTCGCGTCGGACGCTTCTGGAAACCGCGCTGATCCGCGCGTCGCGCGTCGCGAAGACGGTCACGATCGACGAAATCATCGGCCAGATTGAATCTCTCAAGCGCGCGCTCGCGAACCAGGCCGGGATTGCGGCCGAAGATTCGCCGGTGGTCATCGCCCCCGAGCCGAAGGCCGCTCCTTCCGATTCCGAACCGGCCAAGCCGAAGTCCGCGCCGGTCGCGGCGGAGGGCAGGAAATCCGCGGCGCCTCCGGCCGAGGCCGACGAACTGCAAGCGCTTTGCGGGCGGTGGCGCGAAATAGTGGACCGGGTGGGGCGCACCGCAGCCCTGGCCAAAAGCTACCTGATCGACGCCAAGCCCGCGAAGATTGTGGGGAATGTCGTCAGCATCGGCTTCGACCCCGAGTTTGCGGAGAACAAGGAGAAAATCGATTTTGCCCGGAACCGCAAGGCGATCGAAAAGACCTTGGGCGAGGTTTTGAAGCGCGAGGTCACGGTCGAATTCTTCGTGCTGGACTCGCGCTCGACTCTTCCGGGCGATATCAAGACAGCCGGGAAAACCAGCGCGTCCAAGACCCAGCCGGGCGAAAAGCCCGGCAGTGTGACGGCCTCGCTGAAAGAGAAGCAGGAATGGATGAAGAATCCGACCGTCCGAAAAACTCTGGAAATGTTCAATGGCGATATCACGGATGTGCGTAAATAGCAGGAGCGGATCATGGTCAATATGATGAAGATGATGAAGCAGGCCGTCGCGATGCAGGAAAGCCTGAAGACGGTGCAGGCCGAACTGGCCCAGCGGCAGGTGGATTTTTCGAGCGGCGGGGGAATGGTGACCGTCACGGCCACCGGGGATGGAAACATCGTCTCGATACGAATCGACCCCAAGCTCGTGGACCCCTCGGATGTGGACATGCTTCAGGACGCCATTCTTGCGGGCGTAAATGGCGCGATCCAGGCGGCCAAGGATATGGCGGCCAGGGAAATGTCGAAGCTGACCGCCGGATTGGGTATTCCCGGCCTGTAAGGCTTGCATGAATCCCATCGAACCTCTCGACAAGCTGACGAGCCTTCTGGGACGGCTTCCTGGAGTCGGTCGCCGGTCGGCCGAGAGGATGGCCCTCAAGCTCGCGCGCGATTCGCGGGGTTTGGTGCGCGACTTGATTCTTGCGCTTCAGGAACTCGACGCAAAAGTCGGCGCCTGTACTCTCTGCGGCGGCATCACGCTGAAAACGGAAGACCCGTGTTCCCTGTGCCGGGACGCCCGGCGCGACAGTCGCGTCATCTGCGTTGTGGAGGAACCGGGTGACATCCTGCTGATCGAGCGCACGGGCTGTTTTCGCGGGCGTTATCACGCGTTGATGGGCAAGCTCTCGCCCATGAAAGGGGAGGGTGTACAGGACCTGCGTGTGGAGAGTCTGTTGAAGAGGATTGACGGGGAAGGCGTTGAAGAGGTCATCCTTGCGTTGAACTCCGACGTGGAAAGCGACGCCACATCCTCCTTCCTTCAACACGCGCTTTCGACCCGAGAGGTCAAGGTATCCCGGCTTGCCTTCGGAATTCCCGCCGGCAGTGCCATCGCGTATTCGGACTCCGTAACGCTTTCCCGCGCGTTGCAGAACCGGCAGATGGTTTGATCTCGACGTGCTTGACTTCCAAAAAGCGGTAGATATTGTGTCTCGGTCGGTTTAAACGGATTCCGGCGTAGCTCAATGGTAGAGCGTCTGGCTGTTAACCAGAATGTTACAGGTTCGAGCCCTGTCGCCGGAGCCATTTTTTATTTCGGAAGGTCCCCGTACCATCCGGTTTACACGAACGCCCGACCAGGCATCTGGCCGGGCGTTTGCGTTTTCCGTTGATTCCAAAGGGTTACGGCGATCCCGCCGCCGTGGGCGCGTTCTCTGTTCCGAAACCGAGAAACCGGGTCCCGGTCGCGAACGTATATGTTCACGACCGGACCCCGAGAGCAACCGCCCGAACTCTCGGACTCTCTGGTGAACAGCCCGCCAGTGGTTAACAGGTTCGTTCGCACCGGAACCCACCGCCATTTAGAACCTTCGGCGGGTATGTAACCTGTAGACGAGCAGCATCAACCCGCCAGACATCGGACCGGTCGCCAGGCGAAGGCCGTTGTGGGCAAGCCCGAAAGGAGCCCGCAATGCCAGCATC
>JBPOJF010000020.1:0-14440 GCA_052033915.1 Lentisphaerota bacterium | reverse complement strand
CCCCCCGCGCGGGGGCGTGGATTGAAACATGTGCGATGTGCTCTACTACTACACGACATACAGTCGCCCCCCGCGCGGGGGCGTGGATTGAAACAGCGGGCGCTACGGAGGTGGTCACACCGGCGCGTCGCCCCCCCGCGCGGGGGCGGGATTGAAACGGTGGTACGATGAGCCGCGCCTGCCGACCATCCATGTCAGCCCCCCCCTTGGCATTCGTGTCGATTCGTGTACATTCGTGGTTCAACCTGTCATGAGCGCGCCCAGGCAAGTCCGTTTCCTGATCCTGCGCGGCGGGGCGATCGGGGATTTTATCCTGACGCTTCCGGCGATCCAGGCTTTGCGCGACCGCTGGCCGGATGCGTACATCGAGTTGATCGGTTATCCGCATATCGCCAACCTCGCGCTGGCGGCGGGGCTGGTGGATCGTGTGGATTCGCTGGATCGCGCGGAAACGGCGAGGTTGTTCACATGGCGGCCGTCGTTTTCCGAGGCGCAGGCGGAACACCTGCGCTCGTTCGATGTGATCCTTTCCTACCTGCACGACCCCGACGGCGTGGTGATGGCGAACCTGAAATCCGCGGGCGTGAAACAGATCCTCTACGGTTCGCCGCTCGTTGAAACGGGCCATGCGATCGAATATCTCATGAAGCCGCTGGAGACGCTGGCGATCTACGGCGAAAATCCGGCGCCGCGGCTGGTGCTGGACGCCGCGCGGGGCAGGGAATGGCTGGACGCTCGCGGCCTCTCCGGCGCCGCTGTGGCGATTCACCCCGGCAGCGGGAGTCCGAAGAAGAACTGGCCGGCGGAGCGTTTCGTCCTCCTCGCGGAACATCTGAAGGCGTCGGGTCAGCCGTACCTGATGATTTTCGGCGAGGCGGATAGCGCCGCCGCGGAGGTGATCCGCGGGCGCCTGCCCGGCGTGATCGAACTCAGCGGCTGTACGCTGGTGGAACTGGCGTCGGTGTTGGCGGCGTGCCGCGCATATGTCGGCAACGATTCCGGCGTCACGCACCTTGCCGCAGCCCTCGGCTTGAGAACGATCGTGATGTTCGGTCCGAGCGATGCAGAGCGTTGGGGGCCGAGAGGTTCCCATGTCAGGATCCTCAAGGCGCCGGGCGGCAACTTGGAGTGTATTTCCATCGCGGATGTGCTGAACCTGTTGTCTCCTCCATCGTCCTCGTAATCGCTCTCGAACGACGACGAGGACGATTCCGATGGTCGTCTATTCCTTCGCCATTGCCAGCCTGCTGTCCTGCCTGCTGCCCAGCCAGAACGGGTTCGCGCTGCGCTCGGCCAGTACGAGCCACGACGTGGCTCCGACGTGAAGGCGTTTGTAGTAGAGGCAGGGGGTTCCGTCCTGCTGGCGAAGCCCGGTGGAGAGGGCGTCGCGGTTCGCCGCCATGACTCCGCCGGACGCGTGCTGTTCGGACTTCAGGAAGCTGACGATCGAATTCCGTTTCGCGGACTGGCCGTTCACGAGGAACGCCAGCGCCATGTGCGCCGTGCCTTCGAACCAGATGCCGTCGCTGTCCTGGTTGAAATCGTAACCCTGTCCCACCCGGTGCCGGGTGTCGGCGTAGGCCAGCCCCTTCCAGTACGGCACGCTGTCCTCTCTCAGCGCGAGCAGCGCCCACGCCTGCACGTCCAGGGGGACCACGTCGCGGAATACGGTGATGCCGTCGTCGCCGGTGCCGCTCCAGAACTTGCTCTCCCGCGCGTCCCACATGGACTGGACGAATCGACGCGCGTGCCCGGCCCGATCGAGCCATTCCGTGTTGCGGGTGATCTTGTACAGGCGCTTGAAGAGGACGTAGGCGTCGATGTTGTGTTCGGTGGATTTATAGGTGAGCTTCTCGGCGGCCGGCTCCCAGCCTTCGAAGCCCGCCGTATAGCCGCCGTTGCCGCGGCTGTCGCGGCAGTACCGCTCCAGCCAGTTGCCGATCTTCTGCGCGGCGAACAGGTACTGGCTGCCGCCCGCCGTTTCGTAGTAGGCGAGCAGGGCCAGCCCGGCCCAGGCCATGTTGCCGACAGAGGTGCCGACCATGCCCCGGTCCTCGAACCATTGGCCGCGAGACTGGTCCCACCAGCCGGGGAGACGGGCGGTGTCCTTCTTTCCATTGGGGCGCCAGCCGGGTGGAAGCGTCAGGTCGCCGCCCTGGTACGCGTTGCGCAAGCGGCCGTCGCTGTACCAGCGGTCATGTTCCTGCGCGTACACGAGCGCATCGGCGAGGAGCTTCGCGCGGGCGGTGTTGCCCGCCGCGAGAAAGGCCATGAGCGCGACGGCGTTGTCGTAGGTGTACGCGGCGTTGCGGAGGATCAGATCGATTTCGCGGTTGGAATTCTGGGTCTTGTAGCTGACCAGCAGGCGCGGGTCGTGCATGCGCGGTTTGTCGAACGCGATGTCGTCGAGATAGAACGTGATGTTCTTGTGCCGGTTGATCGTGGACTTCGTCTGCCAGGCGAACCCGAGCAGGACGTTCGTCAGTTCCAACCCTTGGATGTTGAACGAGTACTGTTTCCAATCCTTGGACAAGGTGATGTACGGCGAGGAGATCTGACGCGCGGAATCGGGGTGGGGGGCGGTCGCCTTGCCGGTGAATGGATTACGGCCGAGCCCGAAGGTGAAAAACTTGACCTTCTCGCCGCCTTCTTCGCCGCGCGCCCAGAACGTCAGCCGGGTGGCGCCCTTCAGGTTGTGGCCCGCGCCCGGAATTTCGCCCCAGTTCAACTGCGCGCTTTTCGCCTTGTCCCGCAGGGCGCCGTTCAGGAAGAACCAGCCGCCCCAGTTCGACTTGTTCGCCTTGAACTCGCACCGGATGCAGTTGAGCCCGGACCGGGGGTTGTTCGTGCAGGCCTCGTCCATCGGCGGGAGGGAATCCTCGTCGCCGTCATTGCACATCAGCCCGCGTTCGGTGAAATGATTTCCGGCCGAAAGGTAGTCTTCATAGACATAGAACACTTTGTGATACTGATCCATCACCCTGGCCAGGTACTCCGTTCCGCTGGCCGCCGGTACGCGGCTGTGGGTTCCGCTCCAGGCATTCAACGCACCGACCGTCAGCCACACCAACGTCCAACTTGTCCACTTCGTCATTTTCATGCCTCCTGAATGTTCGCGAGATACTTCAAAGCAATCGGTGTTCCATGTGATCGCGCCCGCTGGCCAACGGTTTCAGAGACGGTAAGAAGCTGGGTGCATACTGGTCTGGTATGGTCTGAACCGTGAAAAGCCCTGTTTTCCAGTATGGATCGAATTTTTAATCTAGGATGCAATTTGGTTGTAAGTCGTTGTGTAAAAAAAGGTAGAAAAATATTTTTGGCGGGTTGGTCGGAGTTGGCGAATGTCGCAATCAGGATAATTTCTCATAAATGAGAGCGGAATTCGGGCCGTTTTGTGGGTCTGGCTATTCGCGGGGGCAGGTGTTAGTGTACAGGATTACGTTTTGCGCGAATTTCGCGGGCTGGCGTTATGAGTAAGGACAGCATCATCGTGGTTGGGGCGCGGGAGCACAACCTGAAGAACATCACGGTTCGCATTCCGCGGGATTCGCTGACGGTCGTGACCGGGCTCAGCGGCTCCGGCAAGTCGTCGCTCGCGTTCGACACGCTGTACGCCGAGGGCCAGCGCAAGTACGTGGAGAGCCTTTCGGCGTACGCGCGGCAGTTCCTGGAGCAAATGCAGAAGCCGGATGTGGACCACATCGAGGGGCTGTCGCCGGCGATCGCGATCGAGCAGAGGACCGCCGGCGCCAATCCGCGGTCGATTGTCGCGACGGTCACGGAGATTCACGATTACCTGCGCCTTCTCTACGCCGGCATCGGACACGCCCATTGCTACAAGTGCGGCCGGCCGATCACGCGCCAGAGCGCGGAGGAGATTGTCGAACAGCTCATGAAACTGCCGCCGGCGACGAAGCTCATTTTGCTCGCGCCGCTTGTTCGCGGCCGCAAGGGCCGGCATGCGGAGGTGTTCAATGAGGCGCGCAAGCAGGGCTTTTCCCGCATGCGCGTGGACGGCGAACTGGTCGAGATGGATGCCCTGCCGGTGCTGGAGAAGAACAAGAAGCACACAATCGAGATCGTGGTGGACCGGCTGGTGGTTGCGGACAAGATTCGCTCGCGCATGACGGATTCCGTCGAACTGGCCTTGCGGCGCGGCGAGGGCGTGATGGGGGCGCTGGTCCAGGATTCGCCCGGCAAGTGGACGGAGAGGATCTGTTCGGAGAAGAACGCCTGTACGCATTGCGGGATCAGTTTCGAGGCGTTGACTGCGCGGGCTTTTTCGTTCAACAACCCGTACGGGGCGTGCCCGACCTGTCTGGGGCTGGGCACGATGCTGGTGTACGACGAGGACCTGATCGTGCCCGACCCGGACCTGCCGCTCGAAGAAGGCGCGGTCCGCGCATGGAAGGGCGGCGGCCGCCGGGCGGCCATTTACTACAAGGGGCTTCTGCGCGTCCTGGCCCGGCACTACCACATCGACATGAACACGCCGTACAAGGACCTGTCGGAATCGTTCCGGAAGGTTTTGATGAACGGCTCGGGCGAGGAGGAGGTCGAGTTCGGGTTCTGGCGCGGCGGCGCGTATCACAAGTACAGCAAGCCGTTCGAGGGGGTGATTCCGAATCTCAAGCGCCGGTACGAGCAGACCGACAGCGACTACATGCGGCAGAGGCTGGCCGGCTTCATGAGCCGCCGTCACTGTACGGACTGCCACGGCGCGCGCCTGCGGCCGGAGTCCCTGGCCTGCACCGTCGGCGGAAAATCCATCGTGGATTTTACGCGGATGTCGATCACGCAGGCGGTGGAGTTCATGAAAAACCTGGAGCTGACGTCCCAGGAACAGATGATCGCAAAGGATGTCCTCAAGGAAATCCGGCAGCGCCTGCAGTTTCTCGTCAACGTGGGGCTGGACTACCTGACGCTCGACCGCGAGAGCGGCACGTTGTCCGGCGGCGAGGCCCAGCGCATCCGGCTGGCGACGCAGGTGGGGGCGGGGCTGGTCGGCGTTCTGTACGTGCTGGACGAGCCGAGCATCGGCCTGCACCAGCGCGACAACGAGAAGCTGATCGCGACGCTGAGGGGCCTGCGCAACCTCGGCAACACCGTAGTGGTCGTCGAGCACGATGAGCAGACGATCCGCGCGTCGGACTACGTGGTCGACCTCGGGCCGGGCGCGGGACAGCATGGCGGGCGCCTCGTGTACGCGGGGCCGGCCGACAAACTGCTGGAGAGCCGGACCTCGCTGACGGCGCGCTATATGAACCGGGAAATCGAGATCGAGGTGCCTCGCGTCCGGAAAAAGCCTTCCGGCGAATGGCTGGAGATCGTCGGCGCGGCGGAGAACAATCTGAAGAACATCGACGTGAAGATCCCTCTGGGCCTTCTGGTCTGCGTGACCGGGGTATCCGGGAGCGGCAAGAGCACGCTGGTGGACGATATCCTGCGGCGCGCCCTGTTCCGCCGTTTCTACGGCGCGAAGGATCGCCCGGGTAAGCACCGGAAGATCGTCGGCATCGACCAGATCGACAAGGTCATCGTGATCGACCAGTCGCCGATCGGCCGCACGCCGCGGAGCAATCCGGCCACGTACACGGGCGCGTTCTCGCTGATTCGAGACCTGTTCGCCCAGCTTCCGGCGTCGCGGGTGCGCGGGTTCGGGCCCGGCCGGTACAGCTTCAACGTCAAGGGCGGACGCTGCGAGAAGTGCAAGGGCGACGGCATCCTGCAGATCGAGATGCATTTCCTGCCCGACGTGTACGTGACCTGCGAGCAGTGCTGCGGCCGGCGGTACAACCGCGAGACCCTCGAGGTCCGCTACGGCGGCAAGAACATCGCCGAGGTGCTGGCCATGACGATCGATGAGGCGCTGGAGTATTTCCAGGCGCACCCCGGCATCGCGCGCAAGCTCAGGACGCTTTCGGAGGTCGGCCTTGGCTACCTTCAACTGGGTCAGCCCGCGACGACGCTTTCGGGCGGCGAGGCGCAGCGCGTGAAACTCTCCGCCGAGCTCAGCAAAAAGGACACGGGGCGGACGCTGTACCTGCTCGACGAGCCGACGACCGGCCTGCACTTCGCGGATGTTCACCGGCTTCTGCAGGTGCTGGAGCGCCTGCGCGACGCCGGCAACTCGCTGGTGGTGATCGAGCACAACCTGGACGTCATTAAAACGGCGGATTACGTGATTGATTTGGGGCCGGAGGGTGGTGATTCTGGAGGCACGGTTGTGGTTGCCGGAACCCCGGAAAAGGTGGCGGCGTGCGCCGCGTCCCATACGGGGCGGTACTTGTCCGACGTGTTGAGAAACAAAGCATGAAACGGCTGGCATTCATAGCGGTCCTGCTGTCGGCGGCAGTGTTCTGTCTGCCCGCCCGGGCGGCCAATCAGGAGCGCGAGGAGCGGGAGAAAGCGGCGCTCCTGACCTCCGGCAAGGCGGCGCTGGAGGACGGTCTTTACGCCGTCGCCGCGAAGAAGTTCGACCGCTATGTGCGCCGGGCATCCACCGACGCGGAGCGCGCGGAGGGCGTTCTCCTTCAGGCTCGCGTGTTTTTCGGCGAACGGCGATTTCAGGACATGGTCAAGCTGCTGGACCGGCGCGCCGGATGGGCGGCCAGGACTCCCAGCGAGGCGGGGTTCATGTACTGGAAGGCGCGCGCGCAGTACGAACAGGGCGCGTACGCCGCCGCGCTGACGCTCCTGAACGACCTGACGCTCCGCCTGCCGGACAGCGCGTATGAGCTGGGCGCGATGCGCCTGAAGGCCAAGTGCCACCTGCAGTTGAAGAACTTCGATCTGGCCCTGGACGAATTCAGGAACTTCCAGAAGAGCCATCCCGATGCCCCGGAGGCGCCGGACAACCTGCTGGATTGGGGCGGCGCGCTGATCGAACTGGAGGCGCGGAGTGATGCGGCGGCGACGCTCGAGCGGTTGGTCGCCGACTATCCCACGAGCGATGCGGCGGCTCAGGCCGGTCTTTGGCTGGGCGATTTGTATGTCGGCCGGGGCGAGTGGTCCCGAGCGTGCGACGCGCTTGCGGGGCTGGCCAAACGCGACGGGGCCCGGGCGGACCGGCGCGCCACGGCCTGGTTTGCCCTGGCCCGGATTTACGAGGCGCAGACGAATGTGGCGGCGGCGGTGGACGCGCTGGAGCAGGGTGCCCGGATGGCGCCGGATCCGACGATGAAAGTGCAGGGTGACGCGTATCGCGCGAAGCTGCTGATCCGTTCGGGCCGCGTGGACGAGGGCGTGGCCCTTTTCCGGCAGGCGGTCCGGAGCATGCCTTCGGAGAATCTCGCGTCGGCGGCCCAGCTCGATCTCGCGCAGGTTCTGCTCGATCAGAAGCTCTACGAGAAAAGCGCGACGGAGTTTCAGAACTACCTGGAGGCCTTTTCCGACAAGCAGGGCCAGCCGCGGGCGCTGATGGGCAAGGGGTGGAGCCTGTGGGGGATGAAGCGGTATGCCGAATCGGCCGCCGCCTTTGAGAAAGCGTATAACCGCTACACGAACACCGAAGACAGGGCGCAGGCGCTGCTGAAGGCCGGGGACGCCGCCTTCGCGAACAAGCAGTTCAAGATCGCCAGGGATCGTTACGCAAAAGTCGTTGCCGCATTCTCGTCGAGCACATTGGTTCCGCAGGCGAAGCTCCAGCTCGCCGAATGCTTTGCGCAGTTGAACGATCCCGGCCGGGCCGAGGAGAAGCTCAAGGAGCTGATCGAGGGCGGCGAGAAGAGCCCGCTGGCCGACGCGGCCTTCATCCGGATCGCCCGGCTCAAGGAACAGCAGGGGCATTGGGAGTCGGCGATGGCCGTGTATGACCGGATCGTTTCGTCGTTCTCCAATCAGGCGGTTTGCGCGCAGGCGCTCCAGGGGCGCGGCGTGATCCGGTACCGGCTGGGGATGTTCCAGGAGGCCCTCGACGATTTCGAGCGCGTCGCGCGCGACTACCCGCAGAGCGACATGACCGGGCAGGCGCTCTATATGCGCGGCTGGTGCCTGTACCTCGCCGGGCGCGACGAGGAGGCCGTGGCGCTGTGCCGGGAGTTCATCGCGAAATTCCCCGATTCCGCGTGGGCCCCGGACGTGATCTTCTGGCTGGGCGAGTACCACTTCAACCACGGGAATTTCGCGGAAGCGGAACGGCAGTTCTCCTCTCTCGCGGAGAAATATCCGGATGCGCCGCTCGCGGACGACGCGCTGTTCTGGGCGGGCCGGGCCGCGACGGAGAAGAAGGATTACCTGTATGCCGTCGAACGTTTCAACGAACTCGCGAAACGGTATCCGGACAGTCCGAAGCTGCCCGAGACGCGGTTCGCGCAGGGGGACGTGTTGAGCGAACTCGGGCAGTTCGCCGGCGCGATCCTGCATTTCGAGGAGATCATTTCCAAGTATCCGGGCAGTTCCCTCGTCGATCTCGCGTGGGGCCGGAAGGGCGATTGCCAGTTTACCCTGGGCAAGGACGAGCCGGCGCGTTACCAGGAGGCGATCGCGTCCTACCAGGTCGTGCAGGGAAGCCCGCGCGCCACGGCGGAACTGAAGTGGCAGGCGGAATACAAAATCGGCCGCTGCAAGGAAAAGATGGGCCAATCGGCGGAGGCCCTGGAGCACTATGTCAACGTGGTTTACAGCTACCTCGACGCCGCGAAAAGCGGAAACGCCGGAACCCCGGTCTGGTTTACCCGGGCCGCGTTCGGCGCGGCCGCCGTCCAGGAGGCCGAGGAGAAATGGCGCGAGGCGGTCAACCTGTACAGCCGGGTGATCGAGGCGAACGTGCCCGCATCCGCCGAAGCGAAACAGCGGGCGGAAAAGATTCGGACGGAGCACTGGGAGTTATTTTGATGAACCGGGTGGATGGAACGGACATGGCCTCTTTCAGAGTGATCCATTAACCATCAACCCTTGTATACGGAGGTGTGGACATGATTCATCTGATTCAAAAGGGCGGGCCGATGATGTGGCTGATCCTGGCCGTGAGCATCGTGGCGGCCGTCCTGTTTCTCAAGAAGCTGTTCGACCTGCACCGCGCGCAGATCAAGTGGTCGGATTTTCTGAAGGGCATTTACAACATTCTCGGCCGCCGCAACGTCGTGGAGGCGGTCAGCATCTGCGAGGAAACGCCCGGCCCCGTGGCCAGCATTGTCCGCGCCGCGATCCTGCATCATGACGAAGACAAGGAGAGCATCCAGCAGTCGATCGAGGAAGCGGGCCTCGCCGAGATTCCGCGGCTGGAGCGAAACCTGACCATGCTGGCGACTCTGGCGCAGATCACCCCCATGATGGGCCTTCTGGGCACCGTGCTCGGGATGATGCAGGCCCTTCTGGTGGTCCAGGAAAAGTCGCCGCTTGTTCATTCCGGCGACCTGATGGGCGGTCTGTGGCAGGCGCTGATTTCGACGGCCGCCGGCCTGGCTGTCGCGATCCCGATTTATGCCGGTTACAACCTGCTCGTGGGGCGCGTGGAGTCGATCGTGCTCGATATGGAACGTGCGTCCGTGGAAATCCTCGCGTTTCTGACCGGACGCAACCAGCAGAATGGGAAGACCGACGCATGAGTCAGCCCGGTAAAACCATCACGGAGCGGATCAGTTCCCTTCGCCGGAAGTATCGTCCCCGGGAACGCCTTTTCAAGGGGCCGATCGATGTCGTCCCTCTGGTGAACGTGGTTCTTCTGTTCATATTCTTCTTCATACTCCAGTCGCCCTTTGTGAAGCAGCCGGGGATCGTGGTCAACCTGCCGACCGCGTCGTTCACCTCCGGCGTTCCGTACGGAGCGCTGGTCCTCACGATCTCACAGGGAGGCATGATGTTTTTCAACGACGAGCGGACGACGATGGAGGAACTGGGCGCCGCGCTGGCGCAGGCGGTTTTTGACCAGCCTGACGCCTCGCTGGTGATCGAAGCCGACGGCCGCGTGCCGCACAGCACGCTCGTGGAAGTGTACAACATGGCGACCGCCGCGGGGATCAAGAGCGTTGTGCTTGCCACCCGGGTGCCGACGATCAACCGGGCTGTGCCATGAAAACCGATTCCAAACAGATCGCGCGGTCCGGCGCCGTTCCCGCCCGCCGCGATTGCGGCGGGATTTTCAGGTGGTGTCTCGCTGTGGTGATGGGGGCCGTCTGGTTCGCTTTCTGGGACTTCTGGCTGAGCCCGGCCAACGCATCCTTCAGGACGGCGTCCTCCACGGCGCCGTCCGTCTGTTTCCTGGCTGAACCCGCGTCGTCCTCGGGCAGTCCCGGGGCGGACGTCCGCACCTTTCGCTCGCCGGCCGTGTTTTCCCTGCCTTCGGAGGAGGGGTTCAGCGCCGGGGCGCTGACCAACCGGATTGGGGGACGACCGCCCCTGCAGGTTCCCGGCGGCGAGGCCCTGTTTCTCGCTTCATCCCGTGAGGCGGCTCCGGGCGGCGAATTCCGGTTTGCGCCGGAACTCGATCAGTCGGTTCGCCAGGTTCTCACGAATCTGCCTGATCGTCTTTCCGGTCCGCGCGTATTTCCGGGCCCCGTGGCCTTGCGGACCGACGTTCAGGTTGAACTCTCCGCCGATCTGGAGCAAAGACGGTTTCAGGTCATGAATGCGCCGCAGGGCGAGGCTCTGCTCAAGGATAGCCCGTGGGAAGCCACTGCCTTTGTTGATTTCAACGAGGACGGCAGAGTGAGCGGCGTCTTCCTCGAGGAGAGAACCTCGTTCGATGACGTGAATGCTGCGTTGATCCGCGCGCTGTGGCGCTGGCAGGTCGAGAACGCGAAAGACTCGTTCGGCGGCCGCGTGACGTTCAGGAGCCCGGGCCGGCCGCAGGCGGCCGGCGGACTTCAGAAAGCGGGGGGGCCATGATCCACGTGACGTTGCCCCATCTCATCTTCATCCCGTTCCTTTTCACACTTGTTGCCGTCTTCCTGGCCAGCGTATATTACTCCGCCCGCCGTGAAACGCCGAAGGTCAAGGGGGCCCGCGCGCGGATTTACCGATGCGCCGTGTGCGATCACGTCTACGTCGATTCGCGCGATGTCCCGCTGGCGCGGTGTTCCCGGTGCGGCTGTCTGAACGAGGCCGTGAAACGATAGGGATGATTTATGTCCGCTGAAAAAATCGTCAAGGTGAAGATCGTCAAGTGGTCGCCCAGCCGGCCCTCCGACGTGGTTTCCGCGTTCCTGAACCGCCCCGCCTTCGCCCCCGAGGCCGAGACCGTCGCGCGGGAGGCATTGGCGCAGATCCGGGAACGCGGCGACGAGGCGGTCGCCGAGTACGTCCGGAAATACGACGGCGCCGATCTGCCGCCCGGACAATTTGCCGTTTCCCCGGAGGAGCGAAAGGCGGCGCTTGAAGCGGTCGATGCCGATTTCAAGCGGGCCGCGATGGACACCTACAAGCGCGTTCAGCGGTTCGCCCAAGCCGGTCTTCGCAAGGATTGGACGATCCCCACGCCGAAGGGCGGGCTGCTCGGCGAGCAATTCGTTCCGCTGGCGCGCGTCGGCGTCTACATCCCGGGCGGTGCCGCGCCGCTGGCCTCGACCGCGCTCATGACCGTGACCTTGGCGCGCGTCGCGGGTGTCCTTGAAATCGTAGCGTGCACTCCGGCGGACCGGAATGGAAAGGTGAATCCGTACCTTCTCTACGCGCTCGACCTTGCGGGCACAAACGAAATCTACAAGATCGGCGGCATCCAGGCCATTGGCGCGATGGCCTACGGCACGAAGTCGATCCGCAAGGCGCAGAAGATCGTCGGCCCCGGCGGGCCGTACGTGACCGCCGCGAAGCGGATGGTGTACGGCGACGTGGACCTCGACATGGTGGCCGGCCCCAGCGAGATCGCGATCCTTGCGGACGATACCGCGCCGGCCGATTTCGTTGCCGCCGACCTGCTGTCGCAGGCCGAGCACGGAACCGGCCACGAGAAGACGCTGCTGGTCACTCCTTCGGAGCGGCTTGCGCTCGAGGTGCAGAAGGCCCTCATCCGCCAGGCCGAAACGTTGAGCCGCAGGGAGGCGATCAACAAGGTGCTGGCCCAGGGATCGCTGCTGGTCGTCGTGGATAACCTTGACGCCGGCATGGAGCTTTGCAACCAGTTCGCGCCGGAACACTTTGAAATTTTGACCAAGGAACCGCGCCGCTGGGTGAAGAAGGTAAAAACCGCGGGCGCCGTGTTTGTCGGGTCCTGGACTCCGGAATGCGCCGGCGATTTTGTCGCGGGTCCCAGTCATGTCCTGCCCACGGGCGGGACGGCGGCCATCTTCTCCGGTCTGACGGTGGATACGTTCCGGAAGAGGACGAGTGTGATTTCCTTCACGCGCGCCGATCTCCAGGATGTGGCGCCGACCATCCAGGCATTCGGCCGCGTCGAACAGCTCGACGCGCACGCCCGGTCGGCGAAGATTCGTTTTGAAAAGATGTAGAACCACGGATGAACACGGATAGACACGGATGATATCCGTGTGACTGTGTCCATCCGGGGTTGAATACTTTCATGAAAAATCTGATCCGCAAAGCCGTTCGCGAGTTGGCCGCGTACACTCCCGGTGAACAGCCGAAGGACCGCGACGTCATCAAGCTCAACACGAACGAGAACGCGTACCCGCCTTCGCCCAGGATCGCGGAACTGTTCAGCCGTTCGCTGGAACGTCTGCGGCTGTACCCCGACCCGGTTTGCATGGAACTGCGCGAGGCGCTGGCGGAATATCACGGCTGCAAGCCGGAACAGATTTTTGTGGGCAACGGTTCGGATGAAGTGCTGGCGATGTGCGTCCGCGCGTTCGTTGAGCGCGACGGCTCGATCGGTTACTTCGAGCCTTCTTACTCCCTCTATCCCGTGCTCGCCGCGATCCACGAGATTGCGGTGAAGCCGGTGCGGCTCAACGAGGATTTCAGTTGGAACATGCCCAAGGATTATTCGGCCTCGCTGTTTTTCCTCGCGAATCCGAACGCGCCCACCGGCATTCAGTATCCGGCCTCGACCGTTGCGGAATTCTGCCGGGGCTTTCCGGGCGTCGTTCTGATCGACGAAGCCTACGTGGATTTCGCCGCCTACAACTGTGTGAAGCTGGCGCTGTCGTCGGACAACGTGCTGGTCGCGCGGACGTATTCCAAATCGTTCTCGCTGGCCGGGCTGAGGGTGGGGTACGTGATCGGCGCGAAGCCGCTGATCGACGCGTTCTACAAGATCAAGGACTCGTACAACATCGACCGGCTCGCGCAGGAGATCGCGCTGGTGGCCGTGCGCGACGCGGCGCACATGCGCCGGAACACGGAACGAATCCTGGAGATGCGGGAGCGCACGGCGGCTGAACTCAGGAAACGCGGGTTCGACGTATGCCCTTCGCAGACGAACTTCCTGTGGGTCAAGCCGCCGGAACCCGGCGCAAAGAAAATCTTTGATGAACTCCGGAAGCTGAAGGTTCTTGTCCGGTATTTCCCGGGTGAGTTGACCGGCGACTACCTCCGCATCACCGTCGCCACCGAGTCCGAAATGACGGCCCTGCTGTCGTCGCTGGACCATATTTTCCGGGCGTAGACGTGGCTTCCCGCCTCGTTGACAAACTGCTGGAAGCCGCTTCTACGGAGAACCGGTCCCATTTCAGGGATAGACAGGTAGAACGTGACCCCCCCCCTTGGGGTTGTAACGAGGGACATGCTCTCGGAAGAGGCGTCCGAGGTCAAGAGGGCGCCAAGAAGCGATGGCGGGGTGGATGTGAGGGGCGCGTTCTTGGATGATCTGGAGGGGGCTCTTCCATACCTTCCCCTGGTTCTTGCGGGCGATGTTGAAGTGATACCAGTAGGTGCTGACCTTATCCCAGAACTCGGAAGCGGACCGGAATAACTCCCGATCAAAGAACTCGTCCTCGCTCTGCCAAGTGTAGGCTTTGACGGGGATGTAGTGATGCCCCGATCCCAACGCCTTGACGGTCGAAGGCAGGCCGCGCTGCTCGCGGTCCTCCTGGAACTCGTACCCGTTGTCGGTTTGCCATTCGACACCGGTCAGATCGATGCCGTACCAGGCCAGATGAGCAAGGACAGGTCGAACTCCTGCTTTAAGCGTTCGGCCCCATAACCGGTCTGGTTGCGCAGGCGGATGACCACGCCCTCCACCCTCTCCGAGGTCTGATCAGGGACATCTTGCAAGGTGGCCCCTGATCTCTTTCATCCTCCGGCCACTCACCACCTTGATGTTCACCACAGGGGGGCACGATCTACCTGTTGTTTCCCGCCACCACGCAAAAAAACGCTTGACGAATTTGGGTCATCTCAATAAGTTTGGCTCACCTAACATTTGGAAGGGCCATGTCTACCACCGAACTAAAACTGAGCGAAAGTCTGGAAGATTACCTCGAAACCATCTTCCTCTTAATCCGCGAGCAGGCCGTCGCCCGCTCGCGCGACATCGCCGCGCGCCTGAACGTCAACAAGTCGTCCGTCACCGGCGCGCTTCAGGCGCTCGCCGAACGCGCGCTGG
>JBPOJF010000021.1:0-55865 GCA_052033915.1 Lentisphaerota bacterium | reverse complement strand
ATGCTCGCCGGGCTGGCGCTATCCCTCGCACAACTTGAGCAAAACTTCTCTGGCGACGATTTCCCGACCGTTTCCTCGTGGGACGACCTGGTCAAACACTACCTCGATTTCCGGGAGCGCAACTACGCGCTCGTCGTGCCTGGCTGGTGGCAGACGGGAGAATTTTTGAAGGAATACAGCTACGAGGAATTGCAGGAAGAGCCGGACTGGTACTGGACCTTCAACGAAGGCGTGTACGTCTTCGACGACAACAGCACACTCGCCAAGCAGGTCGGCTCCGGCACAGAGATCGTCATTTACGAAGACATGATGAAAGAAGAGCTGGCTGTGCTGAGCGCGCCGGAGAAAGAGGGCGGGGAATGTCGGGAAGAGATTGTCTATCGCGCACCGAAATGGCCGGCCCTGAAGAAGAACGAGGATTACGATCAATATCTGCACCGGGAACTCTCGCAACGGCGGATCGTGTGGCAGGTGACGCTGAAATCGAAGAGCGCGGCCGAGAAGGAAGCGGTGGAAGCCGAAGCCCAGCAGGCCGAGCAGAAGGACTCAGGCGAAGGCGGCGGAATGCGGATGATGATGGGGATGGAGGAAGCCAGCAACCATCTGTGGCTTTCGATCCAAGGTCCGGCGCAAGGGCTGACGAATATCGAAATAGCCGTGCACATTCCGAGCGGGTTCACGAATCGGATTGAGATATTTACCGCCACCAACCTGCTCAGTTTCTGGTGGACCCTGGCCGCGACGAACATTCTGACGGAAGGAACGGACACGGTCTACTGGGCTTATCAAATGACAGAAGCCAAACCCGGACCGGTGTTTTTCGTAATCGGAAACGCCGATATCGATTCTGACGGGGATGGTATAAAAGATGCGCGAGAGAGGTTCCTGTATCACACCGACCCGAACCTGACCGACACGGACGGGGACGGGGCCGCCGACGGCCAAGAAATCGAAGCCGGCACCAATCCCCTGAACAACCCCGGCGACACGGACGGCGACGGGCTGAGCGACGATCTTGAAGCAGTCCTCGGGACAAGTTCGATTCTGGCCGATACCGATGGCGACTGGGTATCCGACGGGTATGAATACGAACAGGGCGCCGATCCGTTGAACAGCGCGAGCGTTCCCGGCTTGCGCATGGAAGTCGAGGGGGGTGCGTTCTATGCGAAATCCACGAATCTGCAAGTTCGCATTCAAGGACTGGTCGCTGATCAACTGGCCCTGGCCGAAGTCCCGACGATGGAAAACGCCGTCACGAATCCATTTAGCGAACTTGTCTACTTCGGGCTGAGCAATGAAACCAACGGCAAGCATTATGTGTCTGCCTTGGCAGTCCGGGGAGGAACAAACACCTTTTTCATAGGGACTGCCTCGATCATTCTCGACACCATGCCGCCGTTCCTGAGCGTGACGAATCCGTCCAGTGGCTTGGTAACGGCGGATCGATGGGTTGCGATCGAGGGTCTGGCCACCGACGAAGTGAGTTCCGTTTGCGTCAAACTCAATGGCCAGTGGGCCGACGGCGTGTCCATCGGCCGGTTCTGGAAGAGCCGATATATGTTGAACCCGGGAACCAACCTCGTCGATATCACCGGTTCGGACGCCGCGGGGAACTGCGTCACCCAAACCTTGAGCATTGTGCAGGATCTGTCACTGGACACGAACGCTCCCGTTATGAGCCTTGACCTGCCCAGTGACTTCACGGTGCAGGCCGGCCTAACGAACTGGAACTATGGAATTTCCACGTTTGGAGATGAAGCCAACCTCGCATTCCGGGGTAGCATTGACGATAGAACGGCCATTGTGAGCCTTCGGGTCGAAAGTCCTCTTGGCACCAACGGCCCTTACGCTGTGGCGGTGGGATTGGAGACCCAGGTGTGGGGTGTGTTGCCGCTCTTTGAGGGAAGCAACCGGCTGATAGCGACGGCTTCTGACGCGGCCGGGAACAGTTCGATGTGCGAGTGGACTGTGATTCGAAGTACCTGTTTCGTATTTCGGATCGCCAGCCCCTTGCCGTGGGCGGTTATCAACAGCGATTCAACGTACGTGACGTGTATCGCTTCGCCTGAGTTCTCGAACGCCGTGGTCACCGTGAATGGCCAATCGGCATCCATTGTGCCGGGGAGTAATCTGACTTTCCGAACCGATGCGGTCGTGCCGTTGGGCAATGGAGTAAGCAAGATATCAGCCTGTGCGATTCTGAACGGGCAAAGCTACTACGCGGACCCTGTTATGACGACCTACAATATCACGCGTTGGAGGTTCGAAGAACATCGTGATTTCAATGTGAAAGGCCGGGTCGACATTGGCGAGAACTATGATTGTGAAATCTATAGGTCTAGCGATGTCGTTACCTGGGATCAGGATAGCAAGATGGAGGAGCACTGCCACACCACCTACTGGTGGACGAAGGCATGGGATGGTACGGAGACAGAACACACGGACGATTACTGTACAACTAACTGGCCTACGAGCTGTCCGAATGGTTCGATAGCTTTTGGACTACAGCAGTTTCAGTATAGTGATTACGAGGCTGTCGGCTTCTCCAGCATCGTTCAGGATGGCGAATTGAATATCATCGACAATTCCATGATCAAGGATAAGGAGCTTGTCTATCTGCAGTTTCCGGGCTTGGACTATGGGCGATTGCCGAACGAGTCGATTGATCCGGCGAAGATCAAGTTCCGCGGCCAGCCCGGGTTCTGGTATAATAGCAATGTGACGTTTATCGCCGAGATCGAGCGGAACACGGAATACTCCATAACGGCCCTCAACTTCGACTGGCCCGCGTACAGCTACACAGAGTCGGGGTCTCCCGGCTATTTTTCTTGGATGCGTGAGTGTTCGGGTCACTGGCTGACAATTCGGTCGGTGGTAATGGACCTCCTTAAGGTGGACATAACCTTTGCCGATCCAGACGACTCGGGATGGACCGACTTAGAGGAGCAGAAAGTCATCCTCTCGGACAAGGACGCGCGGATAAAGATCAAGATCACACCGCAACTGGCCGACCTGCAAACCATTTTCAGTGCGCTCGGCACGACGTTGAAGGTCAAGACTTCCGAGACCGCGCCGAGCGGCCAAGACTTCACGCTGACCACACAGAACACGACGTTGACGCAGGGAAGCGGGTACTCCGAATTGCGCATTGCGCTGACGCGCGCGCAACTGATTTCGCTCGGTGTCCTGCCGAGTCAGGAGAGCGATTCGGTTAACGAAAAGGCGTGGATCGATCACGGAAGCAGCAGTTCTTCCGATCCTTCCAACCTCACGGACGGCGAAGCGTTCGAGAGCGGCTCATCGGCACAGAGTCGCGGACGAAGCACCAATTACGGCGACCTCAGTTCGACGCCGCCGAACAGTCCCGTTGATGAGACTTTCTTTGTTGCAGCGGGGCGAGAGGTGCTTATCGCAGAGTACGGTTGCGGGATCAGTCACAAACGCCAGATCATGAATCAGGCGGATTACTTCTACTACTCGGGGCATGGTGGCCATGACACCGCGGTCTTGCAGGGTGGCTTTTCGGCAAGCGACGTCACCGGCTATTGGGATAAGGATTTGCACTACGTAATCCTTGCCGGGTGCTCTGTCTTGGACATTAAGGATTACCGAGCCCAGAGCTTCGGCTTAGGCACTTGGCTACAGTGGTATGCCGCCGGAGGAGCGTGGTCGCCTGGTGCCCAGTGGGAACCGACGGGGCCGAAGTACTTCTTGGGCTATAACTGGTCTGCTCCGCTTGATAATCAGGGTTCGGCGGGAATCATCTCCAACTTCCTGACCGCTGTGGGCGGAGGCGCTTCGATTGTGGATGCGTGGAAACAAGCCAATGACCTCGGCGTCGGGCGCAATGCCTGCGTCATCGATGCGACCAGCAGTCCTCACGTCTATTGGTATTGGGACGAAACGTCGGGAACGCCAGTCTGGACCAATGTCACAAAGTCAGGTGGATCATGGTAAAACCAACAACACTTCTTCCGTTCCTTCTCGCGTTTGCGTTGTCTGTGCATGGCGGCCCGCCTGAAGAATCTCCTTCGTTGGCAGCACTTCAGGGACAAGAGCTTTCGCGCACGGTGGCGAACACCCTTCCGCACCGCGACTGTTCGACTCCACAGAAGACGTTCCTCGGGTTCTTGAAGAGCAACGTGGAGGCGAATTTGGGAGATTACCTTTTCTATCTGACGCCCGAGGCGCGCAAGGCTATTGCGGGTGTTGAACGCGAAGATGCCATTCCAGAATCTCGGGGCCGTGATTTTGCTGCTGCGCATGAACGGGCTGGCTTCCACAGCATCAAACTGGAGAACTTCCAAGCTTTTCCCAATCAGTCGCCTACTCAGATCGTCGCGGTGGTTGTGTCGTCCCGAGGCAAGATGACTGTGCGTGAGAAGTACGATATCCGCGTTGTGGAGACAAACGGTCAGTGGAAGTTCAGCGCCGTTAACGTCAGCATTATTGATCGTGGTGTTGCTACGGCTGTACCGTAATCGCTGGCTTGTGTTGCTTACCTCGGGCCGCTGGCGCGGCCCTCGGGCTACTCGCTCCCGTTGGTCGCTCGTTATGCTCACTCGCTTACGCTCACTCGCGCAGGACGCGCGCGCCCAGGAGCCGCGCCAGTGCGACGACGCACTGGCACGTCTCCTGCGATGCGTACGGCGCGCGCGAAGAGCCCCCAAGCCCCCGTGCCGCTTCCCTTCGGGCAGCGCGGCACGGGGATGTTGGCGCGGCGGGCGGCGGCGGGCATGCGTTTTCCCCCTTCAGTTTTCCCCCTTTGGAAACCCCCTTTCCTGATTCCCCCTTTTCAGCGGACCACACCAAAGGGGGAAAACCGCAGGGGGACAACGCACGGCGGCTCTTATGGAAAACGGCGCGAAAACCGCCTGGCATCGCTGAATCCCAAGCCGCTGGTGTTGGTGTCGAAGACCGCGTAACCAGCGTGTGACCACACTCTTTCCGGGAACCGGAATGACGGAAAATCCGAACTGTGCTATAATCTGCTTGAGAAATCAGAAAAGCCCTGTAGAAATAGGCATTTTCGTAGGCGGGCGTATAGCTCAGTTGGCTAGAGCACTTCCTTGACATGGAAGGGGTCACAGGTTCAAGTCCTGTTACGCCCACCATTCGTCGTCCCGATGCGTTTGCGCGATCGGGACTCTTCATGGCAAGCCATGAGACGAAGGGCCTCATGGGGAACGCGAAACAGGAGCACGACTGCGGCAGTTGCTGACTTGAATGAAACACGCAAATTCTGACCTTGAGAAAATGCGCCACAGCGCGGCGCATGTGATGGCTGCTGCGGTTTGTCGCCTGTTCGAGAATGTCCAGCTCGATATCGGCCCCTCCACCGACGACGGTTTCTACTACGATTTTGACCTGGCCCACCGCCTGGCCCCCGAGGACTTCGACGCGATCGAAAAGGAGATGAAGAAGATCATCTCCGAGAATCACCCGTTCGAGCTGCTCGAAGTCACGCGCGCCGAGGCCGAGAAGCTGATCCGCGAGCGCGGGCAGAAGTTCAAGATCGAGCGCCTCGCGGATATCCCCGAGGGCGAGAAGATCACGTTCTACAAGAGCGGCGATTTCATCGATCTCTGCCGCGGCCCGCACCTCCAGAGCACCGGCGGGATCAAGGCGATCAAGCTGTTGTCGGTCGCCGGCTCGTACTATCGCGGCCGCGAGACGAACCCGATGCTCCAGCGGTTGTACGGCACGGCGTTCCACTCGGAGAAGGATCTGGCGTTCCACCTGAAGCAGCTCGAGGAGGCGAAGCTGCGCGACCACCGCAAGCTCGGCCGTGAACTGGACCTGTTCAGCACGTCGGAGGCGGTCGGCCCCGGCCTGATCCTCTGGCATCCCAAGGGCGCGCGAATCCGGTTCGAGATCGAGAATTTCTGGCGCGGACGGCACCTGGAGAGCGGCTACGATCTTGTTTACTCGCCGCACATCGGGCGGAGCGGCCTGTGGGAGACGTCCGGGCACCTCGATTTCTACCGCGAGAGCATGTACGCGCCGATGGAAATCGACGAGGTGAAGTATTTCATCAAGCCGATGAACTGTCCGTTTCACATCCAGATTTACCAGTCGCAGAAACGGTCGTACCGCGACCTGCCGCTGCGCTGGGCGGAACTCGGCACGGTGTACCGCTACGAAAAGGCCGGTGTGCTCGCCGGACTCTTCCGCGTCCGCGGCTTCACGCAGGACGACGCGCACATCTACTGCACGCCCGAGCAGATCGAGGCGGAGATCAAGACGGCCATGCGGTTCGCGATCGACATGTGGAAGCAGTTCGGGTTCTCCGAAATCTCCGCGTATCTCTCGACCCGCCCCGAGGGGGCCGTCGGAGAGGAGTCGCGCTGGAAGCAGGCCACGGAGTCGCTGGAAGCGGCGCTGAAGGCCGAGGGCATTCCGTACGAGGTGGATGCGGGCGGCGGCGCGTTCTACGGCCCCAAGATCGACATGCGGGTGAAGGACGCCATCGGCCGCGAGTGGCAGATGAGCACGATCCAGTTCGATTTCAATCTGCCGGAGCGCTTCGACCTGACGTACATCGGCGCGGACGGCAAGGCGCATCGCCCGTACATGGTGCACCGGGCCCTGCTCGGCAGCATTGAGCGGTTTTTCGGAATCCTCGTGGAACATTACGCGGGGGCGTTTCCGCTGTGGCTGGCCCCGGAACAGGTCCGAGTGATGCCGCTGACGGAAAAACAGATCGATCCGGCGCGCGCCGCCGCCGCCCAGCTTCGCGCGGCGGGATGCCGCGTGACGGTGGACGAGCGGTCGGAGAAGGTCGGCGCGAAAATCCGCAACGCCCAGCTCGAAAAGATTCCGTATATGCTGATTCTCGGCCCCAAGGAAGCCGAGAGCGGCATGGTGTCCGTTCGGAGTCGCTCTGCCGGCGACCAGGGAGTGATGAGCCTCGAGGCGCTGATCGGGAAGGTGAAGGCCGAGATCGCGTCCCGGGGACTGGAGTCCGCAAAACAAGCATGAGGTCCGGGCAGGGGATCTCTTCCACACAGGAGGCAGCCCATTCAAACATTCGTTCGAGTAAACAACCGCATCCGGGTTCCGTCGATCCGGTGCGTTGGCCCCGATGGCGAGGCGCTCGGTATCATGACCACGCGCGAGGCGATGGCGAAAGCCGAGGTTCTCGGCATGGACCTGGTCGAGATTGCGCCCAATGCCCAGCCCCCTGTTTGCCGGATCATGGATTTCGGCAAATACAAATACGAGCTCGAGAAGAAGAGCAAGCAGGCCCGGAAAAACCAGTCGGCGACGAGGGTCAAGGAGATCCAGTTCCATCCGAACGTCGGCGACCACGACTACCAGACCAAGGTCCGCCGTGCGCGCGAGTTCATCATGGCCGGGCACCGGGTCAAGGTCGGATGTTTCTTCCGGGGCCGCGAAAACGCCCACCAGGATATCGGGTTCGAGGTCATGAACCGCGTCATCCGGGACTGCCAGGATATCGCCGTTCCTGAGCAAACCCCGAAGTTCCTCGGCCGCAACCTGTTCATGCTGCTTACGCCCCGTCCGAGCACGAGGGCCAAACAGCAGCAGGCCCAGCAGGAGAAGTCAGGGAAGCCGGCGCAGGGCTGAAACAGAGGGGGCCGTCATCGTCGAAGCGGTTTCCCTTCGGCCTGAGCCTCAGGGCGAAGGCCGGCTGCTCAACATTTCCTTTGAAAAATGCTGGACGCGGCGTCCATTCTGGCGTACAAACCGCCGTTTCTTCTGTACGGAAGACGAGGCTGAATATGAAGATCAAGCAAAAGACGAAGAAGGCTGTTGCGAAGCGGTTTCGCCGGACCAAGAAAGGCAAACTGAAATTCGGGAAGGCCAACCGCGGCCACCTGCTCGGACAGAAGAGCCGTAAACGCAAGCGCCAGTTGCGCGGCGGCGGGATCGTGTCCGATGCCGACCACGCCCGCATATCGAGGACATTGGGTAAATAAGCAAGTATTTTTCGAGGAGACTTTCACCATGCCCAGAGTAACCACCGCACCCGCTTCCCGTCAGAGAAGGAAACGCCGCCTGGCCTTGGCCAAGGGGTTCCGCGGCAATCGCAGCAAACTTTTCCGCCAGGCCACCGAGGCGGTCGATCGCGCGATGGTCCTCAGCACCCGTCACCGTCTTCTGAGGAAACGCGAATTCCGCGGCCTCTGGATCCAGCGCCTGTCCGCCGCCTGCGAAGCCAACGGGATGAACTACAACCGTTTGATCGAGGGCCTTCAGAAGGCGGGTGTCACCCTGAACCGCAAGATGCTTTCCGAGATCGCCATCCACGACCCGCAGGGGTTCGTGAAGATCGCGGAACTCGCGAAGGCCAAGGTCGCCTAGCGACAATGAGAGTGGCGGAGTGACGGTGACTCCTGAATCCATCACTTGTCGTAACAGAACCCTGAAACCGGAAACCTGAGACCTGAGTTGCCTTCGGTCTTCCTTCACTCCGGTTTCCGGTTTCAGGGTTCCTCAAATCCACCCCTTCAACCGGTAATACCCCAGCGCGCACAGTTCCCGCGCGCTGTCGGCCAGGTATCGCGTGTTGGTCCAGAAGGTGTATCGCAGCGTCAGGCGGCCGCCGACATCGGGCGCGGGGATGGCCGAACCTCCGAGGGAATCCGCTTTGTAGGTCAGGTCCGATTCGACCGATGCCTGGTATGCGGGCCGGCCGGCGACATACCGACAACCCGCTTTCCGGAAGGCCTTCAGGGCGCGTTTGAGATGCTCCGGCGAGGTCACCAGCAGGACGGTGTGGCGGCCGGGATGGATCTGTTTCGCGATCTCCAGCGCCTGTTCCCGGGTGTTGCGTCCGCGCAATTCGCTCGCGATCCGCTTCTCACGGACGCCGCGGATGACCAGTTCGCGGCGCATGCGGCTTGCGGCGTCGTCGTCCGCATCGGACGGCGACGGCAAGGCGACAATGATTCCGGCGGCGGGGAATTGCTTCGCCGCCGCGGCTCCTTCGTAGGTTCGCATCAGGCCCGACTCGCTCGGGATTCCGCCGCCGCCCAGGATCACGATGTAATCCGGGTTCCGGTCGAGAACAAAGGGATCGCTGCCCAGCCAGCGGTAGAGGCGCCACGGGATCGGCGTGAAGCAAAGCGCGCCCAGCCCGATCGCGGCGGCGCCCGCGGCCATCAGCAGGGCCTTACAGAACCTGGCCGATCTTTTCATGGTTCCTCAGGTCCGGCGAGCGGTCTTCGGGAATCCGGTACGTGGCGAGAATCTGGGCTTGGGCCGCCGCGACCCGGGCGCGGTCCAGCACAATCTGATGTCCCCATGTATTCTTGAAGGTGACGAACGGGTCGGTTCCGGTCTCGATCAGGTCCACCAGTTCGCGGAGATTGCGCACCTTCCGGCCGTTCACCTCGGTGATGATCCAGTTCGACAGATCCTGGTAGCCCTGGTTCACGGGCGCGGCGAGGACCTTGAGCGCCACGACGACCTCGTCCCGCTCGTCCGTAACATAATTGAATCGCAGCAGGGAGGTCAGTTCCTGCGGCGCGGTCGCGTACCAGTTCCCGCCCCACGATTTCAGCAGGTTGACCGTCAGCGGGCAGAACAGGATGCCGCCGTAAACATAATAGCGGGGCAGGACGTCGTACTGATCGTTCGGGATCAGCCAATCCTTCTCCAGCGACCGGCTCAGCAGAACCTCGATCGGTTGGGGCTTGCCGTCGCGCAGGACCTCCAACTGCAGCTTCTCCCCGATCTGATGCGCCTGGATGTAGTACGAAATGCTCGTGCGCTCCTTGTCCCGGAAATCCACGGTCCCGTCATCCGCGATCCGGTGGCCCTCGATGGAGAGCAGGACATCGCCCTCCTTCAGCGCCGATTCGGCCGGCGACCCGCGGACGACCTTGACCGCCAGCATGCCGGTTTGCTTCGGCGCCATGCCGTACTTCTTCTTGAGGTCCGGATTTTCCATCCCCTGCATGACGACGCCGAGGCTCGGAAAGCCGTCGTAGCGGCCGTCATCGAGATCCTTCAGGACATGCTCGATGATCGGGACCGGCACGATATACCCGATGTTGTCCGCCTGGCTGATGCCCTGCATGGCGACCCCGACGATCGCGCCGTCCACGATCGCCGGCCCGCCGCTGTTGCCCGGGTTGATCGCCGCGTCGATCTGACATGCAAGGAAATTGCAGGCGCTGTGCGCGTACGTCGTGTGCTCGATGCGGGAGACGACGCCCTTCGTGATGCTCAGCGTGTCGCCGCCCAGCGGGAACCCGTACACCAGCACTTCCTGCTGCGCCCGCGGCAGCGTGCCGAAGTCGAGCGGCTCCACGCCGTCGAAAAAGTCCGGCTCATCCACGGTCAACAGCGCCACGTCGGCCGCGTGCGACACGGCGACGACGCGGGCCGGGATGCGCCGGGACTGGCCGTAGCGGCGGACCTGGATGAACGTCTGTTCGCTGACCACGTGCGCGTTGGTCAGGATACGCTTGCCTTTGATGATGCAGCCGGAGCCGGTCGAGGCGAACGTCCCGCGCATGCTCCACGGGTTCTGGTAGTCCGGCAGGTCATGGTAGGTGTAGATCTTCACGATCACGTCCTTCACGTCCTTCAGGCGCGGTCCGTCCGCGGCGTGGGAAGGCAGGACGGAGAGCAGGAGCACGGCGGCGCAGAGGGCGGCGATGGGTTTCGGCATGTTGTTTCTCCGTGATGAATACCGTTTGACCCACAGTACCCTTGAAACGTTCAAAAACGCAACCTAACACGAACCGCGTCCAATTCCCGGCGTGACAAAAAGCCGCCGCCGTTTTATTTTCCAAGCCTTGGAAAAAGGGGCCACGGATTTTCCAACCCTTGGAAAAATGAACGCGCAGGAACTGACAGCTTTGAAGCAGGCGGCGCTGGCGGAAGCCGCAGCGGCGACGGATGCCGCCGCGCTGGAGGCGGTCCGCATCAAGTACCTCGGCCGCAACGGGCGCGTGCCGGAGATCATGGACCATCTCCGCAATCTTCCCGCCGCCGACCGCCGCGACGTCGGGCGTCTGGCCAACGAGCTGAAAAACGAGCTTCAGAACCTGGTGAACGCCCGCAAGCAGGAGTTGCAGAAGTCGGCGGCGTCCACGGGCCCCGCGGCGTTCGACTACACGCTGCCCGGCCGCTGGCGCGGGCTCGGATCGCGGCACCCGGTGACGCAGGTCATCGAGCGGACGGTCGACATCTTCCGGTCGATGGGTTTCACGGTGGCCGACGGGCCGGATATCGAGACCGAGTACCACAACTTCGACGCGCTGAACACGCCGGCGGATCACCCCTCGCGCGACACGCAGGACACGTTCTACCTGAAGACCGGCCAACTGTTGCGGACGCAGACCTCGCCGGTGCAGATCCGCGTGATGGAGAAGCAGAAGCCGCCCGTGCGGATCATCGCCCCGGGCCGCTGCTACCGGCGCGACACGACGGATGCGACGCACAGCGCGAACTTCCATCAGATCGAAGGTCTGTACGTGGACCGCCGTGTGTCGATGGCGGAACTGAAGGGCGACCTGACGCATTTCGCGCGCCGGTTGATGGGGCCCGGCGTGAACATCCGTTTCCGGCCGCATTTCTTCCCGTTCACGGAGCCGAGCGTGGAGTACGATTTTTCGTGCCACGTTTGCGGCGGCAAGGGCTGCCGTGTCTGCAAGTTCAGCGGCTGGATCGAGATTTCCGGGGCGGGCATGGTGAATCCGAAGGTGTTTGATATCGTCGGCTATGACCCGGAGGAATTCACCGGCTACGCGTTCGGCATGGGCGTCGAACGCATCGCGATGATCCTGTACGGCATTCCGGATATCCGGATGCTGTACGAGAATGACGTGAGGTTTTTGGAGCAGTTTTGACGCCGGACCCTTGACGCTCGGAATGGGCGCCAAGGGTCAAGGGTCGAGTGAGAGCGTATATGCGTTTACCGATCAGTTGGCTGAAAGAATACGTTGATTTCGACGACACGCCGCAGGGCCTCGCCGACAAGCTGACGTTTTCCGGCACGGAGGTCGAGGGGATCGAAACGATCGGCTCGACGTTCGAGGGCGTCGTGGTGGGCGAGGTGCTCGAGGTCCACAAGCACCCGAACGCGGACAAGCTCACGCTCTGCAAGGTCAACACCGGGTCCGGCGAGATGACCGTGGTCTGCGGCGCGCCGAACGTCCGGCCCGGCATCAAGGTTCCGTTCGCGCGCGCCGGCGTGACGTTGCCGAACGGTCTGACGCTGAAGTCCGCGAAGATTCGCGGCGTGGTGTCCGAGGGGATGCTTTGCGCGGAGGACGAACTCAAGCTCTCCGAGGATCATACCGGCCTGATGATCCTCGACGAGAAGTGGGCGCCGGGCACGCCTCTCTCCGAGGTTCTCGGCCCGCCCGAGACGGTGCTGGACCTGGAAATTACGCCGAACCGGCCGGACTGCCTGAGCGTCCTCGGGATTGCGCGCGAAGTGGCGGCGCTGTACGGAACGTGGGTCAAGTGGCCGGATGTCCAGGGTCCGGAATCCGACGAGCCCGTGGAGAAGCTGGCCAGCGTGGACGTGGCCGACGCGGAGGGCTGTCCCCGGTACACGGCGCGGCTTCTGAGCGATATCCGGATCGGACCGTCTCCCGCGTGGATGAGGAAGCGCCTGGAACTCTGCGGTATCCGCGCGATCAACAACGTGGTGGACATCACGAACTACGTGATGCTCGAATGCGGCCAGCCGCTGCACGCGTTCGACCAGTCCCTGCTGGACGAAGGCATGATCATCGTCCGCCGGGCGATTGAGGGCGAGAAGATGGCGACGCTGGACGGGGTGGACCGGCCGCTGACGCCGAGTATGCTGGTGATCGCCGACGCGCACAAGCCCGTGGCCGTGGCGGGCGTGATGGGCGGCGCCGGCAGCGAAATCCGGGACACGACGAAGACCGTGCTCCTGGAGAGCGCCTGTTTCAAGCCGCAGGACGTTCGCGCGACCTCGAAGAAACTCGGCCTGGTGACGGAATCGTCGTACCGCTTCGAGCGGGGGATCGACATCGACCGGGTCGCCTGGTCGAGCCGCCGCGCGGCGATGCTGATGGTGAAGTACGCCGGCGGCACGCCGGCCAAGGGCGTGATCGATGTGTACCCGAAGCCCCGGCCCGAGCGCACGATCGACTGCCGGTTCGGCCGCGTGCGCTCTCTCCTCGGTCTCGACGTGTCGAACGACGAAATCCGGCAGGTGTTCCGTTCGCTGCTCCTTCTGAGTTCCGTCGTCGATTCGAACGACGCCGTCTGCACCGTGCATATTCCCGCGTTCCGCGTGGACCTCGAACGCGAAGTGGATTTGATCGAGGAATTCGCGCGGATATACGGATTGGACAGGATTCCGCTTCCGGCGCCCAAGGCCGCGCTGGTTCCGGGATCCGATGACCGGCCGGCGCAGGCGTTGATGGCGTGCCGCCGGCGCCTGGTGGGCCTGGGTCTTCGCGAGACGATGAACTACAGTTTCGTCTCCGACCAGCTCCTGAATCTCTTCGATCCGACGGATGTCCAGTGCCGCGTCGTGCTGCCGAATCCGGTGAACCTTGAGCAGGCGACGCTGCGCCCGTCCCTCGTTCCCCAGATGGTGGAATCCATGGGCCGCAACCTGGCGCGGCAGGTCGAGGAAACCGCGCTGTTCGAAATCGGCCGGGTGTTCTGGCTGGAGGACAGCGGACAGCCGGCGGAGGAGGAACTGCTCTCGATCGGGCTGATGGGGCCCGTGGGCCGGTCCGGGCTGGATCGCCGGAAGGCCGTTTCGGCGGAGGACATGTTCCTTTGGATCAAGGGGATTTGGGAAGACCTGATGGCGGCGCTGAACATCGAGAATCACGCCTATGAAAAGGTGTCCGTGCACTGCCTGGAGGCGGGAAACGCCGTGTCCCTGCTGGTGGACGGCAAGCCCGTCGGGGTCATGGGGCTCCTGAAGAGCGAGATTCGCAGGGAGTGGCGGATGGTCGGACCCGTCGCCGTCCTGGAAGTCCAACTGGCGCCCATTCTGGCCCATGTTTTTTCGGGAAGGTTGTTTGCGCCGATGGCGGCGTATCCGTCCGTTTCGCGGGACGCCGCTTTCGTGGTGGACCAGGAAGTCCGGCACGCCGACGTCCTGAAAATTGTCGGCAAAGTCGCGCCCAAAGATTTGGAAAAGGTCGAGCTGTTTGATATATTCGCCGGCGAGGGGATCGGCGCAGGAAAGAAAAGTATGGCTTATTCCTTCACATATCGCTCGCTGGAGCGTACATTAACGGATGAGGATGCCAATCGGTATCACGAGGCGGTTAAAAACGCCTTGAAGGAAGAGTTGGGAGTGGAAGTTCGGGAAGGCTGAGAAAAGAATAAGGCAGAGGTTGAATCCCATGATTCTGTCATGGTTTGAAAATCTGATCCTGTTGATCGCCGGCGTCTTGGGAGGTCCGGCGCTTGAAACCTGGGGCGCGTTTTTCTTCAAGCCGGTCCGTGTGGCGGCTGAAGAAACGTTGATTGTTCGTACATCGCGGGGCGTCAGGGGGGCGATGGCGATTCCGGCAAGACGACCGTTAAGGGTGTCGGCCGGACAATAGGCAGATTGTGTTCTTTGCCATTCGGGGTTCCGATTTTTCCCGACCCCTTCGAGGGTCGGGACGAAGAAAAATACCCTGCCTTGTTCGTGACTGGGCCGATATCTCTGACCCAACATTACGTTGAATCGGGAGCTCGGCGTTCGGATGAATACTTCGTATCTCCTCTCTAACCGGGGGAGAAGCAAGGTTCGTCCGGCAGAGCACCCACCTTGATAATCCAAGGTACAGAGATAGTGCCCTAACGACTTGTGGTGGGGTATTTTTTTTGCGCGCGCGGAGCTCTATATGGACCTGTTCGAGCAAGATGAGATCAGTGCCGACGACGTCGCGAAGCAGCCGCTCGCGGCGCGGATGCGCCCCCGGACTCTGGAAGAAATCGTGGGCCAGGATCCGATTCTCGGCCCCGGCAAGCTTCTCCGGCGCGCGATCGAGGCGGACCGCATCGGCAGCCTCATCCTGTACGGACCCCCCGGCTGCGGAAAGACCACGCTCGCGGAAGTCATTGCCCGGGCAACCCGCCGCCACTTCGAGCGAACGAGCGGCGTGCTGGCCAACGTCGCGATCCTGCGGACGCATCTCGATTCCGCCAAGAACCGCCGCAAGACCCGCGGCGCGGAAACGATCCTTTTTATCGACGAAATCCACCGGTTCAACAAGGCGCAGCAGGATGTCCTTTTGCCGTACGTCGAGGATGGTTCCATCACGCTGATCGGCGCGACCACGCACAACCCGTTCTTCTTCATCAACAGTCCGCTGATCTCGCGCTCGCAGATTTTCCAGTTGGAGCCCCTGAAGGAGGCTTCGGTCCTTGTCCTTCTCCGCCGTGCGCTCGAGCGCGACGAGACGCTGAAGGCGATGGCGATTCAGGCGGATGACGACGCCCTGGCGCACTTGGCGAAGGTATGCGAAGGCGACGGCCGCCGCGCGCTCGGCGCCCTCGAAATCGCCGCGCTCACGACCGCGCGCGCCGATGACGGCATCGTCCACATCACGCGCGCCGTCGCCGAGGAGTCCATCCAGAAGAAGGCCGTGGTGTACGATCACGACGAGGACGGGCACTACGATACCATCTCGGCGTTCATCAAAAGCGTGCGCGGCTCGGATCCGAATGCCGCGCTGTACTGGCTGGCCAAGATGCTCTACGCCGGCGAGGACCCGCGGTTCGTCGCGCGCCGCCTGGTGATCCTGGCCTCCGAGGACATCGGCAACGCGGATCCGCGCGGCCTCACGCTCGCGACCTCCGCGATGGAAGCGGTGGAGTTCGTCGGCATGCCGGAGGCTCGCATCATTCTCGCCCAGGCGACGACCTACCTGGCGACCGCGCCGAAGAGCAACGCGTCCTACACGGGGATCGAGGCCGCGACCGATGACATCAAGAACGGCCGGACGCTCCCCGTCCCGCGCCCGCTGCGGAGCACCGGGTCGAAGCGCGCCGCGAAGGAATTCGGCCACACGGGCTACCAGTACGCGCACGACTTTGAGGGCCATTTTGTGGATCAGGAGTACGTGCCGACGTCGAAGAAGTATTACCAGCCGACCGACCAGGGCTACGAGGACACGATCCGGAAGAGGATCGAGCGCTGGGACAGGCAACGGACCCCATCGAAGGTAAAAACAACTGAAGAGACGGAGAGCCCATGACCACGCCGGCCGGCAACAAAGAAGCGATCCGCGAACGAATCCGGTCCTTGCGGCGCGGGTTCGACCTGACGTGGGTCGAACAGACCAGTCCGTTGATTCTGGAAAAAGTCATGGCGCTTCCCCAGTTCAGCGCAGCGCGCGTGGTGGGTTGCTACATGGCGCTTCCCCACGAGGTGCAGACGGAGGCGTTGATCGAGATTTGCTGGCAGCTCGGCAAGCGCGTTTGCGTTCCCGCCCTGCTGAAGGGCAGCCGTGAGTACGAGTTGTCCTGGCTGGAGCCGGACGATGCCGTCGTGCAGGGACCGGTGAAGATCCCGCAACCGCGGGATATTCGTCGCGTCCAGCCCAAGGATGTGAACCTGATGATCGCGCCCGCCATGGCGTTCGACCGCCGGGGGAACCGTCTCGGGCATGGTCACGGGCACTACGACCGGCTCATGGCCAAGTGTCCCGGCTACAAGGTCGGGCTGGTTTTCGAGGTGCAGATGGTGGACGAGGTGCCGGCGGAGGCGCTGGACGTCGCCGTCGACATCGTTGTGACCGAGCAGAACCTATACCCTCCCGCGAGTGTTTGCGGGGGTTGAAATGGAAACAGTCCAAGACGCGCGGACGGGGTTTCAGAGCGCCCTGTCCGGCGGGAGGTGAACATGGAAATTGCATGGTGGCTCCCCACGGCATTCACGATGCTCGGCATTGCGGCCGGGTACTACGTGCACGCGATCCTGACGAAATTGAAGGCGGCCTCGGCGGTCAAGGAGGCGCAGATCACGCTGGCTGGCGCCAAGCGCGACGCGGAGATCATACGGAAAGATGCGGACCTCAAGGCGCGAGACGAGGTGCTTCGGGCCCGGGAGGCGTTCGAGCAGGAAATCAAGTCGCGGCGGCAGGAAGTCGTTGTCCTGGAGGAACGGATTGCCCATCGCGAGACCAATCTGGATCGCAAGGTCGGCCTGCTTGAGAAAAAGGAAACAGCGCTCGACGAAAAGATCGCCGCTCTCGAGAAGCGGCAAGACGAACTGAAGGCGCGGGATCAGGAACTGCAGGGTCTCTTCGATCAAGCCCGCGAGAAGCTCCAGCAGGTCGCCGTGATGTCTCAGGAGGAGGCCCGCAAGATCCTGATGCAGCAGGTGGAAGAGGAGTTGAAACACGAGACGGGGGCGCTGATCCGAAGAATGCAGGACGAGGCTCGGGAGAATTCGGAGAAGGACGCGCGGAGGATCCTGACCATCGCCATCGAGCGTTACGCCGCCGATACGGTCAGCGAGGTGACGACCAGCACCGTCAACCTGCCGAACGATGAAATGAAGGGCCGGATCATCGGCCGGGAAGGCCGGAACATCCGGGCCCTGGAAGCGGCGACGGGCGTCAATATCCTGATCGACGACACGCCGGAGGTGGTGGTGATCTCGGGGTTCGACCCGATGCGCCGGGAGGTGGCGCGCCTGGCCCTCGAGCGGCTGATGGCCGATGGCCGCATCCATCCGTCGAGGATTGAGGAAGTGGTGACCAAGGTGCAGGAGGAGATGGAGGAGGCGATCATGTCGGCCGGCGAGGGGGCCATCTACGAACTGGGTCTGCAAGGCGTGGACCCGGAGCTGGTTCGGACGCTCGGCCGGCTGAAGTTCCGCCACAGCTTCGCGCAGAACGTGCTTCAGCACTCGATCGACATGGCCTACCTGATGACCCTGATGGCCTCCGAGTTGGGGCTCGATCCGATGATCGCCCGGCGCGTCGGCCTGTTCCACGACATCGGCAAGGCGCTCGACCACTCCATCGAGGGAAGCCATGCGGTCATCGGCGCGGACCTCCTGCGCAAACACGGCGAGGTCGCGGTCGTTTACAACGCGGTGGCGGCTCATCACGGAGAGGTGGAGGCGGAGAGCCTGTACTCGATCCTGGCGTC
This sequence comes from Lentisphaerota bacterium, assembly GCA_052033915.1. GTDB lineage: Bacteria > Verrucomicrobiota > Kiritimatiellia > CAIQIC01 > JAGNIJ01 > CALMZY01. Next base: position 37,790 of record JBPOJF010000021.1, on the reverse strand, counting down.
CGCGGCCGACGCGATCTCCGCGTCGCGGCCCGGGGCGCGTTCCGAGACCACCGAAATCTACTTCAAGCGGCTCGAGAAGCTGGAGGCCATCGCCAACGGATTCCGCGGCGTCGAGAAGAGCTACGCCATGCAGGCGGGCCGCGAGATCCGCGTTATCGTCGAGCCCGGCAAGATCGACGACAACGAGGCCATGCAGATGGCGCGCAACATCAGCAAGCAGATCGAGCAGGAGATGGAGTACCCCGGGCAGATCAAGGTGACCGTGGTGCGGGAAACGCGGTGCGTGGAGTATGCACGATAGCCCAAAGTCCAAGGCGGCGAACGCCGACTTTCGACTTTGGACTCCTTTCATGTCCTGGGCTATGATACGCTTATGAAAATACTCATTGTCGGTGACATCGTCGGTTCCCCCGGCCGCATGGCTTTCGCGAGGATTGTCGGCCGGATGCGGACGGCGGGAGAAGTCGATTTTGTGATCGCCAATGCGGAGAACGCGGCGGGCGGTCGCGGGCTGACGCCGACGCTGGCCGAGGACTTGTTCCGCGCCGGTGCGGATGTGCTGACCACGGGGGATCATGTCTGGGATCAGAAAGAACTGGCCAGGAACATCGACAAGGAGCCGCGCATCCTGCGTCCGGCCAACTACGCGCCGGCCTGTCCCGGGAAGGGCCAGATCACGGTGGATACGCCGGCGGGGCGGGTGACGGTGATCGACCTGGTGGGCCGGGTGTTTCTGGGACCGGCCGATTGCCCGTTTCGCGCCGCGGATCATATCCTGAACACCGGCGGGCCCGGCAAGATCATCATCGTCGATCTCCACGCCGAGGCGACGTCGGAAAAGATCGCGATGGGCCGGTACCTCGACGGCCGCGTGACCGCGGTGGTCGGAAGCCATACGCACGTCCAGACCTCGGACGAAACGATCCTGCCGAAAGGCACGGCGTACATCACCGACCTCGGCATGACGGGGCCCAAGGACTCCGTGCTGGGCCGCGAGGTCGAGTCGATCCTGCACAAGTTCCTGACCGGCATGCCGACGCCGTTCGAGGTGGCGACGAAGGACGTCAACCTGGAGGGCGTGCTGATCGCGGTGGACGAAAAGACGGGTCGGGCCGCGAAGATCAAGCGGGTCCGCGAGAAGATTCCGGACACGAGCGCATGATGCCGGGCGCTGAACAGGACGGCCGGAAAATATACCGCGTGGGCGAGATCACGCGGCTGATCCGTGTCGCCCTCGAGAACGAATTCGGCAGCGTGTGGATCGAAGGGGAAATTTCCAACCTGCGGAGACCGGCGTCGGGCCACCTCTACTTCACGCTGAAGGACGAGAGCGCGCAGATCGCGGCGGTGTTCTTCAAGGGCGCCCTGCGGGGGCTGACCTTTGCGCTCCAGGACGGCGTGAAGATCAGGGTGTACGGCGAGATTTCCGTGTACGAAGCCTCGGGCCAGTATCAGGTCATCGTGCGCAAGGCGGAGGAGGCCGGCAAGGGGAGCCTGCAGGAGGCGTTCGAGGCGCTCAAGAAGAAGCTCGCGGCGGAAGGATTGTTCGATGCGTCGAGAAAGAAGCCCCTGCCGGTCCTGCCGCGCCATGTCGGAATCGTGACGTCGCCCACCGGCGCCGCGATTCACGACATCCTCAGCGTCCTGTCCCGCCGGTTTCCGAACCTTCACGTGGTGATCGCGCCGGTCAAGGTGCAGGGCGCGGAGGCGGCGGGAGAGATCGCGGCGGCGATTGACCTGTTCAACGAGCGGGGTGGAATCGACGTGATGATCGTCGGCCGCGGCGGCGGCAGCCTGGAGGATCTCTGGTGTTTCAACGAGGAAGGGGTCGCGAGGGCGATTGCGCGATCGCGGATCCCGGTCATCTCGGCGGTCGGCCACGAGATCGATTTCACGATCAGCGATTTCGTCGCCGACCTGCGCGCGCCGACGCCTTCGGCCGCGGCGGAGTTGATGGTGGGCCGGAAGGCCGCGTTCGAGGAACAGTTACAGCAGATGGCCGCGCGCCTGGTGCGGTGCTTGCGCGAGCGCGCGCTGGAACTTCGGAACCGCGTGACCGCGGCGGGCCGCAGTTACGTGTTCCGCGAACCGCGCAACCTGGTGCGGCAGTTCGTCCAGCGCGTCGATGCGTTGCGCGCCTCGCTTTTGACCGGGCTGGAAGGCGCTGCGCGCGAACGGCGCGTGCGCCTCGACCGTCTCGGTCTCCGCCTGGCGCACGGGGTTGAACTCAAGACGGGCGCCTTGCGGCAGGATGTGCGCCGGATCGCCTTGCAGCTCAGGGCGCTGAGTCCGCTGGCCGTGCTGGATCGAGGGTTCAGCATCACAAGACGGAAGGGCGGTGCGATTGTCCGGGATGCGGCGGGTGTGGGCGTGGGGGAAATCCTGCAGACGCAGGTCGCGCGCGGAGTCTTGGAATCGAAGGTCATTTCAAAGGAAGCGGGAGGTCAACATGGCAGAGAAGAAAAGCGATAAGGCGCAGAATTTCGAGAAAGCGCTGGAACGGCTGGAAACCCTTGTGAGCGAGATGGAGAGCGGAACGCTCAGCCTGGAGAAGATGATGGCGTGCTTTGAAGAGGGGACGGAACTGGTCAAGTTCTGCAACCGGAAGCTCAACGAGGTGGAAAAAAAGATCGAGATTCTCGCGAAAAAGGGCGAGGAGATCACGACCGAGCCGTTTGAGCCGGGAGGAGACCCGTCCTGATGTTGAACGTTTGCACGGCGGCATTGTCTGAAATGGCTGTAGCGCATGAAACGTCTTTGCGTCAGTCTGATCGCCGGTCTGTTCCTGCTTCCGGCGGACTTTGAGGCCGCCGGCGCCCCTCCGAATTACGCCCGCGAACTGGGCAACTCCTTTGCAGATGCCGTTGAGCGGGTCATGCCCTCCGTGGTCGTTATTCGTACGGAGTCGACCGTTTACCATGCGGCGCGGGACATCTACTTCGGCGGGGTGTACGGAATTCCGGAACGCCTCGCGGGGCAGGGGTCGGGCGTCATCATTTCGAAGGATGGATTCGTTCTCACCAGCAACCATGTCATCCGCAACGCCGAGGAGATCGAGGTCGCTCTCCAGGACGGGACGAAATATCCGGCGCGGCGGGTCGGCGTGGATCCGATGACCGACCTGGCCGTGCTGAAAATACAGGCGCCGGAAGGAACCGTGCTCATGCCGATAGAGGCCGGGGATTCGGACAAGGTTCGCGTGGGCGAATTCGCGATCGCGATCGGGTCCCCCTTCAGCCTCAACAGCAGTGTGACCGTCGGCATCGTAAGCCAGAAAGGTCGGAGCGTCGGCCTTCTGCCGTACGAGGATTTCATCCAGACGGACGCCTCGATCAATCCGGGCAACAGCGGGGGTCCGCTGGTGGATGCCGACGGGCGCATGATCGGGATCAATTCGGTCATTCAGACAGGGGGCCCGCTGTCGCAGGGCAACATAGGGATCGGCTTCGCCGTGCCCGTGAACATGGCGATGAGAGTGGTGGAGTCGTTGATCCAGTCCGGCGAGGTCGAGCGGCCCTGGCTCGGGATGCAGTTGACCGCGTTGGACAAGATGAATCCGGGGGATCCCGGCGTGCGGGTGGGCGGGGTCTATGGCGGGACTCCGGCGGCGCGATGCGGGATTCTGGGGGGCGATATTGTTGTCCACGTGGACGGCAGTCCGGTTTACGAGGCGCGGGATATCCAGCGCCTCGTCTTGCGGCATCGCGTCGGAGAAACGGTGAAACTGGAAGTCCGGCGGAACGGATCGCCGCTCCGCTTCGAGATCGTCACAGATCGAATGCCTGTTTTCGACAAGGGAAGGCCCTGAAGCTTCTCCGTGGTTTATTGGCTTTGTCTTTCCTCCCTTTTGAGCAACACTGAAGTGATGGAACGCGTGCGGCTCGATCAGCGTGTAGTGGAAATGGGGCTTGTTGAAAGCCGTGAGAAGGCGCAGCGACTGATCCTGGCGGGCTGTGTGAAAATCGATGGGCGCGTCGAGACGAAATCCAGCTATCGGATCTCCAGGGAGGCTCTCATCGCGCTGGTCGAACAGGAACGGTTTGTCAGTCGCGGCGGCGAGAAACTCGAAGAAGCCTTTCTCCGGTTCGAACTGGATGTGCGGGGCCGGGTCTGCATGGACGTGGGCGCCTCGACCGGCGGATTTACCGACTGCCTGCTTCAGCACGGCGCGGCGCGCGTGTATGCGATCGACGTGGGCCGCGGGCAGATTCATTCGACGCTTCGCTCCGATCCGCGCGTGGTCGTCATGGACAGGGTGAACGCACGATATCTCGTGCCGGGCGACCTTCCCGCCGTCCCGGAATTCGCGGCGATCGACGTGTCGTTCATCTCCTTGACTAAGATTTTGCCCGCTGTTACACAAATCCTCGCGAACGGCGGGCGCATCGTTTCGCTGATCAAGCCGCAATTCGAGGCGGGCCGCGAGCAGGTGGGCAAGGGCGGTGTGGTGCGAAGCGAGGCGGTCCGGGACGAGGTGGTTGAGCGTGTGCGCCGGTTCGGCGCGGACGAGTTGGGTTTGAAGTGGCTGGGGGTGTGTCCGTCGCCGATCCAAGGGCCGGCGGGCAATGTGGAGTTCCTGGCATGTTGGGAAAAGGTCAGGTCATAAGAAAAGTCGGCGTGCTGGTTAATTGCCGGAAGCCTTGCGCGCGCGCCGCCCTGGGTCAGTTGGGGAGGAAGGCCGCGGCGCTGGGCATGAAGCTGTACACCTGCGACGCGGTCGGTGGTCTGCTCCCGGGCGCTCGACGCGTCTCTCCCGCGAATCTGGCGCGTCACGTGGACGCGCTGATGGCGTTGGGCGGAGACGGCACGGTATTGCGCGCCGTCCGCCTTCTGGGCGGGAGCAACAAGCCGGTCCTCGGTGTCAACCTGGGCAGCCTGGGCTTTCTGACGAGCGTCACCGAGGGGGATATTGACCGGGTTCTCGAAGCGCTTCGCAAGGGCCGTTTCACCACGTCCATGCGATCCATCGCCGAGTGCCGCCTGTTCAGGCGCGGAAAACAGATGGCGGGTTATCGCGGACTCAATGATGTGGTGGTCGGCTGGGGCGTTTCCTCGCGCGTGAACACGCTGTCGGTTTCCGTGGACGGCGAGCCGGTGACCGCGTACGTGTCCGACGGACTGATTGTCTCGACGCCGACCGGCAGTACGGGTCATTCGCTGTCGGCCGGGGGGCCGATTCTGCATCCCGAGAGCCCCTGCTTTGTCATCAACGCGATCTGCCCCCACACGTTGAGCAACCGGCCGCTGGTGGTGTCCGACAGGAGCCGGATCACGGTGCAGGTGGTCAAGGCGCTCAAGAAACTTCTGCTTTCAGTGGACGGGCAGGAGGGTTGTGCCGTTCAGCAGGGGGATCGCCTGGAGATCAGGCGTTTCACGAAGCCCGCCTGTTTCATTCACCTGCCGGGCTACAGCTACTTCTCGCTTCTGCGCAAGAAACTCAACTGGCGCGGATCGAGCATTTAGCGTTGGACGGACTTGCTCTCATCCAAGGGATCGGCATCCGGCTTCGACGTTCCCGCCGGCTCCTCCGCGAGGCGGATTTCCACCGACGCCTGGCCCGCCGATTTCCGGAGCGCCACTTTCTGCTGTACCTCGGATCCGGTTTCCGGCCTCACGGTGACGTTCAGATCGCCGAAAAACGCGCGGCATGAAAAGAGTCCCTCGCCCGAGGTCTGCCCTTCCGCGCGGGTCCACCAGTTGCTGAAGACAAGCTGTTCGTACATTTCGCCGGCCGGCTTTTTGGAAAAGTCCGCGCGCAGGATCGCCGTCTCGGGCTTCCGGCACCGCTTTTCCCAGAAGCCCCACATCAGAATGCCGTCCACCGCCTCATGGGCGAAGGCGATCCGGTACACGTCTTCCAGCGTTCGCGCCTGGACGGCCTCGTCGGCCGCCGCGCAGTCGAATTCGGTGATCTTCACCGGGAGGTTGAATTTCGCAAGCGCGTCGAGCGATCTCCGGATATGTCCCGGGTCCGCCGCGCCGCTGAAGTGGGCCTGCACGCCGATTCCGCCGACGGGCGCGCCCATTTCGAGAAGACGGCGGATCTGCTCTTCGTACCGGCCCAGTTCGTCGCCCTCGAGGATTCCATAATCGTTCACGTACAGCACCGCGTCGGGATTGGCGCCGGACGCCTCCGCGCACATCTGGCGGAAAATGGAGTCGCCCAGACGCTGGTTGAGATGGGTGCAGTGCAGCATTTCATTGCTCACATCGAATTCGTCGATGAGTCCGCGGTAATGCCCCACGACATTCCGCGCGCGCCGCATGATCGCGAACCGGAGGTCCACATCCGACAGGGCGTTGGCCCACTCCGGCATAAAGCAGCTCCAGAAGAGGCTGTGTCCGCGCAGGGAGATCCCGTTCGCCCGGCACCAGCCGGCCATGGCATCCACAACCTCGTAGTGAACCTCGTCCTTCTTCGGTTCCATGTCGGGCCAGTTCAGCGCGTTCTCGGTCACGGCATGGTTGAAGTACTTCTTGACCTGGGCCCGGTACGCGATGGCCTCCGGGTGGTTGGCCCCGGGCGTGAACAGGTCCGAAACGAGCGCGGCGCCGAACGGGAATTCGTGGCGCGTCTGGGTGACGGTCACCTGGGCGTTCGATACCGGACGGCCTTGCGAATCGAGCACCTGGACGGCTAGGTTTCCCTTTCGGATCGCTTCGATCCGCTCTTCGGTCTCTCGAATCAGCGCCCCGCGCCGGTCATCGAGGAAAGACCGGTACTCGTCGGCTGTGAGAAGAGAGGGAGCATTGGCCCGCGCCGCCGGGAGGATCGTCAGGCCCGAGACGAACAGGTTGCGATTCTCGCCGTCCGTCAGGCAGTCGTTTTCAAAACAGACGCTGACGGTGTGCGTGCCGGTGGCGACCGAGGAAACGAAGGTGTACGTGGCCCAGTCGGCCGAGGCGATTTGCGTCTTGAAGAGCTCTTCGCCGTCGAAACGGACTTTAAGCTCGGGCCAGGCGCCGCCGCCCCGCTCGCCGCGCGCGACGACAATGAAGGCGCAGGGCTTTTCGTCGAAGAATCTGAGCGCGCACGTCGCGGAGCCGTTCTCGAAAAACGCGCACGCATTGTTCAGGACGGTTCCTTTCGAGATCTCGCAGAAGTTGGACACGGCCACCGTCAGCGGATTTGCGGCGGACGGAAGGACCGAAAAAGCGGTCAAGCCCAATGCAAGGATCAGCGGTCGTATTCTCTGCATAAAAAACTCCTGGCGCGGTCCGGTCAGCGGCGCAAGGAAGCCGCCGCCTCCGCTGCAGCTTCGTAAACGGACCGGACCGGCGCGTTGTGTTCCCCGGCTCTCCGGATGCAATCCTCCATCTCCGGCGCAAACGTCACATCCTGGCCTTTCCACCGGCCGATCTTGATGCGGATCGCCCCGTAGCGTGTGGCGACTTCCACCGTGCGCCGGGTGAGCATGGTGCGGTGCGTGACATGCTCCCGGATGCCGAACGTCGTGCTCTCCCTGAAAATCAGATCCGCCAGCGCATCCCGCGTCCCCGATTCGCAGAGAACAGTCAACAGGGTTCCGGGGCGCTGTTTTTTCATCTGGACGGACGTGGTGAACGCGTCCAGCGCGCCGGCGTCCATGAGTTGCCGGGTCAGCGACCCCAGCAGTTCCGGCGTCGTGTCGTCCACGTTGCATTCCATCACGAGGCAGGTTCCGGAGCGGGCGTCCGATTCCGTTTCCATCAGGACGGCGCGAAGAAGGTTCGGCCGTTGTTCCAGCGTCCGGTGTCCGAAACTGTAGGCGGTGTTCAGGATCCGGCTGCCGTCCGGAGCGCGCTCGCGATTCCGCCACGTGGTCAGGAGCGCCGCGCCCGTCGGGGTCACCAGTTCCTTCGTTTCATCCGTCTGAACCATCGGGAACCCCTGCAACAACTCCAGCGTCGCGGGCGCGGGATTCGGGAATGTGCCGTGTTCGCATTCGAGGGTCCCGCGGCCGGCCGGGAAGGGTCCGACGACCACCTCGTCCACGCCCAGCAGGTGCAGACCGAGGCAGGAGCCGACGATGTCGATGATGGAATCGAGAGCCCCGACTTCGTGGAAATGGACCTGGTCGAGGGTTGTCCCGTGCACCTTGGCCTCGGCCGCTCCGAGCCGGCGAAAGACCTTCAGGCTCGACTCCTTCACGGCCGGGGGGAGTCGGCTGTCTGCGACAATTTTTTCGATGTCCCGGAGATGCCGGGCGTGATGATGCGTGTGTTCATGCACGCGGACGGCGACCCGCAGGCCGTGGATCTTGCCGTCCTGAACCGGCGCGGCCTCGATATCGAGCGGCTCGACGGGAAGGCTGGAGAGTTCCTGGACGAGGCGCTTCGGATCCACGCCCAGCCCGATCAGGGCGCCGAGGATCATGTCGCCGCTCGCGCCGCCGATCATCTCGAAGTGAAGGAGTTTCATGCCCGAAGATCTTCCTTGGAGGGGCGGAGGGATGGAGTGCTGGGGTATTGAAAAGCGGAAAACACGAGCTGTGCGCCTTTTCTCCTCCATCCCTGATTCCGGCATTCCATTACTTCGTCTCCCCAATCCTGTTGATCAGCGCGGCCACGACACCGGCGCCGAAGCCGTTGTCGATATTGACCACGGAAATGCCCGGCACGCAGGTATTGAGCATCGCCAGCAGGGCGGCCACGCCCTGCATGCTCGTTCCGTAGCCCACGCTGGTGGGAACCGCCACGATCGGGCGGTCGATCAGCCCGCCGACGACGGACGGCAGGGCGCCTTCCATGCCCGCGACGACGACGACCGCGCGCGACGAGCGCAGGGTATCCAGGTGATGTACCAGCCGGTGCAGCCCCGCCACGCCGACATCGGTGATTCGTTCAACGCGCGCCCCCATCCACTCGGCCGTCAACGCGGCCTCCTCGGCCACGGGAATGTCGGAGGTGCCGGCGCAGACCACGGACACCCGGCCCGCCGCCTTCGGCCGCGCCGTCACGTCCAGCGAGATCATTCGCGCCGCCTCGTGGAAGACCGCGCGCGGGTACGCCTTCCGGACCGCATGGTACATCTCGCGCGTGGCGCGCGTGCAAAGCACGTTCTGGCGCGCTTTCTTGAGCGCGGCGATGATCCGGACGATCTGCTGCGGCGTTTTTCCGGCCGAGTAAATGACTTCCGGAATGCCCTTCCTTCGACGCCGGTCGAGGTCCAGGCGGGCGAATCCCAGGTTGTTCTCCGCGGGGGGATGGAGCAGACGGAGCGCCGCCTTCACCGACAGTTTGCCGGCGGCCACTTGGTTCAAAATGGATTCCCTCTCGGATGGTATCGGCATTCTAGCTTCCGGGTGCTGAAGGGGCGTTGGGCGAGAGACTTTCCGCCAGTTTCTTGAAGTCCGGATAGTCCCGCATGGGGTTGAAGTCGTTGTCAGACAGGAATCGCCGGCAGGTCATGGGCGAGCAGAGCCGGGCGCCCCGCCGAATCCAGTTCATGGCCTCCGGGTAATTGTTTTCGAGCACGTAGGTGATGGCCAGATTGAAGTACCCGTTCGGCACATTCGGATTCCGGTCGATGAGGAACCGCAGGTGTTTCCGAGCCTCGTCATAGCGCCCGATGCGCATCAGGGAGACCGCGAGGTTGTTGCGCGGGGACGGATCGTTGGGCACCTGCTCGATCGCGCGTTCCAGGTAATCCGCCGCCGCGTCGTACCGGCCTCGCGCGAGGTTCAGGAGCCCGAGGTTGAGAAACGCGATGTAGTAGTCCGGGGTGATCTGTAGGGAGGTATTCAGCAGTTCCTCGGCCTTGTCCATCTGTCCCTTCTGCATGTAGGCCGTGGCGAGGTTGTTGTAGGTCTCTGCGCTGAACGGATCCTTCTTCAGAACTTTTTCAAGTTCGAGGATGGCCTGGTCGAATTGTCCGCGCTGGGTGTGTATCACGCCGAGCATTCGCAGCGCGGCATTCATGTTCGGCCAGATCTCCAGCGCCTTCCGCGCGTGCGCCTCCGCCTTCTCCAGGTCCCGCGCCATGAGATAGTCGTTCGCGATGCGCGTTTCACCCATGGCACCGGCCATCCGCTCCGGATCGACGTCCGCCGCTTCTTCCTCGGAGAGCCCTTCCGCGATCCGGGGGGCGGACAAACGCGCCGGCGTCAGGTTGCTCATGATCAACGGGGTCGACATGGTCAGCATCGGAAGCTTGGCGGGGGGTTCCTCCGGGACGGACACCTTGCTCTTCCCGTCCTGGAGGGAGATGATCCATGTGGCCGCGCCGAGCAGCACGAGCATGACCGCCGAGAAGACGACGGTGTTGCGCACGGATCGCGCGCGGAATTCCGCGGGCGTCATGTCGTGACGCGGCAGGTCGCCTTCCTTCTTCGGTTCCGGTTCGGGCGTTTGATAGATGTTCCGGCGTTCGTCCATGATTCTTCCGGAAAATACGGCATCCGCACCGGGGTGACAAGCGCAGTCAACAGCGGGCCGGCGGTTACAGACCGAGGAAGTTCACAAGGATTTGCCGGCCGTTCTGCGTCAGGATCGATTCCGGGTGAAACTGCACGCCGTAGACCGGGTGTTTTTTGTGCCGCAGCCCCATGATCTCGCCCTCTTCCGTATCCGCCGTGATCTCCAGGTCGGCGGGCAGGGACGCGCGTTCGATCAGCAGGGAATGGTAGCGGATGGCCTCGAAAGGGTTCGGCATGTCTTTGAACACGCCCTGGCCGTTGTGGCGGATCGGGGAGGTCTTTCCGTGCATCAGCCGGCCGGCGCGGACCACCTTTCCGCCATAGACCTGGCCGATCGCCTGGTGGCCGAGGCAGACGCCCAGCGTCGGGATGACCGGTCCGAACCGCGCAATGGCCGCGCAGGAGATGCCCGCCTCCGACGGGGTGCACGGCCCCGGGCTGACCAGCAGCTTCGCGGGCTTGAGGGCCGCGAGATCGTCCACGGAGGCTTCGTCATTACGGACCACGCGGATTTCAGCGCCCCGTTCACCGAGATATTGCACCAGGTTGTAGGTGAACGAGTCGTAGTTATCGATGACCAGAATCATTTTCTCCCAGCCTTTCGGGCCGCCGCGAAATGACGCGCGAGCGCCAGCGCCTTGAACATCCCCCGGGCCTTGTTTCGCGTTTCCTCGTACTCGGTGTTCGGATCCGAATCCGCCACGATGCCCGCCCCCGCCTGCACATAGGCCTGGCCGAGGTCCAGGATGATCGTCCGGATCGTGATGCACGAGTCGAGGTTCCCGCCGAAGCTGAAGTACCCCACGGCGCCGGCGTACGGTCCGCGTTTTGCCTTCTCGAGTTCCGCGATGATCTCCATCGCGCGAATCTTCGGGGCGCCGCTGACCGTGCCGGCCGGGAACGTCGCGCGCATCAGATCGTAGACATCCGTGTCCGGCCGCAGTTCGCCGGTGACGTCGGAGACGATGTGCATCACGTGGCTGTAACGCTCGATGACCATCAGCTCCGGCGTCCGGACCGTGCCGAACCGGCAGACGCGGCCCAGGTCGTTGCGCGCGAGGTCCACCAGCATGATGTGCTCCGCGCGCTCCTTCGGGTCCGCGAGCAGTTCTTCCGCGAGCTTCGCGTCCTGCGCGGGATCGTCCGACCGCGGCCGCGTTCCGGCGATGGGACGGAGTTCGGCGAAGCCGTCCTCGCTGCGCACGTGGACCTCCGGCGACGAACCCACCAACGCGCTGTCGCCGAGGTCGAGACAGAACATGTAGGGCGAGGGATTGATCGACCGGAGCGCGCGGTACACGTCCAGCGAATCCGCCGAGCACTCCGTCTCGAACCGCTGGGACAGGACGGCCTGGATGATGTCGCCGGCGCGGATGTACGCCTTTGTCTTTTCGACGGCGGCCACGAATTCCTCGCGGCTCGTGTTGGATTCCGGGACGATCTCGCCGAGGTACGCGCCGCTGTCGATCATCGAACTGGATTTCGGCGAGCGGAGCGCCGCACAGAGGGAATCGATCGTGTGGACCGCGCTGTCGTACGCCTGGCCCGCGTCGCCGTTGATGAACGCATTGGCGATGATTCTCACGCTGTGCCGGACGCGGTCGAAGATGATCAGCGCATCGGTGATCATGAAGACCATGTCCGGCGCGCGCAGGGCATGGTCGGAACGGGTCGGCGCCTTCTTCTCGAAGAACGAAACGCAGTCGTATCCGAGGAATCCGACGGCGCCGCCGGTGAAACGGGGCAGGCGCCGGTCGCTCACCGGCTTGAAACGCGCCATGTAGCGCTTGATCTCGTTCAGCGGGTCGCCGTTTTCCGTCAGCGTCTTCTCGGCCTGGCCGGGTTCCTGGAGCGTGACCCGCCGTCCGTACGCGCGGAGAATGGCCCGGGGCGCGCCGCCGATGAACGAGTAGCGGCCGACGCTTTCGCCGCCCTCCACGCTTTCCAGCAGGAACGTATGCGAGGCGTTGTCTTTTTTCCGCAGGTGCTCGCGCACCTTGTCATAGGCCGATACCGGCGAGTCCATGTCCGCCAACAACTCGCGCCACACGGGGACGAGGTTGCCGTGGTCCGCTTGTTCGAGGAAGGTTTTCTTGTCGGGTGTGTACGACATATTTCGTTGTCCTGGGTCCGTTGCCGGACAACTGACAACGGACGATTGATCAATAACGTTTACGGATCCGTGTTCTCCAGTTTTCCGCCGGCCAAATCCAGCTTGCGGTAATAGCAATTCCTCGGCTCGCCCTTCCGATTCTTCGTGTGGCAGATGCCGCCGCGGCGCGGGCGAACGCGGTAGAGCAGGGAGTTCTGTTCGCAGTTCACGCGAACCTCGATCAGATCGAACGTCTCGCCGGATGTTTTGCCCTTTTCCCACAGCTCGTTGCGCGACGTGCTCCAGAGAACCAGCGAACGCGTTTCCACGGATTTCCGGAACGCGAGTTCGTTCGTGTACGCGACGAGAATGACTTCATCCGTGTCCGCGTTCTGGACTGCCGCCGGCACGATGCCCGGGCTGGACGCGACCGCCTTCTCGAGTTTCTTCCAGTCGAGCTTCAGCTCTGTTGTTTCTTCGATATGGCTCATGGCTCCCCTTCGACGGAAATGGAGACATCGGAGATTTTCGCGACACTCCATTCCTCCCGGACTCCATCGCTCCAAAAAAAAAGCCCCGGTTGTTTCACCGGGGTCCGCACAGCAGTCGGAAGGCGTCAGTCCCGACTGGGGACCCCGTCGCGCCAACCCGCATGCCGGTTTCCGTTCATAACCGGGGACAGATTACATTCCCTGAAAACGCGTGCAAGCCTTATTAAGAAAAGCCGTGGCGCCTTCGGGCCGGGAGGGTTACGGATTTGCCGGGGTGAGCGCTTTGCGGGCCGCTTCCAGAACTTCCTCGGTCTTGAAGGGTTTCTTCACGTACGCGCAACAACCGAGGGAAATGGCCTGGCGGACCGTTTTCTCGGAACAATAGGCCGAGATCACGACGATCGGCATGGTTGGACGCAACTCGTGGGCCATCTTGATGACCTGCATGCCGTCCACCGGTTCCATGCGGATGTCGGCCAGGAGAAGATCAAACGGCTCCTCCGACTTGATCATGTCGATGGCCTTCTGGCCCTCGCGAATGGGAACCACTTCGTGTCCTTCGCTGCGGAACAGCATGCCCACGGTGCGAAGCACGGACTCTTCATCATCCACAAGAAGAATTCTTGCCATAACGACAATAACACTACCCAAAGAGTTTACAGAAGGAAAGTGGAATGTTCAAAAAGCTCAACTGGGGGATTGGGGCGGGGTCGCGGATGTCCCGAGCGCTTCGAGGGAGACCGACGATTCGCGCTCGGTGCGCGGGGGAAAATCAAAGTGAGTCTGGAACAGGTCAACCAGTTTCTTGCACATCGCCAGCTCGTCCGGACCGGAAACGCGAATCGAGAGAACAGATCCCTGGTGCAGTCCGAGCGCCAGCAGGCTCATCACCGACCGCAGGTCGGACTCGCGCGAGTTCGCCGTCACGCGGATCGAGCCCGGATAATGCATCACTTCCTTGATAATGATGGCCGATGGCCGACAGTGGATGCCGGCGGAGTTGCTTACAGTAGCTGGAAGTTCAACCATGGCCGTAATTCTCACGTTTCAAGCCGGCTGTTTCAAGTTAAATCTTTATGGCTCACGAGTTTATGATTAACTGCGTGACTGCGAGCGACTTGGGCGGCCTCAAAAACGGCTTTTCCGGCGGTTCACACCCGTGAGATCGTATGTGTTCAGCGAATACCTGAAAGGCGTCATCTGCCGAATCGAATAAACGCCAGCACATTTTATTGTGGTGACACCGTCGAGCCGAATGCTGTATATAGATTTTAGGGACCGGTACCGAGATTTCTGTTGATCGGTCATGCGATGTTCTTTAGTTTTGTGTCAAATCTCGAGCAGAGGTGTGTTGTCGCATGAGAAGTGACGATGTAAGGCCATCTCGCGAGTGTGGCGCCGACTGGGTCAAGACCACGCGGCTTGTCCGGCAGTGGGAGGACATGAAGCGTGAGATTCTGCTTCATAAGTACTACGAAAGCGAAAAGGCCGGCTACGACATCGGCTGGGATCGCGCCGCGATAGATTGGATGATCCGGTTCGGCGGCAAGAAGTCGTAGCGTTCCTCTCCATCCTGTTCCCCGTTCCTCTCCTTCTGTTTCCGGAGTTTCCGCCCGCGAACGTCCTCCCATTTTCCTCTCGATAGCCCTTGCTGTTTTGCGTTAAGGTCACCCCAATGTGAGGAGGGCCATGCCGTGGCCATGTATCGAGACAATCCGCTAAAAAGCGTTTCGTGGGAGGCGTTCCAGAAACTGGAGACCGGGGAAAAGGGCCCCTATTTTCTGCGCAACGGGCGGCCGTACCATGCGCTGGTCGCCCAGCAATTCGACCGGCCCACGCTCGACCGGCTCTGCGAACTGGCGAGCCGCATCCGCCGCATCGCGAAAACGCGCGGCGGCCTGCTGTTTCTCCAGGACCTGCTGTCCGAGAAGCGGGCGATGCTGTACTTCGCCCAGCCGTCCACCCGCACGTTCCTTTCATTCTACGCGGCGTGCCAGATTCTCGGCATGGATCCGGCCGAGGTGCGCGACACGACGACATCGAGCGAGCTGAAGGGCGAATCGCCCGAGGATTCCGTGCGGACGTTCAGCTCGTACTTCGACATGATCATCATGCGGCACTCGGTCGGCGGGTTTGCCGAGCGGATTGCGTGGCTGCTGTCGAACACGGAGCGGCCGGTGCCGGTGGTCAACGCCGGTTCGGGCAAGGACCAGCACCCGACGCAGGCCCTGCTGGATGTCTACACGCTCCAGCGCAGTTTCGAGAAGATCGGCGGGATCGAGGGGAAGAAGATCGCGTACGTCGGCGATCTCGCGCGGGGCCGCACGGTGCGCTCGCTCGCGTGGCTGCTGACGCAGTATCGCGGCGTGAAGCAGTACTTCGTCGCGCCGGAACCGTTGCAGATCGGCGCGGATATCCTGGAGCTTCTGCGCCGGGCGGGCATGGAATTCGAGGTCTGCTGCGACTTCGACAGGATCATCCCGGAAGTGGACGCGATCTACATGACGCGCATCCAGGACGAGTGGGACAAGGCGTACGAGAGCCAGGCGATCAACACCAGCCGGTTCTGCTTCACCGCGGCGCACCTGGAGAAGCTGAAGCAGACGGCGGTGCTGATGCATCCGCTACCGCGGCGCCAGGAAATCGACCCGGCGGTCGACTCCGACCCCCGCGCGGTATACTGGCGGCAGGTGCGGAACGGCATGTGGATCCGCGCCGCGCTGATCCTGACGATTTTTGAGCGGGAAAGTGAAGTGGATCGGTATTACCACGACCTGGAGAGTTGATGACGAATGACGAACATTCGTCGTTCGTGCTTGGACATTAGGCGTTTCGCGAGAGAGGCGAATTATGTTGCACTTGATTTCATTAAGCGATTGGCCTTCGGCGTTGATCGAGGAAGTCCTCACCCTCGGCGACGATGCGAAGAAAAACCCGGGGAACTACCTGAACGCCATGCGGCGGAAGTCCCTGATGATGATCTTCGAGAAACCGAGCCTGCGGACGCGGATCTCGTTCGAGACGGGCATGAGCCAGATGGGCGGGCACGCCATTTTCTACGACACCAGCACGTCGCCCCTCGGCGCCGGCAAAGAGAGCGTCGAGGACACCGTGAAAACGGTCAGCCGGTATGTGGACATGATTATGGCCCGGCTGTTCGAGCATTCGAAGGTCGAGGAGATGGCGAAGTACGCGACGGTGCCCGTCATCAACGCGCTGACGAATTTCTCCCACCCGTGCCAGGTTCTCGCGGACCTGATGACGATCCGGGAGAAGAAAGGGCGGTTGAAGGGGCTGACGCTGGCCTATCTCGGCGACAGCAACAACAACGTTACCCATTCCCTGCTGTATGGCTGCACGAAAATGGAGATGAATATCCGGATTGGCTGTCCCGCGGGCGACCAGTTCATGCCCCATAAGAAGGTCTTCAGCGAGGCGGTCCGGATCGGCAGGAAGGCCGGCACGGAAGTGAAGATCACGCACGACCCGATCGAGGCGGTCCAGGGCGCGGACGTGGTCTACACCGATTCGTGGATGAGCTATCACATCCCCGCGCACGAGTTGAACGAGCGGGTGCGGATCTTCACGCCGTTCCAGGTGAACGCGAAACTCATGAAGCAGGCCGCGAAGGACGCCCTCTTTATGAACTGCCTGCCCGCGCTTCGGGGGTACGAGCAGACGGCCGACGTGATCGACGGACCGCAGTCGGTTGTTTTCGACGAGGCCGAAAACCGGCTGCATGTCCAGAAGGCGGTCATGATCAAGCTGATGGAGAAGAGCGGGCGAAAGTAGTCTGGAATCGTCCTCGAAAGCCGTCGGCGACCGAGGGCGAGGAGGACGAGTCGTGTGCATGTGCATCTGAATATGGCGCCATCTTCTCCACGAATCCTCATCATCAAGCTCAGCTCGCTGGGCGATCTGTTCCACGCCCTTCCGGCCGTGCGCAACATCAAGCAGGAACTGGGCGCGACCGTCGACTGGGTCACACAGCCGGCCTACGTCGAGCTTGTGAAGTGCTTTCCGGATGTAACCCGGGTGATCCCCTTTCCCCGCCGCGATTTTTTCAAGCAGTTGCCGGCGTTCGTTCGCGAGTTGCGCCGTGAGACATACGATCTGGTTCTCGATTTTCAGGGCCTTCTGAAGAGCGCGCTCGTGGCGCGGCTGGCTCGTGGCGCGCGAACGATCGGGCCTTCGTTTGCCCGTGAAGGCTCGCGGCTGCTGTATTCCGCGGTGGCCGGACCGAAGAACAAGAACCGACATGCCGTCGATGAGATCCTCGACGGGGTCCGGTGCCTCGGCCGCGAAATCCATCCGCCGGTGTTTCCCGTGGTGTTTCCGAAAGCGCCGCGGACGGAACCCGCGCCCCGGATCGCCTTTCTTCCCTGCTCGCGCTGGCCGACCAAGAACTGGCCTCCGGAACGGTTCATCGAGGCGGCCCGCGAACTCCGGGCGCGGGCAGGGGCCGTGATTTTCCTTGTGGGGGCCCCTGACGATGTTCCGGTCTGCGCGAGGATTGCGGAAGGAATTGGGGATGGAGTGGTCAATCTGTGCGGAAAAACATCGCTCGTGGAACTCGGCGGTCTGTTGCAGGAGATGGACCTTGCGATCACGGTGGACTCGGGTCCGATGCATATGGCCGCGGCGGCGGGTACGCCGGTCCTCGCCGTGTTCGGCGCGACCGATCCGAAGCGGACCGGCCCGTACGGAGGGCGGCATCGCGTGGTGGTGGCGGAGAACCTGGACTGCCGGCCTTGTTTTTCCGACCGCTGCGCGCGCAAGGACCTCGCGTGCATGAACCGTCTGTCCGCCGAGCGGGTGGTCGCACAGGCAATGGAGATGCTGACCCCCACTGGTTCCTGAGCGTTAAGCGCTAAACCTGCGTGTTCGGACGGAAAAATCCTCGATAAACACAGATTAGTTCTTGCTCAAGTGTTCCGCATTCTTATATTTTTGGAGCGTCCATGGTACCGATTTCAAATCAGGAAAACAGGTCGAACTGCGAAGTAGCCGACGGGAGGTCATCACCATGAAAAAAAGTTGCGTGATCATTGCTCTGTTGTTCGTTGTCACGGCTTCCGGCTGGGCCAACATGCTGACCAACGGCGGATTCGAAAGCCTTGGTTGGACTTTCGAGGACAAGAGCGGTCTTACGGATTGGTCCGTGCGTAGCGGATTCAAGGGCGGTGCATTCTGGGGCTGGGATCCGTCGGCCAACGGCAGGTGCCGGCAGGACGTGGCCTGTCCGGGTCCGGGTGTGTATACCTTTTCGATTTTTATCCTCATGGAGCGGAACTTCAATCCGTCAGCCTTGGAACTGAAACTGGAAGGCTATAACGGCGGAGTGCCGTCTGAGACAACCGCGGTCGCCAACCATCTCGGGCTCCCGAGAGACGGGTTCTGGCACGAGGTGTTTGTCACGGCGACTTTTACCAATCCGGCGACGGACACCATCAGGCCCATAATCTCCATGGCGTGGAACGGGTCCAATATCGGTAAGGAAAGCGTGATGTTCGATGACGCTTCTCTGTATGCGGGTACGTATACGGGAAGCGTGGTGGATATCTGCAATCCGAGCTTCGAATTGGGCTTATGGAACGGGAATGCGGGGCGGTGGCGCGGATCGCAATGGGCGGAAGTGGAAGAGGACTATGAGAGTGAGCGGACGTCGTGGGCCGCCCGTTCGGGAACCAACGGCGTCGCCTTGTTCGGCTGGAGTACGTCTCTTACCTACGCAACCGTCCAGATCAGCCAGCCGATCTACTCCGGAACAGGGACGTACAGCTTCTCGGTGTGGATGTCCCGTGAAGGTGCATTCAACCTGAGCAATATGCAGCTCCGGATCGAATGGTATGACGCGACCTGCAGCAACAAGGTCCAGGCGGATTCGGTGACCAATTTCCTGGTGAAGGACGACAATTTCTGGCGCCAGTACTTTGTCAGCGGGACCTGCACAAGCAGCAACCTGTATGAAATCCGGCCGGTGATTCAACCCCTGTGGAACGCCCCCTCGAACAGCGGCGCCCATTCGATGCGCATTGATGACGCGCGATGGATGCGCGGCCCGTTCGACGGGTACAGCATACAGACCAACTGGGCTTATCACTGCGCCGTAGGCGGTCAGGCGGACGTGGAAGCCGTCCCTGGAACCAACGTGGGGGCTTTCCTCCAGGTCAACTACAAAACGCGCACGAACACGTTCTACGTATTGGCGGCAACCAACCTGGCCAAGTACACGGCCGCCGGTGACGGCCCGGCCGTCCTGCTCCGCACGGCGTACAAGAAGCCGGAAGACAGCAACTGGGTGGATAAAGTCGTTGCCATGACCCGGGTTGGCAGCGTGACCCTGTCGTCGGCTTCGCCCTTCCACGGAATGCCTGCCGAGGGGACGCAGGTGGTTGACCTGTACAAGGCCTCGGTGCAGCAGCCCACCAACATGGCCGGCGCATTTTATACGAACAATATCGTGCGCGTTTACTACTCGCCCATCTTCCAGTCCACGAACGGCATCATTGCGACGGACGTGAAGTATCTCGTGCGCGCGAATGGACAGATGACCAATCATCTGGGCCAGGTTTTCGCCTCCGAGTACGCGAATCACGATTACTACTATGACAACTACGACGCCCCGATCCTGGCGGCCTTCACAAACGGCGGGTTCAACAATCCTCCGGATACGGATACGCTGGACAACTCGGGATGGGTCGGTGTCGGCGGTGTGGAGCGCCCGAAATGGGGGTATCGGTCGCCCAGTAACGGGATTGTCTTCCAAGCTTGGAACGCGGGTAGCGCGCGCATTTTCCAGAACGTCGCCACGACGGGCGGAATGTACAGCTTCTCGATCTATGTGAAGATGAAGCCGGGCGTGACGAACCTGCTGTCGCTCAGTCTGCGCATGGCATGGTACACGGCGGACGACCAACTCCTGCAGGTGAACGAGCGTTCCCTCCTCGACATTCCCAGGGCGAATGACCACTGGCTTGCGGCGTCCGTCATCGGCGATTGCCGCGCGACCAACGTCGCGTATGTGCAGCTTTCGGTTCAAGGGGAATACGGCGAAACATCGGGCTCGCCGGCCTCCATCATGTTTGATGATGCGCAGTTCCTGCCGCTGACTACGACGCTTCAGAACCCCGGCTTCGAGAGTCCCTTGGATAATTCGGGTTGGTTCAACGAGGGGAATTGCAACCGGGAAGACTGGTGGGGCCCGTCGAGTCGTTACGTGCTCGGTTTCCATGGGTGGACTACGGGCCAAGCTCGGGTGTATCAGGATGTGGCGACCACCGGGGGTGTCCTGAAATTCACCACGTACGTAAGGATCGAGCCGGGTGCGACGAATGTGTCCAGTGCCAACATGCGCATGGAGTGGTTCAAGGGCGATGGCGCCTCGGTGCAAACGAACATCCTGAGCCTCTTGGACATTCCTCGTACCTTTCAATGGGAAGAGGTGTACATCGCCGCGGCGTGCAATCAGCCCGGCGTTGAGTACGTGCGGGTCAGCGTGGACGGTGAATGGGGTCTGTCAACTCATGCAGAGGCCAAGTCCATTATGTTCGACGATATGACCCTCGTCGCGCTCAGCACGAATCTCCGGAATCCGAGCTTCGATATCGAGTCGGGTGACTCTACGCCGTACTGGTATTCGTGGTCCAAGTATTTCTCTCGTATTGAGGGGTGGGGCGGACATACCGGCAGCAATCTCATGGCGTTCAGAGGGTGGGAGAGGATTACCAACGACTGGTATACCGGCCCCTATCAAACGTCCTTTGAGCAACCGGTCGCGGTTACGCCCGGCAAGTACGTATTCTCGGTCTGGATTTGGCGCGACAACGGGTTTGACCTGACGAATGCGGAGATGCGCATTGAATGGTACGGCAATGACTATCCCGACAAGCTCCAGGCCGATACGGTTATGCCGCTGACGATGATTCCGGCGGGCAACGTGTGGACGCTGTACTCCATGACGGGCGAATGTGCGAGCGCGAGCCTGCGGGTTGCCGTGCCGATGGTGTTTGCGCAGTGGACCACCAACGCCGACAACTCGTTGAAGTTCGATGATGTCACGTTCACGTACATGGCCGGAGAGTTCACCGACGGGATTCCGAACTCGTGGTGGGATCTGTACGGGGATATTCCGTTGGATCAACGGATCGCGACAAACGATTTCGATGGGGACGGCTTCCTGAACATTGAGGAATACGCGGGAGGGACGGATCCGCAGGAAGCGGGCTCGTACTTCCCGGAGGCGGGGGTGGAGATGAGCGCGCCGAGGTCGGTGATTTCGCTGGTCGTGAGCCCGTCATCCGCGGAGCGCGTTTACGACGCCTACTGGAAGACAAATCTGATGGATTACGCGACGCCGTGGCAGAGCTACGGATTGAGCGTGACAGGCCATGGCGGTGAGATCACGTTGACTGTGACGAATAACGCCGTGGGTGGGAAGATGTTCTTCCGCACCGGCGCGAGACTGCCGTAGATAGGGACAGTCCAAAGTCTGAGGTCCAAAGTCCAAGGTCGAATCCCGCTTGGACTTTGGACTGCTCGCGCTCACGGCCGGAAGGCGGCATGTTCGGTCGTCCTTCCATCCTTATTCTCGCTCCCGGTATCCCTTGGCAATCCGGGCCGGTGTGGTATAGGCTTTGCGCTTTCCAAACACTCACAAACAAACGAGCCACAGAACCTGCATCATGCGTATAAAAGCTTTTCAAGCCCTGAAGCCGCCCGTTGAACTTGCCTCAAAAGTGGCCAGCCTGCCATACGACGTGATTGATACAGCGGAGGCGCGCAAGCTTTCCGAGGGCAACCCTCACAGCTTCTACCGCGTCTCTCGCGCGGAACTCGCGCTGCCCGACGGCACGGATCTTTATTCAGACGCTGTCTATCAGAAGGCGGGCGAAGTGTTCCGCGAGTTCCGGAAGAACGGCACGCTCGTCAAGGATCCCGAGCCGGCGCTCTATCTCTACCGCCTTATCCGCCGGAGCCACGCGCAGGCCGGCTTGATCACGGTGTGCCACGTCGAGGACTACGAGCGCGAACTGATCAAGAAACACGAGAAGACGCGCAAGGCGCCCGAAGATGACCGGACCCGGCACATCACCGTTACGAACTCGCACTCGGGCCCCGTCTTTCTGCTCTACCGTGACACCGCAGAGGTCGATGCGCTCGCCGCCGCGGCGATGAAGAGGACGCCGCTCTACGATCTGACCGCGCCCGACGGAGTTCAGCACACGATCTGGCGGATTGCGAACACCGCGCCGTGGGTCGCCGCGTTCGGGAAGATTCCTGTGACGTATATCGCGGACGGCCATCACCGCGCGGCTTCGGCCGCCCGCGTGGCTCGCGAGCGCAAGGCGGCGAATCCGGGACATACCGGCAACGAGGAGTATAACTGGTTCCAGGCAGTGCTCTTTCCGGCGACGCAGCTTCGCATCCTTCCGTACAACCGTTGCGTGAAGGATCTGAACGGCTTGAGCGAGGATCGGTTCATGGAGGCCGTCCGGTCCGCGTTCACGGTCTGCGACAAAACCGTGCCCGCGCCGAAACAGCCGGCGAACATCAGCATGTACTTCCAGGGGAAGTGGTGGGGCTTGAGTTGGACGCCGGAGAAGGTCATGAATCCCGTTGCCGCGCTTGACGTCAGCGTGTTGCAGGACCGCCTCCTGAATCCCGTTCTCGGCATCGACGATCCGCGCACGAATTCGCGGATCGAGTTCGTCGGCGGAATTCGCGGAACGGACGAACTGGAGGAGCGGGTCAAGTCGGGCAGGGCGGCTGTCGCATTTTCGATGTATCCGACCACCGTAGAACAGCTTATGGCGATTTCGGATGCCGGACAGGTCATGCCGCCGAAGAGCACTTGGTTTGAACCCAAGTTGCGCGACGGGTTGATTATCCATCTTCTGGATTAAGGGCCGGTGGCGCGGCCTGGCCAGTATTGGCATCTTCCGACAGCTATGCTACATACTCCCGATGTATGAGCACATCCCTTGAAGTTTCTCCCAACGTCAGGAATCTGCTTGCCTGCGGCGTGGTCATTCCGTGTCCGGCCGCGGTGGAAGTGGACGATTCCATCGACCCACAGCGCGTTGCGCCCGGCGTCGTCATTCATGCGGGCTGCCGGCTTTCCGGCGCGAAGACCTCGATCGGCCCCGACTGTGAACTGGGGCGGGAAGCGCCGGCCACGGTGGAGGATTGTCAGCTCGGCCGGAAGGTCGAGCTCAAGGGCGGATATTTCTCCGGCGCCACGTTTCTCGACGGTGCGAACATGGGCAGCGCGGCCAGCGTTCGCCCGGGCACGCTGCTGGAGGAGGAGGCCGGCGGCGCGCACGCGGTCGGTTTCAAACAGACGATCTTCCTGCCGTTCGTGACGGCCGGAAGCCTGATCAATTTCTGCGATGCGCTGATGGCGGGCGGTACGAGCCGGAAGGACCACAGCGAAATCGGCTCCTCGTACATTCACTTCAACTACACGCCGCACCAGGACAAGGCGACGCCGTCGCTCGTCGGCGATGTGCCGCGCGGAGTCATGCTGGATCAGGCGGCGATCTTCCTGGGCGGGCAGGGCGGATTGGTGGGGCCGGTGCGGATCGGCTTCGGCTCGGTGATCCCCGCCGGCATGATCTTTCGGGAGGACGCGCCCGAGGGCGGGCGGTTTCTATATCCGACACCGAAACCCGGCAAGACGAAGCCGTACCAGGCGGGGGCATACCGCGGCATCCGGCGTGTGGTGCTGAACAACCTGATCTATATTGGAAATATCCGCGCCTTGCAGGCTTGGTACCGGAACGTCCGCCGGCAGTTCGTGGGCGACGATTTTGCGCGTGCCTGCCACGAAGGCGCGATCGGTCAACTGGATTCGGTTCTGTCCGAGCGCGTCAAGCGCCTCAAGGAGTTGGCGGAGAAAATGCCGACGTCGCTCGAAATCGCGCGCGCCGAGTCGCACGGCGCGGCGGCGCCTTGGCAGGCGGAGCAGGAGAAGCTCGTGAAGGAATGGCCGGAAATGGAGACGGCGCTGAAGAAGGGGCCTGCGGACGGCGTGGGCGCGGCGGACCGGGACCGTTTTCTGGGTGAAGTCGCGGCCGCGAAGGGCTCCAGCTACGTGGAATCGGTTCGCGCGCTGAATCCCGCGACGAAGAAAGCCGGGACGGCGTGGCTCCAGGCGATTGTGAACGATGTGAGCCTATTGGGCGGTTTTAACCTGTAAGGAGATTCCATGGGTCGTATGTTCGGAACGGATGGTGTGAGAGGCGTGGCCAACGTGGCTCCGATGACCGCGGAGATGGCGCTGGAGATCGGCCGTGCGACGGCCTATGTATGCAAAAAGCACCCGACGAAGCGCCCCCGGATTCTGATCGGGAAAGACACGCGCGTGAGCGGCTACATGCTTGAGACCGCCCTCACGGCGGGCATTTGCTCGATGGGTGTGGATGTCCTGCTTGTCGGCCCCATGCCGACCCCGGGCGTCGCGTTTCTCACCCGCAGCATGCGGGCGGACGCGGGGATGGTCATCTCGGCCTCGCACAATCCGTACCAGGACAACGGCATCAAGATCTTCTCCAGGGACGGCTGCAAACTGCCCGATGCGGAAGAGGACCAGATTGAAGAGCTTATTTCATCCGGGAAGATCCGGGACATCCGGCCGACGGCGAACGAAATCGGGAAGGCCAAGCGCATTGATGACGCGATGGGCCGCTATATCGTTTTCTGCAAGAACACGTTCCCGGAAGACCTGACGCTCGAAGGGATGAAGATTGTCCTCGATTGCGCGAATGGGGCGACGTACAAGGTCGCGCCCGACATCATCTCGGAGCTTGGCGCTGAAGTGACGGCCATTCACTGCGAACCGAACGGCATCAACATCAATGAGAAGTGCGGGTCGCAGCACACGCAGGATCTGTCCGCGCGCGTTAAGGAACTCCGCGCGGATGTCGGCCTGGCGTTCGACGGCGACGGCGACCGGCTGATCGCGGTGGATGAGAAGGGCGAAGAGATCACCGGCGACCACATCATGATCATTTGCGCCAAGATGTACAAGGAATGCGGCAAGCTGACGGAGAATCTCGTCATTCCGACCGTGATGAGCAACTTCGGGTTCTTCTCCGCGCTCAAAGAGCTGGGCATCGAGCACGCCAACGCCAAGGTGGGAGATCGGTACGTCCTGGAACTGATGAAGAAGAAAGGCGCCGTGCTCGGCGGAGAAGCTTCGGGGCACGTGATCTTTCTCGATCATCACACCACCGGCGACGGCATCCTGACCGCGTTGCAGTTGCTGGGCGCCATGCGTCACTACCGCAAACCGCTGTCGGAGCTGGCGAAGCTCATGAAGTCGGCGCCGCAGAAGATCATCAACGTGGATGTGAAGAACAAGCCGCCGATGGACAAGATTCCGGACTTGCAGGCCGCGATCAAGACGGCCGAGCAGGAACTGGGCGACAAAGGGCGCGTTCTCATCCGGTACTCCGGCACGCAATCCATGTGCCGCGTGATGGTGGAGGGGCCCACCGAGGAAATGACGGACCGGCTGGTGAAATCCCTTGCCGACACGGTCCGGAAGTGCATCGGCTGATCAGCCGGAGAAGGAGCGATCATGTCTCTGAAGGTTATCGTTACCCGCGATTTCGACCACATGAGCGAAGTGGCGGCCGAAGTGGTTCAGGACCGCATCTGCCGGGAAATTGCCGCCAAGGGCAAATTCGTTCTCGGGCTCGCGACCGGCAGTTCGCCGACCGGCCTGTACAAGTTCCTGGCCAAAGCGGTGAACAAGGGGCGCGTGACCGCCGAACGGATCACGAGTTTCAATCTGGACGAGTACGTCGGCTTGCCCGGTGAGAACGCGCAGGCGCGGGCCCTGCATCCCGAGAGCTACAGTTTCTTCATGATCCAGGAGCTGTTCGGCCTGATGCGGACGAAATTCCGCGAAGTGAATGTCCCGTGGGGATGTCTGATTGATCCGGCCAGGCTGGCGGCCGAATTCGAGGCGAATCCGGGCGACTGGACGGAGCAGGGGGCGGACAAGGGCAAGGCGGTGGTCATTGCCCGAAACGCCGGGTCGGAGTACCTGCGCTGGGTGCAGTCCGAGATTCTCGACGCGTACGACGCGAAGATCAAGCGGAGCGGCGGCATCGATCTGCATATCATCGGCGTCGGCGGCCGCGGGCATGTCGCCTTCCACGAGTCCGGCATTCCCTTTGCCGGCCACCGCATGCTGCTGGTCAAGCTGGATGACAACACCGTCGCGAACGCCGTGACCGACGGGCACTTCGCGAAGGCGGAGGACAAACCGCGGTACGCGATCACGATGGGCGCGGAACTGATTTACGAAGCACGCAGCATCGTTCTGCTGGCCTCCGGGAAACGCAAGGCGGAACCGATGGCGACGTCGCTTGCCGAGGACCCCACGGATGCCGTTCCGATCTCATATGGGCAGATTGCCGCGAAACAGGGCAGGGATGTGATTTACGTTCTGGATCGCGAGGCCGCCGCGGGCGTTCTGGCCAGGCGGGCGGCCATCGAGCAGCGCGGCATTTTCGTCGAGGATATCAGCGATCGCTCCGCGGCCCTGAAGATCGAGGACTTGAAGTTTACCCGTGATCCCAAGTGCGGGATGATGGGGTAACAGCAAATCGTCCTCGGTCGCCGGACGAATCGAGACCGGCTTCGGGGACGATCACTCGATTCTGTTTCGCCAGGTTCTTGCTGGGTCTGAAACGCGTCGGCGCTGCCGCACAGCATCGGTTCCCAACAAGTCGGCCCTGCTCAAGCTTGCTGTGGCGCTTGCGCTGGCGGATTGCTATTCTTTCCTTCATGTTGCATCAGGAGCCTACATTCCCGCCGGAACAGCTTGTGGAGGCCGTTTTGAACGGCCCGGCATCGGGCAGGAATTTTCCGCGCCGCATGCGGGATCTGGTCCGGAAGGTTCTCGCCCTCGACGTCAGCCGGACCCGCGTGGTGATCCTGGGCGGCGGAACGGGGCTCTCCACCGTGGTGGGCGGCAACTCGCAGATGAAGGACTGGCCGGATCACGCGTTCGGAGGGCTGAAACGGTTCTTTCCAAAACTCGATGTCATTGTGTGCACCACCGACGACGGCGGCTCCACGGGACAACTGGTCAAACAATTGCCGATGATCGGCATCGGGGATTTGCGCAAGTCCTGCCTGTCGTTGATCTCGGCGGATCGTCTTCAGAAAGCATACAGGTTGTCGCCGTCGGAAATCAGCGGGGTCGTTCGGGTCATCCAGCGAATCTTCAACCATCGTTTCAAGGGCTCGCCGGCCGACAAGCGCATCCTGCGGGATCCCCTTCAAGCCGTGTCCCCGCCGCTGCGTCGTTTTTGTCCTCCCTCTCTGGCCGCCGCATTCCGCGAACTCGGGGGTTATGTTTCCGCGGGGGGGCGGGGTCCGGCGATCGAGCCGGCCGGTCATTGTCTGGGGAATCTTCTGCTGACCGCGGCCGTATTCAAGGCGGCGCGCGGCGGCGCGCGGCAGGCGCCGGATATCGCGGCTGTGCGTCGGGGACTGGACGAGGTGGGTTCGCTGATCGGCGTGGCGCCGGGCTGTCTTCACCCCGCGACGGCCACGCCGGGCCAGTTGAAATTCCGCTACGCGAATGGCGTGGAGGTGTACGGCCAGAGCAAATCCGGACGCGCGCGGCGGAATTTCCCCGTCGAGCGGGTCGAAGCGGAATTCGTCGCGCCGCCCCGCGTCAGTTCCGAGGCGCTGAAGGCCGTGCGCCATGCCGACCTGATCGTCTTCGCGCCGGGGAGCCTGTACACGAGCATGATCCCCGTTCTGCAAATCCGGCCGATCACCGAAGCCATCCGCGCGAACCGGCGCGCGCTCAAGATCCTTGCCGCGAACTTCTGGATTCAGGAGGGAGAAACCGATATCTCGCCCGGGAACGAGAGGCGCGGATTCCTGGTGTCGGAGTTGATCGAGGCTTACGATCGGAATGTCCCTGGCGGCGTGCGCGGTCTGTTCCAGGTGGTGTTCAGCGCGAACCTGGAGCGCATCCCGGGCGATGTGCTCCGGAACTACGCGCTTGAAGGCAAGCGGCCGATTCATCTCGACCGCGACCGGGTGGTGGGGATGGGTTATCAGCCGATTGAAGCCACCCTGTTCTCCCCCGATCAGTTGAAAAGCTCTCAAGTCATTCATCACGACGCCGAGAAATTCGCGTTGTCCGTGCGCGCGCTCGCAGGCGCGCGGCATTTTGTGAAAGGCTTTCCGGTGCGCGCGCGCGGGACCGGGGCGGCGCGGCGGGACAGCCGTCCCTCCGGGGTTCGCGGTCCGATGCTCTGCGACTACTACGCCGGTGTTCGAAAAGCGCTCTCGCGCAAGGAATTTCGCCCGCGTCTGCTGGAGCGGGTCATGGCGGATTTGGCGTGGGATAACCGGGACATTCAGCTCCGGCATCTGGACTACTTCAAGGGCGTGAAAGTGGTCCGGGCCGGAGCCTGGCATCGCAGCACGGAATGGGACAACGTCCTGGGCTATTTCGATCCGGACGACCGCTTCCTGAAGATTCATGAGACGCTGGTGAAGCGGCCCGAACGGTTGCGCGAGGATCTGCTGATCGCGCTGGGCGAATCCCTGCTGGGCCGCTACATCGAGTCGCGGCGCTGGATCCAGAACCGGTCGGTGCTTCGCGCCGCGCGCTGCTACGAGATCCGGCTCCGCCCGGAGCGCGACCGCGGGTGTTTCCTGAACGACCGGCGGCTTCGCGACTACCTCCGCCTGGCGCGCATGGTCCCGGATCGCGCCGACCCCCTGAACTTCCGGATCACCATCAACAACAACGAAGGCTTTCTGCCGCCCGGCCTGCTGTTCGGCCTGCTCTACGCGTGGTACCTGAACAACGCGTACGGCGGCGTGATGGAGTACGAGATGTCCCTGCTCAAGTGGCCTCCGCATACACTCATTCCGTACCAGGCGCAGGAACGTGTCCGTAAACAGGCCCTGATCGCCTTCTTTCGGAACGAAGTCTTCGGCCACGGACGTTGAATCGGGATCATTCCGGGCAACAGCACGCGACCCGAGCTTGCCACGCCGAAGGCATGGACCGCATGGGGACGCGCACGAGTAGCGTGGCGCGGATGTGCCGTCGCCGCCGGGGGGAGGGGTACGGGGTTTCCGAGCGGCCCATCAAGCGTACTCGAACGGATACCGCCAGTTCGAATTGGCGGGGACGACGGGACTCGAACCCGCAACGCCCAGATCGACAATCTGGTACTCTAACCAATTGAGCTACGTCCCCGCTGGTAGAAGCAAGGGAGGTAGCTTAGTCGCCTGCGGGTTCTTTTCAAGTCTAAATCTTAACCGCCTGTTGTCCAAAGGTCACACCATCCGCTGCGACAGATCGAAAGAGATGGCGTCGGGAAAGAAACAGCATGAGATGGTGAGAACGGGGAGGCAAGGGCAGTCTCTTTGCCGATGACGCGGCCTTCGGCCTCGCGCGCTGAACCTGCGCCTGCCGTGTTCCGAATCTTGGAGAAACGACTTCGGACGTTTCCAACGCTTGGAGAAGCAGACGCCTATTCGCGGACCTGACCCGTTCCCAGCACGATGTACTTGTAGGACGTCAGTTCCTCGAGGCCCATCGGGCCGCGGGCGTGCAGTTTGTCCGTGCTGATGCCGATCTCGGCGCCCAATCCGAACTCGCCGCCGTCCGTGAAACGCGTGGATGCGTTGACGTAAACCGTCGCCGAATCGACTTCCTCCGTGAACAGTTCCTGCGTCTTCTTGTCCTCGGCGATGATCGAATCCGAATGATGCGATCCATATTTCGCGATGTGCTCGATCGCCGCCCGGACGTCGGCGACGACGCGGACGGCGAGGGTCATGTCGAGGTACTCCGCGTACCAGTCGTCCTCGGTCGCTTCCTTCATGGACGGAACGATTGCCCGGGCCGCGGCGTCGCCGCGCAGTTCCACGTTCTTCGCCGTCAGAAGGTCCGCCATCTGCGGCAGGAAGGCCGCCGCGATTTTCTCGTGCACGAGCGCCTTCTCGATGGCGTTGCAGACGCCCGGCCGCTGGCACTTGGCGTTCTCGACGATCTTCAGCGCCATGTCCAGGTTCGCGCTCTCGTCCACGTACACATGGCAGACGCCCTTGAAATGCTTGATGACCGGAACGCGCGCCTGCTCGACGACGGCGCGGATCAGGCTCTCGCCTCCGCGCGGCATGACCAGGTCCACCCGGCCTTCCAACTGCACCAGTTCGCGGACGGCGTCGCGATCCGTCGTGGCGACCAGTTGGATCGAGTATTCCGGAAGGTCTTTCGTGGCCCCGCCGGCCTGCAAGGCCTCGGCGATGGCCAGGTTCGACTGCATCGCCTCCTTGCCGCCGCGCAGGATGACCGCGTTGGATGTTTTCAGGCAGAGACCGGCCGCATCGGCGGTGACGTTCGGCCGCGATTCGTAGATGATTCCGATGACGCCGATGGGCGTCCGGACTTTCTGAATCACGAGACCGTTGGGGCGAATCCAGCGGCTGATTCTGGCGCCGACCGGATCCTTCAGCCCGATCACCGCGCGCAGGTTCTTGATCATGGAGTCGATGCGCGCGTCGCTCAGGAACAGTCGGTCGAGCAGGGCGGGGGAGATGCCGGCCTGCCTGCCGGCCTCCATATCCCTGGCGTTGGCGGCCTTGATCGTCTCGCGGCGCGTGTTCAGTTCTTCCGCCATGGCTTCCAGGATCAGGTTCTTCCGGCGCGAGGAAAGGCGGGCCAGGGCGCGGGAGGCCGCAACGGCTCGGTCGCCCATCAATACCATGTCGTCGTGCAAGCTCATGATGCCCCTCTCGTTTCTATGCCCAGCACCACCATGTTGTCTCGGTGTATGACGTCGTCGTAATCCTTGGAGCCGAGCACGTTGCTGATGTCGCTGGTTTTCAGGCCTTTGATCTTCCGGATTTGATCGCTGGAATAGTCTACCACGCCGCAGGCGAAAAGCACGCCCGACGCGGTCTTCACGTTGACCACGGCGCCGCCGGCGAAATGCCCTTCGACGTCGCGAATCCCGATCGGCAGGAGGCTTTTCCCTTTCTGTTCGATGGCCGCGCGCGCGCCCTCGTCCACGATCAGCGTTCCCTGCGGCTTGTGGAAAAATGCGATCCACCGTTTCCTCCCGGCGAGGACGGAATCCGTTGTGGATCCTTCCGCCGTGATCAGGGTGCCCACATCCCGGCCGTCGAGAATCTGTTTCAGAATACCGGCCTTGCAGCCGTTGGCGATCACCACCGGCGCGCTGACGCGGGCGACCATGTTTGCCGCCTGGAGCTTGGACGCCATGCCGCCGGTCGAAAGCTCGCTGCCCTTCCCGACGGCGTGGCCGAGTTCCTTGTCCGTGACGCCGTTCAGGACCGGCACGCGTTTCATCCGGCCCGCTTTATCCGGAGCCAGGAACCCGTCCACCGTGGTCAGCAGGATTAAAAGATCCGCCTCGATCAGCAGCGCGACCAGCGCGGCCAGCCGGTCGTTGTCTCCAAACTTGATTTCGTCGACCGCCACCACGTCGTTTTCGTTGACGATCGGCACGACGCGGTTCCGCAGGAGCGCCCTCATGGTGTTCCGGGCGTTCAGGTGCCTCTGGCGGTTGTTGAGATCGTCATGCGTCAGCAGGACCTGGCCGATCTTGCATTTCTCGGCCGTAAAGAGCTTGTCATAGGTCGTCATCAGCCGGGACTGCCCGACGGCCGCGGCCATTTGCAGGTCCGGCAGATTGGTGGGGCGGGACTTCAGGCCCAGCGTGTGCATGCCGGTTCCGATCGCGCCGGACGAGACGACCACCACCTCCCGGCCGTTGCGGTGGAGGCGGGCAATGTCCTTGACCAGGGCCTTCATCCGAACCCTGTCCGGCCGGCCGGATTTCTGCACAAGCGCCCTGCTGCCGATCTTCACAACGATACGCTGCGATTTCGACAGGGCTTCCCGTTGACGGGTCTTGTTCGCCATGGCTATTCCGTTGAGTTAGAAACTCGAAAGAGGTTCATTATGGCCAAAAAACGCGGCAATGCAACGGCGATCAAGGCGGCCGTCGGTTACGCATTGCCCCCGATCCTTCGGAAAACCCCGGTCGGCGAGGTAAAATCCATCATCCATAGCGAGTGCAGTTCTGCGTTCTGATAGGGCGTGACAATAGACCGGCGGCCCATAAAATGGGCGCCGGTCTATTGCCATGAAAAAAGAAAAACAAAACTGGTGGGTCTTTTCCGATTCAAAATCGTCTGCTTCCCCCGGCGGATTCACGGCGCTTGGCGCCGAGGGCGTCAGTCGCCTTTACTTTCCGTTGGCCAATGAGGCGGGCATGTTGTCGTGGGTGTCCCCGTCTCTGCAAGGGGGCCCGGCTGCGGGGCATAACGAGTATCTCGGGGTTCCTCTGACGGCGGAAGATCTGCCGCACACGCTGATTCACCGTGGATTCTGGGTGGTGGAACCGGGGCGCGACCCCTTTGCGCTTTCCGTCATCGCGCGGGCGGGGGCGGGCCCGTCGGGCGGCGTCGTCGAAGCGGGGCCCGGCTGGTTCAGCCTTTCGCGGAAAGACCGCGGCGGGCGTTTCATGGTTCGCGCCACGCTCTGGTGTCCGGCCGATGTGGACGAGAAACTGGAACTCATGCAGGTCGAGGTCGCCAACACCTCGCGCCGTAAACTCGATTTCAATGCGTATGCGGCGATCCCGCTCTTCGCGCGCTCGGCGGACAACGTCCGCGACCATCGGCATGTCACGGCGCTTCTGAACCGTGTCCACTTGAGCGCGCATGGCGTGACGGTGTGTCCGACCATGTCGTTCGATGAGCGCGGGCACAGGGAGAACCGGATTCGATACAGCGCCCTCGCGATCGGCGCGGGCGGTTCAGCGCCGGAGGGAATCTGGGCCACCCAGGACAGTTTCCTCGGCGAAGGCGGAACCTATGCCGCGCCGGCCGCGGTGTGGCGGAGGGAGCTTGGGCCGGCGGAAGGTCCGCGATCCATGCAGGGGCGGGAAGCGCTCGGCGGGTTTCGATTCAAATCGGTTTCTCTGAAGCCCGGCAAGACGGCGCGATTTCTCCTGGTGTCGGGCATTTCGGACGACGCGGGGGAGGTGGCGAAGTGGCTGAGATGGGCGCGCAAGACCGGCGCCGCCGCGAAGTCGTTGGCCTTCACTCGGAAGTACTGGGCGGACCAGATTGGCCGGATCTCGTTCGGGACGCCGGACGCGCAGTTGAACAACTGGCTGACGTGGGTCAACTTCCAGCCGATCCTGCGGCGGATTTACGGCAATTCGTACCTGCCGCAGTTCGATTACGGCCGCGGCGGCAAGGGATGGCGCGACCTGTGGCAGGATTGCCTGGCGCTGCTTCTTTCCCATCCGAACTCCGTGCGGAACCTGCTCCTGCACAACTTCGGCGGAGTGCGGATTGACGGGTCCAACGCGACGATTATCGGGGGCAAGGGCGAGTTCATCGCCGACCGGAACAACATTCCGCGCACGTGGATGGATCACGGCGTCTGGCCGCTGTACACGGCGCTCCTCTACGTGGATCAGACCGGCGACTTCGACTTCCTTCTGAAGGAACGGGAGTATTTCCGGGACCCGCAGATTTTTCGCTGTCGCCATCGCGACGCGAAGTGGAACGAGGAGTACGGCTACAACCTGCGCACGCGCGGCGGCAAGATCTACAAGGGCACGATCTACGAGCATATGCTGGTCCAGAACCTGACCGCATTCTTCAACGTCGGCGAGCACAACGTCTGCCGCCTGGAAGGCGCGGACTGGAACGACGGCCTGGACATGGCCCTGCACCGCGGCGAATCGGTCGCTTTCAGCGCGTTTTACGCATGGAACCTCGAACGGCTTGCGCAGACCGCGGAAACGCTTGCGGTGCAAGGTCATACGCATCTTTACCTGGCGCGGGAACTGGTCATGCTGCTGGATCGTCTGCCCGGAAGCCGGCGTGTGAACTACGGGTCCGTCGAGGCGAAACAGGATCGCCTGCGCGAGTACTTGAGCGTGGTGTCGAAAGACGTGACAGGCCGCCGGATGGCCGTGCGCATCGACGACCTGATCCAGGATCTTCGCGCGAAAAGCCGCGATCTTTCGTTTCGCATCCGGGAACAGGAATGGGTTTCCGGCGGCCGCGGGCTTGCGTATTTCAACGGCTATTACGACGATCACGGTCGCCGCGTGGAAGGCAGGCACAGGAACGGCCCGCGCATGTCGCTGACCGGCCAGGTTTTTCCGATCATGGCCGGGATTGCCGACGACGGGCAGATCGACCAGGTGATTGCGTCGGTCGGCCGCCTGTTGAAAGACCCGAAAACCGGCGGTGTCCGGTTGAACACGGATTTCGGAGGCGTCCAGCACTCGCTCGGCCGCGCGTTTTCGTTCGCGTATGGCGAGAAGGAGAACGGCGCGGTCTTCAGTCATATGGCCGTGATGTACGCGTTCGGCCTATACCTGCGCCGCCGGCCGGAGGCCGGGCGCGCCGTGTGGTCGACGCTCTACCGCATGGCGACCGACACCGCGACGGCGAAGATATTCCCGTGCGTGCCAGAGTACTTCAACGCCGAGGGGCGGGGGATGTATTGTTTTCTGACCGGCTCGGCGTCGTGGCTGATTTATCTCCTGCTCACGCAGGTGTTCGGTATCCGGGGCGAAGGCGGGGACCTGGTGATCGATCCGCAACTGACGCCGGACGACTTCGGAGCCGGGGGGACCTGCTCGGTTCGGGCTCATTTTGCGGGCCGGCCGCTGCGGATTACCTTCGTGAATCCACAGCATCTGCGGCCCGGCCGCTATACGATCGGCCGTGTGGAGATGGGGCGGGAGCCCCTTGCGTTTGTGCCGGGAGCGGGTGGGGGGGTGCGCCTTGGCCGGCGCGTCGTGCAGGCATTTCCCGCGGATCGCGAGACGAGCCTGACGGTGAATCTGGTTCGGAAGAGCGAAGTTGCCTTGTAGTTGGCGGGGATGAGCTTAAAATAGTCGTATCTTACCGGGAGACGTTCAGGATGAAGCCATTTGTGAATGAAGGCGCGATAAAGGCGATTGTGGAGGGCACACATGGCGCGCCCTACGATGTGCTGGGGATGCACGAGGTCAGGGGACAGGACTCCGGCGTCGTAATCCACACCTTTCAGCCGTTTGCCCAGACGGTTGAGGTGCTCGACATTTCGACGGGGCAGGCGACGGCGATGGGCCGGATCCACGAGCACGGCCTGTTCGAATGTTTCTTCCCGGGCCGACAGCGGTTCCCGTACCGTTTTCGCATGACCGGCTATGACGGCCACCAGTGGGAACTGGAGGACCCGTATCGTTTCCCTCTCCAGATCACCGATTTCGACCTCTACCTTTTCGGCGAGGGCACGCACTACCGCACGTACGAGAAGATGGGCGCGCACCCCATGACCCTCGACGGCGTCGTCGGAGTACACTTCGCCGTGTGGGCGCCGAACGCCCAGCGCGTGAGCGTGATCGGCTGGTTCAACCGCTGGGACGGCCGGCATCACCCCATGCAGCACCGCGGCAATTCCGGGCTTTGGGAGATTTTCATCCCGAACCTCATTCCGGGCGATCTCTACAAGTTCGAGATCAAGGGCCGCTACGGCGGGTACCTGGCGCAGAAAGCGGACCCGTACGGATTTGCCGCCGAGATGCGGCCGAAGTCGGCCTCCGTCGTGTGGGACATTCACAAGTACCAGTGGAATGACCGGGAGTGGCTCGACAAGCGGCAAACGACAAACTGGTTTGAAGCCCCGATGAGCGTGTACGAAGTCCATCTGGGCTCATGGATGCGCGTGCCGGAGGACAACTGCCGCTGGCTGACATACCGCGAGCTGGCCGACAAGCTGATCCCGTACGTGAAGGAACTGGGCTACACGCACATCGAGCTGATGCCGGTTTCCGAGCATCCGTTCGACGGCTCGTGGGGCTACCAGACGATCGGGTATTACGCCATCACCTCCCGCTATGGAACTCCGGACGATTTCAAGCACTTCGTGGACCGCTGCCACCAGGAAGGGGTCGGCGTCATCCTCGACTGGGTGCCTGCGCATTTCCCGAAGGACGGGCACGGACTGGCGTGCTTTGACGGCACGCACATCTATGAGCACGCCGATCCGCGCAAGGGCGAGCACAAGGATTGGGGCACGCTGATTTTCAACTACGGCCGCAACGAAGTCCGGACCTTCCTGCTCTCCAATGCCGTATTCCTGGCGGACGTGTATCACATTGATGGTCTGCGCGTGGACGCCGTGGCCAGCATGTTGTACCTCGATTACTCCCGCAAGGAAGGCGAGTGGATTCCCAACCAGTACGGCGGGCGCGAAAACCTGGAAGCCGTGGATTTCCTGAAGAAGTTCAACGAGATCATCCACCTGGAATATCCGGGGTTCCTGACCTTTGCCGAAGAATCCACCGCGTGGCCGATGGTTTCGCGGCCGACCTACCTGGGCGGACTGGGTTTTGATTTCAAGTGGAACATGGGCTGGATGCACGACACCCTCGAGTACATGTGCAAGGACCCCGTGCACCGCAAGTACCATCACCACAGCATCACCTTTTCCCTGCTCTATGCCTTCAGCGAGAACTTCATACTCCCGTTCTCCCATGACGAAGTGGTGCACGGGAAAGGCGCGATGCTCAGCAAGATGCCCGGCGACCTCTGGCAGAAGTTTGCGAACCTGCGCCTGCTTTACGCGTACATGTTCGCGCATCCGGGCAAGAAGCTGCTGTTCATGGGCGGCGAGGTCGGCCAGTGGCGCGAGTGGAATTACCACGAGAGCGTCGACTGGCACCTGCTCCAGTACGATTCCCACAAGAAGCTGGGCCTGTTCATGCGCGATATGCATCGGCTGTACAAGGAGCTTCCGGCCCTGTACCAGATCGACTTCAACTGGGAAGGTTTCCAGTGGATTGATTTCCACGACTGGGAGCAGAGCATCATCTCGTTCTTCCGCCGCGGACGCGACCCGCGCGACGTGCTCGTCTGCATCTGCAACTTCACGCCCGTTCCCCGTATCGGCTACCGTTTCGGTATGCCCGAACCCGGCGTCTACGAGGAAATCCTCAACAGCGACGCCGAGAAGTACGGCGGCAGCAACATCGTCAATCCGGCCGTTCTCCGAACGGACGACATTCCGTGGATGGGTCGCCAGCAATCCATCCCCGTGTCGGTGCCTCCGCTGGGCGCGGTATGGCTGAAACTGCAGAAGTAGAAAAGGATTCTGTTGCGCCGCGTCTTTTGTTTGTCCTTCCGCGCGGGACACCCGCCTGAACAAGTCCCGCGCCGCGTTCGCCGTTGACCGAACGGCAACCCGGACGAATTCGAGCGGAAAGTATTTTCTCGTCATGCCCGTGTTACCTATGGCATAGATTCATCCAGCTTGTAGAACTGTGGTCTTTGAGAAAACCGATTCGGCGTTAGCGCAGTCGTTGTTTCTTCTGAAAACCGCGAATTTTCCTTGCGAGAACGACACTGCGGGGACGCGCCCACATGGGCGCGCGGCTCCCCGCTTTGTGTGTTCTCGCGTGGGGCTTCGCGGTCCCTCAGAAGAGACGCACGGGCAGGATGTTCGCGCGTCCTCTTTTTAGACGCGGCGACCTCCTGCCGTGAAATGCTTACAAAAAAGGAGGGACTACCATGATGAGTTATCGGAAAAGGAGTATCGTTGGGCTGTTGTTGGTCGTGCTGTGTGGGTTGGTCGTTGTCATTGCGTTCTCCCAGCAACAGGACAAGCCGGTGCTGGACATCGAACGTTATCAAACGCTCATGTCCGAGCGGGTTGAAACCGTCGAAGAACTACAAGACCTCTACCTGGAAGAACGAGACGAGTACCTGGCC
>JBPOJF010000001.1:0-80163 GCA_052033915.1 Lentisphaerota bacterium | reverse complement strand
TACAAGCGGAGCGGCTCACAGTCGCTGAAGATTTACGTTCCTGAGACGCTGGCGGCGCAGAGCTGGCCGGCGACGGCGGGGTATCGGTATTCGAGTTCGGCGTATGCGTACACACCGACGGAGACGGCGGGACCGGATATCCTGGTGAACGGGTCGTTGAGCCTGGAGGGAGTGGCGGAGGCGCCGACGGGCTGGACGTCGTTCGACGACGGGAGCCACGAGGCGTGTTCCTGGTATGCTCTTTCGCCGACGAACTCGTGGAGGTTCTATTGGGGCGGCGGAATCTATCAGGACATCACGAGCGGCTTCGTGCCGGGCGATCGGTACATGTTCGGCGGGTCGTTCTTCATGGAGAGCGGAAACGCCTTCACCAACAACAAGCATGGGGTGATCGAGGTTGAGTTCTACAACGCAACGAACGGCAAGATCTCCTCGGCGAGCGCGTATCCATTCTGCGCCTCGAACAGCGTACGGGACGCCTGGTTCGGTTCCTTGGGCTCGGTGACGGTCCCGGCGGGCGCGACGACGATGCGGGTGGTGGTGCGGTGCAACGTCCCCTCGGGCACCGGCGATGGATGGTTCCTGGCGGACGACATCTATCTCAGGAAGGTCGTTCCGGCGGTGGCCGAGAGGTTCACGGCGGCGCATGACACGCACGGCGTGGTTCTGTTGCAGTATCTGAACTCGACGGGCGGCGTCATCATCACGTACGAGAGCCCGTACTTCACGACGAACACCCCGGCAGGCGTCTGGACGAATCTGTCAGTCTGCGGCGCGGCACCGGCGGGCACGGTGAGCGGGCGCACGGTCGTGGCGATCCTGGGGTCGAGCGAGGGCTTCGGCGGGGCGCTGTGGTTCGACGACGTGAGCCAGAGCTACGTTTCCAGCGAGACGGTTTCGGGCCTGCTGCGCAATCCGGGCTTCGAAGACGGTCCTTTCGGAAACTGCGACAACCTGCAGACGAACAATGATCTTCCGTCGTGGACATGGAATGGAGGCGATAATGCCGGGTTTATCGCCAGGGACTATGTCAAGGACGAGTCGCAGTCGCTGGTGATTACCTATCCGCAGAACGGGGTTTCCCAGACGATCGCGCTGGACGCGAACGGCCAGACTTACACGGCGAGCGGCTACTTGTTCACGCCGTCGGCGGCGCGGTTCACATCGGATGGCACGTCGTACGGGTTGCTGGATCTGTCGTTCTACGCGAATGGACTCTATGTGACGAACTACACGTCGCAGCGCTTCGGCGGAAACACGCCGGCCGATCAGTGGACGAACTTCACGGTGAGCGGAACGGCGCCCGCGGGGACCGGCATCACCGCCGTGTTGAGTTGCACGATCTACTCCGTCAATCCGGCCGAGGATTACAACCTGGGCGGCGTCATCTACTTCGATCAACTGACGCTGACGGGCGACTCGGGCGGTCAGGTGTCCGAATGGGCCCAGTGGCAGCAGGCGAACTTCGGCAGCACGAACGCGCCCAACACCGGGTTCTATGAGGACTATGATAACGACGGATTCGTGAACTGGAGCGAGTTTATCGCCGGCACTCAGCCGACGAACAGCGAGTCCCTGCTCGTGTCCACGGCCGTGCGGATGGGAACGAACACGTATGTCATTCGCTGGCCCAGCGTGGCCGGTCGGTACTACAAGCTCCATCGCAGCACGAATCTTGCGGCGAGCGGCTTCACCGCGATCACGGGCGGGCTTTCCGCAACGGCGCCGGAAAATGTATATACAGACTCGCCGCCGGCTTCCGTGGGCCTGTACTATTACAGAGTTTCGGTGACGACGAACACTCCTTGATCAACTGAGGACGGCGATATGCGTCATATGGCGGTGCGATGTCTGGCGGCTCTGATCCTGGTTTCGGCGGCGGGCGCCGCCGAGACCGGGCCGAGGTTCAAACTGTACGATCCGGGTACGGAAGAGATTGTTGACTACGAGAAGTACGGGGAGTTCCGGAATGTCGGGACGAAGGACTTCTGTTACGTCATCAAGGACGAGGCGGGGCTGGCCCGCGCGTCGGGGGAGGGAATTGATCCGAGCCTGACGATTACCAACAATCCC
The DNA here is from genome assembly GCA_052033915.1 of Lentisphaerota bacterium. Classification (GTDB taxonomy): domain Bacteria; phylum Verrucomicrobiota; class Kiritimatiellia; order CAIQIC01; family JAGNIJ01; genus CALMZY01. The sequence goes on along the minus strand of JBPOJF010000001.1, from coordinate 78,090 downwards.
GAGTACCGCAAGGCTCTGAAGTCCGGGAAACTCAAAGCGGACTGGTGGAAGCACGTGGGGTCGTCGAATCCTGAGTTGGACTACTTCGTATGGGCGCACGCGCCGGAAGATCCGGGCGTGCGTCTGTTGTATGTGGGGAAGGCGATGGAGAAGGGCGGGCACTTGATGCACGCGCTCAAGGCCTACCGCGCCGCCATGATTCTCTATCCGGATTCCGCGTGCTGGAGTTCCGGATCGGAGTTTCAGTGGGATGTGGCAACGGCCTCGTGGAATGCCATCCTGAACCTGTTGCGCAAGCATCCGGAGCTGAATCTTCGACTGGTCGGGGCGGACGTAGTGTCCCGCGTGGTTTCATCGGGGCTGAACATCGTGGTGCGGCCCGGGCGACTCGAGAGAGTTTCTGTGCCGGCGGCGGATTCGGGCGAGCCCGCCCCCTCCGGGGCGGTGGAGTCCGGCGCGATCCCTGGGGATACCAACGCCGTGCCGGAGGTTGAAGGGCATGCCGAGGAATCCTATCCCCCGGTCGCCCCGGATGCCGTGATCGTGCGGCGCGGGACAGGAACGGTCCAACTGGTTCAGTACGGCGACGAATCGTGGAAGATGTTGGTCGATGGCAAGCCCTATTTCATCTACGGCATGAACTACGCGCCGACTCGCGTCGGCGTGAAGCCGTGGGAGTGGAACTGGATGTGGTCGGACGAAAACACGAACGGCGTGGTGGATTCCCTGGAGGTCTGGGTGGACGCCAACCGGAATAACCGGAGAGACGATGACGAGCCGTTGACGACGGATTACGAACTGATGAGGCAGATGGGGGTCAACACCATCAAGTTCTATGTCACGGACCCGGAGCTTCCCTGCCTGAACACGCTTCTGCTCCGGAAGATGTTCGCCGAAAGCGGCATCCGGGCGGTCGTGGGTAACTTCCTGGGCGCTTACTGCAACGGATCGGGGGCCTCATGGGAACTTGGCACCGATTATACGAATCGCAAACAACGCGAAAATATGAGGGCTTCGGTCAGCAATCTCGTCATGAAATTGCGGGGCGAGCCATGGCTGCTCGCCTGGGTTCTGGGCAACGAAAACAACATGGAAATGTCGGGCGATGTCAACGCCACGCGGACGAATGGGTCTCAGTATCCCGATACGTTCTCGAAGTTCCTGAACGAAGTGGCGAAAATGATCCATGAACTGGATCCGAATCATCCGGTGGGCATCGGGAATCTTCTGACCGGACTTGTCGAATACTACGGGAAGAATGCGCCGGCCATCGATTTCATCGGAGTCAACAGCTACCTGGGCGAAGAAGGCTTCGGGGCGACCTGGCAGAAGGTCAAGCAAACCATGAATCGGCCCGTCTTTATCGCGGAATACGGTTGCGATTCCTACTACACCGACAAGGGGCCGGACGAGGAAATGCAGTCCAACTATGTCGTTCGGAATTGGGAAGACATCTTCTACAACAGATCCGGCCAGCCGGGCGCAGGCAATTCCATTGGCGGTTTTTTGTTTGAATGGCTTGACGAATGGTGGAAAGATTCCATCAATTACTTTGACGATCCTGTGGATCACCAGACTACACGGGCGGTGTTCCCGATGCCGTTCCCGGATGGGTTCGCGCAGGAGGAGTGGTTTGGCATCATGGGACAGGGCGCGGGCAACGCCAGCCCGTTCCAGCGCGTCCCCAAGAAGGCCTACTACGATCTTCAGAAGATATGGGTTCATGAACAGGAAGATGGAAAGGAGGACTAGAGGGAATACAGACAGACGGTGAAAGTGAGTTGGGCAGAGGTTCATACGTAAAACTAATCGAATCGGAGGATAGATCTATGTCGAAGAAATTGCTTGTTGTGATTGCGGCGGTTGTCGCGATGGTCCTGCCTGTGGTTGCCCAGGAATCCGCGGCTCCTGCCGAAGGGGCTACGGAAATCGCCGTTCCGGCTCCTGCGGTCCAGTCCGGGATGAAGGTTTCGTTGCCGTGCAGCGTGTGCGGGAACTGCGAGGACGAGGGCGAAGTCGTCTTCATCGCCTCCGGATGGATGGGAAGCACGGATGCCATTGAATACGACGATTGCTGGAAGGAAAACCCGCATGCCGGCGAAAGCTGCATCAAGTGCGTTTTCAGCGACCCCAAGGGTTGGGGCGGCATCGTCTGGCAGAACCCGGCCAACAACTGGGGTGAGGAAGAGGGCGGTATTGACCTGACCGGCGCCAGGCAGTTGAGCTTCTGGGCTCGCGGCGAAAAAGGCGATGAGATGGTCGAGTTCAAGATGGGGCTGATTCCGAAGAACAAGCCCTTCTGGGACAGCGGCAAAGCCAGCCTCGGCCGGGTCAAGCTGACGAAAGAGTGGAAGCAGTACATTATGCCGCTCGACGGCAAGGATCTGAGCCGTATCATCACCGGTTTCTGCTGGACGACGAAAGGTCGCGCGGAACCTGTCGTGTTCTACCTTGATGACATCACGTTTGAATAACGGATGTCGGTTGTAGTCTGCACGACGCCCCGCCCGATTGTCTCTGGGCGGGGCGTCGTCGTTCAGGGAGGGAATGGAGGGAGGGGCATGAATGCCATTCGAATGTGTGTTGCCGGATGCATGGTCTTCGCGGCCGGGGTGAATGCCTTTGCCGAGAAGGCGGCGAAGAGTTCTTCGGGCGGCGCGCGGCTCCCGTTTGTGGAAAAGGCCGCGCTGCCGTGCGTGGTGTACGGAAACATCGATGACAAGGACAAGCGTCTGTGGGCGCCCTCGGGGTGGATGGGCGATGTCGATTTCATCGAATTGGATGACAGTTGCGAGGACAACCCCAAAAGCGGTTCGACCTGCATCAAAGTGTCGTTCAAAAGTCCGACGGGTTGGGGGGGGATTGTCTGGCAGAATCCGGCGGAAAATTGGGGCAACGATCCCGGGGGTGTGGATCTGACCGGCGCCAGGCAGTTCGTTGTGTGGGCCCGTGGCGAACGCGGGGGCGAGACGATCTCGCTGAAGATCGGCGGGTTGGGCCGCGATAAGCCGTACTTCGACACGGCATCTGTTGGACGCGAAAATATCCATCTGGGAAAAGACTGGAAGCGCTACACGCTGCCGCTGGGAGGAAAGAACCTCCAGCGCATCGTATCGGGTTTTGTCTTTGCCGTGGAGGGCAAGGGGCCCGAAACGACCGTTTACCTGGATGAGATTCGGTACGAATAGCAAGGGCTGAAGGGGGGTGGTTCCCATGGCGAGTTTGCGTTTCAGGTGTCAGCATTGCTTCCGGAAAATCGAGGTGGATGAGCGGGGCGCCGGATTGGAGGTTCCGTGTCCGGAGTGCCACCGGTCCATTCTGATTCCCAGCCGGGAGGAGGCGGAGCGTCTGGCGGAACGCCAGAAATTGGATACGCAGCCCATTGCCGCTCTTCCCACGATCAGAATGTCCCTGTCGGGCAGACGGCTGGCGCGCCAATACCGGGTGGTTGCCGCAGCGTGGTTTTTTCTGGTTGTCGCGGCCGGGGTCGCTTTCAAGTGGCGGTCGGCGCTGTTCGTGGCCTCGCCGCTTCTGCTGGCTTCTATCATTCTGAGCATCGCGGTTCTGGCTCGGAGATATCTTGTCCACGGCGCGCTGATTCTCGCATGCGCGTTGTGCCTTGTTCCGGTGTTGTTCCCGGGGATGATTCCTCCGATGGTGAAGGGCAAGCCGCTCGACATACCCGTATTGCGCGAAGTGGAGCGCATTGTAGTCGTCACCCAGCAGGTGGCCCTTGCATCGTCGCCGGAGAGCAAGCGAGAGAAGGAGTCATCCCCCGCGCCGGCTTCCGAACCCGTCGAATCGGGCCTTCCCGCTCGATCGAAGGCGGACCCTTCATCCGAAAGCCCCGCCTTCTTGTTCCGGGTCTATACGGACTGCGATGACGGCGTTCAGCCCTATATACCGTCCGGCTGGATGGGGAATATATCGGATATCGACATGGATGAATGTTGTGCGCAGAACCCCCATTCGGGGACGAGTTGCATCAAGTCCTCCTACATGGGAAAAGGGAAGTGGGCGGGGGTGGTGTGGCAGGATCCTCCCAACAACTGGGGGAATATGCCCGGCGGCTACGATCTGACCGGTGCCCGCCGGCTCACGTTTTGGGCCCGAGGCGCCACGGGTTCCGAAAAAGTGGAATTCAAGATCGGCCTCCTGGGGGTCAGCAAGCAATTCAGCGACACGACCAAGGCGACGACGGGCAAGATCCGGCTCACGACGCAGTGGAAGCAATATACGTTGGATCTGGGGGGCAAGAACCTGCAACGGATCATCACGGGTTTCGCCTGGGTCGTTGAGGGCGGGGCAACGCCTGTGGTCTTCTACCTGGACGATATTCAATACGAATAAGCGGATGCCCGCGGGCCGGGCTTCGACATTGACGGCGCGGCACCCCTCTGCTAAACGAGCATCTTCCCTCGCCGGAAGGACCACCGGCGTGATATCTCTGATCGCTTGAAAGGGAGTTTCGGATGGACCTCAATTTGATTGCCAATACGATACGCGGTTTAGCCATGGACGGCGTTCAGCGGGCCAATTCCGGACATCCGGGGATGCCGATGGGTACGGCGGACTTTGCCTCTGTCCTTTTTCTGAACGTCCTGAAGCACTGCCCGTCGGATCCTCGCTGGATGAACCGGGACCGGTATGTCCAGTCGGCCGGCCATGGTTCCATGCTGCTTTACAGCCTGCTTCATCTTTCCGGATACGGGCTGACCCTTGACGAGTTGAAGAACTTCCGCCAGTGGGAGAGCCGGACGCCCGGCCACCCGGAATATGGAATGACGCCGGGAGTGGAGACCAGCACCGGCCCCCTGGGGCAGGGGTGCGGCAACGCGGTTGGAATGGCGCTGGCGGAGGCCATGCTGGCCGCGAAGTTCAATCGCGAAGGCTTTCCCGTTGTGGATCACCGGACCTACGTCATCGCGGGAGACGGCGACCTGATGGAGGGCATCTCGCACGAAGCGTTTTCTCTCGCGGGTCACCTGGGTTTGCACAAACTCATTGTTTTCTATGATTCGAACCGGATCACGATCGAGGGAGGAACGGACCTCGCGTACAGCGACAACGTCCGGAAACGGTTCGAGGGGTACAACTGGAATGTGCTGGAAATCGACGGTCACGATGGGGCGGCGATCCGGTCCGCGCTGGATGCGGCCCGGAAGGAAGATCGGCAGCCCACGCTGATCATCGGTCACACGCACATTGCCAAGGGCAGTCCGAATCTCCAGGATTCTTCGGAGAGTCACGGATCGCCTCTCGGCGTCGAGGAGGTCAAGGCCACCAAGCGGGCGATCGGCCTCCCTCCGGATCGGGAGTTCTGGATTCCGGACGACGTGAAATCGGCATTCGCCGAACGGCGCCAGGCGCTTGAGGCGGAGAGGACCCGGTGGAACGAACTGTTTGCGGCCTACGAAAAAGCCCATCCCGAACTCGCCGCGGAACTCAAGAGGCATCTCTCAGATGATCTGCCGGATTTGAAGGGGTGCATTCCGTCTTTTGACCCGGCCAAGCCTCTGGCGACCCGGCAGGCGTCGGGCGCTATGCTTCAGAAACTCGCTGCGGCTTTGCCGCAGTTGGTCGGCGGCTCGGCCGATCTCGGCCCGAGCAACAACACCGCGCTCCAGGGCTTTCCGTCCGTGTCGCGCGAAAAGTATGACGGCCGCAATCTGCATTTCGGCATCCGTGAACACGCCATGGGCGCGGTGCTGAATGGGATGGCCCTGCACGGCGGGTGGGTTGTCTACGGGGGAACCTTCCTGGTCTTTGCCGATTACTTCAAGCCCTCGATGCGCCTGGCCGCGATGATGGAACTGCCGGTGATCTACGTGCTGACGCACGACAGCATCTTCCTGGGCGAGGATGGGCCGACCCATCAGCCCGTGGAGCAACTCGCGGGACTCCGGTCCATCCCGAACATGACGGTCATTCGTCCCGCGGATGCCACGGAGACGGCGGCGGCATGGCTGGCCGCGCTGGGAAATCGCAAGGGTCCGACGGCGCTCGTCCTGACCCGGCAGGCCGTGCCCGTGATCGACCGGTCGAAGTACCCGCCGGCTGAGTCCCTGGGCCGCGGCGCATATGTCCTGTGGCAGAGCGAGGCCGGGCTCCCCGATCTCATTCTGATTGCGACGGGGTCCGAAGCGGCGTTGGCGCTCGACGCGGCCCGGGAACTCGCGAAGGACGGCGCCAAGGTTCGCGTGGTCAGCATGCCTTGCGCCAGTGTGTTTGATAGTCAGCCGGCGGCCTATCGCGAAGAGGTGTTGCCGTCCGCTTGTGTACGACGGCTGGTGCTCGAAGCGGCCTCGTCATTTGGCTGGCACAAGTATGCGGGTTCGCGCGGCGGCATGGTGTGCCTGGACCGTTTTGGGGCATCCGCGCCGGCTAAAGTCCTTGCTCAGAAGCTTGGATTTACGGTGGAAGACGTGGTGCGTGCTGCCAAGTCGATGTAGCGCGGGCGCTGTTGCCTTCCTGCCGGAAACGGTCGGGTCTGTACCCTGTAACATATGCCTGGATTCCCGCGCGGGATGAGGTACATTCGCGCTCTGCGGCTATGAAGAAAGCTACTCCCAGAAAACCCGCTCACACGGTGACAACCAAGGATATAGCCGATCGCACCGGCTTGTCGAAAATGACCGTGTCCCGGGTGCTCAACAACCACCCGTACGTCAGCGAGGAGACGCGGCGCAAGGTGATGGCGGCGGTTCGGGAGTTGGGATTCACGCCCAACACGCTGGCCAAGCGTTTTTTCACAGGCAAGACGCGGCTGCTGGGGGTGGTCATTCCCCTGGAGTACATGTTCAGTTCCCACTACTTCAAAGAGTTGTTTCAAGGCGTACTCGAGTGCGCCGAAGAGCATGGGTATGACATGCTGATCAATGACTCCACATCGAAGAGAATGCCGCCGTTGGAGAAGTGCCGCGGTCTTGTGAAAGGAAAACTCGTCGAGGGCCTGCTGCTGGCCGCCCCGATGAGCGATGACGATTACCCGCTCGTGCTGGCCAGGGAATCCGTCCCTCTGGTCGTGGCGGGGGAGACCGTGTGCGGGGAGAAAATCAACCGGGTCGGAATTTCGAACCGGGAGTGCGCCCGGGACGCCGTGCTGCGTCTTGCGAAGCTCGGACACCGGCGGATTGCCGTGCTGACGTTCGGCGAAAAGCATCAGGAGTCGCAGGAGCGTCTTGCGGGGTACAAGGAGGGGTTGCAGGCGGCGGGTCTTCCGACCGCGGCCGATCTGGTCGTTCCGGCCCATTACAGCCGGCGGGAAGCGTTCGAGGGAACTCAGCGCCTGAGGAAGGCGCATCCGGATGTGACGGCCATTCTGGCGCTGAACGAGGACATGGCGGTGGGGGCGGCCGATGGGTTGCGTTCGATGGGTCTGAACATCCCGGGCGACGTCAGCCTGGTGTCCTTTGATGATTCCATGGAGATCGAAAACTACGATCCGCCCATTTCGGCTATTCGCCAGTTTCCGCACCGGATTGGGTACTCGGCTTGCAGGATGTTGATCGGAATCCTCGAGGGCGAAGCCCGGCCGCGCAAGCCGCTGTCTCTGATGATCGATACCGAGTTCATGGAGCGATCGTCGATGGCCTTCGCCCCAACGAAACGGAGTCGAAAATGATTGATCTGCACGTCCATTCCACATTCTCGGACGGTTCGCTCACGCCGGAGGAACTGATCGGGGAGGCCGCTCGGGCCGGTCTTTCCGCCATCGCGTTGACGGATCACGACACCACGGCGGGGGTTCCGCGTTTCCTGGAGGCCGCGGCGGCCGGCTCCATCACGGCCATCGCCGGCGTCGAGATCAGCGCTGAGGTCAAGGTCGGCGCCATGCACATGCTGGGCTACCTGCTGGACCCCTCGAATCAGACGCTGATCGATCGGTTGAAGTGGCTTCGCGAAGGCCGTGAAGCGCGCAACGCGGAGATTCTCGAAAAACTGAACCGGTTGGGATTCGGTCTGACGTGGAATGAAGTGGCCGCGTTCGCCGGCGAGGACGTTGTCGGCCGTCCTCACTTCGCGCAGGCGCTTCTGGCGCGCAACCTCGTGAAGGACAAGGACGAGGCTTTCGACAAGTACCTGGGCAAGGGCAAGCCCGCGTACGCGGACCGGCGGCGGATGACGCCCGAGGACTCTATCCGGCTGATCTTCGGGGCCGGCGGGGTGCCCGTGCTGGCGCATCCGTGCACGCTGAATCTTTCCCTGGAGGCGCTGAAGAAGCAGGTCGCCGAGTTGCGCGATTTTGGGTTGGGCGGAATCGAGGTCTTCTACTCCGAACACACCCGGGAAATGACGAACCAGTATTTGAATCTCGCGAAGGAGCTGGACCTGGTCGCGACCGGCGGATCTGATTTCCACGGAGCGATGAATCCAAACATCAAACTGGGCTCCGGATTTGGCTCGCTGAATGTGCCGGACGACGTGGTCGCCCAACTTCGCGCCCGGAAGCCATAGCGCTTCGCCCGCGCTAGACGGCGGCTGATGCCGCGTTCCTGAAGTTCCTGACTAACAGGGATGGATGACGGGGAGCGCGTGAGCCGCGCCCATCCGCGGATGGCGGACATGGACGGGAAACACGGCCCGATCCCCGCCGGTTTCGTTCCATTTGAGTCCAGAGAGGCGATCGCGGCGGGTGATTTCGTAGTTTCCTTTTTCGAGGAACGCTTCTATCCTTTGCGGGCAATTTTGGAGGCATTTCATGGATCAAGGACCGAAGGGAAATGAGTTTCGCGAACAGCGGATCGCGAACATGAGGCGGCTTGAGGAACTCGGATACACGCCGTGGGGACAGGCCTTTGAGCGAACGGGTCGGCTCGCGGACATCATCGCGGGGTTCGAGGAAAACAAGAAGGTCAGAATCGCGGGACGCATGCTCACGAAGCGCGTCATGGGCAAGAGCCTCTTCGCGCACCTTCAGGACGGCAGCGCGCGCTTCCAGATTTATGTGAAGAAGGATGTCGTGGGCGAACAGGCTTTCCAGGCTTTCGAAATCCTCGACCTCGGCGACCAGATCGGCGCGGAGGGCGAGTTGTTCGTGACGAAGACGGGCGAGAAATCGCTCAAGACCACGTCCTGGACGCTTCTTTCGAAGGCTCTTCTGCCGCTTCCTGAGAAGTGGCACGGGTTGCAGGACACGGAACTGCGGTTCCGCCACCGGTACCTGGACCTGATCGCGAACCCGGAGGTGCGGACGCTGTTTGATCGGCGGATCGCGACGTTGCGCGAGATCCGCCGCTTCCTGTTCGAGCGCGGCTTCAGCGAGGTCGAGACGCCGATGCTTCAGGAGATGGCGGGCGGGGCCGCGGCCAACCCGTTTGTCACGCACTACAAGGCGTTGGGCCAGGATATGTACCTGCGGATCGCGCCGGAGCTTTACCTGAAGCGCCTTCTGGTCGGCGGGTTCGACAAGGTCTTCGAACTGAATCGGAACTTCCGGAACGAGGGGCTCGACCGCTCGCACAATCCGGAGTTCACGATGCTCGAAATCTACGAGGCGTACTCCGACGTGCACGGCATGATGCAGATCGTGCAGGACCTGATCACGCATGTGGCCCAGAAGGTGTTCGGCGGCCTGAAGGTGGGCGGGGAGGCCGCGCCGATCGACCTGACGCCGCCGTGGAGACAAGTCACGTACCGTGATACGATCATGGAGAAGGCGGGCAAGGACTGGTTCGACCTGTCTGTCCCCGAAGCGCGCTCGAAGGCCGAGGGGATGGGGCTGTCGATTGATCCCGACTGGAACCACGTCGAGATCACCCACGAGATCTACGAGAAGCTCATTGAGAAATCGTTCACGAATCCGACGTTTGTCACGAAATTCCCGGCGCCGCTCATCCCGCTCGCGAAGAAATGCGAGGACGATCCGTCGTGCGTGGATGTCTTTGAACTGGTTATCCGCGGTTGGGAAGTGGCGCCCGCGTACAGCGAGCTCAACGACCCCATCGAGCAAAGAAAGCGCTTCGAGGAGCAGGCGAAGGGCCATACGCAGAAGGTGGACGATGACTTCCTGACGGCGTTGGAGCACGGGATGCCGCCCGCCGGCGGGATGGGCATCGGCATTGACCGGCTGATCATGGTGTTGACCGGCGCGGATTCCATCCGAGAGGTGGTGCTGTTTCCGCAGTTGAAGAGCAAATGAAATTGGAAACTGGAAGCTGGAAACTGGCCGACAAGCAATTTCTCCGATTCCTTCCGAGTTTTGAATTTCAAGCTTCACGTTTCAGAAACACTTGATCATGGCCTTGCCCTTTTCACTTTTCCTCGCCCTGAAGTACCTGAAGCCGAAAAGGAGCTTTCTCTCGGTCGTCACGGTCATTTCAATCGTGGGTGTGATGCTGGGGGTGGCGGTCCTGATCATTGTCCTGTCCGTGATGAGCGGCTTCGACGAGATGTGGCGGGATAAAATCCTCAGCTTCAATGCCCATATCACGGTGACGGGCTACGGCATCATGGAGGACGAGGAGGAACTGGTCGATACGATTGCCGGTGTGGATCAAGTGACCGGCGCGGCCCCGTTCGTGCAGGGGATCGTGTTTGTCCAGTATCACGACCGCGTGTACACGCCGATGGTGCGCGGCGTGGACCCGGCTCGCGAGATGACCGTCAGCAAGATTCCCGCGAACATGGTGGCGGGAACGTATTCCGTCGAAGGAGAGGATGTGGTGATCGGCAAGGATCTGGCGGCGCGGCTCGGGGTCGGGGTCGGGGACAAGCTGCTGGTCTATTCGCCCAACAACTTCACGAATCCCGACGAGGTCCACTTGCCGGAGGAACTGGTCGTGGCGGGGATTTTCGAGGTGGGGATGTGGGAGTTCGATATGGGGTTCCTGATCACCTCGATTGCCAAGGCCCGCGAGTTGTATGGCATGGAGCAGGGGTGCCACGCGATCCAGGTGATGACCGGCGATCCGTTGCGCCCGGATGAAACAGCCCTCCGGATCCAGGAGGCGATCGGGCCCGCTTTCGATGTCGAAACGTGGATCCAGCAGAACCGCCAGCTTTTCGCCGCGCTGCGCGTCGAGAAGAACATGATGTTCTTTCTGCTGATCTTCATCACCGTGGTCGCCGCCTTCGGCATTACCAATACGCTCATCACCGTGGCGGTTCAGAAGACGCGGGAAATCGGACTGCTCAAGGCCTTGGGCTTTAGTTCGGGGAGTATCATGCGGGTGTTCTTCTGGCAGGGATGGATCGAGGGATTCATCGGAACCGTTGCGGGCATCGGGTTCGGGCTCCTGGTTCTCCAGTATCGCAACGACCTGATGTTCTTCCTGAACAGCCGCTTCCGTCTCGAACTGTTCCCGAAGGAGCTTTACCACCTCAGTGAAATTCCCGCCGTCATCTCGTGGACCGATATTTCCGTGATCGCGGCGGCCGTCATGATCATCTGCACGCTGGCGGGGCTGGCGCCGGCGTACCGGGCTGCCAAGCTGGATCCAGTCAGCGCGTTGAGGTACGAGTAGCGATGAGTGTGAACGATGTCCATATCGAGGCGCAGAACCTGCACCGGATCTACACGATCGGCAATTCGTCCCTGCATGTCCTGAAGGGGATTTCCCTGCGCGTGAAGCGGGGCGAAACGTTGTCCATCATGGGCGCGAGCGGCGCCGGCAAGAGCACGCTGCTTCATCTGCTCGGCGGTCTCGATCAGCCTTCGCAGGGGCAGGTGCTCTTTAACGGCCGGAGCCTGTTCGACCTGCCTGGCCGGGCCCGGAACGAAATTCGCGCGACGAAGATGGGGTTCGTGTTCCAGGCGTACCATCTCCTGCCTGAACTGGATGTGCTGGAAAACGCGATGCTTCCCGCGATGAGTCGCTTTGGGGCCTGCCGCATGGCGGCCAGGAATCGTCGGCGCGCGATGGACCTCCTGGAGCAGGTCGGGCTGGGGGGGCGCGCGCGTCACCGTCCCATGGAACTCTCGGGCGGCGAACAGCAGCGGGTGGCCCTGGCCCGCGCGTTGATGAACGATCCCGAGATGGTGCTCGCGGATGAGCCCACCGGGAATCTGGATTCAGGAACCGGGGACCTGGTTCTGCAGTATTTGTTTGATCTGACCAGGAATCGCGGGCATACGCTCGTCGTGGTCACGCACAACGACGCGGTGGCGCGGCGTTGCGACCGCCAGATCACGCTGAAAGATGGAAGCTTGGTTTGATCCGAATTTACGGCTAGAGTGATTAAGAGGAGTTCAACACGATGAAGATCTATATGAATGGCAAGTTGGTGGACAAGGCGAAGGCCCATGTCTCCGTGTTCGATCACGGTCTGCTTTATGGCGACGGCGTGTTCGAGGGCATCCGCGCCTATAACGGCCGTGTGTTCATGCTGGATGAGCATGTGGACCGGTTGTACCGGTCGGCGCAGGCCATTGCGCTTTCCATCCCGATGACGAAGAAGGAAATGGCCAGGGCGGTGATCGCCGCGTGCAAGGCCAACAAGGTGGTGGACGGGTACATCCGCCTGGTGGTAACGCGCGGGGTCGGCACGCTGGGACTGAATCCGTACACGTGCGGGACGCCGCAGGTCATTATCATCGCGGGCGGTATCCAACTGTATCCCGCCAAACTGTATGAGACGGGGCTGTCCGTGGTGACGGTCGGGACGGTGCGCAATCCGCCGGAGGCCACGAACCCGCGGATCAAGAGCCTGAATTACCTGAACAACATTTTGGCCAAGATCGAGGCGATCAACGCGGGCGTGATGGAATGCGTCATGTTGAACCCGCAGGGCTATGTGGCGGAAGCGTCCGGCGACAACATCTTCATCGTGCGCGGCGATACGCTGATCACGCCGCCGTCCTGGTGCGGTTCGCTGGAGGGCATCACGCGGGCGGTGGTGATGAAACTGGCGCCGGAGCACGGCTACAAGGTCAAGGAGGACGTGCTCGCACGGTATGATCTCTATACGGCGGACGAAATGTTCCTGACCGGGTCCGCCGCCGAGATCATCAGCGTGGTGAACATGGATCGCCGGGTTATCGGGAGCGGCAAGCCGGGCCCTGTCACGAAGGAGCTTACGCGCCATTTCCGGGCGTTCGCGCGGATTTCCGGTACACCGATCAAGTGAGAAAGAATGGAGGGATGGGGCGTTGGAGTGGCGGAGCGCTGAGTGCGGAGCGGGGTGGATCAATTCCCCCGGTTTTTCTGGATTCCGGCGCCGCAAGGAGTCCTGATGCTTTGCGAATCATGCAATGAACGGGAGGCGACGGTCCATCTGACCCAGGTGACGGATGGCGCGCTCAAGAAGGTGCATCTCTGCGAGGAGTGCGCCGCCAAGAGCGGCTTTGACATCCACGGCCCGTTGTCCATCCAGGATATTCTTTTGGGCATGGGCCAGGCATCCGGTGATGCGGCGGCGGCGCCGGAGCGGTCCTGTCCGAAGTGCCATTTCCGACGCGCGGATTTCAAGAAAACGGGCCGCCTGGGCTGTCCTGACTGCTACGAAACGTTTGCCGTGGAACTACTTCCGCTCATCAAGGCCATGCATCGAAGCGACCAGCATATGGGCAAGGTCCCTTCCCGCGAGGGAACGGCGGTCCGCTTGTCGACGGAGATCGTGGCCCTGCAGAAGGCCCTTGACCAGGCGATTGCCCGTGAGAACTACGAGGAAGCGGCCCGGCTCCGGGATCAGATCCAGGGCGCCCGGTCGCGCGCGGCAGAGGCTGAGAAGAAGGGGCCATCATGACGGTTGATGACCTTCTCAAACAGCCCGGTGCCTGGCTTGCTGCGGGCAAGGACACCGGAACGGTTGTCAGCAGCCGGCTCCGGCTGGCGCGGAATCTCAAGAATCGCGCGTTCCCGGGCTGGGCCGGCGAAGACGAGTGCGAGCATATCTGGCAGGATCTCCAGCCCGTTCTGGGCCGTCTGGAGAGCATGACGCCGTCCTTTGCCCTCTCGATGGGCGAGATTGATCTCCTGGACAAGCAGGTTCTTTTCGAGCGGCACCTGATGAGCCGGGAGCAGGCCGAGAAGGGCAAGGGCAGCGGGCTGGTTGCGGCGGTCGATGAAAGCATGTCGATCATGGTTAACGAAGAAGATCACATGCGCCTTCAGGTCATGCGGCCGGGACTGGACCTGGACCGGATCTGGAAGGCCATCGACGCGATGGACAACGAGATCGAGCAGCACGTTTCGTACGCGTTCTCGCCGCGCTTCGGTTTTCTGACCGCCTGCCCGTCCAACGTGGGAACCGGCATGCGGGCCAGCGTGATGCTGCACGTCCCGGGGCTTGTACTGGCGAACGACATCAACCCGATCGTCAAGGGGGTGAGCAAGATCGGCCTGGCGGTTCGCGGGCTTTGGGGGGAGGGCACGGAGGCGGTGGGCAACATGTTCCAGATCTCGAACCAGATCAGCCTGGGTGAGAAAGAGGAAACGACGATCGCGAATTTGACGCAGGTCGTCCTGGAGATCGTCGAACACGAGAAAAACGCCCGGGCGCGGCTGATGGAACGCAAGGAGGCCATGTTGCGCGACCACGTCGGCAGGGCCTACGGGATTCTGGCCCACGCGCACATTCTGACCTCGAAGGAAGCGCTGGATCTGCTCTCCGGCTTGCGTCTCGGCATTGATTTGGGTATACTGAAAAAAATGAACCGAAGGGTCGTTGACGAGTTGTTGCTCATGACCCAGCCGGCGCATCTGCAGAAGTCCGAAGGCAAGAAGTTGAAGGCGAAAGACAGGGATCAGGCTCGGGCCGGTCTCGTCAGGGAAAAACTGAAAGAGGCTGAAAAGGGCGGGCCGGGATCGAATTGATACATGAATAATTTCACTCCAAGGGCGCAACAGGTTCTACAGCTGGCTCGCAAGGAAGCCGACCGGTTCAACCACGGCTACGTCGGGACTGAGCATATTCTCCTCGGCCTGATCGTCTTGGGGCAGGGCGTCGCCGTCAACGTTCTCCAGAAGATGAACGTCAACCTCGAATCGGTCCGGCTGGAGGTTGAGAAGGCGGTCGGCGTTGGCCCCGAGACCAAGACCGTGGGCAATGTGCCTTTTACTCCGCGCGTCAAGAAGGTGCTCGCGCTGGCGGGCAACGAAGCCCGGGCGCTCAACCACGCCTACGTGGGAACCGAGCACATCCTTCTGGGCCTTCTTCGCGAAGGCGAGGGCGTGGCTGCGCGCGTCCTGAAGAACCTCGCTGTGGATCTGGACAAGACCCGCATCGAGGTCATGAAGGAACTGGACCCGAATTACGATCCGAACGCGGAGCCGCTTCCCGATTCCGCCGAACCCGGCGAGGCGCCGCGCCCCAACCAGCCGGCCGCGCCGCGCGACGGGAAGAACCCGGCGCTGTCGACGTTCGGCCGCGATTTGACGGAGATGGCGAACAAGGGGAAGCTCGATCCGGTCATCGGGCGCGCCAACGAAATCGAGCGCGTCATGCAGATTCTATGCCGGCGGACGAAGAACAATCCCGTGCTTCTCGGCGATGCAGGCGTGGGGAAGACCGCCATTGTCGAGGGGCTGGCCCAGGCCATTGCCAAAGGCGATGTGCCGGAATTGCTGCGCGAGAAGAAGGTGGTCACGCTCGATCTGGCGCTGATGGTGGCGGGGACGAAGTACCGCGGCCAGTTTGAAGAGCGCATCAAGGCGGTGATGGACGAGATCAAACGCTCGAAGAATATCATCCTTTTCATCGACGAACTGCATACGATTGTCGGCGCGGGCTCGGCGGAAGGGGCGATGGACGCCTCGAACATCATCAAGCCCGCGCTCTCCCGGGGCGAACTGCAGTGCATCGGGGCGACCACGCTGGCCGAGTACCGGAAGTTCATCGAGAAGGACGCCGCGCTCGAGAGGCGGTTCCAGTCGGTGAAGGTGCGCGAGCCCTCGGTCGAGGAAACCATCGAGATTTTGAAGGGCCTGCGGCCGAAATACGAAGAACATCATCACGCGAAGATCACGGATGACGCGATCGCTGAAGCGGCCACCCTGTCTTCGCGCTATGTGACCGACCGGTTCCTGCCCGACAAGGCGATTGACTTGATGGACGAGGCGGGCGCCCGCGCGCGCATTGCCGCGATGACGCGGCCGCCCGAGATCAAGGAGCAGGAAAAGAAGATCGAGGAGATCAAAAAGCAGAAAGAGGAGGCCATTCGCGCCCAGCATTTTGAAGAAGCCGCGTCGTTCCGCGATCAGGAGCGAACGTCCCGCGAGGAGATGGAAAAGTTGATGGAGACCTGGCGGAAGTCCCGCGATGAGGCGGTCGTCACCGTCAACGCCGAGGATATCATGGTCATCGTCTCGAAGTGGACCGGCGTTCCCCTGACCAAGATGGAAGAGGTCGAGATGGCGCGCCTTCTCCATATGGAAAAGGATATCGAGGACAAGGTGGTCGGACAGGGGGAAGCGGTTGCGGTCATTTCGAAGTCCCTGCGCCGTTCGCGGGCCGACTTGAAGGATCCGAAGCGGCCCATCGGTTCGTTCATCTTCCTGGGCCCCACGGGTGTCGGCAAGACCCTGCTCGCCAAGGCGCTGGCCGAGTTCATGTTCGACAACGCCGACGCGCTGATCCAGATCGACATGTCCGAGTACATGGAGAAGTTCGCCGTGTCGCGACTCGTCGGTTCGCCTCCGGGGTACGTGGGGTATGAGGAGGGCGGCCAGTTGACCGAGCGGGTTCGCCGCCGGCCGTATTCCGTTGTCCTGTTCGACGAGATCGAAAAGGCGCATCCCGACGTCATGCACATTCTCCTCCAGATTCTGGAGGAAGGGAAACTCACGGACAGCCTCGGCCGTTCGGTGGATTTCCGGAATACCATCGTCATCATGACCTCGAACCTGGGTTCGGATTTCGTCCGCAAGGGCGGCGGGCTCGGATTCAGCAAGGGGGACGTCTCCGCGGACTACGCCTCGCTGAAGCGCCAGATGCTCGAGGAAGCCAAGAAGGTTTTCCGGCCCGAACTCCTGAACCGCCTGGACGAAGTCATTGTCTTCAGGCAGTTGAACCGCGAGGACGTGGTCAAGATACTGGAACTTGAAGTCCGGAAGATCCGGGACCGGCTCGCCGCGAAGAACATCGAAATCCACCTCGCCGATTCGGCGCGCGAGTTCCTGCTTGAGAAGGGATTCGATCCGCTGTATGGAGCGCGTCCGTTGCGGCGCGCCGTGGAGCGATACCTTGAAGATCCCCTCGCCGAGGAGCTTCTGAAGGGGAATATTATCAAGTCGGAAGTGATCGAGGTCACAGCCGCAGACGATCGTTTGAAGTTCGGCCAACTGGCCGGAACCAGCTAGTGGAATCCTGTGGCTTGTAGCGGCTTGCGATCCGCAGGCTCCGCGCCGGTCCGTGGAGCGTTGGAACCAGCATTAAAAGGGATCGTCATGCGCTCCCAAAAAACACCCGTTGTCCAGGGGAATGCCCGCTTCACCGTCTTCTCCGAAGGCTGTGTCCGGCTCGAGTTTTCCCACGGACGAAAGTTTTCCACGGGGCCGTCGCTCCTCGTGGGCAGACGGGCGGCGAAGGCCGTGTCGGCGGAAGTGATGCGAAAGGGAAAAACGCTGACGCTCCGCACGGCCCAATTCGAACTCCAGTACATCGATGACGGACAGGTCTTTTCGCCCGAAAATCTGAAGATCGTGCACCGGAACAGTACGGGCGGGCGGATGGTGTGGACGCCCGGCAAGCGCGATGGCGGCAATCTCGGCACGGTGACGCGTTCGCTCGATCAATGGAAATGGTGCGGCGGGCCCCGGCATTATCCGGTTGAGGGAATCTTGAGCACGGACGGCGGACATTTTGTCGGCGACGAGGCGAGAGTGTATTGGAACGACAAATACGACTGGCCCGAATGCCTCGGCCACCGGGTTCAGTTCGATGGTTACTTCTTCGCCTACGCCAACGATTACAAGGGCGCCTTAAAGGATTTTGTGACCGTTTTCGGGCCGATTCCCATGGTGCCGCGCTGGACGTTCGGATTCTGGTACTCCCGATGGTACGCGTACACCGACAGGGAAGTCATCGACCTCGTGAAGCGTTATCGCAAGGACGGCATTCCCATCGATGTGATGATCGTGGACACGGACTGGCGCGGCGGATGGGGCGGATACGATTGGAATAAAAAGTTCTTCCCGAATCCGCGGAGGACCATGAAGGTTCTGCGCGATCTCGGGGTTCAGACCTCGCTGAACGATCATCCGGGCTATGATCAATATGACGCCTTGCCGGCGAACGATAGCCACATCCCGGAGATCGAGAAGAGGCTCGGCGCGCTTCCTCACCAGGGTCAGTGGGCGTGCGACTGGTCGCGCAAGCCGGCGGTGAAGGCGTGGTGCGACGTTCTTCTGGGGCCTCTCTTCGACCAGGGCATGGATTTTTGGTGGATCGACGGCTGGGTCAAGCCGCCGTTTCCCGGTACGGACAGTCAGCTTTGGGCGAACCGCATCTACTTCGAGCTGACCGAGAAGAAGACGAACAAGCGCGGGCTCATCCTGGCTCGCTGGGGCGGTGTGGGCTCCCATCGATATCCCGTCCAGTTTTCCGGCGACACGCCGTCGGAATGGCACATGCTCCGGCATCAAATCGAATTCACCGCCCGGTCCGGCAACCTCGGCGCGGTTTACTGGTCGCACGATATCGGCGGATTTTTCGGCAGGAAGATCGACGAGGAGCTTTTCATCCGGTGGTCCCAATTCGGAGCCATGAGCCCGGTGTTCCGGACGCACAGCGATCATGGCGATCGCGAGCCGTGGAAGTACAGCGCGGCGGCGAAAAAGCTGTTTCGCAAGCAGACGCGCATCCGCTATTCGCTCGCGCCCTATTTCTACACGCTGGCCCGCGAGGCGCACGAGACCGGGATGCCCATAGCCCGCCCGCTGTACCTCGAATACAACGACAACGACGGCGGCGCGCTCTGGCGCAAGCATCAGTACACGCTGGGCCGCGATTTGCTGGTCATCCCGGCCGACGCTCCCGTGGACAAGCGCTCGAAGGTGCTGCGCAAGCGCGCCTACTTCCCGAACGGGAACTGGATGGGTCTCGAGACCGACGAGGTCTATCACGGCATGCGCGACGGGCCCATCGACATCCCGGTGGAACGCATCCCGACCTACGTCCGGGAAGGCGCGATCATCCCATGCCAGAGAGTCGGGAGAAACCTGGGCGCGGCCGTTCCGGTTGAGATTCAGTTCGACTACTATCCGAGCCCGTTCGAGACGTCCGAGTTCGTTCTCTACGAGGATGACGGCCGGACCCGGGACTATGAGCGCGGTCGTTTCGCCAGGACGAAGATCATCGGGAAGAAGCGGGGGATGGAGATCGAACTGTCGGTCTCGGCGCCGCGCGGATCTTACGACGGAATGCCGAAGGCCCGGGTGTATGTCCTGCGCAGCCGCGTGGATCGGCCCCGGGGTGTGTGCGCGGAGGCGCGCGTGGGGAACAAGGCGTGGCGTTCCGTTCCCTGTCGCATCACGAAGGAATGCCTTGCAGGAACGGTGAAATCCGGACATTCTTTCGCCGAGGTGCAGGTCCGGAGTCGGAATGAGCCCGTTCGCGTGCGGTGGCTGCTCGCGTGACCTGCTGAACGTCGTGCATGAAGCGGATTCTGAAGGCATTGTCGGCCTTATTCTCTTGCCTGCCGTTGCGCTTCGCGCCGGCCCTGGGCCGCGCGCTGGGGTGGGTGATTGGATCGGTCGTCCGTTATCGCCGCGCCTACGCGCAGTCGGCGCTTTCCCTCTCTTTTCCCGAAAAGCCGGCGGACGAAATCAGGGACATTCTTCGGCGCATGTACGCGAACATGGGGATGGGGTTTGTCGAGATGATGCGCCTGCCGGGGCTGAGTGAAGCCGAAGCCCGCGATCTGGTTTCCGTGGAGAATATCGAGAATCTCAAATCGGCCCATGAGCAGGGCAGGGGCGTTCTGGCCTTGTGCGGACACATTGGAAACTGGGAGTGGCTGGCGACTCTCGCGCCGTTGTCGGGGTATCCTCTGACGATCATCGCCAAGTCGATCCGGAACGCGTCGTTGCAGGAGTTCTGGTGGGGTGTCCGGCGACGGTTCGGTTCGCGCGTGTTGCCCGCGCACAACTCCTACCGACCCTGCCTCAAGGCCCTGAAGAACGGCGGGATCATCGGGTTCATGCTCGACCAGAACATGACCCGGGACGAGGGAATCTACGTGGATTTTTTCGGGCGGCCCGCGTGCACAACTCCGGGGCTTGCCTACATGGCCTTTCAATCCCGCGCGCCGGTTGTTCCGGTGTTCATCTGCCGGCAGCCGGATCATCGTCGTCATGTAATCCGGGTTCTGCCCGCCATCGATCCTCCGGCGGATATCGAGCCGGAGACCGTTCGCGCCTTTACGCAGCATTGCACGGCGGTCCTTGAGCAGATCATCCGGGAACATCCCGAACAATGGACCTGGGTCCATTACCGCTGGAAAACCGCGCCCTGGAAAGGCCCGGACAGGAGCGGATATCAACCGCCGTGTTGAGTTTTCCCGGGCGCCCTTCTATAAGCGTACAGACATGAAGTTGATTTTCCGGTTCCTCTGCGCGTTTTTTTCGTGGCTTCCCTTGCGGATTGCCCTGGCGTTCGGGCGCGGCCTGGGGTGGATCTATGGGTCGGTCCTCCGCTACCACAGGCGCGATGCGATCCGCGCGCTGACGTTCGCGTTTCCGGAAAAATCGAGTTCTGAGATTCTCGGGATCGTCCGGCGGATGTACGCCAACCTCGGCATGAATCTCGCCGAGACGTTGCGGCTGGGGAAGGTGACCGACGAATTCCTCCGGCAGAGCATCGAAATTGAGGGCGAGGAATTTGCGCGGGCAGCCCTCCGGAAAGACAAAGGCGCCATCGTGCTGACCGCGCATTTCGGGAACTGGGATTTGCTGGCCACGATTGTGCCGCGCCTCGGATATCCGCTGACGGTCATTTCGAAGAACATCAAGAACAAGGCCGTGAATGAGTTCTGGATGGGTCTTCGCCGGCGCTTCGGCGTGAAATTCGTGCCGGCGCATAACTCGTATCGGACGTGTCTGACGGCGTTGAGAAAACGGGAGTTGGTCGGGTTCATTCTCGACCAGAATATGATCAATACGGAGGGCATCTTCGTGGACTTCTTCGGCAAGCCCGCCTGTACGACTCCGGGCCTGGCGTACATGTCCGCGCAGTCCGGCGCGCCGGTGCTGCCGGTCTTTATGATCCGGCGCGAAAACGGCCGGCATTTGGTGAAGGTTCTCCCGCCGCTGGATTCTCCGCCCGACCGCGAGCCGGAAACGATACGATCGTTCACCCGGGACTGCACGAAGATCATCGAAAACATGATTCGCGCATACCCGGATCAATGGATATGGATTCATCGGCGGTGGAAGACAAAGCCGGAGCCGGAAGACACGGAACCCCGATCGTTGCCGGATGGGGGATGTTGAAGTATTTGCCTTGTCCTCCAGCGTGCATATCGCTAATTTACCGAACGTTTTTCAAGGTGTGCTGTCGAAAGAACGTGGACAATGAAGAAGCCCGATAAACAGGAAGTCGTGGAACTGCCCTTCTTTGCGCGGCCTGGGGTGGGAAGCGTTCTGACCATTCTTTCGGGGCTGTCGTTCTATCTGGTGTGTATGCTTCTCCCGCTGGTCGGTCCTGCCGCGGCCCATGGATCGGGATCTCCCGGCGCGACGACGGCGGCGCATTACCCGCAGAACTTTGTCACATTCCTTTCCGTGTTGCTTGTATCGCTGGCGCTTGCGGTTTTTGCGCTGATCTCCAAGTTGCAGCGCCGGAAGATCGATCAGAGCCCGTTCCCTGTCTATTCCGCCGGCCTTTGCGCCGTATGCGTACTCCTCGTGTTCGCCCTGTTCACGGGGATGCTCGGTTGGTAGGAAGAATTCCTCTTCCGACACCCATTAAATGTCTTCAGACCGTCAATAATCGGCATTTTTGACTCCTGAAAAGCCGCTAATTGGCTATTCCCTCGTTTTTTTCGCTAAAAGACTTGATCTCGCTCAAAAACACGGAAATATCCACCAATGCGAACGCTCACAACTGATGAATCAACAGTTAGTAACCGATTTCATATCGGAGTCAAAAGTGAAGAAGTACACAGAGTATGGCGAGTTTGACAGCAAGGCGCATGAGTTCGTGATTCGGAGTCCGAACACTCCGCGGCCGTGGATCAACTATCTTTCAAACGGTGAGTATTGCGGGGTGATCAGTCAGACAGGCGGCGGTTTCAGTTGGTACCTTGATCCGGCGCATCACCGAATTACGCGTTGGGCGCCGGCGAACTACCTCAATGACCGGCCGGGCCGTTACCTCTACATCCGCGACGCCGAGAGCGGCGTCGTGTGCAGCGGCACGTATGCGCCGTGCAACCGGGGAGATCGGTACGAGTGCCGGCACGGTCTGGGCTACACCAGGATCAAGAACCGATACGAAAGCATTCAGGCGGTGACGACGTTTTTTGTCCCTGAAAAGGAACGGCTGGAGATCTGGATGGTGGAGGTGAAGAACACATCCCGGCAGCCGAGGCAGGTCGATATCTTTCCGTTCATCGAGTGGCACCTGGGTCACTGGGAGTCCGAGTTGACGGTCCGGAACCTTACGGTTCTGATGAACGAGGGCTGTTTCAACGAGCGTCTTCAGGCGGTGTGGGCGGGCAAGTTCCCGTGGGCCAACAAGCCGTGGCCGTTTCATGCGTTCATGGGCTCAAGCCTTCCCGTCAAAGGCTACGATCTGGACTACGAAAACTTCGTGGGCGCCGCCGGCGATTACGCCCATCCGGCGGCCCTTCAGGGGAAGGGCTGCACCCGCTCGCGCGTGCGCGGCAACAACATGGTGGGCGTGTTGCAGCACGAACTGTCGCTCCAGCCCGGCGAAACAAAGACGTTCAGCGTGGTGATGGGTCTCGCGGAAAGCGAGGACGAGGCGGCCGGGAAGCTCGCCCAATTCCGTTCGGCGGACGCGTGCAAGCGCGCGCTTCGCGACGTCAAGCGGGGCTGGCGCGCGATGATTGATCGCGTGATGATCGAGACGCCGGACAAGCAACTCGATGACTTCGTGAACGTCTGGCTGAAGTACCAGGTGGCGATGAACAACCACTGGGGCAGGTCGGCAACGTACTACCACGAGGGTCACGGCGAATTCGGGTTCCGCAATACCGCCCAGGACGCGTGGGGGCTCCTGGCCTTGGATTCGGACTACGCGCGCGAACGCATGATCGCCCTGGCGAAGCACCAGCGAAAGACGGGGCAGCCGATGGCGGGCTGGTCGTACGTGACCGGCACAAACGAGGGAAAAGCTCCCGCCGATTTTCCTGTCTGGCTCCCCCTGCTGGTGACGGCTTACGTCAAGGAAACCGGCGACGTGAAGATCCTGGAGAAGCGCATTCCGTATTACGACGGCGGATCGGACACGTTGTACGAACATGTCCGCAAGGCGATGCAGTTCCTGCAGGATCGCGCCAAGAGCGAGCGGGGCCTGCCTCTCATGGGCACGCAGGACTGGAACGACGCGTTTGACAGGACGGGCATCGGCGGCAAGGGCGAAAGCGTCTGGCTGGCCATGGGGCTTTGCGTCGGGCTGAACATGCTGAAGGAACTGGCCGGCTTCATTGGCGACGCGGACACGGTGCGCGATTGCGAAAGCCGTTACGAGTCCATGAAGGACCTGATCAACCGGACCGCGTGGGCGGGGGACCGCTATGTGTATGCGTTCAACGACAAGGGCGAGCCGATCGGTTCGCCGGTGAACGAAGAGGGCGGTTGCCAGCTCAACTCTCAGACGTGGGCGATCCTCGCAGGAATTCCGAACGAGGAACAGCAGAAGAAGGTTTTGCACCAGATCGACGTGACGCTGGATACGCCGTTCGGCCCGGTTCTGTTCTCGCCGCCGTACACGAAGTATAACCCGGACATCGGGCGCATCACAGCCTTCGCGCCCGGCACGAAGGAGAATGCCTCCGTGTTCATCCACGGTGGGGCGTTCAAGATCATGATGGATTACGCGCTCGGGCGCGCCGACGCGGCCTACAAGACAATCCGTCAACTTATGCCGAACTCCCTGGACAAGGATATCGAGTCCTACAAGACCGAGCCCTATGTATTTCCGGAGTACGTCATGGGTCCCGGCAATCCCCGCTACGGAGAAGGCGCGTTTACCTGGTTGACGGGAAGCGCCGATTGGTTTTTTGTCGCCGTGACCCAGAACCTGTTGGGCGTTCGCCCGACGTTGGACGGGCTGATCGTCGATCCCTGCCTGCCGTCGGGGTGGAAACAGTCCCGTATTGTCCGGCGATTCCGCGGAACGCGGTACGACATCCGGATCTCGAATCCGGACGGCGTCCATCAGGGGGTGCGCGAGATCAAGGTGGATGGAAAGATGCTGCGGGGCTCTCTCTTGCCCTTGTTCCCGGATCGCGGTGTGCATGTGGTGGAAGTGCTCATGGGCTCGAAATAGATGTACAGAACAACCAAAGGACACGAATCAGCATGAAAGAACTGTATCGAAACAAGTATGGCTACTTTGATGTCGAGCGCGGCGAATATGTCATTACGCGTCCGGACACGCCGCGCCCATGGGTCAACGTCATTTCCAACGGCCAGTACGGCGCCATCGTCTCGGCAAGCGGCAGCGGCTACTCGTGGCGCGATCACGCGCAGTTCAACCGTTTGACGCGCTGGGACCAGGATCTCACGCGAGATCACTGGGGCAAGTACATCTACATTCGCGACGACGACAGCGGACAGTTCTGGTCGCCCACGCCGAAGCCCACGTGCAAACCCCTGCGGAAGTACGAGTGCCGTCACGGGATGGGGTATTCCGTCATTTCCGGCCTGTCGCACGATGTGGAATCCAGCGTCACGTACTTCGTGGACAGCCGGTCGCCGGTGGAAGTGTGGTCGCTCACCCTCAAGAATACCTCGCGCAAAACGCGGCGCCTCAGCCTGTTCACCTATTTCGAGTGGTGTCTCGGCGTTTCGCCGGACTCCCACCGCGAATTCGACAAGCTGTTTATCGAGACAACGATTGATCGGAAACTCGGCACGTTCTGGGCCGGCAAGACGCGTTGGGGGTTGCCTGACCCGAGCGGCCGGCCTTGGTCCCGTCCGTACGAGTACACGGGATTCCACACCGCGTTCCCGAAACCGGTCGGCTACGAGAGCGATCAGAAGGCGTTTCTGGGCCAACTGGGTGAACTGACCGCCCCGAAGGCCGTCCGGGAAGGCCGGTTGACGAATGTGCAAGGCCGGTGGAATGACGGGATCGCGTCGCTTCACAACAAGATTATCCTGCGGCCCGGTCAGACGACGAGCGTGACCTATCTGCTGGGCGCCGTTCGCACGCAGGCCGAGGGCCGCGCGATCATCCGGCGGTATGAGCGAAAGGGCCAGGTCGAGCGCGAACTCACGAAGATGAAGGCCATGTGGGACGTCCTGACGGGACAGCTTCAGGTCTGTACGCCGGACGATTCCGTGAACCTGCTCGTCAACCAGTGGCTTCCGTACCAGGCCGTCTCGTGCCGGATGTGGGGGCGCACGGCGTACTACCAGACGGGCGGCGCGTACGGCTATCGCGACCAGCTCCAGGACAGCCTGGCGACGCTGACCCTGGACTCCTCGATCTGCCGCGAGCATATCGAGCGGGCTTCCCGGCACCAGTTCCGCGACGGCACGACGTTCCACTGGTGGCATCCGATCATCGAAGACGGCATGAAGAAGAAGAACAGCGACGATCTCCTGTGGCTTCCCTTCGTGACCCTGCGCTACATCCAGGAGACCGGCGATTTCAAGTTCCTGCAACAGAAGGTTCCGTTCTTCGACAAGGGCGAGGCGACGATCCTCGGCCACTGCCGCGCGGCCATCGAACAGGTCCTCGCGCGTCCCTGTCCGCGGAACATCCCGACGATGGTCGAAGGCGACTGGAACGATGGGCTCTCGTGCATCGGGTTTGACGGCGTCGCCGAGTCGATCTGGCTGGGCATGTTCTTCTACGGAATCCTGACGGACTGGAGCGAAATGCTCTCGCAGATGAACGACGCCGCGGCGCGGAAAGATCGAGCGCGTTACCTGTCCAGGGCCGGGAAGATCAAGGACGCCATCAACAAGTACGCGTGGGATGGCGATTGGTACATCCGCGCGACGTACGCGCACGGCGTTCTGGGCTCGAAGAAGTGCAAGATCGGCAAGATGTGGATCAACTCGAACACGTGGGCCCTGATCCACGGCATCGCCGCGCCGGCGCGCCGCAGGAAGATACTGGACTCTCTGTCGAAGATCCTCTACCGCGATTATGGGCCGCTGACGTTCTATCCGGCGTTCAGCCGGCCGGACCCGCGCATCGGCCATCTCAGCCAGTATCCGCCGGGCCTGCGCGAAAACGGCGGGCTCTACACCCACGCCGGTTGCTGGGCCATCATCGCCGAAGCCGTCGCCGGAACGCCGGAACGCTGCTTCAAGGTCTTCGAAAGCTTCAACCCGGTTCGCCGGGGGATGAACCCGGACCACTACTGCGCCGAACCCTATGTCACCCCGGGCAACGTGGACGGTCCGCAATCCCCGAACTACGGCCGGGGCGGCTGGACGTGGTACTCGGGCTCCGCGGCGTGGATGTACCGCGCCCTGACGGACTACCTGCTGGGCGTGCGGTCCACGTACAAGGGACTGAAGATCGAACCCATGATCCCGGCGAACTGGAAGGGGTTCACCATGTTGCGAAACTACCGGGGCGCCGTCTATCATATCGTCGTGACGAATCGGGCGGGGAAGAAGGCCCGCCGGGTGTCTCTGAAGGTCGACGGGACCCCGATCGAAGGCACCGTGGTCCCCATTGCCCCGAAGGGCTCGCGGGTCATGGTGCAGGTCCTGATCGAAGAGAAGAAGTAGGAAATACGGAACCCGTGGAGGCAGGAATCCGCCGCTCCGGCGGGTTCCTGTTTTCTATTGCGTTCGTCTCAAATCGTGCTACTTTCACAGCGATTAACCATCCCTTGGAATCTATGTGGAGGACTTGAGTCATGCAGAAATTGATTGCCGGGTTGGCCGTGGCGGTGATGGCTGTTTTGGCTGTTACAGGGTCTGTTCAAGCGGTGGACGACGCCGATCTGTTCCGGGAGCATCCGTGGACGCTGAGCGCCGGCGGCGGATTTATCACGCGCGAGGGCGACGAAGCCGTCAAGGACGGCGGATTCCTGCAATTGAAACTCGGCTATGATTTCTCGCCTCGCTGGACGTTCGAGGTGGATTTGGACATCATGCCGGACCTCAAGCACAACACCTTCAGCTACGACAAGTATCAGATCAGCAACGACACATGGGGCATTCGCTCCGGCTTCGATGTTCTGTTCCATCTGCGCAACACCAAGGATCTCCATTTCGATCCCTACTTGAGCGCCGGTGTGGGGATCAACGTGTATGGCGAGGATTTGGGTGACGGTGAAGTGGTCCCGTGCATTCCCGTGGGAATCGGCTTGTTCTGGCACTTCAACGATGTCTGGGCGCTGCGGGCGGACGCGCGCTACGAAGCCTTCGCCATGGAATCGCAGCGGCTGGCCTCGGAATGGCACCAGTTGTACAGCGTGGGCGTGAGCTACCGCTTCGGCGCGAGCGTGCCGGCGGCGTACTCGGTCAGCGGCGGCGAAATCGACAGCGACGGCGACGGCCTTCTCGATTCCGAGGAGGTTGCGCTGGGCACCGATCCGTACGATCCGGACACGGACAAGGACGGCCTGACCGACGGCGAAGAAGTGAAGACCTACAAGACCGATCCCTTGAATCCCGACACCGATTGGGACGGCCTCAAGGACGGCGCCGAGGTTCTGACCTACAAGACGAACCCCCTCGATCGCGATACCGACAAGGGCGGTGTCGCCGACGGGCACGAAGTGATCGAGGACAACACCGACCCTCTGGATCCGAAGGATGATCTGCAACTCTTCACGCTGAACATCGAGTTCGATTACGACAAGGCGGTCCTGAAGTCCCGGTACTTCGACAAGCTCGACGTGATCGTCAAGGTGCTTCAGCGCGACCCGGGCGCCACGGCGCGGATCGAGGGGCACGCGGACAAGCGCAAAACCTCCAAGCACGAGTACAACATCCGGTTGTCCGAACGCCGCGCCAAGGCCGTCTTGGATTACCTGGTTGAAGTCGGAGGGATTGAAAAAGCCCGGTTGACGTACAAGGGCTATGGATTTACCCGGCCGGTGGCTCCGAACGACACCGAGGTCAACATGCAGAAGAACCGGCGAACCGAGATTTACATCCGCGGCAGCCACCAGCAGGGAGGCGTCTCGACGGCGGCCCCGATGGTCGTTCCTGAAGCAGGCAAGGCGCAGGACGATCCGACCAGGGCGGCGGCGGAAGCCGGTCTGAAGTAAGATTGCCCGGTTTCTTGAAGAGACGCCCCTGTGGGCGTCTCTTCCATTTCTGGAGGACTTGGACCCGTGCCCATTCGTGAGTACATCTGTTGCAACGAACTCAGGGGCTGCGATTTTTGCCGGAAGGGCTTCGAGCAACTCGAGAAGATAGAGCAGAGCCCGGTTGCATTCTGTCCAAAATGCGGCGGCCCCGTGGAGCGAAAGATTTCGCCTCCCCGGGTAGGGGGATCAAGAAGCGGGTTTGATGACCGTGCCAAACGCGCGGGCTTTCACAAGCTCAAGAGGCTGGGGCACGGAGAATACGAGAAACAGTATTGAACCCGTAGACAGTCTGCCTTCGCCGGCATCTGTTTCCCAGTTTCGACAGGTTTATTCTTGCATTCCGACAAACATCCGATATTTTCAAACGCACATTGCGGAACGGACTGCGGGGTGGAGCAGCCTGGTAGCTCGTCAGGCTCATAACCTGAAGGTCGTTGGTTCAAATCCAACCCCCGCTACCAACTTAACGGCCCTGAAACACATGTTTCAGGGCCGTTTTTGTTGCCCGAAATCGCCCTTTCCTGGTGAAACAAGGCGGACGGTCTGACCCATCTCCCCGTGGGCGCTACAGTCTGAAGACCTTGGGCAGGAGTTCGCCCAGCGTGGTGGTCTCGAATGCGTCGAGGGTTCCGCGCGAGGCCATGTAGACGGGCGTTCCGGGAGAACAGAATTCAGACAGGACCTGCCGACATGCGCCGCACGGATACGGTTTCTGATCGCCGTCGGCCACGATGGCGACGGCTTGGAATTTCGTTTTTCCGGAGGCCACAGCGGTAAACAGCGCGGTCCGCTCGGCGCAGTTGGTGAGTCCGAAGGATGAGTTTTCGACGTTGCAGCCGGTGACGATGGCGCCGTCATCCGTCAACAGGGCGGAGCCGACCTTGAACTTGGAGTAGGGGGCATACGCGTTCTCCATGACGCGCGCGGCGGCTTCGAGGAGTTTCTTCGGGCTGTTCTCACTCATGGGACAACTCCTTCCAAAGCTCGGACAGCAAGGTTTTCATCTTGGGCATGACGGCCCGGGTCACCGAGGTCACTTCGTCGTGGGTGAGCGGCTCCTTCGTAATGCCCGACGCGAAATTGGTGATGCAGGACAACCCCATCACGCGCAACCCGGCGGCGTGCGCGAGGAGCGATTCGGGAACGGTGGACATGCCGACCGCATCCGCGCCGAGAATCCGGAACGCGCGGATTTCCGCCGGCGTTTCATAGATCGGGCCGGATGTGGCCAGGTAAATGCCGTGTTTCAGGTTCACATGCGCCTTTTTCGCGGCTTTCTCCGCCGCAAGGCGCAGCCTGGCGTCGTACACACGCGACTGGTCCGGAAACCGAGGGCCCCAGGCCGGGTTGTGCCGCCCGATGAGAGGGTTGCTGCCGATGAAGTTGATGTGGTCCTCGATGAGCATCAGATCGCCGGGCTTCAAATCCTTCCGGATCCCGCCCGCGGCGTTGGTGATGACGACGGCGGTTACGCCCATGTGCTTCATCAGGTAGACCGGAATGGCCACGGGAGTCCATCCCTCGCCCTCATACCAATGACGGCGACCCTGGAAAATGAACGTGTCATGCCCCTTGTTCACTGCCCATATCAGGCGTCCCGCGTGACCCGCAACCCCCGGCGCGCCGAGCCCCGGGATCTGGTCGTAGGCCATGGATTCCTTCATTCGGAACGCGGCGACCACGTTGCTCCAGCCGGACCCGCAAATCAAACCGAATGAGGGTTTGGCCTTGGGCCATTGCCCCCGAACATATTTGAGCGCCTTGTCGAGAGTCGTTGAGTCCACGGTGTCATCCTTTCGGCAGAATGGTTTCGTATACCAGGGGCCGCTGCGCGGGCTTCTCATCGGAAATCCTGAAAGCCTGTTCGATCATCGCGCGCCCCTCGGAGAGCCGGGCCGTATCGTTGGCGTGTATCGTGACCAGTGGCCGGCCTTTCTCCACCTTGTCGCCTTCCTTGATCAAGTCGGAAACGCCGACGGCGAAATCCACCTTGTCATCCGTCTTCTTTCTCCCCGCGCCCAGAATGATGCAGCCCTTGCCGATCTGCTCGGCGTGCACTTCCGCGACATAGCCCGCGCGAGGAGAGGGGATCGTGTCTTTCAACCGGGCCGTCGGCAGCCGGCTGAAGTCATCGAGGGCTCGCGGATCGCCTCCCTGCCGTTCGACCATCTCCTTGAACTTTTCGAAGGCGGCGCCGGATTGCAGGTGTTTCACGAGTGTCGCGCGCGCGGATTCGTCGTCGCCGGCTTTGCCGGCGAGCCGCAACATGCGTATGCCGAAAAGAATCGTGATTTCCGTGAGGTCCGCGGGCCCCTGGGCCTGCAACGTCCGGACGGATTCCATCACTTCCAGCGCGTTGCCCGCCGCGCCGCCGAGAGGCTGTTCCATGTCCGTGATCAGCGCCGCCATGCCTTTGCCCATGCACGCGCCGACCCGGACCATGCTTTCGGCGAGGACGCGCGCCTGCTCGCGGGTCTTCATGAACGCGCCTTTCCCGGACTTCACGTCGAGCACGAGGGAGTCGATGCCCTCGGCCAGTTTCTTGGACATGATGCTGGCCGTGATGAGCGGAATGGAAGGGACGGTGCCGGTCACGTCGCGAAGGGCGTACAGCTTCTTATCCGCGGGGGCCAGCCGTCCGGTCTGCCCCGTGATCGAACATCCGCACGCGCGGACGGTCTCCACAAATTCCTTTTCCGAGAGATCGGTCCGGTAGCCGGGAATGGATTCCAGTTTGTCCAGCGTGCCGCCGGTGATTCCGAGCCCGCGTCCGGAGATCATGGGAACGGCGACATCGCAGCAGGCGATGAGGGGAGCAAGGACCAGCGACACCTTGTCGCCGATGCCGCCCGTCGAATGCTTGTCCACCTTGGGGAGCTTGATGGATGAGGTGTCGACCAGGTCTCCGGACCGCATCATCGCGTCGGTCAGGACGGCGGTCTCCTCGGGCGTCATGCCGCGGATGAAGATGGCCATGGCCATTGCCGCCATCTGGTAATCCGGGATGTCGCCCCGGGTGTACCCGTCGATAAACGCGCGGATATCCTCTTCGGAGAGGACCTGTCCATCCCGTTTCTTCTCAATGACCCATTGAGGAAGCATAGGCTAGTTCCAAGTTAGAAGTTCCACGTTCCCGGTTGAAGAAGAAATCATAGAAAACTGCTCCCGCGCGGCATGGGGTGGATATTGAAGAAGGAAGCCAGGCTCTGCGCGATATCGTAGAACCCTTTTCGAATGCCGAGGTTGTTCGGCTTCCGGCCGGGCTGATAGACGATCAAAGGCACGTACTCGCGGGTGTGGTCGCTTCCCCGGTACGTCGGGTCGTTGCCGTGGTCGGCTGTGAGGATCAGAACATCGTCGCGCGCGAGCAGCGGCAGGTAGCTTTCGAGCCAGCGGTCGGTTTCCTCGATGGCGCGGGCATAGCCCTTGGCGTCGCGCCGGTGCCCGAACAGCATGTCGAAATCGATGAAATTGGCGATAATGAGCCCGTCTTTCTTCTCGCGCGTCCACCGGCTGACGAGTTCCCGCGACGACGGGTTGTTGCCGGTATGGTTGGACTCCGTGATGCCGCGGTGCGCGTAGATATCCTCGATCTTGCCGACGGCGTACACCGGGATGCCCGCCTGCGTCAGCCGCTCCAGGATGGTCGGTTCGGAGGGTTTGAAGGCGTAATCGCGCCGATTCTCGGTTCGCCGGAAGGCGCCGGGTTTCCCGATGAACGGGCGGGCGATGACTCTGCCGATCCGGTATGGATCGCACAGTTCGCGCGCCGTCTCGCATCCCCTGTACAACTCGTCGATGTGAATGATTTCCTCGTGGGCGGCGATCTGGAACACGGAATCCGCGCTGGTGTACGCGATCCACGAGCCGTCCTTCATGTGTCGGGGGCCCAACTCGTCGATGATCGCCGTTCCGCTGGCCGCCTTGTTGCCGATGATCCGGCGGCCGGTCTTCTGTTCAAAGGCGTTAACGAGGTCGGGCGGAAAGGAGGGATAATCCGGAGGAAAGACATGGAAACCCGGATTGACTTCGAGGCCGGCAATTTCCCAATGCCCGGTGATCGTGTCCTTGCCGTCCGATACGGGCTGCATGACCCCGTAGCAGGCGATGGGTTCCCTGGTCGGCGCGACGCCTTGGATCGCGAGACCGGCGGGCATCAGGGCCGGTATATTCCCGAGCCCCATGGCTTCAAGCGTCGGGACGTTGAGGCCCCCCGCTTCCCGGGCGAGATGGGGGAGCGTGGCGCTTCCGGCATCGCCGAATTTTTCCGCGTCAGGCGCTGCGCCGACGCCAACAGAATCCAGGATGATCAGGATGGCTTTCATGGGTTGCGCGTCCCTTCGTCAATGATGCCCGCAATAATCGATCGAAGCGGGGCGGCCGCCGACTGCGCATCCGCCGCCCGTCTTCTCGTGCGAAACGATCTCGACCTTAGCCATGCATCGGCCGCTCCAACGACCGCCGGGAAGGACCTTATTTCAATCATGCCTGATGCGTCGGCCATGTTTGCCGTCCGGCTTCGATGTCGCCCGGATGCCCCGCGCTTCTTCCAGAATCTTGACGCTTCCGCTGCACCCGACGCGCGTCGCCCCGGCTTGAATCATCTTGAGCGCGTCGCCGTAGGACCGAATCCCCCCGGAGGCTTTGACGCCGAGTTTCTTCGGCGCCACGGTTCGGGCCATCAACGCAACATCTTCCGCCGTCGCGCCGCCGGCGCTGAAGCCGGTCGAAGTCTTCACAAAGTCCGCGCCGGCCTTCATGCTGAGCTCGCACGCCCGGACTTTCTCCTCGTGCGTCAACAGACAGGTTTCCAGGATGACCTTGCTCAAGCCGCGGCCTTTCCGGCAGGCTTCCGCGACACCCCGGATGTCCTTCAGCACCCGCGCATATTCCTTGCTCTTCAACGCGCCGATGTTGATGACCATGTCGATTTCCTTCGCGCCTTCGCGAAGCGCCTTCCGGGCCTCGAGGGCCTTGATTTCAGACGCGTTCGCTCCGAGCGGGAAGCCGACGACGCAGCAGACCTTCACGCCGGATCCCCGCACGAGGGCGGCGGCCTGCTTGACGTTGGAGGGGTTGACGCAGATGGAGAAGAACCCGTGCTTGACGGCCTCTCCGCAGAGTTTCCGGATGTCGGCGCTGGAGGCGTCGGGCTTGAGCAGCGTATGGTCGATCATCTTCGCGAGCCGCTCGGGCGTGACCGAGCGGATTGCGGCCGCGGCCGGCCTGGCGGTTCCGGTCTTCGGCAGTTGCTTCACGCGCTTGGTGATCTTCGCCATTTTTTAAGACGAGATATCCAAACCGATCTCTCGATCCTTACCCGCCGTGCTGAGGAAACGTCAAGGATCGGTCGGGCTTGATCTATAGTAGTTTGACCCGCACCGAGCGTCAAGACGTTGGCGTCATTGTGCTTGCGGCTGATGCGGGCGCAGAGCCGATCCAGGGCCGTCCACGGCGATTCTCAAGGCTTTGCTCGTAACCCCCCCCAACGGTCAGGTCGGGTCTTCGAGCGGAGGCGTGTCTTCCTCCGGAACCTCGTCCGTGCCGTCGTCCTCTTCCTCCAGATCAGCGGCCGTCCGCGCGCGGTCCACGAACTTTGCCTGCCTCAGCAGGTAGTCCTGGTAATCCTCGAACAGGATGCGTGCGCGCTGGCGTTTCACCGTCTGCTCGATCTGCTGCTTCATGGCCCCGGCCGTCACGTCGGTGCTGGGCACGCGTTTCGCGACGTAGGCGATGACCACCGCATCGTCCGTCGAAAGCAGGTCGGTCACCTCGCCCTGGTTACGGGGGAGAATGCCCCGGAGAATGATGTCGATGTAGTCATGGGTCAGCTCGGAGGCTTCGGCGGCCGTGAAATTCGTCATCGTGACGGACTGTAAACTGTACGGCGTGAGCGCCTGCTCAAAAGGCTTCCCTTCATCAATGGCCTGGATCGCCGCCTCGCGAATCTCGTTGGCCTTCTTCGAGAGGTTCTCGGCCAGGGCGCTCTCGAGGGCGGCCGCCATGACCTTGTCCGCCACCTCGTCGAACTCGGGGGCGCGCGCGGGGAGTTTCTCGGCCAGCGCGAGGACATAGACGTGGTTGCTGCCGACAACGGCGTCGCTGAAGTATTCGTCCGGCGCGGAGGTGAGATTGAACGCGGCATGGTTGAATATCGGGCCGGCATCGATGCCCGGCACTTCGTCCTCGAGGGCGAAGGGTTCGAGCTTCTTGACCTCCAGCCCCGCCTTCTGCGCGGCGTCCTCGAATTCCGGCGAATGGCCGTCGCGATCCGGTGCTAGGGCGACCACGAAGTCCATGGCCACGTCGGCTGCGTGGTCGCGGGCCGCCTGGAATGTCAGCGCGGCGAGGACGTTCGTCTTCACCGTGTCGAAATCGAGGGTGACCACCTTGCTCGTCGCCACCGTCGCCACCACGTTGGAGCCCCCGGCGAGGAGGTTGGTCAGCGTTTCTCTCACGGTATTCGTCACGCAGTAATCGTCGATGTGCTCGTCATAGTATGCGAGGGCGTCGTCTTCGTTGGTCACGGCCATGTCGGCGATGTACTTCTCCACGGGAATCTCGACGTACTTCACGCGCACCCGGTCCGGAATCCTGAACGGCTCGGGATCGGAGAGGAAGTACTTGTGGGCGTCCTCGCGCGTGACGCTGACGTCCTGCCCGAAGTTCGTCACGGTCATCGCCACGTACTCGATGTCGAACGTGTCGCTCAGGGAACTGAAGGTCCTGTTGATGTCGGAGGGAGGGATGAGAACGGCCTGCTGCACCATGTACTGCAATTTCTGGAGGGCGATCTCGCCGCGGACGTGCTCCTCGAACTGCAGTTCGCTGAAGCCGAGGTTGGCCAGGACATTCTGCACGAACGCGTTGTACTGGCTCCGGTTGAACCGGCCATCGATGGAGAAGCCGGGATGCGCCTGGATCGTGGCCCTGACCTCGTCGTCGGACGCGCCCAGGCCGAGATCCTTGGCTTGCTTCATGGCGACGATCCGCCGCCACGCGGACTTGCGGATTTCCTCGTTGATCTGATCGGTCATGTTGATCGGCTGGCCGACCGCCAGCACGACGGACATGTACGTGTCGAAGTAGGCCTTCCGGAACTCGTCGCGGGACACCCACTTGTCGTTCAGCTTGCCCTCGGCGTTGGCCTCCTCGCTCCCGCTCCGGCTCGGCATCTGCGTGCCCCAGATCACGAAGGAGAAGACAATGACGACGAGGAAGGTCGCCCAGAGGAGACGCGATTGAATCAATCGGTGAAACTTAGAAATCAACATCGGCATGGCGAAAACGCCCTTTCATTGTTGTTCAAACAGGCGGGAAAGATAGCGGGAGGGAGGCGTTGGGTCAATGGAGTAATGGAGCGCCGGCGGGATGGCGCGGTGTCATGGCGCGACACTCCAAAACGCTCCATCCCCTCATGCTTCAGAAGATTTTGAATTTCGGCAGGTCCTGGATGTCCACCAGCCCGACCAGGCGCTTCTTTTCATCGACGACAACCAGGTCGTCGATATTGTGCTTTTCGTAGACGGCGAGCGCGTCCACGGCCAGGTGGTTCTTGCCCAGCATGAT
The DNA here is from genome assembly GCA_052033915.1 of Lentisphaerota bacterium. Taxonomy (GTDB): domain Bacteria; phylum Verrucomicrobiota; class Kiritimatiellia; order CAIQIC01; family JAGNIJ01; genus CALMZY01. The sequence goes on along the minus strand of JBPOJF010000001.1, from coordinate 42,164 downwards.
GGGGTCGGGCGTCATGACCTCGTCGATCAACCGGTTGCTGATGCCCGAGGAGTCGCCGATATGCCGGCGCAGGTCGCCGTCCGTGAAGATGCCGGCCACGCGATCCTGTTCGTCCACGACCGCCACCGAGCCCGAACGAGCGCTTGTCATGGCCAGCACCGCATCCCGTACCGAGGAGCCCTTGCGGACTTTCGCCAGCCGTTCGCCGGTGCGCATGATATCGGAGACCCGGAGCAGCAGCGTGCGGCCGATCGAACCGCCCGGATGCAGTTTGGCGTAGTCCTCCTTCTTGAACCCCCGCGCTTCGAGAAGGATCATGGCCAGCGCATCGCCGACGGCCAGGGTCGCCGTTGTGCTCGAAGTCGGCGCCATGTTGAACGGACACGCTTCGCGGTCCACGGTCACGAGAACAACCACGTCGCTGTTCTTCGCCAGGGCGCTGGCCGCCACGCCGCAGAGGGAGATGATGCTGACGCCGTACCGCCGCACCACCGGGATCAGATTCATCAGTTCCTCGGACTCGCCGCTGTAGCTCAGCGCCAGCAGGATATCCGCGTTGTGCAGGATCCCGAGGTCGCCGTGCATAGCGTCCGACGGATGCAGGAAAATGGAGGGACAGCCGGTGCTCGTCAGGGTCGAGGCGATTTTCTGGCCGATGGGCAGGTTCTTGCCGACGCCCGTGACGACCACCTTGCCGCCCTGCTTGAGACGCTCCAGGATCAGTGTCACGGCCTGGTTGAATTCTTTGCCGAGGCTGTCGCGGACCTTCTTCAGGGCCGCCATTTCGAGGGCGATGACTTCTTTGGCTTTTTCAGTGTAATTCAAGAGCGCTCCGATCCGATTTTTCCAAGGGTTGGAAAAATCGGACGGAAGTTTTCCAAGGTTTGGAAAAATAGGCGAGTTCTTTTTTCCGGCGCCGGAGGGAGCTTCGGAGATAGCGCCGACGAGGTCATCGGCGGCGCATTTTCGCGATGAACATGCCGTCGCACGGGCCCTCCCATGGCCAGACCCAACGCGGCTCTCCATCCAGAACAAAGTCCGTCCTCCGGTTCAGGAACGAGTCAATCACGTCCACCGTCTCCGCGCTCGTGAGGGTGCAGACGGAATAGACGAGGCGGCTGCCGACACGGACGGCATCTGCCGAGGCATTCAGAATCCCGGTCTGCGTTTCCGCGTGCGCGGTGACATCGTCTTTTGTGGTTCGCCACCGGGCGTCCGGGTTCCGGGACCACGTGCCGATGCCGGAGCAGGGGGCGTCCACGAGCACGCCATCGAAATCTTCGCGGGCGGGGCGTTCAATCCCGCGCGCCGTGATGATCGTCGCTCCCGCGCGTTTCGCGCGCCGTTGCAGTTCCGTCAAGGCCGATTCCCGGATGTCGGTGGCGAGGATCGAACCTCGATTTTCCATGAGGTCCGCCAGGTGCAGGCTCTTTCCGCCGGCGCCGGCACAGACGTCCCACCAGGACTCGCCGGGCTTCGGATCGCAGATGTGACCGACCGTTTGGGAGGCCAGATCCTGGATTTCGACGTGCGGCGATGCAATCGCCGGCGAGCCGGTGACGGACACGGCCTCAGGCATCGCAGCGTGTCGGGCGTATGGAATGGCCTTCGACTGAAGTTCGACGAGAACCTCTTCGATATGCCGTCGGGCGATCCGCAGCCAGGTCGGCGGGCGCTTCTGGAACGACTCGATGCACTTTCTGAAATGGACCTCGGGCTCATACAGGACATCGCGGAACCCGTCCGGAACCAGATGGTCGATCCGCGCATTTCCCGCCGCGACCGCTTTTTTCTCGAGCGAGAATTCAGCGAGAGGCTGAAGGTCCTGCGTGTTGGCCAGGAGGGCGATTGAGGGGTGGATATCGGCGGCATCCATCCGGTGAGCGAGAACCAGCGCGGCGTTCGCGTCGAGGTTCCGCACCCACCCGCGCCAGCGGAAAAATGAGAAGACCAGGTCCGCAAGGAACCGGCGGTCACGCGAGCCCAACTCGCGGTGGGCCCGGAAATGGCTTGCGAGGGTTGCGTCGGCCGGGCGGCGCGCGGCAACGGCGTCGGCCGCGATACGGACCACGACCGGGGCCAGTTCGGCCAGTTTACGCGCCGCGCGCGGGGGGATGGCGTGTTGGAGCGTCATGCCTGGAGAGTACCGATTGTCGCGGGCCGCGGGAAGCTGCTTCTACTCTTGATTAAGCCGCGAGTTCCGTCTACGTTACGCAGCCAAACGTGGAGATTCCCAATGGCTAAAGAACTGGCTTTTGCACTGATTAATCCATACACAATCGCAAAATCGCGCACCGGCGGTGTCATCGGTCGATTTATCAGCCGGACCGGCTTGGACCTGGTGGCGGCCCGGATGTTCGGTCCGAGCCGCGAACTGGTGGAACGGTATGCCCAACTGATCCGCGAGGAAGGCGACTCGAACGAGGCCGAACGAAACATCCTCGCCGACTATGTTCTTCACTCGTACATGCCTGATCCCGCGACGGGCCAGCGGCGGCGCGTGCTCATGCTGTTGTTCGAAGGCGAAGACGCCGTGGCGCGGATCGGCAAGGCGACCGGCCATGTCCGTTACAGCACGGAGTCCGCCGACACAATCCGGGGCACCTACGGGGACTATATCCGCGACGAGAAGGGGAACGTCCGTTACGTGGAGCCGGCCGTCATGGTGGGGTTCACGAATGCGAGTGTGGCCGCCGCGTTGAAGCTGTGGGCGGAGTACAGCGACAAGGACGGCGGGCTGGTCATGGACGCGGTGGATGTCGCGAAAGGCGCCGAGAGTCAGAGGACGCTCGTCCTGATCAAGCCCGACAATTTCCGCTTCCCGAGCGCCCGGCCCGGCAACATCATCGACCTGTTCTCCGGCTCGGGCCTGCGCATCGTCGGGGCGAAGGTCCACCGGATGAGTGTGGCCGAGGCGGAGGAGTTCTACGGCCCGGTTCAGCAGGTGCTGCGCGAGAAGCTGAAGGGAAAGGTGGCGGAGCGCGCGAGCCAGTTGCTCGAAACGGAATTGGGCTTCGAGATGCCGGAAGACGTCAAGGCCTGCATCGGCGACAAGCTCGGCCCGCTGTACGGCGATGACCAATTCTACAAGATCATCGAATTCATGACCGGGTGCAAGGCGCAGAAGATGGCGGCGAACGAGAAATCGCAGCCCGGCAAGGAGAGATGCCTGGCGCTTGTGTATGCCGGGCCGAAAGCGGTGGACAAGATTCGCGGCATTCTCGGGCCGACCGATCCGAGCAAGGCCCAGCCCGGTTCCGTGCGTCGCGAGTTCGGCCGGGACATCATGGTCAATGCCGCGCACGCTTCCGACTCGCCGGAAAATGCGGCCCGCGAACTCAAGATTGTGAAGGTGGAGCAGGACCTCATCAAAGACTGGGCCAGGAAGTACTACGCGTAAGGAGCCGCGCCATGATCTTTGATGCCATTGCTCCGGCCCCCGCGGACCCCATCATGGGTCTGACCGACGCGTTCAAGAAGGACTCGAATCCGAAGAAAATCAATCTGGGGGTGGGCGTTTACGTGGACGACAGCGGCAACACACCCATCCTCAAGGCGGTCCGGCAGGCCGAGAAGGTTCTCTGGGATACCCGAACCACGAAATCGTATATACCGATTTCAGGGTCGCCGGAGTACGCGGAAGTGGTGCAGGACCTGCTGTTCGGGCAAGGGCATCCGGTGGTGCGGGAGAAGCGCGCACGCACGGCCCACACGCCCGGCGGGACAGGCGGGTTGCGCGTCGGCGCGGAGCTTCTCAGGAAGTATGTGCCGACCGCGCGTGTGTGGCTGAGTTCGCCGACATGGCCCAATCACAAGGGGGTCTTTGCGGCCGCCGGCTTCAAGACGGAGGGCTATCCGTACTACAACGCGGCATCGCATGGGCTCGATTTCGGCGCGATGTGCGACACCCTGAAGCGCGTGCCGAAGAACGACATCGTCGTTTTTCATGTGTGCTGTCACAATCCGACAGGCGTCGATTTGTCCGGCGATCAATGGAGCGAAGTCGCGGCCATCGCCCGGGCGCAACAGTGGATTCCGTTCCTGGACTTCGCGTACCAGGGATTGGGCGAGGGGATCGCGGAGGACCGGAAAGGCCTCCTGACCATGCTGGGCGCGGGCGTTGAATGCTTTGTCTCGAGTTCCTTCTCGAAGAACTTCGGCTTGTACCAGGACCGGGTGGGGGCGTTGACGATCGTGGCCGCCGATGCCCAATCGGCCGAGGCGGCCTTCAGCCACATGAAGACGGTCATCCGGGTGATCTACTCGAATCCGGCCGCCCACGGCGGCGCCATCGTGACGACCATCCTCCGGGATGACGCACTGCGGTCTCTCTGGGATCAGGAATTGAGCGCCATGCGCCGGAGAATCGCGACGGCGCGCAGCACACTGGTGGACGAACTGAAGAAGAGGGGGGTTGCGATGGACTTCTCGTTCATCAACCGGCAGCACGGCATGTTCTCCTTCAGCGGCCTGAGCGACGCGCTCGTCGCGTACCTCCGCGACAAAAAGAGCATCTACATCGTCGTCGGCGGTCGCATGAATATCGCCGGCATCACATCGAACAACATCGACTATCTATGCGATTCCATCGCCGAGGCGATGGAGCGCTGCCGATAGGAGAGTTCTCTTCCAATCGGGCGAGTGGCGGAATTGGCAGACGCGCAGGACTTAGGATCCTGTGGGGTAACCCGTCCGGGTTCAACTCCCGGCTCGCCCACCATGCTGGAAGCACACTGATAGAGCAGTGTTGACAGGGGGGGAACCACGGATGGACACGGATTGTGTCCATATACTTTCCGCGCGAGCCGCTCCAACCTGGCGGCATGTCTCGTCTTGGGAGCCGCCCGGTGTGAGGCAAAAAATGGAGCGAGCGAAGGGATTTGAACCCTCGACCCTCACCTTGGCAAGGTGACGCTCTACCACTGAGCTACGCTCGCACCGAAGAACGCACACTATGTTCCGGGTTGGACGCCTTTTCAAGTAATAATTCTCGCAAGTTGAAGTGCCGTGTCCGTGTCGTGGGGTTCGTGATCAAATGGAAGAAATGAAAAAAAGTTAACTTCCAGTGTTGATTTCCAAACGCCGATGAGTCACCTTCCGACCCCGGAGGCTTAGCTCAGTTGGTAGAGCAGCTGACTCTTAATCAGCGGGTCGGGGGTTCGAATCCCCCAGCCTCTACCATTCGACGCGCAGAATCACCTGCGCGTCGAATGGTAGATGGCCCAGCTTCTTCCTATGATCGCGCCCCGAACAGAACCGCCCGCCGAATCCGGCCAATCGATCAGGGCGCCCACGGAGGCGTTCCTTCGTACCGGCGGCGGACTCCATCGGGCCTGCGCGGGGGAGGAGTTCCCCTACGAACCGCGTCCGCAACAGCTTGAAATGGCGGCGGCGATTGCCGACGCGATCGAGGAGTCGCATCATCTGGCTGTCGAGGCGGGGACGGGAGTCGGTAAAAGTTTCGCGTATCTCGTCCCGCTGATCCATGCCGCGGTTTCGAGAAATATCCGGGCCGTTGTCTCGACGTACACGATTTCTCTCCAGGAACAATTGATCAGCAAGGATATCCCGTTCCTTCAGAAGCACATGGGGCTGGATTTCAGGGCGGTGCTGGTCAAGGGGCGCGGCAACTACCTTTGCCTGCGGCGGCTGGCCCGCGCGCGCAAGATGAGCGGGGAGCTGTTCAAGAGCGCGGAACAACAGGAACTGGAACGGATTCGGGCGTGGGCCGACCGCACGGCCGACGGCGCCATCCAGGATATGGAGCAACAGCCGGATTCGGATGTCTGGGCGACGGTGTGCGCCGAGCACGGCAACTGCCTGGGGGCCAAGTGCCCGAAGTATAAACGCTGTTTCCTCATGCGCGCGCGGAACCGGATTCGGGACGCGCATCTGCTGGTCGTGAATCATCATCTCTTCTTTTCCGAGTTGGCGCTCCGTACGCGTGGGGCGGCGTTCCTGCCCGAGTACCGGATCGCGGTTCTCGATGAGGCGCACATGATCGAGAATGTCGCCTCGGAACACATGGGCCTCCGTCTTTCGCATTACGCGTTCGAACACTGGATGCGCCGGCTCTATGTCCCGGAGAGCAGCAAGGGATTGCTCGGGGTGTTGCGGGACGGCGAGGCGGCGCATGCCGTCACGCGGCTTTGGGATGAGATTGCGGAGTTCTACGCGGAAGTGAGGAAGTGGGCGAAGTTCGGGGAGGAGACGTCCCAGCGTGTTGTGCAAAGCCCGCTGGCCATCTCCACCGCCGCGATGAACACGCTGGCCGAGATCGCCGCCCGCCTGAGGAGGCTGATCGAGAGTTCGGAAGACGAGGATCTGAAGACCGAGTTGAAATCGATTCGCGCGCACGGCTGTGAGATGAGGGACGGGCTGGAGGCATTCCTGACGCAGTCGCTTGAGGATCAGGTCTACTGGGTCGAGCGGGAGGGGCGGCGGCGCCAGCAGACGGTTCTCTATTCGGCCCCTATCGAGGTCGGGCCGATCCTGGAGCAGTCTCTGTTCGGCAATCTCGATTGTGTGGTCATGACGAGCGCAACCCTGGCCGTGGGAGACGGCCTTGACTATTTCAGAACCCGTGTCGGCGCGACCGAGTGCGACGCGCTCAAACTGGGGTCGCCGTTCGATTTCGCCCGGCAGATGCGCGTGTACATCCCGCGCGGGCTTCCGGACCCGAATAACACGGAAGCGTTTCCGGCCGCGGCGGCCCCGGTGATCAAGGAGTATGTCGCCCGAACGCAAGGCCGCGCTTTTGTCCTCTTCACGAGCGCGAGCCTGATGCGGAAGATGGCCGATCTTGTCCGCGATTTCATGTCGGACCAGGGCTTCACGCTGTATGTGCAGGGGAGCGGTCTCCCACGCCACGTCATGCTGGAGAGGTTCCGCAAGGGCAGGAACGGCGTTCTGTTCGGGCTCGACAGCTTCTGGATGGGAGTGGATGTGCGCGGCGAGGCGCTGAGTAACGTCATGATCGCGCGTCTTCCGTTCGCCGTGCCGGATCAACCGCTCGTGAAGGCGCGGATGGATCGGGTCCGGGAGCGCGGCGGCGACCCGTTCAGGGATTACTCGCTGCCGGAGGCGATCCTGAAGTTCCGCCAAGGCGTTGGCCGGTTGATTCGCACCGCGACGGATGAAGGCATTGTGGTGATCCTCGACAATCGGATTGTCACGAAGTGGTACGGCCGGAAATTCCTGGCCTCGATCCCGGAGTGCCCGGTCGAAATCGTGGATGTCGCCGAATAACCGCGGCCGGTCTTTGCAGTTTCCTTGCGCCCAAGCCTTTGTTATAGGTTACAACCTGTTTGATCCATAAACGAAATGAATACGGGAGATTGCCATGGCGCTGATGGAGACTGAAGACATCATAAAAATCCTGCCGCATCGGTACCCGATGTTGCTGGTGGACAAGATCATCGAGTTCGACCACAAGGAACGGATTGTCGGCCTCAAGAACCTGACCATCAACGAGGAGATGTTCCAGGGCCATTTCCCGGGTCATCCGGTGATGCCCGGGGTCCTGCAAATCGAAGCGATGGCCCAGACGGCCGGCGTCATGCTCGGCTCGATACTGAAGCGGGAATCCTCCGTCGCGTATTTTCTCTCCATCGACAATGCGAAGTTCCGGAAGGTGCTGAAGCCGGGCGACCAGATGCGGATCGAAATCCAGTTGCTGAAGATCAAGCTCCGGATGTCCAAGGTCCATGGCCGGGTGCTGTGCGACGGGGATCTGGCGTGCGAAGCGGACCTGATGTTTGCGTACCGCGAGGAATAAGGAGTTGACGATGTCGAAGATTCATCCGTCCGCGATTGTCGATCCGGGCGCCCAACTGGGCGAGGGGGTCGAGATCGGCCCTTATTGCGTCGTAGGTCCGCATGTGCAACTCGGCAACGGGGTGCGCCTGATGTCCCATGTCGTCGTGGACGGCTGGACGACTCTCGGCGAGGGGTGTACGGTGTTCCCTTTCGCAAGCATCGGGCAGATGACCCAGGATCTGAAGTACAAGGGCGGGGCGCCCTGGGTGGAGATCGGCGACCGCACGACTTTGCGCGAATACGTTACCGTGAACGCGGCCACGAACGACGGCGATGCGACCCGCGTGGGCGCCCGGTGCCACATCATGGCCTATGTTCACGTCGCGCACGATTGCGTGGTCGGCAACGAGGTGGTCATGGCCAACGCCGCGACCCTGGCGGGCCATGTGATCATCGAGGACCAGGCGATCATCGGCGGCCTCTGCGGCATCCATCAATTCGTCCGGGTCGGACGCCTGGCGATCACGGGGGGATGCTCGAAGCTGACCCAGGACCTGCCGCCGTTCATGATGGCCGACGGGAATCCCGTCGAGGTCCGCGCGATCAACAGCGTGGGTCTCAGGCGCAGGGGGTTCTCCGAGGCGACGGAAGGCCTGATCAAGAAGGCGCACAAAATCCTTTATCGCGAAGGGCTTTCCACGCGCCAGGCCCTTGAAGCGATCAGCCGGCAGATCGAACTCGTCCCCGAGATCGAACATCTGATAAACTTCATCAAGTCGTCGGAGAGGGGGATCGCGAAGTAGTGCGTCGTGTTGCGCATAGACGGGCCATGCTTCTTCTGAGCGCCGCGTTGGTTCTGGGCGCGGGTCTCGCGCACACTCCCGCCCGGAGCGGCGGCACGCCGTACGTCAACTTCAGCTTCGACCAGGTCGACATTCGGCTCCTTGTGAAACTCGTCGGCGAGATGACGGGCAAACGTTTCGTCGTCGATGATGCCGTGACCGGAAAAGTGACGATCGTCTCTCCGCCGCAGATCCCCATCGACGAGGTGTACCCGCTTTTCCTGTCCGTCCTCGAGTCGAGCGGCTACTCCGTGGTTGAGCAGGACGGGGTCTGCAATGTCGTTGTCCTCCCGGAGCGCGGCGTTCCCGCGGCGCCCGTGGTGGGGGCGGGGGAAACTTCGGGGCGCGAAGGGGTCATCACCAAGATCATCCGCGTCGAGAACATCAGTTCGATCGAGCTTCGGAAGATGCTGGAGCCGATGGTTCGCGGCGGCAAGAGCGGCGCGCTGGCCGCGTTCGGGCCGACCAATCATCTGATCATCACGGACACGAGCGAGAACATCAAGCGCATCGAGCAGATCATCCGCGAGCTGGATAAACCCGGCTCGGCGCGCGTCGTGGAGTTCATCAAGCTGGAACATGCGTCCGCGGAGGAGGTCGCCGTCCAACTGATGGCGGCGATTCGCGGGATGGAGTCGGCGGACAAGGTGTTGAGCCGCCATATCCAGCAGGTGGCCGAAGGGGCCGGCTCCGTGCCCGGCGACGTGGTGGTTGTGCCTTCGATGGGCGCGAACAGCCTTGTGCTGGTGGGAACGAGCGTTCAACTCACGGAGGTCAAGCGCATCGTGCAGATGATGGACGTCGAGGCCAGTTCGGGCTATGGCCGGCTGAACGCGATTTTCCTGAAGTACCTGTCGGCGGAGGAGGCGGCCAAGAGTCTGAACGCTCTTCTCGCCAAGACCGTGGACAAGGACAAGCGCCAGCGCATCGCGATCGAACCGAGCGTGGCGAACAACGCGTTGATCGTGGATGCGGCCGCCAAGGATTTCGAATACGTGCGCTCGCTCGTGGAGCAACTGGACCAGGTGCCGCAGCAGGTGCTGGTGGAAATCCTGGTCGCCGAGGTCAATATCGGCAAGAACCTCGACCTCGGGGTCCGCTGGCAGACCGTTGACGCCCCCAAGGAGGGCGAATCGACGGCCTTGGGAAGTTCCAGCCTGGGCGAGACCGATCCGCTTGCGGGCTATGTCGCCAACGGGGTTTTCCCCCAGGGCCTTGCCATCGGCATTGCCAGGGGCACGTACACGGATTCGGACGGAAATATCATCCCGAAGCTGCCGTTCCTGCTCCAGGCGCTGGGGAAGGACAAGGATGTGAAGATCCTTTCCAACGTGCCGCTCTGGGCGCAGAACAATACCGAGGCCAGCGTCAGCGTGGTGGATAACATTCCGATCCTGAAATCCACGGTGGAAGGCGGCGCGGGCACGGCTCGCGATATCATTCAGAACATCGAGCGCGTGGATGTGGGCATGAAGCTGAAGTTCACGCCCCATGTGAACCCGGACCGGGAAATTACGATGCAGTTGAGCCCGAGCATCGAGGCGATCACCGACAAGGGGACCGCGGGCGCCTATACGCCGACCATTGCCAAGCGCGAGGTGTCCACCACGGTGACCGTGGCCGACAAGTCGACGATTGTCATCAGTGGGCTGATCCGGGAAGACTTCGTCAAAACCGTCTACAAGGTGCCGATCCTCGGGGATATCCCGATTCTCGGACACCTGTTCCGGAGTACGTCGGACGTCAAACAGAGAACGAACCTGCTGATCTTTGTCACGCCTCACATCGTCACGGACGTTCAGGATGCCGCGAAAATGAAGGATGTCTTTATCAGCCGCGCGGCCCTCGATGTCTCCACCACGAACCTGAACGCCAAATCCGTCGACCGGAGATAGGCCATGTCGATCGGCGAAATTCTTGTGCGACGGGGGAGGGCCACCCGGGAACAGGTTGCGGAGGCCCTCGGCCGGCGCGAGTCCCCGCCGGATGACGGCGTCGTGGCGCAAATTCTTGTCGAGAAGGGGGTTGTCACGGCGCGGGAACTGCTGGATGCGCTGGGCGATGAATATGGGTGCGAGGTGGCAGACCCCGTGGATGAAGGCGCCTTGGATCCCGAACTGATCGCCCGACTGCCTGTCGATTGGGCGCGCACGAATCTGCTCCTCCCGATCCGCTGGAAAGGCGGGTTCGGAGTGCTGACCAGCGATCCCTCGAATGTGTCGGCCATTGACGATTTAAGCCTGCTTCTCGGGCGCGACCTCGTTCCCGTGCTGGCCGCGAGGGATGCCATTCTGAAGGCCATCGAGAGCTGTTATTTCCGAAAACAGGAGTCCACCCAGGATCTTCTGGACGACATGGAGGAGGAGCCGCAGCGGCCGGCCGCGAAAGACAAATCGCGCGACGACCTTCTGCGCGTGGCCGATCAGGCGCCGGTGACCCAACTGGTCAATATGGTGCTTCTCGATGCCGTTAAGGCGGGCGCGTCGGACGTCCATATCGAGCCTTTCGAGACCCGGGTGCGCATTCGCATGAGAATGGACGGCCTGCTTTACGAGCAGGCCGAGCCGCCGAAGCACATGGAGACGGGGCTGGTCTCTCGTCTGAAGGTTATGGCCCGGCTCGACATCGCGGAGAAGCGCTTGCCCCAGGACGGCACGGCGCGCGTCAGGGTGGGGGAACGCGAGATCGATATTCGCGTGTCCACCATCCCGGTGGCCGAAGGCGAGCGCGTGGTGCTCCGCCTGCTCAACCGGGAGGCCACGACCCTGCCGTTGACCGCGTTGGGGCTGGGCGGCGACGCCGTCGAGCGATTCCGGCGGCTTATTCGCGAGCCGCACGGCGTCATCCTCGTGACCGGACCGACCGGGAGCGGCAAGACGACCACGTTGTACGCGGCTCTTCGCGAACTCGACACGGAGCACTTTAACGTGCTGACGATCGAGGACCCGATCGAGTACCAGCTTCCCAGCGTGGGACAGATGCAGGTCAAACCGAAGATCGGCCTGACGTTCGCGCAGGGCCTTCGCCATATTCTTCGGCAGGACCCGGATGTGATTCTCGTCGGCGAGACGCGGGATCTCGAGACGGCGGAGATCGTCGTGCGCGCGGCGCTGACGGGACATCTCGTCTTCACGACGCTGCACACGAACGACGCGACCAGCGCGCCGCTGCGCCTGACCGACATGGGAATTCCGCCGTACCTGATTTCCTCCGCGATGCGGGCGTCGCTGGCCCAGCGTCTTGTGCGTACCCTTTGTCCCTCGTGCCGGGTTGCGTGTTCGGCCACGGCCGCCGAAATCTCCGCGTTCGGCGTCGCGGGCCGGCGGCTCGCGGGGGCGCGAATCTGGAAGGCGAAGGGGTGTGCGAACTGTCTCGGCGGGTACAAGGGAAGGACCGGGCTTTTCGAACTGATGGTGATGAATCCGGAACTTCAGGAGGCCCTGCGCGGCGGCCTCAGCGCCCAGGAATTCCGCCGGAAAGTCGAGGCACTGGGCATGAAGACCCTCCTGGATGATGCCTTGGACAAAGTGCTGGCGGGAGTCACAACCGTTTCGGAGGCCCTCCGTGTTGTCGGGTCCCAGACGGCCGACGGCGCGCCGTCGTAGCGCGCTTCCCCGCAATCGAAATGAAAACCTTCGAATACAAAGGCTATGACTCCGCGGGGCGCTCGTGCCGGGGTCTCGTGGAGGCCTTGGATGTGAAGGAGGCGCGGGAAAAGCTTGCGGCCCGGTCCGTCTTCGCGGAACGGGTTGTCGCGGCAGGCGGGAAGGGCTCGCCGGCATTTCGGCCCTGGCGCAAACAACTCGACCTGGATGCGCGGACCATGCTCTACCGGGAACTCGGTGCGCTTCTTCGCGCCGGGCTTCCGCTGGCGAATGCGTTGGAAGTCCTGATTGCCGCGCCTGAACTGGGTGCCAGCCGTGTTCATTTGGCCGGAATCCGGGATCGAATCCGGGAAGGGGCATCGCTGGCCGACGCGGCGGCGCACAGCGCCGCCGCGTTTTCTCCGTTCGAGCGGGCCGTGATCGAAGTCGGCGAACGCTCCGGTTCGCTCGAAGTCGCGCTCGACCGGCTTGCGCGGTTCCTCGAAGAACAGCAGAAGATCAAGGACCGCATCCAGACGGCGTTGATCTATCCCGCGATCGTTGTCACCCTGGCGCTTGTGATCGCCGTGGTCATGATGGGGGTCATGATCCCGCGCTGGAGCGAACAACTCGCCCAGTTCAACGTCAAACTGCCCGCTCTGACGCAATGGATGCTCGCGGTGGGGAAGTGGACGCTTCCCGTGACGGTCGCGCTTCTCGTCCTGGTGTGCGGCGCGTTTCTATTGCTGCGAAGAAAGCTGAAGAGCGATGCCGATATGCGAATCCGCTGGAGCCGCGTCGCGTTTCGGATTCCCCTGGTGCGGCGCGCCGGCTCCGTGTTGGTCAACCTGCGCTTCGCAAGGACTCTTTCGCTCCTGCTCGGCGGAGGCGTGACGCTGGTGGACGGCGTCGGCCTGGCCGGGCGGGCCACCGGCAACGCCTGGGTGAGCCATCTGTCGGAGCGTGGGGCCGAGGCCCTGCGTCATGGGAAGAGTCTCGCCGATGCGATTCGCGCCATCGAACCGCTCAGCGCGTCGCTTCCGGGCTGGATTCAGGCCGGGGAGGCCAGCGGCAAGTTGGAGGCTCTGCTGGAAAACGCCGCCGACCGCTATCAGCAGCAGTGGGACCGGCTGATCACCCGCGCGATCGGCGTGTTGGAGCCCGTCTTGATCCTGGCCGTGGGGCTTTTTGTTCTGCTGATTGCCTTGTCGATCCTGCTGCCGGTGATGTCTCTGAACCAGGCTATGATGTGACCGGCAGGGGGATTCGCCTGCGCCGTCGGCCGCGGAAGCGGAGGCTGTGTGTGTAGCCCGCTTCGCGCGCCAGTTGGACGGCGTCCTCGAAGCCCGAGGCAACGTTCTCCGGCGTGTGCGCGTCGGACCCGAACGTGATCTCGATTCCTCTCTCGCACGCCCATTCCAGGATTTGCGGCGAGGGATACATTTCTCCGACGGGATGCCGGAGGCCCGACGTGTTGATCTCGATGGCCATGCCGGCCCGCGCAATCCGGTCGAGCGCCGGGAGAACGAGGTCCGGCAGGTTCTTGTCGTCGGGACGGTCGCCCCCGCGTTTGGGTAGATCCAGGTGCGTGACGACGTCGTAGAGCCGCGTGTCCGCCAGTTCGCCGACCCGTTCGAAATACCGACGCCACACCGCGTTGACGTCGGATGATTCCCAGAGCGAAAGATCGTCGGGATCATCCATGTCGGAGGAGCCGAGGTAGTGGACCGACCCCAGGACGAGATCGAACGGACGGGCGGAGAGCCACTTCGACATGAACGGCAGGCATCCTTCGAAGTAATCCGCCTCGACTCCGAAAAGCACTTTGCATTCGTATTCCGCCCGCGCCTCCTCGAACCAGTCCCGGTAGAGGTCGAACTGGTCCATCTTCATCCGGTGTTCGGGGTCGTAGTGAGGGGGGGTGGGGCCGTGATCGGTCATCGCGAATTCCCGCAGGCCTTTTCGGCACGCGGCGGCCGCGTACTCGGCGGGCCGGCCCTCGGCGTGTTGGCACAACACGGTATGGGTGTGGTAGTCGGGCGGAAGATTCAGGCGCTTCTCATTCACGCAGATTGAGTTTAGCCCAAAACGGACGGTGTGCCAAGGCTGAATTCCCGATCAGGAATTCGCGTCCTTGTTCAGTTTGCCCACATGCCGGACGATTTGCCCCTGGATCATATACAGCACGTCCTCGGCGATGTTCGTGGCATGATCGGCGATCCGCTCGAGACACCTCGAAACGGACAACAAGGCGATGAGGGAATCGACCTGCTCGGGATGCGCGCGGATCATATCCTTCACCTGGTTATACATCCGGCGGTTGACGGCATCGACCTCGTCATCCTGGGAACAGACCTGGAGGGCCAGGTCGGCATCCATGTTCATCAGGGCATCCAGGCTGCTCCGGAGTATGGCCTGGGTTTTCTGCGCGATATCTTTGAAGTCGCACGGGATGTCGATCTTCATATGCGAGCTTAAGTATTGCGCGCGTTTGGCGATGTTCACCGCGAGATCCCCGATTCGTTCCAGATCGTTGTTCATCTTGAGAACGGCGACGATGTATCGGAGATCGATCGCCACCGGCTGGTGAAGGGCGAGAATCTTGAGGCAATCCTCCTCGACATCGATCTCCGCCTGGTCGATTTGCAGGTCGCCATCGATGACCTGCGCCGCAATCGCGCTGTTGCATTCGGCAACCGCCTTCACTGCCAGTCGGAAGTTATTTTCCACGATGGCGCACAGCGAAAGGATCTGTCGCTTCAGTCTCTCGATTTCCCTCTGTAGATGAACGGGCATACCGCACCTCCGGTGTCTTGTTCACCTCTAGCTTACGGTTGCGGCAGCCGCCTGCAAGGGGAAAGGGCGTACTAACTGATTTCTCATAAAGCCATAATGCGGGCTGAATGCGCGGAGGCGACGGTGCTTGCCGGACAACCGGGGATGCCCCGGCGACAGACAACACAACACCAGAAGGAGATTCGAGAATGAAGAAGAGCTTGATAGCGGCAGTTTGCGGAGCGGCCCTGCTTGCAGGTACGGCTGTACGGGCGGAGAACTCCAAGATCGTACTCGACGGGTCCACGACGGTCGGCCCGATCGCGAAGGCGTTCGCCGAGTACTACATGGGCAAGCACCCCGAGGTGAATATTACGGTCAGCGAGTCCGGCAGCGGCAATGGCGCCAAGGCCATCATCAACGGGACGGCCGACATCGGCAATCTGTCGCGCAGGATGAAGGAGGAGGAGTTCGCCGCGGCCAAGGCCAAGGGTGTGGATGTGATCGAGCGCGTGATCGCCATGGACGCGCTGGTGATCGTCGCCCACCCCAGCAACCCGGTGAAGGGGCTGACGAAGGACGAACTCAAGCAGATTTTCATCGGCGAGATCACCAACTGGAAGCAGTTGGGCGGTCCGGACACGAAGATCGTGGTGATCAGCCGCGACACGAACAGCGGGACGTATGAAACCTTCCAGCAGCTTGTGACCAAGTCCGACCGCGTGACGGACAAGGCGGAGTACGTCGGCAGCAACGGCGCGGTCCGCCAGCGCGTGATGACCACCGCCGGCGCCATCGGCTACGTCGGGCTGGCGTTCACCGAGGGGCTCAAGGCGCTTCCGGTGAATGATGTGGAGGCGACGCCGCAAACGGTGAACGACAAGAGCTATCCGATCTCCCGGGCGCTGTACATGTACACGAACGGCGAGCCGGCGGCCGGCACGCCTCTGGCTGAATTTGTCAATCTGTACAACACGGATGACGGGAAGAAGATTATTTCGGAGCAGGGTTTCGTCCCCGTGCAATAACGGAGAAGCATGAGCGAAGCTCGCAGCTTGATGCTCAGCAAGAAGGCCAGCCGCCGAAGGCGGCTGGCCACTCTTGCCGGTCAGTCGTTACTATTCCTCGTCACCTCGCTGTCGAGCGTCGCCGTGCTGTTCATCTTCATCTTCATCGCGAAGGATGCGATCCCGTTCTTCGAGCTGCGCGGCTTCCGCGAGTTTTTCACCAGCACGCAGTGGTATCCTTCGCACAAGCCGCCCGAGTTCGGCGCTCTCGCCATTTTCTTCGGCAGCGCCATCGTTACGCTGGGAGCGACGCTTGTAGCCGTCCCTTTGGGAGTGCTGGCGGCGGTCTGTCTGAGCGATGTGCTTCCGTTCAATCTTCGGCAGATCGTAAAGCCGGTCATCGAGATGCTTGCGGCGATCCCTTCCGTAGCCTACGGGTTCTTCGCTTTGGTGGTGCTGGCGCCGCTCCTTCAGACGAAGGGCGGGGGCGCTCTTTCGCTGGTCTTGTGGGTTGTGGGCGTTCCGGTTTCCATCCTGTTGGCGATCGTCCTGGGGGAGATGTCCGTGGAGCGCTTCCCGGAAAAAGTGCGGCGTCCCGTCACCGTCCTGGCCATAGGGCTGTTCGGTGCGGCTGCGCTGGCGGGCCTTTCGCGTGCCGCTTCCTTTCTCAATGGACTCACGATCGCCAGCGGCGCCAACGCGCTGAATGCCTCTCTGATTCTCGGGATCATGGCGCTGCCCACGGTCGTCAGCGTGTCCGAAGATGCGCTCCAGGCCGTCGGCCGCGATCTTCGGATGGCGAGCTACGCGCTCGGCGCGACGCGGGCCGAGACGCTTCTTCGCGTCATCATTCCGGCCGCCGTCAGCGGGATCGCGGCGGCGGTGATTCTCGGGATCATGCGCGCCGTCGGCGAGACGATGGTCGTCTGGATGGCGTCCGGCAATGCCGCGCAGATCCCGCAACCGTGGTACAATTTCCTCGAGCCCATTCGTACGCTCACCGCCACGATCGCGGGCGACATGGGCGAGGCGGACCAGGTGACCGGTTCCGCCCGCTATCACGTGCTGTTCGCGATGGCGCTCTGCCTGCTGATCTTCTCGTTCCTGTGCAATATTGCCAGTGAATGGATTGTCGCGCGGACGCGCAGGAGGATGGCGTAGATGGCCGGCACATCCACTCGGAAGCTTCTGGATGCCTCGTTTACCGGATTCGGGGTCATGTCTATTGTCCTGATGGCGGCGTCGCTCCTCGTCATTCTCACCCCCATCTTCGTCGAGGGAATCAGCGCGTATGTGTTCCGGGCGACCGTCGAACATCGCAAGGCGCAGTTCGATTTGTTTGAGGAGGGGAGCGAGAAGCGCCTTCACGAGGATCTGGGCCGGGTCGCGGCGGCGCGCAAGCCGGTGTACGACATGCTGTCCGCGTTTGAAGCGGAACTGGCCGCGAAGCCCGCCGCTGAACGCCGGCGGTACACCGCCGAATTGAAGGATCTCAAGGCGGCGTTGCGCGCCCTGCTGGGTCCGATTCCCGGGGAGAGCAAACGGATGCTGATGCGCGACCATTACGGGCAGGCGCGATGGGACCGCGCGCTCGTCAAACAGCACCGCGTGCTGTTCGAGGAGCAGTATGACTACTCCGATCCGACAAAACCGGGCGTCAAGAAATGGGTTTCGCGCGCGGACAAGTTCAAGGGAACCGCGCTGGAACCCTTGTTCCCGTATGTCCGCGACCACCTCGACGAGATGCTTCTGCCGCGGTGGACGTTCTATCGCGGATTCCTGACCCAGGCCTCGCACGATGCGCACTTCTTCGGCGGGATCTGGCCCGAGGTGCTCGGGACGTTCTACCTCACGATCGGCGCGATGCTCGTCGCCGTCCCCATCGGCGTGATTTCCGCCGTCTATCTGGTCGAGTACGCCCGGGAGAACGCGCTGATCCGGCTTCTGCGGAGCTGCATCAGCACGCTGGCCGGTGTTCCCAGCATCGTCTTCGGACTCTTCGGCCTGGCGTTCTTCATCAACGCCGTTCATGTCTCGAGTTCCAAAAGCGTCCTAGCCGGCTCTCTGACTCTGGGGCTTCTGATTCTTCCGACCGTCATTCGTTCCTCGGAAGAGGCTCTGCGGGCGGTGCCCGCGACCTACAAGCAGGCCGCGTTGAGCCTCGGCGCGAGCACGTGGAAGTCCATCACCTCCGTGATTCTGCCTGCGGCCCTGCCCGGAATCCTGACCGGCATCGTGATCAGCATGGGCCGGGCCGCGGGTGAGACCGCCCCGATCATCTTCACCGCCGCCGTCAGCGTCGGCAAGCCGCTCAGCCTGTTGCAGACGCTGACCCAGCCCACGCCGGCCCTGCCGTGGAACATCTACAACCTCTGCACGGAGCACGAGGCGGTCGACGAGATCCGGCACGTGCAGTACGGCATGGTGTTCACCCTCGTCGTGCTCGTGCTGATCCTGAACCTGTCTGCGATCATCCTGCGCGCCAGGCTGTCGAAGAAACTGCGGACGTAGGATACGCTTGCGCGCGCCGTTCGGGTATATTGGAGACAAGGCGTGACGGCGGAGTACGAATCCGGGAGGACGGATGAAAAAAAAGAAGGCAGGCGGTTCCAAGGCAATCCGCAAGAGCGCGTTCATGACCGGCTATGACATCGAGGTGAACTCCGACATTGCAGCGCAGAATGCGTTCGACCGGATGAAGCAGGTAGGGTTTGGCGCGCTGACGGAGCAGGAAAAGACGGTCGCGACCGTCTGGTTGTTCGCGGGAAAGGTGGCCAATTCGGGGTTCCGCGGGTTCTTCTCGAGCGACGCCGGAGACCTGGCGTTCTACGCTCCCACGGCGCTCCAGAACATCCGCGCATTCAAGATGGCGAAAATTGCCGCCAAGGCCAACGATCTGTTCGGTCCCAAGGGGCCCTCGAAGGATCGCGGCGCGCGGCGCACAATCTGGCGATCGTTCCCCAAGGACGTGACCCGGAAGTTCGAGGCGCTCGAGTTGTCGTTCTACAAATGCGCCGACGATCTGGACGATCTGCTTGAGAAATACGTGAAGAAGGCCGGCGCGTCCTGATTTGGCGGGTTTGGAACGACTATCCGAACCGTCCCGTGATGTAATCCTCGGTCTGCTTCTTCTCCGGCCTGGTGAAGAGCCGGTTCGTCGGCCCGAACTCGATCAGGCTTCCCTCGTAGAAAAACGCGGTGCAGTCCGATATGCGCGCGGCCTGCTGCATGTTGTGCGTGACCGTGATGATCGTGTAGTTGCGCCGCAGTTCGCCGATCAGGTCCTCGATGCGGATGGTCGACTTGGGGTCGAGCGCGGAGCAGGGCTCGTCCATCAGGATAATTTCCGGATTCACGGCGATGGCGCGCGCGATGCAGAGCCTCTGCATCTGCCCGCCGGAGAGCCCCAGCGCGGATTCGCGCAGGCGGTCCTTGACCTCCTCCCAAAGCCCCGCGCCCCGCAGGCTTTTTTCGCAGGTCTCGTCCAGGATCGACTTGGAGCGTTGTCCCGCGATCCTCAGTCCATAGATAACGTTTTCGTAAATCGATTTCGGGAAGGGATTTGATTTCTGAAACACCATGCCGACCCGGCGCCGCAGTTCGATGACATCCACCATGGGTTGGTTGATCTCTTCGCCGTCCAGTTTCAGGCTGCCTTCTGTGCGCACATTGTCGATAAGGTCGTTCATCCGGTTGATGGCGCGGAGAAGGGTGGATTTGCCGCAGCCGGAAGGGCCGATCAGGGCTGTGACCTTCTTTCGGGGGAACGACATTGAAACATCGAAAATGGCCTGTTTCGGGCCGTAGAAGATGTTCAGGCCCGAGGTTTCAACGGCCGGGTTCGTAACGATATCGGTTTGCTCATTCATGCCATGACCACCATCTCGCGGAACTATTAGAAATCCGTGAGGACGCCGCTAGAAAACGATGGGGCGGATGGTTCCCAGCCGGGGTAGGGGCGGGTCGCGCATCAGACTGGCCTGCCAGACGTAGTCGGTGTCCGTGGGACGGATCCATCGGTAGAAATCGGTGCGGTCTGCCGTGAGGGATCTCGTTCCTTCCGTGGACATGGACACGCCGACCGGGCGGATGATCTCCACCAGGCCCTTGTCCACCCAGTACTTCACTGCCTCGCGGACCGATTCAACATCGACGGCCATCCGGCGGGCCATTTTCTCCGCGCTGATCGCGCCTGACTGCTCCACCATGCAGCGGACCAGATAGCGCAGAGTGATGCGGTCCACGGCTTCCTTGTCCTGCATATCCGTGACCATGACATTCTCCGGGGGGTGAAAGGGGTGGACCCGCCTTGTGAGCGGGTCCCCTCCCTGTAAGACTAGAACTTCGCAACCAGGTCGATCTGCAGACGCTTGTAATCCTTGGAATCATCAATCTTCTTGTCGTTGATGAAATAGGTCACGCCCGTCTGCCAGTTTTTCAGGATCTGGTATTTCGCGGAAAGCCGGTGACCCTTTCCGTCGGTGCCGCCGCCCCAGCTGTCGGAATCGACCAGCGCGCCGAGGAACGCATCCTTTTCCAGCTCCTGGTAGTTGTACCCAAACTCGAAGGTCTTCGGACTGCTCGCCTTCCCGATCTTCAGCCCGCCCATGTACCCCTGGTTGTCGTCATCCGCCTCGCTGTTGTTGATGTAGGAGGCGAAAAGGGTTACCGGCAAGCCGACGTTGAATCCGAATTCGACGAATCCTTCGATCGGCATGTACTCGTTGGCGTACGCCTTGTTCGTCGTGCTGCCCGACACGCTGCCCTTGACGGTGCTGTTCCCGTAGGCGTTGTTTCCGGCCTTGTAATCCAGGACGTCGAACCCCTCGACATTCTGGAACCCGTACAACGTGCTGCCGACCATCAGGTGCATGTCATCGGCCGGCTTGAACTTCACCGCGATCTGTCCCGCGAACAGCTTGGTATCATCATCCGCGGACCGCTCATACAGCCACTGATAAGCCGCGTTCGCCATGAACTCGATCTCGTCGCCCGTGCGGAACTTCGCGGCAATCCCTTCCGGGTTGAAATCGCCGTCGACCGGGAAGCCGTCACCCACCTGGATAAGCGGGTTCTTCATCTTGCCGGCGAACAGGTCCAGTCCCTTCAGCATTTCGGGATGCCAGTTCACGTACGCCAGGTCCAGGAACACGCCCTTCTTGCTGCCTTCATCCGTCAACGTGGCGTTGCCGGAGATCGGGTCGCCGAGACCGGGCGTCTTGCCTTCATCCGTCGAGAACTGGATTCCCGCGTCCACTTCATTGTTCACGCGCGGGAACACGCCGAACCGGGCGCGAATCCGGTCGCGCTGGCGGCTATCCTTGTCCTCTTCCTTGATCTGCTCGAACCGATAACGCAGATCGCCTTTGATCTTCATATCGTCATACCACTCCGCCTTCGCGCCGCGCGCGCCGAGCAGGCAGAGTCCCACGACCCACACCGTTAACCTCTTCATCGTCACTATCTCCTGTGCTGTTGTCCTCTTGTCGCACCGGCACTCTTGTCGCTCGCCTGCCAAGGGAGCACACCGGCTTTCAAACGTGCGGACAGTCGGAAAAGCGTGTTCAGACGGAGTGAGGCAAATGTTAGAATTTTGCTTCCCGGCGGATTATCCAAGGCTTGAAAAAACCATCCAAAAAGCCTCCAAGGCTGTGAATTCAAACCTCAAATGCAACAGAAAGACCTCGGACGCCACTTCAGTATGTCCCACGTTACAACCCCAAGGGGGGTCACGATCTACCTGTCTATCCCTAATGTTGGAATGGGGACGCGGCCTTCGCCCGCAGGAGCCGGCGCGGGGCCTACGGATGCATGCCGCTCTTCCCTGCAATCGCGGCGGCGATCACGCCGAAGTACAGGATGAAGATGACGATGCCGATGATGAATCCGATGATGTACACGATGCCCGTGATCTTGAAGAACGATTTCAGCTTGGCGAAGAACACGGAGAGGGAAGCGTCCACGCTGCCCATGTTCACGATGGCGTTTTTCGCGCCCAGGAGCGCCGTGCCGGCAATGAGGGTCGGAATGCCGATGATTATCCAGACGCAGCTGAGGCAGTAGACCGCGCCGGTGATAATGGTCATCACCGCCACGAAAGTCATCCAGCCCGTCAGCCCTTCCGGAATCCCGGCCGCGCCGGACGCGGCCGGAGCGGTGAACGCGGAGGCGAGCTGCGACGACGGGCTCTTCAGTTGTGGCAGTGCGCTGAGCGGCAACCAGTCGGCCATGCCCTCGGACCAGAGCAGATCGGACGACTGAATCTGGCCGCTCGCGATGAGAAGCCTGATTTGGTCCTCCGGAACCGGACCGTTCTTTTCCTGCTCCGCGCCCTGTGTGTAGTACCACAGCTTGTCCATGTCCGAACCTTCCTTGATAAGTAATCGTTATCCGGAATATTAGGGTGTGCGGTCGGGCGATCAAGCGGATTTCTCCGGCTGGATTCAAATGGAGTTTCGCGGAACGGCTTCTCGGTGTATCTTGAGGCACGGCAACGCGCCGATTCATGAAACGTCGAGTGGTTCAGATTCTGATAGTCCTGTTCTGGCTGGTCATGACCGGGTGGCTGTTCCGTTACGAGGCCTTTCCGGGCTGGTTCACGCGCGCGCTGCCCGGGTATCGCGGCATTCTGTCGGGCGGACCCGTCGTCCTCGATTCGTGGATGAAGATTCTCTTTCACGGCAAGCCGATCGGCTACAGCCAGACGCAGATCACCACGGACGAGAAGAATCCGGCTGAACAATACAAGGTCACCAGCAAGACCATCCTGAATCTCAACGTCATGGGCGAGCCGCAGAATATCACCATTGCGGCGGATGCGTCGCTCAATGCCTTGTACGACCTCCAGAAGTTCTACTTCCTGATGTCGGCGGAACGCTACACGATCCGCGTGGACGGACGGCGCCGGGGGCGGGAGACGTTCCGGGCGCGCATCAGTTCCCCCGCGGGCGTCCGGCAGATCACGGTGAACATTCCGGACGACGCCATCCTGTATTCGCCGATGCTGGAACTGTCTCTGAGCCGGCTGAAGCCGGGCCAGGAACTGCGCGTGAAGACCCTCGATCCGACGACGCTGTCCACGGCCGATGTCCTTGTGCGGGCTGTCGGCATGGAGACATTGACGGTCAATGGAAAAGAGCAGTCCGCGACGGTGCTGGAGATGGATGTCCACGGGATGCGCGTCCGCGCGTGGATGGACGCCGACGGGCGGATGCTGAAGCAGGATACGCCGCTCGGCTGGACGATGGAGGCTACGACGGCGGACGAGGCGCTGGCGCTGACCTTCAACATGGACGACGCCGGGGATGACATGCTGCGGACGATGGCGGTCCCTGTGCAGGGCGGGATTGCGGATCCTCGGAAGTGCCGGTTGCTGACGCTGCGCCTGAAGGGGCCGCCGGTGGATTCCGTGGATTGGGCGGGCGCGCGCCAGACCGTGGATTCGCGCGGCGACAAAGAGGTCGTGCTCGCGATTCGGTCGGACGCGGTTCCCGCGGCGCAAGGTCCGCTGACGGACGAGTCCCGCGTGTACCTGGCGGCAACCGATTTCGTCCAATCCGGCGATCCGGCCCTCGTCGACCGCGCGCGCGCGATCGTCGGCGATGAAACGGACTGCGTCGAACAGGTTCGCGCGATCTACCACTGGGTGTACCGGAAGGTGAAGAAGCAGCCGACGGTCAGTCTGCCCTCGGCGCTGGATGTCCTCCGCAACATGGAGGGCGACTGCAACGAGCATACCTATCTCTTTGTCGCGCTCGCGCGGGCCGTCGGGATTCCGGCGAAAATCAAGGTGGGCCTCCTGTACACCAACGGGGCTTTCTACTACCACGCGTGGCCCGCGGTCTTCGTGGGGCGGTGGTGGGAGTTGGATCCGACCATCGGGCAGGAGGCGGTGGACGCGACGCATGTGGAGATCCTGGAGGGCGAGACGGCGGATCAGTTGAAGCTGCTGGGCCTTGTCGGACAACTGAACGCGGACGTGGTGAAGCAGGAGTATTGAGAAAGAGAGGCGCGCATGATCGAACTCGAACGTCTTTCAAAGGATTACGGCTCCGTGCAGGCGGTTCGGGAACTGGACCTGGCGGTTCCGCGCGGCGAACTGTTTTGCTTCCTGGGCCCCAACGGCGCGGGCAAAACCACGACCATCAAAATGATGTGCGGACTTCTGCACCCGACCGCCGGCCGGGTTCGGATCGGCGGCGTGGATATCGGCGAAGATCCGAACGCGGCGCGGCGCATGACGGGGTACATCCCGGATTTTCCGTTTCTTTACGACCGGTTGACCCCGGCCGAGTTTTTCGAGTTCACGGGCGACCTGTACGGGGTTGCCCGCGCGGAGGTGGCGCGCGAGATGGAGGCGTCGTTCGAGCGGTTCGGGCTTGTCGAGCATCGCCACGTCCTGATCAAGGACCTGTCGCACGGCCTGCGCCAGCGCGTGATCTACGCGGTGACGCTTCTGCACAAGCCGCGCGTCCTGTTCGTGGACGAGCCGTTCATCGGTCTCGACCCGTTCAGCATCCGGATGATCAAGGACCTGCTGAAGGCGAAGGCCCGCGAGGGCATGACCATTTTCCTGACGACCCACATCCTGGCGCTGGTCGAGGACATGGCGGATCGCATCGGCATCATCGTCCACGGCCGTCTCGTGGCGACCGGGACGGTCCGGCAACTCGCGGCGAAGTGTTCCATCGAGGGCGGCCGGCTGGAGGATGTGTTCTTCAGCCTGGCCACGTGACGTTCATCATGCGCGAATTCCTGGCACTGCTGAAGAAAGACATGCGTTCGATGCGGAACCTGAGCCGTATCGTGCGGGAGCAGTCCTCATTCAAGATCGCGTTCATCCTTCTCTTCGCGGCGTTCATCCTGGCCGGCTTGTGGATGCTGTTCGCGGAGGGGTTCTGGTTCCTCGATACGCTCGGGGGCATCGGTCTCATGCTCGTCTCGCGGCTGTTCGCCCTCTTCTTCCTCGCGCTGGGCGTGATGCTGGCGATCTCGGGCGTGCTGGCTTCGTACACGACGTTCTTCCGGTCCGACGAGACCGCGTTCCTGTTCCTCAAGCCGCTCGACATGGGGCAGATCGCGATCTACAAGACGTTGCAGTCGGCGGTGTACTCGTCCTGGGCGTTCTTCTTCACGATCATTCCCTTCATCGGCGCCTACGCGTGGCACGAGAAGCTGTCCGTCTTCTTCTCGCTGGCGACCCTGTTTTTCTCGATCCCGCTGGTGCTGTTCTTCAGCGGGATCGGCAGCCTGGTTTGCCTGCTGGGCGCGCGCTGGCTGCCGCGCGGGAAAAAGCTCCTGGTCATCGTGGCGGCACTGGCCGCGGCGGGCGTGATCTGGGGGATGCGCGCGGCGGCAACCTCCGCGGGCGGGAGCGATGACGACGCGACGTTGTTCCTCGCGCGGCTGGTGCCGGGGTTGCGCGTTGCGGCGAATCCCTTGTTCCCCAGTTGGTGGGTCGCCGAGGGCATCATGGCTCTGTCGCGCGGCCAATGGGCGAGGGGACTGATGCTGTGGGGCGTGTTGATGTCCCACGTCCTCCTGCTGGGCGCGGTCATCGAGATCGCGGGCCGCGCGTTTCTCTACAAGGCCTGGCAGCGCGTGAACTATTCCGGCGGGATGATCAAGCGGCGCGGAACATTGCTGGCCCCGCTCGACCGCTGCCTCGCGTTCCTCGGGCCGGCCACGCGGGGGCTGATTCTCAAGGATATTCGGACGTTCCTCCGGGACGCGGCGCAATGGTCGCAGGGGCTGATCTTTTTCGGTCTGCTGGGCGTGTACTTCCTGAACCTGCGCAATCTGAATTATCACATGCTGCCGGCGGAATGGCGGAACGTGATCGTGTTCCTGAACGTCTTCAGCGTTTCGGCGGTGATGTGTTCGCTTGGTTCGCGGTTCGTGTATCCGCAGCTCAGCCTGGAGGGACACGGCTTCTGGATCGTGGGCTTGTCGCCGGTCAGCATGCGGCGAGTTCTGATGTCGAAGTTCGCGCTGGCGGTCGCGGGAATGATGGGGGTGAGCGTGACGCTGATGTACGTGTCCACGCGGATGCTCATTGTGCCGCCCGCGGTCCAGGCCGTCGCGCTCGGCGCGGCCGTGGCGATGTCGTTCGGGATTTCCGGGCTGTCCACGGGGCTTGGCGCGCTTTTCCTCGATCTGAAACAGCCCAATCCGGCGGCGATCGTCTCCGGCTTCGGCGGCACGCTGAACCTCGTGCTGAGCCTGATCTTCATCTGCGGCGTGGTCTTCCCATACGGGTTTTTGTTTCACTTGCGGTTCGTGAGGCGGATTACCGAAAATGGGCTCCAGCACGGGCTGGTCGCGGCATCGATCGGGGTGATTGTCCTGACGCTCCTGGCCACGTGCCTGCCGCTGTATCTCGGCGGGAACAGCCTCAAGAACAGGGAGTATTAACAGGAAAGATCGCGAAGTTCGCCCAGGAAGGCGAAGCCCTCATCCCTTTGCGTTGAAGTCCGTCTGGGGTCCGTGTGTCCCGGTCTTTTCCGGGCAAAAAGGCTTGAGGTCGGGCCGTTCCGCACGGATACTTTTGCCGCTTCCAAACCACGGTCATGAAAATCCTGTTTTTAGCGCCCCAGCCCTTTTTCCGCGTGCGCGGTACGCCGATCAACGTCCGCAACGTGGTCACGGCGCTGGGCGAGGCCGGACACGAGGTGGATCTGTTGTGCTTCCCGTGGGGGGAGGATGTCAGCATTCCGGGCGTCCGGATTCTTCGATTGCCCCGGGTGCCCGGCGTGAAAGAGGTGGGCATGGGCCCGAGTCCCGGCAAGGTGCCGATGGATATCCTGATGTTCCTGAAGGCGTGGCGGCTTTGCCGGAAGAACCGCTACGATGTGATTCATGCGGTCGAGGAATCGGCGTTCTTCGCCGTCTGGTTCAAGAAGCGTTTCGGCTGCAAGCTGATCTACGACATGGATTCCAGCATCTCGGACCAGCTTCGCTACAGCGGCAGCCTCCTGTTCCGTCCGCTGATTCCCCTCGCGGAGCGCATGGAGCGGGCGGCGATGCGGAACTCCGAGTTCGTGCTGACGGTCTGCCGGTCGCTCTCCCAGGAAGTCGCGGAGGCGGCACCGGGCACGCGCATCGTCCAGATCGAGGACGCGCCGCTCGAGTCGTCGTTTCACGACGACGTCGAGGGGGCGCAGCGCCTCCGGCAGACGATGAATCTCGGCGACGCGCCCGTCGCGGTGTACACGGGCAACTTCGAGAGCTACCAGGGCGTGGAACTCCTGCTCAGGGCGATGAGCATCGTGCGCCGGTCGCGGACCGACGTTCACGCCGTCCTCGTCGGCGGGGAGCCGGCGCAGATCGCGCGGATGAAGGAGATCGCCCGGAGCCTCGACCTGCTGAACGGTTGTGTCTTCACCGGCAAGCGGCCGATGAACGAAATGCCCGCGTTCATGTCCATGGCGTCGGTCCTCGTCTCGCCCCGCATCCGGGGCGCCAACACGGCGCTCAAGATCTACACCTACATGCAGAGCGGCAAACCGATTGTCGCCACCCGGCTGGCCACGCACACGCAGGTTCTGGACGACCAGTGCGCCATCCTGGTCCAGCCGCAGCCGGACGACGTCGCGGCCGGCATCCTGCGGGCTGTCAAGGAACCCCTGCTGGCTGATGTGCTGGGGCGGGAGGCCCAGGCGAGGGTGGTCGCGCGCTACAGCCTCCCGATTTTCAAGGACAAGGTTCGCAAGGCGTACGAGGCGCTGACGGCCGGCGCGGTTCCGGAATCTAACGTTTAACAAGGCCCCCTGGTTCCTGGTACTATGGGGTCTGGAGCGCGTTATGCCGGATATCAATTTTGACTGCCCGTTTTGCCAACAGAACCTCGATGCGCCCGATGACATGGCGGGGATGAGCATCGAATGCCCGGCGTGCGGGAAGTCCATTCGGATTCCGGCGCCGGTCCAGATTCACTATCCGATCAAGAAGACGCTCGGACCTCAGCCCGCCAACAGCCCCAGGATTTTCGCGTCGAAGAACCAGCCGCCCATCGGCGGGGTCGCCGACGAAGCGCCGCAGGACGATGACGACGACCTCCGGGCCAAGACGGTGAAAATCGATATTCCTCCCGAAGCGGATGCTTACCTGGCGGCCCCGAAACACTCGCGAATCATCGTGATCAAGCGTCCGGGGAAGTAGCCTCGCCCGTTCGCCTATTCCGAAAGGAATTTGCCCTTGGCACTCCGATACCCCTGTGATAGCTTCCGCTCACCACGTATCGGAAGAAGGAGCGATTCTGGATCATGAATTACACGAGGGCGATTGAAATCATCGTCATTGGCTTCCTAGCGCTGACCATTCCGGCATCGTTCGCCCAGGTTGCAGGGTCGGCCGCGGCGGAAGGCTTCGCGGCGACCGTCAGCGAGGAGGAAGCTCCCGTGGATGTGCAGGCCGACGAAATGGAGTACGAGGCCGACCAGAAGCTCATGACCGCCCGCGGGCACGTGGTGGTCACCCGCGGCAAGGACGTCCTGAAGGCCGACTACATCACCGTCCGCACCGACACGCAGGACGCCCACGCCGTCGGCAACGTCGTCTTCGACCGCGACGGCAGCATCTGGAAGGGCGACGAGATGTCGTACAATTTCAAGAACCGCACCGGGGACTTCGGCCAGTTCAACGCGGTCGTCACGCCCTTCTACGTCACCGCGAAGGACTCCAAGCGCACGTCGGCGGATGAGTTCATCCTCTACAACGCCACGATCACGACCTGCGAGGGCGACCGGCCGGATGTGTATCTCAGGGCCCGCGAGGCGCGCGTGATCAGGCAACAGAAGATCGTGGCTCGCGGCGTGGTGTTCTACGTGGGGCCCGTGCCGATTTTCTACATGCCGATCTGGAGGAAGGATATCCGGGATGACAAGTTCGACATCGACATCGTGCCCGGTTACGGCTCGCGCGTCGGCGCGTACCTGCTGACGTCCGTCAACTACCGCATGGACTGCGGCGTGATGTCGTCCACGCACCTCGATTACCGGACCTCGCGCGGCGTCGGCGTGGGCCAGGATTTCATCTGGGGCGACAAGAACCTGCCGTACCGCGGCGAGTTGAAGACCTACTACGCCTACGACAACTCGCCGTTCGAAAAGCGTAACGACGAGGAAGTTAAGGCGCTCGACGGGATCATCGACAACAATCGGTACCGCATCCGCCTGTCGGACGTTCACAACCTGTCGGATCGCGACTACGCGACCGCCGAACTGAACTACCTCAGCGACCCCGCGGTCCTCGAGGACTTCTTCGACGATGAATACCGGCACAACGTGCAGCCGGAGAACCGCGTCACGCTGGTGCACCGGGCGGATAAGTTCACCGCGGCGCTGGAAATCAACAAGCGGCTGAACGATTTCTACACCACCGTGGACCGCCTGCCGGAAGCCTCGCTCAGCGTGCCCCGGATGAAGCTGGGGGAGAGCCCGTTCTACTACGAATCGCAGAATGCCGCCTCCTTCCTGAAGAAGGAGTTCTCGGAACAGTCGGGCGAGGAAAGCTACGACGCGTTCCGCCTCGATTCCGGGCACAAGGTGTTCTATCCCACGAAGCATTTCGGATTCCTGAACGTGATTCCTCGGAGCGGCTACCGCGCAACGTACTACTCGAAGACGTATGACGAGAAGACCGTGACGAACCTCGTCACCGAAACGGATACCAACGGGGTGACCACCACGACGAACGAGGTGGAGACCGTGATGGACGAGGTGGGCGCGGACATCCGGAATCTCTTCGAACTGGGCTTCGAAACGTCATTCAAGGCGTTCGGCCTGCTCAGCGAAGACTGGCTGTCCCGGGACGACCAGGGGCTTCGGCATGTGGTCGAGCCCTACACCGATTACACCTTCGTGCCCGAGCCGAACCTGACGCCGGACAAGCTGCCGCAGTTTGACTCTGTGGATACGCTGAACAAGAGGAACGACCTGTTGCTGGGCGTTCGCAACAAGTTCCAGACCAAGCGCCGGGGGGCGGTGCACGATCTCATGGACCTGAACGTGTGGTCCACCTACTACGTTGAGAAACCGGACGGCGTCACCGAGGATTTCAGCGACATCTACTTCAAAAATCAACTGCGGCTCGCCGACTGGCTTCCGATCGATTTCAAGGGCGCGTACAACCAGTACGAAGGCCGGATCGACGAGTTCGATACACAGGTTGCCGTTATCTGGCCGGACCAGACCCGCCTGGCGTTCGATTACCGCTACGCCTTTGACGCCTATGACCAGTTGGCCTCCGAGTTGACCCTGTTCCCGAACCGGAGATGGTCGTTCAGCGCTTACGAGCGTTACTCCTTCGAGAGTTCCCGTCTCGAGGAGCATTCTTACTTCGTCCAGAACACGGGGCGTTGCGTGGGCTGGGGCGTCGGGATCCGGGAGATCGACGAAGACATTCAGGTCTGGCTCCGTGTCTGGCTGACCGCGTTTCCGAAGTCCAATGTCGCCCTCGGGCGCTGACGGGTGTTCTGCCATGAAAGCACAGTATCTTGTAACGGGCGGCGGCGGATTCATCGGTTCGAATATTGTCCGGCGCCTTCTCTCGAACGGGAAAAACGTTCGCATCCTGGATGACTTCTCGACCGGCCGCCGCGAGAACCTCGTCGGCATTGAGAAGGATGTCGACGTGATCGAGGGCGATGTCCGCGACGAGTCGACGCTGAAGAAGTCTCTGAAGGGGGTCCAGTACGTCCTCCATCTGGCCGCGATTCCCTCGGTGGTTCGATCCGTCGAAGACCCCCTCTCGACCAACAGCGTGAATATCTGCGGCACCTTGAAGCTGCTGATCGAGGCCCGGGATGCGGGGGTCGAGCGCGTCGTGTTCTCCTCCTCCTCCTCGGTCTATGGCGATACGCCGACGCTTCCCAAGCAGGAAGACATGAACCCCAGCCCGCGCTCGCCGTACGCCCTGTCCAAGCTCGCAGGCGAGTCCTACTGCCGGATGTTCCGGGATCTATACGGCTTGAAAACCTTCGCCCTCAGGTACTTCAACGTGTACGGTCCGCGCCAGAATCCGAAGTCGCAATACGCTGCGGTCATTCCGCGTTTTATCGATGCGCTCCGGAACGACCGGAGTCCCGTGATTCACGGGGACGGAAACCAGACTCGCGATTTCACATTCGTCGAGGATGTGGCCGCCGCGAACCTGTGTTGCTGTACCGCGCCGGAGTCGTCCGCGGGCGCCGCCTTCAACATCGGTTGCGGCGACCGGATCACGATCAACGATCTGGCCGCCCGGATCGCCTCCATCCTGGGGAAGAATATCCCGGCGGTTCATGACGCCCCTCAGCCGGGCGATGTCCGGGATTCGCAGGCGGATATTTCCCGGGCGAAAGCGCTGATCGGCTGGGCTCCCCGATTCGACCTGGACGCCGGGCTGCGCCAAACCGTGACCTGGTTCCGGCAGAAGGCTTGATGAAGAACTCTCCCAGCCACACGGATCTTCTGGCCATTGCCGTCGAAGCTGTCCTGGCGGCGGGCCATCACGCATTGGCGAACAGTCACAGGCGGAGCGAAGTGGCCCAACGGTTTGACCATGACGTCAAACTCCTTCTCGACAGCGAGTGCCAGACGAAGGCGGAGGAAGTCATCCGGAGCGCATATCCCGCCCATCATATTCTCGGCGAGGAGGGGGGTTCCTTCGACGCCGGCGCCGACATCCTCTGGATCATCGATCCGATCGACGGCACCGTGAACTTCACGCATGGGCTTCCCCTGTGGTGTTCGTCCGTTGCCGTGCGCTCCGGCGGCGAGATCGCGGCCGGAGCCGTGTATATGCCCGTGATGAAGGAATGTTTCACAGCGGCCTTGGACCGCCCTTCGATGTGCAACGGCCGGCCGATTCAGCCGTCCGGAACCGACCGGCTCGCGGACGCCATCGTGCTGACCGGCCTGTCCAAGAATTTGGACGAGAACCTTCATGCCGGGGAGGTGTTGAAGGCGATCTCCGGGAAGGTTCAGAAAGCCCGCATCCTGGGCGCCGCCGCGGTGGATCTCTGCAACGTGGCGTGCGGTCGGGCGGACGGATACGTCGAGGCCGGCATCTACCTGTGGGATGTTGCGGCGGCGGGCTTGATCGCGCGGCAGGCCGGGGCGCGGACCGAAATTCTCGAGAAATTCAGCGATGTCCGGTTCCGGTACCTCTGTTCCAACAGGAAGATTCACGACGCCCTGAAGGACGTTGTGCTGAGCGCGTTGCCCTGAACTCCGCCTTCCGAAACGAGGGCTACAATCTTGAAGCGAAGGTCACGGTCAGCGACGGTCGCTCGCGGGGATAGAGAATCCAGACCCGCCATTCGATCGCCGCGGGTCCTTCGCCCGCTTTCATATCGTCCGAGTTGATTTCCCACTCCGAGCCCGCCTGCGTCACCGTGCCCGTCGGTTCCAGGCCCAGTCTCGATTCGGTCGCCAGTTGATTCACCAGGAACGCCGCGTCTCTCTGGTAGCCGGAAATCTGTTTGGCCTTGAGCGATGTGATCAGCGAACTCGATGTGGCGGAAATCAGGAGGATGGCCGCGAGCAGGGCGATCAATACTTCAAGGAGGGTAAATCCGGATTTCATAGGCTTGTGCGATTGCATCCGTCATTGGGGAAGCCGTGTCTACAGCTCTGACGACGAAAGATCGGCCGCCTCGCCCTCGCCGCCCGGCTCGCCGTCGCTTCCGTAACTGATGATCTCGAACAGCTCACCCGCCCGGCCGGGGACCAGGTAAATGTACTCGTTGTTCCAAGGGTCCTTCGGCAATTTGCGCGATTCCAGGTAGCCCTCGGCCGGGTACTGCCGGGGCAGGGGTTCCGTGACCGGTTTGCCGACAAGGGCTTCGAGTCCCTGTTCCTGCGTCGGGACGCGCCCCTGCTCGGTCTTGTACAACTGCACGGCCGTCTGCAACTGCTTGATCTGGAGCCTGGCCGCCGACACACGGGCTTCGCCGGGCTTGCGCAGGACGTTCACGCTGACCACGCCCGCAAGAATGGAAATGATGATGATGACAATCAGGATTTCGATCAATGTGAATCCGGATCGGTCTTCGCGATGTGTCCTGCTCATGATTCTCCGTTCTTGTCCCCGCCGAAATCCAGCATCAGGTTGCGGTCGGTCTCGCCTGTGGCCATAGAATCGAACTTTCGGACCAGCGCGTCAAGCTTGGCCAGGTAGTAGGGGACGTTCTCGTCCCGGTTCGCCGGATCCCATTGCGAAACCAGTTTCGCGCTCGAATGGACGGCAACGCTCTTCCGGGCGCCGGTCACGTAGTAGGAAATCATGTCGCCGGCCCGGTAGTCCCGGCCCGACTTGAGAGCCAGTTCGTACGCCGCGTTGCGACCCCGGCTGCCGCCGCTGATTTTGCCCGCGTAGGTGGACGGGGCGTCCTGCAGGGTTTCGGTCTTGGCCAGCCGCTGGATCGGCCACTCGCGATTCTCGATGGCGGATCGGTACTTCCGAACCAGGTCCGGAATTTCCTTGTCGCGCTCCTCCAGCTTGAGGCGCAGCCATTCCTCCATGAACGACCGCTGAAACGGCTCCAGACCGCGCGACTTGAGCGCGGCGCCCTTGATGACGATCTCGCCGTGCTCGTCCAGCAGGGCGTAGTTCTTCATCTTGTAGCTGAACATCGCCCGGTACTCGCCGTCGAACTCGACTTCGATCCCCTCGGGAAGCGACTGCTGAAACGCCTCGCGGAAACGGTCCAGGCCGGACGCATCCGCGAAATCGGGCGGAATGAAGTAAATGCCGTCGGTGTCGATCTCAATCGGCCGCGCGTCGTGTTGGCGGAGCCAGGCGATCATCCGCTTGAGGATCGAGCGGCCTTCCGCGGTCACCTTCTCCGCCATCGCAAAGTCGCTGAAGCGCGCCTGGCTGAACCCCAGGTAGCCGTAGAACGAGTTGATCAGAATCTTGAACGTGCTCTGCATGGCGTTGAGAAAGTGGCGCTCCTCGCCCGGCGCGCATTTCTGCATCCGCGCCTTGGTGTCGAGCCGGAGGGTTCGCAGATACGTCAGCAGCTTCAGGAACACGCCCAGTTCGTCGGTTCGCGGGCTGAGTTGATCCTTGAGAAGGATCGAGGGATACAGGGATCGCACGTCGCAGTGATGGGTGTTCTTTGCGACGCCCGTGAAGAAGATGTCGGTGTATCCGCCCTCGAATTCGCGCGCAAAGTCCGGCCGGGGAATGGATCGTCCTTCCCGCAGGTACTCGCGCAGGAGCAGGGCATCGATCTTGCTCCCGTTGCCGCGGACGCACACGTTCTGGTACGAGAACGGCAGCATTTGCGCCTGCACGAAATATGTGGGGGAAAGCAGGTCGCTCACGGCCCGGGTTTCCAGGATATCGTCGCGCGCGTAGCGCAAAACCGTCTCCGGATCCCGATCGAACGTCCGTGCGATTTCGCTTCCCTCCAGATAGGTCCGGTCCGGCGCGGAGACGCCGAAATGCACGGCGACATCCTTCAGTCCGAATCCCTCCAGCGATCGCTGGCTGACATCGTAGATTTGCGCGAGAAAGAAGGTGTCCACCACATGACGCCCGAAAATCTCCGTGCGCGGATAGGAGATTGTCCGCTCGGCGACCGAGAAGCGGCTGGGCCTTGAGGAGGGCGCGCTGCCGTCGCGGCCGAGCGCCAGCTTGATACCGTGGAGGCGGGCCCGGGCCGCGAGATAGGGCAGGTCGAACTTGAAGAGATTGTGGCCTTCGATCACATCGGGATCCCGCTCGCGGATCCGTTCAACCAGACGCCGGATCAGCGCCGCCTCGTCCAACTGCGCTCCGGAAATCACCTCATGCCGGCCGCTCTGATCGGCGAGGGCCACGGCGATGATGCGGTCGCTCTCGCGAGCGGGGTTCGGGAATTCGTAGCCGCCGGCTGTGTAGGTTTCGATGTCGATCTGCAGGCGTTTGAGATCGCCGAACTTCATGCCCTTGAAGAGCGTGCGGCCCGTCGCGAGCAGGTGCTGCTGGATGGGGTCGTTGAGGAGGAAATATGGGGCCGTGGGATCGGATGGATTCCGGCCGGTTTCGGATTTCAGGGCGGCCACGCACTTCCGGAAAGCCTTCCAGGAGCGGAAACGAGCGAGGACGTTCAGGGGGTTGCGGCCGGACAAGGTCTGTATGTCGCAGCCTTCCGCGTCCCTCAGGAGGCGCTTGTCCTCCAGCCAGAGAAACGGAGAAAACGGCTCACGGACCGGCTCGGTCCCGGTGTTCGTGCGGACAAACAGGAGGATCTCGTCCTGGCCGCTCTTCCCGGCGAGGTGTTCGGCCGCCACGAGCCCTGCCGCGTCATGCGCGCCGTAGATCGCCGCAAGGGATGGATTGTCATCCGCCATTGCCGCCATTATACTCGCCGTGGTGGACCGCGCCAAGCGGCCTGAATGGGGCTTTCTTCGAGGGAATGTCTTCAGGCGGGCGCTGTCCGGCAGAGGGAAAGAAGCGCGGCATGAAGATGCTGATCCGGCATTTTAGAAACTTGTTGGGATGGACCCGCAAGGAGGAATTCCCGCGCCAGTCCTCGGAAGAGGACTATCGCCGGGTCTACATCCAGTGTCTCAAGGCCCAGCGATCCGACCGCCGTGTCTTGATTGTTTTCTTCCTTGCCGTGACCTTGGTGGTGATCGGGCTGGCCGTCCTTTTGAGCACAAGGGGCGATCCGCACGTCGTGCGATTCCCGTCCCTCAAGGAACTCCTGTCGTGGTGAGTCGTTTAGCCGGCCGGCGAAGGCACGCCGGATTCCTGTGCGACGGCTGATTCCGCCTCGGGAGTTTCGGTGACCGGCGCCGGTTCGGGTTCCTTCGCGGGCGCGTTGTCCTTCTTCTCGTGCTGGGAGAATTTGACGGACACGATCTTCGACACGCCGTTCTGCTCCATGGTCACGCCGTAGAGGCATTCCGCCGCCGCAATCGTCTGGCGGTTATGTGTGATCACGACGAACTGGGAGCTTTCGAGGAAGCCCTGCAAGACCTTGATGAACCGGTTGATATTGGACTCGTCCAGAGCCGCGTCCAACTCGTCCAACATGCAGAACGGGCTGGGCTTGACCATGTAGAGAGAGAAGAGCAGGGCGACCGCGGTCATCGTGCGCTCGCCGCCGGAGAGAAGCGATACGGTCTGGAGCTTCTTTCCGGGCGGGCGGGCGATGATCTCGATGCCGGATTCGAGGACGTCTTCCTCGTTGACCAGCACCAGTTTCGCGGAGCCGCCGCCGAAGAGTTTCTTGAACATGTCCTGGAAGTTCGTGTTCACCTGCTGGAAGGTCTGGAAGAACATTTCCGTGGTCGTCTTGTTGATCTTCCGGATCAGTTCCATGAGCTGGGTCTTGGCATTGACGAGGTCGTCCTGCTGCCGGGACAGGAAGGTGAACCGCTCCTCGAGTTCGCGGTGCTCCTCGATGGCGACGAGATTGACCGGGCCCATGGCCTCGATCTTGGCCCGGATTTCGGCGATCACGGTTTCCAAGGCGTCGCGGTCGAGCTTCTGGTCGTTCTCCCAGACCGGCTCGGGCTCGGCGGCCATCTGCTCGGGTGTGACGCGATACTCGGCGGAGATGCGGTCGACCAGGTTCTGCCGGCGGATGCGCTGTTCGGCCAGTTCGACGTCGATCTGCGATTTCCGGTTCCGGATATCGTCCAGCATCGACCGTTTCTCGTGGAGGATCGCGTCGCAGCCGGCCAGCGCGGCGGCCTTCTCGGACCGCCGGCGGCGGGCCGTTTCGAGCTGCTCGCTCAGCCGCGTCGCTTCATCCTGCAACGGCTGGAGCTTTGACTCGGTGTTCCGGATGGCTGTTTCCAGTTCCTGGATGCGGGTCTGATAGGAAAGGATACCGTCCGACCGGTTGGCAATGAGGCTCTCGAGTTCCTTGATCCGGGCCTCCAGCGGTTCCTTGCGCGTCGAGATATGTTCCACTTCTTGGCGGCGCTCGGCGAATCGGACGCGGTGCTCGGTGACTTCCGCGGCCCGTTCCGCCCGCGCCTGTTCCAGGGCATGAAGGCTTTCCGTCCTGGAGTGGATGGCCGAACGAACATCCGCCTGACGGGTTCGAATGTTCTCCATCTCCTCATGAATGGACGAGCGCCGGTCGCCGCCGGACGCCTGTTGTTCCTTGAGGGCGGACAGTTCCCATGTGACGGTTTCGGAACGCTCGCGCGCCTGCGCGGCGCCCTGAGAGATGATGTGGTTCTCGCCTTCGCTCTGCGAAAGTTTCTTCTGGTTTTCCTCAAGCTGAAAACGGGCCTGTTCGATCGACTCGTTGAACGTCTGTTCGTCGGAGAGCAGGACAGACAGGTTGCGATCGAGTTCGTCCCGCTGATTTTCCAAGGTCGCCAGTTCCTGGCTCCACTCGATCAGTGTATGCTGGCGCGCGACGGGATTCACTTCGCCCGCACCCGGCATCCACAGCTCGAACGAACCGCTGCCGCGGATCACGGCGCCGGTTCGCGACACGTAAACGGCTTCCGGCCGGAGGGGGAGGGGAATCTCGACCAGTTGATCGACGACCCGCACGTTATGCAGAAGGCGTTCGATGAGGGGGCGGATTTCGTCGGGGCACTGAATATGGTCGATCAGGCGCGATCCCGGTCCCTCGATGAACGTCGCGGGCGCGGGCGCCCGGCACCGAAGCGAGACCATGCGGGCCGCGCCGTCCGCGCGGGCTTGCAACGCCTGGAGGATTTCCATGGCGAAGGCGTCGTCGGAAATGACCACGGCGTCCAGCCACGCCCTCAATGCCGCCTCGACGGCCGTCCGATACGCGGGCTCGGCCTGGATATGTTCGGCAAGGGACCCGAGGATCACCGCGCGGTTCACTTCCAGCCCGCTCTCGGCATCCAGCAGCGCGCGCGCGCCGCCGGGAAA
Organism: Lentisphaerota bacterium; assembly: GCA_052033915.1. GTDB lineage: Bacteria > Verrucomicrobiota > Kiritimatiellia > CAIQIC01 > JAGNIJ01 > CALMZY01. The sequence goes on along the minus strand of JBPOJF010000001.1, from coordinate 4,355 downwards.
GCCCTCGGCCTTCGCATCGTTCCGGCTGAGCAATTCGATTTGCGCCTTGCGCGCCGCGATGCGCGCCTGCAAGTCGCTCTTCTCTTTCTGGATGTCCGAGATCGCCTGGGCCTTGTTTCCACGCCGGGCGGTCAGGTCCTTGATCCTGCGGGCGACGGCATCCACTTCGTCGCGCAGGCTTTGCAGGTTCTTGTCCATCTCGCTCTGGCGGGCCGCATAGGTCTCCACGCTCCTCTGGAGTTCGGCCTGCTCGGCAGCGAGCCGCTCCTTGCGTATGGCGGATGTGCGTTCCTGGGCGTCCAGGGTGTAGAGCTCGTTTTGCAGTTTTGAAAACCGGCTCTCCAGGTCCACGGATTCGGTTCCGAGTTCGTGGAGCCCCTTGCGGGACTGATCCAACTCCGCATCCAGCTTCACCAATTGCTCGTTCTGTCCCTGCAGATCCTTCTCGGCGAGGTCGCGCGCGGCGATGATGTCCTTCAACTGGGCCAGCAGTTCCTGGAGGGAAACACGGTGCTGGTCCAGGCGGTTGCGCGCCTCCTCGCAGTCGCGAGTGTCGCGTTCGGACAGATCCTTGAGTTCGCGGATGCGGTCCTGGTTGATCCCGATCGTCTCGCGGGCGCGATCCAGTTCGTTCCTGGCCTGGACCGCCGCTTCCATGGCGTCGGAGATCTCTTTTTCGAACGCGTTCAGTTCGGCGCGCGTCTGCGCGGCCTGCTGTTCGTTCCGGTCAACATCCGCGCGAACGGCTTCCTCCTGCTCGGTTACGGAGGACAGGCGCGACTCGAGCGTGCCGATTTCCTGGCTGAAGAGGTTCAGGCGTTCCCGCGTGGCGTAGATGTCGTAGCCGCGCAGTTTCTCCCGCAATTCCTTGTAGCGTCTCGCTTTCCCCGCCTGCCGTTGGAGCGAGATGATCTGGCGGCGGACTTCGCGGATAATGTCGGCCAGCCGGATGAGGTTGGCCTCCGTGTGTTCCAGCTTGCGGATCGCCTCTTTCTTGTCCGTTTTGAACTTGGTGATGCCGCTGGCTTCCTCGAAGACTTCGCGGCGGTCTTCCGGCCGGGAGCTGAGAATCTGGTCGATGCGGCCCTGCTCCATGAGGGAGTAGGAATTCGTGCCGATGCCGGTGTCCATGAACAGCCGCTGGATGTCCTTCAGGCGGCAGGGCGTTTTGTTGATGAAATACTCGCCTTCGCCGGTGCGGAAGACGCGCCGGGTGATGGTTACCTCGTTGAACTCCGTGCCGAGAGCCTTCTCGCAATCGGCGAGGGTGATCGAGACCTCGGCCATGCTGAGCGGCTTGTGGGTCTCGGTGCCGTTGAAGATGCAATCTTCCATCTTCGCGCCGCGCAGGGCTTTGGCGCTTTGCTCGCCGAGAACCCAGCGGATGGCGTCGGAGATGTTGCTTTTACCGCAGCCGTTCGGCCCCACGATCGCCGTCATGCCGGGTTCGAATTCAAGTCGGGTACGTTCCGCGAAACTTTTGAAGCCAACCAGTTCAAGGCTCTTGAGGTACAAAGCGCAACACCCTCCTTACAGCATAACTTCCGAGGCTGATTCTCAATCGTGAAATATTCAGCAGCGATCGAAGATTCAAAACGAAAACACTCTATAACAAGTGTGCCCCCGGCGCGCAACTACTATATATAGTGAATCGTGCGATCTTTCGGACAGGCTTTCTAAGAGACAACTTGCCAGTTGGCGCGCATTGGCCTATGAAGGCTTTATTGTAGAAAGGAGTGCATTTATGGACACGTTGACAGCCATTTCCGCCCGGCACAGCAGTCGGAAGTTCAATACGAAGCCGATTCCCAGGGATGTGCTTGAAAAGGCGGTCGATGCCGGTCGCCTGGCGCCGACGGCCCGCAACGAACAGCCGTGGGAATTCGTCGTCGTCACCGATCGCGAGATGCTCAGGAAAGTCGGGGAGACCGCGGATTCAGGCAAGTTCATCATCCATGCGGGCGCGTGTATCGCGGTGATCTGCAAAGCGACGAAGTACTATCTCGAGGACGGATGCGCGGCCACGGAAAACATCCTGCTCGCGGCGACCGCATTGGGTGTGCAGTCGTGCTGGGTTGCGGGCGACAAGAAAGCGTACGCGACAAGCATCCTCAACCTGCTCGGTGTGCCGGCCTCTTACCATCTCGTTTCTCTGCTCGCGTTGGGATATACGGACAGCGAACCCCAAGCCTGCGCCAAGCGCAGTCTGGACCAGGTCCTGCACTGGGAGAAGTTCTAGGTCGTTCCGCATTCATTCGGTCGTTTATTGGCCTGCGGCGGACCGGCCTGCCAGCCACCCGCTGGAAAACGCCCACTGCAAATTGTACCCGCCGCAGGGCCCGTCGAGGTCCAGGATTTCGCCGGCAAAAAACAGTCCGGGCATGATCCGACTTTGCAGGGTCTTTGGATCCACCTCGCGCAGGCGGATGCCGCCGCGCGTCACCATCGCGTTCTCGAATCCTCCGGCGCCCGTGACCGTCAACGGCAGCTTCGTCAGCCGTTCGAGGACGGCATCCCTCTGCGTCCGGCTGAACCCGGCGGCGGTTGTCTCCTCGCTCACGTCCGCGATGCGGAGAATGATTCGCGCGAGGGACGACGGCAGATGCCGGCCGAGCAGTCTGAACACGCTCTTGCGGCCATGGACCGACGACCAGTTTTCGAAGCGGGAAATCCATTCTGCGGGGGATGTCGCGGGCTCCAGGTTCAGGCGGAGGGGAACCTCCCCGTGTTCACGGAGCAGGGGGACCGCCTCGCGCGAAAAGTCGAGAATGACCGGGCCTGAGACACCTGTCCGGGTGAACAGCAGGTCGCCGGTACAGCCGTCCGTGCGCAGCCTCGGCAGGCCAATCCGCGCATGAACACCCTGGAGGCTGACGCCGGACAATTCGCGCGGCCACGTCTCGCGCGTGAAGAGCGGAACAAGGACGGGGAGGGGATCGACGATCGTATGTCCTGCTTGAGCCGCCAGCGCGTAGCCCGACCCGGTCGCCCCGAGATCCGGATAGCTGCGGCCTCCGGTCGCGAGGATCACGCTGGCGGCGGGCAACTCGCCCTCGGAGGTTGCCACGCCGGCGAGGGAGGCGTTGCGAATCACGAGCGATGCAGCCTCCGTGCCGGAGAGAAAAGTCACTCCAAGCGATGCGCAGCATTGCTTCAGCGCCTGCTGAATGGATACGGCCGAATTGGAGCGGGGATAGACATGAAACCCGTCGGGTGAGACTGTCGGCACATTGTGATCGGCGAAGAACGAGCGCAGTCTTGAGGCGCTCATTTTCTCGAGTGCGGGTTGCATGAAACGCCCGTTCTTTCCGAAAGCGCGCATGAACGTTTCCGTGTCGAGCGTATTCGTGAGATTGCACCGCCCGCCTCCGGTCGCGAGGAGTTTCACGCCGGGCCGATCCAAATGTTCGATCAATGTCGCGCGCGCGCCTGCCATCGTTGCAGAAATAGCAGCCAGCATCCCGGCTGGCCCGGCCCCGATCACTATGACCTGGGACTGCGGCGCGTCAAAATCGTTTGTGCCCATTTGACGGCATTGTATCAAGCCGGATACACGCTGGCGACCTACAGCTTGAACGACAAGGGCCGCGTGCCCAACGCTCGCGCGTCAGGCGGCGGGCGGTCAGGCGGTCACGGCCTTCCGCTCGCTCGGCTCGAAGACCGATCCCGTGTTGCATATCCGGTTCCCGGCCCCGTGGTCGGTCGTCGCCGAAAATCGCTCAATTTCAAACTGGCGGTGTCTCTTGAACCTCGTGCGAACCGCCGTACTGGGGCCAGAGTAAACCAAATCCCGCCCGACAAGGCAACGCCGGTACCTCGCGGCGCTGACGCGCCGCTCGGAACATGCCCCCGGCTCGGCGCTCCCGCGCCTCGCCGCCCTTCCACCCAACAGCACCCTTCCGCGCGGGACGCCCACCCCACGGAGTCCCGCGCGGTCTTCGGCGTCGCGCCCGCGCCGCGTTCGCCGTTTCCCGAACGGCAAACCGGATGGCTTCGAGCGGGAAACGATCATCGTCAAGATAATCGCCTTGAGCCTGGTGACGATACCTGCTATCCAGATGGCATAACTAAATAGCTTTCGCTTCGTAAGCGAAGCCCTGATGACGAAAACTGCTACTTGAGGCCGCAAGCCTCAATTGAACGTCAGGACTCGTGATGCGGGGCGCTCCATTGGGGGCGCCATCCCGCAAACCGATCCTACGTTCAGCCCCGTAGCAGGGGTTCGTCATGGGTAAGGTTATGCAGGTGGTTGCTCCCTTTTTCGGGACGACCTCCTGCGGAATCGGGATAACCAACAAGGAGGAGTCATGAGGTCTCTAACGAAGAATCGGGTCGGGCTGTTGTTGTTGGTCGTG
>JBPOJF010000008.1:0-47203 GCA_052033915.1 Lentisphaerota bacterium | reverse complement strand
GAATCATTTTCTGCAGGTGGTGGGGGGTATCGCGTCACGCGGGGCGGGACGTTTGTCAGTTCTGCCAGCGGTCTTTCCTACAGTGGTTCGATTACTTATAATCCAACTGTCGAAGATGCCGGTGAAGGATTCCGCCTTGCTTACATCATCCCCGAGCCTTCAACGATAATGCTTTTGCTCTCCGGCTTATCCCTGCTGTTTTTCCGCCGGAGCCGTTGAGGTTGTTTGTGAATCAGACCCACGCAACGATTATCTACACCGTTCCCTGCGCGCCTGGGCGGAGCATTTCGCTGCACGTCCAGCGCCAGGAAGACATAAGAGAAACGACGAAGGCGCGCGCGCCGGGGGCCACCCTCCCGAAGACAAGAAGGCAGAAACGACAGCCGGAGGCTTTTAGCCGCCGTGAGCGCTTGCCGCTCCTGCGGCCAGCGAGCGAAGCGGCACGTTTCGGCGAAGGCCGAAACGTGGGCGGGGGTGGGGATCGAGGCCGGAGTCCCGACGCGAAGCGGTCGGGACGGAGGCCGAGTCCGCATGGGGACGCGCACCAGTGGCGCGGTGCGGATGCGCCGTCGCCGCGGGGCGCGTTGGGTGGAAGGGCGGCGAGGCGCGGGAGCGCCGAGCCGGGGCATGTTCCGAGCGGCGCGTCAGCGCCGCGAGGTAGGGACATTGATTCCGCGTCCGTGGTCGGTCGTCACGGAATCCTCCTTCGCGCAGGGCGCTTCGGCGGACAAGAATCGGAAAAATCAAAACTGGCGGAGAGGGAGGGATTCGAACCCTCGATACGGGATTTAGTCCCGTATGACGGTTTAGCAAACCGTTGCCTTCAGCCACTCGGCCACCTCTCCAACCGTCTAATTCAAGATATTATGTTGTTTGAGCCAGCGATAGCCTGATCTCGACTTAAAGAACTTCTCACGCTTCAACGCAGCGGTTTTAGTGTCAAAACTCTCGCAGTAATGCTCAATCCAAGGCCTGCCCGATTTTGTACTCTTAACCCGTCCTGCATTATGTTCGGCCAATCTGTTCACCAGATCGCCGGTACACCCTTTGTAGAATGTTCCTTTCGATTGGCTTCGCAAAATATACGCTGTCCATTTCACTGCGCCATCAATTGTAGCCACTTCGCGTCGTCACGCGACGCCTTGCGCCGCGTGACAAGCGACCACTTGGCGCCGCCACTCCGTGGCAGGCGCCGACGTGGCGGCCACCTCTCCGTCGAAATTGAGGGTTTGCTAAATGAACGCCGTGAACATATCGGACCGGCATCGCGCGCGCAAGGGTTTTATGCCGTTGGAGCGGATAAGGGTGGGCGCTACCGATTCATGAACCGGATGTCCTCAAAGGAGGCGGTTGTCAGGAACCGATTGTCGTGGCTGAGCACGGCAAAACCAATGTAGCCGCCGGTGGTCAGGTTTCCCGTGAGATGTACCTTGGTCTTGGTCCAGTTCTCGCCGTCGGTCGAAAAGCCGGCGTCAAGGAGGTTGCCTTTGCGCCGCAGGCGAAGATGGACCGGCAGGGCAACTTTGCCCAGTATCTTCTGCTCCGTGATCGACCCGTCGAACGAGCGCCAGGCCAGCATGATGGAGTTGTCCGGGAATACGTTGATCAGGAAGTGGCTCGCGTCCGGGTTGAGGCTGCTTCTCAACATCAGACCGGCCTTGGCAAAGTTATGCGATTCGACCAGGGTGTTGAGCTTGCACGTGAAATCGAAATTGCCGTTCGCTTGCTTCCAGATAAACCGGAACTGGTCTGCCTTGTCCCAGATGTCTTCGCCGGCGCCGTAGATTTCCATCGCCGAATCGGAGCTGACTTTCTGGCCGCCCGGCTTGGCGGCGCCGATGTCCGTCGCTGTCCAGCCGTTGAGAGGGTCGGCCGCGGGCGGCTGGACGGGAAGGAGGGTGTATTCGGGCAGCGGGACCGGGGGCGCTTCCGCCATGGTCAGCGCCGCACCCAGGTTCTCGTACACGGCGTATGTCATGGCGCCGAGCCACTTCATCCAGGCCTCGATCTCCTGGAGGCTGGATGTCCGGGGGTCGAACGGCGGCATGGGGTCGCGGTTCTTCACCATGCACCAGGTGTCCTCGCCGAGCCCGCCTTCCTTGTCCAACAGCTTGTACGACCACAGCGTCGCCGGCCAGCCGAGGCGCGCGTATTCGTCGAAATACCTTCTCATCAGCGCGGCCCCGCCCACGCGGGCGAATACGGAGTTGAACTCGCCGACCAGCAGCGAAGCGTTCAGTTGGTCTAGGTACGCCTTGCGAAGAGGGAGGGTGCGGTAAATGAATTCCGCGTGCGTTTCCAGGGAGGGTTCGCTGCCGAACAGGCCGGGGTAATAGTGTTCGGTGAACACGATGTTTTCCCACCCACGCTCTTTCGGGTCGCCGTAGAATTCGATTCCCTGGCGCGCGCCGGGGATGACGATGATGTGGTTGGTGTCCACCGAGCGGATGGTCTTGTAAACCTGGTCAACGACATGGACCAGCTTGTCGAGATGCGAGTTCGTCGAGTAATCGCCGAACGGCTCGTTGATCAGGTCGTACATCACGATCGTTTCGTTGTCCCGGTATCGCTCGGCGAGGGTCTGCCACAGCCACGCCAGCCGCTTCTGGCAGGTCTTGTCGCTGTAGAGCTTGTTCTGTCCGGCCCGGCCGGTCGTATGGTCCACGCTCTGGCCGCCCGGCACGCCGTGCATGTCGAGGATGACATAGAGCCGTTGCCGGCGCGCGAGTTGGACGGCCCAGTCCAGCCATTGGACGCCGTCTTCCTTGAGTTGGAACGGCTGCGCGTCGTCCTCGATCAACGTGTAGTTGAACGGGATCCGCACCACGTTCATCCCGAAACGCCGCACCATGGCGAAGTCGCGCTCGGTGATGTAGTTCTCCCTGTACAGATCCATCAGGCGGTTCCGCTCCGCGTCGCCGAACCTCTTTTTCAGGATCGATTCGAACTCGTATTGGTCGCGAATGCCGTTCAGGCCGAGCATCCACATCTCCAGCAAAAGCCAGTTGCCGAGATTGCAGCCCTTGAGTTCGACCTGCCGCCCCCGCGCGTCCACGATCCGGGCGCCGTCCGTGCGCAGGAACGCGCCCGCCTTTTCCGGTGACGGAAACGAGACATCCGGCTCGACGGGTTCTTCGGGCGCGGGAACGATTTCACGGAATTCCTCGGCAGCGCTTGCCATTTCTTTCTTCCTCTGTTCAGGTTTTTTCACGGAGCAGGATTGGACGAGCGACCCGGCCACTGCCGCGACGGCGACGATCAGGAGTATCCGGATCCGGAATCTTGCGAACGGACACAGGGGCGCCACTTTTTCCAAACGTTGGAAAAATGGAAGACGTTTTTTCCAAAGGTTGGAAAAAGGACGCGACATAATCTCCAATCTCTGAAAGAGGATACCTGGAACTGCGCCGGAGGGATAGGCCTTACGCCATATCCGTGCGGGTCTGACCCAAGGGTGTCTTCCGAATAATAAAATTGATTCCTCCCGCGAAACCCGGTTTACTGTGCGGACTTCGGATGTCGGGGACGGTGTTTTCGTGTCCCGTTCGCAGAACTAATTACCAATCGGATGGAAGAGGAGAAACGGTCATGGCCGAACTGAATTACGGGCTTGCAGAGTCGCAGATCGAGATCCGGGACATGGTCCGCGAATTCGCGGAGACGCGGGTTAAACCCGTGCGCGCCGAACTGGACGAGAAGGAGGAGTTTCCCCGCGCTCTTTTGAACGAACTGGGCAAGATGGACCTGATGGGCCTCTACATCCCGTCGGAATACGGCGGATTCGGCGCGGAGAGCATGCTCGATTTCGTCATCGCTATTGAAGAGCTCAGCCGCGTCTGCATCGGCGTTTCCGTCTCCTATGCGGCCAACGCGCTGGGGGCCGACCCGATCCTGATCGGCGCTTCGGACGAGCAGAAGAAGAAATACCTTCCGCCCCTGGCCAGCGGCGAGAAGCTCGCGGCGTTCGCGTTGACCGAGCCCAACGCGGGCAGCGACGCGGGCGGGATTCAGACCACGGCCGTGCTGAAGGGCGACAAGTACATTCTGAACGGCACGAAACAGTGGATCACGAACGGCGGCGAGGCGGACACATACACGGTGCTGGCCGTGACGGATCGCAACAAGGGCCCGCGCGGCGTTTCGTGTTTCATCGTCGAGAAGGGCATGCCGGGCTTCAAGTTCGGCAAGAAGGAAAACAAGCTGGGGATTCGCGCCTCGGCGACGCGCGAGCTGATTTTCGAGGACGCCGAAGTGCCAAAGGCGAACCTTATCGGCCGCGAGGGCATGGGCTTCATCCTGGCGATGCGGACGTTCGACATTTCCCGGCCGGGCATCGCGGCGCAGGGCGTCGGTCTCGCGCAGGGCGCGCTGGACGAAGTGGTGAACTACGCGCGCCAGCGCGTGCAGTTCGGCCGCCCGATCATCGCGAACCAGGGCTACCAGTGGACGCTCGCGGACATGGCCACGGAGATCGAGGCCTCCCGCGCGCTTCTGTACTCGGTCTGCCGCACGATCGACTCGGGTGCGAAGGACTATTCGAAGTTCTCCGCGATGATCAAGCTGTACGCCACGGACGTCGCGATGAAGGTCACGACAAACGCGGTCCAACTCCTCGGCGGATACGGCTACATGCGCGAGTACCCGGTGGAGAAGATGATGCGCGACGCGAAGATTCTCCAGATTTACGAAGGCACCAACCAGATCCAGCGCGACGTCATCGGCGCGGCGCTGATCAAGGAATATGCGTCGGTGAAGAAGTAATCCCCGAGGGTCGATCATGCACGTAGTGGTTTGTATCAAACAGGTTCCCGGCACCACCAAGGTCTCCATCAACCCGGAAACGAACACGCTGATTCGCGACGGGGTCGAGGCGATCATCAACCCGTTCGACGAGAACGCCCTCGAAGCGGCTCTCGCGCTCAAGGACAAGATGCCCGACACGAAGGTGACGGTCGTCTGCATGGGCCCGCCCCAGGCGGAAAGCGCCTTGCGCGAGGCGATGGCTCGCGGCGCGGATCACGTGGTTCTCCTTTGCGACCGCGCGTTCGCGGGGTCCGACACGTGGGCCACGTCGTACGCGCTGGCACAGGGCATCAAGACCCTGGAGAAAGTGGACATCATCTGCTGCGGCAAGCAGGCGATCGACGGCGATACGGCGCAGGTCGGGCCGGGCGTCGCGGAGTTCCTCGGCTGGCCGGTGATCACCTACGTGCGCAAACTCGACGTCGAGGGCGACACGGTGAAGATCGAGCGCGTGTTCGAAGACGGCTTCGAGAAGATCGAGGCGCCGCTCCCGGTGGTCGTCACCGTCGTCAAGGAAATGAACGTTCCCCGCATGGCGTCCCTGAAAGGCCGTATGCGCGCGAAGAAGGAACAGATCACGACGCTCACCGCCGAGTCGGCGAAGGCCGATCCGAACGAGGTGGGCCTCAAAGGCTCGCCGACGCGCGTCGTGAAGATCTTCACCCCGCCGAAGAAGACCTCGGGACAGAAGTGGGACGGCATCGGCGATCCGGTCCATGCGGCGAAGACGCTGGTCGGGAAGCTGAAGGAACAGAAGCTGGTGTAACGCTTTGTAAAGAGAGATGGCTATGGCGCTGGAAATTGTAAGCGAAAAGTGTTCGGGCTGCGGGTTGTGCATCAAGGCGTGTCCGTTCGGCGCGTTGTCGCTGGAGATGCGCGACAAGGTCGGCAAACCCCACGAGAAGTTCAAACGGATCGTCGTGGTGGATGTCTCCTGCAACCTCTGCGGAGCTTGCGTGCCGGTCTGCAAGTTCGACGCCATGAGGCTCGACAAGGGCGAGCCGCAGAAGGCCGCCGTCAACCTGTCCGATTACAGGAACGTCTGGGTCTATGCCGAGCAACGCGAGGGCGTCATCCAGGATGTGTCGTTCGAACTGATGGCCAAGGGCCGCGAACTGGCGAATCAGCGCGGGTGCGAACTGGTCGCCGTCCTCCTCGGCCATAACATGAAGGAGAAGGCGCAGACGCTGATCGAGCACGGGGCGGACAAGGTTCTGCGGGTCGATCATCCGGCGCTCGCGCAGTTCGATTCCGACGCCTACACGGACGTGTTCTCGGAGCTGACGAAGAAATACAAGCCGGAGATGGTGATTGTCGGCGGCACGAGCATCGGCCGTACGTTCATCCCGCGCGTCGCGATCCGCGTGAAGACCGGCCTGACGGCCGACTGCACCGGCCTCGACATCGACGAGAAGGAGAAACTGCTTTTGCAGACCCGCCCGGCGTTCGGCGGCAATATCATGGCGACGATCATCTGTCCGAATCACCGGCCGCAGATGGCGACCGTGCGCCACAAGGTGTTCAAGAAGGGCCGGCCCGACGCGTCCCGCCAGGGCGCGGTGATCGAAGAGGTCTTCGACATCCAGCGCGGCCGATCGAGGGTGGTCGAGGTCGTCAAGGAGATGCAGAACGAGATCAACGTGGCCGAGGCGGACATCATCGTGTCCGGCGGCCGCGGCCTGGGCGGGCCCGAGAAGTTTGAGCGGATCCGCGAGTTGGCGAAGGAACTCGGCGGGGCCGTCGGCGCGTCGCGCGCTGCCGTGGACGCGGGTTGGATCTCATCGTTCCACCAGGTCGGCCAGACCGGCAAGACCGTGTGCCCGAAGCTGTACATCGCCTGCGGGATTTCCGGCGCGATCCAGCACCAGGTGGGAATGAGCTCTTCCGGAACGATCGTCGCGATCAACAAGGATCCGAACGCGCCGATCTTCGACATTGCCGACTACGGAATCGTCGGGGACTTGAACGAAGTGGTTCCGGCGATCACGAAGGCGTTGAGGGAGTAAGTCAGCGGGTTGCCGTTAGCCTTCCGGCGGCACGTGGATGAGTTCCGTGTCCTGCCCCATGACCATCGCGTCCGCCTGCTGTTCCCACGTCTTCTCGTGCGCGAGGAGGTCGCCGCCGACCGCAGACACGCCGCCGTCCACGTGAAGGATCTGGCCGGTGATTTTCCTGGAGTGGGGGCCGAGCAGGAAGAGGACTGCCTGGGCGACCTCCGTCTTGTCGTTGACCGGATCCCACGGAAGGGGGCTGGCCTTTCGCCACGTGCGCGCGAGGTATGTGAAGTGGGGGATTGATTTCGCCGCCTTCGTGGTCAGCGGGCCGGCGGAGACCGCGTTGACGCGGATAAGGTTGCGGCCGTGCCGGCGCGCGAGCGCGCGGACGACGGCTTCCAGCGCGGCCTTGTTGACGCCCATCCAGTTATAGTAGGGGAAGGCGTGCCGGGACTCGAAGCTCAGCGCCACGACGGAGCCGCCCTCCTTCATCTGGGGGTGGGCATAACGCACGACCGTCGCCAGCGACACGCAACTGATGTGGAACGCCAGTTTCAGATCGTCGTACGCGTCGGTGTGAAACTCCTCGCCGAGGCACGTCTTCGGATTGGCGTAGGCGATGGAATGGACGACGCCGGCAATCGGCCCGGTCTTCTCGAAGAGCTGCCGGACCTGCGCGTCCACGGTGACGTCGCAGAACTCAAAGTGAATCGCGGCTTTCTGCTCGGGCGTCAGTTTATCGGTGCGGTCCAGAAAAATGCGTTTCAGCCGCTCGTTCTGGACGGTGTAGATCACCTTGCCGCCCGACGCTTCAATGCCCTGGCCGACGGCGAAGGCGATCGAGTCCGGGTCCAGCAGGCCCATGACAACATACGTGGCGTCTTTTTGAATCATTGGAATTCCCTCTCAAAGGATGCGGACAGCATACTCCAATACCGGCGGAATTCAAAATGAATGATTTGTGTCGGACGGACATCCCGTTCATGGTATTTACAGCGCGTGTGTTGGGTTCAGGGCCTGGACGCATGGAGGTTTAAGGATGGGCGAAAAGAAGGAAGCAGGATTGAAGAGCGCGTTGGATCTCGCGCTGGAGCGGCTGGAGAAGAAGAACGGGAAGATCGCGGCGCTGAGCGCGGAACAGAAGAAGGCGATCGCCGAGATTGACGGGCAGATGAAGGCGAAGGTCGCGGAAATCGAGATCCTCAGGAATAAGGAACTGGCCGAGGCGCGGGCGAAGGGCGATCCGGAAGAGATCCGGAAACTTGAGGAACAGAAGCTGTTCGAGATCGCCAGGGCGCGTTCGGAGGCGGAGAGCGCGAAGGAGCGAGTGCGGGGGAATGGTTGATCCGCCATCCACCCGCAACCCTTGACCATGACCCTCAAAAATCCTCTTCATCACAATTGCATTTTGGGAGACACCTTCTAGTATCTTCGTCGATTGACACGCGCACGTGTGGGAGGGCGATCTCCGGAGGATGTTAAGGAATGAAGGTTGAGGCGCTGACGCGCTGGACAGTGGATGATTCGGCGGAATTGTACGGGATTCGAAACTGGGGTGCGGGTTATTTTGATATTTCCGAGAAGGGCGAGGTCGTTGTCCTCCCGAAAGGCAAGGGGAGCGGAACGGCCATCAGCCTGATGGATATCGTTTCCGGGTTGCACGCGCGCGGGATGACCATGCCCGTGCTTCTTCGTTTCGGCGACATTCTGGCGTCGCGCGTGGAGCTTCTCAACAACAGCTTCCGGAAGGCGATGGCCGAAGCGGGCTATCGCGCTTCGTACCGCGGCGTCTATCCGATCAAGGTCAACCAGCAGCAGCAGGTCGTCGAAGAGGTCGTGGCGTGCGGCCGGCCGTACCATCACGGGCTCGAGGCCGGCAGCAAGGCGGAGCTGATCGCGGCGCTGGCGTTCATTGACGACCCGGAGGCGTGCGTCGTCTGCAACGGCTACAAGGACGAGGAGTTTGTCGACCTGGCTCTGCATGTGCTGAAGATGGGCATCCAGACCATCATCGTGCTGGAGATGTCGAGCGAGCTGGAGATGGTGCTGGAGCGCGCGAAACGGATGAACGTCCGGCCGCGTCTCGGGGTTCGCGCCAAGCTGTCCACGCGCGGGGGCGGGCACTGGACGGAGTCCGGCGGCGACCACAGCGCCTTCGGTCTGAACGCGTCCCAGATGATCGATGTCGTGGACACGCTGCGCCGGGAAGGGATGCTCGATTGCCTCCAGATGGTGCACTACCATGTCGGCTCGCAAATTCCGAACATCCGGAGCATCCGCGAGGCTGTTTCCGAGGCGTGCCGGTTCTACGTGGACCTCGTCAAGGAAGGCGCGAAGATGGGGCTCCTTAACGTCGGCGGCGGGCTGGCAGTCGACTACGACGGCTCGAAGACGAATTTCGCGAGCAGCAGTAATTACGCGATCGACGAGTACGCGGCGGATATCGTCGAGACGGTGATGAAGATTTGCGACGAGGCCCGTGTCGAGCATCCGATCCTCATCAGCGAGTCCGGGCGCGCGACCGTGGCGCATCACTCGGTCCTGCTGTTCAACATCCTCGCCGCGTCGCGATTCGAATCGCATGGTCCGCCGGAGGGCCTGCCGGACGATGCCCCGGAGACGCTGAACCAGTTGATGGAGGTCAATTCGATCCTGACTTCCAAGAACGTGCAGGAGTGCTTCAACGACGCCGTGTACTACCGCGACGAGGTGCGCTCGATGCACGAGAGCGGGCGCATCTCTCTCCGCCACCGGGCGCTCGCGGAGCGCATTTTCTGGCACATTATCACGCGGATCGCGCAGGAGATTCGCGGCCGGAAGTACGTGCCGGACGAACTGACCGGCCTCGAGATGGCGATCTCGGACGTCTATTACGGGAATTTCAGCGTGTTCCAATCCCTGCCGGATGTGTGGGCCATCGAGCAGTTGTTCCCCGTGATGCCCATCCACCGGTTGTGCGAGGCGCCGACGCGGCAGGCGACGATCTCCGACATCACGTGCGACTGCGACGGGAAGATCGACCAGTTCATTGATCTGCACGATGTGAAGCCCACGCTGCCGGTTCACGAGTTGACCAACGGCGAGTATTACATGGGTGTGTTCCTCGTGGGCGCTTACCAGGAGACGCTGGGAGACCTGCACAATCTCCTGGGCGACACGAATGTCGTCAGCCTTCGGGTGGGCGAGCAGGGCCAGATCGAGTACACGCACGAGATCGACGGCGATTCGGTCGCGGATGTGCTTTCGTACGTCGAGTACAATCCCCAGCATATGCTGGACCGCATGCGGAAGATCGCCGAGCAGGCGGTGCGTTCGGGACGGATCACGGCGGAGGATCGCCGCCGCATCATGGACGCCTACGAAGCCGGCCTGCGCGGGTACACGTACTTCGAGAAATAGCGGCGGCCCCGCGCCCCGTCCGCATCTTTCCGTCGAGAGTTCCTTCTCGGCGTTCAACGATCCGGGCTATTCCCGCTTTTCCTTTGGCAGGGCGTGCGGCCAGTTGCCCATCCGCCTGGATTCGAGCATCGCGAACAGGTTCCCCTGGAGAAACTTGCCCAGGACCCGTCTCGGATGACGGTGAACCGCCTTCCGGATCGCCTCGAAATCCTGGAGCCGTTGCGAGGCCGCGTTGGCGCCTCCCCACAGGGCGACAGGCCGCTGGACGATCCACGGGTCGCGCGCCCATTCCACCCAGTCATCGACACGGGTCGATGACGCTTCGCGGTGGTCGCGGTAGAGCGGCGAGTCGAGGTTGAAGGGGAAGGCGTGGAGCGAATAGGGCCGGAATTGCATCGCGCGGATGGTGCGAATGACCCGCTCCTTTTCTCCGGGGCCTTCTTCAGGGCCGCCGATCCAGAAGCGCGTGTGAACGCTGATGCCTCTATTCTCGATCGCCAGCAGCGTGTGGGCCACGTCCCGCAACGAGGCCGTGCAGCCGTATTCCTGGAGAACCCTGGCGTCGCAGGAGGGGAAGACGAAATCGACACGCCGGCACAGGGTGTCTTTCATCGCTTCGATGGTGTCGGGATGAAGGGTGCAGGGGAAAAGGCGCAGGCTCCAGGGTTGAACGTTGCGGCCGTAGAGCAGCGCGCCGCACCATTGCCGAAGGTTTTCCGGCGTCCATAATCCCGGCGGGTCCGCCATGTAGAGTTCCGTCACGCCGAGATGTCCGCATTTTTGAATCGCCGAGACAAGGCGGTCAAGAGGCCAGAATCGGAGCGGTTCGTGGCTGTCGCCGAACGCCCGGTCCATGGCGCACTGCGTATGGCCGCGCGAGAGACGGATGATGGCGCGGCACGTTCCCTCGTCCGTGCCCACGCGGTAGGATTGCCAGAAGATGCCCTGCCAGTCGGGGAGCGTGAGGCGTTTCAAGTCGGGAAGCCAGTACGGCTTGTCCATGCGGACGCCGGGAATGATCAAGCCGGGGACGCGGCGCAGGCGCTGTTCCACATCGAGGTAGTCGAGCAGGTTGCGCAGGATGGGTTCGGGGTCGCCGGCCAGGGCGAAGTCCATGCGCGGGATGGTGCTGACGTGCTCCGGGAACTGGGACGGGTGCTGTCCGCAGATGGCCGTTTTGATGTGGGGGAAATGTCTCTTGATGACGTCGAAAACGGCGGCGGTCTGCCCGAGGCTGAGGCTCGATGTGTTCACGACGGCCATGCCGGTTTCGGGGAAGCGCCGAACGGTTTGGATCAGGTCCTCCTCGAAGTTGCGAAAGAACCGGCAGTCCACCAGTTCGCAGAGGTGGCGGGTGTGTTTCAGCAGGTACGCCCGCAGGCAGAGCAGGCTCCAGCGCGGCGCAAAGAGCTGGGTGTCTCCGCCCGGCGGTTCGCTCGGGGCCGCCGGCGGCGGGGGTTGAGGAGGCTCAATCAGCAGTACATTCACTTGGACAATTCACTCCCGATGCGATAAGCATACTTCACTGCGCTTGCGTCGGATGGAACCCAACCTTGGCCCCATTTTACTTGTATGCAAGCGAAGTGTTAAGGTCCAAATGAGGATTATCGATTGCGATTTTCTGGTGGTGGGAACGGGGCTTGCAGGTCTGATGAGCGCCCTGTGTCTGAGCCGGTTTGGGCGGGTGGTTCTGACGTCCAAGAAAAACGAGGACGAGAGCAACAGCTGTTACGCGCAAGGCGGCATCGCCAGCGTGACGGACCCGGACGATACGGTTGAGTCCCACGTGCGCGACACCCTGGTCGCCGGGGCCGGGCTGTGCCGTGAAGACGTTGTCCGGGCCGTCCTGGCCGCGGGCCCCCGGCGCGTGAAGGAACTCGAGCAACTGGGCGTCGTCTTTGAACGGCGCAACGGGCGGGACAAGGAGTACGACCTGGGGCAGGAGGGGGGGCATTCGCGGCGGCGGGTTTTGCACGCAAGCGACTTCACGGGGCGGGAGGTGGTCAGGACGCTTCTGGAGCAGGTTCGCCGGATTCCGGCCATCGAGCTGAAGCACGACCTGATGGCCATAGACCTGGTCACCACCGGCTGGCTGAAGCGTCCCGGACCGAGCCGCTGTGTGGGCGCCTACTTCCTGGATCACAAGAACGGGGAGATCCTCGCCATTCGCGCGCCGCACACGGTGCTCGCCACCGGCGGCGCGGGCAAGGTGTACCTGTATACGAGCAATCCCGACATCGCCACCGGCGACGGGGTGGCGATGGCCTGGCGCGCCGGGCTGCCCATCCGCAACATGGAGATGGTCCAATTTCATCCGACGTGCCTGTACCATCCGGAGGCCAAGTCCTTTCTGATCAGCGAAGCGGTGCGGGGCGAGGGGGGGATCCTGATGAACGCCGCCGGAGAATCATTCATGGAGCGGTACGATCCCCGCGGTTCGCTGGCGCCGCGCGACATCGTGGCGCGCGCGGTGGACCACGAGATGAAGACCCGGGGCGACGCCTGTGTGTACCTCGACATCACGAAGAAATCGGCGCGATTCCTTCAGGATCGTTTTCCCAACATCTACGCCACATGCCTCAAGTACGGCATTGATATGGCGAAGCATCCCGTGCCCGTGGTGCCGGCCGCGCACTTTTTCTGCGGCGGCGTCGAAGCCGGTCTGGATGGGCGCACGGCCCTGCCGGGGCTCTACGCGGTGGGCGAAGTGGCGTGCACCGGCCTCCACGGCGCCAACCGCCTGGCGAGCAACTCGCTGCTCGAGGCCCTGGTATGCGCCTGCAACACGGCGGAGGGTATTTCCGCGGCGCGCCAGGAATCCTGCACCGGGATTGATATCCCGGCGTGGCGGCATGGCGATGCCGTGCCCAGCCACGAGGAGATCGTGGTCGAGCACAACTGGAACGAGGTCCGCACGTGCATGTGGGACTACGTCGGCATCGTGCGGACGGACAAGCGGCTTGACCGCGCGATGCGGCGCATCCACAACCTGCGCTTTGAAATCCATCAATACTATCTCACGTATCTGGTCACCGCGGACGTGCTCGAGTTGAGGAATATTGCCGATGTCGCCGAACTCGTGATCCGCTCCGCCGCGAGCCGCAAGGAAAGCCGCGGCTTGCACTACACGCTCGATTATCCCACGACCGACGACTCGTGTTCCGCGCAGGACACGTGCATCCTCGATCCGCCCGGCGGCTCGGTCGCGGCGTAGGATCAGACGGGAGAGGCCGGGGATCAGAGGCCGATCGGACACAGAAGTTCGTCACTTCACCAAGGGCGTGTTTTTCCGCCGGAACCAGAAGTCCAGCAGCAGGGCGATGCATGTCAGGATCACGAGGCTGGCGGTCACGCTGAGGATCAGGATTCGGAACATCAGTTCCGGCGCGATGAGGCCGTTCCCGGGCAGCACGGAGTCCAGCCAGATCGCCATCGCCAGCGTGACGCCCAGGATCACCATCAGGTAGCGGCACGCCTTCTCCCAGAACACGTGAATCGCGTCGTGGCTTCGCGACATGAGGTCCCTCGCGACCCGGTGAGCGGGAATCAGCAGGACGATCAGCAGGACGTTGATGTTGATCCAGGGGGACGCGAGGATGCCGCCCAGTTTCCGCAGGGTCAGCCAGAAGACGGCGATGGTGAGCAGGACAAAAAGGTTCTGGGCGGAGAACAGAAGGAGCGGGTACCAGCGATCCGATGTCGCCTTGAGACGGTTGCCCCATCGGGACACGAGCGCCGGTTCCCGGTGCAACGCATACGCGCCCCACAGAATCAGTTCCAATCCGACGGTCAGGCCGAGCAGGCACCAGAGTCCCGGCCCCGGGCCATTGGGCATTGCGAACATCATGACGAGAGTCACCAGCAGGGGAAACAGGCCCATGCGCCGGGTGAGCCGAAAACGACGCGACGCATGACGGTCGGTGATCCTGTTGTATAAAAACAATTGCACGGGTTCCCTGTCGCGGAACGGGTGGGAGCCTGTCACCCGGATGCGGAGGGGTCAATCGAAAAACAGACCCGTCCGATGCCGACGGCACTTCCGACTTTCCTTTCCCTGCGATTTCCGTCAGTTTTTTCGCCGTCATGGCCGACTCGAAATATGCCGAGGGACTTGCCACGCCCGTCCGCTACCTGAAGGGCGTGGGGGAGGTCCGCGCCGAACAGCTCAAGCGGCTCGACATCGAAACCGTCGGCGATCTGCTTCTCACTCTGCCGAGGCGGTACGACGACCGCCGCCATGTCCAGAAAATCTCCTCCCTGCGCGGTGGCGAGACGACCACGGTCCAGGGAACGATTGTCTCCGGCGGCTTTGTGCGGCCGCGTTTCGGGAAGTCCTTTTACGAAGCCATTCTCCAGGACAGTTCGGGAGGGGTCCGTTGCCGGTGGTTCAACGCGCAGTACCTGGCGGACCAGTTCAAGATCGGCGATCCGCTGGTCGTCTTCGGCAAGGTCAGCCGTTACAAGAGCCGGCCCGTCTTCGTGCACCCCGAGTTCGAGATGGCGCGGGATGATGTCGAGGAATCCCTCCACATCGGCCGCATCGTGCCCATCTACGCTCTGACGGAACACCTGCCGCAGCGGACGATGCGGCGGATCGCGTGGAACGCCGTCCACCTGTTCGCGGAATCCGCGCGGGAATCCCTGCCCGCGGAAACGCTTCAGCGCCTGCGACTTCCGGGGATTCGCGAGTCCATCGCGAACGTTCATTTCCCGGATACGCTCGAGCAGGCGAAGGCCGCGCGGTACCGGCTGGTGTTCGAGGAGTTCCTCTGCGTCCAACTCGTGCTCGTCGCGAGGAAGGTCCACGCGGAGCAGTTCCTCGTCGGCCCCGCCCACGTCGCCCCCGGGCTGGCGCGGAACCGGTTTATCCAGTCTCTGCCGTTTGTCCTGACGGACGCCCAGCGGCGCGTGATGAAGGAGATCGAGGGGGACATGCGGAAGCCGCGGCCGATGCACCGGCTCCTGCAGGGCGATGTCGGCTCCGGCAAGACCGTCGTCGCCGCGTGCGCGATCCTCGACGCAGGCGAGTGCGGCTCGCAGTGCGCCGTGATGGCGCCGACGGAAATCCTCGCCACCCAGCACTTCAAGACCTTCGAGCGCTGCCTCAAGCCCATGGGCCTGCGGCTTGCCCTGCTGACGAGCGACATGACGTCCGCGGATCGGAACGCGATCCTGCGGGGGGTGGGGGACGGCAGCATCCATCTGCTCGTCGGCACGCACGCCGTCATCGAGGATCGCGTGCGGTTCAAGAAGCTCGGGCTGATCGTGATCGACGAGCAGCACAAGTTCGGTGTCGAGCAGCGCGGCGCCCTGTACGGCAAGGGCGAGCAGCCGGACGTCCTCGTGATGACCGCCACGCCGATCCCGCGGACGCTCGCGATGACGATCTACGGCGACCTCGACGTCAGCATCCTTGATGAAATGCCGAAGGGCCGGCAGGAGATTGTCACGCGCGTAATCCGCGAGGACAAGCTGCCGCAGGCGTACGACTTCATCCGGAAGCAGGTCGCGAAGGGCCGGCAGGCGTTTATTGTCTATCCGCTGGTTTCATCCGCGGACGAGCCCGAGGCGATAAAGACCCATTTCGACTTTGTGGCGACGGCGCCGGATCTGCGCGCCGCGGAAGACATGTACGAGAAGTTGAAAAGGGAGGTCTTCACGACCGAAAAGCTCGGGATCGTGCACGGCCGGATGCGGCCGGGCGAGAAGGACGCGGTCATGGATCTGTTTCGCGCGGGCGATATGGATATCCTGATCGCCACGTCGGTTGTCGAAGTCGGGATCGATGTCCCGAACGCGACGGTGATGCTCGTGGAGAACGCGGAGCGGTTCGGGCTTGCGCAGTTGCACCAGCTTCGCGGCCGTATCGGGCGCGGGGCCCACAAGTCGTTCTGCATCCTGGAAGGCACGCCGACCACGCTGGAATCGTGGAAGCGGCTGAAGGTCATGGAAAAGACGCTTGACGGGTTCCGCATTGCCGAGGAGGACCTGCGAATCCGAGGCATGGGCAACCTCCTCGGCCGCGAACAGAGCGGGTTCCCCGCGCTGAAGGTGGGGGATCCTCTCGGCGATTCGGACATTCTCCTGGCCGCTCGAAAGGAGGCCTTCCGCATCGTGGAGGCGGATCCGCAGTTGAAGGATCCGCAATACGAACTTCTTCGCGGCCGCGCGCGCGCCCTGTATAAAATCGTCGGCCCGTTTGTGAAAGTCGGCTGACACCATCCTTAAAAGCCGGACGCCGCAAAAACATCTTGAAGAAATCCCGTTTCATCTTCAGTCTCCCGGTTCCTTTATTTCCCGGGAAGGAAGGAGAAGAGGTGCATGCGAAGATGGATGGTATTATTTTTGTGTAGCTGTGCCACGCTGGCGTCGGCATATACACCGGGTTCGTCGGATGGTCGCATGGGCGGTATTCGGAACAACCGCAGCTGCGTGTGCGAGAACGGACCTCAGTCCTTTCCACTTTCGACGCCGTTGGTTCGGAACGCCCCGTCCATCACCGGAATGCCGATCGTTTCCGGCGACAGGGTATTCTTCTTCAGCGCCGCCGTTCGCTGTTTCGATGCGTTGACGGGCAATTACAAGTGGTCCTACTGGACCTCGGCCAACGGCGGCGGGACGTTTTACACCCGAAGCATGGCCGTGGATGACGAGCGGGTTTACTTCTCCACGAAGAACTCGGGAGGCGTCGGTGGTGCGGGCGCTGTGTTTGCCATCGATGCCCGCACCGGCGCGTACCAGTGGAGATTCACCAACCAGGCGGGCAGTTACTCCTGCACGGCGCCGCTGGTCCAGGACGGCCGGGTCTATTTCTCGGGGGTGAGAGACAAACTGCGCGCGGTTGACGCGGCGACCGGCGAGATCATCTGGGAAACGACCAACGTGGTCGGTTCGACGGACTTCGGAGGAATGGCTATGGAGGATGGGAGGCTCTTTATTTTCTCACACGACCGGTACCTGCGCGCGTTCAACGCCTCGAACGGCGCGGCGTTGTGGAGTAGGTATGTTAACGCGCGTCCCGGGTGGGCGGAATCCTGGCCGGTCGTGTCCAGCGGGCTGGTTTACCTGACGATCAACGAGACCGATTTCGGCTTATACGTATTCAGCGCGACGAATGGGGCCTTGCTCGCACCCATACGGGCTACTATTACGGCAAGTTCATGTCTCCCGCGGTGGCCGACGGGATCTACTACATCGCAGGTGTTCCGGCGACGAACAGGTCGAACTTCTCGCTCATGGCGTTCGACGGACTGGGCACCGGCACGCCGCTCTGGTCCGTCCTCCTGACGACGAATGGCGGGTGGGGCTATGATTCGCCCATTGCGGCGAACGGCGTGGTCTATTATCAGAGTAATGGGAACCTGCTCGCCCTGGACGCGGCCACGGGAGCGGGTCTGTGGAGCACGACGGGTTTGGCCCTCCAGACGTGTAGTCCCTTCGCGCGGCACGGGCGTCTTTTTGTTACCGGACAAAACACGTTGTACGTTTTCTCCGACGGCAGTCCCTGGCCGACGGAAAACCGGTCTCCCGAAATCCAGTTGCCGGGGCCGCACATCGTGCCGGTCGGCGTCAGCACGTCCTTCGCCGTGACGGCGACTGATCCGGACAGCGATCCGGTTCTTCTCATGAACACGGCGGCACCCCCGCTGGCCAGTTTTACCGGCGGATTGTTCAGTTGGACGGCGCCCTCGATCCTGGCGGGCACCACCCAGCAGGTGGTCTTCTGCGCGGACGATCAGCGCGGTGCCACCAACAGCATCGTCACCAACCGCACACAGATGGTCGTTCCCTTCGATTCCGACGGCGACGAAATGGACGACGGCTGGGAGTGGGACTATTTCCAAACGCTTGCCTTCGCGCCGGATGCCGACCCGGATGAAGACGGCGCGGACAACCTCCATGAATATATCGCCGGCACGCATCCGTCCGACGCCGCGTCGCGCTTCACGGTGGCCGCGCAGGACACGGGAAGCGCTGCCTTCCGGATTCGCGTGGATGCCGTGAACGGGCGGCAGTACACGATTCAGTTCTCGGACGTATTTCCGACGGAGCCCGCTCACTGGCATCCGTTCGCCAACCCGGCCAACGGCGCGGGAACCTGGATGGAGACCAACCCGGCGGGCTCCACCTTTTTCTTCTACGATGACCAGTCGCCCGCGACCTCGGGCGGGCCCATCACAAACGGCGTTCGGTACTACCGCGTGGGAGTCCGAAAGCCTTGAGGAGGAAACTTCTCGCCATTTTTCCCAAACCTTGGAAAAATCCGCCTGACATTTTCCAAGGCTTGGAACAACGAAAGGCGACATGAAACAGGAAGAAGTATTCAAGATTTTCCGCGAAACGAATGCGCTTTTGTCCGGTCACTTCGAACTCCGGTCGGGCCTGCACAGCGACCAGTTTTTCCAGTGCGCGCTGGTCCTCCAGTATCCGCAGATCGCCGAGAAGCTCTGCAAGGCGGTCGTGCAGAAGATGCGCGCCGAGAAAGGCCACACGCTGAAGGTGGACGGCGTGATTGCTCCCGCGCTGGGCGGAATTCCCGTGGCCCATGAACTGGGGCGCGCCCTGAATGTGAAGGCGATTTTCGCCGAGAAGCAGGACGACAAGCTGGCGCTCCGGCGCGCGTTCGAGATCAAGCCCGGCCGGCATTTCGTGGTGGCCGAGGACGTCATCACGCGCGGCGGCCGCGTGCAGGAAGTGATCGATATCGTGACCGCGCGCGGCGGAATTGTCGAAGCGATTGCGGTGATCGTGGACCGCAGCGGCGGGCGCGCGAGCTTCAAGTATCCCGTCTTCAGCCTGCTCCAGTGGGAGCCTCAAACCTGGGAGCCCGCCAACTGCCCTCTGTGCAAAAAGGGCAGCAAAGCGGTTCACCCGGGCAGTTGACGCCGGAAAGAAAAGAACAGCGGCGGGGAACTGTCATGGGATGCCCACCGCTACCGTGGCCAGTCCGCCGAAGCGGCGTTGATACGGTCCATTTGTCGCATCCGTTCCGGCGGAGATCGTGATCCAGCCGGGCGAGCGCGGTGTTTCCACGTTCACGACAACTGTTCCATCCGGACCCGTCACGGCGGTCTGGGGGTCAAAATTCCAGTAGCGATGCTCGTAAAGCGCCCAATTCACCACGGCATTGGCGACCGGTGTGCCGTCAAGATGATGAACGGAGAGGGTTGCGGTCAGCGGCTCGTCGAGCCGAATGGATCGGCTGGAGGGAACGACCTTGACGTCGAGGGCGAACGGGTCTTTCTTGCGATTGGCGACGACAACCCAGGCGTCCAGCAGAACCTTCCCTTTCCATTCTCCTTCGACGGATACCTCGAGATGATGCAGGCCGTCTTTCAGGGACGCGCTGTTTGTCGTGGCTTTCCATGCGGCGCCCGGGCCCCGTTCCAGTTTCTGCCAGCGCCCGTCATCGATCCGGTAGAGCGCTTCCTTGGCCGAACCGGAATCAATGCATATCTCCAGCTTCCCCGTGACCGTGGAGAAGGGCGCGGGGTTGAGCAGGACGGCGCGGTAAAAGTCGCGGTGCGCGTAATAGACCGGGCGCCACCGGCCGTTCATCCCGGGCCCGGAGTTCGTCATGTCGAGCGCCAGCATGCCAAACCACTCCTCCGCGTCGTCGTCCTGTTCCGATGGAGAGCCGACCTTCCAGATCTGATCCGCAAAATGCGTGTAGGCCGCGCCCGCCGCGCCGGCGGCGAGAATGTCGCGTAGCATGTTCACGGATTCCGACGCCTGGCGCGCCTCGGAGTTCCCCGCATAGCCGTAACCCGTCACGTCATACGGTCCGACGGAAAGTCCGTATTCCATGATGATCAGCGGTTTGCCGGCCGCGACGGTTTTCTTCAAGTGCTCAAGAAACGGCCGGTAGCCCATGGCATCCTTCGTCGTCATGATCGGCGACCACGGATATACGTTGAAACAGACAAAGTCCCATGCGGAATAGTCCATCCACGCCAGTGACGGCCAACTGACGAACGAGACATACGCGCCGGGGTCCTCCTTCTTCACCATGTCCCGCAGTTCGATGAGCAGGCTCATCACCGTGTCGATCTCCGCCGTGCTGGACGCCGTGTGAAGGAAAGGCTCGCTGATTACGAGGTATCCGGCAATGTTCTCGCAGTCGCGGACCTGCCGCACTCTGTCGCGAAGGCGGGAGATCGTTTCGGCGCGGAACCGCTCGTCGGAGAAATCGCCGCTCGGGTCGATCCAGAACTGGATGAAGACCAGCATATTTTCCTGCTCGCAGATTTGCAAAGCCTCCCGCGTGGGATTGATCCAGCGGATGCAGTTGAATCCGGCCTCTTTCAGTTCGCGAATCTGCCTGCGAAAGACATCGGCGGGCGGGTGGACATTCGCGGGGTGGGCGCCGATGGGATGATATTCGTAGAAACTGCCCTTGAGAAGCACGGGCGCGCGGTCGAGGAGGAATCGGTCGCCAGCGATCGCCACGCGGCGCGCGACTACCGTTTTCGTGGTTGCCGCGGCGGTCTCGGCGGCCGGTTCCATGAATCGCGGGGCGATAATGGTGGACAGATCGGTTGGGCGGGGAGAGGAGCATCCCCATACGGCTGTGAGGAACAAGCCCAGGACGGCTAATCGCGGAAAATGCGTCATTTGCCGCATGGTAGGGGGGAAGGGTGCCGGAATCAATCTTGCAGGCGCGGCGTTGTGGGCGCGCGAAATGACTTTTCATCGCGCGTTTCCGGGAGTATGCTCGATCCATGATGAAAAGGTATTCCGTGTTCCTGTTGACGGCTCTCCTGCTCGGAGCGGTGGGAGTGTATGGCCAGCTTCTGAACGGCGGGTTCGAAGACCCCGAGATGGAGCGGGACAACCCGTACGGTGACCTAGCCGCGCACTGGGGCCGCTGGGGCAACTGGATGAACCGGGAGACGGGCTGGGTGCCCACGCAAAGCGGTACGTGTCTCATGGGTTATCATCACTGGGTTATCCGTGAGGACACGTCCTCGGGTTTCTACCAGGATGTCACGAATGTCCCGGCCGGTTCCGCGTGTGTTTTCGGCATTTTCGCGTACAAGGACCCTGGGACGGACGCGGAGTTTGTGGAACTGCGGCTGGAGCGTCTCGGCGGCTTTTATGTTCTTGCCAGCCGCATATACCTGATGGAGGAACTGCGTTCCTCGTGGCAGCGGTTGTGGATCAAGGCCACCAATGATACAGAGGGTGTCCGGGTTCTCGTGAACGTGAAGCCGAAGGAGTCGTGGGGACGAAACGGGGCGCTGAAGTTTGACGAGGCCGAACTGACGGTCCAGCCGCCCGATCCTTGAGGCAGGGAACGGTTTTCTGGCAGACGAAAAAAGGGCGAAGCGGCCTTCGGGCCGCTTCGCCCTTTTACACAACGCAACGATTACTCAATCTCTGTCAAGCTGGCGTCGTCGAACTTGATGGCGCCTTCGCGGCCGCTGGATTCCTTGGGCTTCACGATGATCAGAACGCGAATGCCGTCCGTCTTGTTGGCGCCGCTGACCGAAATTTCGCCCCAGCCGCCCGTCTTGATCTCGTCGAGCGAGTAAATGCGCGAAGCCAGCGTTTCTCCGCCGTCCAGTTTCTCAAGGCGGAGTTCCACGGATTGGGCATTGCTCTTGTCGTCCTTGAAGGCGTATACGCTGAAGTTATAGGTCTTGCCCGCCGGCGCTTCCGGGACATCCTGGTAACAGCCGGAATCCGAATCTTCCATGATCTCCCAGTGGTGGTACCCCATCAGGCTGTTTCCGCTGTGCGTGGGCACCCACTGCGTCTCGCGGTTCATCCAGTTGCCCCAGCGGCCCCAGTGCGCGGCAAGGTCGCCGTACGGGTTGTCCTGTTCCATCTCGGGGTCTTCAAAACCGCCGTTCTTCAGGAGTTGCGCGCAGGCATTCGTTCCCGCGCCGGCAGTCCAGATCAACAGGGCGGCCGCCAGAACCTTCTTCAATGAACTCATCATCGTCTTTCTCCTTCTTTGAGGGTTGTTCCGTCTGTCTACAAAGTCATTGTCGCGACTTCTTCGGCCACTTCCTGGGCGGCCTCGATGGCCATCGACTTGCGGAGGGCGCAGTCGGAATGCATGACCGGGTCCTGGCCGTCGGCCCATGCCGTGACGATGTCCGTGACGCCGATGTACTCCATCGCGGCCTTGATCTGGATCGTCAGCGCGTCATCCGGCGCGTTTTCCTTGAAGACGGCGCCGGAGGCGATCAGCAGGATGACCTTTCGCAGCGCGTGCGCGGGCTTCACGCCTTCGGGCCCGTAGGTGAAGATCCGGCCCGGGGCCATGACCTGATCCAGCCACGCCTTCATGATGGCGGGGACGCCGCAGTTCCACATGGGCATCGTCAACACGAGGATGTCCGCGTCCTTGAAGAGCTGGCACTGGGTGGCCGAGTAGGTCGACGCTTTCTTTTCCGCGTCGGTCGCCGTGTACGTCGGATCGAGGACCGGCTGCCACATGGCGCGATACGCGTCGTTAGAGAGGTAGGGGGGTGGATTGTGATAGAGGTCCACATTGGTGACGTCCACATCGGGATTCAGTTCCGCCAGTTTCGTGAAAAAGGCGATCGCAAGTTGCTTGGATACCGACTCCTCGGTCGGTCTCGGGCTTGCGCATACGTGCAATACGTTCATGAACACACTCTCCTCTGGGGTTGTTTCAATGTTTCTTCTTGTCGTTTCCCGGACTCGGTTTCACTTCCGGTTTCGGAGCGAAAACTTCCTGGACATCTGCCGATCCCGGGAGGGGCGAAATGATCTTCGCCAGGTAGTTCTCCAACTCGCGGCCATATTCCGTGTCTTTGCCGAGTTGGGCAAGTTGTTTGTGTACGAGCAGGAGCCCCTGGCTTCCGACCTCCGCTTCCTCTGCGCTTGGATAGCGTCTTCGGGGGTCCGGCTCAAGAAATCTTTGCAGGAGAACGACGAATTGAGCGTTCTGCCGGACGTATTCCGGGAGCAGGTCGGGGAGCATCTGCGGCAGCCTTGACTTATAGTTCAGCAGGTCCATTTCGCTCAAGTTTTTCAGGTCGACCAGCGATTCGCCGCGCAGCATTTCCAGGCCCACGAGGCCGGTGCTGTAGATGTCCGACTGGACAAGGCTTGGCTCGCGGCGGTGCGTTTCCGGCGCCATGAAGAGCGGCGTGCCCAGGAGGATGGACACCTTTTCGTTGGCGAGGACGGCGCGGCCGTAGTCCACGAGCTTCACGTACCCGAGCCGGTCGATCATGATGTTGGAGGGCTTGATGTCGCTGTGGACGAAGCCCATTTCGTGAAGCGTCTCCAGACCGCGAAGCACCTGTCGCATGATGTACAGGGCGACACCCGGCTGGATTCGGATCTTGCCCTTGTCGATCCGGAAAATCACGTCGGTAAACCGGGCCCACTCCTCCCTGGTGCTACGGGATTTTGCCAGTTCCAGGTGCTTGCCGTCGAGCAGGTAGCGGAGGCTGACGCCGTTGATGACTTCCATCTGGATGTAGCCGACGCCGTTGCTTTCCTCGTAAATGTCCGGGGCCACGAGGTTCGGGCTCTTGACCTCCTGCAGTTTGGAGGTCTGCGCGGCGATACGGCCCATGTCCGTCCAGTACTTCTTGGCATTCGAATAGATGCCGGGGTCAAACAGCTTGATGGCATGGCGGGTCGTGCAGCCGCGCGCACCCTGCCGGAGTCCTTGAAAGACAATACCTTGCCGTCCGCGGCCGAGTTCATTGAGAAACCGGTAGGCCACGGGGTAGTAAATGGCGCGGGCGGCGACAATCGCCTGGTAATTGGTGATCAGTTGACGGCTACCCCGGCCCAACGAATCGGCAGGCGTCTCCCCCAGATTCTTCGCACCCTCCGTGGTTTCGGTCCCCGATACCTCGATGTGCGTTGTCTCAAAGTGGATTTTGTCCGGAATCATCGGGACAGTGTACGCCGGACGGGCCAATTGGCAAGAGATTCCGCTGTTATACGGGGTTTTTCTGACATGCCGCTTGATAGTTTTCCCCGTTCGTCGTAATCGTACGTCCCGCCGCGCCTCCGGCCGGGCGCGGTGTTTTCGGCAGGCAGGAATTATGATTTCGTCCCGGGATTGGAATGATTGGCATTGGCAAGTGCGGCACAGCATTCGCGACGTTCGCGGGTTGCGGCGCATCCTCCCTTTGACCCGCGCCGAGGACGACGCCTGTGCGCTCTGCCGTCTCCCGCTGGCCATCACCCCTTATTATGCCGCTCTGATCCGGAACAGCCGCGCTTTGCGACGGACGGTGATTCCAAATCCCTGGGAATTCGCGCGCGCGGCGGGGGAACTCGATGATCCGCTCGGCGAGGAATCCCACATGCCGGTTCCGGGACTGGTGCACACGTATCCGGACAAGGCGCTGTTTCTCGTGACCGACCAGTGCGCGGTGTACTGCCGGTTCTGCACCCGGTCGCGTGTGGTCGGCTCCGGCGCAATCCGGTCGGACGTGAAGTCCTGGTCACGCGCGATCGAATACATTAAAAAGACGCCCGCCATCCGGGACGTGCTGATTTCCGGCGGCGAGCCGCTGATCCTTTCCGACGTCCGTCTCGAGTGGCTGCTGAAACGGCTGCGCGCGATCAAGCATGTGGAACTCATCCGCATGAGCACGAAAGCGCCGGCTGTTTTGCCGCAACGGATCACGCCTGCGCTCGTGCGGATGCTGAAGCGGTTTCATCCGCTGTGGTTGAGCGTCCATTTCACGCATCCGGACGAACTCACCCCGGACGTCGCGAAGGCTTGCGCGCGGCTGGCGGACGCCGGAATCCCGATGTGCAGCCAGACGGTCCTGCTCAAAGGCGTGAACGACGACACGAAGACCATCAAGCGGCTGATGCTCGGCCTGCTGAAAATCCGCGTGAAGCCGTATTACCTGCACCAGTGCGACGCGATTGCCGGTTCGGAGCATTTCCGAACCCCGGTGCGGAAGGGGATCGACATCATCCGCAGCCTTCACGGATTCACCACCGGCTACGCCGTGCCGATGTACATGATCGATGCGCCGGGCGGGGGCGGAAAAGTGCCGGTCGCGCCGGAATACGTCGTCGGCCGCAAGCGCGGCGAACTGCTGTTGCGGAACTACCGGGGAAAGACGTTCCGATACCGCGAAGGCAAGTGATCTCCCGATCGCAGAGCTACACGGCTGTAGGGTCGCCCGTCCCCGGGCGAGAAGAGATTCCGCTGAGGACAGCGGACTCTACACCTCCGGAGCGGGTGTGTCGGTGTCAAACACTTGAGTGTCCTCCGGGGGCGGAGGAGGCGGGATCTGGCGCGCCTCGATTTCTCCAAGCGTCTCGTCCGGTTCCCACTCAATCACCTCGTCGCTGTAAAGCCGCGCGAGATAGTCCTTCATATCTATTCTGGCGGCCTGTTTTCCGGACCTGACGGAGGGCTCAATCCGGTCCAGCTTTGACCGCCGCACCCAGAACTCCGGCTGGCTCAGCGAGACGGAAATGGACCGTACGTGACCCATCATACGGTCGAGGTCCGCCTGATACCGGTGCAGATAATAGGCGGCTGTCCCCGTGATGCGCCGTTCACGGGCGGCTCGCGCAAAGGCGTTCTTGTCGCGTGCGCTCAAGGCGCTGAACCGGTCGCGGGCTTTCAGCAGGCGCGTTGCCATTTCCTGAAAGCTGGCGTCATCCGGATTGAGGCATCGCTCCATCAGCAGGATGACCCGCTGGGCCGCGCAAAACAGGTCGAACCAGGCGCGGAAGATGTCCTCCGGGATCCGCGCCTCGCGCCGCCGCCGCATCATGGTGGTGTCGGCGATGGATTTCTGATAATCGCCAATGCGCTCAATATCCTTCATGCAACGGTCCAGATGCTGGATAAACAGGGTCTGGCGATATGAAAGCGCATAGCCCGTGAGGCGATCGAGATAATCCCCCACCGCCATCTTGACGCCGTTAATGACCTCTTCGTTGGCCAGCAGGACACGTCGGGCACCCGGCCGGTAATCCAGCATCAGTTCCCCGTTGAGGGTCATCCCCCGAATGCAGAACCTCGCCATCCTCCGGAGTTCAAGAATGGTGGCACGGATGGCCTGCTCCGGGCGGCTGAGGTTTTCCGGTTTCAGATGGCTGGGTTCGGGCATAGGCGACCTAGGCAGCACCAGCCGCCTCAGAAGCCACGCAAAAGCTCGGGTGAACGGCAGCAGCGGCAGGGCGCCCGCCGTCATCATCAGCAGGTGCAGATTGGCCGCCTGGCGCACCGGCTCCTGCGAACTCCACAGGACGGCGTCGCGGACGAACGGATATAGCGCCAGCGCCAGCGCGACATTGAAGAGATTGAACAGCAGGTGGCCCGCGGCTGAGCGACGGGCCTCGGCATTCATCGAAAGGCTGGCCAGCAGAGCCACGATGCAGGTGCCGATATGCGCGCCCGCAATGACCGGGAAAAACTGGTCAAAGGACTGGAAAAGCCCCGCGCTGATGAGGGCGAAGCACAGGCCGATCATGGCCCCGCTACTGGTCATCATCGCCGTCAGCAGCGCGGCAATGCCGATGCCCGACAGCCGCCCCGCCCATGTATCGCCGCGGACATGAGCCAGCCATGGCGTGAGGCTTTCCCGGTGCGGGATCAGCGAATCGCTGACCGTGATCATGCCCAGAAACAGCAGACCGAATCCGATCATGGCCAGTCCGGCTTGTTTGCACCGCTCGCCGGGGGAGAGACTTTTCAAGAAAAACCCGGCGGCGATGGCCGCCCAGCAATAATGGCCGATGTTGAACGACAGCAATTGCATCGAAAGCGCGGTCCCGATGTTTGCCCCCATAATGGGCGCAATGGCCGCCTGCAGACCCAGCAGGCCCGCGTTGACAAAGCCGGCAATCATGGTTGTGGCGGCGCCGCTATGGGCCAGGAATCCGAGCAGGATGCCCAGCAGAACGCCGCGCAGGGGCCCGCTTGAAGTCCGGCCGATCACCGTGCGCAAAGCAGACCCGGCCATCGCGCGGAGCCCGCCGGTCATCACATGAATGCCGAACATGAAGAGGCTCAAGCCCCCGATCATTCTGAATATATCCATCATCAACGGGTTCATATCGCATCCATATGGAATGTTATTCTCATATTCATCAATCGAACACCACACCTGATCGGCGAACCCACGAGTTCCGAGCAGGCCGGGAAGGGCTGATTCGTGTTTCCATTCTTCTTTTTAACATTATGCCATCTTTTGTCTCAGGCAGGAGTTCATTTTGTATCAGGGACCTGACCTCAGGGTTCTCCAGCCCGGATTGTGCGCGGGCCCGCGCACAATCCGGGCTGGCGCGGCTTGCAAAAAGGGTGGCGGCGACGTAGTCTTTGCGGGCTTTCCAAAGGATACATGAGTTTATGAAATGGCTTTTGAAGAAAATCATCGGGACGAAAAACGAGCGGGACGTGAAAAAACTTCGGCCGCTGGTCGCCCGGGTCAACGAACTGGAGCAACAGCTCCAATCCCTGCCGGAAGACGCGCTCAAGGCGAAGACGGTCGAGTTCAAGGAACGCCTGAAGAAGGGGCAGACGACGGACGACATCATGTGCGAGGCGTTCGCGGTCGTGAAGAACGCCTGCCGCCGGCTCTGCGGCCGGACGATCGACGTCTGCGGCCGCCCGATCCAGTGGGACATGGTTCCGTTCGATGTCCAGATCATCGGCGGCATCGTTCTCCACCAGGGCAAGATCGCTGAAATGGCCACCGGCGAGGGCAAGACGCTCGTCGCCACGATGCCGGCCTACCTCAATGCTCTCACCGGCGAGAACGTCAACATCGTCACGGTGAACGACTACCTGGCCAGGCGCGATTCGGAGTGGATGGGGGCGGTGTACCGCTATCTCGGGCTCACCGTCGGCTGCATCCAGAACCAGATGTCGCCGGAGGAGCGCCGCCTGCAGTACGCGTGCGACATCACCTACGGCACGAACAGCGAATTCGGGTTCGACTATCTGCGCGACAAGGGCATGGCGTATCGTCCCGAGGAGATGGTCCAGCGCAACTACTACTACGCGATCATCGACGAGGTGGACAGCATCCTGATCGACGAGGCCCGCACGCCGCTGATCATCTCCGGTCCGGCGCCGTATTCGACGAACCAGTACAACGACGTGAAGGCGCAAGTCGAGCGGCTCGTGCGCCGCCAGCGCGATCTCTGCAACCGGCTGGCGCAGGAAGCGAAGACGTTGATCGAGCAGGGGAAGGATGACGAGGCGTCGATCAAGCTCTACCAGGTCCATCAGGGCATGCCGAAGAACAAGCAGTTCCTGCATATGCTCGAGGAGCCGTCCACGCGGCGGTTGCTGGAGAAGGTCGAGGCGATGTTCCTGATCGATACGCGCAAGGAGGAAGCTCGCGAACTCCGGGAACAATTGTACTTCGTCATCGACGAAAAAGGCAACGATTCGAGCCTGACCGAGAAGGGCTGCGAGGCGCTCAGCCCGAACGATCCGGAGGCGTACGTCCTGCCCGATCTCGTTTCGGCCCTGGCCGTGCTCGACGGCGACGCGACGCTCACGGATGAGCAGAAATTCGAGAAGCGGCAGGAGATCCAGAACCAGTTCGCGGACCGCAGCGAGCGCATCCACGCGGTGGACCAGTTGATCCGCGCCTACTCCGTGTACGAGAAGGATGTGCAGTACGTCGTCCAGAACAACCAAGTCATCATCGTGGACGAGTTCACCGGCCGCTTGATGCCCGGCCGCCGGTGGAGCGACGGCCTGCATCAGGCCGTGGAGGCGAAGGAAGGCGTCACGATCGAGCGCGAGACGCAGACCCTCGCGACGATCACGATCCAGAACTACTTCAGGATGTACAAGAAGCTCGCCGGCATGACCGGCACGGCCGAGACGGAGGCCGACGAGTTCCATCAGATCTACAAACTGGATGTCGTGGTCATCCCCACGAACCGGCCCGTGCGGCGCGTGGATGACAACGACCTGATCTACAAGACGATGCGCGAGAAGTACAACGCGATCATCGAGGAGATCGAAGATTGCTACAAGCGCGGCCAGCCGGTGCTGGTCGGCACGATTTCCGTCGAAGTGTCGGAGCTGATCAGCCGTATGCTGCGGCGGCTCAACATCCCCCACAACGTGCTCAACGCGAAGAACCACCAGCGCGAGGCCGAGATCGTCGCGCTCGCAGGCCAGGCCGGCGCGATCACGATCGCCACGAACTTGGCCGGCCGCGGCACGGACATCAAGCTTGGCGAGGGCGTCGTCTATATTCCTCGCGAGATCATCAAGTCCAACACCTCGCTCGACACCAAGGTCGAGGGAAAGACCCTCCGCAAGCTGCTTCAGGAGAAGCCGTGCGGCCTGCACGTGATCGGCTCCGAGCGGCACGAGTCGCGGCGCATCGACCGGCAGTTGCGCGGACGCTGTGCGCGGCAGGGCGACCCCGGCGGGTCGCGGTTCTACGTCTCGCTGGAGGACGACCTGATGCGGCTGTTCGGCTCCGACCGGATTTCCGGGATCATGTCGAAGCTCGGGATCCAGGAAGGCGAGGTGCTCGAACATCCGTGGCTGAACCGCTCGATCGAGACGGCCCAGCGGCGCGTGGAGCAGCACAACTTCTCCATCCGCAAACGCACGCTGGAATACGACGACGTGATGAACAAGCAGCGCGAAATCATTTACGGATTCCGCAGCGAGGTGGTGGCCTCGGCGGACGCGCGCCAGCATCTCTACGACGTGGCCGGGGATGTGATCATCGACAAGGCCGAGGAGGCGCTGAAGGAGCAGGACGAGGAAAGCCTGGCGGTCTTCGTGACGTGGGTGAACGGAACCTTTCCCATCGGTTTGAAGACGGCGGACATCGAGGGCATCCACGCCGCGGAGCAGATCGGCGAAAAGGTTTTCGAGCGCGTGAAGCAGGCCTACGAGCTCAAGGCGAAGCTCGAGAATCCCGAGGCGCTGACGATGATGGAGCGCCACATCATTCTGCAGGCGGTGGACACGCACTGGCAGGAGTATCTCCGGCACATGGATACGCTGCGGCAGGGCGTCGGCCTGCGCGCCTACGGCCAGCGCGATCCGCTGGTCGAGTACAAGCATGAGGCGTACGCGATGTTTTCGGACCTCATGGACAAGATCAAGATGGACGTGGCGGCGCGCATGTTCCGATCCGCGACCTCCGCCGCGGCGTTCAAGTCCTTCGTCGCGAACCTGCCCCAGATGTATGTGCATAACGAGGTCTCGGCGCTGGGCCGCGGTGCCGCGGCCGCCGTCGGCGCGCGGCCGTCCGGCCCGCCGGGCGCGGAGGAGGCCATGCAGGCCGCTCTGAATTCGAAGCCGACCCCTGTCCGAAGGGACGAGCCCAAGGTGGGGCGCAACGACCCGTGCCCGTGCGGCAGCGGCAAGAAGTACAAGAAGTGTTGCGGCGCAGGGGCGTGAATCCGGCTGCCGCCCGGTTCCGCGCATCAACGGCTGCCGGGGGTTGAAAAAAAGTCCGATTCAACTACCATCGCGGACCGTTTATGCAACCGGGTGACATCAGCCGCCGTTTTGTCCCGTGGCTTGGGGCCGTCCTCACGGGACTCCTGCTCTTCGCCTCATTTCCTCCCTTGGAATGGGACCTGTCTGCGTGGGTTGCCCTGGTCCCGTTGATGTTGGCCGTGCGGGACGCGCCGCCGCGCCGCGCGCTCGCGCTGGGATTCGCCGGCGGGGCCGTGTTCTGGATTCCATCGATCGGATGGCTTCGGTATGTCTCGACGGTCGGCGCGATCGGGCTTGCGCTCTACTGCGCGCTCTACGTGATGTTCTTCGCGCTTCTCTTTTCCATGCTGTGCCGGCGGTTCGGCGTCGAGCATTGGCAGGCCAGCTTCGGGCTCATGGCGCTGTGCGCCGCGGGGTGGGCGGCGCTGGAATACGCGCGCTCCGTTTTTGCCACCGGCTTTGCCTGGAATCCGCTGGGGGCGTCCCAGTACCGGCACATCTACCTGATCCAGTCGGCGCGATGGGGCGGTGTGTACGCGGTATCGGCGGTGATCGCGGGGGTGAACGCGGCGGTCGCCCTGACGCTCCTGCAGTACATGGATCGAAGCGGACGCTGGAAACGCCCGCACCCGGAGCTGATGCTGGCGGCGCTTGTTTTGGCGGCGATGATCCTGGACGGGAAGCACAGTCTCCGGCAGTCCGCCTCGCCGTCCCAGCCGCTGCGCGTGGCGCTGGTGCAACCGAACATTCCGCAGCCCTGGTTCTCCATGCCGGAGCAGTTCCAGACCATCCGCGACACGCTGCGGCGCTTGTCGATGAACGCCCTGGTCGGCGAAAAACCGGATCTCCTCATCTGGTCCGAAACGGCGGACCCCGAGGAACTGCGTGTCTGCCCGGAGGCCTACGGCCTCGTTTACGAAGTGGTCACGAACGGAGTGCCGCTGCTGGCCGGCTCGATCGACACCGAGTGGACCGACGACGGGCCGGTCTATTACAACTGCACGTTCCTCGTCGACACCTCCGGGAAGATCGCCGGCGGCTACGACAAGCGGCACCTGGTCCTCTTCGGCGAGTATGTGCCGCTCCAGCGCGTGTTCCCGTTCCTCAAGGCCGTGACGCCCATCGTGGACGGCTTTACGCCCGGCTCCACGAGCACCGTGTTCCGTCTGGATCAGCCCCCGGTGGTTTTCTCCGCGCTGATCTGTTTCGAGGACACCGTCGCGGCGCTCGCGCGGGAGTCTGTCCGCAACGGCGCGCGTCTCCTGATCAACCAGACCAACGACGGCTGGTTCGAGCCGTCCTTCGCATCCAAGCAGCATATGATTCATTGTGTCTTCCGGTGCGTGGAGAACGGCGTACCCGCGGTTCGGTGCGCGAACACCGGCGTGTCGTGCGTCATCGACCGGAGCGGACGCGTGACCGCGATGCTGACCGACGACAAGGGTTGTGTGCGGGTCGCCGGCTTCAAGAAAGCGATTGTCGAGGCGCCCGGTGAACCTTGGGCCATGACCTTTTACACGCGACATGGCGACATGTTTGCGGGACTGTGCGCGGGACTCTGCCTGGGTGCCCTGTTCGTCTTGCGGCCGCGGCGGTCCCGCGGCCAGAAATGAATTCCTCTCGGGATTCTTCCCGTGTAATCTAACCGGACTGTTCAATCGAAAGGGGTTGCCATGTTCGACGATTTGAAAGAGCGGCTTCAAAGAAACCTGCAGGCTCTCGAAGAGATGCGGAGGTATCTTTGACGTTGCCCATCGCCGCAACAGCCTGGCCGAACTGGAGGCCGAAGCCGCTTCGCCGTCTTTCTGGAACGACCCGGTCAAGGCGAAGGGAAAAATCGCCCAAGCCAACGCGCTGAAGGCCCTTCTGGGTCCGTTCGATGCTCTGGCCCGGAGGATCGAGGAGATCAGCCTGCTGATCGAACTGGCCGAGGACGAACCCGACGCCGTCCAGCAGGCCGCCGTCGTTCGTGAAATCGAGGATCATTTCAAGCAGGCCGGGATCGAACAGGCCGATCTTCAGATGCGCGCCCTGCTGAGCGGAAAATTCGACGCGAACAACGCCTACTTGAGCCTCCACGCGGGCGCGGGCGGCACCGAGTCCTGCGATTGGAACGCGATGCTGTACCGCATGTATTGCCGCTACTGCGAGAATCGCGGGTTCGAGTTGAGCGTTCTGGATTATCTGGCCGGCGAGGAGGCGGGTATCAAGAGCGTCACATTCCTCGTGACGGGGCCGTATGCGTACGGCTATCTGAAAGCGGAGCGCGGCGTTCATCGCCTGGTCCGGATCAGCCCCTTCGACGCCAACAAGCGGCGGCACACCTCGTTCGCCTCGTTGGATGTCGTTGCCGAAGTGGACGACGATATCGAAATCGAGATCGACGAGAACGACCTGCGCGTGGACACGTACCGGTCGAGCGGCGCGGGCGGCCAACACGTCAACAAGACCGATTCGGCGATCCGTCTTACGCACATCCCGACCGGCATTGTCGTCGCCTGCCAGGCCGAACGGTCCCAGCACAGTAACCGCAACCGCGCGATGAAAATGCTGCTGGCCAAGCTGAACGAGTTGGAAATGGACAAGAAGCGGAAGGAAATGGAGAAATTCTACGGGGAGAAGGGGGAGATTGCCTGGGGCCGGCAGATCCGCTCGTACGTGCTGCAGCCGTACACGATGGTGAAGGACCATCGGACCGAGGTGGAAACAGGGAACACGCAGGCGGTGCTGGACGGAGAAATCGATTTGTTTGTCGAGGCCTATTTGAAACAGAATCCGAGCCCTCATGAACATTCTTGAAAAGATTGTCGCGAACAAGCGCGATGAAGCGGCCGCCTTCAAGACGGCGCGCCCGATGAGCGAACTGGAGGCGGCGGCCCGGCAACGCGGCCGCGCGCCGGATTTTATCGCGGCGCTTCATTCCGCGCCGATGGGCTTGATTGCCGAGGTCAAGCGCCGCTCGCCGTCGGCCGGCCCGATTCGCGAGCCGTTCGATGCGAAGTCGATCGCGCGGGCCTACGAGAACGCCGGCGCGCAGGCCGTCTCGGTTCTGATGGACCGGAAGTTCTTCGGCGGGGGAGAAGACGATTTTGCCGCCGTGCGTTCGGCGGTCGCGCTGCCGCTTCTGTACAAGGAGTTCATCGTCGACGAATGGCAGATCTGGCACGCCGCCTCCCTCGGGGCGTCCGCCGCCCTGCTGATAGCCGCGGTGCTGGATGACGCCCGGTTGAAGGATTTTGCCGCGCTGTGCCGCGAGGCGCGGATCGAGCCGCTCGTGGAGGTCCACGACGAGAAGGAGATGACCCGCGCGGCGTCTCTGCCGGTGCGGTGCATCGGCGTCAACAACCGCGATTTGAAGACGTTCCGGATTTCGCTGGAAACGACAATTCGGCTGAAGCCTTTGGCGCCCAAAGAGTGTACACTCGTCAGCGAGAGCGGGATTCGTTCCGCCGCCGACATCGCCCGGCTCAAGGTGGAGGGGATTCACGCCGTGCTGGTCGGAGAGAGTTTGTTGAGGCAGGAGCCCCTTGAAAAGGCCGTCAGGGATTTGATGACGCTATGAAGAACGTCTTCGTGAAAATCTGCGGGTTGTGCAACCCGGAGGATGTCGAGGCCGTGGCGGATCTCAAGCCGGATGCGATGGGTTTTGTCTTCTGGCAGAAGTCGCGCCGCGCGGTCAAAGCGGAGGACGTCGCGGACTGGACGCGGGATTTGCCGGCCACGATTCAGAAGGTGGGCGTCTTCGTGGATTCGCAACTCGCGGAGATCGCCAAGGCGATCACGGTCGCGAAGCTGGATGTGGTTCAGCTTCATGGTCACGAGCCGCCGGAGCTTTGCGAACTGATCCCCATCCAGGTCTGGAAGGCGCTCAGCGTGGAGCGGATGCTCCCGGATCCGCCCGATGCCTACTCCGTTGACGCATTTGTCCTGGACAGCTACAGTGCCGAAACCCCCGGCGGTACGGGCATTGTCGGAGATTGGGATCGTTTGCGGGAGTTTGTGA
This sequence comes from Lentisphaerota bacterium, assembly GCA_052033915.1. Taxonomy (GTDB): domain Bacteria; phylum Verrucomicrobiota; class Kiritimatiellia; order CAIQIC01; family JAGNIJ01; genus CALMZY01. Next base: position 12,597 of record JBPOJF010000008.1, on the reverse strand, counting down.
AGACGAGCGATACCCCGGTGGTCCTGGCCGGCGGTTTGAACGCGGAGAATGTCAGAGAGGGGATCCGGAAGGTCAAGCCGTGGGGCGTGGATGTCAGTTCCGGTGTGGAACTGCGGCCGGGCAAGAAGGATCTCGAGAACGTTCGAGAGTTTATCCATCAATGTCGAAAAAAGTAGTCATCCGGAACACCGACCCCGATTCGATGGGTCATTTCGGGCCCTATGGAGGCGTTTTCGTCCCCGAAACCCTGATGGAACCGTTGCGGGAATTGTCTCGCGAGTACGAGCGCGCGCTTCGCGATCCGGCGTTCCTCCGCCGGCTGGATTACTATCTCCGGGTTTATGTGGGTCGGCCGACCCCGCTCTACTTCGCCGAGCAGATGACGCGCCGGATCGGCTGCGGCCGCATTTATCTCAAGCGGGAGGACCTGTGCCACACCGGCGCGCACAAGATCAACAACAGCCTCGCGCAGGTCCTGCTGGCGGTGCGCATGGGTAAGAAGCGCGTGATCGCCGAAACGGGCGCGGGCCAGCATGGGGTCGCCACGGCGACGGTGGCGGCGATGTTCGGTCTCGAATGCGTGGTTTACATGGGCGCGGTGGACATGGAGCGACAGGCGCTCAATGTGTTCCGGATGCGGAGCCTGGGCGCGGAGGTTGTGGCCGTCACGGCGGGCCAGCAGACCTTGAAGGAAGCCATCAGCGAGGCGATGCGCGACTGGGTGACCAACGTGCGCACGACGCATTACGTTCTCGGCACGGCCTACGGCGCGCATCCGTATCCCGTCATGGTCCGCAATTTCCAGAGCGTTATCGGACGCGAGGCGCGAAAGCAGATTCTCGAGAGCGAGGGGCGTCTGCCGTCGGTTCTGGTGGCGTGTGTCGGCGGCGGCAGCAATGCCATCGGCCTGTTTCACCCGTTCCTGAAGGATCGCGGCGTGAGAATGATCGGCGTCGAGGCCGGCGGGCTCGGCATCCGTTCCGGAAAACATGCGGCGCGGTTTGCGGACGGCCGTATCGGCGTGCTCCAGGGGACCCGGACGTATGTCCTGCAGGACAGCGACGGGCAGATTCGCCTGACCCATTCCGTCAGCGCGGGCCTGGATTACGCGGCCGTCGGGCCTGAACACGCGCTCCTGCGCGACATGAAGAGGGTCGAGTATTCCCATGTCACGGACGAAGAAGCCGTGCATGCGTTCAACGCGCTCGGGCGCTGGGAGGGGATCCTGCCGGCGCTGGAGTCGGCGCACGCGGTGGCCTATGTGATCAGGCACAAGCGCCGTTGGAAGAAAAACGATGTGATGGTTATCAACCTCTCGGGCCGCGGCGACAAGGATGTCCAGCAGGTGGCCGAGTGGGAGAAGAAGCACAAATGAAGCATTTGCGCTGAATGCGTGGTTCATGGCAACGCACCAAGCACAGCGCACCCAACACCAGGACCCATGAGCCTCAAAAGCATGACCGGGCACGGGCGGGGGACGGCCTCCGCGAACGGGGTGAAGGTTGAAGTCGAGCTGAGTTCCGTGAATCGGAAACAGTTGGACATCTCGATTTCCCTGCCTCGCTCGCTGACCGCGCTCGAGCCGTTGGTCGTCGAAGAGATCCACAACGTTCTTTCGCGCGGCCGTGTCAGCGGGGAGGTCATGATCCGGCTGTCGTCCCTGGCGCGGCGGAATGCGGTATGTATCGACGAGACGCTGGCGAAGGCGTACGTGGAGGCATTGCGCCGGACGGCCAAACGGCTGAAACTGAACGACGACTTCGGCGGCAGCCTGCTCCTGAGCCTGCCGGATGTGGTCCGGTATGAGCAGCCGACCGACGCGGCGGAAAAGGCGTGGCCCATCGTGGCCAGGGCGCTGAAAGACGCGCTGAACTCGCTGACGCGGATGCGCGCGCGCGAGGGAGCGACGCTTCAGAAGGATGTGGAACAGCGGCTGGCGAAAATCGTCACCGCGTTGGAGCGGATCAGGAAGCAGGCTCCGACCGTGGCGGAGCGTTACCGGGAAAAACTTCAGGCCCGCTTGCAGGCCGCCGGGTTTACCTTGGAGGCATCGGACGAACGGATGCTTCGGGAACTGGCGTTGTTTGCCGACCGGTCGGACATTACCGAGGAAATCACCCGGCTCGACAGCCACGTCCGGCAGGCGCGCCGGCTGATGCAGTCGGCCGAGCCGGTCGGCCGGTCGCTGGATTTTCTGGCCCAGGAGATGTTCCGCGAGGTGAACACGATGGGGTCGAAGGCCAACGACAGCGCGATTCTCAAGGACGTGGTGGCGCTCAAGGCCGAACTGGAACGTATCCGCGAACAGGTGCAGAACATCGAATGATCGAGCCAACCTGGAATCCCATGATCTTTATCGTCTCCGCGCCCTCGGGCGCGGGGAAGACCACCCTTTGCGACAAGTTGCAGGCGGAGTTCAAGTCTCTGCATTACGCCGTTACCGCCACGACCCGCCCGGCCCGCGAGGGCGAGATCGACGGCAAGAGCTACTACTTCATGACCCCCGAGGAATTTGAGGGGAAGCTCAAGGAGGGCGAATTCTTTGAGACCGCGATCGTGCACGGCTATCGGTACGGTTCGCCCAAGACCCCGGTGATCCGGGCTCTACAAGCGGGCAAGGACGTGCTGATGAATCTCGATGTCCAGGGCGCGGCGACCATCCGTGACTGCGTCCACAAGGCGCCGCCGGGCGACCCGCTGCATCGCGAGCTGATCGATATTTTCGTCGTGCCGCCGTCGCTGGAGATTCTGAAAACCCGGCTCGTCAAGCGCGGCAAGGACACGGACGACACCATCGCGCGCCGGCTCAAGCAGGCCCAAGAAGAAATTTCCCACTGGCGGAAATACAAGTACGCTGTCGTCAACGACAGCCTTGCCGAAGCGTACGACAACATGCGCGCGATCATTCTCGCGGAACGGCATAAAATCAGGAATCGGGTGGATGACGTGAAGGAACCCTGAACCCGGAGTCGAAGAAGGCAGGCACTCCAAAACTCAAGTTTCAGATTTCGAAAGGCGGAATGATGAAAAAGGGAAAGCGTGTTGTGCTTGGAGTCACCGGCTCCATCGCGGCGTACAAGGCGGCCGAACTTGTCCGGCTCATGACGGCCAAGGGCTGGGATGTCTGGGTCATGATGACCGAGGCGGCGGCGAAGTACGTTGGACCGCTGACGTTTCTCGCGCTGACGCGCCATCCCGTGCCGGTGGGGCGCGCGGAGGCGACTCCCACGGAGGCGTTCCGGCATCTCGATCTTTCCTCCGCCGACGCGATCGTGATTGCGCCGTGTACCGCCAACGTGATCGCCAAGATGGCCCACGGTTTGGCGGACGACATCGTGTCCGCGACGGTGTTGGCCGCCGCGTCGCCCGTGATCGTCGCTCCCGCGATGAACGAGAGAATGTGGCTCAATCCCGCGACGCAGGATAACGTGAAGATATTGAAGAAGCGCGGCGTCAACGTGCTCGACACCGAGAAGGGCGAACTTGCCTGCGGCGTCGTCGGGGCGGGGCGATTGTGCGGTCTGGAGAAGATCGTCAAGGCCGTGGAAAAGGTGCTTTGAGTCCAAAGTCCAGGGTCCAAAGTCTAAAGTGGAGAGAGGACGACCTTGGACGTTGGACCTTGGAGTTTAGCTTATGAAGCTGCTTGTCACAGCCGGTCCCACCCGCGAACCGCTCGATCCCGTTCGCTTTCTCAGCAATCGCTCGTCCGGCAAGATGGGCTACGCCGTTGCCCGTGTTGCCCGGCAACGCGGGCATGAAGTGATTCTGATCTCCGGTCCGGTGTCTATCGAGCCGCCCGACGTGCAGGTGATTCAGATCATGACCGCCGAGGAGATGCTCGACGCGGTCGAGAAGAATATCGAATGGTGCGATGCGTTGGTCATGGCCGCGGCCGTGGCGGACTGGCGTCCGGCCCTGATCAGCAAGAGCAAGATTAAGAAGAGGAACAACAGCGACTTTGCCCCGACCGTTCATCTCGAACGGACGCCGGATATTCTGAAGCGGGTCTCCGCCAGGAAAGGCAATCGGGTGTTCGTCGGCTTTGCCGCCGAGACGGAAAACCTGGAAGAGGAGGCGAAAAGGAAACGGATCGAGAAAGGGCTCGACCTGATCGTCGCCAACGATGTGTCCGCCACGGACGCCGGCTTTGAGGTCGACGACAATCGCGTGATTCTCCTTCCGAAAGAAGGCGCTCCGGAATCTCTTCCTCTGATGCCCAAGCTCGAAGTGGCGGAACGGATTGTGAAATGGCTCGAAGCCCGGTCGTAGGAACAGGGACGATTCGTCATCAGGTCATTCGTTCGTCATTCGGATTTCGTCAGTCGTCATTCAAGCGCGGCGGGCGTCCGCTACGCTTGACAACCCCACTAATTGTGCGCTAATCCTCCGCACGTACAACCTGTAGAACGCGGTGGGAGGTTTCATCTATGCGCTGTCCAAAATGTGGCCATCTCGACGACAAGGTGATCGACAGCCGCTCCGTGCGCAATGGCGATGTGATCCGTCGCCGCCGAAACTGCCTGAAATGCAGCCACCGTTTTACCACGTACGAGGAAGTCGTGAAGGCTACGTTGCGGGTGATTAAGCGCGACGGGCGGCATGAGGAATTCGACCGCAAGAAGCTCATCAACGGCGTCACCCGCGCGTGCGAGAAACGCCCCATCAGCACCCAGCAGATCGAGGCGCTTGTTGACAGTATCATCAGCGAGCTGGAGAGCGAGTATGAGCGCGAGGTGTCAAGCACGGCCATCGGCAAGAAGATGATAGACCGGCTGGAGAAGCTCGACGAAGTGGCTTACGTCCGGTTCGCCTCGGTGTACCGCCGGTTTCGTGATGTGAACCAGTTCCTCAGCGAAGTGGAAGGACTGATCGGGCGTCAATGATCTGGTCCGAAACAATGGAGGTTGAGGATTCCCGCGAGGCGTTCTGCCGGCATCTCGTCTCCGAAATTGCCGCCGCGTACGGCGATGCCGTGCCCGCGCATATCGACGAAGTCGCGAAGGCCGTCGCCGCCTACTGCGCCCGCCATCAGAAGGATTTTTCCGCCTCTTCCGAGTATGTCGCATTCCTTGTTTCCCGTGCGCTGAGGGCCGTGGGGGAACACGGCGCGGCGGACGCCTTCGGCGGTGACCGGTCCTCGCACGCGGTCCGGACCGCGGCCCAGTTCCGGGAAGTGCCGCCGACGTTGTGGAACGTGTTCGCCTCGCGCCTGGTGCGTCCGACCCGCTGGCTTGTGGACGGCGAACAGGTGATCTGGGTTCTGGACCTCTCCCGCTTCCGTGCCGACGCGGATTTCGGGCTGGATCTCGCGTTCCACCAGGCCATCCGTTCGATCCTCGAGGCCGTTGCGGAAATCTGGGACCCGACCGCCGGATCGGGCATACTCGGCCTGCGCGGCATTTCCAAATCCGGCCGCGCGGCGGAGGACGTCCAGGCCCTTTGCCGCGACCTGCTGAATCGGATCGCGTCAGAACGCCGCTGGCGGAACTCCCCGCGCGTTGTCCGTCTCGATGCCGGGGAGTAGCCGTTTCCGTCGTCGCGATTTCGCCTTCGCTCCGGGGCTCCCTTCAGTCTGAATCTCAGGGTGGCGACAGGCCGAAGGGAAATCGCGACGACGGAACATTGACATTCCGCGGGTTTCTGGTAATCGTAACGCGCTCTTTACGGAAGGGAGTTGGATATCATGTCACAGCATGCGAGTCTGAAAGCGGCGACAAAAATCACGATGAAGCGAAACGTCCTGAAGCGGTTCGAGCGCATTGACGCGCTGAAGAAGCAGGGGAAGTGGAAAGCCGGCGATCGCGCCTACGGCCTGCCGAAGCTGAAACCCAGCTAGTCAGAGAGCCAAGGTCAGGGTCAGAAGGCACAAGGTCATGCTTGTGCCTTCTTGCTTTTTGGCCTCTGACCGCTGTTCCTCACCCGTAGTGATTGGTCAGGAAATGGTCCTTCAGGTACTTTATCGCGGACTCTAGGTCGGGCAGAATCTTCGTGCAGTATCGCACCATCCACGGCGAGGAGTCTTTGAACGAGTACGGCGAGAAGGCGACGACGAATTTGCCGAGGTTCTGCGAGGCGTAGAAGACCTCCATGGCCGTGCCGATGGACGGTTTGTTGTAGTTCACGAGCAGGATATCGGCGTCGCGTACGTCCTGGAGGTCGAACTCGACGATTTCGTTGGCGCTGTCCACCTCGCGGTCTTTGAAGTTCCGGCGCATCGGGTCGAGCAGGAGGAAGTCCTTGCCGAGCCCCTCCTTTGCCACCTCGCGCCACGCGCGCGCCGCGCCCTCGTGCTCGTCCATGATCGGGCCGCTCAGGTAAACCTTCTTCCGGGGTAAATGTTCCGTTTTCATTGTTTGATCGAAGCTGTCGGTTCCCGTGGTTTCCCGCGGTCCGTTGTCCGGAGATGACTTGTACCTCTTTCGCGCCTTCGCTTCAAACAGGAAACAGGCTCCTTAATGGGTTGCGCGAGGCGTAGCGTAACTATATATGTTCCAAGGATTTTCTTCGTAACAAACAACGGACAACGGACAACGGACACATCATGCACTGGTCGAAACAACTGATTCCGACATTGAGGGAGGTTCCGCAGGAGGCGGAAATCCCGAGTCACCAACTGATGCTTCGCGCGGGACTCATCCGCAAGTTGAGCGCGGGCCTCTACACGTTCCTTCCGCTGGGATTCCGCTCCCTGAAGAAGGTGGAACGGATTGTCCGCGAGGAAATGGATCGCGCGGGCGCGCTGGAAATTCTGATGCCGGCCCTGCATCCGCAGGAAATCTGGGAGAATACGGGCCGCTTCGATGTCCTGAAGGACGTGATGTTCAAGATCAAGGACCGGCAGGAGCGGAAACTGGTTCTCGGCCCGACGCACGAAGAGATCGTCACCGACCTGGTCTCGCACGAGATCAACTCGTACCGGCAGCTTCCGGTCAACCTGTACCAGATCCAGACAAAGTTCCGCGATGAGATTCGCCCGCGCTTCGGCCTGATGCGCGCGAAGGAGTTCATCATGAAGGATGCGTACAGCTTCGATGCGGACTGGGACGGCGCGGAGAAGAGCTACCAGGCGATGTACGAAGCCTACAAGCGCATCTTCAAACGCTGCGGCCTGCGGACGAAGATCGTCGAGGCGGACACGGGCGCGATGGGCGGCAGTTCATCGCACGAGTTCATGGTGCTCGCGGACGCGGGGGAGGACGGGCTGGTGGAGTGCGGGAACTGTCCGTATGCCGCGAATCTGGAGCGCGCGGAAAGCGTACTGCGGTCCGCCGCGGCCTTCGACGGCGCGGAGAAAATGCCGGAGGTCGTCGCGACGCCGAACCGCCGGACCGTGCAGGAAGTCGCCAACTTCCTCAAGTCGTCGCCGGCGCGCCTGATCAAGACCTTGATCTATATCGCCGACGACAAGCCCGTGGCCGTTCTGGTCCCGGGCGACCGCGAGGTGAACGAGATCAAGCTGACCCGCGCGCTCGGAGCGAAGGCCCTCATGCTTGCCGACAATCCGACGATCGCGCGCGTCACCGGCGCGCCGGTGGGATTTGCCGGGCCGGTCGGTCTGTCGCTGCCGATCTACGCGGACCACAAGCTCAAGGGCTGCAAGGGAGCGATCACGGGCGCGAATCAGGCGGACGCGCACCTGGTGAACGTGGATCTCGAGCGCGACGTAAAGGTCGCGCAGTTCGTGGACGTGACGTTCGCAAAAGGCGGGGACGGATGTCCTCGTTGCGGCAGCGGCACGCTCAACGAGAAGCGCGGCATCGAGGTTGGCCATGTGTTCAAGCTCGGGACTAAGTACAGCGAAAAGCTCGGCGCGCTCTACAAGGACGCCGAGGGCAAGGAACATCCGGCGATCATGGGCTGTTATGGAATCGGGGTGACACGGACGCTGCAGGCGGTCATCGAGCAGTGCTTCGATGCCGACGGGATCATCTGGCCGATCACGATCGCGCCGTATTCCGTCGAGGTCCTGGTCATCAATGCCCGGCACGCGGAAAGCGCGAAGGTCTCGGTGGAGATCGTGGCGGCGCTGAAGGCGGCGGGCATCGACGCGCTGTACGACGACCGCGACGAGCGGCCCGGGGTGAAGTTCAAGGATGCGGATCTGCTGGGCATTCCGATCCGGGTGAACGTAGGCGAAAAATCCCTTGCGAAGGGCGTCGTGGAAATCAAGATGAGAAAGACGAAGGAAATGCGCGCGGTCCCGGTGGCCGAGGCAGTGAACCAGGTCCTGTCGGCCGTTCGCGAGTTGAACGACGAAATCAACAGGTGAGGAAATGACGAGAAAAGGGCGAGTTGGAGGCACAAAATCCTTTCTGTTCACGGCCATTGCTCTTCTGGCGCTGGCGGTGTGGGCGGTGAAGGACGGATGGTTCCCCTCGGCGGACATGGAAAAGCACCAGTTGTTCAACCAGACCCTGGCGGTCATGAGCCTTTTGGGGTCGGCGGTGTGTGCGTATATCCACTATCTGGTGCGGTAGCGGTCCGGGGGTTTCTGATTTCCCCTTGACCATTCCTGGAAGAATCCTAATATCGTATTATAAAGCAGTTACTGCGATCGATGAGTATACGGAAAGGCGGCGACCCATGACTGAGCCCGAGACAACAAGAGGAGGCCGAGGTACCATGACGAAGCGTGATCTCGTGGTACGGATCGCCGATGAAACGGGTTTGATTCAGCAGGACGTTTACGCCGTCATCCAGAAGACGCTGGACTACATCGTCGAGAATCTTGCCAAGGGCGAGAATGTGGAATTCAGGAATTTCGGGGTTTTTGAAGTCCGCGAGCGGAAACAGCGTATCGGGCGGAATCCGAACAAGCCGTCGCAGGTGGTGACCATTCCGGCGCGAAAGGTCGTGAAGTTCAAGCCCGGCAAGGTGATGAAGCAAGTCATCACCGGGGTGTAATGATCCTTCGCGAGCCCTCTCATGACCTCTCCAGCTTCCCAGCCCGTGCAGGGCATGTCCGATCTAGGTCCCCCGGAAATTGCCGCATGGCAGAAGATCGAGGATCAAGCCAGGCGGGTTCTCTCCCTGTATCATTTCTCCGAAGTCCGCACGCCGGTTCTTGAGCACACGAATGTTTTCACGCGTTCGCTCGGCGATACGACGGACGTGGTTCAGAAGGAAATGTACACGTTCGAGGATCGCGGCGGCCGGAGCCTGACTCTGCGTCCGGAGGGTACGGCCGGGGTTATGCGTTACGTGGCGGGGCAGGGCGCGGAGGCGCTGGATGCCCGCCTGTATTACCTCGGCCCGATGTTCCGGTGCGAGCGGCCTCAGGCCGGACGCAAGCGCCAGTTTCACCAACTCGGAGTGGAGGCGCTGGGCGCGCCGGGCGCGGCGGCCGATGTTGAAGTCATTGCGCTCCAGCAGCACATTTTTTCGTCGTGGGGCCTTCGCAACTGCCACGTGGAGGTCAACACGCGCGGAACCCCCGAGGACCGGAAGACCGTTTCGGAAGGGCTGGTGAATGCCTTGAGGCCGCACGCCGACAAGCTGTGCGAGGATTGTCGCCGGCGGCTCGAGACGAACGTCCTTCGCGCGCTCGACTGTAAGAATCCCGACTGCGGAAAAGTCGTCGATCAGCTTCCGCCGGTCACCTCGTTCATGTCGGAGGTCTCCCGGAAGTACCTGGATGAAGTCATGCGTCTTCTGGCCATGCTGAACATTCCGGCGAAACTCAACCCGCGGCTCGTGCGCGGGCTGGACTACTACGTGCACACCGTCTGGGAAGTCCGCCACCCCGGCCTGGGGGCGCAGGACGCGATTTCCGGCGGCGGCCGCTACCGGATCGATATCGGCGGCAGGGCGATTGACGGGGTCGGCTTCGCGGTCGGGCTGGAGCGGGTCCTGGCGGCGCTCGAGCACGACAAGCCCGAGGATCTTCTCGCGGCGTCGAACCCCGTGGCGTGGATCATTTCCATGGGGGAGAAGGCGATGGAGGAGAATCTTGTTCTTGCCCAGACCTTGCGCCTGCGTGGTATACGGTGCGGGCTCGACCTGGCGGGGCGGAGCCTGAAGGCTCAAATGCGGGAGGCCAACCGGTTGCAGGCCGCGTACGCGATCATCCGGGGAGACCGCGAGATGGACGCCGGCGTGTTGGTTCTCAAGAACATGGCGGACGGCGGCCAGGAGGAGCTGGAATTGCCGGCCCTGATTGAAAAACTGGTCGGCGCGAGCCGTGGAGAGGTTGCGAAAACATGATGCGGACACACACTTGCGGAGAGTTGCGGAAGGAGCATGTCGGGGCGAAAGTTCGCCTGTGCGGCTGGGTGGAGACCGTGCGCGACCACGGCGGCGTCATTTTCATCGACCTGCGCGACCGCTACGGGATGACGCAGGTGATTTTCGACCCGCGCGATTCGAAGGAGGCGTGGGACCTCGCGCAGGGGACGCATGGCGAGTACGTCATCCAGATCGAAGGCGTGGTCGAACTCCGCCCGGCCGACATGGCCAACCCGAAACTCGCGACGGGCGACATCGAAATCCGTTCCAACTTCATCCGGGTTCTGAACAAGAGCAAAACGCCGCCGTTCCCGCTGGACGATGAGTCCGCCGCGAAGGTCTCCGAAGACCTCCGCATGACGTACCGGTATCTCGACCTGCGCCGCAAGAGCATGCAGGCCGGCCTGCGCAAGCGCCATGAAATCGTGCAGGCGATCCGCGTCTATCTCGACCAGGGCGGCTTCACCGACATCGAGACGCCGATGATGACGAAGAGCACGCCGGAAGGCGCGCGCGACTATCTCGTGCCGAGCCGGATCGTGCCGGGCTGTTTCTACGCCCTGCCGCAGTCGCCCCAGCAGTACAAGCAGCTCCTGATGCTCGCGGGCATGGACCGCTACTACCAGATCGCGCGGTGCTTCCGCGACGAGGACCTGCGGGCGGACCGCCAGCCGGAGTTCACGCAGATCGACATGGAGATGTCCTTCGTCACCCCCGAGGATGTGTACGGGATCATCGACGGGATGCTCGCCGTCCTGATGAAGGCCGCCGGCCACGGCGAACTCCGGCTTCCGCTTCCGCGGATGAAGTACGATGACGCGATGAATACGTACGGCACCGACAAGCCGGACCTGCGGTTCGGCATGGAAATCACGGATGTGTCGGAGGTGTTCAAGGATACGAAGTTCAACGTATTCGCGAAGGTGCTGGGGAAGGGCGGGGTGGTCAAGGCGATCAACGCCAAGGGGTTGGGGAACACGTCGCTGGGCGTGATGGACGACTGGACCGTCATGGCGAAGGATTCCGGCCTTGGCGGGCTCGCGTACATCCGCGTTTCGCCCGAGGGCGAATGGAAATCGCCGATCATCAAGTTCTTCTCGGACGCGGAGAAGCAGGGCCTGACGCAGAAACTCGGCATCGCCGCGGGCGACCTGATTCTGTTCGGCGCCGATACGGCTTCCGTGGTGAACGTCGCGCTGGGCCGATTGCGCCTGATCGCGGGCGAGGCCGCGGGCGTCATCGCGAAGGACCGGTTCGCGTTCACCTGGATAACGGACTTCCCCTTGTTCGAGAAAAACGACCAGGGCGAAATCCAGGCGATGCACCATCCGTTCACGTCCCCGCATTTCGAGGATATCGGGTTCCTGGAGAGCGAGCCGTTGCGGGTGCGCGCCCAGGCGTATGACATCGTGTTGAACGGGACTGAACTGGGCGGGGGCAGCATTCGTATCCACGATTCGGACTTGCAGGCCCGGATGTTCAAGATTCTCGGCATCGAGCCCGAAGAGATCGAGGAGCGTTTCGGCCATCTGATCCGTGCGTTCCAGTACGGCGCCCCGCCGCACGGCGGAATCGCGCTGGGGCTGGACCGCCTGGTCATGCTCATGGTCGGCGGCGAATCCATCCGCGACGTGATCGCTTTCCCGAAGACGCAGAAGGCCATGGACCTGATGATGAACGCGCCGGCCAGGGTGGATGCGAAACAGCTTCGGGATATCCACATCGAACTGAATCTGCCGAAGCCGGACGAGAAGGCGTAGGCTTGCTGGATGCCGTAGTGGCCGCGCTCTGGAGCGGCGGTTACGAAACCCCCTCTTTCTCCGGCGCGCCGGATTGCCCCGGCTCTTTCCGCGCCGCGTTCGCCGTTGACCGAACGGCAACCCGGACGAATTCGAGCGGAAAGTATTTTCTCGTCATAGTCGTGTTACCTATGGCATAGATTCACCCAGTTTGTAGAACCGTGGTCTTTGAGAAAACTATTTTCGGCGTTACGGCAGTAATCGTTTCATACGAAAACCAGCAATTTTCTATTCAGGGAACGACACTGACGGGACGCGCCCCACCTGGGGCGCGGCTCTCTGTCTTGTGTTTCCTGATAGGGGCTTGCTGGTCCCTCGTATGAGGCATGAGCTTGGAGTTCGCGCCTCTTTTTTTTGGCACGACCTCCGGCCAGGAGTTCGGGACAGAAACACAAGAACAAGGAGGGAATCACGATGAATCAGCAAATGAGGAGCAAGGTCGGGCTGTTGTTGTTGGTCGTGGGTTGTCTGGCGGTGGTGGGCGCGTTCTCCCAGCAACAGGACAAGCCGGTTCTGGACATCGAACGTTATCAAACGCTCATGTCCGAGCGGGTTGAAACCGTCGAAGAACTAC
>JBPOJF010000003.1:0-185205 GCA_052033915.1 Lentisphaerota bacterium | reverse complement strand
ATCCACGCCCCCGCGCGGGGGGCGACCTCGCGTGTCACGACCCTTGCGGAACGTCTTTCCTGTTTCAATCCACGCCCCCGCGCGGGGGGCGACTTTGCCGACTGCGAGCTGGCGTGGACCAGCATGGTTTCAATCCACGCCCCCGCGCGGGGGGCGACGAGATCGACGCTCAGGCCTCGCCAAACACCGTTGTTTCAATCCACGCCCCCGCGCGGGGGGCGACAGTACAAACATATTGCCGCGAATCTGCTGAGTCAAACGAGCCGTTTCCGCGACAGGCAGGAGTCTTTGATTGTCAAAGAACAGCATCGCCCGCAAACGACTTGCACAACCGATTGATTACAAAAAGGATACATCTTCCCGCGAACCTCGCGGCAAATTCATGTTCGCTTGGCGTTCGCGGCGCTTTCACACGATCATCGGTCCCTCGAAGTCGACCGGTTTCTTCGTCCCGTAGTGTTCGATGCGTCGCTGCCAGTTCGATCCAAGAAAGTAGAAGCGAAGGCTATCCTCGTCTTCATCATAGCGTTCCAGCAGTGTCTGTTTCAGCGCGGCCCATTGCGCGGGATCCACGTTGCATTCAAAGACGGAGTTCTGGACTCTTTGCCCATAGTCCTGACACGCTTTGGCGACACGCCGCAGTCGCGCGCGGCCACGCCGATCTATGGTGCAGACATCGTAACTCACAAGTACCAGCATGGATTACCTCCACAGAAACGGCGGGTAAGCATCCAGGTCACCGCGCAGATGCCGCGCCATCAAAAGCGCCTGCACGTGAAAGAGCAACCCGATCGAGACGGTTTCCTCCAGGAACGGATGAAGAATCTCCTCCCGCTTCCGCTTCTGGTAAGACACCAGAACCGTTTTCCGGGTCTCATCGTCCATGACGACCGCTCCGGATTCGCTCTTCGTGAATCCCTTTGCCTGGACCTGCTTCAGATTCACAAGCGACAGCGCCAGCCGGTCCGCCAGAAAGGGCCGGAATTCCTCGATCAGATCCAACGCCAGGGCAGGGCGGCCCGGACGCAGCGCATGCAGATATCCAACTTGCGAATCAAGCCCTACCCCTTCGAGAGCCGCTTCCGCATCGTGCACAAGCAACGTGTAGATGAAGGAGAGCAACGCGTTGATATGGTCCAGCGGCGGCCGACGACTCCGGACGCTGAACAGGAACTCTTCTTTCTGCGCGGTAATCAGGGAATTGAACACACCGAAGTACGCGTTTGCTGCCTCGCCTTCCTTTCCGCGCAACACCTCCACCGGCATGTCTTTTTTCAACTCATCAAGCAAGACGCCCAATCGCAGGACAGCCTTCTCGATGTCTTCAACGCCGCTCTTCTCTGCGTGATCTCTGGCCGCGCGCTGAAGCACCGTCCGTGCGTTGGCCACCTTCCCGATAATGATCGACCGCGCCAGTGACGCGGATGCCGTTGGATTGTCGGCTCGACGATATTGTTCGCGCCGCAGAAGCACGTTACCCGAAACAGGCCCATGCACCCGCGCGAAGAACTGTCCGCGTTCGCTCAGGTAACTGATCGCAACACCCCTCTCTCCACACAGCCCCATGAGCGGATGACTACAGGACACCTGACCGAAACAGACGATCCCGCCGAGAGTGTGAATCGGCACCCTCAGTTTCGTTTCCTGCTCAACCCGCACCAGCACCGACTCGCCCTCGCGGCACAGATATGCCCCTTGCGTCGTGACAAACAACGTGTTCAGGAGTTTCTTCATTCAAGCATCTCCAGAAGGTATCGCGCCGCCGACTTCGACCGTCCCGCCCTCTTGGGCACGCAGAAATGGAGCAACGAACAGCTCTCGCACTTCTTCTCGAACGACGCCGGCGGCGTTCGGCCGTTGTCGATCAGTTCGTGCAGGCGCTGTGCTGCGGACTCAGTCAGGGCGCGAAGGCGGTCATCAAAGGAGACCGGATGCCTCCGGCGCGGTTGGCCGTAGAAGATCGCACCCTCGGGGATTTTCGCGCCGGTCATCTCCTCCAGGCAGATCGCCTGCGCACAAAGTTGAATCTCGTCGCAAGGCTCCGGCTTCGGCTTCCCGCGCTTGTACTCGACAGGAAACGGAACCCACCGGCCGCCTTGCTTATGGTACTCCACCACATCTGTCTGCCCCACCAGGCCCAACCGCAACGACCTCACACGCAAACCACGCACGATGCGAAGATCACCGCGAGACTCGTCGCCGGCCTCGTGAACTTTCGAGTGAAGGTTCCGCCCCTCAACAGTAAAACGGTTCTCATCCCATGCTTGCTCAATATGTACAAGCGCCGCTCGCCGCTCGCAGAAAATCAAGTGCTGAAGGGCGGACAAGGGCAGAAGTTCATCTTCTGAAAACATAGGTCTGATAGGTCCTATTCGACTTATTCTTCATTCGTTTTGCCTGCGCACTTGCGACCGGACCCGATACAGCCTTTCCGTGAAACCGCCCTCTTCCAGAAACGCCTTCTCAAGCGCATGCAGTTGCCGATCCAGGAGGTACTTCGTCTGGTGAATCACACAAATCAGAGCATTGGCCGCAATCTCAGGCTCTGCGTCAAAATAGGACTGATAAGTCGAATAGGACCTATTCTTCTCCCCTGCCAAAGCCCGAATCCGCCGCGCCTCGACGTAGCCCTTGTCCCACAGAGGAAGCCCTCGTTGTCGGAGGAAATCCTCATAATCCAGCAAGAGTTCCTCCAAGCTGGCGCGCGCCACTCCCACCAGCTTCAGCTCCATTTTCTTTGAAGTGCCCGACACCATGCTTCCCTCGGCAATGTTCTGTCTCCCGCTCCGGGCCGCCTGCACCATCTGATCATGTGTGCGCGATCGGCGATCGATGAAACGGTTGCAGAACGCCACCGTGGCGTCATAGACAATCTCCGCCATTTGAAACGACTTCAACTGCCGATACCCGCCATGCGGCGGAATCAGCCCACCCCTCTTCGTCATATTCGTCCTCCCCGTCCTGCGATCTGCCGACACCGCTATATTGCCACACACTGCGCGCTCGATAGATACGTCCAAAGGTCACAAACTGCGACCTGTCACGAATGCAACTCCTCACAACACGCACGCTCCCTCAAGCCCTTGCACAAAGGACTCCACAGCAAGAAGACCTCTCATATAGCCCAAGAAGCTGTCATAGGCCAAATCCCACTTGTACATTCCCGGTCTCCCGTGGATTTCCTGTGTTCGCAAATCATTCAATCGGTAACCCCAAATCTGCACTGATGATCTCTGTATGTCTTGCCACGTGACAGGCTCGTGGGTTTCAAGACAAGTAACAATATCTTGATCTATCACGACCGTACGAGTGTCCGAGGCGATGACACAGAATTTATCCTCGACCATTGGATATCGCAGTTGCGCTTCCTGTTCGACCAGTTCCTTGATGAAAACACCCGCAAGGCGGACTTCGCGCTGTAGGGCCTCTGTGCAAAGATCCGGGGAGATCACCCTGCCCGTATTGAAGAACTCGCGCAGTACTTGCGCCGATTCCCTCAACATCGGATGCCTCTTCAACAGCCCGCCTTCCTTCAGATCAATTGACCACACGGTTGCGTCCGCATCCGTTCCCTGCCGATTGACCCTGCCTGCAATTTGAAGAAGGGATACCAGTGAAGCAGTCTCGCGAACGCCGCTCTTGAAAGAGAAGTCCACCCCAGCCTCAACACACGAAGTGGCAAACAGAACCCAGTCAGTATCGGTCGTATTTGCCAGACGTTCCTTGACTCTGTTCAAAGTCGCGTCTCGATCTCTGGGTGTCAACGCGGTGGAAAGATGCTCCACCCTATCTCGGCCTTTTGTCTTCCTGTACTCATCAGCCATGGCTGCGGCGCTTTGAACAGTGTTCAGAATGACAAGCCGCGGTCCAGGGAGCGTAGCAACCCATTGCACTAATTCCGCAGCATCCATGGGTTCATCGTGTCTTCTGTAGGACACCCGACACCCCTCATATTGTGCCAGCGTATTACGCAAGTCGCGCGGTACAAGCTGAGGAATGGCCGGTCTTGACGAATCGAATTCCTCTATCTCCCAGAATCGATTCAGAGAGCCCGATGCAAGAACCCAATAACAGTTCCAATCGTGCGCATAATGCTTCATCCATTGCCACGCCAACGGGAGATACTTGGCGGGGAGTGCCGCATGTGATTCATCCAAGAACACAGCGCTGCCGGGAAGATTGTGCAAACGTCTTAATGTGGCGGGAGTGTTGGAGGCCAGTGTCTCGAAAAACGCAACAGCCGTAGTCACAACAATCGGCGCTTTCCACAACGCCGTAAACTGACGGCTGTTTATATCCTTATAGTCAGCCCTATGGTGCAACTCAGCGACAATCTGTTCCGGATTTTCGCCGTCAAGAACAAGCGCTTTGCGATAAACATCGACCGACTGTTTGATGATATTCGTGTAGGGCAGAATGACGAAGATACGACGCAGATTCCGCTTGGCCGCGAGTGACAGCAAATATGCCATCACTGCTGTTGTCTTGCCCGTTCCAACCGGACTGTCGCACGACAGGATATGCTCTGTCCCTGCCGTTGTCGCATTTCGACACGAGACGTAGACATCGGCCCTCAGACGCGAGCGCTCATCGGCACGCTTGAGCGATGCGACATGCCGATCCAGCTTAGCCAGTCTTTCGGCTGGATGCAGAGGGACAGCGGCATCATTGCTTTCATTATATTCTCTGTAGTGAACAGAGGTATCCGTGTGATCGCCATCTGCCAGGCAGGATAAGGCAATCCTGTGAAACAAGGCCGGGTTGCCCTGAATCTCACACGACTCGAAACTAGTGACGCTGTTCAACACATTTTTGTGCTCCTTTACCATTTCATTTAGTGTTCGGTCTATATGAGCGCGAGTTTCCGCATGTTCATCTCGGAGAGCTGCATCTTGGCGATTCTCCTCCGCGACAAAATCCGGAAGCCCAATGTGATGAGAGCGAACCAGCACGGCACCCAACACAGCATTGAGCTGGTTTAACAAATAAACCGTACCCGCTTCGGTGTGTTGCACGGGCAAGGAATTCGCCTCTCGGCGACCATTCAACACATCCTGGTTTTGAGGATCGAGTTTGCCTAAATCATGATACTCTGCGGCAAGTCCAACCACAGATCGTAACAAGTCTCCGTCTGCAGCAGCATACTTGGCAGCGTCCTCTGCCGCGCATAGAGACCGCCGGACAACACCAATGACGTGAGCGGCGTATTCTTGAGCTGGTATCTTCCGCTTCTTGTCGGCGCTATGAGCGAGAAACCCCATCAAGTTGTTTTCATCAAGTCCACGCATGACACCTTCTTTGCCAAATCACTAGGCAGTCCAGATGGCACATCATAGTCCGCCCAACTCATCGACGGCTGCTGAGGATTGTGCCCTTTGCGTTTTGGCGACAACGCTTCAATGAGCAAGTAGTCCGCACAACTGCCCAATGCGTTTGGATGTTCCATGTACCACGCATGACGCAACCGCACATCGGGCCGAATGGCGGAGCGGGTGTGGTCGTAGGCATATGGAATCAGCGCTTTTAGCAACTCAATATCCTTGACCGTACAACCGGATTTGTGGGCATGGCTGGGATTGACGTAGAACGGCATGCAATAGACCCCATGCTCGACTACGCGATAGGCCAAGGGCGCCATGCCTTGCTTTTTATCACCTTCCACACCGGCCTTATTCGTATTCGTGTGCCTTTGGATAAGAATCGGCGCCACTGATAACCCCATGACAAACTGAGCAACACCTGTCTTGATAGTACCCTTGTCCATTTTACCCTCGAGGAACGTGTTGCCGAACAAGCGGGCATCCCAATACTTCTTCACAAATGCGCTGTTGAGGAAATTCCCGTCGACCGAATTCATTTCCTTGATGATTTCGTCGCGCTTCCTGCCACGTGATTCCAGAATACGAAATTCATCGGGGTTCAAACCAAGCCGTGCGCATACGCCCTTGAAAACCGGCCCCTCCGCATCTTCTGTCAAATCACGGAGCTTCCGCTTAAACGAAACAGGAGAAATCTCGCCGAGACCGTTCGGGCGCTGGCGAGGATCGCTTTCACGATCCGGATCGCCGTTCGGATTTGAATTGACCACCTCGATAACTAAAAGTCCTGTTGCGCGTTTAATGTCACTGCTCATGCTCTTGTCCTTTCCCTTCTTGGTTGTTCGATCCCGTCTTTTCAGAACTGGCGAGATAACCCAATAACAACTGCGCGCGCTCGGCATCGCTGAAGCGCCCTGGCAAAGTTTGCCCACGTAACTTTGCTTCGATCTCGCCATAACATTTCATGAAGTATCGGGAAAGTCCCGCGGCGTCCGTGTTGTTAGTGCGCGCCCAGCCCAAATAGGGCGCAAGACGTAAAGCCAGTTGGCTCAAAGCCTGAACGGGGCTTTCCAGCGCCGCCACCATCAGTGCGTTGCCCAGTAATTGCGGCGGAAGCTTTCCATCCCGCACTTTGACGCAATACAAGCCGTGCAAATCGTCGGAAACCTTCAGCATATTCCCGATCAAATATGGTACACTCGTCATGTAGCGCTCCTTTTCTATGCCGCCTTTGTGGAGCAACAGCCCCAGAATCGTCGGCATCAGTTGCTTCTGCTTGTCAGACCTCTTCAGCGAAAGCCGTTCGCCGTGATGTCGCATGCTGCCCAAAGAAATGAGAAGATTCTTGCCGTTCTGAACTCCGATCGAAAGTAGTCGAGAAATGTGGCGCAAGTCCTTCACGTCCAAGAGCAATTCAATACCCACTGTTGGCGAAAGAACCTTCACCTCGCATTCCGTACTGCCATCCATCTTCCACACACGGTTAAGGCACTCAGCGATTTGCAGAGGAAACGGGACTTCGGGTGCTGCCGTAACAGCTTCGCCCTTGACCTCGCCCCACGCAGGAATCCCGATCGCCGGAATGTTATCACATCCCCTCTGCCAATCCGCAGCAGCCGCATCCAGTCTCTTCGCAGAGTAGTTCCGATGGAATACAACCTTCGTACGCGCCTTATCCATCTTCCGCAAAGAGAACACATGAATCTCGACCCGTCCTAGATCTGTGTTGATCCCCCTAAGCTGGCCGATCACTTCCTTTGCGTACTCCGCAAACCGCGCCGAGTTATCCGCCTCCCTCCGCGCACCAAAGCAAGCGGCCAGTTTGGGAGGAGATGAAGGCACGTTGGCAGGATATGCAAACAGCAACTCCTTGTCGCCCGCGCGACCCCAGGTCTGTCCTTCCCATTCTCGATTACTGAGCCATTCCAAAGCACCCTGAGCCCGTCTTTGGCTTTCCTGGCCAATTGGAAACGAGGCCGCTTCAATAGTTCTATATCGATACTGACATGCGGATGCCTTGAACATGGAACGAAGTTTCACTCCGTTGAGAAGAGGCAACTTTACTTCCGGCAGCTTCTCGCCCTTATCACTAGCTGAACCCTGTAAGCCATAGGCATCAATCACGCCGGCCGCAGTCTTCTTTGACGAGCGTTGTAGAAGCAATCGCTCATTCATAAATCGCATCGTTTTCTCGTGGGCAACCGGATAACTCACCCAGTCTTGCACATCGAGAAAGACGGAGAGACTACCCCGATCCCCGTCAGGGTTTTGAGATGCGCGGCCTTCATGCACAAGAATAGGCAGGAGTGTTGCAATATCTTTCCCTTCTTCAAGCCTCGCCCAGATGTACTCTTCTAGAGCAATCGGCACACTAAGCGTGCTCGCACGACATACCACTTTCTTGATGACCTCAAATTCGTCCGGAATTTCGCCCAGCAATTTCAGAAACCTCTGTGACACTTGCTGTAGACACTTCCGCGCCTTGTTCGTGCTGTTTTCATTCCAATTCCGGCTCGCATCCGTACACCAAGTCTTGAGTAGAGCAAGATCAAGCGGAGTCTTTCCTTCTCTCCATCCTTTCAAGAGTCTCTTACAGGCATCATCGACCACGCGATAAACAGGCTGAATATTAAAACCAGGGAAGGAGTCGCCATTGTTGGGTTCCCATTTCCGCAGTCGTTGACTCAAATTCATCGGCACAGTCTGGATGTCCGCGACGATGCCATCTGCGCCAAGGACCACCTTGAAGCACGGCTTCTTGTCGCTTGCATTAGGCAACTCCTTGAACTGCGGATGCCGATTCGGCGGGATGATCCCTGCATTCTTCAATGCTTCGGAAAGATTGTGAAGCTCGTTAAGCATGAGATTCTCCCCTCCGCGAAAAATCGAGCACCCCATTCGCTATATTGACATTCTGATCAAAGGTGAATCGGGTTTCCGACGCATACCCATCGGAAAAGACGTTCCGAAGCATGGACGGGATTATCGTATTGATTGCAGTCTCTACCTTAGTACTTTCCCTTAAAGGCCCGAAATATGAGGGCCCGAACTCTTTCCATCCGAGGAATGGGATGCAGAAGCACTGCCCCCGTCTGACTCGGCGGTTGAAAATGTCCTTATAAGCATGACCGGGGGATGTTGTTTTTTTGTCCCATGAAACGGCACCATCTGTGATTCTTAATTTCGCTTCTCGCGCCACGGGTGTGATCTCCGCGTAGAGGCGGTAACAGACATCAATCAACACGGTCGCCAGCAACTGGTAACCCGATCCCTTCTTCATGCTTTCAGATGATCGCAACGGACCGCCGTAGTTGGTTTGATAATTGTGATATTGGAGGGGGGCACAGATTTCCACCTTTGTCGGAATGATTTGTACCGCCGGTCCCCAGAGAATGGATTCAAAGATACCCCTCACGGCCGAATACGTTGGCGCAGGATAGCTTACTGGACAGTCTCCAGTGTCTGGTCGTGTCCACATGGCAGTCGGGCCTGCAATCTCGAGTTCAACCTGATAGGCATTCATGTGCGGTCCTTGGTTGGCTTGTGATACTCCTCCAGCCTCTGCCACTCGGCACGCGGCCCTCCCTCCCGACTATGCGCGTAGAATTCGGATCCCATGACGGAATACGGTGCGATGACACCGACCCTCGGGAGTCACCTTAGGGCTCACAGGACGGTTTATCAATCGCGAATTGAGAACGGGGTGGTTGAAGCGCAAACGAGTCGGCAACTTGCATCCATTCACATGGATTCATTGTCACGCTTGCCTGGGCGCGCTCATGACAGGTTGAACCACGAATGTACACGAATCGACACGAATGAGGAAACGACAGAAATTCGTTCTCGAACTCGATAGCGGGAAAGAGAACGAAACCGAGCAGGATCTAGTACACCTTCAGTCCAAGGAACAAGACGAACGCGCCGACCAGGAACCGGATGGAGCCGCCGATGATACAGCGGCGGTCCGTCTTCGTCCCCCATTCCGCGGCCTGCCGGAGGCGGAACGGGCTAAGCACAAGGACGATCCCGACGATGGCCCAGGCGTAAGCGATGACCACCATGACCAGCCGCCATTCGGTGTCCAGCCAGCGCGCGGCGTTCAATACAGGATTGGCCAGCAGCAACAGAAGGCCGCCGAGCGCGCGCGGCGCAAGCAACTCGTCCATGAAGAAGACCATGGCGAAGAACGAGACGGGCACGCCAACGTAAACCAGGGGCTTGAGCGGTTCAAACCGGCCCAGCGATGCGTGCAGGATGATCCAGGCAACCCAGAACACGTCGATGGCTGTCAGGATCCAGGCAGCCGGGATGTTGCGGGAAAAACCAAGCGCCATCTTCCGGAACCATGCCGGGGCGAACAGCGCCGGCACGTTCACGGCCATGATGAAACAGCCGAGAGCAATCGCCATGGTTGAAAGAGAAAGCATGTCGGGGGAGCATCCTAAACGAAGGGATTTTTGTGTCAATCAATGACGAATGCATTCGTCATTGCCGCGAACACGAGGCCGCTCCACTCCCCGTTTCCGTCGCGCACGATCTCGCGCGCGCCGGCGGCCATGAAGGCATCGGCGACCCTGTCGGTTTCCTGTTCGCGGATGCCGCTCAGGACAAGGTGCCTTTTCGACGCCCGGACGAGCGCGGGGGCCGCGCGTTCAAGAAGGGCGCCGTACAGGTTCGCACACACGACCTCGTACCGTCCGGCGGGGAGAAGGTCGGCGGTGATGTCGGAGACGATCCAGCGAATACGTCCGGTCATGCGGTTCAGTTTCGCATTGGCACGGGCGTGCTCCAGCGCCTGCGCGTCGTTGTCTGTGGCGACGACCCGCCGCGCGCCGAGCCGCGCGGCGGCGAGGGCGAGGATGCCGCTGCCGGTGCCGACGTCGAGAAATGTCGCAGGCGG
The DNA here is from genome assembly GCA_052033915.1 of Lentisphaerota bacterium. GTDB lineage: Bacteria > Verrucomicrobiota > Kiritimatiellia > CAIQIC01 > JAGNIJ01 > CALMZY01. Next base: position 174,987 of record JBPOJF010000003.1, on the reverse strand, counting down.
ATGAGGGCACGACAGGGAGTCGATCATCTCCAGGCAGAAGCGGGTGGTGAAATGGTCGCCGGTCCCGAAGCTCAGGCCGGGATTGATGATCACGTTGACGCGGCCGCGCTTCCGCCGGCAGCTCCACGCCGGACAAACGCGCAAGCGTTTCCCGAAGTCGCACGCCTTGAAGTGATGCTTCCAGAACGACTGCCAGTCCCGAGGCGCGCAGCCGCGGACGGAGACGGCGAGGATGCCTTTCGCGGACGCGAGGGAGCGCGAGGCGAGTTGGGCCTCGATGAAGGTCGGAAAGTAAATCTCGATCCAGACCTCGGTCCCGCCGGGACGCGCCAGTTGGACCGGCTCCAGCATCCACATCCCGCGGATGCGCTCGGCCAGTGAATCGGCGATGTCGGGCCGGACCTGCAAACTCAGAACAGTTTGCAGGGATGGTTTGTCTGGAAGACGCGTCTTCACGGGTCAGTCGAAAATCAGGAACAGTTCTTTGGGAAGATTGACGGGACGCCAGCGGGGTTCCTTGAGCGAGCCGCTGAGATTGAACTCCAGCAGCTTGGTGACGGGAAATGTCACGGCCCGGACCACCGAGGCGACAAGCCCCGCCCGTAAAAGATGGACCTGCACGTTCATATCAAGGGTTTCGTTGAAGCCGTAGCTGCCCTGCCCGCTGGCGCTGACCACCGACCCTTCCAGGAACGCGTTATCCGAGTGCATCTTGCAGTCGCGAATCTTGAACGATGTGCTGAAATCCGTCTGCGAGGCAAACCCGAGGCCGGGATAAATCCGGGACAGAAGCTTCGACAGGCCGCCGAGCAGGCGAACCTGGAACAAGTATCCGTTCTTGATCGACACATGTCCCTCCCCGGTGACGGTCCGGCAGGTATCCTTTCCCACCACACCTCCGAACGCGATCTCTCCGGACAAGCTGCCTTTGTAAGGATCGCCGCCGACCTGTCTCATGGCGAACATCAGCCGGCTGAAATCAATGTTGGTCGCCGAACCTTCCACGCGATAGCTGACGTTGGACGCCTGATCGATACCCGCGAACGAGACGTGACCCGTGAAGGATCCGTCGTACACGCTGCCCACGATGTTGGTGAAGAACAACTGCGCGCCGAGCATACGCAGATCGAAGCGGCCCTGGTCGATGAGAAGCCAGTCCATCCCCGCGTTCTGGAACTCGGCCGAGCCCTGGATGTCGGTGGTTTTCCACGCGCCAAAATCCACCACTCCCCGGGCGGTCACGTGCGCCGGTCCCTCGAAACGGAACATCCTCAGAAACTCTTCGGCGTTCGGCCCGATGATACGCCCGACCATGTACGGATCGCACGTGCTGGTCGCGTCGAGAATCACCTTCTCGTTGTCGAAATCGATGGCGATCAACCCTTCCACCCTGCCCTCCTTGCGCGCGGCGGTCATGGAGTGGAAGGTCAACACGCCGTTGCTGACGGCGGCCTCCGAATCGAAGGACGTGATCGCCGCGCCGTTGTAGCTGAAGTTGGTGCCGCGGAAGCGGCCCTTCATCTGAAACCGTTTGGGATTGTCGAAATCACCGGACACATCCATCTGCAACGACGGGGGGGTCTGCTTGAATACCAAAGATCGGATCACGCAGGCCTGGTTGCGCGTGAGCAGGGAAAGGACGGCGTTGGGGTCGCACTCGGAGTCGGCGTGGGCGACGAACTCGTGCGTATCGAGGCGCAGGCTGCCGTGCCCGCGCAGAGGGCCCTTCTGGCGCCCCCGGCCGATGATGGCGTCGATCTTTTTCAGCGACAACTCGGCCCCGTCCCGCCGGAACGACACGAACCCCTTGTCCACCCAGACACCGTGGAGATTCACATCATCCAGCGAGAGCCAGCCCGTCAGATGTTCGGCGATTTTTCCGACCGGCGCGGGTCCGCCCCACAGTTCGAACATCGCGTGGCCGCTATCGGGCATATTCTCGCATTTGAGCGCCTTGCTCCATTCGCGGGGAATCAGACAGAGCCAGTGGTTGAGCGGCAGGCTGCTGAACATGCGCAGTTCAGCCATCCCGTTGGTGACGTCCATGGAGGCGGTGAGATTGCAACGCTCGGGGCCATAACGCAGGTTCAGCGAGGAGACGGCCAGTCGCCCGTTTTCCAACCGCGCTTCGAGATCCCAGCTGTCAAAGGAAATGCCCCGCACCTGCGTCGAGAAACCCCGTACGTGCAGGCTGGCCTCGGTGAGCGCCGGGTTCGTCGGATACAGGGTGAAATTCAGATCGGCGCGCGGCGATTCGCCGAAGCGGATGGCGTTCAGCTGTTCAAACAGCGAAGGAAGCCAGGACGGGAGGTTGCCTAGAATTTCAGCCAGGGCCTCGGAAAACTCCTCGAGCGTCATTTTCTTTCCGAGCTTCGCCTTGTGCCGCACGATGAAGGCCTGGGAATAGATATCCACATCGAGGATGGACGCGCTGGCGCGGATGATCCGGATGCCGCCAGGCTCGATCCGAACGCGCGCGTTGACGCGGTCCAGCGCCATGTTCTGCATGCTCTTCCGGCTTTCCAGCTTGCCGTCGGCGTTGATCCGCAACGCGGCGCCCTTGATCTGCAGGTCGGTCAGGCCGGCTTCCCGGTCAAACCACTCCAGCGGATTGAAACTTAAGATGATCCGGTCGGCCTCGAGCATCGGAACGCGCCGGTCCGGGGAATCGAAGAACCGGAACCCGTCGGCGGCGAACCCGTAAAGCAGGTCGAGGCGAATCCGCGCGACCTCCACGTAGACACCCCGCGCGTGCAGTTGGGAGACCCACTTCTGCACCAGGCGCGGCGGTACACCGGCGATGGTGAGATAGATGCAGATCAGGAACAGGACACAAAGGCTTGTCGCGAAGACCCGACGAACGAAGCGAAATACCTTCCCCGAAACGCCGGATACGGCGGCCGGGCTGTCCTCGTTCTCGGAGCCTTGCGAAGGGTTACGGCGCCGGCTGGTTGGTGCTGACATCTACCGGAGCCTCCCGGGATTGAGACGGGGCCGCGACCCAATCCTGCAGCAGTTTTTCCTTCACGCTGTTCGACAGAACGAACACGCCATCCTGCCCGCGAAGCATCGCGTACACGCCCCGGCTGCCGGCGTCGTTGCCGAAGAGAATGGCCTTGCCCAGCCCCGCTTCCCCTTTGAGCCCCAGGGCCAGCACGGCGCGCGGCTCGTTCAATCCGTAACCGGGCAGTTTCCCGGGCGCATCCTCCACGAACTCGGAAACCACGAGATGGCAGGCGGTCATCAGGAGATCCGCGACGGCCTCCTTGTCGAGTTCTCCCTCACCGCCCCCGACCGCCTGAAACTCCCCGGACGCGCCGCGCGCGATGGAGAACTCGCGACCCCCCTGCGTCAGCGTGATCTTCAACACATCCTCCGAATCGAGGTCCAGCACTTCCCGGTCCCGGTAGAACAGCGGATTGATCGAGACGTCTTTCAAGGCGTCCGCGATGATCTCGTACAGCGCGTTGTCCTGTTCGACCCGGACCAGAATGCGTCCGAGTTCACGCTTCAGTCCGCTGACCTGCACCGTCAGTTCATCGCCGGCGGGCGCCGGAGCCGCCTCCGCGCCTTCGGCAGACGGCGGGCGGCGCGCGAACTTGAGCGTCCGGGCCGCCGGCGCGAGGCCCAACTGGCTCATATTGGTTGCGGGCGCGGCGACAAACGTCTCGATGCCCGCGCCGATCCACGCCGAGAGAAGATCCTTCACGCGGCGGGAGTCCGCCTTCCACGGTTTCGGCTCGACGACGCTCCACGTGTCGCCGTCCTTGCGCAGTTCGAGGGCGTTCTCGCCTTCCTCCAGGCGGACGTACGAAATGTCGTAGATCGAAAGGGATGTCAGGCGCCGGTCGCGAAGATCATCCGTCTTCACGGCGAGCCGCGCGAGGATGCCGGTGCGCACCGCGCAGATCGAATCGCTCCCCTTGACCCACGCGTACACCAGGTCCTTGTTGGTCGCGACCGCACTGCCCAGCCACAAATCCGTGACACCGTCCTTGCCGCCGGAAGCGACGCTGACCTTGACGGCGGCATCGTCCAGCCCGTACGCAAAAAGGTCCGCCTTGGACTCCGCGACGAACTGCTCGATGCGCAGATCGAACAACTCGTTGAGAATCATCTGGACGACCAAAGGCGCCGCACGGGCCGAAATCGGCTGTTGCAGAAGCCATTGGCCCTGGTCGCCCTTCGCCAACTGGAAGAAGCCGCTTCCGTCGCGGATTTCCAGGCGCTGAACCTGTTCGCGCGCGCCGTGAAACAGGACCCGGTCGCGCAGGTCGGAGGGCGATTGCGGAATGAACTGGAGAAGGTTCGTATCCGTCGCAATCACGTCGTCCAGGCTCTCGTCCTTGATGTACACCGAGCCGCCCAGCAGCGCGGTCCGGCCGACGAGGATGCTGCGGCGCCTCAGATGGTCGCCCAGCGTGATCTTCACCCGGGGCGTGTCGAACCCATAGTCGGCCAGGCCCAGATTACGGGCCTTCCGCTCCGCCGCGGTGATGACCTCGCCGCGCGAGAGGTTCTGCAGGCCGGACAGCATGCGGTCGACCGCCGCCTCGTCGGCGCGGTCCCAAACCGGCCGGACGAGCATCCACTTGCCGTCCTCCTCGGCGCACTCCACGACGAAGTTGGTGGTTTCCACCTGGACGTACGACACCCGGTCGGCGGCGATTCGCATCGCCTTGCGCGCCTGTTCTTCGCGTTCGCGCGTCGAGGCGATTCTCCGGTCGACAAACCAGATGAACCCTCCCAGAAGGAGCACCGCGATAAAAAGATATAGAGTGGTGCGGAACTTCATCGCCGAATCAGAACCTCCGCCGCAGCCAGACCCCCACGCCCCCCATCGCCACCAGCAACGGCAGGACCACCACCGCAAGCCAGTGAAGCATCCTCAACTGGACCTCGGTCAGGGTGAGACGGTTCTGCTCGACCGGCTTCGGGGCGATCGCCATCAGATCCGAGCGCTCCAGGAGCCAGTTCAGCGCGCTCAGGAAGAAGTCCGTGTTCCCGCCGGTCAGCGCCGCGTTCGAGGCAAAATCCGAGTCGCCGAACACGACAACGCGCGTCGGTCGGATCTGCACGTCGATGCCCGGCACGGGCCCGCGTTCCGCCGCCACGGCCACGGTCACCGGTCCCGGCCGATCCGCACCGGCATCGAACTTCATCGGGTTCTGCGTCAGGTCCGACTCCGCCCAACCGGCTTCCGACGAGGCCGCCAGGGGCATGACGCGGGGCTTGTCTGGCGCGCCGCCGGCCTCCTCCGCGCTCAGGATCGGCTCGACCGACCGCGGCAGATAGAGAATGGATGTTTCGTTCTTCAGTTTCCCGGTGATCGGGTGCGGCTCATACTTGGTGATGAAGAGTTCCCGGCCGCTCAACGTGCGCGTGGCATCCACGACGACATCGTCGGCCAGGCGGACGCCCCATTCCTCCATCAGCGGCTCCAATCCCGTCTTCGTCATGGCATCGAGCATGACGAGGAGGCGGCCCTTCTGCCGGAGATAGTCGCGGATCAGATTGAGTTCCTGTTCGGAGATCCGTTTCTCGGGCCCGGCGATGACCAGCGCGTCGCAATCCGCCGGAATCGCCTGCGCCTCGCCGAGCGTCAGCTTGCGAACTTCGGCGTTGTCCCTCTGGATCTCCCGGGAGAGCGACGAATAACCGGCGGACCGGTTGAAACTGTCGACATCCCGCTCGCCGTGTCCCTGTAGGAAGTACACGACGGGCCGCCGCGCCTCGGTGATGGATTGGATCGCCGAGGAGAAGGACTGCTCGCCCTTGAACAGGATGCGCTCCGGCGGCCGGCCGAACTGGACGGGCGTGTAGTCGTACTCGGCCAGGTCGCGCGCCGTCACGTACTTGTTGCGGCCGGCGGCATTGAACACCACCACGTTGGCCTGGTCCACCTGGTACTTCCGCATCAGTTCCTCGGTCCGCGCGAGATCGCGATCGGGGTCCACCCACTCTACGCGCAGCATCGGCGCGGCATACTCGTATTCCTTCAGGAGATTGTGGATGTCCTCGTACACCTCGTGGCCCGGTTGGAAGAAGACGATCACGTCGATCCGGTTCGTGAGGCCGGACAACAGGCCCAGGGTCTTGTCCGACAGGCTGTAGTAGCGCGCCCGGCTCCAATCCAGGCGGATGTGATGCCGGGAGGACAGGTAGTTGATCATGAGGACCAGAAGGGCGGCGAGTCCCAGCGCGATCAGCGTGTTGACGCTGATCGCGAACTTCCGTTTTCCCCAGCCCTTCACCGGACCGCCGTTGTCAGGACCGCCGTTCATCGTTACTTCCACTTCCTCGATTCAAGGACCTTGACGGTCGCGAACAGCATCAGCGCGCTGACCGTCAGCGCGAGGACCACCGGCCGCGAATCCACCGCGCCGCGCGAAAAATCCAGCATGTGGGAGATCGACGAGATGTAACCGCCGAAGCGGCGAAGCGCGTCGCTGCGGGCGATGTACGGCATGAACCCCGCGAAGAACGCCACGCAGATCAGCGCGAAACACATGATCGCGGAGACGATCTGGTTTTTGGTCACCGACGAGCAGAACAGCCCGACGGAGATGTACATGGCGCCGACCAGGAACGCGCCCAGGTACCCGCCGAGCATCGGCCCGAGATCCACCGGCGCCGTCAGCGGACTGAACGCCTTGAGGATGTACGCGTAGGAAACGGTCGGCAGCCACAGAATCACGAAGAACGTCATCGCGCCGGCGTACTTCGCCAGGACCACGGCAGCGTCCGTGACCGGGGCGGTCATCAGCGTTTCGATCGTGCCCGACCGCTTTTCCTCGGCGAAGAGCCGCATGGTCAGGACGGGCACGACGATCAGCATCGCGATCCAGAAGAAGATGGAGCTGAACAGTTCCTTCATGATCGTCACGCCGGACGGACCCGAGGCCATGACGCTGACCAGCAGGCTGAAGCTGACGCCCATAACCACGAGGAAGAACATCATCACGACGTAGGCGATCGGAGAGAGGAAATAGGACGACAATTCCTTTTTCCACAAGGTGAAGAAGGTTCTCACGGCGTCTCGCCCTCCAGGTTGCCGCGCGTCAGACTGGCAAAGATTTCCTCCAGGCTCTTTTTCTCCAGGCGAAGCTCGCGCAAGGCCCACCCGCGGGCCCCGGCCATGCCGAAAATCTCCGTGCGCAGGTCGGCTTCCTTCGCGCATTCCAGCGTGTAGCACCCCCACTCCCCTTCGCCCGAAACCGCGACCCGCTGCGCGCCGGACAGGGACTGCAGTTGCCGGAGGATTTCATCCCGCGGGCCCCGAATTTCGACCGCGATCCGCGCGCCGCCCAGCATTCTGTTTCGCAGTTGCTCCGTCGTGTCGGAGGCCACGATCCTGCCGCGATGAATGATCAGCACCCGCTGGCAGGTCATCTCCACCTCGGGCAGGATATGGGTGGAAATCAGGATCGTGTGGCGCGAGGCCAGGCCCTTGATCAGTTCCCGAACCTGCCGGATCTGGTTCGGATCGAGGCCGATCGTCGGCTCATCCAGAATCAGGAGATCGGGATCGTTCACCAGGCTCTCCGCGAGACCGACGCGCTGGCGGAAGCCCTTCGAAAGCTGGCCGATGATCCGGCGTTCGACCTCCTTGAGACCGCACAGGTCCTTGACCTCGGCCACTCGTTTCCGCTGCTTCCTGGAGGGCACCCCCTTCAGTTGCGCGCGGTAATTGAGGTACTCGTCCACCCGCATCTCGGGATACAGCGGCACGTTTTCGGGCATGTAGCCGATCCGCTTGCGCACCTCGATCGACTCCCGGAACACGTCATACCCCGCGACGCTGACGGCGCCGCCGGTCGCCGGGAGATAGCACGCGAGAATGCGCATGGTCGTGGTCTTCCCGGCGCCGTTGGGGCCGAGAAACCCGACGATTTCTCCGCGGCCGACCTCGAACGAGACATCGTCCACGGCCGTACAGCCGGGAAACTGCCTCGTCAAATGGGAAACCTTGATCATGCCTCAGTCCAACTTCATCTGTACGGAGGAACTCTGCGCAACGACAAACAAGCCCGTTTCCTCGATCGCCAGGATGCCGAGCGTCACGGTCTCGCCGGATCGCGCGTTCTCCAGCGCGAGCCCGACGTCGTCCAGGGACGCGATCTCGTAATCGTTGATCTTCGTCACCAGCAGGCCCGGCCGCAATCCCACCCTGGACGCGAGGCCGCCCTCCGCCACCTTCGCGATGGGCAAGCCCTTGCTGATGCCGTAACCCGTCGTTACCGTATCTTCGCGGCCCGCGAATTCCAAGCCCAACAAGCTCCCGGCCAGCATTTCCCCGGACGGCTTGGGCAATTCGGCCATCACGGCCGTGACGGAGGCCGTTGCGCCGTTGCGCTCGATGCCCAGGGGAATGAGACTGCCCACCTTGTAGTCGAGCAGCGCGCGGCTGAGGTCATACAGGTCGGACACGCCCTGCCCGCCCACGGTCCGGATGACGTCGCCGGTCTTCAGGTCCCCGCCGACGAGGCCGGCGTCCACGCGGGCCACCGACAGGACGCCGTTACTGTCCTGCGCATCGAAGCCGGGCCATGCCTTACTGATGATTCGCGGCGTCATCCAGTGCGCCAGCAACGCCTTGACCCGCGTGATCGGCACGGCGAACCCGATGTTCTGGGCCTCCCGGTAAATCGCCACGTTGATGCCGATGACCTCGCCGTCGATATTCAGAAGCGGCCCGCCGGAACTTCCGGGGTTCACCGCCGCATCGGTCTGGAGGATATCGCGGTAGAGCACTTCGCCCTCGTAGCGCGCTTCGCGGTTCTTGGCCGACAGCACGCCCACGGTCACCGTCTGCGAGAGGCCGAACGGGTTCCCGAGCACAATCACGGTCTCGCCCAGCATCAGGTCGTCGTCCGCGCCGAGCGTCACGGCCGTCAGCGGCGTCAACGGCTCGATCTTGATCAACGCCAGGTCGCTGATCTCGTCGCCCGCCAGGAACACCGCCTCGTACTTGCTGTCATCGGACAGCGTCACATGGATCACCGAGGCGCGCTCGATGACGTGGTAATTCGTGAGGATGTAGCCGCGCGGATCGATGATCACGCCGGACCCGAGCGAATTGCTCTTCCGGTAGCCCTCCTTGCGCGGCGGCCCGAAAAAATCGCTGAAGAACTGGTCGAACAGGTCCCCGCGCACGCGGCGGGACGGATCGGTGTAACGCACCTTGACCATCTTCTCGGTGCCGATGTTGACGACGCTCGGGAGGACCTTCTCCACGACCTCGACCACCAGCGTGCGGCGGTTCGCCGCCGCCGGGGACACCGGGACGGACAGGATCCCCAGGATCAGGAGTGCACCGAGCATGCGCATCGTTTTCATTTTGACGGAATTCCGCGCCGATCGTTCAATCATCCGCCACAAAGGCGAATCCGCTTTGTAGCCGTTTCGGGAGGGCGGAGTCAAGAAACGGGCAGACGGATCGGCCGCGAAACGGACACCCGCATATGCTTGCTGCGCGCAACAAAAAGCTCGTCAAAGGGCGCTTTGCCATTGACCCTCCTTGATTCAAGTGGCACGATTTTCAAAGAAAGCGCGGATCATGGCAAGGACTTCCGGCGGGCGCCGGACATTGATGGGAGAAGAGAACATGAACAAGCGAAATATCTATGTGACGGAACATGATCGGCGAAGACTGATCGAACTGCTTTCCGTGGCCAGCTCATTCAATTACCGGGATCGCAACGACCTCAAGTCCCTCGAAGCCGAACTTCAGAGGGCCAAGATCGTGGAATCCAATGACATCCCGAAGAACATCGTCACCATGAACACCCGGCTTCGCTTCATGGATCTCGGCGACCGATCGGAAACCGAGGTCACGCTGGTCTTCCCGAACGACGCGAACATCAGCGAAGGCAAGATGTCCGTATTCTCTCCCATCGGAACAGCGCTGCTGGGCTATGAGAAGGGCGATGTGATCGAGTGGACGGTTCCCTCGGGGACAAGACGGATTCAGATCACCGACATCCTGTACCAGCCTGAAGCCGCGGGCGACATGCATCTGTAGTTGAGCGGCTTCCCGTTCCCTATCAAAGCCCGGCCGGGCCGAAGGCTCAGAGCGTTGGCTTCGGTTCCGGCTTCTTTTCCTCTTCCTTCGGCGGGGGCCTGGGCTGGAACCGCGGACAGGTATCCGTGGCTTCGACTTCCTTCTTGTGCAGGCTGCACCATTGCATGAACGGGTTGATCACGTAGTTGGCGCAGTGGCGGCAGAGCCGCTCCGCCTCGTTCTCCCGGAACACCTCGACCTTCGCGGAGCGGTCGGCGTCGGAGAAAACCTGGACGACCTTCTTGCCTTTGAACGGGACGGCGTCCTCGCCCGGGTACTCGTGGCCGCACGACGCGCAGGTCAGAGTCTCTCCGGCCCTGGTGAAACCGTCGTACTTCGGCTTGCGGATCAACAAGGCATCCTTGCCGCATGCCGAACAAATGATCTCGATCGGCTTTCCGCTTTCCATGACGCCTCCGTGGAAACGACAACGCGATCATAAAACATTCCCCGCGCGCTGACAATGAACCCTTTCATAGACGCGACTTGGAGATCGCGCGGGGACGCGCGACCCGACACATTCCGAACCTTGGAAAAAATCCGCGCGGTTTCTCCAAGCCTTGGAAGGGCGGAGGGATGGGGCCGGCGGTCCGGGAACCCGCCGCCTACCGCGCGCCCGCCTTCATCCGCTTCTTCGCGGCGAATTCGGGCGCTTCCTTGATGCACAGACCGAGGATGCGGAAGGATTCCAGGAAGAACTTCATGCTCTCCTTCCTCAACTCCGCCGGCTCGTCGCCGACGTTCTCCCAGCCCGGCGTTGTCAGGTCGTCCGGCGGCAGGGCGAGTTTCTCCCAATTCTGGAACAGGCGCCCCCAGTCGCTGTGAAGGATGTCATGGATGATCTTCTGGTGCGTGGGATACCAGAAGGAGTCGTGGTACAGCACGCTCGCCATGTAGGCCCACGGCGCGAGGATGGTTTTCAGCGACCACTCGACGGGCTTCTTCAGCGGACCCCAGTAGATCTTGTGCTGCATGCGGCTCGCGAACGTCATCTTCTTGAAGGGACCGTTGAAATGCCACGGCTCGTTCACGGCGTCGGCATCCCCCACGATCTCGATCTCCCGCGGGTCGCCGCAGCCGAGGCCGAGGTCGTGCGCGAGTCGGATGAACTTGATGTCCTTCAGAGGATCAAACCCCATCAGCTTCGCCGCCACGGCGTCGATCGCGACCTGGTCGGCCGACGCGAGGATCACGTTCTTGACGTGGGGGATCATGCAGCGCGGCCCGGGGCCGTCGCCGGCGAACACGCCGTCCATCACGGCGAACACGCCGCTGTGGATTTTCTTCTGGATCATGAGCAGATCCACGAGCGTCTCGTGGATCACGGGATGGGTCCAGTGCCGCTTCTCGTTCAGCAACCCGCCGAACGCATTCTTCATCGCGCCGGTGGTCGTGGTGAACACGTGCGTCTTGACGGTGGGCAGGTGGATGATGTTCTCGCCGATAAACCGCTTCGGGATCATGAAGCCCTGGGGATAGACCTGGTTCAGGCACAGGAACTTGTCGGCCAGATCGCCCACGGCGTCCCGCACGTTGATCCATTCATCGCCCTCGTAGAGGTGAACATTCTTCAGGCCGTGGGCCTGGATCACCGGCAACTGCTTGTTCTCGCGCTCGCCGAGATGGGCGTCGATCACGACGGTCCGGTTGTGGCAGCCGTGGATTTTGCCGGGATCATACCCGTCCTTCTTGAGGGCGCGGATCACGCCGTCCAACTGCCACGGCGTGGTGGAACTCGCGGGATAGAAAAAATGCCAGCTGATGTTGATCTTCAGGCCGGTTTCGCAGTCTTTCGGCAGGGCCTGCTGGTAGCCCGCCAGATTCATCAGCCGGTGGTAATCCGACAGCACGGTCGCGGGCCGGGTTCTTAAAAGCGCTACAGTTGATTTGCTCATCGCGGAACCTTTCTTCCATAGACAATAACCCGGTGCCCTCAGCCGCACAAGCGGAGACGGGTTCTAAACAGATTGCGGTTATTCGGTTATATCCCTCACGGGGAGAAAGGCAACCCCACGAACAGGAAGGGGCGACATGCAGACAAAACAACCGATGACAGGGGTCTTGCGGCGGGGCGCCTGCCGCCGAAGTTGCCTGAATCGTCTTGTTCAGCGCCGGGGGCTGCGTTATTTTCAAAGCAACACTCAATGAGGTGCAGCATGCCGCAACGACAAAACGAGTTGTGCCTTGGAAAAATCCTCCTGCTCGCCGCCGTCACCGTGTCGCTTTCCCTCCCGTTCCTGGGTTGCGAGATCGACGATGACGATTTCGACCACAACCCGCCCGCCGGAAAAGGCACCCTGTACGTCGTAAACCGGACTCCGAACGACTGCAACGTGTACATCGATGGGGTTGAACGACGGGGCGTGGATGACAACGACAGCGAATGGTACGATCTCGATCCGGTTGTCCGCCGCGTGGTCGTCGACCAGGATCACACCTATCGCGTGTTCCGGGGCGATGTGGACATCCTCGAAGGCGAGAGAACGATCCTGGAGTTGAGCGTCGATCCCAACCACTCCAACCGGTTCGACGCGTTCATTTATTTCGATTAAGACCTGTCCGATCCCGTCGTCCGAATCGCGGCGTCCGGGCGAGGAAAAACAGAATCGTCAGCGCGTCTTCTTCGCCTTCAGCTTGATCATCTGGACAATGATCGCCGCCAGGTCCGCGGTCGACTGCGTGTCCATATTGAAGGTGACGTCGAAGAGAAGCGGATCGTTGATATCCCTGTTGAAGAAATCCTTGAGGAGACGCTCCCTTTCCCGGGTGCTCTTCTGTATGAATTTCCGGGCCTCGTCACAGCGGATATCCTGCTCCTTCATCAGCGTTTTGATCCGGCTTTCCTCGGACGCGATGAGACGGATGTGGATGCCGTGCGGCATCTTGTGCGTCACGCAGACGCCGGCGCGGCCGATGATGATGGCCTTGCCCAGGGTGGCCAGGATGCGGACGATCTCGAAGATGCGCTTGTACGTCGCGTACTGCTGGCTCCGGCCGCTCATCAAATCGTAGAACATCTGGGAGGGTTCCGACCGATACTCCTCCGTGACCAGGGCGTCGAACGAGGCGCTGATCTCGGGGTCCTGCATGACGAGGGCGCAGACGGTTTGATCGAACAGATTCCACCCTTGGAACAGTTCGTTGTTCTGAGCGTGGTCTTCCATCTGCCAGAGGATATCGCGCGCCAGCGCATGGCCACCCGCCCCCACCTGCCGGGAAATGGTGACAAAGGGATAGCCGCGATCAATGATATCCGCGTCTTCCTTCTCGCGGATGTACTTCTTCAACAATGCCATATGATCCATAAGAGCCTCGCTCCCCGGGCGGATGAATCTGCCCTTGAGACCCATACTACTTTTCCGTATGGTTCCAAACAAGAATCTACCGCGGGGCTTTTTTTGCAGGACGACGCGAGGAAAAAAGAGTTATATGCGTTCTTTGGAACGGCGCTTTCGCTCGGCCTGAACATGGCCACGGGGGTGGCGGTGTTTACCCTGGCCGGCTACTGGCTGGACCAGAAGCGCGGCGGCGGCAAGGCATGGACGCTCTGCGGTGTTTTCCTGGGGCTGTTTTACGGGGCGTACGAAGTCTGGAAGGAGGTGCGCCGGTTGAACAGGAAAACCGCTGAAGAAAAGGGCCGCGGCGGAAACAGAGAACGGATCTGACGCTCATGGACAAAACAGCGGCAGTCAATCAGTACATCCTGGAGGAGGTGCAGGACTCCCACGAATGGGTGCTGCCATTCATCAAGGTCCACCTGCCCGATTTCCTCAGCGTCCACGGCGTGATGCTCATCCTCTGCGCGTCCATCCTGCTCCTGCTGTTCGGCGTCCTGTACCGCAGGAAGGACATCGTGCCGCACGGGTTGACCAATCTCCTCGAAGCGTTTGTCCTTTTTGTCCGGGACCATATCTCGATCGCCTGCCTCGGCGACAAGGACGGCCGGAAAATGGCGCCTCTGTTTTGCAGCTTCTTCTTCTTTATCCTGGGCCTGAACCTGATGGGCCTGATCCCGATTTTCCGCGCCGCGACCGGCAATGTGAACGTCACCGCCGCGCTGGCGCTGATCACGCTCGGCTTCATGATCTTCGGCTCGATCTACAAGAACGGATTCATCGGATTCGTGAAGGTGTTCGTGCCGCACGGCGTCCCGTGGCCCCTGCTCATCCTGCTGACACCGATCGAGTTCATCGGGATGTTCATCAAGGCCTTCGCGCTGACCGTCCGTCTCTTCGCGAACATGCTGGCGGGCCACATCGTCATCTTCGCGCTGCTGGGTCTCGTCGTGATCTTCGGCTGGGCCGCCCTGCCGGCCCTGGCCCTCGCCATAGGCGTCTACTTTTTGGAGTTGTTTATCGCTTTTCTTCAAGCCTTTATCTTTACGTTGCTTTCAGCGATGTTTATCGGTCAGATGGTTCACCCGGAGCACTAATCAGAAAGGAATAGATATGGGCAGCATTACAGCAGGATTGGCCGCGCTCGGCGCGGGACTCGTAACAATCGGCGCGGGACTCGGCATCGGCTGGCTGGCATCCGCCGCCATGGAAGGCATCGCCCGTCAGCCCGAGGCGTCGCCTAAAATCCAGGTCAACATGCTGATCGCGGCGGCGATGATCGAAGGCGTCGCGCTGTTCGGCGCGGTAGTCTGCTTCCTGGCCAAGTAGCCGCAGGGTTCCCGGAACCGATGCAGGACCAGACAACACACGCAACGGTCGAAGTACCCTCGCACGGCGGCGAGGCCGACGTCATGGCCGTCTCGCCCATGATGATCGGCCTGACATGGGTGACCTTCATCCTCGTCACCGTCATTCTCTACAAGGTGGCCTGGAAGCCGATTCTCGCGGCGCTGGAATACCGCGAGCAGACGATCCGCACGGCGCAGGAAAACGCCGAGAAGATCCGCCGGCAGCTCCAGAACATGGAGGAAATCCGCCGGCAGACCGTCGCCGAGGCGGAAAAACAGGCCAGGGAGATTCTCGCCGCGGCCCGACGCGCCGCCGAGGAGACCGGACACGTGATCGAGGAGAAAGCGCGCCGGGAGGCGCAGATCCTCGTCGAGAACGCCGAGCGCGACATCGGCAAAGCGCGCGACAACGCCGTCGCCGCGCTTCGCAGGGAGAGCGCCGAACTCTCCATCGCGATCGCGGGCAAGCTGATCGGCTCGAATCTCGACGACGAAAAAAACCGTTCCCTGGTCGACAAGTGGATCAACCAGCTCTGACGCACATGCTTCACACACGCACAAGCCGCCGATACGCGAAGGTCCTCCACACGACGGCCCGGGAGGCGGGCCGCGCGGACGACGTGCAGGCCGACCTCGCCGGACTGTGCGAACTCGCGCGCCGGCTGCCCGAGCTGTCCGCGTTCCTGACGGACTACATGATTCCGTCGGAGCAGAGGATCGACCTGCTGAAGACCCTTTTTGAGAAGCGGTTGGACGCGCTGACGTACCGGTTCCTGATGTTCCTGGAGGAAAAGAGCCAGATGCGGATGCTCGAGCCGGTGGCGGACTTCTTCGGCGAGCTCCGCGACCAGGAACTCGGCATCGTGAAAGCGAAGATCGCTGCCGCGCGCCCGCTCTCCGCGGAGCAGCTCGACGCGCTTCGGAAGAACCTGGAAAAGAAGCTGCAGAAGCGGATTCTGACGGAGGCGACAACCGACCCCGCCCTTCTCGGCGGGTTCACGGTCCGGATCGGCGACGTCATTTACAACTCGAGCACGGCACACCAGCTTGACACATTCAAACAGAAGTTCATCACCGCGTGAGGTCCAATGGCCATTGACATCAAACCCGAAGAAATCTCGGCCGTCCTGAAACAGAAACTGGCCGGCTACCGCCCCGAGGCGGATATCTACGAAGTGGGAACCGTGCTCAGCGTGGGCGACGGCATCGCGCGCGTGTACGGCCTCTCCAAGGTCATGTCCGCCGAACTCGTCCAGTTCTCCGGCGGCCCCATGGGCATGGTGCTGAACCTCGAGGAGGACAGCGTCGGCATCGTGATCTTCGGCGACGAAACGCGGGTCCGCGAAGGCGACCAGGTCCGCCGCACAAAGAGAATCACCTCCGTGCCGGTCGGCCGGATGCTGGCCGGCCGCATCGTGGACGCGCTCGGCCGCGCGATCGACGGCGGCGCGCCGATCGAGTCCCGGGACTTTCGCGCGGTCGAAATCAAGGCGCCGGGAATCATCGATCGCCAGAACGTCAAGGAGCCGCTTCAGACCGGCCTGAAAGCGGTGGATGCCCTGACGCCGATCGGCCGCGGCCAGCGCCAGCTCATCATCGGCGACCGCAAGACCGGAAAGACCAGCCTCGTGCTCGACGCCATCATCAACCAGCGCGGCGAGAACGTCATGTGCTTCTACGTCGCGATCGGCCAGAAGCGGTCGAGCGTGGTGCAGATCTACGAGAAACTGCAGAAGCACGGAGCGATGGCATACACGACCCTCATCGCGGCGACCGCGTCCGACCCCGCGCCGATGCAGTTCATCGCGCCGTACGCGGGGTGCACCATGGCCGAGCATTTCCGCGACAACGGGCAGCACGCGCTGATCATCTATGACGACCTGACCAAGCACGCGCAGGCGTACCGGCAGATGTCCCTGCTCCTCCGGCGGCCGCCCGGACGCGAGGCGTTTCCCGGCGACATTTTCTATCTGCACAGCCGCCTGCTCGAGCGCGCCGCGAAGATGAGCGACGCCAAGGCCGGCGGAAGCCTGACCGCGCTCCCGATCGTCGAAACGCAGGCGAACGACATCTCCGCGTATATCCCGACGAACGTGATTTCGATCACCGACGGCCAGATCTTTCTCGAAACCGACCTGTTCAACGCCGGCCAGCGGCCCGCGATGAACCCGGGCATCTCGGTCTCCCGCGTCGGCGGCGACGCGCAGATCAAGGCGATGAAGCAGACGGCCGGCACCCTCCGCCTCGAACTGGCGCAGTACCGGGAACTCGTCGCCTTTTCGCAGTTCGCCTCGGACATGGACATCGCCACGCGGAAACAGTTGGACCGCGGCGCGCGGCTGATGGAGGTCATGAAGCAGGGCGTGCACGAACCCCTCGGGGTCGCGAAGCAGGTGGCCGTCATCTTCGCGGGCGTCAACGGGTTTCTCGACGACATCCCGGTGAACAACGTCCGCCGGTTCGAGCGGCAGTTGCACCTGGCCATGGACTCGACCTACGCCGAATTCGTGAAGCTGTTCAACCAGCGGCGGGCCCTGACGGACGATGTGATGATGGCTCTGAAGGAAATGCTGATCGACTTCAAAAAGACGTTCAAGCCGGACGAAGAGTGACGCCGGCTTGGAAGAGACGTTATGCATGCGCTCAAGGAATACACGCACAGGATCAAGAGCCTTAAGAACACGCGCAAGATCACCAAAACCATGAAAATGGTGGCGGCGACGCGCCTGCGCCACGCCCAGCAGGCCCAGGAAGGCGCCCGGCTCTACTCCACGCGGCTCTCGGAACTCATGTCGCGACTCCTGTCCGAGGGCGGGGAGCTTCACGACCCGTTCCTGGAGGCGCGCGACGGATCGAAGCGCGCGCTCGTTCTGGTGTTCACCTCCGACCGCGGGTTGTGCGGTTCGTTCAACAATCAGATCTGCAAGCGCGTGGTCTCGTGGATCCGGGAGCGGGACAACCGGTTCGAGCGCGTGGACGTGAGCTTCTGCGGCCGCCGCGGCTACAACGCGCTGAAGAATCGCGTGAGAGTCCGCCGCCACTACGAAGGCGTCACGAACAAGCCCTCCTACGCCGATGCGCGCCGGATCAGCGAGGAACTGAAGGAGCCGTTCCTCGCCGGCCGCTATGACGACATCTACCTCGCCTATAACCGGTATCAAAGCCCGCTGGCGCAGAAACCCGTCGTCGAGCTGTTTCTGCCTTTCGAGCCCAAGACGGCCGACGATGCCGTCCGCGAGACCCCGCCTCTCTACGAGCCCGACCCGAAGAAACTGCTGGCCCTGCTTCTTCCCAAGCTGCTGGACCTCCGGGTGTTTCACGTCCTGCTCGAAAACGCCGCCGGCGAACAGGCCGCGCGGATGACCGCGATGGACAACGCGACGAACAACGCGGACGATATGATCGAGCGTCTGACACTGTTGAGGAATCGGGCCCGGCAGGCCGCCATCACCAAGGAGATTTCGGAAATCGTCTCGGGCGCCGAGGCAATGTGACAGAATTTTGAAAGGATATGGACATGGCCCTGGAAACCACTGATGAAACCGTTGTGAATGGAACCATCTCGCAAGTCCTGGGCGCCGTCGTCGACGTGCAGTTCCCTCCCGGCAAACTGCCGCCGATCAACACGGCGCTGAAGGTGAGCAACCCCCTCATCAGCAACCAGCCCTGGAACCTGACGCTCGAAGTGGCCCACCACCTGGGGGACGATGTCGTGCGCGCGATCGCGCTGGACAGCACGGACGGGCTTGTCCGGGGCGCGGAGGTCCTGAACACCGGCCAGGAGATCACCATGCCCGTGGGCGTGGGCACGCTGGGCCGTGTCATGAACCTGCTGGGCGACCCGATCGATCAGGCCGGACCGATCGAAGCGACCCAGAGGCTTCCGATTCATCGTCCCGCGCCGCCGCTCGAGGAACAGGAGACCCAGGATGAGATTCTCGAAACGGGCATCAAGGTGATCGACCTGCTCGCGCCGTATAAGAAAGGCGGAAAGATCGGCCTGTTCGGCGGCGCCGGCGTCGGCAAGACGGTGCTGATCGAAGAGATGATTCACAACATCGCCACACAGCACGGCGGATTCTCGGTCTTTGCGGGCGTGGGCGAGCGCACGCGCGAGGGCACGGCCCTGCACCTGGAGATGAAGGAATCCGGGGTACTCGGGAAGACCTCGATGATCTACGGCCAGATGAACGAGCCGCCCGGCGCGCGCGCCCGCGTGGCCCTCTCCGCGCTGACCGTCGCCGAGTACTTCCGCGACAACATGCACAAGGACGTGCTCCTGTTCATCGACAACATCTTCCGGTTTACGCAGGCCGGCGCCGAGGTCTCTGCGCTCCTCGGACGCATCCCGTCCGCGGTCGGCTACCAGCCGACCCTGGGCACGGACATGGGCGAATTGCAGGAACGCATCACCTCGACGAAGAGCGGATCGATCACGTCAATCCAGGCCATTTACGTTCCGGCGGACGATTATACCGACCCGGCACCGGCCACCACATTCGCGCACCTGGACGCCACGACCGAGCTTTCCCGGCAGATCGTGGACATGGGCATCTATCCCGCGGTGGATCCCCTCTCCTCCTCGTCCACGATCCTCGCGCCCGAGATCGTCGGGCAGGAGCACTACCGCGTGGCCCGCGGCGTGCAGGAGATCCTTCAGAAGTACAAGGAACTGCAGGACATCATCGCCATCATGGGCATCGAGGAATTGTCCGAGTCCGACCGGCTGATCGTGGCGCGGGCGCGGAAGATCCAGAAATTCCTGTCCCAGCCCTTCCATGTCGCCGAGCAGTTCATCGGCATGCACGGCATCTATGTGAAGCTGGAAGACACGATTCGTTCGTTCGCGGAAGTCATCGACGGCAAGCACGACGGCATTCCGGAGCAGGCCTTCTTCATGGTCGGCGCCATCGAGACTGTTGTTGAGAAGGCGCGCAAGTTGAGGAACGAATAACATGGCAACGTTCACCCTGGCCATTTACACGCCCGAGGGCCAGGCATTCCGCGGCGAGGTGGAATCGCTCGAAGCCCCGGGCCGCAGGGGGCGCCTCGGCGTGCTGGCCCATCACGCGCCGATGATCGCCGCGCTCAAGCGCGGCATCCTGCGCGCGGCGGGCGGCGGCCGGGAACTGTACTTTGTAACCGGCGAGGGCGTGATCGAGATCAGCGGCGGGAACGCCGTTATCCTGGCGGACACGGCAGTTCCGGCGGAGGATTCGGCCCAGGCGAAAGCCCTGCTGTTATACTGATCCCGCCTCTGATGACCTGACGAAACGGTCGTCGAGATGATCGCTACGCCGCCCGCCGCCGCACCCAGCCCCACGCACAACCCAGCGAACCCAGGAACAGCAATGCGGCGGTTGACGGCTCGGGGATGATGTACACTAGGCGCAGACCATAAATCTCCCCCTCAGTTCTTGGGTCATAGGGTTGCTGAGCCGTCACGGATAGCGTACCGAAGGGCGGCAAGGGTATCGGAGCGGGCATTACCGGCGCTGTCTGGTGACGCGCGTCGGCAAGATCGGAGGGTACCGCAAGACCGGGCGGGGCGATTCTCGACGGAAGTATTTGATCGATACCAGCGGAGCGAGAAGGCGTTGGTGACGGCGCTGATGGAGCGCGGGCTACACGGGGTGGAACTGGTGGTGAGCGACGATCACGAGGGGCTGCGACAAGCGATCCAGGAGGCCCTGACGGAAGCCGCGTGGCAGCGCTGCTATGTACACTTCCTGCGGAACGCGTTGGACTCCCTGCCGAAGAGCGGGGCGGAAGACTGTCTAATGGAGCTGAGGTGGCTGTACGAGCGGCGGAACGCCGAAGAAGCTCGTCGGGACTTGGAGGCATGACTGAAGCGCTGGCAGGTGCGCTACGGGAAGCTCTGTGAGTGGGTGGAAGCGAACATTGCGGATACGTTCATGTTCTGGCTGCCGGAAGCACACCACAAACACCTCAAGAGCACGAACATGCTGGAGCGACTGAACCAGGAGATCAAGCGGAGGACGTTGCTGGTCCGCATCTTCCCGAACGAGGCCAACGCGCTGAGGCTTGTGAGGGCGCTGGCAGCCGAGATCCACGAGGACTGGATCGAGCAACACCGCTATCTGAACATGGACCTGCTGAAGGAACGGAACAAACAGAGGAAACTGGAGGCCGCCGCCTGACGCGCGAGCCTTGGGGGTTCCGGCAACGCCGGAACCCCCAAGGCTCAAGGAACTACCTCATCCCTTTTGCTGAACTTGACGCACGCAACTCGATTATCTTGACGATTGGGAACGGGCAGATACATGCGCGCCGAATGTCGGGCGCGGGCCGTTATGCGTGCGCGCAGATGTAGTCTTTGACCCGCTTTTCGTCGGCCGGGAGTACGGTGCAGCGGGTCGGCGCATCGGCAAGCCGGTCGAGAATCTCGTGGCGCGCGAGGTCCTTGCCCGTCGCGTCCTGGATCGCCCGGCTGAATTTCGCGGGATGCGCGGTGGCAAGACAGATCACCGGCGCTCCATCGTCCACGCAGGACTCGGCCACCTTGACGCCCACCGCGGTGTGCGGGTCCATGAGGTAGTCGTACTGCTCATAGTACCTCCGGATCACGGCCAGCGTCTCCGACGTGCGGCCGACTCCCGCAACGAACAGATCGTCAACCCGGCCCTTGTCGTCGAGCGGAATGGTCAGGCGCCCCGTTGACGCGAATTGCCTGAACAGGTCGTCCAGTTTCCGGCTGTCGCAGCCGACCTTGTAGTAGAGGTAGCGCTCGAAATTGCTCGCCACCTGAATATCCATCGAGGGGCTGATCGTGGGAACGACCTTGCCGAGACTGTAGTCGCCCGTGTTGAAGAACCGCGCCAGGATGTCGTTCTCGTTCGTCGCGAGGATCAGGCGGCGGATCGGCAGTCCCATGCGCGCGGCGTAATAGCCGGCCAGGATGTCGCCGAAATTCCCGGTCGGCACGGCGAAGCGAACCGCCCGGCTGCCGGTGGTGTTCATGACGTACAGGCCGGACGAGAAGTAATAGACGATCTGCACGACCACGCGCGCCCAGTTGACCGAATTGACCGCCCCCAGCGCAAACCGCTCCTTGAACGGCAAGTCGCTGAAGATCGTCTTCATGATCCGCTGGCAATCGTCGAACGTGCCTTCGATCGCAAGGTTGAACACGTTCGGGTCCAGCACGGAGGTCATCTGCTTCTCCTGAAGCGGCGCCACGCGGCCGTGCGGGTGCATCATGAAAATACTCATCCGGTCGCGGCCGCGCACGCCGTGGATCGCCGCGCTTCCGGTGTCGCCGCTGGTCGCCCCGAGAATGTTCAGGCGCGTGCCGCGGCGCTCCAGGATGTACTCGAAGAAACGGCTCAAGAACTGGAGCGCAATGTCCTTGAACGCCAGCGTCGGGCCGTGAAACAGCTCCAGGATGTGCACGGGCCCGACCTTCCAGGCCGGCGCAATCTCCGGGTGGCGGAACGTGGAGTAGCTGCGCTCGATCAAGTCCCGCAGGTCGCCGTCCGGCAGGTCCACAAAGAGCCGCAGAATTTCAAAGGTGATGTCCTGGTAGGACAGCTTCGACCATTCAGGAAGGCGATCGGCCACGCGCGGGATGTCGGAGGGAATCAGCAGGCCGCCGTCCGGCGCGAGACCGGTGATCACGGCATCCTGAAAACTCATCGGCCGGGTCTGCCCGCGCGTGCTGATGTAGGACATCGGTTTCATAAAGGTCAGCGCTGCATTGTAGGCCCCGTCCCCCGGGAGGGCAAGTTCTCTGCCGCAAAGGGAAAGGCCGGGCATCGGTTGCCGATGCCCGGCCTTCCAATCCGTCGAAACGCCTTATAGCTTGTACCCGATGCCGGCGGTCACGGTGAAGTCGTTCTTCTCCTTGTCGTCCGCCGGAACGTTGTTGTACTTGTCCTGGGCCACGATGCGCAGGCTGAGCCGCGAGTTCATGGCCGCCTCAACACCGATTTCGCCGTTGATCAGGTAGTTGTCGAAGTCATCCATGGCGGGAAGGTACTCCACGCTTTCCCATACCTTCGCCGTGTCGCTGATCTTCAACTCGTACTTCTCCGCGAAACGCAGGGCAAAGCGATCGCCTTCGTCCTCGCCGATCTTATCCTTGATCCAGGAGATACCGAGTTCCGTCCCGAACGTGTTCTTGTCGCTCTTGATCCAGTAGCGGCCGAGGCCGGGACCGAGGATCAGCCGGTACTTGATATCCGCGATCTTGTCCTGGCTGAGTTCGCCGTTCATGTAGGCGTAGTCGCGGTCCGTGAACAGGTAGCGGTACCCGGCATACCCCTTCTCGTTCTGGACGGTGGTCTTCATTTCCGTCCCGCCGTCCGCGTCCGTCTGCTCGCTCTGGCCGTAGTTGCCCTCGACACCCACGGTGGCTTCATGCGCGTCGCCTTTGCGCTCGGCGACGATGCCGACGTTCCCCGCCGTGGTCCGGCTGTTTCCACGCGTCAGGTTCAGCCCCGCGTTCGCGCTCGCGCTCCACCGGGCCCCGGCGGATTCCTCCGCCGGCGCGGACAGCGCGGCGGCCAGCAGAACGGCAATCAGTGCAGATCCAATTCTCATCATGGTGTGGTTCTCCGTGCGGTTATTTCGTCTTCAGGATGTCGCGGATTTCACCCAGCAGCACTTCCTGCGCCGAAGGCGCCGGAGGCGTTGACGGGGCGGCCGCTTCCTTCCTCTTCAACTGGTTGATGCCCTTCACCAGAAGAAACACGGCGAACGCCACGATGGTGAAATCGAGGATGTTGTTGATGAAGACGCCGTACTTGAGCTGAACGGCGGGGGCGCCTTCAGCGGCCTCCTTCAGCGTGAGCGCCTTGTCGGAAAAATCCACCCCGCCCATCAGCATGCCCAGGGGCGGCATCAGGATGTCGTTGACCAGAGACGAAACGATCTTTCCGAACGCGCCGCCGATGATGATACCGACGGCCATGTCCACCATGTTCCCCTTGACGGCAAACTCTTTGAATTCCTTGATCCAGTTGCCCATATAATCCTCCGTGTTGTTACGGTTTATCCGACAGCGGGTGGTGAAGATACCTCAAGAGCGCGGGGTGTCAAAGATAAAGAGCGATCGCGGCTGAAGATTACGGCCGGGACGCGCGGAGTTGTGCGAGGGCGCGTTCCGCCGCTTTGCGAACGGTGAAGTAGCGGTCGTCAAGCAGAGGCTCCAGTTCCGGGATCGCGGACGCGTCGCCGATGTCGCGCAAGGCGTTGACCGCCGCGATCCGCCGGACCTCCTTCTCGTGCGACAGGAACGGGACGATCTTCGGGATCGCGTCGCGGTCCCGCCACTTGCCCAGCGTGCGAATCGCCGCCCCGGCCGTTTCGTCGTCTTCCAGGAGAGGGTAAATCCCGGCCGCGTACTCCGGCGTGTCGTGAAACCCCAGCCAGTACGCCGCCAGCTTGCGCGTCTGCGGATGCCCGTCGCCGAGAAACTCCGCCAGCACGGCCGCAACCTTCCGGGGGTCCATCGTTCGAACCATGTTCTCCGCCTCAACCGCGATCATCACGTTCTCCAGGTGGACCCGCCCCATCAGGAGGCGCAGGGCGTCGGGGCCGCGCCGGACCAGGATCTCGCGCGAGCGCGCCTTGGCCTCGCGCTTTTCCGGCGTGTTGCCGTAACGCTGAAGGCTGAAGATCAATTCGTCGTCGGACGGCGGCCCGCCGGAAAAAACGTTGGCCGCCAAGAGGCTCCAACAGACACAAAGGATCGCATCCCTTTGCGTCCTCTTGCGCCTGCTTGCGGCAACACCATCAGGGTTGATCGTCATAAACAATCCCGAAATCCGGTCTCGTCATCCGGCATCCGTTCGTCGCGCCGCAGGAGTAGAAATCCCGGCCCGCCAGGTCCATCAGCACTGCGAGGCTCCCGTACTCGCGCTCGCCCCCGTCGTTGCCGATGCCCTGGCACTCATCGGTCAGCCGCCCGAAATAGGAGTCGTCGCCGGCGGAATCCACGAGAATCCCGAGCGCATTGTTGATCGCCCGGCCCTGCGCGTGCCGGTTCGCGGTGTACGTGTCGTCCCCGCCCTGATCGAACAGCATCCCGACCCCGTAATCGTGCGCGTTGCCCTGCGCCAGCACGCCGCCGGTGTAAACATCCCTGCCGCCGCCGTCGGCCAGAAGACCGGAGCTGAGATGGATGCCGGAACCCTGCCCGTATTGGAACATCGAGTACGTGTCGTCGCCCGCGACATCCAGCAGCATGCCGACGGAGTACCAGTAGCCGACGCCCTGTCCGAACACATCGGCCACGTACGTGTCGTTGCCTTCGAGATCGATCAAGGCGGCGACGCCGCCGCCCGCGTACGGCCGCATGCCGATCGCCAGTCCCTGCGCCATCGAAATGTACCGGTCGTCGTTGCGCTCGTAGTCGTGCTCGACACCGCCCGCGAGATAACGGTCATTCCCCGCCTCATCCACCAGGATGCCCACGCCCATGACCCCCGCATAGGCCTGACCCGCGAACCCGACGTCATACACATCGTTGCCTGCGCCGTCGCGCAGATATCCGAACCCCGCGTACCCGGCGGCCTGCGCGTGCGCCTGCGCGCGATAGACATCGCTTCCCGCCAGGTCCTCCAGCCAGCTCGCGCCGAAAAACGCGGAGGCCTGGCCCGTGTATTTCGCGCGGTACAGGTCATCGCCCGCGCCGTCCAGCAGCACCGCCGCGCCAAACACGGCGGCGCCGGGCCCCAACACCCGATCGCCGATGTAGCGGTCGTCGCCCGCAAGATCCACGATCGCGGCCAGCGGCCTGCCCTGCAATCCGTTCGCGCTTCCCGCATCCCCGCAATAGGTGTCGTCTCCGCCCGGATCCAGGATCAGCAGTTCCGCGTTCGTGTACACATCATTGCCCCACGTGCCGAACAGGATCGAATCGACGCGCGTGGGGTTCCGGGGCCAATCGCGAATGGTCTTCGCGGCCTCGCGCGCTTCATACACCGCCTGCTGAAATATGCGTCCCGCGTCCAGCAGCGCCGCGATGTCCGCTTTCCCGAGAACGGCGAGGAAGTTCGATGACGCCGGTCCGGGATCGATGTCCAGGTTCTCCAGGATCGCCCGCTGGATGTCGGCCGTCGACACCCCGACGGAGAGAAGATCAACCCGCACGTCGGCCTTGTCCTCCGCGTTGAACATCCCCGCGAAGAAAGCCGCCGCGACGTACCGCTTTTCGTCGCCGGTCAGGGCGCCAAAGGCCTGCGACAGCCGTTGTTCAGCCCGGCGCGCGCCCGACAGGAAGGAGGCGAGGCCGCGGGCCGGGGAACCTGCGTCCGCGGACGGCGCGGCCGTCGGCTCGGTCCGTTTCACCTCGAGCAGATTGGCGGTCTCCTGCCAGACGGCGGGCGGGCAATTCGACTGGAACGCCGCGAGAATCTCGTCCGCCATCGCCGGCAGTCCGAGCGGTTCGGCGAGAAGTCGGCGCGCACGCTGAAGAACGACCTGCGGTTTGCCGTAGTCCTTTTCGAAACCCAAATCCACCCCGGTCATCTCCATGCAGCGCAATGCGTCTTCCAGGCGCGCCCGCTCGCGGGCCCCGAGGACGGGACGTAGATGTTCGGCCGGCGCGGACGTCGCGAGGAGGGAACCGGCGAGAAAGATTGTCCAAGCCTTGGAAAAAAATCCGGCGTTTTTTCCAAGGCTTGGAAAAAACGCGCCGCTCATTTTGCCGCCAAGCCGATTGCGAGCCATGCCATCATTCCGAGCGTGACGCCGACCTTCAAGAGCACCACGAAGAATCGCGCGACCACCGCGCCGAGGGCAATATGAACGGCCGGCGAGACCCGTTTCAAGCGGTAACGCTCGACGCCGTACACCAATCCGAAACTGCCGACGGTCATCCCCAGCAGACTGCCGAAAACCGGCGCCGGAATCGCCGTGCCGAGGATCAACCCGACGACCCCTCCGACCAGAGCCGCCAAGCCCGCCCAGTTCGAACCGCCGCGTTTTTTGACGCCCCACACGCCGGCGACGTACTCGACCACCTCGACGCAGATCGCAACCCAGATCATCAGGAGAACCGTTCCGAATCCCGGAAAGCCCGAACCGACAAGAAACATCGAAAGCAGGGTCGCGCCGACCACCAGCCATGTCCCCGAAATGGACAGGCACGAGAGAAGGAGGCCCACGAGGCACATTGTCCAGACCAGAACGAATCCGAGGTTCGTGAGGATGTGGTGCAGAAACGCTGGAAATGAAGACATCATAGCCCGCAAAAAACAGTTCGCCGGGGCGTCTTCACGCCCCGGCGAATCAATACTCCAAGCCGGCGGATTATTCCAGCCCTTAGTCCACGGTCTTGATGATCAGACCGGGTTCCAGGATTCCGCCCGTCGAAAGGATGTCCAGGCGCGCCTTTTCAAGGACTTCCTTCATTTCCTCGGCGGACAGTTCCGTGCGCATCATCGGCGCTTCAATCTCTGTGTTCTTCTCGAACCGGATGCGCTTGGTGATGTCCCGGTAGCCGGGCTTGCCGATCGTCAGCACGTGATCGCCCTGATAGATATCCAGATCCTTGACCGGCGATGTGCCGACCAGGATGCCGTCGATCTCGATCAGCGCGGGGTCGGCGGACGTGCTCACGCTCAACTTGATCTTCGGCCGGCTCGCGAGCTTGGAGAGCCGCGTCTCAAGAGCGTTTCCGATGTTGGGCAGCGCCTGGGCGATGGCCTTCTGCATCAGGCCGATCGCGTCTTCCTCGGACATGACCGTGTAGCTGGCGGCCGTCTGGCGGAAACTCCCATCCGCAACGCCGTTCGCCATCGCCACGACGGTCCCGTCCACGGAATCCAGCGCCTCAATGCCCACGCGCAGCGAGACCGTCGAAAACTCGGTCTTATAGCCGCCCTGATCGACGACTTTTTTTCCGGTCGAGAACCCGAGCAGGCTGCCGCGCAGCACGACATCGGTGTTCAGGGCCTGGGCCGCCTGGATAAACGAGGGCTTGACCGGGGTCTTCTCGCCCATGTCCTTCGGCTGCAGCTTCTCCATCTGGTCCATGAAGTCGCGGCGATCCACGAGGGTAAAGCCCTCCCGGCCGACCAGTTGTTCGGCGAGAAGGAATACGCCTTTGCCCGCGAGGGCGGACGGCGCGATGCCGCCGCCCAGATCGGCATCGGATTTCATGCCCGTCTGATCCTGGAAGTCCATGAGGGCGACGCGGATCGGTTCGGCGGACGCAACCGCCGTACCCGCGGCGACGGCCATCAGCACTGATATGAAACGTCTCATTTCCCACCTCCGTTTTGGCTGCTTCGCGTAAAGTCTATCATCCTGTCGGCGTCGGTAAACACTAATAAGACGCCGGGCCGCTCGAAACCTTCAATGTTTTTTGCGGCCCCAGCCTCCCGCCGCTACGGCTTGGCGGCGGGACTGCCTGCACCCGTGATGGTCACGCTCCAATCGCGCTGGAAATAGTCGCCCGAGGTCCAGATCTGGCCGATGTTGTTCACCTTGCTGTCCGTGCCGGAATCCTTGAGCAAGCAGGCTTGAACCGGTTCGCTCCCTTCCTTCCAGCCTTTCAACTGGATCACATAGAAGTTCTCGCCGGGCAGGGTCACATCCGCGCCGATCTCGAACTTCCACACGTCGATCATCACGGACTGATCCATCGGCAGGCCATGGAAACGCCCGGCATCGTTCTCGCCGCTCCCGAGCCAGACGTTCGTCTCCCACGTTCCCGAAATCCACTTCTCCTCGCTGCCGTTCCACCAGCGGACAAAGACCTGCTCCTCGGCATCACCCGCAAACTGGTTGGCCGTGGTGACATAGAGGGTTACCGGCTCGCCGTCCGGGATGATCGCCTTGCCGTTGCCGAGAAACGAAAAGCCATGACCGGGCACGAACTCCTGAGCGCGATCCGAGCCCGCGACGTTGTGATAGGCCCAGTCCATATTCAGTTCGGCGCCGCACAGCGAGACACCGAACAGGAAACAGGCGGCTTTGAGAGTGAGGGCACGATGCTGCATAGCGTATCTCCTTTCAAAAGAAAGTCACCACGGCGGCAGAAGAATAGTGCCGGGCGAACGGCATGAAAAGAAAAACCCGGGCGCGCGGCGAAGAGCGCCAACCCCGGCAAACAGGCCCCAAACACGCTCTCTTCTGAACAAATTGATTTTGCGCGTGTCGAATCACTGTGTTATAGGTAGAACGCTTCACCTGAGGACTCCCAAGAGAACAGCATGGCGCAGGGACAAAGAACGACCATCAAGGATATTGCCAAGGAGTGCGGTGTTTCGTTGAGCACGGTTTCGCTCGTGCTGAACAACAACCCGCGCATCAGCGAGAAGACACGGAACCGAGTCCTCGCCTCGGTGAAGAAGCACGGGTATCAACCGAACATCCACGCGCGCGGTCTCGCGTCCCAGACCAGCGAGGTGATCAGCGTGGTGGTCCCCCATTTGAACCGCGTTTTTGCCGACGTTTATTTCGGGGAAATCGTGAGCGGCATTTACGACCGCGCGTGCGACGACAACTACAAGGTCCTTCTCGATGTCGCGAACCGCAAGTTTATCGAAAGCCAGGAGTACATCAACCTCCTCAAGTCGAGGCGGGTCGACGGAATGCTGTTCATCGCGTCATCCATCGAGGACGATTACCTGCGCGCGTTTGAAGGCAGTCCGTACAAGTTCCTGCTGGTCAACCATTACTTTCCCGACAGCTCGCTGAATTTCCTGGGCGTCGATTACCGCGATTCCGCGCGCCAGGCGGCCGACCACCTGCTGGGTCTCGGCCACCGGAATATCGGAGTCATTGCCGGAACGAACACGCACACGGGGCTGGCGTTCCGGGATGAGTTTATCGCGCAATGCCGCGCCGCGGGCCTGGGCGAGAAGGCCGTGCCCTGGGAGGACGGCGGAAGGGATTGGAGCCAGGAGGGCGGCTTTGAAGCCACGCGCAAGCTGTTCGCCACGAACCCGGCGATCACGGCGATCATGGCCGGGAACGACCGGATGGGCATCGGGGCCATGCGATACATCCACACGCACAATCTGAAGATTCCCGACGACGTGTCGGTGATGGGCGTGGACGATATTCCGCAGGCCAAGTTCACGACGCCGGGCCTGACCACCATCCGCCATGAGTTGTACCAGATGGGTCGCACCGCGTGCGAGCGTCTGCTGGCGCTGTTCCGGGGCGATATCTCGACCTGCCACGAAGTCCTTCCGGTCAAACGGATCGTCCGGGAGTCAACCGGTCCGGCCAAGACCTAGAACGCTCAACCGGGCGGGGGACCTGAACCATGAACGTGCGCTGGATTATCGTCGACGGCTACAGCCTGCTCCACCGGCACCCCACATCCGGGTCCAAAACCGGCGCCCTTCTGACCGCCCGGCATCGCCTGATACGCCAACTGGAGGAAGTGGCCGGAAACCTCGCCGAACGCTTGACCGTGGTGTTCGACGGCGTCGCGCGGGGCGGCCGCGAGGGCTACGAGTCGGCATCGATTGAAGTCGTCTTCTCGCCGGCCGACAAAACGGCGGACACCGTCATCGAGCGGCTTGTTCACGACGACGGCGACCCGGCCGGCATCCTCGTGGTCACGTCAGACCGGCTGGAGCGCGAGACCACCTCCGCCGCCGGCGCGGATACCATGTCCTGCGGAGATTTTCTCGACCTGTGCGAGAGAACGCGCGCCTATCTGTCCCGGCAATCGGCCGCGCGTCATGGGAAAAAATCGGGCGCACGCCTTGGCGATTTCTTTCCGGAATGATTCGACGCCCCCGGTTCTACCGGCCCGGCGGCGTCGCGAGCCGGATCGCTTCGACGTTATCGGGAACGACTTCGAGGTCGCCTTTGTACTTTTTCACCTTCCCGGAAACCACCACATGGCGCCCGGCCGACAAGCTATCCCGCACCGGCCCGAAAACGGTCTTGTCCCAGAGGACCAGCAGGATCGAGCCGGACCCGTCGCTCAGAGGATAAATGACTCCACCCCGGATGGACCGGGGCTCCCCCAACTCGCCCCGAACGGTGACGACCCGGCCGGCCATGGATGGCTTGACCGAACCGATATCCATCTCGCGCGCCGGTTCCGCTTGCGGCGCGGACGCGGCAAGGAACTCGATATCCAGCCCCTGCCCCAGAGTCAACTGAAGCCTGTCCTTGTAGCTCCGAACCTCAACGCGCGCGCGGACCGACGCGCCCGGGGCCAGCAGTTCCTTGTTCTGAATCTCGTCGTAGATGTCCTGCCAGAAGGTGATTTCCTGCCGTCCGCCGGAGTCCCCGATCCCCATCGTCCAAGGGGCCCTGCTCCCGGATTTCGGCGCAAGGACCTTCTCGATGGTCCCTTCGACTACAATGTTCTTCCCGAGCAGGCGGCGGTCGATCTCTTTCAGCGCCACGGGCTTGATCTCGGCGCGTTGGAGCACAAACTGCTCCGGAACCTGCAGACGCATGACGACCTCGTTTCCCTCCGACACGTCGAGGCTGCCGACCGCCTCGACGCGGTCCCCCTCGCGGGGCAGTCCGAAACGAGTGACCAACGCCTGGGCCGCGGCCCTTTGAGCCTGGACATGGATTTCCCCCGTTCCGTCGCTGACGCTGAACCGCAGGGCCCGGATGTGCTCTCCCTCCCTGAACAGCCGGGCGTCGCGGGAGACCTCGCCGGACACGCGCACGGTCGCGAAGTTCATGGCCGGCTTGATCTCGCCGATCCTGACGGCGGGGATTTCCCGATGGAGCGCCGAGAGGTAAAGAAGGCCGAGTCCGACGGCCCCCACTCCCAGGGCCACATAGCGAAAACGATGAGTCACAGGCTTGTCACTCACAAGCGGCTCCTTCCTTCATGCCCGCGCCACAAGACGGGCCGGAAATCTTTTCCCGTACCTTACTGCACGTGCCGTTTCTTGGACAGAGCATTTGCTTGCCTTCCGCCTCCGCAGCAAGGCGGCGCGGCGCGCGGGTCTTCCGTTACGAGCCGGCCTTTTCGATCTTCCGTCTTTCCCGGTATTCGGATATTTTCCTCATGTCATCCAGAAAGAAATCATGTCCGAACTCGTCGAAATCCGGAACCTGCGAAACCATGACGGGCAGGACGTCACGCTGAGAGGCTGGCTCTACGGAAAGCGAACCGGCGGCAAGGTCGCCTTTCTTCTCGTGCGCGACGGAACCGGAACGTGCCAATGCGTCGTCGAAGCCCGGCAGGAGACCCTCTTCCAGGATGCGCTGGCAGCCGGCCAGGAATCGTCCCTCATTCTCTCGGGGACCGTGCGGCTGGATGACCGGGCGCCGGGCGGCTGCGAGATTGCCGTCACCCGCCTGCGCATTCTCCAAGCGGTGGAGAACTACCCCATCACGCGGAAGGCGCACGGCACCGACTTCCTCATGGAGCACCGGCACCTCTGGCTTCGATCGCCGCGGCAGGCGGCGATCCTGCGCATCCGAAACTCGATTATCCGCGCCGCGCGCGGATTTTTTGACGGGCGCGGATTCACGCTGATCGACACCCCCATCCTGTCGCCCGGCGCGGCCGAAGGGGCCGGAACCCTTTTTCCCGTGGACTATTTCGGCGAAACCGTGTTCCTCGCGCAGACGGGCCAGCTATATCTCGAAAGCGCGTGCATGGCGCTGGGCAAGGTGTACTGTTTCGGCCCCACGTTCCGCGCCGAGAAATCCAAGACGCGGCGGCACCTGACCGAGTTCTGGATGATCGAGCCGGAAGTGGCATTCGCGGACATCCAGGATCTCCAAGACCTCGCGGAAGCGTTCGTGTGCCATCTCGTGCAGGCGGTCCTGCGGGAACACCGGGACGACCTGGAATTCCTGGAGAGGAACGTCGCGCCTCTGGAGAAGATCGCGCCCCCGTTCCCGCGCATCACCTACTCGCAGGCCGTCGACCTCCTGCACAGCGCGGACGTCCAGGCCCGGCTGGAGGCGGAACTGGAGAAGGACCGCAAGCAAGTGCAGGCATGGATCGCGGAACTCGCGCGCCTCGAGGAGCAGAAGGCCAAGGCGCCCCAGGGCTGGGCGCAGGACAAGCTCGCCCAGCAGATCCAGAACCTGCGCGAAGCGATGCGCGACCTGGAACACTCGGTCGAACACAGGCCGCAGCATATTCGCGACGCCAGGGAATTCGTGTGGGGCGGCGATTTCGGCGGCGACGAGGAGACGATCATTTCGCGCCAGTTCGACCGGCCGGTGCTGATCACCGAGTACCCGAAGAAGATCAAGGCGTTCTACATGAAACCGTCGCCGTCCAACCCCGAGGTCGTGTTGAATATGGACATGCTGGCGCCCGAAGGCTACGGCGAGATCATCGGCGGCAGCCAGCGCGAAGACGATCCGGACGCCCTGGAAAAAAGGATGGCCGAAGAAAAGATGAACCCGGCGCCCTACCAGTGGTACCTCGATCTCCGCCGCTACGGAACAGCGCCGCACGGCGGCTTCGGGCTCGGGCTTGAACGAACCGTGGCCTGGATCTGCGGCTTGAAACACATCCGCGAAACCATCCCGTTCCCGCGGCTGATGGGAAGGATCTACCCATGAGAGGGGGAGTCCAAAGCCCAAAGTCGGAGGTCCAAGGTCAAAAAAGTACAACCCTGGGGCTCCACTTCTTCCACCTGGAACTTTGGACCTTGGACTTTGGACTCCTGTCGTGAAAGCAAGTCGCACACTAAAGATTGGAGTTCTCGGGCCTCATGATTGCACGAAAGAAGAGCGTGCGCTCGGGCTCGCTGTGGGCGCTGAAATTGCGCGGCGCGGCGCGATCCTCTTGTGCGGCGGACTGGGCGGGATGATGAAGGCGGCGGCGGAAGGCGCGAAGAGCGAACGCGGTGTGACCGTCGGAATCCTGCCGGGCGAGACCGCTTCGGCGGCAAACGAGTTCATCGACATCGCCCTGCCCACCGGCTTGGGCGCGATCCGAAACGCGGCGCTCGTCCGCTGTTGCGATGCGGTCATCGCCATTCGCGGAGGCTACGGCACGCTTTCCGAGATCGCCTTCGCGCTCCGGCTGAAGACGCCGGTGGTCGGCCTTCAGACATGGAGCGTGGTCCGGAAGGGAAAACCCGACCTGGGCATCCACGTGGCCCGGACGCCGGAAGAGGCCGTCAACATGGCGCTGAAGCTGGCAACGAAATCGATGGACCGGCAGCAAACGTAATTCCAAAATCGCGCCTACTCGAACACCCGCGCCGCCAGAAACATCCCGTCCGGCATGCGCATCGCCGTCGGCGCGGGAAGCTTCAGCGGGTCCACGCCTTCCCGCAGGGCCACGACCGCCATGACTTTCGGGACATACATCTGGGTTTCCACAGGCAGGGAATCCTCGATCGCCTCGAAGGTTTTCACGGGGCTTTTCTTCAGAAGCCTGCCGACCCGCCCCTCGCCCGCGTTGTACGCCGCCAGGGCCAGCGGCCAGGAGTTGAACTGCCTGTACAAGACCTTCAAGTACCGGGCTGCGGCGCGCGCGCTTTTGTCCGGAACAAGCCGCTCATCCACCGGCCGGGTCTGGAGCCCAAAGCGTTCCGCGGTGGGAATCATGAACTGATAAAGGCCCGCCGCCCCCGCCGGGCTCCGGGCGGCGGGATTCATCGTGGACTCCACTTCCGCAAGCCAGACCCACTGCACGGGCACGCCTTCGGAGCGGAACGCGCTTTGAAGCATCGGCAGAAGATTCTTCGCGTTCGGCGGCAGGGGCCGGCCCGCCAGCTTCTGCTTCCACGCGGCCGAACTGCGCGCGGTGTCGATCCGCCGTTTCGACACGGCAGCGGGCGCAGGCGCGCTTCGGGGCCTCGGCGGCGGAACCAGATGAAATCTGCCGGACGCGCGCTCGACGGGCGGCCGGCTTTCCGGCGTCGGCCCCCGCACGGTCCTCAAGACACTCCGCGCCATGTTAAAATAGTCCAGGCGCTGTTCCAGCCACGCGGCATAGGGTTCCCCCTGCGGAACCGTCTTGAGAAAGCCGGACGCCGTTTCCACGTACGGCAACAGCCACGACAAATCATCCAGGGAGCCGGTCTGGAGAGCGCTCTGAAGGCTCTTCCAGAAATCGCTCCACTCCTCGGCGGTGGGAATCTCCAGGTGCTCGATCAGGTCCTCCACGGAATAGCCGTCGAGCCACTCGGCCCCGGCGTTCGCGAGCCCTTCGATCGTCAGGTCCTGGGCGGATGCAACCGGGAGCAGAAGGCACAGGCAAACGAGAAGAAGCATCCGCTGGATCATGGTCACCATGGTATGCGGTAGCCGCGATCCAAAGTAAAGGCGTTTTCGATGTGGCGAACGATTGGATCAGCCGACGGTTCGGAGCCGACGATTTCCACCACATCAAAACGGAAATAGTCGGGCTTCTTCCGGAGTCGCTTCATGTACCCGATCGCCGCGCGCGACAACGAATGCCGCTTGGCGCGGTTCACCGAGGAGAACGGCCGGCCGTATTCCTCGCCCCGGCGGGTTTTCACCTCGACGAAAACAAGCGCCTCCCCATGACGCGCCACGATGTCGATCTCATCCCGGCGGCCCACACGTACGCGGCGGCCGAGAATACGATACCCCTTTCCGCTGAGCATGCGGGCGGCTTGTTCCTCGCCCCATTCGCCTGAGCGCAGGTGCTCCGGCGTCTTGCGTTTCCATGGCCGCCAATTGATCTTCATCCGAAATCCAGCGTCATCTGCCTCACCGGCGCAAAGGACTTCCGGTGACACGACGCGGGACCGTGCCGCCGCAAGGCCTCCAGATGTTCCCGGGTCCCATACCCCTTGTGCCGGACGAAGCCGTACACGGGGTACTGCCTGTCGAGTTCCAGCATGAGGCGATCCCGCGTCACCTTGGCCATCACGCTGGCCGCCGCGATGGAAAGACTGAAGCCGTCGCCGCCGACGATCGCCGAGGAAGGACAGGGCAGGTCCGGCACGGGCAGGCCGTCAACCAGCGCGTAGTCAGGGATGAAATCGAGCCGGGCCAGCGCGCGGCTCATGGCCAGGTGCGTGGCGCGAAGGATGTTCAGGCCGTCGATTTCCTCGACCTCCGCCTGCCCCACGCCGAACTTCACCGAGGGGTGGGCCGTCAGGATCGCGAAGTAATGTTCGCGGCGGGACTCTGAAAGACTCTTGGAATCGGTCAGACCGGCAAGCAGGCCTTTCCGCTCGGCCTGGAGGAACGCGACATCGAACAGGACGGCCCCGGCGACGACCGGGCCCGCCAGCGGGCCCCTGCCGGCTTCGTCGATCCCGGCGACGTTCTGAAAACCCACTGCCCAGGCCTGTCGCTCGTAGCGGAGCAACGGGGCTCCTTATGCCTTGGGGGCGGCGGGCTTCTCGCGCTCTTCGGCAATCCGGCTGGTCTTGCCGCTGCGATCGCGCAGGTAGTAAAGCTTGGCGCGGCGAACCCGGCCGGACCTCTCGACCTCGACCTTGACGATGCTGGGCGCGTTGATCGGGAAGACACGTTCAACACCCTCGCCGTAGGAAACGCGGCGCACCGTAAAGGTCTCGTTGGCGCCCTCGCCGTCGCGGGCAATGACCGTGCCGGAGTAGAGCTGGACGCGTTCCTTGTCGCCTTCCTTGATCTTCACATAAACGCGCAAGGAATCGCCGACGTGGAATTGAGGAAGGGGCTCCTTCCGCTTCTGCTCCTGGTCAATCTTCTCAAGAATCTTCGTGTTCATCATGCACCTCAGTCTCTTTACCCGCTCTAGGACTCCATCAAATCCGGCCTGCGCTCTTTTGTCCGCCGCAGCGCCTGCTCGCGCCGCCACCTGGCAATCTCCCCGTGGTTCCCCGAGATCAGCACGTCGGGAACCTTCATTCCCTGGAACTCCGGCGGCCGCGTGTACTGCGGGTACTCCAGCAACCCGGAGCTGAAGGACTCGTCATCCGTCGCCCCTTCGCCGGCCCCCAGAACGCCCGGCACCAGCCGCGCGACGGCATCCATCACCACCGCCGCCGGGAGAGCGCCGTTCGTCAGGATGTAGTCGCCGATTGAAATTTCGTCGGTGACCACC
This sequence comes from Lentisphaerota bacterium, assembly GCA_052033915.1. Lineage (GTDB taxonomy): Bacteria > Verrucomicrobiota > Kiritimatiellia > CAIQIC01 > JAGNIJ01 > CALMZY01. The sequence continues at coordinate 138,297 of JBPOJF010000003.1, read as the reverse complement.
GCATCCCGAACCCGCTCGTCCACCCCCTCGTAGTGCCCGCTGATCAAGATCAAATGCCGCTCGCCGCTCAGCTCTTCCGCCATCTTCTGGTCGAACCGCCGGCCCTGCGGCGTCATCAAAATCACACGCGCCTTCGCGCTCCGCACGGACTCGACCGCCTTGAAGATCGGCTCGGGCTTCATAATCATGCCCGGCCCGCCCCCGTAGGGCCTGTCGTCCGTCGTCTTGTGGATGTCGTCGGTGAAATCCCTCAAGTTGACCACGCGGAATTCAACGACCCCGGCCTTGGCGGCGCGCTTCAGCATGCTCTCGCCCAGGAAACCGTCCAACATCCGGGGAAAAAGGGTGATCACGTCGATCTTGAGCGGCTCACCCATGGCGGCTCACTCGACGATCTCCAACATCGCCCGCCGGCTCTGCTTGGCCGCTGCGGTACTCAGGAGAACGCGAATGGCGCCCACGGTCTTTCCGTTCTTGCCAATCACCTTGCCCACATCATCCGGATGGCAACGCAATTCAAAGATCTGGGTCCGCTCGCCGTCCACCTCGGTAATCCGCACCTCGTTCGGATGGTCAACCAGGACCCGTACAATATACTCAAGCAATTCTCTCATGGCCCCTCACCCTTACGCCCCCGCAGGAGCAACCGCCGGCGCCGAGCGGGCGGGCGCCTTCTTCGCCTTCCGGAGAAGGCTGTTCACCGTGTCCGAGATGATCGCACCCTTGCCCTGCCAATGCTCGATCCGGTCTATTCGAAGCTCGTAGTTCGTGCCTTTCTTCTTCGGATCGTACCAACCCAAAGCCTCGATGAAACGGCCCTGGTTGGCCCGGCGCACGTCGGCCACCACCACACGGTAAAAGGGCTTCTTATTGCTGCCCATTCTCTTCAACCTGATCTTAACTGCCATGGTTTCCTCCAACCACACCTGCGTATCGATGCGGCAGGAACACGATTCCCCGCTCGCAACGTAGACGCGCTTGATACATTACTTCCCGAACGTAAGCAACCTTTTTTGCGCCTTTTTGAGCTGTTGAGCCATCTTCTTCGCCTGTCCGAAGTTCTTCAGCAACTCGTTGACATCGCGCACTTCCGTGCCGCTGCCCAAGGCAATCCGCCGACGCCGTCGGGCGTCCAGAATCTGCGGATTCCGCCGTTCCCGGGGGGTCATACTGCGAATAATGGCTTCGGATTTCTTCAAATCCTTGTCCCCCCCGGCGACCTCGTTCTTCAGGCGGGCGGGCACGTTACCAGCACCCGGCAGCATTTCAAGCAGATTCTCCAGAGGGCCCAGTTTCTTCATTTGCTGCAACTGGGCCAGAAAGTCGTCCAGGTTCAGGTCGCCTTTCAGGGCGCGCTCCTGCATTCGCGCCATTTCCTTCTCGTCCAACGCGCCCTGCGCCTTCTCCACCAGGCTGACCACATCTCCCATGCCCAGGATCCGCGAGGCCATCCGGTCGGGGTAAAACGGCTCCAGGTCCTCCGGCTTCTCGCCCATGCCGACGAGCAGGATGGGACATCCCGTCACCGCCTGCACGGACAGCGCGGCGCCGCCCCGCGCGTCGCCGTCGAGCTTGGTCAGGATCAGACCCGTCAACCCCACTTCCTTGTGGAACGTCTCCGCGACATGCACGGACTCCTGGCCGATCGCGGAATCGAGGACCAGCACCACGTTGCGCGGCTGAATCGCCTCGCGCAGGTCTTTCAGCTCCTGCACCAGATCCGTATCGATCTGGAATCGCCCTCCCGTGTCGAAGAGCACGACATCCGCATTCGCGGCAGTCGCCTGCTTGAACGCGCGGACGCCAAGGGCCGCCACGGTTTCGCCCGCCGCCGGCATCGCGATCTCCACACCCACCTGCCCGGCCAGAATGCGCAGTTGATCCACCGCCGCCGGCCGACGCAGATCGCACGCGACCAGCAGAACCTTCTTGCCGGCCTTCTTCCAGCGCAGGGCGAGCTTGCCCGCCGTCGTCGTCTTGCCCGCGCCGTGCAGCCCGAGCAAAAGAACGGTCGCGGGCCTCGCGGAAAAATCGAAATCCCGGCGCGTCCCGCCCAGCAGGCTGACGAGTTCATCGTAGACGTGCTTCACGACCTGCTGGCCCGGCGTGATGCTGTCCAACACCTCCTTGCCGAGACACTTTTCCTTCACCCTGGCGACAAAATCCTTCGTCACCTGGAAGTTGACGTCCGCCTCCAGCAGGGCCATCCGGATTTCGCGGAGCGAATCCTGGATGTTGCGCTCGCTCAGCTTCCCGTAACCGCGCAGGTTCTTGAAGATCTTCTGAAGCGAACTGGAGAATTTTTCGAACATAATGACCTCAAAGAATAGGCATCAATTTCCAACCACAGATGCGCACGGATGAACACGGAGGGAAGACGTTCTTGATTCATGTAAATTCGCGTCCATTCGTGGTTCATCTTCCGTCTTTTCCGCTTTGTCTCAAAGCCTCCGGCCTCGGGCAATCCGATCATGACCATTCAAATCCCTCTGAATTTCAATCCGTTCAAATCCGCTGCTTTCCATCCGAGCCTTCACCCGTTCGCCCTGGTCTTCGCCGATCTCCATGAACAGCCGGCCGCCGGGCCGGAGGCAGTCGAACGCCTGCGGGACCAGCTTTGAAATCGCGTTCATCCCCTCGGGACCGCCGTCCAGCGCCAGGCGCGGCTCATGCTCGCGAATATCCGCCTGCAACGTCTCGATCTCCGCGGTCGCGATATAGGGCGGATTGGAGACCACCAGGTCGAGCGAGCCGGGCCGGATGCCGCTGAGCAAATCGCCTTGTGAGAATCGTATTCTCTCCGCGACTCCGAGCGTCGCCGCGTTTTCCCGCGCCAGATCGAGAGCCGCCGCGCTCGCATCGACGGCCAGGAACTCGCCGCCCGGCCGCTCCAAAGCCAGAGTGACCACAATACACCCCGTTCCCGTTCCGACATCCGCAACAACGGGCTGTCGCAGAGACCAGACCTCCCGGCAGGCCAGCGCCTGTTCGACGAGTGTCTCCGTCTCCGGCCTCGGGATCAACGCGCGCGCGTCGGTCTTGAACACGCGCCCCATGAACTCCGTATCGCCCAGAACGTACTGGATCGGCTCGCCTTTGACCGCCCGTTCAATCTGCGCCGCCATCAGGCCGGACTCGCTCGCAGTCAGCGCGCGATGCGGATGAAGCGGCAGTTCCAGGCGGTGGCACCCCAGGACACGGCTCAGAATGTATTCCGCCTTCAGACGGGCTTCGGCCACGCGGGCCGAGTGGAGTACGGCAAGCGCCTCGGCGAGAACGGCGGGAACCGTCGAAGCGCCGGCCGCAGAGGAGATTGCCTTTGACGTCTTCCCCATCCCTCCATGACGACAACACTCCATGCCCCCTCATCTCTTCATCTGTTGCCGGAGCCGAAGCTCCGTGTCGCGCTCGCGGAGGGCGTCCACGAGCGCATCAATTTCACCCTCCATAAAACGGTCGAGGGTGTAGATCGTCATCTCAATGCGGTGATCCGTCACGCGGTTCTGCGGGAAGTTGTACGTCCGGATGCGCTCGCTGCGGTCGCCGGAACCGATCTGCGATTTCCGCTCGCTGGCCATCTTGGCATGCTCTTCGTTGCGCGTCTTGTCCAGCAACCGGGCCTTCAACACGCTCATGGCGCGTTCCCGGTTGCGCTGCTGGGAGCGCTCGTCCTGGCTTTGCACGACGATGCCGGAGGGCAGGTGCGTGATGCGGACCGCCGACTCCGTCTTGTTCACCTTCTGGCCGCCGGGGCCGGACGCGCGGTAGAGGTCGATCCGAATTTCGTCCGGCTTGATTTCGATGTCGTCGATTTCCGCGGCCTCCGGGAGAACCGCCACGGTCGCCGCCGAGGTATGAATCCGGCCGTTCGCTTCCGTCATGGGAATTCGCTGAACGCGATGGCCGCCGCTTTCGTACTTCAGCGTGCGATACACGTCCCGGCCTTCAACGCCGAAGATGATCTCCTTGTAGCCGCCCATCGTGGACGGGCTCGCGTCAATCACGCCCACCTTCCAGCCCCGGTTCTCGGCGTAGCGGCTGTACATGCGGTACAGGTCCCCGGCGAAGAGCGCGGCCTCCTCGCCGCCCGTGCCCGCGCGGATTTCCATGATCGTGTTGCGGCTGTCGGCCGGGTCCGGCGGCAGCAGAGCCATCATGAGTTCGCGTTCGGCGGAGGGCAGAGAGTTCTCGATGCGGGCGATTTCCGTCTGCGCCATTCCCTTCAACTCGGCGTCGGAATCGGGCGCGGCCAGCATGCCCCTGGCCTCGTCCAGTTCCCGGACGAGGCCAAAGTACTTCACGGCCTTGTCGTTGAGATCACGCAGGTGCGAATGCTCGACCAAAAGCGACTGGTACCGCCGCTGGTTGGCGGCGGTGGACGGGTCGGACAGCTCGCTCTCGATCACCGAAAGCCGGGCCGTCATCTGTTCCACGTAGGTTTTATCGATCATGTGAAGGCCTGCTGTGTTGGAGGACCGGAGTCCTGGAGTGATGGAACGACAACCTCCCGTCTTCCCGCCGCTCCCTCACTCCAGAAAAAGACGACGGGCCGGACCTCCCAATCGAGAATCCGGCCCGTTCGAGCAAAGCTACTTCGCGGTTTTGGCTGTGCGAGCGTACCGCTTCTGGAAACGCTCCACGCGGCCTTCGGTATCCAGCAACTTCGCCGTGCCCGTGAAGAACGGGTGGCAGTTCGAACACGTGTTGACGTGCATTTCCTTGACCGTCGAGCGCGTGTGAACCACGTTGCCGCAGGCGCAGGTGATCGTGGCGTCACCGTATTTCGGATGAATGTCTTTTTTCATGTTGAACCAACCTGTCTCGTAAATCCTTCCCACAACAAGAGGCGAGACGTTAGCCCGTCACATCCCCTTTTGCAAGCATGGAAATTCGGCGGGAAACGGGCGGCGATCCGCGCAGCCGGATCGGCGAATCAGGGGCATTTGGGCCCGCCCCGGCCGGCAGCGCGCTATCTTTTCTTCGCCTTCTCCCGGGCGGCCGTGACCTGGACAAGCAGGTTGCGCGCCTGCACCGACTCCGGCATCAGGCGGACCGCGGCTTCCAGATGGGAGACGGCTTCGTCGGTCTTCCCCCCTGCCGCGAGGAGCGCCCCCAACCGCACGTGCGCTTCGGCGAGGCCGGGATCGAGCCAGAGGGCCTGCATCAGATATGCGACAGCTTGTCCCCGGCGTCCGGAATCCGCCAGCATGACCCCCGCATCGCACATCAGGCGCGCGTCATGCGGAAAGAGGCCGATGCTCTCGGTCTGGAGGGCAAACGCTTCCACCTTCCGTCCCTGAAGGAACAGCAAACGGGCCAGATTCACCCGCGCGGGCAGGTGCCGGTTGTTGATGCGGATCGCCTTGAAGTACTGGGCGATCGCCTCGTCGGTCCGGCCCGCCCTGGCGAGTTCCTCGCCCAGTTTCTCGTGCATGATGTAGTTGCCGAAGGTCACTTCGGTCGCATGCCGGAAGAGGGAGAGGCTGTCGCGCCAATACCCCGCCTGAACGCGCGACGTCCAGCCGAGCGCCAGCAGGGCGATCCCCGCGAGCACCACGGCAAGCCGGCGGAACCGTTCCCCCTCCAGGATGAAATCCGTCATGCCCCAACTGACCATCACGAAAAACCCGATGAAGGGGATGTACACGAACCGGTCGGCCATGCTGTGCCAACCCACGAGGACGATGCCGATCATCGGCAGCATCACGCCGAGGTACCACAACCAGCCCACAGCCAGGTAGGGAAGACGCCCGATCCTCCGCAGGACCACCACGCTGACGAAGACGAGAAGCGCAACGCAGATCAGCAGGGATCTCAGCGAAACCGGTGTCGTCCACATGGGATAGAGCACGGCCAGATCGGACGGCCAGATCGCCTTGTCGATGTACAGCACGTAGTGGACCACGGCGTACGACAGGCGGTCGATGAGCGAATAGTTCGCTCCGCCCACGATCGCTCCTGCCGCGGACTGGGTTCTGAAGGTGATCCAACTGACCCCGAGCGAGAGGACGAAGAGGGGCGTCTTTTCCAATACGAGTTTTCCGAACGACGCCGTCGACATCCGCTTCAACGGCCAGTAGTCCAACAGGAGAAGGACGAACGGCAAGGTGACCGCCACGGGTTTCGACATCATCGCGCAGAGGACCAGGCCCGCCATCGCCAGGTAACGCCACGGCGACGGGCGGGCCGCGTACGCGGCGTAAGCCCACAGCGCCAGGAGCCAGAAAAAGGCGCACAGCAGGGTTTCCCGCTCGGCAATCCAGGCCACCGTTTCCACGTTCATCGGATGGAGCGCGAACAGGGCCGCCACGAACCCGCTCCGCCACACGCTCCCGGTCATTTTCGAGAGCAGGCCGAACAGCAGGAAAACGTTGATCCCGTGGAGCGCGAGATTCACGGCATGACGCGCGCTCGCGTTCAAGCCGAACCACAGGGAGTCCATCGCGTGGGAAAGAACGGTCAGCGGCTGCCAGAAACCCTGGGGGGCCGACGTGAACGCCGCAGCCAGCGCGTTCCCGATCAGGCCCGGACGAACCACGCAGTCCGGATCGCCGTAATCCACAAATCCGCATTCCAGAACCGGCAGGTACACCGCGATCGTTGCCGCCACCAGCGCGAACGCCACGCCCCACCGCTTCCAACAGGCCGACTGCGGCACGCCCGATTCTTCCGTCGTCATGGTTTCATCTCCGTCAGCCCTGCATCATACACGGCGCCGCCTTTATCGCAACCATCGGCTGAACGCATCCGCGCGGAAACCCGGCCGACGACACCGAGACCCGGTCGCGGCCGCTGAACGCGCCCCGTCGCGCCCCGGAAACCCGGTCCACGAGCTGATGTTACAGATAACCCCTGGCGATCCTTGCGCCCGGACACGGCTCACGCGACTCTAACTTGAGTAACGCGACGGCGTAGTCTAGTCTATCCGGCAATATCTATTAGGAACAGGAGAGCGTATGATGAGGAGCATGAATCGGATTTGCGCGGCGCTTGTGCTGGGCGCAGGTATGACGTGCATGGCTCAGGACACGGGGGTCGAAACCCCCGCAGCGCAGGAAACAACAACCAACCAGGAGATGAATCCCGTGGTCACCATCAAGACATCGGAAGGAGAAATCCAGGTCGAACTGTTCGAGGACAAGGCCCCGGCCACCGTGAAGAACTTCCTGCAGTACGTGGACGACAAGCAGTACAACGGCACGATCTTCCACCGGGTGATCGACGGCTTCATGATCCAGGGCGGCGGGTTTACGAAGGACTTCGCCCAGAAGCCCACGCGGGCGCCCATCAAGAACGAGGCGGCCAACGGCCTGAAGAACGAGCGCGGCACGCTCGCGATGGCGCGCACCTCGGACATCGACAGCGCGACCTGCCAGTTCTTCATCAACGTCGTGGATAACGACTTCCTCAACCACAAGACCCCCAGCCCGCATGGTTTCGGCTACTGCGTGTTCGGCAAGGTGACCGAGGGCATGGACGTCGTGGACAAGATCAAGGGCGTGGCCACCGCCTCGCGCGGGCCTCACGAGAACGTCCCCGTCGAGGCCGTCGAAATTCTCGAAATCAGCCGGGTGAAGTAGGCTTCGTTTTGCAACGGCGCCAAGGCGGCCCCGTTGTGTCTTGGTGTTAAGAAAAAGGAGTTCTCATGGGTTCGGACGAACAATACTGGTTGGGATTTGATCTCGGCGGGACGAAGATGATGGCGACGGTGTTCGACACCGGCTTCAAGATCATCGGCTCCCGGCGCACCAAGACCAAGGGCCGCGAAGGCGCGAAAGACGTACTCGACCGCATCATCAGAACCATCCAGGACGCGGCCGACGACGCCCACATCAAGACCCAGCATCTTGGCGCGATCGGAATCGGCTGTCCCGGCCCTCTCGACCTCGACCGAGGCATCATCCTGGAAGCTCCGAACCTGGGATGGAAGAACGTGACGCTGAAAGACACCCTGGAGAAGGAATTCGGGTGCCCGACGGTGATCGCGAACGACGTGGACGCCGGAACGTACGGCGAGTATCGCTTCGGCGCCGGCCAGAAGGCGCGGTGCGTCGTCGGCGTCTTCCCCGGCACGGGCATCGGCGGCGCCTGCATTTACGAGGGCCGGATCTTCCGGGGACGCACGGGCTCGTGCATGGAAATCGGTCACGTCTGCGTTCAGCCCGGCGGTCGCATGTGCGGGTGCAACCAGCAGGGTTGCCTCGAAACCGTGGCCAGCCGATTGGCCATTTCCACGGAGGCGGCGGCCGCCGCGTACCGCGGGGAGGCGCCGCACCTCCTGGAACTGGCCGGCACGGACCTGTCGTCCATCAAGAGCGGCGTCCTGGCCAAGGCTGTCGCCGCCGATCCGGTCATCGAGCGGATCGTGCGGAACGCGGCAAAGCATCTCGGCGTCGCGATCGCCAACGTGGTCAACCTGGTCGCGCCCGACGTCGTGATCCTTGGGGGCGGGCTGATCGAGGCAATGAGCGACCTGTTCGTGGGCGAGGTGCGCAAGACCGTGGACAGCCGGGCGATGAAGTCGTTCACCAAGTCCCTGAAAATCGTCGCCGCGCAATTGGGCGACAACGCAACCGTAATGGGTGCCGCCGCGCTGGCGGCGGAGACGAAGGCCAAAGAATGAAGTCTAAAGTCCAAAGTTCGACGGCTGACGCGGGACCTTGGACACCCCATGACACAATGAACAACAAACCAACAGCCAAAATCCTCGCCCCTTCGGCCAAGAATACCCGCTTGGCGGCTGTCATCGACATCGGCGCGAGCGCCATCCGCATGGAGATTGCGGAGATCGGGAAAAACGGGGAACTCCGCACGCTCGAACAGCTTCGCCAGGGCTGCCACCTCGGCAAGGACACGTTCACCAAGGGCCGCATCCAGCAATCCACAATCCAGGAGTGCGTGGACATCCTACAGGGCTTCCAGCGCGTGATGGAGGAATACGGGATCACCCAGCCGGAGCAGATCCGCGCGGTGGCGACCAGTTCGGTGCGCGAGGCGGTGAACTGCGACACGTTCCTGGACCGCATCTACATCGGCACGCGCATCAACGTGAGGGCCATCGACGAGGCGGAGGAAAGCCGCCTCACTTACATGGCCGCCCAGGGCGTCGTGGAGAGCGAGCCGGACCTCAAGGACGGCAACGTGCTGGTCGCGGACGTCGGCGGCGGCAGCACTGAAGTCCTGCTGGTGCAGAACGGGCAGGTCACGTTCTCCGACTCGTACCGCCTCGGCTCGCTGCGCATGCGCGAGATGCTGGAATCCCAGCGGGCGCCGTCGGAGCGCGTGCGCACGATCCTCGGCCAGTACATCCAGCGCATGGTGGAGCAGATCACGCGCAACGCGCCGGCCTCCGAGGCGACCGCGCTGGTGGCCATGTCCTCCGATTCCCGCTTCGCCGCCGCCCACCTCTCCCCGGACTGGGCCCATGCCCGCGCGACGCATGTGGAATACAAGACCTTTGCCGGATTCGTGGACAAGGTGCTCCCCCTCTCGGCGGAGCGGATCGCGAACAAGTACCGACTTTCCTTCCAGGAGGCGGAAACCGTCGGCCCGGCCCTGCTCGTTTACATGCAGATCGCGCGCGCGTGCAAGGCCGACCGAGTCATCATCCCGAAGGCCAGCCTCCGGGACGGGCTCCTCAAGGAAATGACCCTGACGGGTTTCTGGACCGGCTCCTTCGTGCAGCAGATCCTCCACGCCGCGCGGGCGCTGGGCGACAAGTACAAGATCGACCCAAAGCACGCCCGGCACGTGGCGGATCTTTGCCTGAAACTCTTCCACGAACTGCAGCCCGTACATCAGCTCGACAAGCGCCACGAACTCCTGCTCGAAGTCGCCGCCCTTCTGCACGAAGTGGGCGGCTTCATCAGCAGCCGGAGCCATCACAAGCACTCGATGTACCTGATCCTGAACAGCGACCTGTTCGGGCTAACCCGGAACGATATGACCCTGATCGCCCTCGTGGCCCGCTATCACCGGCGCGCCATGCCGAGCCCCACACATCCGGAATACACATCCCTCGACCGTGACAGCCGCATCGCCGTCTCCAAGATGGCCGCCATCCTGCGGGTTGCCGACGCGATGGATCGAAACCACGTTCAGCAACTCAGCGATCTGACGTTCACGCGCGAGCCCGGCCAGTTCGTCATCACGGTGCGCGGGGTGGAGGACCTGACCATGGAGCGCATGGCAATGAAGGAAAAAGGGGCTCTGTTCGAGGAAGTGTACGGCATCCCGGTCGTCCTCCGCGAAGAACGGGCTCAAATGGGAGGACCGGCCGATGAGCACTAACCCTTCTCCGTTCATCAACCGGGAACTGAGCTGGCTGGCCTTCAACCGGCGCGTCCTGGAGGAGGCCTTCAACGAATCCCTGCCCCTGCTGGAACGCCTCAAGTTCCTCGCCATCACCAGTTCGAACCTCGACGAATTTTTCATGGTGCGGGTGGGAGGGCTTCAGATCCTGGCCCACGAAGGCAACGGGAAAGCCGACCCGTCCGGCATGACGCCCGCCGAACAACTCGAGGAAATCAGCCGGCTCGTTCACCAGATGACGGCGGACCAGTACACCTGCCTGCTGGAGGATGTCGAACCCAAGCTGGCGGCGGCGGGAATCCGGCGGCTCACGATGGACGCGCTCACGCCCCAGCAGGACAGCTACGTCGAAGGGCTTTTCGAACACGAGCTGTACCCGGTCATCACGCCCATGGCCGTTGACATGGACGACCCCTTCCCGCTCCTGCCCGGGCTCGGCATCAACCTGTGCGTGAGGCTGAAGACCGTGAAGGGGGCCGACGTCCCGCGCTTCGCGGTCGTCGCGGTTCCGAAGGGCGTCGCCCGGTTCATCACCGTGCCGACCGAGCAAGGCTATCACTACCTCCTGCTGGAAGACATCATCACGGCCTTCCTGAGCCGGATTTTCCCGGGCGAGCCGATTGTGGACAGCGCCCCGTTCCGCATCACACGGAACGCGGACATGAGCGTCCGGGAGGACGCCGCGGGCGACCTGCTGGAGAAGATGAAGGAAGTGCTGATCGAGAGGAAGCAGAGCTCCTGTGTCCGGCTGGAGATCGGCAACGGCGCGTCCGATGTCCTCCGCACGTTCCTCACCGCCAGCCTCGATATCCACGACGACTCGCTGTACTCCCTGCCGGGGCCGCTCGACCTCTCCGCCTTTTTCCGCATCGCGACCATGAGCGGCTTCGACAACCTCAAGATCGAGCCGTGGACGCCCCAGCCGTCACCCGACATCGGCCCGTCCGAATCCATCTTCGAAGCGATCGCCCGCCGGGACATTCTCCTCTTCCACCCGTACGAAAGTTTCGACCCCGTGCAGAAACTGGTCGAGGAGGCGGCGGAAGACCCGAATGTCCTCGCGATCAAGCAGATCCTGTACCGGACCAGCGAATACAGCCCCGTCGTCGCGGCGCTCGCGCGCGCGGCCGATCGCGACAAGCACGTCACCGTCGTGGTCGAGCTCAAAGCCCGCTTCGACGAGGCCCGCAACATCGAATGGGCCACCGCGCTCGAACGCGCGGGCGTCCAGGTGATTTACGGGCTGAAGGGGCTCAAGACCCACGCGAAGATCTGCATCGTCGTGCGCCGCGAGCCGACCGGCATCCGGCGCTACATCCACTTCGGCACCGGGAACTACAACGAGAAAACCGCCCGCCAGTACAGCGACATCAGCTTCATGACCTGCGACGCGGACTTCGCCGCGGACGCCTCGGCGTTCTTCAACACGATCACCGGCTACTCCCAGCCCGTGCGCTACCGCAAGATCGAAGCCGCGCCCATCGGGCTTCGCCATCGAATCGTCGAGCTGATCGAGAATGAAATCGAGCGCCGCAAGCAGGGCCAGGAGGCGCGCATCCTGGCGAAGCTGAACTCCCTGGCGGACGCCGATCTCGTGAAGGCCCTGTACGAAGCCTCCAAAGCGGGCGTGGACATCCGCCTCAACGTCCGCGGCATCTGCTGCCTGCGGCCGGGCGTCCCGAATCTCAGCGAGACGATCTCCGTGGTCAGCATCGTCGACCGGTTCCTCGAACACAGCCGCATCTTCTACTTCCACAACGGGGGCGACAGCCGGGTCTTCATTTCCAGCGCGGACTGGATGACGCGCAACCTCGACCGGCGCGTCGAACTGCTCGTTCCCGTGGACGATCTCCGCTGCCGCGAGAAACTGGTCGAGATTCTCGAGACCTGTCTCGGGGACAACACCCAGGCGCGGCAGTTGCTCCCCGACGGGAGCTATCGCCGGGTCGAGCCCGCACCGCGCAAGAAAGCCCTGCGCGCGCAGGAGATCTTCTACCGCCGCGCGTGCGAGGCGGCCAAGAACGCCCGGAAAGCCAAGACCGCCGCATTCGAACCCCAACGCCCGATCCCTCCGAAAAGCTGATCATGACCGCGCGCGCCACCGACAGCCGGAAGACCGCCATCGCGCTCCTGCGCCGGCAGTACGACAGCATCCGTATGGAGGAACCGGGCGTGCTCGCAGGCCGCGTCACGCCGCTCCACAACCTGCGAGTCGCCATCCGCCGGTTGCGCAATCTCCTGAAGGCCTTTCGCAAGATCCTCCCCCAGCCGGAAGGCAGGGACTTCGAGGCGCGATTCCGGCAACTGTCGAAAAAGCTCGGGCCGGTCCGCGACATGGACGTGTGGATGCGCACGCTGAAATCAGTCCCCGCGAGGAGAACCGGGCAATGGCGCGCCTTCGTCCGGCATCAGCGCGAGATGCAGAAGCGGATGAAGCAGTCTCTCCCGGGCATCCTGCACGATCCCCCGACGCGGGCGCTGATGTCTGATTTCAAGCGGTTCCTTGACCACCCGACCTTCCGGGCCGCCGACCTCTCCATCGCCGTTCTCGGCGCCGCCGCCATCCGAAAATCCATCGCGCAGGCGATGAAGCGCTCCCTCCCCGGACCCGCGCTCCCTCCCCGCAAGGCGCACCGGCTCCGGATCGCCTGCCGCCGGGCGCGCTACATGGCCGAATTCTTCGCCGCATCGCAGGGCCCGTCCGCGGCCCGGCTCGCGCGGAAGTTCAAGGCCGTCCAGGATGTGCTCGGCGACATCCACGATTGCGACATCTGCCTGGCCCACCTCCGCCGCGCCCCTCCCGGCCCGCGCGGGCTGGTTCGCAGTCTGCAACAGCGGCGGCAGGGACACGCGGCGAGATTCCAGAAAGTCTGGAAACAACTGGTCGCGGAACTGCAGCGTTTGACTTGCCAATCGCGGAATGCGACAGCAAACTAGCCCCGTCGGTTAATACGGATTCTCATGACGGACGCGTCCAACCACTCGAAGAACGGCGCCGACATCCCCGTGTCGGAATCCGAGTCGCCGAAATACCCGGGAAAAGGCTTCCGGATCGGCGAGTACCTCATTTCCGAATCCCTCGGCCACGGAGCGATGGCCACCGTTTACCTGGCGACCGACGCGACCGGCCACGAAATCGCGCTGAAAGTCTTCTCCGAAGGGCCCGGAGTCTCGGAGACCATGCTCGAGCGATTCCGGCGGGAGGCCGAGGCCTCCAAGAAACTGCGCCGGCATCCGCACATCGTGACGATCTACGCGACGGGCAGGGACGGCCCCTACCACTACATCGCGATGGAGTCGGTGAGGAAGAGCAAGACCCTGGAAGACGCGATGGAGAACACGCCCATGAGCCTGAACAGGGTCGTGCAAATCATCATCAAGATCGCGCGCGCCCTGCAGTACGCGCACATGCACCACATCATCCACCGCGACGTGAAGCCGACGAACATCATGATCGACGAATTCGGCGAGCCGCTGCTTTCGGATTTCGGCGTCGCGGCATTGATCGACTGGCCGTCCGTCACCATGACCGGCGCGCTGACCGGCACCCCCCTCTACATGTCGCCCGAGCAGGCGCGCGGCGAACGTGTCGGCCTGGCCAGCGACATCTACTCGCTGGGCGTCGTCCTCTACGAGGCGATCACGGGCGTGCTCCCGTACAACACGCAGCATTGCTCGCCGGTCAAGGATGTGCTGGAGGCCGTGAAGAACGAACAGCCCAAACGGCCCCGGCTCTTCCGGAAGGAGATCACGCCCGAGCTGGAAGCGGTGATCCTGAAGGCCCTGGAGAAGAATCCGAAGGACCGGTACGCCGACGCTGAGGCGTTTGCCGTCGACCTGGAACGGGCGCTCGCCGGACGGCGCGTCAGCGCGCACCACTTTTCGCCGCTCGACCATCTCCGGCACCTCGCGCGCCGGCACCAGCGGACAATGCTGTTCGTCGTTCCCCTGATCATCGTCGCGTGGAGCGTCGCCCTGTATTACCGCCACCAATTGCTCAACATCCGGTACGACGACCTGCTGACGCGGGCGCGGCTCAAGAACGCGCTGTACGTACTGGCCCAGGCGGACGGCGGCAGCATCGCCAGCGACACACCGCGCGCGTGGCACGAAATCCGGCTCGCGCGCAAGGCCATGACCGCGGGCGATTGGCCCGCCTCACGGGACGGGTTCCGTTCCGCGCGCGCCCTGAGCGCCGCCCTCGGCGACACGCGAACCGCGGCGATCGCCCAACTGGACGAGGCCCGCTGCGAGATTCTGCTGAACAATCGCGCAAGGGCCAAACAGCTCTACCACGGCATCCTGAAAAACGCGGACGCCTCGATCGCCATCGTCAGCCTCGCCCAGATGGAGTACCTGAGCCTGCTGCTCCTGGAAGGCGACAAGAACAGCGCGCGGGACATCCTCACGCTGAGGGAGCCGCCGGCCGACGGGCCGATCCGCGCCGCGATGAACTGCCTGAGCGGCGACACCGGCGTCAACGAACTGGCGTCCGAGATCGACCGCATGCCGGACCAGTTCAAGAACGACGCCTGCCTCGCGGCCGCCATCCGCTGCTATCTCGACGGCGAAACCAAGCGCGCGGCGGTGTTTTTCAGGCGCTGCATGCAGTCCTCGACACCGCCCTCGGAATGGCCGGCGCCGTTCGCCAAGCTGCTGCTCAACGATCTTAACCGTTGACGTCCCGGCGGCGCCTTTCTACCCTCCACTCGTGTTGCGGAACACTCACAGCAGGCGCGGGACCGGCCTCCCGCCGGGGCCGGAAGCGGGCTTTGTCCTGATCGAACTCCTGGCGCTGGCCGCCGTCCTGATCGGGCTCGCCGCGGCCATCTACATGGCGATCCACCAGAACGTGCTGAACAAGAAATGCGCGAACAATCTCCGCAACATCTACGCCGCCCTAGAGAATTTCGAGGTGGATCGCGGCACGCTCCCGCGCGCGGCGTTCTATCCGGACGATCCCAAGCAGGACAACGACAGCCTGCTCATGGCGCTTCAACCCTACAGAGTCCGCCCGGACATTTACATCTGCCCCGCGGCGCCGGCCTCCCAGAAGAACCTCGGCCTGAGCTATGTCTGGAACGTCCGCCTGAACGGCAGGAAACTGCGCGGCAGCGGATCGCCGACGTGGATGATGGTGGAGCTCAACGCCTTGTCGGACGCCGTACCGGCGCCTCATTTCGGCGCGTACAACATCCTGAGCACGGACGGGAGCGTCCGGCGGTCCAAGCAGCCGCCGCCCGGCCTGCGCGGGAACTGAAAACAGCGCCGGCGCTTACTGGATCGTTGATTTCGTCGCCTTGAAGAGAAACTTCCACAACTGTTCCGGCGTCTCGGCCTCGAACAGTTTTTCCCGCGCCTCTTCCTTCTGGAACGCCTGGTTCAAACCCGAAAGCAGCTTCAGATAGAACGCGCTGGCCGCCGTCGGAATCACCATGAAGAAGATGATGCGCGTCAGCGCGCGCGAGCCGGGCGAGAACTTGACCCCCTTACGGCTGAGCCCGAGCACCATGGTCAGGCCGCCGCCCTCGACGCCGCGCACGTGCGGGAACGCAAGCCCGTGATCCACCGCGGTGCTGATGATCGCCTCGCGCTTCAAGGCCTCCTCGAGAAGTTTCGCCGCATTGTCCACAAACCCCTCCGCCTCCATCTTCGCGCACAACTCCGCAAGCGCATCGTCACGCTCCGTCGACTTCAGATCGGGGATCATCAGTTCGGGCGACGAAAACCGCTCGATGCCGATCTTGGGCGGCTCGCTCCGGCGCTTCCGCTTGCCGATGTTCCGCGTCGGCGCTTCGGGATAGTACAACATGCGCGTGCAGGCGGGGCAGAAATACAGCTTCTTCGCCGCATGGACTTCATGAACCAGGCTCACCGGCAGAGACATCCCGCAGGCCGAGCAGAAGCCGTTTGAAATGGGGACCATCGCCAGCATGCCCTTCTTCTCGATCTTCCGGAAATGTTCCGCCACGTCCGGAGGCAACTCGCTGAACAGCGTCTGGATGGAAGCATCCAACTGGGACAACCGCGCGCCGGGCATGGAAGCCTCCTGTTGCGCCCTGGCGACCATGAGTTCCTGAAGTTGAATGAGGTGTTTGATGATCTTATGCATCGGTCCTTTCTTGTTCCGGGCAGCGACCGGAATTTCATCGGTTACATTCGGAACCCTATCGAGCCCTCCGCCATGCCGATCCTTGGTAAAGCTGCAACGATTTTTATAGCATCCGGCGCGAGAATGTGCAATGCGCAGAATCTCGATCTCCCTGAAAATCCTTGAGTCCGGGATCGTTGTACGATCTTCCGACGCCCCGCCGTCATGCACATCCGCGCGCAATTGTATTGACCGGGTTCTCGGATTAACGGCATTATGCCGCTCTTTAAGAGCCTGCTCGGCAGTCTCAAAAAAGGCCGGAAGAATGAACCTCAGAAAGACATTGTCGAAAGACGCGGTTCTGCTGGATCTGAAGAGCAACGCGAAGGAAGCGATCATCGAGGAGATGATCGATTTTCTGATGGCATCCGGAAAGATCAGGGAGAAGAAAGACGCCCTGAAAGCCGTCATCGACCGGGAGCGCAAGATGTCCACCGGCATGCAGAACGGCATCGCCATTCCGCACGGAAAGACCGACAAGGTGGACTCCCTCGTGGCGGCGATCGCGGTCAAGAAAGACGGCACGGATTTCGGGTCTCTGGACGGCCTGCCCTCGAGGATCTTCGTGATGACGCTCTCGCCCGACACGCGCACCGGACCGCACATCCAATTCCTCGCCGAGATCAGCCGCCAACTCAACGACAGCGCCGTGCGCGACCGCATTCTCAGCGCGACCAGCCCGGATGAAGTGCTTGACGCCCTTTCAGGGCCGGCCGGAACATAAGGGTCAAGGCGGGACAATAGAGAAGGCTCTGCGTGCTGGTCAGAACCTTAAAAGGCTATCCTCAACAAGCCTAGCTCTTTCTCGGTATATTTGATCCTCAAGGCTGACCAATCCGCAGAGCTACAAGTAAATATACCCCGGTCATTCTTTGTGTTAAATTTTTTTGAACTATTTTTCTTCGCGTTGACATCGAGCCGTTTGTCAGTAGTATCAGCCCCTTGCGTGGCCAGGTAGCTCAGTTGGTAGAGCAACGGACTGAAAATCCGTGTGTCGACGGTTCGATTCCGCCCCTGGCCACCATTCGTCAGCCTCCTTGCTCCGTCCTCCTTGAGCCCTCTCTCGAACTTGCCCGCCATGCTCATCCATCCCTCCCGCTTTCTCGCCCAACTCCCGCAACGTCCATCCGCAAAGATCATGCCCCAACACTACTGGCCCCCTCCCCCTCGAGGAGTTGACGAGGGCGTGGACAGAACCGAGCCGATCCTTGACATAAAAGTAGGTTTGTGACGTCGCGCCGGTGTGTACGGTCATGGCTAAAACGTTATCAATTCCAGGGCCATAAGTATCCCCTCCGCAATAATGATCGTTTTAAGGGCTGAATTCGGGTGTTTTGCCCTCCCCCGATCACTTCCTGATACAAAGTTTTTGACAACAACCCCGGCGGCGTCTAGAAGTAGCGAAAATAGTAGTAGGAAGGAGACGCAAATGTCTTCCCACTTCTCTGCTTGGAGCCGGGCGCGCATATTCCGGTATGGGATCGTTGCCGCGGCTTTTCTATGGCTCGTCGGCTCGATGACCTTGCCGGCCCCCGCCGAAAATCCGCCCGTGATCGTATCCTTATCCGGCAACGGCTGGCTGTCTTGGACGAACACGCCCGGCGTACATGGATTCGCCGTGCAGTGGGCGCCCAATCTCTCCGGTCCCTGGTCAAACGACTGGCACAGTCTGGACAGCATCGTGACCACAGGCGCCGCGACCACGGTATCTGTGCCGATGTTCTACCGGGTCCGTCAATCCTTCACACCGGCCGACATGCGCGACGCATGGATAATCATCGACGAGACCCACGGAAATACTCACTTCGTCGCCCTGGAGGACGGGATCATCAGCGAAAGCGCGCTGTTCATCCCCAGGGCTCCTTCGGGATACTTTACCGTCGGGGCGACGGGCATGGTCGATCTCACCTTCATCACCAACGACGAGCAGGTCCATCTGCGCGGCGGGTTCTCGGACCGTAACCTGATCCTGCTGGGCGCCCCTTATGCAGGCGCCGTCATCCGCCGCGTGGAGGATGATTCACGCTGCATGGGTGTCTGGACGGGCGTCCTGACACATACGTTTCCCGGCGCCACAATCCATCGCCCAATCCGGCTGGAGGTCGATTCGCGCGGCCTGGCCACGAACATTATCGGTTTCGGCAGCAACAATATCGGCCGGCTCTTCTCGCTGAACGAGGGCCCCGCCAGCGGGTTCTTCTACACGAAAGGCGTTAACCCGGACAACGCGGATCCGTTTGACATGATTCATGTGATGGGGACGCACGTCGGGAATCAAATCACCGGCGTCTTTGAGACGGAAGAGTCTTCCGTGACCGGCCAGGCCAGCCTGATCCGTATCAATCCGTAAATCGATAGAGACGAAGGCGCATCCCCCGAGCCGCGCGTCGGGCAGGGAGCGGGCATCCGCGTGCGGCGTTCAATCCAGGAACGCCCCCGCCCTCTTCCCCGTCATCCGGCCGTCCTGTATTGTGACAATGCCGTTCACCACAACGAGGTCGATGCCTTTCGCGAGCTGGTGGGGCTTCTCAAAGGAGGCCGTATCGCGCACTTCCGCCGGATCAAACACCACGATATCGGCCTTTTTCCCCACGGCGAGGACGCCCCGGTCCTTTAAGCCGAATTGCGACGCCGGAAGGGACGTCATCTTGCGAATCGCCTCGGGAAGAGCCACGGTCTTCCCGTCGAGCGCGGCGCGCAGAAACCGAGGGAAGCTGCCGTAGGCGCGCGGATGCGGATGATCCTGGCTCAACGGCCCGTCCGGCGAACGGATCGAGGCATCCGATCCGAGCATGACGTACGGCTCCCGCAGAATCCGCCACAGGTTGTCCTCGCTCATCCCAAAGAAGATTCCGCCGGTATGAAGTTCGTCCGAATCCATGAGATGCAGAACGGCATCCACGGGCTCCAGGGAGAGTTGTTTCGCCACATGGACCGACGGCAGGCCCTGGAACGACCGGTTCGCCGGATGATGAGTCGTACCGATGGTGACGCTCTCCCAGTACTGCGCGTCGCGCGAGGCGGCCAGTTCGTCCCGAATTCGTTTCCGGGTCTGCGGGTCGCGCAATCGCTTCAGAACGACTTCACGGCCGCCTTCCGAAGCCCAATCGGGCAGTATGACATCGAGGTCGGTGCAGGCGGCCGTGTAGGGATAGCGGTCGGAAGCCGCCTCGATACCCTCATTCCTCGCCCTGCGGATCTTGTCCAGCGCGGCGTCGAGCAGAGGCCAGTTTTTCCGGCCTGATGTCTTGAGGTGGGAAATTTGAACCCGCACACCGGTTTGCCGGCCGATGTGGAGCGTTTCGTCAATGGCCTCCAGCAGCCTCGCCCCCTCGCTGCGCATGTGGGAGGTGTAAATCTTGCCGCGTTGTGCGAGAACCCGCGCGAGACCGATGATCTCCTCCGGCGGCGCGAACATCCCGGGCGAGTAGATCAATCCCGTGCTCAACCCCGCCCCGCCCTCGTCGAGGGACCGGGCCAGCAGGTCCGCCATGGCCCTGAACTCCGAGTCCGTCGCCGACCGCCCTTCGTACCCAAGCACCCCCGCGCGAATGGCGTTATGACCAATCAACAGGACCACGTTGACCGCCGGCTTCACCTGCTCGAGCAGCGCGCGATACTCGGAAACCGTCGTCCACGGACCAGGGTACTTCTTGTCCCGCCAGTCCGAGGGCATCGGGTAACGCCCGACGCGCGGGGCGGCTGAGGCGCCGCAGTTTCCGCACACTTCGGTCGTCACGCCCTGATGGATCTTGCTCGGCGCGGAAGGCTCGATCAGCAGGTACGCGTCGGAATGGGAATGGACATCAATGAATCCGGGACAGAGGGTCCTGCCCGCCGCATCGACGGAGCTTTTTGCCTCCGCACCCGAGAGGTCGCCGATGTCCGCGATCCGGTCGCCCATGATCCCCACATCGGCGCGGACCGCCGGCCTGCCGGTTCCGTCAAACAGTTGACCGCCTGTGATCTTGAGGTCGAACATGAAGGATTCTCCGTTCCTCGATCGAACACCCAACGCTGAACTCTAAAGGTACCGGGCTCTTACCTATCTCACTTCAAGATTGGACGTTCAGCATTCGACGTTTTCCGCAGCCGTGGCGGAACCCGCCGCCTCTTCAGCCTGCCCCGGCGCCCGGCCGCCGAGCCGAGCGACGACTTCTTCCTGGACGGATTTCAGCTCCGATAACTTGAGGCCCGGGTCGGGAACGAGAAACGTCTCGCCCGTCTTCCGATGCTCGTACACGCGGACTTTCACCCCGTCTTCGCGCGTCTGCACGTCGCGTTCGATCAGGATGCGGCGGCGTTCCAGCATGACGGCGAGAATGTAGATCGTGTTCCGATTCGCCGAATCCTCGGTCTCCATGAGTTCGCGCAGCAGCGACTCCGCCGTCTCTTTCTTTAACGGCTCGGGCGCCGGCGGGGGCGGCAGTTTGTACACGCTTTTCCAGACGCTGAGGGCGTTCTTCCTGGCCGCGGCGTTCCAGCACACGGCGCAGTAATCCCGCCGCCCGTACCCCTCTTCGCCGAAGTCCAGCCGCGAAAAGAAGACTTCGTCATCCGCGAAGGCTTTGTTGCACGCCTGGCAACTGTCGCTGCGCGCCTTGATATTCCATTCCTGTGGATTCATACGGGGGATTCCTGTGCGCCGGCGGTCATCCGCGGCCTGAAATGACACTGCGATGTTCCATGAAATAAAGAATGCCGGAGGCCATCGTGATGAGGGCCACCCCGAAGGCCGTGGCCAGCGCGATCACTCCGAAGCAGAAGTCGTAGTCCTGCAACAACTTGGCGTCGGAGTTCCGCAGCAGGTCGTTGCGGATGGCCAGACCGAGGAGGAGGGCCGAGATGGCGATGATCTGCCAGATCGTTTTGTGTTTCCCCCATCTTCCGGCCGCGAGCATCAGGCCCTTGTTCGCCGCGAGAAGGCGCAGGCCCGTCACCAGGAACTCCCGGGAGATGATGATGACGACGATCCACGCGGGGACGATTCCGACCTCCACGAAGCTGACAAACGCCGCGCAGACGAGCACCTTGTCCGTGACCGGATCCATGAGGCTGCCGAACGAGGTCACGCCGTACCTGTTGCGCGCCAGGTAGCCATCCAGGTAGTCCGTGATTCCCGCAACCACGAACACCAGCAGAGCGAGGGTGCTCGCGAACGGGAGGTCCACCGAGAGAAAAACCATCATTATGACTGCCAGGACAAGCCGGCTGAGAGTCAATGTATTAGGGACATTCACGGATTTGGCCGGCCTGGGGTGGGAATCTCGATATACGGATCAGGAGGCTCGCGAAGAACGG
This sequence comes from Lentisphaerota bacterium, assembly GCA_052033915.1. Taxonomy (GTDB): domain Bacteria; phylum Verrucomicrobiota; class Kiritimatiellia; order CAIQIC01; family JAGNIJ01; genus CALMZY01. The sequence continues at coordinate 116,534 of JBPOJF010000003.1, read as the reverse complement.
GCAGCGGCGTCTTTTTCTCCGACGCCGCCGGCGCAGCCGCCTGCCGGGGTTCGGTAATCCGGCGGCTGCAGCGGGTGATTCCGTTCACCGCCGCAACGACCAGCACGATCACGCCGAGGCCGACGGCGACCGGCTTCTTCACCTTGTCGAAAAACGCCTTGAGCCTGGACCCGTCGATTTCGATCTTTTTGCGCTCGGTGGCCGAATCCGACGGCGGGGCTTCCTGCGAAACGAGCGGCGGCCGATCCTTCGGCGAGTGCAGTTCCATGTATTCCCGGATCAGCGGCGCCGGGTCGAGGCCCAGGTACTCTCCGTACAGCTTGAGGAATCCCCTCACGTACATGGGCGCGGCAATCCGGCTGTAGTCGTCTCGCTCGAGCGCCTCCACGACCTGGACTTTCATATGGGTCGCGGCGGCGGCCTGGGAGGCCGTCACGCCCTTCTGTTCGCGAGCTGCTTTCAAAACCTGTCCGATGGTCGCCATGAATCCGTTACTCCGTGCCGTCCGGTTTATTCTGCGGTATCTGGCCGTCCAAATCGACCAGAATCTCCCGCGGATCCGAACCCTGCGCCGGGCCCACCACTCCGCGGGCTTCCAGGATATCCATCAGCCGCGCGGCGCGCGTGTAACCGATCCGCAGACGCCGCTGAAGGGAGGAGGTCGAAGCGCGCTTGGTCTGCCGGATAATCTCGATCGCCGCCTCCAACAACTCGTCGTCCTCGCCGTTGTCCATGTCGATCGCGCTGGCGTTTTCGATCTTTTCCTTGATGGCGGTCTCGTAGTTCGGCACGCCCTGCTTCTTCCAGAAATCCACGATGCGATGAAGCTCCGCGTCCGTCGTCATGGTGCCCTGCGCGCGGATCAGCTTGCCGCTGCCCGGGGGCAGGAAGAGCATATCGCCCTTGCCCAGCAGCTTGTCGGCGCCGTTCGCGTCGAGGATCGTCCGGCTATCCACCTTCTGGGCCACCTGGAAGGAGATCCGCGCGGGGAAGTTGGCCTTGATGGTGCCGGTGATGACATTGACCGAGGGCCGCTGCGTGGCGAGGATCATGTGAATACCGACCGCGCGCGACAACTGGGCCAGGCGCGCAATGCCGTTCTCGATGTCCGCCTGCGCCGCGAGCATCAGATCGGCGAGTTCGTCCACGACGATGACGATATACGGCAGGCGGTCCGGCGTCTTCTCCTCGGGCCTCTCCTCTTCCGACTCCGGACCCGCGAACAGTTCCTCCTGCTTGGCGATCGGCCGGCTGTTGAACGACTTGATGTTCCGGACCCCGACGCGCGCGAACAGCTTGTACCGCTTCTCCATCTCCGTGATCGCCCAGCGCAACCCGATCGCGACTTTCTTCGGGTCCGTGATGACGGGAACCACCAGGTGCGGCAGGCGGTTGTACGCCGCAAATTCGACGATCTTGGGATCGATCAGCATCAGGCGCATCTGGTCGGGCGTGCGCGACATCAGCAGGCCGGCGAGCACGGAATTCATGCAGACGGTCTTGCCGGAGCCGGTCGCGCCGGCAATCAGCATGTGGGGCATTTCCGAGAGATCGGCCACGATCACGCGCCCGCCGACGTCCTTGCCCAGCACCAGCGGCAAGGCCGCCTTGCCGGACAGCCACGCGTTGCTCTCGAGCACCTCGCGCAGGCAGACCAGGGTGGTATTGGAATTGGGAACCTCGATACCGACGACGCCCTTGCCCGGAATCGGCGCCTGGATGCGCACGCTCTCCGCCTTCATCGCAAGCCCGATGTTGTTGTTCAGCGCGGCAATTCGCTCCACGCGCACGCCCGGGGCGGGCAGCACCTCGTAGCGGGTGACCACCGGCCCGCGTTCGACATTCGTGATATCCGCGTCAATGCCGAACTCGGTGAGCGTTTCCTTCAGGACAGCGGCACCGGCCTGGAAATCGCCCTTGATCTCCCGGTCCTTCTCCGGAGGCAGAGGATCGATCAGTTCCATCGGCGGGAGCTTGAACGGCGAGCCGGCGGAACCGACCACGGCCGGACCCGCAGCCGAATCCTCCGTCTTGACCGATTTCTGCCGCTCGCGTCTGGGAGGCGGAGGCGGAATGATCTCTTCGGGCTCATCGTCCTCGGGAACCGGCGGCTGAAGCGCCTCGGGCTTGATGACCACGGCAGGCCCGATCGCGGGCTTGCGGCGCGTCTCTTTCTGTTTGACGGACTCCTGCTCCTTCATCGCCTCTTCGAGACGCCGCCGCCGCTTCGCCAGCTCACGCTGTTCGCGCTCGATCTGATCCCGCTGGTCGCGCCGCTCCGCCAGCAGCGCGTCGAACTTGCGGTACAGCGCGCCTGAGAGTGCGCCCAACTGCCGGGCCAGGGTGACGGGATGAACTTCGATCAGGAAGATGATCCCGGCGATCAGCACGACCGTGGCGATCAGACCGGCGCCCATCACGCCGAGGAAGCGGATGAAGAAGTCCCGGGCGATCAGCATGCCCAGCGCCCCGCCGGGACCGCCGATGTTGAACCGCTCGGTCCAGCCGGACCACGACGAGTCCTTGAGTTCGACCAGGCACAGGAACGAGACGAGAATCGCCAGCATCCACAGCACCTTTGGCCACACGCGCCCCTCGCGCTTAAAGATCAGCAGGAGGCCGGTGATCCCGAGAATGACCGACACCAGGTAGCCGACCACGCCCAGCCCCATGAAAATCGTGTAGGCAATCCATGCCCCGACCGGGCCGATGAAATTCTGGGCCGGAGAGTTGGGGGGCGTCTGGACCAGCGGAATATCCCCCGGCTGGTACGAGATCAGACTCAAAAGCACGAGCACGCTCAACCCGACCAGGATGATGCCCCAAAGCTCTCTCCAGCCGGTGCGGACAATTTCCTTTTTGACAGCCATGGGCGGTAACATAGCAACCGGAAGCCGCCCCGTGCAAGAACGACGCGTCAACTCCCCGGCCTCGACAAATCGCGGACGGCCCGGCATCATGACGGCAGATTTCAAGCTCAGGAAAAGGATACCCTCATGATCAAGAGCATTCTGGTCTGCACGGATGGATCCCCGCACGGCGATGTGGCCTGCGAATACGCGATACACCTGACCCGTCAGCTCGGCGCGCGCCTGCTCGGGCTGCACGTGCTCGATTCGCGCATGCTCGAAGGTCCGCTGATGGCCGATATCTCCGGCTGGATCGGCGCCCAGCCGTACGGGGCCCAGCTTCAGCAGTTCCGGAAATTGATGGAGGAAAAGGGCAACACGATCCTTCGCGCGTTCCACAGCCGCTGCGAGGAGGCGGGCATCCAGGCCGAGGCCGTCGTGAAGAGGGGCCATCCGCCGAAAGTCATCCTCGAAGAAGAAGCGCGCGCGGAACTGGTCGTCATGGGCCAGAAGGGCGAGCACGCGAAATGGATCGGCGACATGAGCGGGTCCATCGTGGAGCGCGTGGTGCGCCAGTCGGCCAAACCCTGCCTGGTCACGCCCGGCGCCTTCCGGCCCATCACCCGGATTCTCGCCGCGTACGACGGCAGCTCGCACGCCGGCCGGGCCCTCCACGAGGCCACGGAACTGGCGCAGGCGATCCAGGCGGAACTCGTGCTGCTGACCGTCGCGGAGAACGAGGACGCGACGCGCGCGGACGACATCTCGAAGGACGCGTGCGACCTGGTCAAGGCGCACGGGCTGCAGGCGCTGAACCTCGTCGTCCAGGGCAAGCCGTCCGCGGCGATTCTCGAGAACGCGCGCAACGAGCGCTGCGATCTGATCGTCATCGGCGCGTACGGCCACAGCCGTATCCGGAAGATGATCGTCGGCAGCACGACCGCGCAGATCATCGCGAATTCCACGGCGCCCGTAATGCTGGTGCGGTAGAAGAGAAGAGGGCTGATGGAACAGATTGTAATCATGGCCGTGGGCGTTGTTCTCCTCGCGACGTTTCTCGCCGCGTGGTGGATTCGCCGCGCCATCGCGCAGCCGCGGGACGACCAGGCGCTGGTCCTGCTCCAGAACCAGGTGAACGCGCTCAACGCGCAGGTCGCGCAATCCATGGAAACGACGCGCGAATCGATGAACCTCCGGCTCGACAAGGCCGCCCAGGTGATCCAGGGCGTGAGCGGACAACTGGGCCAGCTCGGCGAGGCCTCCCGGCGCATCTTCGATCTCGGCAAGGACATCTCGAGCTTGCAGGAAATCCTCCGCGCCCCCAAGCTCCGCGGCAATCTCGGCGAACTGTTCCTCGGGGATCTGCTCGCGCAGATTCTCCCCTCCGAACATTTCCGGCTTCAGCACGCCTTCGGGAGCGGCGAGAAGGTCGACGCGGTCATCGTCTTGAAGGCCGGGCTCGTGCCGGTGGACGCCAAGTTTCCCCTCGAGAACTTCCGGGTCCTGGTCGCCGCAGCCGGCGAGAACGAGCGGAAACTCGCGAAGAAGAACTTCCTGCGCGACGTCCGGAAGCACATTGACGCGATCGCTTCGAAGTACATCCGGACGGACGAAGGCACCTTCGATTTCGCCCTGATGTACATCCCGGCCGAGAACGTCTACTACGAAAGCATCGTCCGCGACGACGAGTTCGGCGGCGAGATGTCGCTGTTCAACTACGCGCTGGGCAAGCGCGTGATCCCCGTATCGCCGAACAGCTTCTACGCGTACCTGCAAACCATCCTCCTGGGCCTCAAGGGCATGCGGATCGAAGAGCGCGCGCGGGAAATGCTCAACCAGCTCGCGAGCCTCGGCAAGGAGTTCGGCCGGTTCGAGGAGTCGTTCCGTCTCGTCGGCCAGCACCTGGGCAACTCGCAGGGCAAGTTCGAGGAGGCCGAAAAATGGTTCGGCAAGATTCAGAACCGGTTCGGACAGATCGACGGCACGATCAAGGAGTTGAGCGGTCCGGCCGCGCCGGCGCCGCAGGAGGAATAAGCCGGCCACGGGCCACGCGATGAACAGCCATCCGTCCATTCTCGAACGTTCCCTCTACAGACTGCTGGCGCCCCGGCACGCCCTGCCCCAGTTCCTCATCCTCGGCGCCCAGCGATCGGGAACCACCCGTCTCTACAAGTGGATGATGAAGCACCCGCAGATCCTGCCGGGGACGGAAAAGGAGATTCACTTCTTCGACCGGAATTTCCAGAAGGGCGTTCCCTGGTACCGGCTTCACTTCCCCACCCGCAAGCGGATGGGCGACAACCGGATCACCGGCGAAGCGACCCCGTATTACCTGTTTCACCCCCGCGCCCCGGAGCGCATCCGTCACGTCCTGCCCGACGTGAAGATGATCGCGCTCCTGCGGAATCCGGTGGAGCGCGCCGTATCCCACTACTTCCGGGAGACGCACATGGGCGAAGAGGATCAGCCCATCGAGGAAGCCCTGCGGCTGGAGGAAAGCCGGCTGAAGCCCGAGTTGGAGAAGATGCGGAACGACGAGTTCTACGTCAGCGAAATCCATCACCGCAAGAGCTACAAGACGCGCGGAATCTACGTGGATCAGCTCAAGCGGTATTTCGATCTGTTCGAGCGGCGCCGGCTTCTGGTGCTCACCAGCGAGGAGTTCTTCTCGGACCCGGAACACGCCCTGCACGTGATCTTCTCGTTTCTCGAAGTCAACGCGGGCTTCGTGCCGTCCAGAGTCGTGGCCCAGGACCTGAGCGGACGGGCGCCCGGCGTCCCCGAATCCGTTTACGAGGATCTGCAAAAATACTTCGAACCGCACAACGAAGCCCTGTTCCAGTTGCTGGGCCGCAACCTGGGCTGGAACGTCCGCAAGTAATCCGGACTTGAGCGGACCCCCACACCCCGACTATTCTATCGGCCACTCATGAGCACACCGATCATTGCGTTCGCGAACCAGAAGGGCGGCGTCGGCAAGACGACCACCGCGCTCAACCTGGCCGCCTGTCTTGCCGAACGCCGCAAGAAAATCCTGCTCATCGATCTGGACCCCCAGGCCAACGCGACCAGCGGGCTCGGCATCGAAAAAAAGGAAGGCCAGAGCATCTACCAGGCCCTCCTGGGCAACGGCCTGCTGGAACATCTCATCAAGCCGACGTCGATCGAGCGGCTCGAGATCGTCCCCTCCGAACTCGATCTCGCCGGCTCGGAAATCGACGTCGCGCGCGCCGATCGCTACCTGCACCGGTTCACCGAGGCCGTCACGCCCGTTTCGACGGCGAACCGCTACGACTATATCTTCGTGGATTGCCCGCCCTCGCTCGGCATCCTGACCATGAACGCGCTCGTCGCCGCGCAATCGATCCTCATCCCGCTCCAGTGCGAGTACTACGCACTGGAAGGCCTGAGCGTCATCACGCGGCTCGTTCAGCAGCTTCACGACAGCGGGGCGAACCCCGCCCTGCACATCGAGGGCATCGTGATGACGATGTACGACATGCGCACCAACCTGTCCCAGCAGGTTGTCCAGGAAGTCGTCTCGCATTTCGGCGACAAGGTGTACGAGACGCTGATCCCGCGCAGCGTCCGGCTCAGCGAGGCGCCCAGCTACGGAAAGCCGATCATCCAGCACGACAAACACTGCACCGGCGCGGCCGCCTACCGCCAGCTCGCCCGCGAATTTCTCGGACGCCGCAAACAGACCGGCAAGGAGACCGCCGTCGAAGAGGAATGGAAGGAAGAAGCCCCCGCCGCGCCGGCCGCTCCCGAACCCGCCGCGCCGATACCGCCGGTCGATTGATTCTTCCAATCCTTGGAAAATTTCCGGGCGCTTTTTCCAACCCTTGGAAAAAAGCTCGCAAGAGCGTTGCCGGACGGATTCCACCGGCTTGCGCCGGCGGCTACTTCACGCCCAGCTCTTCGCGCGTCTCGCGCCTCATCCGCTTGAGCTGGCCGGCGAGCGCGATTTTCTTGAGGTGGGTCATGCGGTCGACCAGCAGCACGCCGTTCAGGTGATCCATCTCGTGCTGGACAACGCGCGCCACGAAGTGCCGGAGCCGCAGGCTCCGCGATTTTCCGTTCGTGTCCAGGTATTCGATCGCGATCTCCACGGGACGCCGGACGGGCGCGTAGATCCCGGGGAAACTGAGGCATCCCTCATCGCGCGCTTCCGTCTCCTTGGACGATTCGACCATCACCGGGTTGATCAGGACGAGCGGCATCTTCACGTCGGGGTTGAGGCGCACCCCGTTTTCGTCCGCGTCGTATTCGGCCGGCACTTCGATCACGCAGACGGACACGGTCTCCCCGACCTGCTGGGCGGCCAGCCCGACGCCGCCGTTGTCTCCGTGCATGGTCTCGATCATGTCCCTGGCCAGTGCGCGGATCCGGTCGTCCACGGACTTCACGGGCTCCGCTTTTTCGCGCAGCACCGGGTCGCCGTATTTTCGAATCTCCAGTTTCATGGGACGTTTGTGTTTATTATATCCTGCTTTTGAGGCAAATCAATCCGTCGGCCCCCTCCACGCGGGACTTGCTGTTTTGGAACCCTTCCCCTAAAGTACCGGGGCATGAACCGGGCTCTGGTCGTCATCCCAACCTACAACGAGAAGGAAAACGTCCGGGACGTTTCCAAGGCCGTTCTGGCCGCCCTGCCGGAAGGGCACATCCTTTTTGTGGACGACAACTCCCCCGACGGCACCGGGCGGATCGTCGACGAACTCGCGGCCCAGGACCCGCGCATCCACGGCCTCCACCGGGAAGGCAAGCAGGGGCTCGGCCGCGCGTACATCGCGGGCTTCAAGTGGGCGCTGGAGCGCGGTTACGAGTTCATCTTCGAGATGGACGCCGATTTCTCCCACAACCCGAACGATCTACCGCGGATTCTCGACGCGGCGCAGGAGGCCGACCTGGCCCTCGGCTCGCGCTACGTGGGCGGCATCCGGATCATCAACTGGCCGCTGAGCCGGCTGATTTTGAGCAAGGGCGCGGCCATCTATGTCCACCTGGTCACCGGCATGCCGTTTTCCGATCCGACCGGCGGGTTCAAGTGCTATCGCCGCGCGGTTCTGGAGTCCATCGATCTGGACCGGATCAAGTCCAACGGCTACTCGTTCCAGATCGAGATGACCAACGAGACCTGGCGGCGCGGCTTCCATGTCGTCGAGGTGCCGATCACGTTCGAGGAACGCCGCTCCGGCCACTCGAAGATGAACTCGTCGATCGTGCGCGAGGCCCTCTGGATGGTTTGGAAACTCCTGTTCCGGAACAGGCTGAAACGCTCCGTGCCGGATGAGCGCAACGCGAGAAGCGTGAAGGCAGGCGGAAGCGGATCATGAGCAAGCCCCGGCCGGCCAGCATCGTTCAAGCCATGCGGCCCCGGCAGTGGACGAAGAACATTGTCGTGCTGGCCGCGTTCATCTTCGCCCTCGGCGACCGGCATTTGAACGTCAGCCTCGCCGATTTCTGGATCGTACTGAAGGCGGCCCTCCTGTTCTGCGCCGTATCGAGCGGCATTTACCTGATCAACGACATCCGCGACGTGGAGCTGGACCGGGCGCATCCGACGAAGAAACTGCGCCCGCTGGCCGCCGGCGAGATTTCGACTGCGACCGCGGCGGCGACGGCCTTTCTGCTTCTTGCCGCCGGGCTCGGCGCGGCGGCGTGGCTCTCCGTGCCGTTCTTCTACGTCGTGGCGGGCTACGTGGCGCTGCAATTCGTGTACACGTTCGCGCTGAAGCAGATCGCGCTGGTTGACCTGTTCGTGATCGCCTCCGGCTTCGTCCTCCGCGCCCTGGCGGGAGCCGTCGTTCTCCAGGTGCCGATTTCGCCCTGGCTGCTCCTGTGCGCCCTGCTGCTGGCGCTCTTCCTTGCGCTCTGCAAGCGGCGGCACGAGTTCGTCGTGATCAACGACACGGGCGGCGAAACGCGCGAAAGCCTCGCGCAGTACAGCAGCCAGCTCCTGGACCAGTTGATTGCCGTGGTCAGCGCGGCCACGCTGATTTCCTACGCGCTGTACACGCTGTGGCCGGATACCGTCGCCAAGTTCGGAACGACCAAGCTTGGCCTGACCATCCCGTTCGTAATCTTCGGCCTGTTCCGCTACCTCGACCTGGTCTATCGCCACGAAAAAGGCGGCCAGCCGGAGGTGATCCTTCTGACGGATAAACCGCTGCTGGCGGACCTGGCGCTGTACGGCTTGACCGTGGCCGGGATCCTGTTGTTGAGGTAACTTTCCCCGGCCGATCCCACGCGCTTTTTGAACGCCCGCCCCACTCTTCCTGTCCATTCATGAAAGCTTGCTCTCGGTCTGTAAAAAACATACCTTCTGGGCTTTTACGAATAACGAACGACGACCCGTGGTGTGAGCTATGGCTGATCATAAAAACCCGAATAAAACCGTGCGTGCCCAAGCCGTTTCGCAATCTCCGGAAGAGAAAGCCGCGTTCTTCGACCATCAAAGCGGCGCCTTCTTCCGGAAACTGGACTGGGGGGCGTTCTGGACCACCTTCCTGATCACCTTCGGCGTGTACTGCTACACCCTGGCCCCCACCGTCACGCTGGAAGACAGCGGCGAACTGGCCGTGGGTTCGGACTATCTCGGCGTCCCGCACCCGCCGGGATATCCCAGTTGGACGTTGTTCACATGGTTCTTCCAATGGATCTTCGGCTGGGTTCGCTACTACGGGAATCCGAATCCGGCGTGGAGCGTCGGACTGGCCTCGGCCTTCTTCGGAGCCCTCGCCTGCGGGATGCTCGCTCTCCTGGTCAGCCGCTCCGGAACGGACATGCTCCGCAGCGTGAAGAAGACCACGGACGTGATCGGGATCTCCACGGAAAGCCTCTTGTGCTGGGTCGGCGGCGTCACCGGCGGACTCCTGCTGGCCTTCAGCCCCGTGCTCTGGTCCCAGGCGGTCATCGTCGAGGTGTACGCGCTGAACGCCTTCTTCCAGATGCTTCTGCTCCTCCTGACGTACATGTGGATGTGCCGGCCGAAGGAGGACAAAATCCTCTACATCACCGCGTTCCTGTTCGGATTCGGCATCACGAACCACCAGACCCTTCTCTTCGTCGGCCCGGCGCTGGTGACCGCCATCTGGTTCCGCGACCGCTCGCTCTTCCGCGACTGCATGGCCGCGCTGTCCCTCTGCGTTTCCGGGTACCTGTTCTGGAAAGCCGGCGCCATGACCGGCCACCTCTCGCCGGAAGTCCTGCGCTCGAAGAACACAACAACCACGATGGCGGTGTTGTTCCTGCTCGCGCCCGTGGGCCTGTTCCTGATCGAGCGCAAGCTCATGACCGAATGGAAGCGCGTCCTGCTCATCGGCAGTCTGTGCCTGCTGGGGCTCGGGTTCAACGGGTTCATGCCCATCTCCTCCGAGCAGAACCCCCCGATCAACTGGGGATACCCCCGCACGCCGGAAGGCTTCAAGCACGCCCTCACGCGCGGGCAATACGAGAAGATCACCGCGTCGGACATCTTCTCGGCCAAGTTCGTCGCGCAGTTGGGCGCGTACTTCAAGGATCTGCGCCAACAGTTCACGCTTCCCCTTGCCCTCATCGGCCTGGTGCCCTTCTTCTTCATCGGACGCATCGACCGCCGGGGCCGGACCTGGCTGATCACCTCGCTGGTCGCGTTCGTCTCGCTCAGCATTGTTCTCATCACATTCCAGAACCCCGACCTGGATATCCAGACGCTCTTCATCGGCCGCGTGCAATTCATCCAGTCGCACGCGGTGTACGCCATCTGGCTCGGGTACGGAGCCCTCTTTGCGCTCGCCTATCTTGAAACGCTTCTCGGCGGGCGCGGCATCATCAAGCCGCTGGCCCTGGTCATCGTCGTCGTGTTCCCGGCGGTGCTCCTGTATCAGAACGCGTACGACAAGGAGCAGATCAAGATCGTCGGCGGGGCCGAGCAGAACCAGCACGACTTCGGCTGGCAATTCGGCAACTGGCAGCTTCAGGGTGTGGACGGAATTCGATCGGACCTCGGTTACAAGAAGTCCGCGGAGGAATTCGAACAGATCTGGAAGCAGTATCCCACGCCGGATTACCCCCCGCCGATGGACACCAACGCGATTTTCTTCGGGGGCACCGACCCCGGACGGTTCGTCCCCACGTACATGATCTACTGCGCCAAGGTGCGGTCGGATGTGTACCTCATTACGCAGAATGCGCTGGCCGACAACACGTACATGAGCGTCATGCGCGACCTGTACGGCGACACGATCTGGATTCCGTCGCAGCAGGACAGCAATTTCGCGTTCCAGAAGTACGTGGAGGACGTGCAGGCCGGGCGCATCCCCCCGGGCGCGGATGTGCAGTTCGATAACGGACGCGTCAGCGTGCAGGGCGTGCAGGGCGTCATGATGATCAACGGCATCCTGTGCCGGATGATCTTCGAGGCCAACAAGCACAAGCACGCATTCTACGTCGAAGAAAGTTACGTCATCCCGTGGATGTACCCCTACCTCACCCCCAACGGGCTGATCATGAAGCTGAACTCAGACCCGCTGCCGTCCCTGTCGCCGGAACTGGTGAAGAAGGACCGCGATTTCTGGGACTGGTACACGCAGCGCCTGCTCGGAAACCCCAAGTTCCTGCGCGACGTGGTGGCCCGGAAAACGTTCTCCAAGCTGCGCGGCGCGATCGCGGGCATCTATGCCTATCGCCGCATGTTCCCCGAGGCCGAGTACGCCTTCCAGCAGGCCATTGACCTCTACCCGCTCAGCCCGGAGGCCAATTTCCGGCTGGCGGACGTCCTCATGCAGCAGCGGCGTTTCTCCGATGCCGGCAAGCTGATTGACGCATTCCTCCGCGAGGATCCCGGCAACGCCAAGGTCGGCGATTTCCTGAACCAGATCCGCGAGACCGAGAAAGCGGACAACCGGCGCGCGCAACTCGAAGCGCAGTTCAACCAGGGACAGGGCGAACTGAACACGGCCATGGAACTGGCGGATCTGTACCGCAAGCTCAACCTCGAAGGCCAGTTCCAGGGCCTGACCATGAGCATTCTGAACGATACGAACATCCCGCCGAACGCCTACTTGGCCGTCGCCAAGATGTATGCGGACGCCAAGCGCATGGATCTCCTGGCCACGGCCCTCGAGAAATACCTGGCCCGCGAGCCCGCGAACCCCAATGTGTGGATCGATCTCGCGGCCATCCAGGCGGCCATGCAGAAACCGAACGAGTGCGTGCAATCGATCAAGCGCGCCATCGAACTCGGCGGAGAGCCGGTACGCGATGTGATCCGGAAAGATCCGCGGTTCAATCCCGTGCGCGAGAACCATGAGTTCAAGGCCTTGGTGCCCCCGATCCAGCAGCCGGGCCTCCCCATGAGCCTTCCCGGAATGCCGATGCTGTAGAAAGACGGAGGGGCGGGGTAATGTGAAAGACCCCCTTGGGTCCGACACGCCGGTATTCCATTACTCCGCCCTTTTCGGCGCCACGAACCGCTGATCGCCCTGCAGAATTGCGATCTCCAGCGGATGCTGGTAAACACGGGACAGTCTCCCCACGTCCAATACGTCCCGCGGAGTTCCCTGCGCCACGGCCCGGCCGCGATCCATCAACAGAAGATGCGAACAGAATTCCCCGGCCAGATTGAGATCGTGGGACGACATAACCACCGTAACCCCATGCTCCCTGTTCAGCTTCACGATCAGCGCCATCAGGCTCCAGGCATGGTGGATATCGAGGTGCGCGGTCGGTTCGTCCAACAGAAGAATCCGGGGCTCCTGCGCCAGAGCCATGGCCACAACGGCGCGCTGTTTCTCGCCCGCGCTCAGCTCGTCAATCAGCCGGCCTTCCAGCCTCTCGACATCCGTCATTGCCATCGCCCTGCGGACCGCCGCATGATCGGCCTCGGACAGCCGCGACCAGCCCGCGACGTACGGCGTGCGCCCCATAGCCACGAACTCCGCCACGGTAAAAGCCACCGGCACATCCAGCGTCTGCGGGACGAACCCGACGATCTGCGCCAGCTCACGACGCCCGAACAGGCGGATATCCCTGCCATGAATGGACAAGCTGCCCGCCCAGAAGGGCAATCCGCCCCCAAGAACGCGAAGCAACGTGGTCTTCCCCGCCCCGTTCGGTCCGATGATTCCGAGAAGAGAGCCGGCCGCAACGGCAAGAGAAACCGTCCGAAGAACAGTCTCCCCTCCATACCCGGACGAAATGTCTTTCAGTTCGAGCGCCGCCGAATCCAGGCTTCCAGTTTCCAGTTTCAAGATTCTATCCAATCCAGACTTCCTTCCTCTTCGTCCGCAGGATCATCAGGAAGAACGGCCCGCCGATCAGAGCCGTGATCACGCCGACGGGGATTTCCGTCGGATACAACAGCATCCGCCCAAACCCGTCCGCCAGCGCAAGAAACGCGGCGCCCGCCAGCGCGGCCGCCGGCAGAAGGCGGCGGTGATCCGGCCCCACCAGCGCCCGCGTGGCGTGCGGGATGGTCAGACCGACAAATGAAATCAGGCCGCTGGCCGAGACGGAAGCCGCCGTCAGCACCGCCGCCAGGCCCAGGGCCATTCCCTTGACCCGTTCCGGCTCAAGGCCGACATGCCCCGCCATTTCCTCGCCCAGCATGAGGACGTTCAGCGGCCGTGAAATCGTCAGGAGCCCGAGAAACGCCAGCAGACTTAACACGGCGGTCGCTTGAACAAGACGCACATCGAACACCTGCAGATCCCCCAGGAACCACCACATGATCGCATGGAGCCCTTCGGCGGACGACTGCGACACGATGAACATCAGCACGCTCCCGCACACGGCGCCCCAGATCACGCCGGCCAGGATCAGCGTATGCGGCGCCGTCCCCCGCCCCACCCTGGCCAGCCGATAGACAATCAGCATGCTGATCAAGGCCCCGAAAAACCCCGCCGCCGGCAACACCAGGGAACTCAGCACCAGCCCTCCGCCAATGATGCACAGCGCCGTTCCAAGCCCCGCGCCGGAGGACAAGCCCAGCACGTACGGTTCCGCCAGCGGATTGCGCAGCACCGCCTGCAGGGCGCAGCCCGCCACGGACAGCGACGCTCCCACGAGGGCACCCAACGCCACGCGCCAAAGCCGAACGGTCAGAATCCCGGCGCGCTCAGGTTGAAACAGCGACAGCGGATCGCGCCAGCCGTCGCCAAGAAAAACACTTGCGGCTACAAGGATCGGGCAGACGATGAGCAGAACTCGAAACCATGTGATCCGGGCGCGCATGTTGTCAGTTGTCAGTTGTTCGTTGTTCGTTGTTTTCCTGCCGGCCGGCGACCTCCGACCGCCTCATCATCCACTCGGCAAACATCTCCGCCCCCTCCAGGATTCTCGGGCCGGGCCGAAGCAGCAAGTCGGGCGGGATATGGGCGCAGATCGCGTTTTTTCGGACCGCCCGCATCTTATCCCAGCCCGGCCGCTTCACAACACTTCCGATGGACGAAGCGTTCGGGAACATATAGGCCAGCAGAATCACGTCCGGGTCCTGTTGGATCACCCACTCCGCGCTGACGTGGACATATGTCGGTCGCAGTTCCGCCGCAATATTCGCGCCTCCCGCCAGCCGCACCAGATCATCGATGAACGACTGCGCCCCCGCCGTCAGCAACGGATCGCCCCAGACCTCGACATAAACGCGCGGTCCGGGCTTTCCGGCGTAGAAGGCGGCGACTCTGCTCTCGAGCGCGCGGCGACACGCGGTCATGCCGCGGACAAACTCCTCCCCGGCCGCGCGCCGGCCCAGCGCCTCACTGATCGTGAGTCCCGCCTGAACAAGCTCATCCCAGCTCTCGCAGGGCAGGAGCAGGGTTTCGACGCCCCTCTCCTTGAGGCGATCCAGAAGCCCCGGCTTCTCGAGATCCGTCGCGATGACAAGGTCCGGCCGCAAGCTTTCGAGCTTCTCCCAATTCGGCCTTCCGAAGCCGCCGACGATCGGAATCCGCTTCGCCTCGGGCGGGTAATCACACGCCGATGACCTGCCCACCAGATTGCTGCCGAAGCCCAACGTAAACATCAGTTCCGTCAAGTTGGGGGCCAGGCTGACGACCCGAAGAGGCGGGGGCTGTGCTTCGGCAACACGCGTCAAAACCGAAAGGCAAAGGACCACGATGAAACAGCGGGAACCCATACGGAAATCATTGCCAGAAAGAGGGCCACCCGCCAAGCTGTAAGGCGGACGATGCGCATGAGCTCTACCGTCTGTGGACGCGCTCAGGTGCGCGAGATCGTGACCACAGCGAGTCATTGATTTGCAGCCCCGGATACGCTATAGCATTCCTCATTCATGCAGGGATCGAAACATCCATTGTCCAAGCTGGCCGGCCTAACACCGTGGATCGCGGGAATCGGATCCTTTATTCTGTACCTCGCGACAATGGTCCGCGATGTTGTTCCGGGAACATCAGTCCGAATCATCAACACCGTCAACGGGCTTTACTACCTCCCCGTGCTCCCGCACTTCCTCTATTCCTCGCTCGCGAAGCTCGTGGTTCGCGTGATGCCCGGTCCGACCCTCATGAACCTCAATCTCATTTCCGCCGTGTTCGGATCCCTTTCGATCGTCCTGTTCGTGCAGTTGCTGAACCGACTGCCGATGTTCGTCGTGCACGACAAGGCGTCGCCGATCCCCGCCGGCGCGTCCCGCGCGTCAAAGAGCGTGGCGATCCTGGCGTCCGCGCTGTTCGTCATGTTCTGCGCGCCGCTGTGGACTGCCTCCACGCGGCCGGACAACCACACGTTCGACCTCTTCATCCTGCTGTCGTGCTTCTGGATGGTCCTCCAGTACGCGCGAGCCAACGCGAGCGTCCGGTGGATCATGGGGGCCGCGCTACTCTACGGGCTCGGAGTCACCGAATACGCGACAATGATCGCTCTCGGCCCTGTCTTCGTCATCGCGGCGCTCGTCGCCCTGCTGTACCGGCGCGCGTTGACGGCCAAGCGGCTGTGGCTGCTCGTCGCCCTTGGTTTCTGCGGCCTTCTCTTCTACATCGTGCCTGTCGGGGCCGTCGCCCGCCTGCCCGAGTGGGGATATCAGGAATACTCGGGGTTCTGGAACGTCCTGCTGGATCTGTGGCGCAAGCAGTACTTGGAGGTCAAATCCATCTTTCCGCGTGTCGGCGGTCTTCTGATCGCGCTCTGCGCGTTTGTGCCGTGGATCTACGTGTATCTGGTGCCGCGGCCGGATTACGGCTCGACGCGGCTCGCGCATGCGCTGACCATCGTCACCCTGCTTGTGCTGAACGTGCTCGGCGTCGCGCAGATCCTCGAGAAGGGCATGACGCCGACGATCATCATGGGTCTGAACGACCCCTTCCTGATCCCCTATCTCGCGATCGCGTCGTGGATGGGATATCTCGCGGGATACTGGTGGTTTCGCGCGGTGATCCCGAGCCCGAACTTATCCTCCCTGTGGATGAGGCCGGTCTGGAAGACCGCGGCTATCGCGAACCTCGTGATCGCCATCGTGACCGCCGTGATGAACTACATCCACTTCGTGCCGCCGCGGACCCCCGAACTGACGGCGTTGATCCGGAACATCGTCCGGTCGTGCGAAAACCGGCCCGTCTTCGTCGTTTCGCGCTCCTTCATGGACGACATGATCCTTCATGCCGCCTTTGAGGAAGGCCAGCCCGAGCGCATCGTCATGGCCCAGGACATCAGTCGGCCATCGTACCGCCGTTACCTCTCCACCCTATTCCCTGAATGCAACATCAACGCCTCCGCGTACGCCACGCAAACGGACATCCTGAAGGCGATTGTGTCCGGCAACGCAAAGGGCCCCGCCGGATGTTCGCTGTTCAATCCCGACCTGACCCTGTCAATCGGCTACCAGTTCGTGCCGAACGGTCTGGTGGTGCGGCCTGTCGAGAACTTGTCCGGCCTGAAGGCATCTGAGGTCTACCTGAAGAACGTCAACTACTTCGAGAACACCTTCGCGAATCAGCTCCAAGCGGTGATCTCGGACCACAGCACGAACACCCTCAAGATGTTCGTCCGCCAGAACTACTCGCGGTGCGCGAACAACCTCGGCGTGACCCTGCAACTGCTGAAGTCGGACGATCTGGCGCAGAAGGCCTACGACCTGGCGCTCAAGATCCTGCCCCAGAACCCGAGCGCGCTGCTCAACCAGAGGGCAATCTACCTCAAGGAAGCCGACAGCGGCGGCGATACCGTCCGATCGGAGATGCTGACCCAGAAGGCACAGGCCCTTCTGGAGCGGGCCCAGAGAGAAGCGGCGGCGTTCCCCAAGTTCCTTCGTTCCGCGTTCATGATGACTGCGAACTACGGATACCTCTATTCCGAGCATTTCGCGCTGAACATGGCCAACATCGCGCGGCGCGGCGGCCAGCGCGATATGGAAGCCGGCGCGATCAACCAAGCCCGGATGATCAACCCGGACAGCCTCTCCGTGAAGATCAGTTCGGCCCTGCTGGCCCAGGGCAAGGGCGACCTCGCGGAAGCCGAGGCCGAGTACCGCAGCATCCTTCAGACTCAGCCCGACAACATCTCCGCCCGGATCGGCTTGGCGGTCGCGGCGCGGGACATGAGAGACTACGCGAAGGCAATACAGGTTCTGGAGGAGAACCCGGCGTCGGCCGCCAACGTGAACGCCCGGAGTCTGCTGGCTCTGCTCTACCTCGAGAACCGCGATACGGCGCGCGGGGAGGACATCTACAACCAGTTGCTCTCGACTACGAACCAGACGACTCTTTCGGCGTCGTTTATCGCGATGTCGGCATGGCAGTTGAACCAGTACGACAAGGCGGAGTTGTTCGCGCGCAAAGTCCTGGCCGTCGATGCCGCGAACCTGCCCATGCTCAAGCTGATGGCGTCCGTGGCCCAGAAAAAAGGCGACCTGGCGACCGCGCTCAGCCACATGAAGACGATCGAGGCCACGACCCCGCAGGACACAGCCCTGCGCGAGAACATCATCCGGCTTTCGATGCAACTGCGACGGAACAGCGAAGCGCGCAAGAAGGCCGAAGAGTTGCTGTCCGGCGATCCCGGCAACATGATCGGGAACCTGGCCATGGCGTCTTTGATGGATACGCCTGAAGCCAGGGAGACTTACTTGCGCCGATGCCTCAAGAATCGAGACAATCCGCTCTACGATGTCGCCCTGAACAACCTGGCCTACGACTTGGTCCGCATGGGCCGCTTCACCGAAGCCATGACGCTGGCGCAGGAGGCGGTCAATCTGAAGCCTTCAAACGACAAGTACCACCACACGCTCGCCGAGGCCTGCAAGGGCCTTGGGCAGTACGACAAGGCGATGGAGCATATCCTGCTGGCATCGACGATCGATCCGGACGACGCCAACCACACTCTCGTACAAGGCGAGATCCTGATCGCGCAGGGCCAGGCCAAGAACGGCTTCGACCTCGCCGTGAAAGCCCTCCCCAACCTCTCCGGCGAATGGCGCGAACGCGCGCTGAAAGTGTTGAAGCGATAAGCGGGCCTCAACTGTTTCCCTGTCCTGTTTGGATAAAATCAGGCCGCTCTTGTTGAGCGCTTCGTTCCAAGAACAGAAATATTCCTTTGCTGAATCCAGTAACGCCCAGTCGTACCTGTAGGAAGGATTTCCCAAGGAAACGAGAATCCGGCCGACCGAGCTACTCAGCCCCCCATGGATACGTGCCCACAACCGTGTGATGAACCCCCCGATTGAAATCCCGTTGCACTACGGCCAGCTGTATGGTTTCGCTTCCGCCCATTCAAACGTGCCGGTATTCCGAAACCAAAATCCCTGTCCGGGATACAGGATGGCATCCGCTGCGGCCCCATCCCAACCCGCGCCGGCCGACTTCACACAGGATAAGTACGTTTGATTGCTCTGATTCCAGAGATACACGGCCGAATTCACCGGCGCCGTCTTTGCGATACCCGTGTTCGTCCACTTCATCTCCACCGGATACGGCAGGCCGAGCAGATTCACGCCTGATATCGTCGTGGTCGTCGCAGTCATGCCGCTGGGAACCATGCCCGTGATGATGACGGAATATCTGTTTGAAGCCGCCGACTCCGGCACATGAATCCAGAAGCCCTCCCCTCTTGAAACCCGTGTACGCCCTGCCGCGCCCCAACCCGCACCGAGAGGTTTCACGACGATCTTGAACATCTTCACCGACCTGTCCCAAAGATAAAGCCGGCTACCCACGGGCAACTGTTCACCAAACATGTCGGAAACAGTGAGACCTCCGGACTTGTTCATGGGCTCGAAATCGAAGCGTCCCAGAGTCAACTTGCCCTTCTCGGCGGAAAGTTTGACGTAACCAACGGTGTTGATACTAGAGAGGGGAAAGGGAGGATGACCAGATGGATGATCTACCTAAGACCAAAGTGCGAAAGAATCTGGACACGACCAATTCGGAACTCGCCCGAGGACGGGCGACGCTACACAAACAACGCGGGCGTCCCGAAACCGGGACGCCCGCGCGGAGAACGATGTGACCTAACCTATTTGCGCATCAGGCGACGACGGATCACAATCACGCCCAAGCCGAGAAGGCCCAAGGCCACCGAGGTCGGCTCCGGTATCGCAAGGAAGGTCCAATCATTCTGCGTGGGAGGCGTGAAGTCTAAGTCTGCCGCCGAGGGGCTCCCGGAAACGCCTGTGAAGCTCTCAACGGCTGTGTCATAGTAATACGCACCAACCAATCCCCCACCGTAGTCAAACGAATTGGGCATATTGCCAGATCCGGAAGTGGGCCGATCCCAAATGCGCACATACAGTTGCTTTGTGCCGCTGAATGCTCCAGCCAACTCATAGATCACGCCAGCACCATAGTCATCCTTGCCAGCCCAAGCGAAACTATTAAGCGCGTCACCACCGGTGAGACCTGTTCCGATGCCAAAATCCGCAATGGTTGGGGCCGAGGGAGCAGCACCAGCCGCTTCGATCAACTGGAACAATGCGCCAGCCAACGGATCAGCGCTACTGCTCATCACAACAAGTCCACTAATTGGATCGATCGCTGCTTTGTACACAAAGCTACCCGGAGACGTCTCCTCGTTCCACCAAGCGACCTGCACCTGAGCATTTGCGCAAACAACCATGCTGACCAACGCGGCAACAGTAGCTAGTAACCTAATCTTCATTTGCGGTCTCCTTTCAAACCGTTTATTACGCTAGATACTACAAATACTTATGGCCACGTGTACGGCTTTTTTTCAGTCCAGTCAAACGAGGTTGTCCCACGGCGAAGATAGAAGAAACCCTCGTTTGGCGTCAATGTATCCGCTGTGTTTGTGGTTTCGCCGACTTTCCGCCACCCGGTTGTACGAACGTAGTAGCGAATATACGTCTGCGCGGGAATATCCCACTTCAAAATCTGATCCGCACCCGCCGGGTTGTTGTTCTTGATTGCCGTGTCAAAGAGTGTCAGGTTGCTTATCGCTGTTTCCACAGGATACGAATACGAAATCATCTGAAGACCAGGCACGCCGGACACCGTCGATGTAGGCGCAGTAAGCGCGTCAGGCACTTCACCCATTAAGTATACAGTCTGGTTCGTTAGCCGGCTATTCTTGATAAAAAAGCTCTCACCAGGGCTCAATGTATCAGTCGTCGGAACCGTCTCGCCAACCTTGCGCCACTCATTCTCAGGGGTTGCGCGCTTGTAGTACCGAACATACGTCTGCACAGCGTTATCCCATTTGAATATTTGATCCGCACCTGCCGGATTGTTATTGCCGACAAGTTGCGAGCCAAGCACCCCTGAAATTGTGTTCGAGAACGCATTGAACGGAATGCTCACCAATGTCAACCCATTCGATCTTGCGTCGATCTTCACATACCCCACCGCGTTACGACTGAGAACTTGAGTGGCTTGGCCGAACGCCATAGAACCCACAAGCATCACGCCGAGAACCAGCAATAGAATCTTCTTCATAGCGCCTCCGTCTTGTTGCACTTTTGCCTTAACCGTGTACACAGTCAAGAAAAGTTTTAAGCATTCCTCGCACCTTTTCGGGCCGCCAACCGAGCGGGAAATAATTCACCCGCTTCCCGTAAATTACGTATAGGCTAACTACGTGTCAATACGTAGATGTGAAAAATGTCGGGCACCCGGAATGCGGCGTCAGGCGCGTCGGGATGACGCGATGTTTAGAATTCCTTCGTCCCACAGCGTCTGTCACGTATACTTCACTGCCGTGACAGCATCTGCACAAGGAAACCGATCCTCTCGCCGGCCCTGGATGTTCGCGTTCCTCGTGGCGGCGGCAGGGACCGCGATCAGCGTCTTTCTGTGGCACACGCGCACGGTCCTCGAGCAAAACGCGACCCGCGAGGAGTTTCAGATCGAGGCGCGCAATCTCCAAAGCATGGCGGCGCAGGAAATCCAGCTCTTCATGGACGTGTTGGATTCGATCCGGCAACTGCACAGTATTTCCGACCAGATCACGAGCAAGGATTTCGAGGAGTTCGTCAGAAAAGGTATGTCGTTCCAAAAAAGGGTTCTCCAAGGCTTCGGATTCGTCCAACGCATCGACGAGAACACGCGGCAACTGATAAGACAACTCGACCCGGGCGAAGCCCAGACAAGCATGGTCATCCAGGATTTCGACGGTCAGAACGGGTTCAACCCCGCCGGCAACAGGCCCGAGTACTTCGCCCTCACCTACCAGACGCCCGCCAATGCCCTCGGCGTTCCGATCGGATTCGACTTTGCATCGGAGGAGTCCTGCTCCCAAGCCATTAACAGGATGAGGGAAACAGGCAGTCCGTCTCTTGCCGGCAAGACCCGCAATTCGCCGACCGAGTACTATGTCTTCGCGCCCATTATGTATCCCCATCTTCAAGGATCCATCGTGGTGCCTCCGGGCTTCCTCGTTGGGTTCGCGGTCGCCATTTTCCGGCCGAACCAGGTGATCAGCCGCGTTGCGGCAACTCCCGCCTCGCGGAATTTGCGGATATCCCTTACAGAAGAATACACCCCGTTGGACACCGGCGGGTACAGCTACCAAGGCCCCATCGCAGTGGCCGACCAAACATGGATTCTGAATTGCGCGGCGTCGCCGGACTACTTGCTTGCGCATGGCGCCCGCCGGCCGGAGTTCATCCTGGTGATCGGACTGGCCGTTACCCTGCTCGTGACGATCGAGCTTTTGCTCATGGCCCGCCGCGGACAAAGGATCGAACAGCTTGTCCGGAACCGAACTGCGGACCTCGTCGCGGCCAAGGCCCAGATCGAGCGCGAGATGGCGGAACGGATGCGGCTGGAGAGCGAGATCCTTGAAATCAGCGGACGCGAGAAGCTGCGTGTCGGACAGGATCTCCACGACTCGCTGGGACAAAAACTCACCGGCGCCGTGTTCCTGAGCCGCACCCTGGCCACAAATCTTGCGGAAACCGGCGGCGAGGCGCGCGACAGCGCAGAACACATCAACGAGCTTCTGAAAGACGCCCTCGCCCAAGTGCGCAGGTTAGCCCGCGGCCTGGCCCCCGTTGAACTGGAAGACGAGGGGCTGGCCAATGCGCTCCAGCGGTTGGCGGCAGACACCCGCGAAACGTTCGGAATCCAGTGCGAATTGCACACGAGGGGCGACGCTCGTGTGCGCGACAACAACACGGCCGTTCACCTGTACCACATCGCGCAGGAAGCGGTGAACAACGCCGTGCGCCACGCGAAGCCGAGCCGGATCCTGATCACGCTGGCCGCGGAAGCCGACCGCGGAGGGCAACTCACGGTGGAAAGCAACGGGGCGGGAATTCCTTCCGAATCTGAACGCGGCCAGGGGATGGGACTTCGAATCATGCGCTACCGGACTTCAATGATTGACGGTTCTCTGGACGTACAGCCGCGCCGGGAAGGCGGAACGGTCGTGACATGCCGCTTTGATATGAGTCCAACGTCCAAAGTCTAAGGTCCCAGGCAGACGATTTTGGACATTGGACTTTAGACCTTGGACTCAAGCTTCCCTGCCGGGTCAATCTCTGCTAATCAGTAGGGAGTCGTGAAAGAAAAAGACAAAGAATCCGCCTATACCATCCTGATCGTGGATGATCATTCCGTCGTTCGGCATGGGCTGACCAGCCTCCTCGCCCGCGAGAAGGGATTCAGCATCATCGGCGAGGCGGCTAGCTATGACGAAGCTTTTGAAGCGCTCTCGAGGCAAACGCCCGACGTGGCCATCGTGGATATCACGCTCAAGGACAAGAGCGGGCTGGAGCTGATCCGCGACGCGCGCGAGAAGTACCCCGCCGTAAAGTATCTCGTGCTGTCCATGCACGATGAATCCGTCTACGCCGAGAAGGCCCTGCGCGCCGGCGCGCAAGGCTATGTCATGAAGGAAAAGGCGGACGAGGTGATCGTGGACGCCTTGCGGACGGTCCTGCGCGGCGAGATTTTCGTGAGCGGCGAGACGGCGACGCGCATGCTGAAGAATTTCATCAAGGGCGAGAAAAAGGAAGCGCCGGAGTTCGGCGTCGAGGCGTTGACGGAACGCGAAATGGAAGTCTTCCAGGGAATCGGCCAGGGTCTGTCCACTCGGAAGATCGCGGACAAACTCGGGCTGAGCGACCGAACCGTGGAAGTCCACCGGGCGCACATCAAACGGAAGCTGCGCTGCGAAGATGCCGCGCAGGTGTTCCGCGAGGCCGTGCGATGGGTGGAGCAGGAAGGCGTGCGGTAGGACACGAGAAACGGAAGCCATCGACCATGTCTATCATTTTCCCTATTCTGCAGATCGTCGCCGCCTATCTTCTGGGCGCGATTCCGATCGGCCTGCTCCTTTCACGGATGAAAGGCGTCGATATCCGCACCGTCGGCAGCGGGAACATCGGCGCAACGAACGTCTTCCGATCCGTCAGCAAGCCGCTGGGCATCCTGACGTTCGTCGGCGACGCCGTGAAAGGGTTTGTGCCCGCGTACTTTTTTCCAATCCTTGGAAAATGGATCACCGGAATGGTCCAAGGTCCGGAAATCGGCCTGCTGTGCGGCGTCGCGGCGATCGCGGGCCACAACTGGCCGGTGTACCTGAAGTTCAAGGGCGGCAAGGGCATCGCGACCAGCGCGGGCGTGCTCCTCGGAATTGCGCCGCAGGCCGTGGCCTGGGGACTGCTGAGCTGGTTCGTCCTGCTCCTCGCCACCCGCTACGTCTCGGTCGCCTCCATCGGCGCGGCCATCGTGGTGCCGGTGGTCTCGTGGTCCCTCTATTCGGAGGAGGGCCGCTTGCTGCCGATCGTACTGACAAATCTCGGACTGCTCGCGGTTTGGCGTCATAAGTCGAATATTCAAAGACTGATCGATGGAAGCGAGCACCGGTTCAGCTTCAGGAAGAAGACTCAAACCGGAAACTCGCAACTCGCAACTTGAAGCTTGAAACATGGAACTTGGAACTCCCAGAAAGGTTTCGATTATCGGAGACGGCGGCTGGGGAACGGCGCTCGCGGTCGTTCTGCACAATAACGGCCACGCGGTGCGCGTGTGGGGCCCGTTCGAGGACTACATCGCGGAAATCCGACGCCGCCACAAGAACGAGAAATTCCTGCCGGGCATCAAGCTGCCGCCGGATATTCTGTGGACGGCCGATCAGGCCGAGGCGGTCGCCGGGACGGATGTCGTGATCCTCGCCGTGCCCTCCCGTTATTTCCGACCCGTGCTGAAACCCTTCGCCGCGCTGATCCCCCCCTCCGCGCCGGTCCTGAGCGTGACCAAGGGCCTGGACGAGAAAACCGGGAAGCGGATGACCGAGGTCGCGGAGGAACTGCTGAAACGCCCGGTCGCGGCGCTCTCCGGCCCGAGCCTCGCGGCGGAGACGGCGCGCGGCATACCGACCGCGGTCACCGTCGCCTGCGCCGATGCCGGGATCGCCCAGGGCTTCCAGAGCCTGCTCATGAACCCGGCGTTCCGGGTGTACACGTCCGATGACGTGATCGGCGTGGAGATCGGCGGCGCGCTGAAAAACGTCATCGCGATCGCGGCGGGCGTCTGCGACGGCATCCGCTTCGGCGACAACACGAAGGCGGCGCTGATCACACGCGGGTTGGCGGAGATCGCACGGCTGGGCTGCGCGCTCGGCGCGAACCCCGCGACGTTCGCCGGCCTGAGCGGTATGGGCGACCTCGTCGTGACCTGCGCGAGCCGGCTCAGCCGCAACCACTCGGTCGGCGAGCGGCTGGGCCGCGGCGAGTCGATCAACCACATTCTTCAATCCATGGAGCAAGTATCCGAGGGCGTGTGGACCTGCGCGACCGCCCGGGCGCTCGCGCAAAAATACGGCGTGCCGGTTCCGATCACGGACGAAGTGTACGCCGTGATCCACGAAGGCAAGGATCCACGCACAGCCGTTCACGACCTGATGGGGCGGGATCCAAAAGCCGAAAGAGAATAGGCATGAATCATACCGGACTTGTCCCCCGTGTGCGTATCCACGCGGATGGGTCGACCCCGGGCCAGGCCGCGCAAGGGTCTTGTCCGGCTGACCTCTGAATACGGCTTGTTTCCTCCCAAGCCGCATGTCAACGTACGCCCATGTTGAAATTCGTTCGTATTCTCTGCGTCGGGATCGGTCTGGCGGCGCTGGCAGGCGGGTGCGCCACGACACCACCCCAGACAACCAGGCCTCTCACGGAGACGGAGCTTCGCCACGTCTTTTCGAAGGCCCGGGACGCGCGCCGTTTCTGGATCACGGCATACCCGTCGGGCAAGAACAGCGTGCGGTTCTCGGGCGCAAACCGACTGCATCCCGAGCATGTCGCGAGCCGCGACTTTGCCAAGAAGGGTCTGTCCACGGCGCCTGTGATCGTGGCGGACAACGGGCGGGAGGAAACCTTCTCCGTCCTCGTCGATACGACCGCCGGTCGAAGTTGGCTTGATTTTCCCACGTTCCTGCGGACCCGGACCATCCCGCTGGGGCCTCCCGCCTACGACTACACGCCGGCCAACGTCAACGAGGATATTCCCGGCTATGCCTGCATCATGACGAAACTCCGATTCGACCATCTCCATGTCGAAAACGCGCTGTTCCATTTCCGGGCGGCGACCGGTCCGCTCGGCCCCCTCGCGCGGAACCTGGAGAACCCGGCGCCGGAGGCGATCCTGGGCTGCGACATCCTCAAGGCCTTTGCCTTCGCGCAGATCGATTATCCAAATTACGCCGTCATGCTCTCCGCCACGATCGACTACGCGCCGAAGGAAGTGAACCTGATCGACGCGATGAAGCTGAAGCAGGTCGGCGGCGCATTCGCCGTGGAAGGCGCGATCGACGGAGAAAGGAAAGTGTTCATCCTGGATACGGCCGGCGAATTTGAAATCGCCATGACCAACCCGCCTTCTGACGAATTGAAGCAGGTCAGCGTGGGCAACGTGGTCTTCAGAAACGTGTCGGTGGTGGACAGCCGAACCCTCAACCTGCGGCTGTCGCAACCGCGCATCGGCCGCCAGCTTCTGTCGAAATTCAAGATCACCCTCGCGCCCAAGAAGAAGCTGGTGTATTTCGAGCGGCCCGCGGGCGCGAAATAAGTTCCACGAGCAGGACGCAAACGTGTATTCTGGTGCGCGGGCTTTCACCGCACCGGCGCGGCGCCTGACCCAAAGGAACCTACCGATGACCATGGCCGTAAAGTCCAAGACAGGATGGAAGGAATCGCGCAGGCACCCTCCCGGATTCCGAGCCCGCCGCGGCATCAACTGGTTCACCGTGGGGCTCATGTACGCCATGTTCTACATGTGCCGCTACAATTTCCGCTTCGCCGGTCCGGGCATGCGCCAAGAGTTCGGCTTCGGCGCGCAGCAAATCGCCGACCTGGCCGCATGGTTCTCCCTCGCCTACGGGACCGGGCAACTCATCAACGGCCTCATCTGTGACCGGATCGGCGGCCGATGCTCGATGCTTATCGGGGCCGTCGGAACCATCACGATCAACCTGATCATCGGCTTTTCCTCCCTCACGGCGAACTTCGCCGCCTTCGCGGCGCTGTGGATGCTCAACGGTTACATCCAAGCCGCCGGCACGCCCGGCATGGTCAAGATCAACGCCGCGTGGTTCAACCGGGAGGAGCGCGGCGTGTTCGCCGGCATCTTCGGCTTCATGATCCAGTCGGGACAGACGATGATCAGCCTGCTCGCACCCGTCATCCTGAACGGCTTCACCTTCCTCGCCTTTGTCGTCGGGCCGGGCCAGTGGCGCATGCTCTTCTGTATCCCACCGATCTTCGTCGCCCTCGTCGCGCTCTGGTTCTACTTCGTATCCGCGCAATCGCCCGACGAGGCCGGCTACCCCGGAACCATCCACGACGATGTGGACAACTCCGCCGGCACCACCGTGCGCGTGAAGGACGCGTTCAAATTCGTATTTTCCAATCCGCTGGTCTGGTTCTACGCGGTGGCCTACGGCTGCACCGGCGCCGTCCGGCACGCGTCGGACCAGCTTGCCCCGCTCTACTTCGAGGACGTCCTCGGCTTCAACATGAAGACCAATATGCCGGAGATCGCCATCGGCACCCTGGCCCTCATCCCGATCGTCGCCGTGGCCGGCTCCGTCTTGTCGGGCTGGGTGTCCGACCGATTTTTTCGCGGCCACCGGTATCCCGTCGCTATGATCCTGTACTACGGCGAAGCCTGCGTCATCGCCACCGCGGCCACCGTGATGGCGCTCCACCTCATCGGCCCGACCGCCGGCGGCGTTCTGCTGGGCTGTCTGTTTCTCGTGCTCATCGCCATCACGGCCAACAGCACGCACTCCATCGTGGGCGCGGCCGCGCCCATGGATATCGGCGGAAAAAAGATGGCCGGCTTTGCCTCCGGCGTCATTGACTCCTTCCAGTACTACGGCGCGGCGATCGGCCTCTTCATCACCGGCCGCCTGTTGTCGGTTTCGGACGGAAACTACACGTTCTGGTTCGGCGTGATGACGTGCTTCGCCTTCTTCGGCGGGTGCGCGATGCTCTCCCTGCTCTTCCGCCAGAACGGCCGACAGACGGCCAGCCGCATCGTGATCGGTTTCATGGCCCTGATCGTGATCGCCGCCGTCATCTTCGGCATCCCGCAGTATCGGAAACAGAAAGCAATCCATGACCGGCGCCAAGCCCCCGCCGAGCAGGTCCCCGCCGGGAAAGGAGATCGGCCGTGACACCCTCGGATATCCAGGCCTCGCCCCTCCAACTGAAGCTCAAGGATTTCTGCATCTGGATCGAAACCAAGTTCGAGGCGCGAATCGGTCGCGCCGCCTTCGCGCTGCGCATGGCCCTGGCGGCAGCGGGATTTGCGGCCATCCTGTACATCCAGAAAATCTGCCGGGCGGAGTCCTTCCGGACGCTGTCGATCCTGTTCTCGCTCCTATTCGCCGGAATCGTTTTCTGGGTCATCCTTCAAATCGTACGACGCCTCCACGACATGGGCCGCAGCGGCAGCCTGTTCTGGGGCATCGCCATTCCTTTCGGAGTGGCCTGGAGAATCGGCGAGGTGTTCCATCTCGTGGAAAAGGCCTCCGAGCGATGGCGGGCGTGGATTCTGCTGGCCGGGCTCTGCGCGTGGTCCATGTGGCTCAGCGCCCAACTGTTCCTCAAGAAAGGCGCCGACGGACCGATCCGGTTCGAGCGAAGAACAGATTCCGCCTGATGAAAGCAATTTCATCATCCATTCCGAAAAGCGAGTCGATGCTGAAAAAAGCCTCTTTCCATACCCTGCCGGCCCGATACACTACTTCCACTCATGGCCGTTTCGGTCCACATGAATAAACTGAACAAGGCGTTCGGTTCCACCCGCGCGCTGGACGACGTAAGCCTCCTGATCGAACCCGGCGAACTCTTTTTCCTGCTCGGCCCGAGCGGCTGCGGCAAGACGACGCTGCTCCGATGCGTCGCGGGCTTCTGCATCCCGGACAGCGGCTCGATCCGGATCGGCGGTGCGGACATTTCGAACCTGCCGCCCCACGAGCGCGACACCGGCATGGTATTCCAGAGCTACGCCCTGTGGCCGCACATGACCGTAAGCGAGAACGTCGCGTTCGGCCTGGAGCTTCGGAAGGTCTCCCCCGGCGAGCGTCGGCGGCGTGTCGCGGACGCCCTCGACATGGTGAAGATGGCGGACCGCGCAGACTGCAAGCCGAACGAGCTGTCGGGCGGCCAGCAGCAGCGCGTGGCTCTTGCGCGCGCGCTGGTGATCAGGCCGCAGTGCCTCCTGCTCGACGAGCCGCTTTCGAACCTCGACGCGAAATTGCGCCTCGAAATGCGCTTGGAAATCCGCCGCATCTGCAAGCAGGCGGGGCTCACCGCGATCTACGTCACGCACGACCAGAAGGAATCGCTCTCCATCGCCGACCGCCTCGCGATTCTCGACAAGGGCCTGATCCGGCAATGCGGCAAGCCCCAGGAAGTGTACCTGCGTCCCAACAGCCGCTTCGTCGCCAACTTCATCGGCGAAACGAACTTCATCGAAGGCGCCGTACGGCAAGCCTCCGACGGTCACCTGGAAATCGGCACGCCGATCGGCAACATCGTCAGCACGGCCCAACCGCCGCAACCTGTCCGCACCGGCGACCCCGTGACCCTCTCCCTGCGCCCGGAGACCATCCGCGTGGGCCGGCCGCAGGCCGGCGCGGCCAACGTATTCGACTGCGCCATCCACGACACGATGTACCTCGGCGAAGTCGCCCAGCACCAGGTGACGATCGCCCAGGGCGGCGTTGAACTCAAGGTGTTCGAGCTTCACCCGAAATTCGTCGCGCGCGACGAGCACGTGGAAAAGACAAAGACATGGTTTGAGCCGGAGGACGTGGTCGTGCTGACGAAATGACGAATGAATGTCCAACGACTAAATGCCCAGTGCGACCCAATCCGTCATTGGTTATTCGTCATTCGTTATTTGGCTGATTATGATTCGAAACACTATCATCCTTCTCCTCGCCGCCCTCATCATCGCCCTCCCCTTTCTCTTCCGCCGGCCTCAGGAGGATTTAGCGTGGCGGCCGGGCGATCCCGTGGTCGTCATCATCACGCCGATGAACGAGGCGATCCGATATGAGTTTGCGCGCGGTTTTTCGGAATGGCACTCCAGAAACTTCGGCCGGCCTGCGAAGGTGGACTGGCGCGCGCTGGGCGGGACATCAGAAATCATGCGCTACCTGGGTTCCGAATACGTCGCCGCGGCGCGCGGCTGGTGGATGGGCAAAGGCAAGCCGTGGCCTGCGGGGGCCGGCGACGCGGTCGTGGCGCGCACGCTCGATCCCGGCACGGCGCCCGAACTGAAGGAAATCCACGAAATCTTCCGGAATACCGACGATCCCCGGGAATTCACGAGCAAGGTGGATCTGCTCTGGGGCGGCGGCGAGTACGACCACAGTGACGCGTACCGGCAGGGCCTGATTGTTGACCCCTGGCCGGCGGGCAAGACGCCGGCGGAAGTCACCGACATCCCCGAGAAGATGAGCGGCGAGACGTGGCGCACATCGCGGATGTTCGGCAACGTCCTCAGCACGTTCGGGATCTGTTACAACCTGGACCGGCTCCGAGACCTGAAAGTCGGCAAGCCGCCGACGCAATGGGACGATCTCGCCGACCCGGCGTACTTCCGGCAGGTCGCCGCGTGCGACCCGACCAAGAGCGGAAGCATCGCAAAAGCTTTCGAGATGATCGTCCAGCAGAAATGCCATCAGTCGGTCATCAGCGCGGGCTTCAACGACGCGCAGATCGAGACGTTCGAAGCCTCCTTTCAGGCCGCACATCTTCCGCCGGGCGAACGGCCGGAGGACGTTCCGTCGGAATACCAGGCCGCCGTGGAGCGCGGTTGGGGAAACGGCATCCGGCTGATCCAGCGCATCGGCGCGAACGCGCGGTATTTCACCGACGCCGCCGGCAAGGTGACCATCGACGTGAGCATGGGCGATGCGGCGATCGGACTGGCGATCGATTTCTATGGCCGGTACCAGGCTCAGTGCAGCCGCGCGCCGGATGGTTCCGAGCGCATGATCTACGTCACGCCCGTGGGCGGGTCGAGCGTCAGTTGCGACCCCGTCGGCCTCCTGCGCGGCGCGGAGAACCGCGAAACTGCGACCCGTTTCATCCGGTACCTGCTGAGCGAGGACGGCCAGAAACTGTGGGCCTACCGGCCCGGAACACCCGGCGGCCCGCACAAGTTCGCCCTGCGCCGCCTCCCGATCCAACGCAACTTCTATCCCCCGACACCGGACACCGGTATCCCACACTTTATAAAGTGTGGGATGGGGACATTCGGGTGGCGCGAACACGCCAAGTACTCCGTGGACAACCTCGCCGATCCCGCCGTCAACCCCTACTCCCTCGCGACCAACTTCACGTACCGGAGCCGGTGGACTGCCCGGCACTTCAACATCCAGCGCGACCTCGTCCGCGCGATGTGCCTCGATTCCGTGGATGAACTGCACGACGCGTGGAACGCGATCATCCGGAACGGCGGGCCGGAAAAGCAGGCCGCGGCGATGGAACTGTTCAGCCGCCTGCCCGACAAGCCGGAACCGCTGACATGGCAATCCGCCGTGACGTTTTCAAAAAAGTATGATCGGCTGGATTACCTGAGGGAGTGGACGGCGTTCTACAGGGAAAACTACAGAAGAGCTAAGCAAATGGCGGAAAGATGAAGACGGGAGTAGTCTAAAATCTAAAGTCTAGAGTCCAAAGTCGAAGGTCGGAGGAATCCTCTAGCTTTGGACTTTAGACCTTGGACGTTTGAACCCCATGCAACGCGGATTGGCACATCTCATCTTCTGGACCACGCTGACGATCCTCGGCGTCGCCCTGCTCGCGCCGCTCTGGATAGTCATCCGCGGCGGATTCTTCGTCGGCGGCCAATTCACGCTCAAGTACCTCGCGGGCGTTTTCCAGAACCCAATCTACGCCGAGGGACTGCTCAACAGTCTGATGATTGCCGTCGGCGCCACCGCGCTGGTCACGCTGATTTCCGTCCCGCTCGCCTGGCTCTCGAACCGCTTCGACTTCCCCGGCAAGAAATGGGTCACCGGGCTCGTGCTCGTGCCGATGATCCTGCCGCCCTTCGTCGGCGCAATCGGCTTCCAGCAAATTCTCGGCCAGTACGGCGCGCTGAACGCCCTGCTCGGGCTCGGACCGATCGACTGGCTCGGGCGCGGGCGGTACTTCGGCGTGATCCTCCTCCAGGCGCTGTCGCTCTACCCGATCCTGTATCTCAACGTGGCGGCGGCGCTGGCGAACATCGATCCCGCGATGGAGGAATCCGCCGCCAACCTCGGCTGTCCCCCGCTCAAGCGGTTCTTCCGGATCACCCTGCCGCTGACCATGCCGGGACTGTTCGCCGGCGGCACGATCGTGTTCATCTGGAGCTTCACCGAGCTCGGCACGCCGCTGATCATGAACTACATGCGCTGCGCGCCGGTGCAGGTGTTCGACGCGCTGAAGGAGATCGGCTCCAATCCGTTTCCGTACGCGCTCGTCTCCGTGATGCTTTCCGTAAGCATCCTGCTCTACGCCGCCGGCAAGCTGCTGTTCGGCCGGAAGGCGTTCGCAATGCAGAGCAAGGCCGCGACGGCCGCGGCGTCCACGCCGGTCCGCGGCATCAAGGCTCTTCTCGTCCTGCTGCCGTTCGTCGCCGTCATCGGCGTGGCGCTCCTGCCGCATGCCGGGGTCATCCTGACGAGCTTCAGCGAGCCCGGAAGCTGGTACCAGTCCGTCCTGCCCGCGAAATACTCGCCGGCGAACTACGTCGAGGCGCTCGGCCACAGCATGACGGTGAGCAGCATCCGGAACAGCCTCCTCTATTCCTCGCTCGCCGTTCTGCTGAACATCGTGATCGGGATCGCCATCGCGTTTGTCGTCGTGCGCTCCGAAATCCGCGCGCGGGGCGTGCTGGACGCCCTGGCGATGCTGCCGCTGGCCGTCCCCGGACTCGTCATGGCGTTCGGCTACCTGGCGATCAGTTCCCAGTTCAGCAACTCGGACTGGGTCAAGGAGAGCCCCTTCCGGCAATCGGTGTTCGACGTGCGCGTCAACCCGACCCTGTTCCTCGTGATCGCCTACGCCGTGCGGCGGCTCCCGTACATGGTCCGCTCCGCCGCGGCCGGGCTCCAGCAGACCTCCGTCACGTTCGAGGAGTCGGCAGCCAACCTCGGGGCCGGGCCTTTCACCACGCTTCGCCGCATTACCCTGCCCCTCATCCTCGCAAACCTGATCGCGGGCGCCCTGCTCGCCTTTGCGTTCAGCATGCTCGAAGTGTCCGACAGCCTGATGCTCGCCCAGCGCATGGACTTCTACCCGATCACAAAAACCATCTACGAACTGTTCCAACTGATTGGCACCGGGAAATACCTTGCCTCCGCGATGGGCGTGTGGGCCATGAGCTTCCTGACCGTCACCATTGTCGGCGCCAGCCTCATCCTCGGCAGACGGCTTGGAGCCCTGTTCCGCGTGTAAAGGAAGGGGTCGTTTCTTAACGCAAAGGCGGAAAATTGATGCTTTGCGCCTATTTCTTCTCTTTGCGTTATTGCGTTAAACGAATCTGTATCGATCTTCCACGGCGTCCATCTCGCGCTGTCGGCGCCCGGCATCCCAGCCCAGTTCGCCGGCCATGATGTCCGCGCACGCGTCCAGCGCGGGCCGTCCCGGATGGCCCAGCGTGCCGAGATCCGTCCGCCGCAGAACCACGTCTTCCAGCCGGAGCGCGCATTCGTTTCTGACCGCATGAACGACCTCCGCCCTCGCGACTTCCCCGGAACCGGGAATCCTCTCCCCAAGCTTCGGGTCCTGCTTCGCCAGGTCCGTGATGACGGCAACGTCCGACCCGTAGCTGCGCACGAGATGGCGCATCATGGGTTCGTCGAACCCGGCAGGCCGTTCGGCAATCGAGCGGCTCATGAACTCGTCAAAGCGTTCGATCGCACCGCCGGCCAGCGGCGTGCTGTCGGTCACGGCCTTCGGCGACGGGCGGCCGAGTTTCGCAAACGCAAGATCGACCACCTTCTCCGCGAGGAAACGGCAGGTCGTGTATTTCACGCCGACGATCGAGAAGAACCCCTCGATGCCCAGGTCAACAGCGTGGTCATTGACCTCGTACTTTCGCGCGACTTTCGAGCCCGCATCGATGTTCTTCTCGGTGATCGGCCTCAAGCCGCCGAAGGCGAACGGGATCTGCTCGGGCTTCAGCTTCGCGGACGGCAGGGACTGGTTGATCTCCTCGACGTAATCGGCCACATCCTTCGCCGTGATCCGGAAATGGTCCGGGTCGCCCTCGTACACGGTGTCTGTCGTGCCGACGAGCGAGACCCCGCGCCACGGGGTGATGAAGAAATTCCGCGCGCCGCGGCTGAGGATCGCATCGGGGTCCTCGTACGCGCTGGGCACGGCAAGCGCGACCTTGTCGGTCAGTCTCGGCGTGACGATCTGAATCCCCTTGGAGCGCACGACCCGGCGGTCGGGCTGCGGCGCGTCGATCAGGTCCACGACTATGTCCGACCAGGGTCCGGTCATATTGGCCGTGACCGCCGCCCGAATCTCAAAATCGGACCCCGTCAGAAGGTCTTTTGCTTTCGCGCCCACGACCCGGTTGTTCTCGCGGATGACGCGCGTCACCTCGACGTAGTTGGCCAGGTCCGCGCCCTTCGCGGCGGCCGACAACGCGAAACAAAGCGTGAGCCGCTCGGAGTTGTACATCTGCGCGTCATAGAAAATCATGCCGCCGGTCAGACCCTTCGGCTCGACGCCCGGCGCGAGTTCGAGACATTCCTTCTTCGAGATGATCCGGCCCGAGGGAATCCGGCGCGCCGGGTCCGGCAGGCGACGGTTGCGGTCGAAACTCATGATCTCATTCATGAGCACCGCGGCGGTCATCGCTTCCTTGCCCTGCATGAAGTGCCCGTAGGTCGGGACGAGAAACGGGAACGGCTCCACCAGGTGCGGCGCGATGCGAAGCATCGTGGAGCGCTCGCGGATCGATTCGCGCATGCGGACGAAATCGAGATGTTGGAGATACCGCAGGCCACCGTGGACAATCTTCAAGGTGGCGGACGATGTTTCCGCGCCAAAGTCTCTCTTCTCGACCAGCGCCGTCTTCAAGCCGCGCAGCGACGCGTCCCAGGCCGCGGCGAGGCCGTTGATACCGCCGCCGATGATCAGGAGGTCGTAGGGTTCCGCGGAAAGTCGTTTGAGGTTGCGTTGCATGGAGGGGAGATGGGTAAGCCTTTCCTGGCGCCTCACCGTCTGCTGTTCACTGGATGTGGTTGCCGGGCGGCGAGTCGCTGCCGACAGACGGCTCGGCCTTGTCCACAACAACGCATTTCTCATGTTCGCCATCGAGGACTTCGGACCACGTCCGCAGATCCTTTTGATTCATGATCGCATGATGGATAATCCGGCGGTCCGCGGCGTTCATCGGGGCCAGTTTCACGGCATGTCCCGTCTGCCGGACTTGTTCCGCGGCATTGAGCGCCATGTTCAACAGGCGATCCTTCCTGCGCTCGCGGTAGCGTTCGACGTCCACGATGAAGCGGCCGGTGCGTTCAGGAGACCGCCAGACCATGCGGTTCAGCACCAGTTGGAGGGCTGCGAGGCCCTGGGCGTCGCGGCCGATCAGGCGGCCGGCGTCGGCCGATTCAATGTGCAGAAGAACCTCGTTGTCCGGCAGATCGAACGCCTCGACCCTGGCTTCAAACCCCATGAGGCGCAGCACGTCCGCCAGGAAGGTCTGGGCCTGTTCGCGGGTTCTTTTGACTGAATCGTGATCGCTCATGAACCGGGTTCAACGTCCAACGTCCAAGGTCCAAAGTCAACCCTCAAGATGGGCTCAGACTTTGGACTTGAGACCTTGGACTTTGGACTTCTTCTTCATCAACAGTTGCTGGGCTATCATCAGGATATTCTGCGTCGTCCAGTACAGCGCAAGGCCGGAGGCGAAGTTGTAGAACATGACCAGCATCATGACCGGCATGAACACCATGATCTTCTGCTGGTTCGGATCGGCGCCGGCGCTCGGCGTGAGCTTCTGCTGCCAGAACATCGTGGCGGCCATGAAGATCGGCAGAAGGTTGAGCGACAGGCCGAACGGAAGGATGCCCGGGAACAGGTTCTCCGGCTGGCTCAAATCCTTGATCCAAAGGAAGTGCGCGAACCGCAGTTCAATCGCGCTGCGCAACACCACGAAGAGGGCAATGAAGACCGGAATCTGGATCAGCATCGGAAGACAGCCGCCGAGCGGATTGACCTTGTGCTCCTTGTACAGGTCCATGATCTCCTGCTGCTGTTTCTGAACGTTGTCCTTGTACTTGACCTGGACCGCCTTCACGAGCGGCTGGATCTCCTGCATCTTCTTCATGCTCTCGGTGCTCTTGCGCGTGATCGGCCAGAACACGATGCGCACGAGGATCGTCAGGAGAATGATCGCCACGCCGTAGTTGTGCGGCCAGAGGTGATCATGGATGGCGTTCATGATCTTGAGGAGCAGTTTGCCGATGGCCCTCCACATCCCGAACTCCATGACATCCACCTGGTGAAGCCCGTTCTTGCTCAACTCCGAGTACTGCTTGGGACCCACGTAATACTGGAACGTCCGCGCCATGACCTCGCCGGCGCCGATCTTGAGATCGGGAAGCAGAACGGACGCGAAGATCTCTTCGATCATGGCCCCCTTGGGCTTGACCGACGGATCCGCCCTTTCGGCCGGCGGAACCTGTCGCACCGCGTGGACCATCACCTTCTCGCCACCGCTGTCAGGCGTGAGGATCTGCGTGAAGTACTTGTTTTTGACCGCCACCCAATCCACAGGCTTGTCGATGGGCCAATCGATCCTCACCGGGATTTTGGGAAGGCCCTTCTCCTCCATCGCGGCGCTGAATCCCTTCGGAATATTGTTGCCCCAATAGGCAACCTTCTCGCCGCCCGGCGAAAGGGTATCCACCCCCAAGGGGGCCACACCCGCAATCGGCGTTTCGCCTTCGAGGTTACGCATCGGCCCGATCTGGATGTAATGGGCCGGGACAAAAAGCGGTTGAGCCGCCTCGTTTTTCAGTTCGTCGGTCACCTTGAGCCTGTACCCCTCGCCGAGGCTGAGCGTTCTGCTCAAGGTCAGACCCGACGCCGCCCTGCGACTGAACCGGACCGACCGGTCTGCCGCGAACACGGAGATCTCGAAATCGCTGCCGGCCGAAAATCCGTCGAGCCCCGAGTACACCAGCGCCCGGTCCCTGTCGAAGTCGAGAAACACCGGCTGGCTGGCGGGATCCAAGGCGGTCCGGAAATTCTTCAGTTCGGCGGACACCACAGCCGCGCCGCGCGAGGAAACGACCACCTTCAGCTTCTCGTTTTCCAGCACGGCGGTCTTTTCCGGCGCTACGGGCGAAGGTTCCTCGACAACCGCCGGCGCACCCGGAGCGGCAACGGGGGATTCCGCGATGACGGGTTCCGCCGCCGACGCGGGGGATTCCACGAGGGCGGCCGGCGCCTGGGCCGGCTGCTCCGCCTGAACCGTCTGCTCCGCCGCGGGCGCGGTCTTGAAAAAGCGTTTCTTGAGCTGGCGATCGACGGTCGGCCACGCGATCCACAGCGCGAACAGAACGGCTAAAATGACAATGTCTTGTTTCTTCATCTCTTATCAATCCGCGCCTGTACGGCGGCCGGAACGGGATCCACGCCGCCCGGATGAAGAGGATGGCACTTGAAAAGCCTCTTCACGCCGAGCCAGACACCGCGGCACGCGCCGTGCGTTTGAACGGCCTCCATCATGTAATTCGAGCACGTCGGATAAAACCGGCAGCAAGACCCGACCAGCGGCGAAAGCGCGAACTGGTACGCCCGGATCAACCCGACGGCGATTCGGGACGGCAATCGGACAACCCAGTTCCATGTTCCAGGTTTCAAGGCTCAAGTTTCCTCTCGGCGGCCGCCAGTCCCGCGCGCTTCGCCAAGGCCAGCAGTTCGCTCACAATCTCATCCCACGCCGCATCCAGAATCCCGCGCCGCGCCACAAGCACGACATCGAACGGACCGGCCAACTGGTGACGGTGGCGGCGATACGCTTCCCGCATCAACCGCTTGGCCCGCGCGCGCTGGACCGCGCCTCCGACTTTACGGCTCGCCACCACGCCCAGCCGCAGGGAGGCGCCCTCCCCCTCGCGAAGCCACAGGACCATGAAGCGGCCGATGGCGCGCCGGCCCTGCGCATAGGTCTGTTGAAATAGAGACGCCTGGGTCAGG
Source organism: Lentisphaerota bacterium (assembly GCA_052033915.1). Classification (GTDB taxonomy): domain Bacteria; phylum Verrucomicrobiota; class Kiritimatiellia; order CAIQIC01; family JAGNIJ01; genus CALMZY01. The sequence continues at coordinate 78,563 of JBPOJF010000003.1, read as the reverse complement.
CGTTGGTTCCGTCCCAGCCGCTGATCCGGCTTCCCCGGACCCGTGCTCCGGCCCTGGGGAAACTGCCCCGACTCCGGGGCCGTTTCGGGACTCCCCGGCATCGCAACTCCTTTACACCGAAAGCTTTTTGCGTCCCTTGCGGCGACGGCGGGCAATCACTTCGCGGCCCTGCCGCGTCTTCATGCGCTTGCGGAACCCATGCGTGCGCTTTCTCTTGATCTTCGAAGGCTGATATGTCCGTTTCATGCTCTGTTCTCTATGAATAATTTAGAAACGTAATCTTTTAGACGGGTTTTCGGGCAGAGTCAATCCTTTGGGAGAAGGGAGTCATGGAGTATTGGAAAGGCGGGTTGCTTTACCCCATCACTCCCCGGCATTCCGCCACTCCCCTCTTCAAAACGGCGTGGCCGTTCCGATCTTGCTGCCCAGCGCGGCTTCGGCAATGGACCGGCCATCGGACAGCTTCGGGACCTTGCGGGGCATCCACTGGCGGCGGCGCTTGGCCCAGCCGATCAGGCTGTAGCCCTTCGTGAAGAAGAGGAGCTTGTCGAACTGCGCGGCGAACCAGAAAACCGGATACAGGAAGGAATAGATGCGGAACAGCTTATCCATCTTCCCGAAATCCCTCTCGTCGATCAGCACGCCCTTGGCCCCGGCCTGAGCGTCCTTGTTCGCGCGCGAGGCGGCAAACCGGATCGCGGTATCCAGCGCCTCGACGAAAAACCGCGAGTAGGTCCGCGCCTCCTGCACGTCGAACCCGTCCTTCATCAGGTCGAACACCTGGGCCTCCGTGTACCCCGGCCGCACGTGCCCGTGGCGATCATCCGTGAGCCCGAGCATCCGCCGGAGCGGCGGAAGAACCGCGAACGGCTTAACGTGCGGCACGTTGAAAACCAGCCGACCGTTCGGCTTCAGGACGCGGTGACACTCGACCACAAACCGGTAGTCCTCCTGCAGGTGCTCCAGCATGTCGATAATCACGACCACGTCGAAGGTGCCGTCCTCGAACGGCAGCACCGGCCCCGTCATTCGTTCCACCCGCTCGCCGACCAGCCCGCGGATCGATTCGACCGCCTTTTCGCTCGAATCCACGCTGGTCCACGTCCCGCCCATCTTCCGCAGGTTCCAACTGATGACCCCGTTATCGCCGCCGACATCGAGACACATCTGACCCGACACGGGCCCCAGCAGGCTGACGATTTGCCGGAGCTTCGCCTGCTTCAGCAACGATTTGCTGAAGAGGCGCAGATGCCAGTCGGACGCTTCAGAGGGTTTGACAGTTTCAAGCATGGCAGGATCGTAGAAGAAAAAGTCCAAAGTCCCAAGTCCAAAGCGTGTCCGCCGGCACCTCGGCGGAGGCACGTCCCAAGTCCATCGCGGACACAACCGCCGCCGCGGCCCTCTCCAACCTTTCAATCCGGTCGCGGGCCGTGTATGCTTTCCACGGATTGGAAAAATTCAACCGCTTTTTTCCAACCCTTGGAAACCATGACAGACACAAGCAATTCCGTTGCCGTCACGCTGGAAGACGGCCAAAAAATCCAATGCCTCAGAGGGACGCCGGTCAAGGCGATCATCCCGTCGTTCAAGGCGCCGAACGGCCTCGATTACATCGGCGCGCTGGTGAATAACGACGTGGTCTCCATTTCCTACCCCGTCGAGGTGGACAGCACCGTGAAGCTGCTGACGCTGGCCGATTCGCACGGCCAGCGCATCTACCGCCGTTCGATCTGCTTCCTCCTGGCCAAGACCGTCCGCGAAATCTTCCCGACCGCGCGTTTCTCCGTCGAACATTCGCTCGGGAACGGATTCTACTGCAGTTTCGATCTGAACGGAGGAGAGGGCGCGCCTCCAGGCATCTCCAAGGGACAGCTCGACGCGATCGAGAAGCGCATGCGCGAGCTGGCCGCGAAAAGCATCCCGATCGAGCGGCGGAAAATCTCGTTCACGGACGCGATGAAGCAGTTCGAGTCGGAAAATCAGATGGACAAGTATAACCTGTTGCGGTTCCGGAACCCGCCGAAGATCGTTGTGTTCCGGTGCGACGGCTTCACCGACCTCGGTCACGGGCCGCTGGCGGAAAACACGGGCGCGCTGGCGTACTTCAAGCTGATCCTCTACCCGCCGGGTTTTGTGATCCAGTTCCCCGAGCAGGAAAACCCCGAAAAGATGGCCCGGTTCAAACCGCAGCCGCTGCTCTTCAACGTATTCAAGGAGTACAAGGAGTGGGGCCGGATTCTCGGCGTCAGCACGGTCGGGCGGCTGAACGAGATCATCGCCCGGCGCGAGGTCGGCGATTTCATCAAGATTGCGGAGGCCTTCCACGAGAAGAAGATCGCGCAGGTCGCGGATCATATTCACGCGAACCGGAAACGGCTGAAATGGATCCTGATCGCCGGACCGTCGTCCTCCGGGAAGACGACGTTCGCCAAGCGGCTCGCCGTACAGTTGAGGGTCAACGGCCTGCAACCGGTGACGATCTCGACGGACAACTACTTCGTAGATCGGGCGAAGACGCCGCGGGATGAATCGGGCGCGTTCGATTTTGAGAACATCGAGACGATCGATCTGGCGCTTTTCAACGAACACCTGGAGAAGCTCGACCGCGGCGAGGAAGTGGAAATACCGCGCTTCAACTTCGAGGTCGGTAAACGGGAGTTCCGCGGTGAGAAACTGAGCATCTCCGGCGACCAACTGGTCCTCGTGGAGGGAATCCACTCGCTGAACCCGCGCCTGACCCGCGCGATCCCGATCGAGCACAAGTACAAGGTGTACATCAGCGCGCTGACGCAGTTGAACCTGGACTCGAACAACCGGATCTCGACCACGGATAACCGGCTCGTGCGGCGGCTGGTGCGCGACCATATGTTCCGGGGCAACTCCGCGCTCACCACGCTGACCATGTGGCCCAGCGTGCGCCGCGGCGAGAAGAAGTGGGTTTTCCCGTACCAGCAGGAGGCGGACAGCGTGTTCAACTCCGCGCTCGATTACGAACTGGCCGTCCTCAAGCCGCTGGTCGAACCGCTGTTGTCGGAAGTGAAACCCGATAAGCCTCAATATGCCGAAGCCCGCCGCATGCAGGACTTCCTCGACAGATTCCTCACCGTGTCGGATCACCTCGTCCCGCCAACCTCCATCCTCCGCGAGTTCATCGGCCGCAGCAGCTTCAGGTACTAGCTCGTCCTCCTCGCAGAATGCAACGGCGGAGCGAGCGAGAATTGACTTGAATGGGAAGGGATGTTGTCGTTCCCTCCCGTTCCAGCATGAATGCGACGCCCCCCATACGGTTGTTGATGTTCGACCTCGACGGGACGCTGATCGATTCCCGTCTGGACATCTGCACGGCCGTCAACCTGCTGCGGGCCCACTACGACCTGCCGCCGCTCCCGCTCGAAATCGTCACCCGCTATATCGGCGACGGGATCGGCAAGCTGGTCGAACGGTCTCTGCAGGGACATCCCGTGAATCTCGACAAGGCCGTGAAGGAGTGCGCCGAGTTCTATCGCCGCCATCTGTACGACGAAACCACCTTGTACCCTGGCGTCTCCGACGGCCTCCAGAAGCTGCGCGCGGCCGGCTACGTGCTCGCGCTGATCAGCAACAAGCCGGGCGCCGGATGCCGCAGTATCCTCAACCACTTCAAGATCGCGAACCTGTTCGCCCTCATCCTCGGCGGCGACGACACGCCGCACATGAAGCCCCACCCCGAACCCCTGCTTACGGCCATGGCCCGGACCGGCGCCCTGCCGGAGAACGCCTGGATGATCGGCGACCACAAGACCGATCTCGCGGCGGCGCGGCGCGCGGGGGTCCGGAGCGGGTTCATCAAGTGCGGCATGGGCGAACAGGGCGGCGAGCCGGCCACGCGGATGTTCGAGTCCTTCGAGGATATAATGAATTTCTTCATGTCGTAGGCTACCCACGGGACCGGGTGTCGCGCTCCAAAGACAGCACGTCTCCGAAACTTGCACAGGCACCGGCCATGGGGTAGCTTGACGTCATGAAAACGCAAAGCCTGCTTGCGGCGCTTCTCCTGACCGCATCCATCGGCGGCGCCCAGTCTGTGAACGACAACGCCATCCCGGTGGCGCCGATCGCCCCGGTCCCGTTTGAAAAGTGGGATCATGCATTTGAATTGAAAAATCCCCACGCCGGCATCGTCATCGTCCCCGCGATCGGGCGAATCGCCCGGATCACGTACAAAGACAGCCATAGCTTTCTCCGGCTGGACGCGAACCTTGCCGGCGGCGACGAAACCTGGCTGAACTACGGCGGCGATTGGATCTGGCCCACGGCCCAATCGCACTGGACCGCGATGGCCGGGTCCGACTGGCCCCCGCCCCGGCCGCTGGCCGAAGCGCCGTGGACGGCGACCGCGTGGAAGGACGCCGACGGCACACGATGCTGTCAGATGGCGCGCGAGTACGGCGACCCGCTCCATATCAAGGTCAGCCGCCTGATCAAGCTGGACCGGGAAGCGGCGCGTTTCACCATCCGCCAGCGAATCGAACGGACGGCTGAATCCGACGTGCCGGTCGCGCTCTGGAACATCAGCCAGATCGCCGGCGCAAGCCGCGTGGTCATCCCGCAGGGCCCGGATTCGATGTTCGAGAAGGGCGCGAAAGCGCTGCTCTTCGCGATGCCGGACGACAAGAATCTGACCTCCTGCGGCCACGCGCTGGTGTATGACGCGACGGCGGGCGAACACAAACTCTGTTCCGACTCGAAACGCGGGTGGATCGCGGCGCAGAAAGGGAATGCCGTCATCGTGGAACGCGTCTCCGCGGAAGAATCCGGCGGCGCGCACCCGGACGGCGGTTGCGTGGTCGAGATGTATTCGAATGCCGGCCTCGGCTATTCGGAAATCGAGACGTTGAGCGCGGAGAAGAAGCTGCTTCCCGGCGAGAGCCTTCAGAACACAATCACCGTGGACCTGTTTGAAGCGGCCGCCGACCTTCCGGCCTGCGAACTGGCGGACGCCGTCAGCGCGGCCCTGGGCGAAACACCGGAGATCCAGCCGCCGGCCGCGCCGCCCACTCCCTGACGGCCGCCGAAAACATGGGAACGGGCGACAAGCCTTCGCATCCCGACTTCTTGGCTCCGTTCAATGCGTCTGGAGCCAATTCCGCACGACCGGCGCCGCCGGATCGTTGGGCGCCAATCCCAGGAACGCCTTATACTGCTCCCGCGCCAGCCCGAGGGTGGCCGGGTCATCGGCATAAAGCATGCCCAGCAGGTAATGGGCCGGGGCGTAATCCGGACGATTCTTCAGGAGGATGTTGAGCTGTTCGATCGCGGTCCTCCGATCCTTGAGTTCGCGGCTGATGAGGGCCAGGTTGTAGCGGGCCGCGATCATGTCCGGCTGGAGCTGTACGGCCCGCACATACGCATCCCTCGCCATGCCGTACTCGCCCTTGGCCCAGTACACCGAGCCCAGGTTGAAGAACGCCGTGGCGAACGTGTCGTCGTTCTCGATCGCCCTGGTGTAGTAGTAGATCGCGCGGTCCAGATCTTCCTGCTGCTGATACAGCGTCCCCCGATTGTACGCCTGCACGGCGGCCTGCGTGTTGCGAATCAGGGTGGGCTTGATCCGCAACTGCGCGACCGGCGGCGCGGACGGACGGGACGCGGGCGCCGGCGCGGCGGCCTGCGTCCGCGCGGCCGGGGGAGGCAGCGGCGCGCGGCGCGCGGGAGGCGGCGCCATTTCGTTCAGCCGCTCCTGGGCCTTGATCACGCGCGGATCGCCGGGGAACTGATCCACAAACTGCCGGTACGTCTGCGCGGCCTTGTCCTTGTTCTGAAGCTCGCGATCGTACAACGCCGCCAGAGACCACAGCGCGTCGGGATTGCCCGGCTCCAACTGCAAGGCCTGCCGGATGGCCACCAGCGCGGCGTCCACTTCGCCCGTCTTGAGAGCGGCATCGGCCAGTCCCATTTGGGCCAGCGCAAACCGGGGATCGAGAACGATGGCCTGCTTGAACGCTTTCAACGCGGCTTCATGCCGGCCCTGGTCGAAAAGGAAACGGCCCAGCGCATAGTGTGCCCGGGTCTGGTCGAAGCAGAGTTTGACGGCTTCACGAAGCGCCTTCTCCTGGAGCGCGGCATCCCCCGCCCTCTCCGCCTTCCCGGCGGCTTCAAGACACAGATTCAGCGCCGTCTGGACATTGGCTTTTCCGCTTTCCATTCGTGCGCTCTTCAACAGATTCTCGACCGTCCGCCCCCCGGCCAGGGGATGAACTGAATCCGGTTCGACAACCGGCGGGGGCCGCGCCTCGACGGCCGGCGGCTGAACCACGGGCTGCCGGACGCGGGACACCTCCACCGTGGCCACGGGAACCACGGCCGGCGGCGCGGCAGGAACGCCGGACAAATCCTCCACCATCCGCTGCGCGTACTCCCGATGCGGATCGTCTCCCGCGACTTCCAGGTACTTCTTGAAATATGCAGCGGCCTGCTCCTTGTCCTTCATCTCCTGCAGGTAGATCACGCCGAGGTTGAACAACGCGGGCGGGTAATCCGGCTGCCGCTCCAGCGCGCGCATCAGGTAGAAGACGGCCTTGTCCGCGCCGCTGGCATGAATCTCCGCGAGCGCCAGTGCGGCGAGCACGCGCGGCGATTGCGGCGCGCGCGCCAGCGCGCCGAACAGCACGCGGCGGGCTTCCTGCCACTTCCCCGACTGCATGTAGATTCGGCCGAGGAACTCCAGAGACCGCGAATCGGCCGGATCGGCGAGGGCCGCCTCCTCCAGCAACGTCGCCGCGCGCGAGAGATCCCCGCTGTCGTGCAGGATCGCGGCCAGGTTGTACGTCGGCTCCACCCGCGAGGGGTCCAGGGTCAGGCTGTTCTCGAAGGCTTCGATGGCCCGCTGAAGCTGTTCGAGCTTCCACTCCGCGAGACCGATGTAGTTGTACGCCGCGGCGTTTTCCGCGCTGCCCGGCCGCTCATTGATGGATTTTTCGAGCAGGGTTTTGGCGCGGACGTAACTGCCGCGCTCGAACTCGCGCACGCCGCCGCGGAACTCGCGCTCACCCGGCCTGCCGCCGCACCCGAAGGCCGCGCCGAGAATCGCACAGCCCAACAGCACGACCAGAAAGGATTCGTTTTTCATAAGGGACATCTCAATGACTAATGCCCAATGACGAATGACTAATCAATGACGAATGACGACTATTGAACCCAAACCTCCCGATCGCGCGGCCCGTCGAATTCGCACAGGAAAATTCCCTGCCAGGTTCCCAGCTTCAGCCGGCCGCCGGAAACGATGATCTGCGCCGACGAACCCATCAGGCCGGCCTTCGCGTGGGCGGCCGAATTGCCTTCCTCGTGGGCATACGGCCCCGACCAGGGCACGATCCGATCCAGGATCTGCTCCAGGTCGGCCATCACGGCCGGATCGGCGTGTTCGTTGATCGTAACCCCCGCCGTCGTGTGCGGAACAAACACGGTGACCACGCCCTCCTTCAGCCCGAGTTCGGAGACCGCCGACTGGACCCGGTCGGTGAGGTCCACGAATTGCGTCCGGCCCTGCGTGCGCACTGCGAGTTTCTTCATGCCCCGCATTATAGAAAAACCCCGCCCGCGCACAAGGGCAAGGGCCGGTTTGACCCCCGCTGGAGTTTCTGGTACCCTTGTTGATCAGACACGTAAGCATGACTCTGGTCTACATTCTCATCCTGATCCTGTTGCTGTTGCTGAACGCATTCTTCGTGGTCGCGGAGTTCGCGGCTGTGCGCGTGCGCGGAACGCAGGTCGAGGTCCTGAAGGACAAGGGCCAAAACGTGACCTTCGTGGATCACATCCACAAGCACCTTGACGAGTACCTTGCGGTCTGCCAGCTGGGCATCACCTTTACCAGCGTCGGTCTCGGCTTCGTCGGCGAGCCGGCGCTCGCCGGCATGTTGAAGCCGTTCCTGGGCGAGAACCCGGCGGCCGCCCACGCGGCGGCCATTTCGATCAGTTACATCGTCGTATCCGCCCTTCACATCATTCTCGGCGAGCAGGTTCCGAAAATCGTGGCCATCAGCCACCCGATCCGGTCCACCCTGCTCGTGGCCTGGCCGATGCGCATAGCCCATTGGATATTCTATCTCCCGCTCATATTGCTGAACGGGATCGTGCGCCTGATTCTCCGGCCGTTCGGCATACAACAGTCGCCCAAGGACGCCGCGCCCACCGAAGCCGAAGTCCGGCTCATCCTCGAAAAATCGCAGCAGGAAGGCATGATGCCTTTCCGGCGGCTTCTCCTGATGGAAAACGTCTTCGACTTCGGCAGCATACGGGTGCGCGACGAAATGCGGCCGCTCGACCAGTCCACCGTGCTGTACGCGGATCATCCCTGGGAAGAGAACCGTCAGAAGATCGAGTCAACCCTGCACAGCCGATACCCGCTTCTCGAGGGCGACCCGCCGCGCCCGATCGGCATCGTTCACATCAAGGATCTCGCGCGCTCCAATACGCCGTGGCCTGAACCCACCGATTTCAAGGCCATCGCTCACAAGACGCTTCTCACCACCCCCGACACCCCGCTGGAACAGCTCCTGACCGAATTGCGGCGGCGGCGAATCCATATGGCCCTCGTACAGGACGCCAATGGCCAGCTCTGCGGCCTGATTACCCTGGAAGATATCCTCGAACAGCTTGTCGGCTCGATCGAGGACGAGTTCGAGAATGAAGCTCCGCTTCGCCTCGGGGATGTGTTGAAGGAAAACCTCATCCTGCTTGACCTGCAGGCGGAAACCGCGAACGACGCCATCGCCGAGATCATCAACCGGTGCGGCTCGGAGGAGACCTTCATGCCTCCGCAAGCCGTCATCGAGGCCGTCCAGACGCGCGAGAAAAGCCTGTCCACCTATCTCGGCGAGGGTCTGGCCGTGCCCCATGCCCGCCTCGACTCGATCAAGACGCCGGTGCTGTACTTCGCGCGTTCCGCCGAAGGGGTCGTATTCGATCCGAAACTTCCGGACGAAAAGGCGCTGGGGCTCTTCCTGCTTCTAACTCCCAGCAGCATCCCGCGCATGCAGAGCCGCCTGCTCGCGCGCATCGCCACCCTGCGCGAAAGCTCCTACGTGTGGGACCGCCTGCTCGACGCACAATCACCCGCGGAAGCGCTCGATGCCATCCGAAGCGGCGATGAACTCACGACGTAAGGACTGCTCGTCCTCTTCCTCGCCCTCGGTTGTCGAAGCGGGCGGTACGATCTTCGATCACCAGAATCTGTACGCCGCCATCGCCAGCACATACAACCCCAGCAGAAGATTGGTGACGATGTGCGCCACGCACGCGGCCCAGATGTTGCGCGCGCGGATCGCAACGAGCCCGTAGGCTAGGCCCGCGACCATACCGGCCAGCCACCGGTCATGCTCCAGCCCGAAGCAAAAGGAAACGGCGAGCAGGATCGGCCAGCGCAAGGTGCCGAGATCAACCTTCGTGAACTCCTTGCCCAGCAGCCAGCGATAGGCCATCCCGCGCCAGAAAAACTCCTCGATCGGCGCGATCACAAAGGCGGAGCCCGCCAGCCGCACCAGGGCAAGCGGCCAGCCGCAGGCTTCAGGCGCGTACGGGAACAGGGTCTGCGGCTCGGGGATTTTTCCCAGGGGAAGGGTCGCCCATCGCAAATAGAGATCCTGCAGCGCGGGCCAGCGCCCGGCCCAGGAACTCTCCGGCAAAACCCAGGCCGCAAAAACGGCAACGCCGACAACGAAGGCGAGCGGCAGATGCCGGAATTGCGGGCGATCATATCCGCGCCAGGGAGACAGCCGCACGAACAGCGCGAGGCAAACCACGGTCCGGAGCGCGTAGTTCCACGCCGGCGGAAGACCCGGAACCGCCATCAGCGCGAGCCACGCCGCGAAAGGAATTCCGTGGGCCCACGCGGCGGCCGCCGCTGTTCTGTTTTCTCCAAATCCGCGCATGAGCGGGCAGTATACCGGCGCGCCGCGCCGCCGCCATTCTTTTTCACTTGGAACCGCCCCCCGCTGCCCCTACCTTCAAGCCATGACTCGGATTCGACATCTCGATTTGTCCAACTTCAGTTCCTGGGGCCTCAAGATGAGGCGGCCCTTCCACGCGCAGTACTACGCCATGTTCTCCAGCCTCTACGAGGGGATCGTCACCGACCCGCTCCTGATGACGGCGCCCGTTGACGATCACATGGTCCATCGCGGCGACGCCGTTTTCGAAACGCTCAAGTGCGTTCGCGGAAACATCTACAACCTGCGCGCCCACCTGGGCCGCCTGGCCGCTTCCGCGCAGGGCCTGTCGCTCAACCTGCCGTACAGCGAAAAAGAGCTGGCCGACATCATCGTTCAGACCGTGTTGGCGGGAGAGCATCCGGACTGCCTGATCCGCCTGCTCCTCTCCCGCGGTCCCGGCAGTCTCGGGGTCAGCCCGTACGACTGCCCCGCGCCGGCGTTGTACGTGGTCGTCTCGGAATCCAAGAAGCCGTTCATGGAACTCCACCCGGAAGGCGCGAAAGTCAAAACCAGCACCCTGCCGGTCAAAGTCGCGCCGTTCGCGAACATCAAGAGCGTCAACTACCTGACCAACGTGCTGATGAAGAAGGAAGCGGTGGACTCCGGCGTGGATTTTGTCGTGGCGTTTGACGAAAACGGGCACCTGGCCGAGGGCCCGACGGAAAACGTCGGCATCGTGACCCGCGACGGCCATCTTCGCGTGCCGAACCCCGAACGCATTCTCGCCGGCACCACCATGATCCGCGTGATGGAACTGGCGCGTTCCCTGCCGGCCGCGCAGCGGCTCGCGGCGGTGGAAACAGCCGACATCATGAGGACGGATGTCGAGAACGCGGCCGAAATGCTGATCTTCGGCACCACGCCGAACGTCGCCGCCGTGACGGAATTTGACGGCCGGCCGGTCGGCGACGGAAAGCCGGGCCCCGTCTTCCGGAAACTCAACCGGATTCTCCTGGAGGATATCCATCAGAATGCGGGAATGCAGACTCGCGTGTTCTGAAAAGGCCGCGACCCGCGTCCGAACATAACTGAAAACACTTGCCGCCACGGCGTCGATGTCATACGGTCGGGCAATTCAAAATCCCTATACAGGAGACGCGTCCATGAAAAAGATTCTCGCTGTCGTATTGATCGCAGTCCTCACGGCCACCGCGCACGCCATGTTCCTTGAAAAGGGAACCAGCGAACTCAGCGTTTCGGGTCTGATGGATTTCGAGACGTCGAACGGAGCGCTTTTCAACCTCAACCTCTTCTACGGCTACTTCTTCATGGACTATCTTGAGATCGGGCTGACCGGCGCGTATCGCGACGACGACGCCATCGAGACCTGGGCGCTGGGGCCGAAGGCGGAGTACAACTTCGACATCGGCTACTCGGTGGTTCCGTTCGCCGGCGGGCATCTCCAGATCGCCACCGCGGACAACAAGGCCGCGGACGAGAACCACACCGCGGGCCTCATCGGGATCGAGGGCGGCGCCAAGTTCCTCATCACCGAATACGCCGCCCTTTCCCTGGCGCTGGTCGGCGAAGTCGCCACGGACGACATCTACCCGGCGAAACACGGCGAGACGGAAAGCACGGATATCCGTCTTGAACTGGGCATGAGGATATTCTTCTAGCCCGAACCGCGGCGTCTTGCTACAGGTTCGGCCCGGTTGAACGCGCGAGAATTCGATTCAGTTCGCCCTCGCTCAAGATCTTCTTTTCGAGAACGAGCCGGCGCAGATCCTTCTTCGTGCGCAGGGACTCCTGCACCAGTTCGGCAACGCGGTCATAGCCCAACCGGGGGTTGAGCACGGTGGCCAGCCCCGCGCTTCGTTCGAAGTTCAGCCGGCAGACTTCCCGGTTTGCCCGGATCCCGGAAATGCATTTCCGCGCCAGCATCGCGCAGCCGCGGTCCAGGATGCGGAACGACTTCACCAGGTTGCAGCCGATCAGAGGCATGTGCGTGTTCAGCTCAAGCTGACCCGCTCCGCACGCCGCGGCCACAGCGTGGTCCAGACCGACGACCTGGATGCAGGCCATGTTCATCGCTTCGCAAATGCTCGGATTGATCTTGCCCGGCATGATGGACGAACCCGGCTCGACCGGCGGCAGAACGATCTCGCCGAGGCCCGTATTCGGCCCGGAACTCAGGAGACGAAGATCGTTGCAGATCTTCAGGATATCCAGCGCGAGGAGCTTGAGAGCCGACGACATTTCAGCCAGGTCCGTCATGAACTGCGTCGCTTCAAGCCCGTCCTTCGCCGCGCGATATTTCCTGCCCGTCGCCCGGTTGAGTTCCTGAAGAATCAACCGGCGGAACGCCTTCTTCGTATTCACGCCCGTGCCGATCGCGTTACCGCCCACACCCAGTTCCAGGAGCTTTCCGACCGCCTGTTCCACCCGCGCGACCCCCTTCTCCAACGCCCGCGCGTACGCGTTGAATTCCTGCCCCAGAGTCACCGGCACCGCATCCTGCAAATGCGTGCGGCCGCTCTTGACGACGTCGGAAAACGCCGCCGCTTTTCGCTTCAACTGCCGGATCAGCGCTTCGACGCTTTTCAGAAGCCCTTCCGAGAGTTCCACCGAGGCGATGCGGATCGCCGACGGGAACACGTTGTTCGTGGACTCGCCCTTGTTCACATCGTCGTTCGGGTGAACCCGCTTCCGGTCGCCGCGCTTTCCTCCCAGGGCGACGCATGCGAGGTTCGCGATCACCTCGTTCACATTCATGTTCGACGACGTGCCGGACCCGGCCTGAAAAACGTCCACCGCAAACTGATCGGCCGCCTTCCCCGCGAGCACACGGCGACACGCGCGGACGATGGCGTCCGCCTTCTTCGCGGAGAGCAGGCCCAACCGCTGGTTGGCGCGCGCGCAGGCCCATTTCAGCTTCACCATGCCGTGGATGATCTCGACCGGCACCGGCTCTCCGGCCGCATTGAAATTATCCAGCGACCGGGCCGTGTGGACGCCGTAATACGCTTCGTCCGGAACCGCTTTGACGCCGAGCGAATCTCTCTCTTTTCTCATGAATCACCAGTCTGTTTCATGTATCCTATAGGAGATCGGTTCAAGTCCAAGGTCCAAAGTGATTCCGGCAAGCACCTTGGACTTTGGACTACTCCTCCCCAAACAACCTCAACTGTCCCGGCACATCCTTGGGCTTCCTCGCCTCGTGCTTCGCCAACACCGGCTGTCCCCCCTCCCCGAACTCGCTGTCTTCCAGATTCGCGAGGATTTCCTTGGCGCGGTCGATGACTTCGGGCGGCAGGCCGGCCAGCCGCGCGACCTGGATCCCGTAGCTCTTGTCCGACGCGCCGGCCACGATTTTGCGCAGGAACGCGATCCGGTCGTTCTTCTCACGGACCAGCACATTGTAGTTCTTCACGCCGGGCAGCGTCAGCGCGAGATCGGTCAACTCGTGGTAATGGGTGGCGAACAGCGTCTTCGCCTTCACGCGCGGGTTGTTGTGCAGGAATTCGGCGACGGCCCAGGCAATGCTGATGCCGTCGAACGTGCTCGTGCCGCGCCCGATCTCGTCCAGAACGATCAGGCTCCGCGCCGTGGCGTTGTTCAGGATGTTCGCCGTCTCCTGCATCTCCACCATGAACGTGCTGCGGCCGCGCGCGAGGTCGTCGCTCGCGCCGACGCGGGTGAACACGCGGTCCACCCTCCCGATCTCCGCTTCCGCGGCCGGCACGAACGAGCCCATCTGCGCCATGATCACAATCATCGCGACCTGCCGGATGTACGTCGACTTGCCCGCCATGTTCGGGCCGGTGATGACGATAAGCTGGTTCTCCAATCCGTCCAGCAGCGTGTCGTTCGGGACAAAGCGCTCCGCCTCGGACATCTGCTCGATGACCGGGTGCCGGCCGTCCCGGATTCGCACAACCGTCCCGTCCGTCATCGCGGGCCGCACGTAGTTCAGCGCCAGCGCCCGCTCGGCCAGCGCGCCGAGAACGTCGAATCGCGCGATCGCATCGGCGGACTGCTGGATGCGCGCCGTCTCCCGGACGGCCGCATTGCGGATTTCCACGAACAATTCGTGTTCGAGTTCGAGCGAACGCTCCTGCGCCCCGAGAATCTTGTTCTCGTACTCCTTCAGCTCCGGCGTGATGAACCGTTCGGCGTTCACCAGGGTCTGCTTGCGGATGTAATCCGCGGGAACGGCTTCCAGATGGCTCTTCGTGATCTCGATGTAGTAACCGAAGACTTTGTTGTGGCGAACCTTCAGCGACTTGATGCCGGTCCGCGCCTGCTCGCGCGCCTGGAAATCCGCCAGCCACTTGCGGCCCTCCGTCGCCGCATCCTTCAGTTCGTCGAGTTCCCGGTGGTAGTCCTTGCGAATGATCCCGCCGTCGCGGACCGACACCGGCGGCTCGTCGACGATCGCTTTTTCGATCAGGTCCACCAGTTCCGGCAGCGGCGTGACGGCGTCCGCCAGCGAGGCGAGCAAGGGCACAGGATGGCCGGCGGCTTTCTCCTTCAGTTCGGGCAGCGACGAGAGGGAGACGCTGAGGGCTTTCAAGTCGCGGCCATTCCCGCTCCCTGCGCCGAGGCGCGCGATCAGCCGTTCCAGGTCCTTCACCTGCGCCATCGCGTCGCGCAGGTCGGCGAGCCCTTTGCGGTCCTTGACCAGCACCTCGACCGCGTCGTGCCGCCGGCCGATCTCCTTCACATCCATCAGCGGCCGCAGAATCCAGTCGCGCAGGAGCCGGCTGCCCATCGCCGTGCACGTCGTGTCGAGCACGCGCAGGAGGTGGGTCGCCGAGCCCGCCCGCCCGGGACTCCGCGAAGCCACGAGGTCCAGGTTCGAGACCGTGGCCTCGTCCAGCAGCATGTAGTCGGTTGGATTCTTGACAGACAGCCGACGGACATGCCCGACCTGCCGCCGCAGTTCGTGGGTCACGTAATGCAGGACCGCGCCGGCCGCTCCGACCCCCGCGGTGCAACCGTCGCAGCCGAACCCCGTCAGGGAATGCACGCCGAAATGACGCGTGAGCAAATCCAGCGCCGCGTCCTTCTCGAACGTCCAGTCGTCGTACGGGCTGAGCATCGTGCCGGACGCTCCGCTCAGCCACGTCCCGAACAACGGATCCTCCCTCAGCGCTTCCGGGATGATGCACTCGGCCGGCGCGTAGCGCATGAGGTTGTCCTGGAGGGCGGCAAGGCCCGCGCCCTCCTCGATCCAGAACGTACCGGTGGACAGATCGAGCAATGCCAGGCCGAACACACCGCCCTGCCGGCAGACACCCGCCAGGAAGTTGTTGCGGGCGGATTCGAGGACATTCTCCTCGAGGACCGTGCCGGGCGTGATGATGCGCGTGACCTCGCGGCGCACGATGCCCTTCGCCGACGCCGGGTCCTCCATCTGGTCGCAAATGGCGACCTTCTTGCCGGCTTTGATGAGTTTCGCGAGGTAGACATCCGCCGCGTGATACGGCACGCCGCACATCGGCACGGTCTGGCGCTTCGTCAGCGCGATATCGAGAATCCGCGACGCCTCCTTCGCGTCGTCGAAGAACATCTCGTAAAAATCGCCGAGCCGGAAGAAGAGGATCGTATCGGGCGAAACCTCGCCGCGGATTCGCCGGTACTGCCCCATCATGGGTGTGGTCTGGTCGGTCATTCGCTCTCCGAAAAAGGCGGACCCACTTTAGCAAAATCGCGGGGATTGTCACGGCCCTGTAACCCGGCGGGCGGCCATTTCCCGCAGGAAACCAAACGGCCCGCGGATTTCCGCGGGCCGTCGAAGAGATCAGCGATGTGTTTCTCAGTCCCCTTCGCGATCCTCGTCCGTCATATCCTCGGTCGTGTCCTCGTCCTTCTCGTCGGTTTCTTCCTCGTCATCCTCGATGAGCATCCCCACGTGCGTGATGTCGTCGAAATCCGACGTGTCATTCTCCTCATCATCCTCGTCGTCGACCTGCTCCGCGCAATCGGGACAGACCGCCGAGCGCGGAAAACAGATGCGGCAGAACTCCGTGCCACACATGCCGCATTCCTTCATGCGCTCGTCCCCGTGGACCGGGCAGCCGGCCCCCATGCCATACGCATTCGATTCCTCATCTACCGCCATGATGAACGACCCTCCGCATCCGTCCGTTCCGTCTTCGCCTGTACATATACCCGCGGAAGATTTTTCGTTTAGAGAATTTTCTTCCGCAAAAAATTTTCGGTCGGCGCGAATGTAATGACCTGTCGCAGCCTGCACAACAATAAACTTCATGCAAACGGACAGGCGGAAAAAATCACGGGAAATCGGCGGCCCGAACCCGAAGGTCAGTCTTCGCCCAACTCGACGTTCCAGTAGGCAAGATCGAGGAAATACCGCCAACTATGGTCGGCGGTCTTAATGAACTGCACCTCGACAAACGGACGCCAGCGCGGCTTCTTCGGCTTGCGGATCAGGCGCATCCGCGCCTCCTCCGGCGAGCGGCTGCCCTTCCGCCGATTGCAGTCCACGCAACTGCAGACCACGTTGGTCCACGTCGTCTGCCCCCCGTGATGCCGCGGGACCACGTGGTCGATGTTCAGGTCCTTGCGGTCGAACTTGTGCCCGCAGTACTGGCACGTGTTCTTGTCGCGCTCGAACACGTTGTGCCGCGTGAACTTCACTTCCTTGTTCGGCAGGCGGTCGAAGAACAGGAGCAGGATCACGCGCGGGATTCGGATGCGGAAGGTGATCGTCTTGACCACCTCGTCCCCCGCGTACTGCTCGGAGAAATCGCACCATTCCCGAAAGGAAAACGTGTTGAAGTTGCCGTCGTTTTCGCAAACCACCTGGGCGTGGCCGGAATACAACAGGGTGAGCGCCCGCTCTGCCGTACAGACATTGATCGCCTGCCAGAGGCGGTTCAGCACAAGCACCCGCTGCTGTGAAGCTGCCACCGACATAACTCCCCGACAACAATGCCGCGGAAAATAACACAGGAAACCGCCCCTGTCAAAGAATGGCAATTCGCCTCCAGGCTGGCGCCTCCGTTTCCCGTCTTCATTTTTTCGATTGAGACTTTTTGTCGCGTGGAGCATATTCCCGCCGAATGAAATCGGCCTTTTTGGACAAGCTCATCGATCGGCTGGATCGCATTGACCCGGGCAGTCTGCAGACGCATTTTCTGCATCTCGCCAACGAGAAGGGATTGCTCGAGACGATTTTCAACGCGGTGCGCGAAGGGCTGATCGTGCTCGATCACGAGAGCCGGATCAAGTACGCGAACCGCGCGGCGGGGAAACTGCTGGGGTTTTCTTCCGACGCGGTCACGGGAGAGTCGATCCAGCGGTATCTGCGCGAAATCGAGTGGGATCGAGTGCTGAAGCTCGACGAGGAGGAATGGTCCCGGCTCGTGAGCCGCGAAATCGAAATCACGTATCCCGAGCACCGGTTCCTGGATTTCTATGTCGTTCCGCTCGCGCCGGAAACGCCCGGCGAGAGCGGCGCCGTGGTCATCCTGCGCGACATCACGCGCGACCGGGAGCACGAGGCGCAGGCGATCGAGTCCGAACGGCTCAACGCGCTGACGCTGCTCGCCGCCGGAGTCGCCCACGAGATCGGCAATCCGCTCAATTCGCTGAACATCCACCTCCAGTTGATCGAGCGCGAAATGGATACCCTGCCTCCCGAAAAGAGGGATTCCCTGAAAGAGCTGGTGGACGTGTCGAAGAAGGAGGTGGCGCGGCTGGATCAGATCCTCACGCAGTTCCTGCGCGCGATCCGACCCACGCAGCCCAACCTCGCGCCCGGCTCCGTGGCCGCCGTGCTCCGCGAGACGCTCGCGTTCCTCAAGCACGAGATCCAGGACCGCGACGTGCTGGTCGAGGTCGAATGCCCGGAGGATCTTCCCTCCGTGCAGTTGGACGCGAACCAGATCAAACAGGCGTTCTTCAACGTCATCCGGAACGCGATCCAGGCGATGACCAACGGGGGCATGCTGAAAATCTCCATGGCGAGCACGGATCGCTTCGTCTCCATCTCCTTCAAGGACACCGGGCCGGGCATCTCGCCCGAGGAACTCAGCCAGATTTTCGAGGCGCATCACACGACGAAGTCCGAGGGCTCCGGGATCGGGCTGATGATTGTTCAACGGATCGTCCGCGACCACGGCGGACAGATCGAGGTCCACAGCGAGCCGCGCATCGGCACGACGTTCACGATCTTCCTGCCCCGTGACGAGCATCGGATCCGCCTGCTGAAGGCGCACCGCCCCTCGGGGAAGACCCAGCCCGGAGTGTCCCCTTGAAGAAGAAACCCCTGATCCTGATCGTGGACGACGAGAAGAACACCCGCGACGGGCTTGCGCGCGCGTTGAGACGGAACTACGATGTGCTGCTTGCGGAAAACGGCCCGCGCGCGCTGGAACTCCTGGACGAGAATACCGTGGACGTGATGCTCAGCGACGTCCGGATGCCGGGCCTCGACGGGCTCACGCTCATGCAGCGCGCGCTCGCGCACTCTTCCCAGCCGGTATGCATCCTGTTGACCGCCTACGGGACCGTCGAGACCGCCGTCGAGGCCATGAAACGCGGCGCGTACGATTTCCTGACGAAGCCTGTGAACCTCGACCGGCTCGACCTCCTAGTCCAGCGCGCGATCCGCGAGCGCGACAGGGAGTCCGAGAACCGCCAGTTGCGCAAGCAACTGGACACGAAGTACGGGCTGGAACGCATCATCGGCCAGTCGTCCGCGATGCAGGAAGTGTTCGACACGATCCGGCAGGCCAGCCCGAGCCGGGCGAACATCCTGATCGAAGGCGAAAGCGGCACGGGCAAGGAACTGGCGGCTCACGCCATCCACCGGTTGAGCGCGCAGGCGCAGGGGCCCTTCATCCCGGTCCATTGCGCGGCGCTGTCCCAGAACCTGCTGGAAAGCGAACTCTTCGGCCACGAGAAAGGCGCGTTCACCGGCGCGACGGAACGCCGCCGCGGGCGGTTCGAACTGGCGGACGGCGGCACGATCTTCCTCGACGAAATCGGGGAGATCGACCCGGCGATCCAGGTAAAGATCCTCCGCGTGCTGGAGGAGCGCAAGTTCGAGCGCGTCGGCGGCCAGGAAACGATCGAAGTGGACGTGCGCCTGATCGCGGCCACGAACCGCGACTTGAAGAAAATGGTCGCGGAGGGCAAGTTCCGGGAGGATCTCTTTTACCGGTTGTACGTGGTCGTCATCCACCTCCCGCCCCTGCGCGAGCGCGCCGGCGATATCCCGCTGCTCGCCCGGCACTTTCTCAAGGAGCTTTCGGAAACCAACGGCAAGAAGATCGAGAGCATCACGCCGGATGCCATGGACATTCTCCTGGCCTACTCCTGGCCCGGCAATGTCCGCCAACTCCGGAACATCATCGAGCGCATGATCGTGCTGTCCCGCGGCGAGAAACTCACGGTCCGAGACATCCCCGCCGCGATCCGCGACGGCGTCCAGCCGAAGGCCGGCGCCGTTTCGGCCCCGAACATGTCCCTGGACGAAGTGGAAAAGCAGCACATCATCAACGCGCTGAAAAACAACGGCGAGAACCGGACGAAGGCGGCGGCCCAGCTCGGGATCAGCCGCCGGACACTCCACCGGAAGTTGAATGAGTATGGACTGAGGGAGAACACCGGACGCTGAACGAGGCCCCGCTTCGATGTTCGACGTTGCGCCGGACGCGAGCAGCCCATAGTATGCCGGAGCGGACGAAGAAGGGATCATCATGGCCAAACCTTTTGAAACCAGAATCCAGGACCTTGTTTACAATGTCGATGTCGGCATCGGCCTGCGCCTGATCCAGGCCGGGTTGTACTGCCTCGGCGTCCTGATCCTCATGCTGCTTTACACGGCCACGCAGTTCCACGGCCTCAAGGAGGCTGAAGCCATGGACTACAGCCAGTTGGGCCGCAACCTGGCCGTGAAACATCAATTCGTCACGCAGTGCGTCCGGCCCCTCACCCTGTGGGGCCTGATCGAAAAATCGCCCCAGCACAAACCGATGGTCCACGGGCATCCGGACACCCTGCACGCGCCGCTCTGGCCCCTGATGCTGGCCGCCGGATTCAAGGCCACGCGCGTCTCGTTCTCGGACGACAACGCGGGCGGCGTGTTTCCTCCCGAGCAATGGGTGGTGATTCCGCTCTCCCATCTGTTCACGCTTCTCACGGGCATCCTGGTCCTTCTCATCGGAAGACGGCTGTTCGACAAACGGATCGGCCTGCTCTCCATGACGGTGTTTTTCCTGAGCGATACGGTCTGGAGCACCAGCATCTCCGGGCTCGGCATTTCTCTGGCCATGTTCCTCGTCACCGCCGCCGTGTACGCCGCCCTGATCGCGACGGCGCGCGCGCAGGAGGATTTGCCGACCCGCAAATGGCTGGTCCCCCTGGGGATCGCCCTCGTGTTTTGCGTGCTGGCCTTCCTGACCCGGTATGCCACGGCCGTGATCGTCCCCGGCATCGCGCTGTACATCGGCCTCTCGATGAAGAACCGCGGCTGGAAGCGCGCGTTGATCTTCATCGCCGCGTTCCTGGTCGGCCTTTCGCCGTGGCTCGCGCGCAACCAGATCGTGAGCGGCAGGCTGCTCGGCATGGCGCCCTACACGGCGCTCAGCGGAACGGATTCGTTCCCCGAGGACGCGCTGGAGCGATCGCTCGCCCCGCAGATGACCGCCGGCACGGTCGTCAAGGAACTCCAGAACAAGCTGGTCACCCATCTCTCGAAATACTACAATCAGGACCTTCGCACGATCGGCGACGGGCTCCTGATCTGCCTGTTCATCACCGCGTTCTTCTATCGCTTCGTCCGCACGCCCGTGCATCACCTGCGCTGGTGCATGGCGCTCTCGGCCCTGCTTCTCCTGTTCGTGGCCGGCGTATTCGGTGACGCGACGGCGCGCTTGTTCGTGGTCTTCTGGCCGCTCGTCATCCTCTACGGCTTCGCCTTCTTTTTCATCCTGCTGGAGCGGCTCCAGCTCCGGATGCGGCTGTTCAACCTGGCCATCACCACGCTGTTCGTGGTCCTCGCCGCCCTGCCGCTGATCCTGACCATGATGCCGCCACGCGTGGGGCTCCCCTATCCGCCCTACTATCACCTCATCACGAGAAACGTCAGCAACCTGCTCGATCCGGGTGAAATCATGTGCACGGACATGCCGTGGGCCACCGCCTGGTACGGGAACCGCACGTCCCTGCTGCTACCGTCCAGCATCGATGAGTTCTACGAAATCAACGATTACACGAAGCAGATCGACGGCATCTATTTTACGCAACTGACCCTGAACAAGCCGTGGGTGAAGACGCTGCTGATGGGGCGCGACCGCTCGTGGTTCCCCCTGTTCGAGGGCCGCATCCCGGACGATTTCCCGCTTCCCCACGGCATGACCATTCCGAAAGGAACGATGGACCAGTTGTTCCTGACCGACAGCCTGGAACGGCTCCGCTCGAAATGACGTCCGACAGGAACATTCCGATGCAAAAGCGGGAATCCGTGAACCGACAGTTTCTCGGTCTGCTGGACAGCGTGGCCGCGCACCTCCACGCGTTGAAGGAAGAAGGCGCGTCCTCGATCGCCGCCGATCCGGAGACGGTGCGGCGGCTGGGAAGCGCGCCCGTCCTGCCCGCGCCGCCTCCGGGGGAGGAACCCGCCCGTCCGCAGGATCGCGGCGGCGCCGGCGGCGGCAGCTTGAAGGAGATCGCCGCCCGGATCGCCGAATGCACGAAGTGCCCCCTGCACAAGACGCGGACACGCGCCGTACCCGGCCAGGGCTCCGCCGCGCCGGAACTCATGTTCATCGGTGAGGGCCCGGGGTACGACGAAGACCAGCAGGGACTCGCCTTCGTCGGCCGCGCCGGGCAACTGCTGACGAAAATTATCGAAGCCATGGGCTTCACACGCGACGAGGTGTTCATCGGCAACATCGTGAAATGCCGCCCGCCGGAAAACCGCAAGCCGCTGCCGGACGAAATGAGCGCGTGCCTGCCCTATCTCCGCGCCCAGATTGAACAGCTCAACCCCAAGCTCATTGTGGCTCTTGGCGCCACGGCGATCCAAGGCCTTCTGCAAATCGAAACCGTCGGCATCACGAAACTGCGCGGGCAATGGATGAGCTACCAGGGCATCGATCTCATGCCGACCTTCCACCCGGCCTACCTGCTCCGGAATCCCGCCGCCAAGCGGGACGTCTGGGAGGACATGAAGGCCGTCCTCGCCAAGCTGGGCAAGAAACCGCCGCCCAGGCGCGGGTAGCCGCGATCCTGCCGGTCACCCGGTAAATTCCCGCGGCGGAATCGAATCCGGACTGATCACGAAATCCTTCTGCGTCAGCTCGATCTGCTCCCTGGGCATCGGCATGTACTTGCCCTGGGCCGTCAGCAAAGCCTGCCCTTCCGCGTTCAGGATGCGGCCTTCCGTCAGGATCAGCCGCGATGTCCCGCGCGTAACCCATCCCTCGACGCGCAGGGGTTGTCCCACCTGAACGGGCTTCCGGAGCCGCGTGACCAGCTCCGCGGCCACACAGACCCGGCGCGCGGCCACGATCGCGGCCCAGGTCATCGCTTCATCGAGAAGCGTGACCATGATGCCGCCGTGGACGATGTGCTTGTAACCGAGATCGGCCTCGCGCGGCGTGTAGTCGAGAAACACCCGGCCGCTTTCGATCCGCAAACGGAGATGCAGGCCGTACGGGTTGTCCTCGCCGCAGACGAAACAGGAGCGGGTCCAGGGCAATATGCCGGAAAGAGACTTCGGGGAGTCGTTCATGGCCCTCTTCTTCCAAACCTTGGGAAAAAATCAGCCGGAATTTCCAATCCTTGGAAAAAGCGTCCCGCGGAGGGGAATCTACTCCGAGAGCTGGACGCGGACCGTCGTCTTCTTGAGCGTTTCCTGATCCAGACCATCCGTCTTCGGAACGATCGCGCCGGTCAGGTACGACATCAGGCTGGCGAGCGCGCCGCGGCAGGAGGCCGGCTTGCCGCGAACCACGGTGATCGCGGGCACGGCGTCCGGCAGCATCAACTGGGACTTGAGATGGCCGGCCTGGGACGGGAGCTTGAACGCCTTCTTGCAGTTGGGGCAGCGGCCGCGCTTGCTGACATCGGAATCGCGGACCCACAGCTTCTGACCGCAGGCGGGACAACTCATCTTGAAATCGATCTCGCCATCCTCGCGGAACAGGATGACGGACATGGGAACGGCGCGCTCGCTCGGAAGGCGGCGGTAAATGGCGCGTATTTTGTCCAAGGAAATCACATCCAGGAAGCGCACGAGAAGAGCCACCGCGTCGGCCTTCTTCATCGCGTCGTCCCACCCGGCGATCATCCGGGGATCGCCGGCCATGATCTCCAGGTGGACCGGGCGATCCTCGACCACGGTATCGCCGCTGCTGCCCACGGCTCCGGCGCAGACGTTCTGAAGGAACGTTTCACCCAGTTCGGGGTGAATGCACAGGATGAGAATGCTGGTTTTCGACGAGCCGTCTTCAGGATTTGTATTTCCCGGTGTCATAGGTTTACAATTAGACCTCGCTCCCCGCTGAGGCAAGAGAAAAAACCTACCGCACCTTGTTCGCGGCCTTGCGCTTCTTGACGATCTCTTCCGCCAGCGCGGGCGGGACCGCCTCGTAATGTTCAAAGTTCATGGAGAAGCTCGCCCGTCCCTGGGTCAGGGTGCGCAGGGCATTGGCGTATCCGAACATTTCCGAGAGCGGAACCATGCCGTTTACGATATGGGTTTCGCCCTTGTTCTCCATGGATTCAATCCGGCCGCGGCGCTGGCAAATGGAGCTCGTGACCGGCCCCATGAATTCCTCGGGCGAGGCCACCTCGACCGACATCACGGGCTCGATCAGTTTCGGCCGACCCTTGAGGAACAGCTCCTTGAAGGCCATTCGCGCGGCCTCCTGGAAGGCGATATCGCTCGAATCCACATCGTGGTACGAGCCGTCGTACAGCGTCACGCGCATGTCCACGACGGGATACCCGGCGAACGGACCGCGGGCCATCGCCTTGACGATGCCTTTCTCGACGGACGGAATGAAATTCTGAGGGATCGCGCCGCCGACGATGTCGTTGACGAATTCGAACCCGCTGCTCGCAACCATCGGCTCGAGCTTGAGGCAGACATGGCCGTACTGGCCGCGGCCGCCCGACTGCTTGATGTACTTGCCTTCGCCGTCCGTGGCGACCGTCGCCGTTTCGCGATAGGCCACTTCCGGGCGGCCGACCTGGGCGGAGACATTGAATTCGCGTTTCAGCCGGTCCACGATGATTTCCAGGTGCAACTCGCCCATGCCGGAGATGATCGTCTCGTGGGTCTCCGGGTCGAACGAGACCGTGAACGTCGGATCCTCGTCGGCCAGCCGGTGCAGGGCCTCGCTGAGGCGATCGTTGTCCGCCGTACTCTTGGGCACGATGCTGATCGAGACCACGGGCGCCGGGAACTCGATGGCCTCCAGATGGATCGGATGGTCCTCGTTGCAGATCGTATCGCCGGTCCTCGTGTCGGACATGCCGACGATGGCGACAATGTCTCCGCAGAAGGCCTTCTCGACGGCTTCCTGCCGATTTGCGTGCATGCGCAGGATACGGCCGATGCGCTGGGTTTTGTCCCGCGTGCTGTTATAGACCACGTCGCCCTGCGAAAGCGTACCGGAGTAGATTCGGATATAGGTCAGCTTGCCCATGTGCTTGTCGGCCATGACCTTGAACGCAATGGCCGAGAATGGATCCGTCTCCGTCGGATTGCGCTTGTTGACCTCGGGCTTCTGGGCGCAGATGATGGGCGGGATCTCGTTCGGGGCGGGCAGGCAGCGGACCACGCCGTCGAGAAGGCGCTGGACGCCCTTGTTCTTGAACGCGGAACCGCAGTACACGGGAACGACACGGCGCGCGATCGTCGCCTTGCGGAGAATCGCGGTGATTTCCCCCTCCGTCAGATCGTGGCCGTTGACGAACTTCTCGAGGAGCGCGTCATCCAGCTCCGCGCATTTTTCGATGAGATGGGCGCGCCATTTCTTCGCCTCCTCCAGCTTGTCCGCCGGAATCTCCTCCTCGTGGTACTTCACGCCCTGGCTTTCCTCGTCGTAGAAGATCGCCTTCATGCTGACGAGGTCGATAATCCCGCGGAAACGCTCCTCCTTGCCGATCGGGATGACCACCGGGACGGCGTTCGCGCCGAGCTCCGTCTGGATATCCTCCAAGACGCCGAAGAAATCCGCGCCGGTCCGGTCCATCTTGTTGAGGAACGCGAGCTTCGGAACGTTGTATTTCTCGCTCTGACGCCAGACCTTCTCGGACTGGGGCTGGACGCCGCCTACCGCGCAGAAGAGCGCGATCACACCGTCCAGCACGCGAAGGCTGCGTTCGACCTCGACGGTGAAGTCCACATGCCCCGGGGTGTCAATCAGCGTAATCTGGTGACGGTTCCACAACGTCGTCGTGGCCGCGGAGGTGATCGTGATGCCGCGCTCCCGCTCCTGCGGCATCCAGTCGAGATGGGCGCCGCCGTCGTGAACTTCGCCCAGCTTGTGAGTCTTGCCCGTATAAAAAAGAATGCGCTCGCTCACGGTTGTTTTGCCCGCGTCGATGTGCGCCATGATCCCGATGTTCCGGATACTCGAAATTGGAATTTTCCTAGACATAATCACTGACCTTTTACTGCTCTCGCTTCCGCCCGGACATCGATCCATCCGACCGAGTCCGCTAAAAGGGCGGGGAATATGCCGTCCGCGCGTTCAAAGTGCAAGGGAAAAACAACCGGCCCCTCATTCCGCGCCCGTCGCGGGCGCGCGGGGTCAGCGGCCCGCACCCTGGCCGGTATGAAACCGGGTCAGAATCCGCTCGGCCTCGGGCTCCAGGATATCCCGCCACATCACATATGCCGCGGCAACGGAGAATTTCTCCCCGCCCCGGATATTCGCGCAATACACCCGATCCGCGCGCCGGGCGACATCCTTCACCGCCGGGAAATGGCCGGTGGGGACGGCGACCATCACGGAGGCCGGGTTGCGGTTGCGAACCGATTCGATGGCGGTCAGCATGGTGAACCCGGAGGCAAGGCCATCGTCAACCAGGAACACATGCTTCCCGGCCAGATCGGGAAGCTGCAGGCTTCCGCGCAGCCGGAGCATGCGCCGGCGAACCTTCTTCTTCGTTTCATCAACGCCGTGCCGGATATCCACCTCCGTCAGCCCTTCCGCGCGCACAAGCGGCGAGTTCAGCAACATGGAGCTGTCGAAGGCGATGGCCCCATAGCCGACCTCCCTGTCGTGCGGAAGCGTCATTTTGCCGACCGCGATGATATCCAGCGGCAGTTCAAGCGCGGCGGCCGCGGTAACGGCGACGGGAATCCCGCCGGGCGGAATGGCGAGCACAATCGCGTCGGCGCCCCGGTAATCCTTGAGCATTCCGGCAAGGCATTGGCCCGCGTGACCGCGATCGCGGAAAAACCGCGTCTGATCGCGCAGATCTTCACGCTCGTGAATATTCTTCAATTCATCCACGCGCCCACGCTACCACATTTTCCCGCCGATTTCAGCCCCCATCCGGGCCGGAAACGGCCTGAAAAAACACGGGGCAGAACCGACCCGTTGAAACGAATCGCCCGCGCAGCCGAGACTTGTCTTTGCATCGCTCTTCCTCGTGCGGTATAAATCAACGCGCAACGGTCCCGTGGCGGGGAGACAGATCGTTCTCCTCCTCGTCCCTCGCGCGCCGCGGCGTCGCCTCCGGGCGAAGCCGGGTCCCCGAACGCGAACCGGGAGCGAGAACGATTTGACGGGCATGCAATGAGTTCCAAAAACGTTCCATTTGTTCATCTGCATCTTCACACGGAGTACAGCCTCCTTGACGGCGCGTGCCAGGTCGAACGGGTGATGAACGTCGCCGGCGAACTCGGGATGAATGCCGTGGCGATCACGGACCACGGCACGCTCTACGGCCTCGTCGAGTTCTACAGGAAGGCGAAATCGAAAGGCATCAAACCCATCCTCGGCTGCGAGGCGTACGTGGCCGCCGGAAACATGCGCGACCGCAAGACCCTCGACGGCAAATCCCACTCCAACCACCTTGTCCTGCTGGCGGAAACCAACGAGGGCTACAGGAACCTGTGCCGCCTTTCCTCCATGGCCCACCTGGAGGGGTTCTATTATAAGCCACGTATTGACAAAGAGTTATTGAGGCAATACTCTAAGGGGTTGATCGGCCTTTCGAGCTGTTTGAAGGGCGAGATCGCGAGTTTATGCGCGGTGAACAACCTGGACGCCGCCGTGCGCGTTGCGAACGAGTACGCCGACATTTTCGGCAGGAACAACTTCTTCCTGGAAATCCAGGACCACGGCATTCCCGAACAGCGAATCGCGAATCGGAGTATTCTGGAAGTCGCAAGGCGCACGGGCCTGCCGGTCGTGGCGACCAACGACGTTCACTACCTGAAGGCGGAACATGCGGAGGCACACGAAGTGCTTCTCTGCCTGCAGACGCAGACGGTGATAAGTGATCCCAAGAGGATGCGCTACTCCTCCGACCAGTTTTTTATGAAGAGCGGGGCGGAGATGCAGGAGCTGTTCCCCGACCACCCGGAGGCCCTTTCCAACACGCTCCAAATCGCGGAGCGATGCAATGTCGAACTGGCGCTGGACAAGGAACTGCACTTCCCGATATTCAAGGTGCCCGCGGACTACAACCAGAAGACGTATCTGCACCACCTGGCCACGGAAGGGCTCCGCGCCCGTTACGGCATCGAGAACGTGGACACGCCGAAAAGCGATGAAGAAAAGCACATCACGGATCGCTACCACTTCGAGATGAGCGTCATCGAGAAGACCGGCTTCATCAACTACTTCCTCGTGGTCTGGGACTTCATCCATTTTGCCCACGGGGCGGGCATTCCCGTCGGGCCCGGCCGCGGCTCCGGCGCGGGAAGCATCGTGGCGTACGCGCTGGGCATCACGGGCATCGATCCGCTCCGCTACAACCTGATTTTCGAACGATTCCTGAATCCGGAGCGCGTCTCTCCGCCGGATTTCGACATCGACTTCTGCCAGTCGCGCCGCGGCGAGGTGATCGAGTACGTGAAGGAGAAGTACGGGCGCGACAACGTGGCGCAGATCATCACCTTCGGCACGCTCGGCGCGAAGACGGTCATCCGCGATATCGGCCGCGTCCTCGAAATCCCGCTCTTCGAATGCGACAAGCTCGCCAAGATGATCCCGGAACAGCCCGGCATCACGCTCGAAAAGGCGCTCGAGATGAGTCCCGAGTTCCGCGCCGCGACGCAGAAGGACCCGAACGCGAAGCGCATCATGAAGTACGCCCCCGTGCTGGAGGGCCTGCCGCGCAATCCCGGCACGCACGCCGCGGGCGTCGTGATCGGCGAGCGGCCGCTCATCGAGCTGATCCCGCTCCAGCGCGACAAGGAAGACGAGATCATCACGCAGTACGAGATGAAACCCATCGGCGCCATCGGCCTGCTCAAGATGGACTTCCTGGGGCTGAAGACCCTGACGCAGATCCAGGAAGCCGTCCACCTGGTCAAGAAAACCCGGGGCATCGACCTGGACATGAACCGGATTCCCATGGACGATCCCGAGACCTTTGCCCTGCTCAACCGGGCGGACACCGTCGGCGTGTTCCAGGTGGAAAGCAAGGGCATGCGCGACCTCCTCCGGAGAATCGGCCTGACGCGCATCGAGGACCTGATCGCGATGATCGCGCTGTTCCGTCCGGGGCCGATGAACATGCTGGACGACTACGTCAATCGCAAGAACGGCCGCGTGAAACTGGCGTACGACCACCCGCTTCTCGAGCCGATCCTGAAGGAGACCTACGGAGTCATGCTCTACCAGGAGCAGGTCCAGCAGACGGCGAACGTGCTGGCGGGCTTCACGCTCGGCCAGGGCGACATCCTCCGGCGCGCGATGGGCAAGAAGGACGAACAGGAAATGGCCTCCATGCGCGAGAGATTCGTGCAGGGCTGCGCCAGGACGAACAAGATCCCCGCGAAGAAGGCCGAGGAAATCTTCGCGAACATCGAGCGTTTCGCCGGATACGGGTTCAACAAATCCCACAGCGCGGCCTACGCGATCGTCTCCTTCCAGACCGCCTACCTGAAGGCGCACTACCCCGTCGAGTTCATGGCCGCCCTGCTTTCCAGCGAAATCGGGAACACGGACAAACTCCCCGTGCTCGTCGCCGAGGCGCAGCAGATGAACATCGACGTCCTGCCGCCGAACGTGAACGACAGCGACGTCCGGTTCAAACCGATCGGGGACAAGATTCGCTACGGCCTCGCCGCCGTGAAGAACGTCGGGGTCGCGGCGATGGAGGCGCTGATCGCCGATCGCGCAAAGAACGGCCCGTACAAGGGGCTCCTCGACTTCTGCTCGCGCCTCGACCCGTCGATCGTCAACAAGCGCACGCTGGAAAATCTCATCAAGTGCGGGGCGTTCGACTTCACGGGCCTGTGGCGCAGCCGCCTGATGAACGGGGTGGATCACGCGATGGCCCGCGCGGCGTCCGAGCATCGGGACCGTGTCGCCGGCCAGGCCTCCCTGTTCGACATGCTCGGCGCCCAGGCCGACCCATCCGACGAGGAGCTTCCGCCCTGCGAAAAATGGTCGGAAAACGAAATGCTGTCCGCCGAGCGCGAGTTGCTGGGATTCTACATCTCCGGCCATCCCCTCTCCCATTTCGAGTGGGTGCTGAAGAAGTACAGCCTCGCCGACACGACAAAGCTTTACGACCTGGACTCCGGCGCCATGACAAGAATCGGCGGCCTGGTGTCCCAGTTCCAGAAGCGCTTCACGAAGAAGGACCAGAAGCCGATGGGCGTGTTCCGGCTGGAGGATCTCGACGGCGCAATCGAGGTCGTGGTCTTTCCCGGCACGTTCGAGGAATTCGGCGTGTACCTTCAGGACGAGGCGCCCGTCATGGTCTGCGGCGAACTGGTCAAGGAGAAGGACCAGCTCCGCATCAAGGCCTCGGAGATCTATCCGCTGAAGGACGTGCACAAGCACTTCACGGATCGTGTCGGCATTCACGTCCCCGCCTCGGGGCTCGATGATTCCAAGCTCTGGACGATCAAGGAGATTCTCGGCCGCCACCCCGGCGATACGCCGGTCACGCTCTGCCTGCAGTTCCCCACCGGCGAAAAGGTGTTCGTGGAAACACACACCGCGTTCAAGGTTTCCGCGACCGCCGAACTCGTGCGGGACATCGAGCGCGAGCTGGGCGCGGAGAGCGTCTATGTGCAGGTCAATTCAAAGCCCTGCCGGAGAAACGGCAACGGGCGGAAACCGTGGGGTGATTGAAGTCCAAGGTTGTCAGGCGCGGACTTTGGACCTTGGACTCTTTACAGCAGCTTCTCCAACATCTTCAGCGCCTTCTCGCAATCGTCGGCGCGCACGACCACCAGCCCCTTGTCCACGCTCGGGCCGCCCGCGCAATAGGCATACTCGATGTTGCCCCCGGCGCCGCCGAGCGCGCCCGCCACGCGGCCCAGACTGCCGGGCTGGTTGGAAAGTTCCAGCAGGATCACGTCCCGCTCCATGATCAGTTCCTCGTCCGCGCGCAGGAGCTTCACCGCCTCCTCGTGCTTGTCCACCACCATCCGCACGTAGCCGTGGCCCAGGCCTTCGGCCAGCGTCAGCGCGTAGATGTTGATCCCGTGCTCGCCCAGCAGGTTCGTGACCGCCGCGAGCGTTCCGGGCTCGTCTTCGACGAAGACGGAGAGTTGTTTTCCGACGGCGGCGCTGTATAGAACTTTTTCGCTCATAGGGTTCCTCGACGCTGGACGCCGGGTTTCGCACGCCCAGCATCCCGTGTCGAGCCTCAGAAGATCAGCTTTGCCTCCCCCAATCTCCGTTCCAGTTCCGCAAGCACGCGGTCGTCATCCGCGTCGCTCTTCGATTCGAATGTCGCGGAGAAACGGAGAAACGAACCGACATCGTCCCACGGCACCGTCGAAATGGAATGCTCACGAATGAGGTGCTGCGACGCCTCTTCCGCCGTCGCGAATTTCACGGCGCCCGCGCCCTTCGGCGCCGGGACATACAGGTAGAACGTGCCGCCCGGCATCGCGGCGTCGAATCCGCACCTTGCGAGCGCGGCCACCAGCTTCTGGAGTCGCCGCTCGTAATGGCTCCGGATCGCCTCGGACAGCGGCTTGTCCGCGATGCCCGCGCACGCGGCCAGTTGGATCGCCTTGAACTGGCCCGAGTCCGTGTTGTCCTTGACCTCGGCGAACGCCTTCACGGCCTTCGCATGGCCCGCAACAAACCCCAGCCGCCAGCCGGTCATGTTAAAGCTCTTGCTCATCGAGTGCAGCTCGATGGCGACGTCCTTGCCGCCGGGCCGGCCGAGGATCGACAGCCGCTCGCGGCCGTAGATCAGCGTCGCGTACGCCGCGTCCTGAACGATCAGGAGATTGTGCTTCGCCGCGAACTCGATCAGCGAGTCGAAAAACGCCTCCGTCGCCGCGGCGCCGGTCGGGTTGTTCGGGTAGTTCACGTAGAACAGCTTCGCGGATTGCCGTTCCGCCGCCTCGATCTTCTTCAGGTCCGGAAAGAACCCGTTCTCGCGGCGCAGGGGGATCCTCACAACCTTCCCGCCCAGGTACGCCGCGTGCGTGCCGAGGACGGGATAGCCGGGCACGGTGACGAGCACGGTGTCGCCGGGATTGACGAAGCACAGCGGCAACAGCGCCAGCGCCGATTTCGAGCCGATGCTGTGGTTGATCTCGGTATCGGGATCCAGGTCCGCGACCCCGAAGAACTCCTTCATGTACCGCGCCGCCGCGTTGCGGAATTCGCGGATGCCGTTGTCGGCATAGCCGCGGTTCGCGGGATCGTCCGCCGCGTTTTTCAGCGCCTCGCGAATCGGAAACGGCGCAAGCTGGTCCGGCTCGCCCACGCCGAAATCCAGCAGTTCCACGTCCGGATGCGCCTTCAGCGTCGCGACCTTCGCGCGTTTGATCCTCTCGAATTTGTAGATCTCGTTGCCGAGCCCGAACCGGGCCCCGCCGATCCGTTCCGCGAACAAAGATTGGATATCCATCGACACGTTCTTCCTTTCAAAAGCGCCGGATACTACTTGATCGCCGCGCCGATGAAAACCAGTATAAACAGGGCGATGGTTTCGATCACACCGAGAACCATGAGGTAATTGCCGAAGCCTTTTCCCGTATCGGCCATGGCATCGGCGGCCGCCGCGCCGGCGATGCCCTGCAACCACGCGGAAATGCCCATGCCCAACCCGCCGAAAATCCCCGCGCCCACCATCGCGCCCCAATTCGTGAACCCGGAGACGTTGCTCAGGTTCACCATCTGGTTCATCAGGATCATGCCGTAAACGGTCTGGGACATCGGCGCGCCGATGAAGACGAACAAAATGAAGGGCGCGGGTTTGTTTTGCGCATAGCTCCTCTTCCAGACCCCGATGGACGCCGATCCCGCAGCCCCTATCCCCAGCGCCGACCCCGCCGCGGCAAGCCCCAAGGCCGCCGCCGCCCCCAATTTGCCCAATGTTGATATCATCGCGGGATCCATCTCGTACTCCTTTCGATCCTTGTTTTATTTTTTCAACCTTGCCGGACCTGCAAAACAACCTCTTCGCGCTCTCTCCGCCTGAACGGTTCGTACGGGATTCCCGTCCACTGCACACCGACGTGGCTCGAGAACTCCAGCGTATTGAGGCGCACGCCGTGCACCATGACGCCCATCAGCCCCAGCAGGATGTTCAGCGCGTGCGCGAGAAAGAGGAAGATCGCGGCAAGCAGGGCGGTCAA
Organism: Lentisphaerota bacterium; assembly: GCA_052033915.1. Taxonomy (GTDB): domain Bacteria; phylum Verrucomicrobiota; class Kiritimatiellia; order CAIQIC01; family JAGNIJ01; genus CALMZY01. The sequence continues at coordinate 45,860 of JBPOJF010000003.1, read as the reverse complement.
CCCGCGACCCATCATCGGCGCCAGCATCATGTTGAAGCTGTGAGCCACCGCGTAGGACGCCGCCCCCACGGCAAACAGGCGGATGTACGAAACCATGTCGACGAAGTTGCTGACCAGGTTCAGCGGCAGCATGACATGATCGAACCAGTTGTCCTTCAAAGATCGGATGGGCGTCATGAACAGGACGATCAGCGCCACGCCGACGAGAAAAACCGGACCCATGAACGCGGGGAACTGACAATTCAAGACATCGATGCATCGCACGTAGTTCCGGAACGGGAAGTTCAGAACCATCGCGCAGGCAAAGAAGAACATCGTCCACGTGATGCACAACCAGCCGACTTGCGCCAGGCAGCGCGGGCTTTTCCGCAGACGCCAGATATTCCAGATGTGCGCCAGCGACAACTGAGTGACGCCGATCACGAAACAGAGAAGTTTGACATTGGATTCGCGGGTCAGCCACGGCACGAGCGGCGGAAGAAGAGTCGGCGGGTCCTGTGTGGCGGCGTTGCCGATGCCGAAATACTGTCCGGTCAGCACGCCCCAAACCAGGGTACACACACTCATCACGTTGAGGAACTGAAACAACGGCGCGGGCAAGTGAGGAAAGCGACGCCGACCCCACAGGCTGAACCCGAGGAACAACAGCCCGTACCCCGCGTCCCCCACGATCATCGCAAAGAAAAGGCTGAAGAAGAGAAGGATCGCGCCGCTTAAATCCACTTCCTGATAACCCGGAAGGATGCCGAGGAACTCCAGCAGCGGCTTGATCGGTTTGACCCAGGACGGATTGCGCAGCAACGTCGGCACGCGATCGTCCTGAGCCGGTTCGCTGATCACGATCCCCCACCCGTTTTCCACCCCGGCGCGCCGCACCGACTCGACGGAGTCCGCCGGGCAGAACCCGGAGAGATAGGCCACGGAATGCGCCGCCCCCATCCCCTCGCGGGCCTCGATAAACTGCATCTGTTCATCCATTTCGGCCGCCAGACGTTCCACCACGGGCCGATCCCCGGCCAGTTCCGCGAGTCGGCGCGCGACGGCCTGAACCGCTTCGTTCTTTTCCTCAATCCGCTTGCGCAATTCCTCCAGCGACAATTCCGGGAGCCGGACTTCGGGAACCCCCGGGTTCGCCTCGCCCCGGCTGATCAAAGCGAAGTAGGACATCGTCTTGTCCTCCCGGAGAGCCACCTTGACCGCGCCCTCCGGGATCTCGACGCTCTGCCGCCGCGGAACGGCGTACAGCCGCACCCGGATATTCTTCTGTTCGAGACGGCGAAGGGCGGCCGGATCGAAAGAGCCAAAGGGCTCCACCCTCTGCCTCTCACGATCGAGCGAGTCAAGGGCCGCTGCCGCCTCGCGCCGCCGGCACAGCAGATCCCGGACCTCGTTGACCACCGCCTCGGCATCCCGGCCCGACGGCGCGGTCCGGGGCTTCTTCGGCAGGACATCGAGCGCGTGGCGGACGCGGTGCGCGCGCTCGCGCCCGCGGTCGAGATCCTCGCCCGCGGGCGGCTGAATCGGCGTCAGATGCAGGACGCCGAGATCGCGCAGCGCGTCGAGCGTCCGGTCGCGCGAGCCCGCGGTGCACAGCAGGACCACCTTGTTCATCGGGACGATCATGCCGCCCTCACCTTTTCGATCGTGCGCCCCTTCGCGAGTTTGCTGCGCGCGACATCGGCCGTCTGCTGGTCGCCGAGGAAGATCCGGATCACGCGGATGTTCTCGCGGCATTCCGGAATCTTCACCTTCTCGAACAGATTCACGCGCTGGCTCGTCACCCGCAGTTCCTCCGCCAGCAGGCGCCGCGCCTCCTCGAGGAACCGCCGCTCGGTGCGGACCCGGATCAGTTCCTCCAGGGCGAGGATGCCGTCATCCACCCAGAACGGCGTCTCGAACAGGTCCCACGGCGTGCGCTGAAAAACGACCCGCTGCAGGACCGGGATATTCACGCCGGCGATGTTGCCGGTCGTCCGCTCGATCCGTTCCACGCGCAGATGCTTCGGGAAATCGAACGGCTCTCCGAACAACCGAATCCAGGCCTCAATCCCGGAGCGCAGGCGGCTCTCGACGATCTCCTTCTCCTCCATGCGCATCTCGACCTGGCGTACTTCCACCTGGAGCTGCTGCTTCTTCAGATGGAGGGTCGGCAGATAGCGCTTAAAACGGCGCAGCGAATCGCGCTGGGCCTTGAGCGCCGTCTTCGTATGTTTGACCTTGGCCATGCCTCGAAACCTGAAAGCGGAACCCTATGTTCAAGACGCTTTAATCTCTGTCGTTTCCGGCCAGAACGAGTCGATCATCCGGGTCGGAATGCCCGTCTCCTCGGGCTCAAAACAATCGGCGAGAATGCGCCAGCCGTTGTCGAGCGCCTGTTCGAGCGGCACATTCACGCCCAGGTCCATCATCTCGCGCTCGAACCGCTCCCCGTATTTCAGAAGTTTCCCGTCCCACGCGCTCATGCGGAACCCCATCGCCTGCTTTTCGAGGGTCTCCTTGAACCCTGCGTAGAGCTGGATCATCGTGTTCATGATCGTGCGGTGATCCTCGCGCGTGTTCTTGTTCACCAGTTGCTTCAACCGGCTCAGCGAACCGAACGGCTCGATGCGCCCGTTGCGGAGATAGAACTGGCCCTCCGTGATGTAGCCGGTGTTGTCGGGGACGGGATGCGTGACGTCGTCGCCCGGCATCGTGGTGACCGACAGGATCGTGATCGAGCCGGCGGTATCAAAGTCCACGGCCTTCTCGTAGCGGGCCGCAAGCTGGCTGTAGAGGTCGCCGGGGTAGCCGCGGGTCGAAGGAATCTGCTCCATCGTGATCGCGATTTCCTTCAGCGCGTCGGCGAAATTCGTCATATCGGTCAGCAGGACCAGCACGCGCTTGTTATCGAGGGCAAACCGCTCTGCGACGGCGAGCGAGATGTCCGGCACCAGCAGGCACTCGACGACCGGGTCCGCCGCGGTATGGACGAACAGCACGGAGCGGGACAGCGCGCCGTGCTCCTCCAGGTAATCGCGGAAGAAAAGATAGTCGTCATGCTTGAGCCCCATGCCGCCGAGGAGGATGACGTCCACCTCGGCCTGGAGCGCGATGCGGGCCAGCAGCGCGTTGTACGGCTCGCCCGCGACGGAGAAGATGGGCAGCTTCTGCGACTCGACCAGCGTGTTGAACAGGTCGATCATCGGGATACCCGTGCGCACCATGCGGCGCGGGATGATGCGCTTGGCGGGATTCACGGACGGGCCGCCGATATCCGTCGCGTCGCCCGTGACGGACGGCCCCCTGTCGCGCGGCCGGCCGCTCCCGGTGAACACGCGGCCGAGCAGGGCCTCCGAGTACGGCACCTGCATCGTGTGGCCGAGAAAGCGGACCTGCGAATCCGTCGCGACGCCCCGCGTGCCCGCGAACACCTGGAGCGACACGCGGTCGCCCTCGAGCCGGATCACCTGCGCGAGCGACACGCCCTGCGCCGACGTCACCTGCGCCAACTCCCGGTAGCTGACCCCGGTCGCTTGGACCGTGATCACGTTGCCGGCAACCTGGTGGATGCGATGGTACACCTTACGCATGATCCGTCACCTCCTCGACCATCCTCTCCACGCGCGATTCGAGTTCCTTGAACCCGGGCGCGGTCATGGCCTCGCGATTCCAATCCTTGAAGAGCTGGGTGAGCCGCTGGAAAAAGCGGCGCGCGGCATCCTTGTCCTCAAACGTCATCTTCGTGCGCAGGATCTTCGCGATCCGCGCGAACACGTGCTTCTGGCGGGCGGCGGGCGTGGCCGCGTCCACCTCGTGGTACGCGTCCTGCTGGAGGTACGCGTTGTCCATGAACTCGCCCTTCAGATAGACGATAAAATCGTCGAGAGTCGTACCCTCCTCGCCCACGACCTTCATCATCTGGTTGACCTCGTTGCCCTGGCGCAGGACCCTGCGCGCGGCGGCGACGTCCCCGGCGGAAACGACCCCCGGGTACTTGCTCCAACTGTCCAGCGGATGGATCGCCGGGTAGCGCCGCGCGTCCGAGCGCTCGCGCGAGAGCCCGTGAAACGCGCCGACCACCTTCAGCGTGGCCTGCGTCACCGGCTCGTCGAAATTGCCGCCCGCGGGGCTGACCGTCCCGCCGATCGTCACCGAGCCCGTCCGCCCGTCGTGCAGCCGCACGATCCCGCCGCGCTCGTAGAACGAGGCGATGACCGACTCGAGGTACGCGGGGAACGCCTCCTCGCCCGGGATCTCCTCCAGGCGTCCCGACACCTCGCGCAGCGCCTGCGCCCAGCGCGAGGTCGAGTCCGCGAGCAGGAGCACGCCGAGGCCCATCTGCCGGTAATACTCCGCGATCGTCACGGCCGTGTACACGGACGCCTCGCGCGCGGCGACCGGCATCGAACTGGTGTTGCAGATGATCAGCGTGCGCTCCATCAGCGACTTGCCCGTCCGCGGGTCGGTCAGCTTCGGGAACTCGCGCAGGGTCTCCACCACCTCGCCCGCGCGCTCGCCGCACGCCGCGAACACCACGATATCCACGTCCGCGTGGCGGCTGGTGATCTGCTGGAGCACCGTCTTGCCGGCGCCGAACGGACCGGGAATGCAGTACGTGCCGCCGCGCGCCACAGGGAAAAACGTGTCGATGATCCGAATCTGGGTGACCAGCGGCTCGGACGGGCGAAGGCGCTCGGCGTAGCACCGAATCGGAATCTTGACCGGCCAGGTCTGCATCATCGTGACCGGGACCTCCTCGCCGTCCTCGTTGCGGAGCCGCGCGATGACGCGCTCGACCGTGTACTCGCCCGCCGGCGCGATCTCCGCGACGGTGAATCCGCCGCGCAGACGGAACGGCGCCATGATGGAATGGCTGAAGATCCCCTCGGGGACCGTGCCGAGCGTCCCGCCCGCGGCCACGAAGTCGCCCGGCTTCGCCGTCGGCGTGAACGCCCACTTCTTCGCGCGATCCAGCGCCTTGAGATACGTGCCGCGCTGGAGGAAAAACCCGCATTTCGCGGCCAGCTCCGGCAACGGGTTCTGAAGGCCGTCGTAGATCTGCGTCAGCAGCCCGGGCCCGAGTTCCACGGACAACAACTCGCCGGTGAAGTCCACCATGTCGCCGACCTTGAGCCCGGTCGTATCCTCGAACACCTGCAAATCCGCGTAAAATCCGCGAACGCGGATCACCTCGGCCTTGAGGCGCAGATCGCCGAGATGCGCGTACGCGACTTCGTTCTGCACGACCGACCCCTCGAACTCGACGGTCAGCAGGTTGCCGTTCACACCGATAATTCGTCCGATTTTGGCGCTCATAAATTGTCCGGCGGCGGCCTTTTCCCAACCCTTGGGAAAAAATCCGCCCGTTTTTCCAATCCTTGGAACATCAAGCCTGTCCGGCCGCGACCGGCAGGCCCTCGATCTCCTCGAGGCGTTCCTTCAAATTCTCGCGGCCCGTTTCGGCCTTCATCCCCGCCCAGCGCACGGCCAGGCGCAGTTTCATGGCGTAGGCGAGCACGGCGGTAAAGCTGAACGGGTCCGCGAAAGCCGCTTCATCGAGAAACTGCCAGCGAAAACGGTCGATCGCCAGTTCGCGATCGAGCGGGCCCGGCTTGGCAAACGCATCCGCAACCGCTGTTTCGGCGAATGCGTCGAACCCCTCCTGCGACCGGAGCCAGGCGGCCGGCTCGACGCCGAGCCGGCCGGCGCGGGCGCGCGCGATCGCGTTGCGGATCGTCGTGTCGAAGATCCGCCACCGCCGCGCGAAAGCGGAGGTCAGCGAGAGGATCCGGCCTTCGAGCACGCCCTCCAGTTCGGCGCGCTCCGCGGCGTTCAGCAGCGGGCGGCACTGGTCCGCCAGCTTCTCCGGAGTGAGCGGCGGCGGTTCGCCGAAGATCAGGGGCGGGAATGAAGCGATGAGATAGTAGGGTTTCACGCGGGCTTTTCCTTGGAGCTCCCGGCGGCACGATGCACGATCTCCGCCAGTTTGGGACGTAGAAAATGGGCCAGAGATTCCGCGATCGCCTCGCGGGTGAAATCATGGAAGGCATGCCCGTCCACGCAGGACACCTTGAATCCTTTGACGATGTGGCTGTCCGCGTGGAGTTCGATGCCGTGGACCAGCTTCTGCCGGTAACGCTCCGCGAAGAACTTCACCAGTTCCTGCTGGTCGGCCGGGCTGACGAGCATTTCGATACGGCTTTCCGCGCCCCCCTTCGCGGCATACGCTTCGGCGATTTTGACGAGCATCTGCTCGAGCACCTGCGGCTTGAGCGCCTCGCCGGTCGCCTCGGCCACAAGGTCCGCGACGATGTTCTCCACACCCTGCCCCACGGTGATCAGAAGATCGCGCGCGGCCTGGTCCAGCGTGCGCATGCTGCGCTCGGTAAAAACCTGCGCGTCCTGCTCGGCCTTGCGGAGAATCGCCTCGGCCTTCTCCTCCGCCTCACGGACGACCGCCGCGGCCTTTTCCTTCGACTGGGCCATCAACCGGGCCGCCTGCTGTTCAGCGGAATCCACAGCTTCCTTCTGGATACGCTCGATGAGATACTGAAGTTCTTCCGCCATACGCAGTCTCCTTCAAAAAGGGTCTCACTTTCTAAAATGCCGTCCCCTCGAAGTCGAGAAGAAACCCCCCGCAACCGGGGCGCGGAGCGGTTTCGATCCGTGGTTGACTCTTGTTTCGGGGAATGGAACGGGGTATTTTCCCCTCCTCTTATGACAGCGAAATTTCAATTCTGGAAAATGCACGGGGCGGCGAACGACTTCATTCTCGTGGATGACCGCGCGCAGACCTTTCCGGCGCAGGATCGGAACTGGCTGGCGCGGATTTCCGCCCGCCGCACGGGCGTCGGCTGCGAGGGCATCCTGCTGATCCAGCCGTCCGCGAAGGCGAATTTCCGGATGCGCTTCTTCAACCCGGACGGCGGCGAAGCGGATATGTGCGGAAACGGCGCGCGGTGCATCGCGCGGCTCGCGCATGAGATCGGCGCGGCGCCGGCGTCCATGTCCATCGAAACGCCCGCCGGCATCGTGCGCGCGGACGCGCGCGGCGACCAGATCCTTCTTCACATGACGGACCCGAAGGACTGGCGCATGAATCGGACGCTGATGATCGACAACCAGCCTCTCGCCTGCTCGTTCGTGAACACGGGCGTGCCGCACGCCGTCGTGAGCGTGGAGAATCTGGACGCGCTCGACGTCCAAAAAATGGGCGCGCGGATCCGCCATCACGCCGACTTCGCGCCGGCCGGGACGAACGCGAACTTCATCCAGGTCACGGGGCCCGACTCGCTGCGCGTGCGCACGTACGAGCGCGGCGTGGAAGGCGAGACGCTGGCCTGCGGCACGGGAATGACCGCCTGCGGGCTGATCGCCGGGAAGCTGGGCCTCGTCCGCGCGCCGGTCAAAATGACTCCGGCCAGCGGCGACCTGCTGGAAGTGAACTACGAACTGACCGCCGATGGCGCGCGCAACGTGACGCTGCTCGGACCGGCGGTCCACGTCTTCCGCGGCGAACTGGCCTATTGAGCCGGCGGCCGGGCCGCGTTTTTCCGCGTGTCCGGCTGGGCCGCCAGGAACAGGGCGGTCGTCTTCGGGTTGACCCTCTTCGCTCTTTCGATGGCCGTGCGCGCTTCGTCCTCGCGGCCGTCGCGGCTCGCCGCCCGGTGCAGGGAAATCCACGCGAGGACTTCCCGGGGCGCGATTTGACAGGCGTGCCGGAGGGTGTCCAGCGCCTCTTCTTTCCCCTGCTCGGTCTGCGCGATGCCCAGGTTGATCCAGGCCCGGCCCATCATCGGCGCGCCGTCGGCCACAGCGCGGCAGACCGACTCGGCTTCGGCATACCGGCCCAGCGCGAGGAACATTTCGCCCGCGCCGATCAGACGCGGCGAAACGACGCAGCGCGGCGACTCCAGAACACGCCGGCGCTCCTCCTCGATCAACCGGAGCCCCGCGCGTTGGATCTCCGCATCCCGGATGAGCGCCCGGTTCTCAAACAAGGCGCGGACCAGAAGCGCCGTCGTGCCGTCGAAATACACCAGGGCCCAGCCGGGATCGCACAGAAGCCCGCGCACCGCGTTCGCGCCAAACGGAACGGCGCAGTTCATGATGACCGCGTCGGCGCTCCATTTTTCAATGAGGTCTTTCCACGCGTTCTCCTCGCCGACAAGGCACTTGTTCAGCGCGTTGTAGAATTCGGCCCCGTAGAGATTCGCGCGCGAGTCCGCGAAGATCCGCCGCGCGGGCTGTTCCCACGCGAGAAACCCGCCGTCCTGCGCGAGATTCACCGCGCGCGCCGGGAAGTCGGGCCGCGCAATCACCCGGGCGGCCTCGCGCGGGAACAACCCGTATTCCACGCCCAGCCCGAAGACAGACACGCTGCCCGCGTTCAGGTAAGACGCGTTGGAGACAACCGCCGAGAGCGAAAGGAGGGCCAGCGCAACCGCCGCGCCGCCCGCGACGCTCCGGGCGCTCAGGCGGTTTTGCGATTTCGCCGCCGCGCGGATGCCGTTCTCGAAAAGCATACCGATTGAATTCAGGCTGAGCGCGAAGAACGGGAACCCGAGCAGGGCAAGCCACTCGATGTTCCGCGGGAACAAGATGATCAGGAAAGCGCTGAACACGGCCAGCGTCGTCAGGCCGACCGGGAGATTCCGCTTCTCGGAAACCAGCCCTCCCGCGCCCACAACCAGCGCCACGGTCGTGATGTGTTTCGGAAACACCGACCCCGGAAACTGCGCCGAAAAAGGCGAGATCCAGTCCTGGACGAACTTGAAGGCCCCGTCGGTCACGTTCGCGAGGCCCTGCGCGTAAAGCTTCAACCCGTACGGGTTCGCCAGCCCCGCCAGCAGGGCGGCCGCCGCGAGCCAGAGCGTCTGCGTGAACCGATTCGACGCACCGCCTTCGCCGGATCGCGCGCGCGCCCGGTATTGGAACGCGAAGACCGCGCAGATCAGCGGCCCCAGAAAAAAGGATATATGCGTATTCGCCCACAGCGCCTGGAGCGGCAGCAGCACCGCCCACGGTGCCCACGGCTTGCGCGGTTCGGAAAGCAGCCTCACAAAGATCGCCGCGAGGAGAAGCGCCGCGATGTGCGGCGCCACGGTAAACCGGGCCGCCAGCAGCCACGCGCTCAACAGCAACGCGAGGAGGATGGAGATTCCGCCCGCCCATTTCCGCGCCGTCGGAATCAGCAGCGCGAACGCGAGGACCGCCGCCGCGACGTGCGCCAGGATCACCAGCGGCGCCGATCCAAGCCGCCACAACAGGAACAACACCCGATCGTACAGCCACGAGGCGTTGACCCAAGGCGTCCCCGAGACGGTGAAGGTGATTTCATCCGTTTTCTGCAACCCGTTCTCGGCGATCCGGCGGCCCAGCGCCAGGTGCATCCAGAAATCGCTGTTGCTGATGGTTCGAATGCCCAGAACCGCCACCACCACAAGGCCCAGGACAATCAGAAACCAGGCGCCCCGGGATAACGAAGTCGATCTCATGCGTTCACCCTCCCTCTTCCGCGGATAGCGGAAGGGTTTCTATTCTGTGACAAGAGCACATCCCCCGCAAGAGCTAAGATATCCGGCACGGCCCCAGTCGAGATCATAGACGACGGAGGACGCGGCCCGTCCGCCGCCAGGATTCCGCCGGCCATCCTTCTGTCATCGGCCGCGCCGCGATGCTTCGAGAAGGTCCCGCGCGTTCCGAACATCCAGCCCGATCTGCTTCTTCAGGGCGCCGCGCGAGTCGAAGCGCTGCGCCGCCCGGAGCCAGTCGATGAACAGCACTTCGATATCCGCCCCGTAAATGTCCTCGTCAAAATCCAGGATATGAACTTCCGTGACAAAGCCGGACGGCGCGCCCGGCGTCTCGCGGGTCTCGGCCAGGAACGCCGCCCCGTCCAGCGCGCGGCCATGGACGAGCGCCTGGACGGCATACACGCCGGACGGAGGCCGCACCTCGTTGTACGGGTCGAGGTTGGCGGTCGGAAAACCGAGTTGACGCCCGAGGCGTTTTCCGGAAACGACCGTCCCGAGGATGCTGAAGGGGCGGCCGAGCATTTCCCGCGCTTCGGAAAGATGACCCTTCAAAACGGCCTGCCGCACGCGCGTGCTGGAGACGGCCGCGTTCTTCCAGACGATCGGCGCAACCACCGTGGAGGAGAATCCAAGGCCGGGCGCCAGCTTCTGGAGCAGCGCCACATCCCCGCGTCCGCGATGCCCGAATGTCCAGTTCTCGCCGACGACCAACTCGGTCAGGCCCGTCACGGTTGCCTTCATCCGCTTCAGAAAATCGGCGGGCTCCTCGGCCGCGAGTTCGCGGGTAAACGGCATGACTACGCACCCGTCCGCCCCGAGCTCCTCGATCAGGCGGACCTTGTGCAGGGCGGAGGTGATCAGCGGCGGCGCGGTTTCCGGTTTCAGAATTCTCGCGGGATGCGGATCGAACGTGAGGACCCACGCCTCGCCGGCGGCCGTCCGAGCTGTCTCGACCGCAAGCCCGACGACGCGTTGGTGTCCGCGATGGACTCCATCGAACGATCCGACGGCGAGAACGACGGGACGCCCTTCGAGACCCAGGTCATCCAGTTGGCGGGTGATTCTCATGTCTTCATCCGGTCGATCAGCAACTGGTGAATCGGCACCACGCGCTTCGCGAGCTGTTCGGCGTCCAGGCCCAGAATTTCCTGGTAGCCGGTCGCCTGGTCCACCGTCATGGTTCCCGACCGGGTCCTGCGCAACTGTTGGAGATACGCGCCGCACCCGAGCGCGCGTCCAATGTCCGCGCACAGCGTCCGGACGTACGTTCCCTTCGTGCAGCGCAGTCGGAAGCTGACCCACGGCAGGGCGAAATCGAGCATCTTGAATTCGTACACGTGGATCAGGCGCGGCTCGCGTTCCACGGTTTTCCCTTTTCGCGCGAGCTTGTACAGCGGCACGCCGTTCCGCTTGACCGCCGAGACCATCGGCGGCGTCTGCATCTGGTCGCCGACCAGCCCGGCCATCCGGCTCTCGACGCTTTCCCGCGTCACACCGCCGCAATCGGCTTCCGCAACCACCTGGCCATCCAGGTCTTCCGTATCCGTGGAAACGCCGAGGCGCATCAAGCCCTCGTACACCTTGTCGGCGCCCATGATGTAGTTGGAGAGTTTCGTTCCGCGTCCGAGGAGGAGGATCAGCAGGCCGGTCGCCATGGGATCCAGCGTGCCGCCGTGGCCGACCTTCTCCAGCCGGAAACACCGGCGAATCTCGTCCACGATATCGTGCGACGTCGGCCCGGCCGGCTTGTCCACGAGGAGCAATCCGTCGAGAGGATCCGTTGCGCCGAGCGGCGTCGATGGACGCTTATCATTCATCGGACGGTGCCGGCGCGCCGGATTCCGAATTTTGATCCTCCGGACCGGGCGCATCGGCCGACGATTCCATTTCGGAGATGATCTGCAAGACCCGATCGCCCTGCTCGACGGACTCATCGAGTTCGAACGTGAGCTTGGGCGTGTACTTGATGATGACGTTCTTGCCGACGAACGACTGGATCGCTCCGCTGTGATGCCGGAGCCGGGCGATCAGGGAGTTGCGCTGCTGCTCGTGATCGCGAATGGAAACGAAGACGCGCGCCGTGCGCAGGTCGCTGCTGGTAATCACGCGCGTGACGGAGACCGCGGAGAGGTCGAAGTCCTTCTCGTTCATCACCCGGTAGAGCGCGGTGGCGACCTCCCTCTTGATCAATTCGTTGACGCGGACAAGACGCTTCACGCTCATGGAGGGAAACTCCCGATGGGAGTGCGGGAGAGACGGAGCGATGGAGCGTTGAACCGCCCTTGCTTGCGATGAGCCATGAGGAGGTTCGGTATCCGTCCCATTACTCCAGTCCTCCAGCGCCCCATTGTCTTACAATTGCTGGGCGATCTTCTCCATCTCGTAGAACTCGATGATATCGCCCTCGCGGTAGTCGGAAAAATCACCAAGCCGAATACCGCATTCCTGCCCCTCGCGAACTTCCGAGGCATCGTTCTGGAACCGCTTGAGGGAGGCCACCGACCCCTCGTAAGCCACGTCCCCTTCGCGCTTTATACGGGCGCGGGAGCGGGAAGTCACCTTCCCATCCACGACCATGCAACCCGCGATCTTGCCCTTCCTGCTGATCTCAAACACCTGGCGGATTTCCGCATGGCCGGTGATCGCTTCCTTGCTGATCGGAACCAGCAGGCCGACCATCGCATCGCGCACGTTGTCCAGCAGTTCATAGATGACGCTGTACAGCCGGACTTCCACGCCCTCGCGTTTCGCCATGCCGGCAACGCCGTTCTCCTTGCCCACGTGGAACCCGAGAATGATCGCGTTGGACGCGCTCGCGAGAAGCACATCGTTCTCCGTGACGGAGCCGACGCCGGCGAGGATAATTTTCAGAGCCACCTTCTCGCTCTTGATCCCCATCAGCGATTGTTCGATCGCCTCGAGCGATCCCTGGACATCGGCTTTGAGGATGAGGGAAAGATACTGCTTCTCGGGGCCGGTCGGTTTCCGCAGCAGGTCGTCGAGCGAGGCGCGCTTCGGCATCGAGATATCATCGATCCGCTTCCTGGCCATCCGCTCTTCGGACGTCGAACGGGCCAGCCGCTCGTCGGGATACACCTGGAATTCCATTCCCGGTTCCGGAACATTCGTCATCCCGAGGCACTTGACTGCCGAAGAGGGAGCGGCGGTCCGGACCTTGATCCCCTGGTCGTTGATCAGCGCCTTGACCTTGCCCCAGTACGGGCCGCACACGAGCGCATCGCCGACGCGCAACGTGCCGCGGGTCACCAGCAAATTCGCCGTCGGCCCCATGCCGGCTTCCAGCCGCGCCTCGATGACATAGCCCTGCGCGCGGCGGCGCGGATTCGCCTTCAGTTCAAGCATATCGGCTTGCAGAAGAATCATTTCCAAAAGACGATCAATCCCGTCTCCCGTCACCGCGCTGACCGGACAGCAAACGATATCGCCGCCCCAATCCTCGGGGGTGACGCCTTCCTGCTGAAGCTGACGCTTCACGCGATCCACATTCGCGTTCCGCAAATCGATTTTGTTGATCGCGACCATGATGCAGACGTTCGCCGCCTTCGCGTGCTGGATGGCCTCGCGCGTCTGCGGCATCACTCCGTCCACCCCGTCAATGACGATGACGGCGATGTCCGTCAGGTTCGCGCCGCGCGCGCGCATCGCGGTGAAGGCCGCGTGGCCCGGCGTGTCGAGGAACGTGATTTGCCGGTCGCGATACTGAACCATGTAGGCGCCGATATGCTGGGTGATCCCGCCGTCTTCGCCCCGCGCGACGTGCGAATGCCGGATCTTGTCCATCAAGGAAGTCTTGCCGTGGTCCACATGGCCCATGAACGTGACGACCGGCGCGCGGGTCACGAGGTCGTCGGAACGGTCCACTTCGGGCTCGGCGGCTTTCTCCGCCGGCTTCGGGACGGGCTTGTGTTCGACCACTTTCTTTTCTTGCTCGAGGGTGAAGCCCCTCTTGTCGGCGAGCTGCTGCGCGACCTTCAAGTCAACGCGCTCGTTGATCGACGCGAACACGTTCATCGTCATCAACTCCGCGATCAACTGGTTCGGCTTCAGCCCAAGCTGTTCGGCAAAATCCCTTACGATCACCGGCCCGCGAATGAGGATGACTTTCTTCTCCGGAGGCGGCGGCGGGACCGGCTTCTCCGCGGGCTTTTCCGCCGGCGGTGTAATCGCTTTATGTGCAGCAGGTTTCGGAGATTCTTTCGCAGTCGCCGGCTTCGGCGCGGGCTGGGCGGCCGCCGGGGCGCCGCCGAATGCCTTGCGGGCCAATTCGACCTGCTCGGGCGTCAGCGCGGTCATGGGGTTGCTCTTCACGTCATGATGCAACTCGTGAAGTTTCGCCACCAAGTCCTTCCCGGTGATTCCAAGTTCTTTCGCTAGCTCGTGGACTCTCATGTATCGGAAGTCGTCTCCTCCGCCTTGCCGTGTTCACGTTCGAACGCCGCCTCGGCAGCCGTGTATACCTGTTTCGCCATATCCTCGGTAAATCCGTCGACGCTCAGAAGATCGTTCGGCTCCACGGCGAGAATGCCTTCGGGCGTGAGGAAGCCCGCGCGAACCAGCTTCTCGGCGAATTCGTCGCCGATGCCCTCGACCTTCGCGAGTTCCGCCACGGCCCGGGCCACCTTCTCGTCAAACGAAATGTCCGCCTCGTCCTTCTGAATATCGATCTTCCAGCCGACCAGTTTCGCCGTCAGCCGCGCGTTCTGGCCTTTTTTCCCGATCGCCAGGGAAAGCTGGTCCGCCTCGACGATCACATGGACCGTGTGCGACTCCTCGTCCACATTGACGCGGATCAGCTTCGCCGGCGCGAGCGAGTTCGTGACGTAGGTTTTGACGTCCTCATGCCAGCGCACGATGTCTATCTTCTCGCCGGAAAGCTCGCGGACGATGTTCTTCACGCGCATGCCGCGCATGCCCACGCACGCGCCGACCGGATCGACCTTCTCATCGTTGGAAACCACCGCGATCTTCGTGCGGAAGCCGGCTTCACGGGCAATCCCCTTGATTTCCACGGTCTTATCCGCAATCTCGGAGACTTCCAGTTTGAACAGGCGCCGGACAAAGTCGGGATGTCCCCGCGAGATCAGGATTTCCGGCCCCTGCGGGTTATTCTGGACGCTCACAATATAGGCGCGAATGCGGTCGCCGATCTGGTAATCCTCCGTCGGCACGCGCTCCCGGTCCGTCATGACCGCCTCGGCCCGGCCGAGATCGACAACCACATCCCGCCGCTCGAAACGGCGGACGATGCCGCTGACGATATCGCCGGCGCGGTCCTTGTATTCCTCGAAGACCCTTTCTTTTTCGGCCTGCCGGATCTTCTGAAGAATCGCCTGCTTGGCAGTCTGGGCCGCGATACGGCCAAAATTCCCAGGAGTGACTTCGATCTCGATGATCTCGCCGATCTTGACGTCCGGCTTGTACTTGCGCGCCTGCGCCAGGTCAACCTGGTCGTTCGGCTCGGTCACGCGCTCGACAACCCGAACCTTCGCCAGAGCGCGAATATCACAGGTTTTCCGGTCGATATCGATCCGCAAATCCTTGACCTGCTTGAGGTTCCTCCTGGACGCGCTGAGAAGGGCTGCCTCCAAGGTCACGAGCAGTGTTTCACGCTCGATTCCGCGCTCCCTTTCCATGTACTCAAGAACGGCCAGTAATTCGTTGTTCATCGCCTTTTCCCCTCCACCCTTTGCCGGGGTCACAGATGCCTCCGCGCCGGCACCAAGGTCCTAGACGCAAAAGAGTGGGTATACCCCACTCTTGGCACACACCGACGCAGATGACTACAAAACCTGCTACAAACTGGGGTATCCTATGAGGCGTGAAACGATCGGTCAAGAGTCATTTTCCGAATAGCCACAAATCAATGGATTCCTGTACAGAACGACGTAAAACCCGCCGCCGAACCGACCTTTATGCTGAACCCGAAAATACCTGAGCAAGCCAGTCCTTCAGAACATGCCCTTGGATCGTTACGTGAAACGGGGTTTTTTCGCGTGTTTTGAAAGCCCGATCACCCCCTCTGGAACCAAAGCCCAACACCGGGTTTTATCCGCCCGTCAACCCCTTTGAATCAGTAAAACGTTTTTTCCATATTTGAACCCTGTTTTTACAAGCCGATTCGTTTGACATAAATGCCCAACATGGCTATGTATAATCCCTAATAGGGAGAGCAGGATCAGGCAGTCCTTATACGTCCTCGCAGAGATGATAGAAGTTGGGGGATTTGGAGGCGCGCTGGTCTGCTGCCTGGTTGGGGCGTTTCTGTATATGCGAATTGTGATGCAGACATGAGAACAACCCCTCACAGAGGGCTGATGGTTTTCTGGTGTTGCGCAACGCTGATGCTCTCATGCGTCACCGTTTCGCAATCCGCGATTGTCGATCTCATCGCCTACGTCTCGTACTCGCTGCAAGATTCCGGCGGCGCTCCCCTTGCGGACGGCTCCGTGGTGATGATCTTCGGAAGCACCGACGCCATCAACAACGGGCCCAAGTACGTGGGCGGCGGCCTGGTCGCCGACTCGGTGCTGGGCGACGATGTCTTCATCGGCTACGTTCGAATCGGCGCCCCGTCCTACGGCACGACCGAGGGCACGTTCTATACCGCCAATAACTTCAGCTTCGACGACTCCGTCATCAAGTACCTGTACATCCGGTTCTTCGACACGACGAATTACCCGGTTGCCGGAGACGTGGTCGATTGGAACACGTCCGCCGTTTTTGGGATCACAAGCGAGTTCTTCAAGGTCAACGTGGATTTCGGGGGCAACTATCAGACCTCCATCACCACCAACTTCGTCATCATCCCGGAACCCAGTTCCAGCCATCTGCTCCTGTTGTTCCTCGGCTTGGCATTCGGTATGCGAGCCGTCATGAAAAAAGAGGCCCGAAAAGAGCGAATATCACATCGTAGAGGTTGACCATGAAGCCTGAAGTCCAAAAGGCCAGGGTCTTGAAAAGAGGGCTCCCGGAAGTCCTTCGGTATGGTTCAGCTCGCGTGGCGGTCCTGTTGCTCATCTTCGCGCTCTCCGCGCAGGGACAATTCAACTTGCCGGTCGCCATCGGCACATCCAACCCCATCACGGACGAGTTCGGCACAAACCTGAAAGGCTCCGCCACGGCGCCCGCGTCCGAATGCGACCTGGTGCAGGTGCTCTGGGTCAATAACGGAATCGAACCGCCGGATGTGGACGGCACGCCGAGCACGAACAACTCCCTGGTGGCCGGCGGCCAGTCCCATGTCGGCAATCTGACGGCTCCGGGAATCGTCGATGCCGGAATCTTCTCCATCGCTCTCAGCGAGCGCCCCGCGAACAACAGCAAGATTTTCGTCCGCGTCTTCAACGCCCCGAAGCTGCGCGATGCCACTTTCTATGCCGATTCCCAGGTCCTGACCGTGTACGACAACAGCGTCCTGCTCATCGGCATGTCCGCCACCACCAACGCGATCGATCCGCGGGACGACGACGGCGACGGCCTGAACAACTCCTGGGAGAAGAGTCTGGGATCGGATCCGCTCAACCCGGATACCGACGGCGACGGCATGACCGACGGGGAGGAGTACCGCGCCGGCACCGACCCGCTCGACAATCGGTCGGTCTTCGTCGCCGTGCAGATCGCGTCCGAAGCGGAAGGTCACGCGAGGATCTCGTGGGATTCCGTCGCCGGAAAACGATACCAGCTCGAGAGCATGGACATCCCTTGGGCGGACCCGGTTTCCTACAGCAACGTGAGCGATGTGATCACGGCGGACAGCGACCTGACGGTGACGACGATCACCAACGGCATGTCGGGTGAGATGCGCAAATACAGGGTGCGGCTGGTGGAGCCATAACCGGGGTAACAACCAACAAAGCGTGGGCACACGATGAAAACGTCTCGCAACGAAATCAGGACTGAACGGTCCGCGTCCGGACAAATCGGACACCGCCGGACCCTGGGTCGAGTCGCCGGAGCCATCCTCCTGTGGATGGTGACCGGTATAGCGGCCGCTCAAGCAGCGGACGTCTACTGGCGGGATGATTGGACGAACGACTATTGGGATTCGAGTCAAGGCTGCGACCCTTTCGGCACGCCTACCAGTCCATGGTGGTACAATGGATGGAGCGGAAACGAGGCCCGCGGCCGGCCGGATTGCTGGGGCCAGCATGTGGTGCATCTCAACAACGCGAATCGTCCCACAACGATCCTGAACAGCGGCTGGTTCAAGATTGCCCAACTCCTCTTTGAAGCCACTTGCCCCGCCCGCACGCTCAACAACAACGGGGACATCGGCATTGACCTGTACGGAAAGATTGAGAACAACGTCTCGGGCGCGCAGACGTTCAACGTGCCCATCTCCTTCCAGAATCCGGTGGAGATCAATCCCGTTTCCGGAAACATCACCCTCAACAGTAATATATGGAACAACGGCAACTGGATCAACGTCTGGGGCAACAACGGCAAAACGCTCGCCCTCTACGGCGTGCTGAGTGACGCCGGCGGGTTGGCCGTCAAAGAGAACAGCACGGTGATCCTGGCCAACGACAACACCTTCAGCGGCGGAATCTGGGTGGAAAAGGGAACGGTGCGGCTGCAGACGCACACAAACGCGGTGGGCACCGGATCGGTCAACGTCGGGACGAACGCGACGCTGGACATCAACTACGGGGCGGTTCATGTGCGGGGGGTCGCCTTGACCCTGTACAACGGCAAAGTCTCCAAGACAGTCACTGGGAGCACCTATTGGGATGGCGCTTTCACGAACTACAACAGCTCGACGGTGTCAGTGTCGGCAGGCAACTTCATCATCATAAGCAACATGAGCCTGAACAGCGGCACCCTCGTTTTTTCCAACGTTTTTAACTCGGGCATGAACGGGGGAACCATGACCGGGTCGGGCAACTTGATCAAACAAGGACTCGGCGCGTTCTTTCTGTTTCCGGGAACGCACAGCGGAAACATCACGATGTACCAGGGCGAAATCCGCCAGTTCACCGGAACGATGACGGGCAGCGGAACTCTCACGATGTCGAACGCCACGACGTATCGCACGGATGGCACCACCACCCGCACGAACACCAAGGCCATTGTGATCAAGGGCGATGTGACGCTGGGGTACAGCGGCGGCGGAGCCCTGATCCTCACCGGCAACATGAGCCTGAACAGCGGCATCCGGACGATCACCTGTCCCAACACGAACACCATCAGCGGCGTGATTTCCAGCGGCGGCCTGAACAAGGACGGCGTCGGCATGCTGATTCTGTCGGCGGACAATTCGTACGCTTCGACCAACACGGTTTCGAACGGCGTCCTGCGAATCTCCAGCACGTGGGCGCTGGGCAGTCATACGGCGGGCACCATCGTCCAGAGCGGCGCGGCCCTTGAACTGACAGGCGGCATCGCGACACCTGCGGAGCCTTTGAGCCTGGTCGGCACCGGCATCAACAACGGCGGCGCCCTGCGCAACATCTCCGGGAACAACAGCTACAACGGACCGATCACGCTCACCGGCCTGACCCGGATTAACTCCGACAGCGGCACCCTGCAACTGGGCGCGAACGGCGATGTCTCCGGTGCGGGCCAGACCCTGATCGTGGGCGGCACCGGCGTGGTGGATATCTGGGGCGATCTCCCCACGGGATCGGCAACTTTCATCAAGGATGGAACGGGCACAAATACCCTCAACTATTCGTCGGCGACCCGCACATGGACCGGCCCCACGTACATCAACGAGGGCGTGATTCAACTGACCGCGGCCAACGGCATCTCGGACAACAGCGCGATGACCATTTCCAACGGGGCCACGTTCAACATGGCCGCCGGCAATGACACGATCGGATCCATCGCCGGCACCGGCACGATCGTGATGGGCAACTCAACGCTGACCTGCGGCGGCAACAACTCGAACACGGTTTTCGCCGGCGTCATGAGCGGCGCGGGCGGCGTCCTGACCAAGACAGGTTCAGGCACGCTGACGCTTTCCGGCACAAGCACGCACGGCGGCAACACCACGGTCAGCGCCGGCACGCTGATTCAGAACGGCACGAATTCGAGTTCCGCCGTGACGGTAAGCAGCGGCGCTTTCCTCTACGGCGGGGGCCAGGTTGCGGACCTCAACATCTTCGGCTGCGTCAGCCCGGGCGTCGCGTCCAACACCGTGGGCAAACTCAAAAGCGCCGCCGTCACCCTGCCCACGAACGGTCAAATACAGATCGATCTGACCGCCATGAGCGGAACCGCCGGGGTGGATTGGGACTTTCTCGAGGCAAGCGGAAGCGTAACCGTGAACGCGAACTCCGCCAATCGATTCACGATCGCGTTGAAAGGCAACCCGACCGGTTTCAACGCCGGGCAGGGCTGGACCAACACCATCATCACCGCCGGCTCGATAAGTGGTTTTGACGCCACCGATTTCACCGTCACGACCGCGGAATTTATCCCCTCCCTCGGCGGCGGATCGTTCTCGGTTGATCAGAGTGGAAACAGCATCCGGCTCATCTTCACGCCGTTGGCGGGCTCCGCGCCGGACATCACCGTCCTCGGCACGAACCTCGCCGTGATCAGCGACGGCGACACGACGCCGCAGATCGCCGACGGAACGGACTTTGGCAGCGTCGCGCTGGAGGGCGCGGCCAAGGAGCATACGTTCACCATCACCAACGACGGTACGGGGCTCCTCTTCATCGACAACGTGGCCATCGGCGGGACGCACGCCTCGGACTTCACGGTCACGGGAGTGCCCGCCATTCACACGAACAACCTGCTGTTGAACGGGGACTTCGCCCTGAGCGGAAACCCGGCGCAACTGGGCACGGCCGTCATCAACAACTGGAACACATGGGGGACCGGCGGCTGGTATCAGAACGACATTGATTCCCAGATGTCCGTGAAAATCTGGTGGGACGACACAGGTATCTATCAGAACTTCACGTGCGCGACCGGCGCCGTGTACGTCTTCAGCGTCCAAGGACGGCACAGATCCTCCAAGCCATTGGTCAACCGGTCTGGCGTCCTCAAGGCGGAGTTCTACGACAGCGGGGGAACCCCGCTGGCCGCGTATATACTGGACGATCTCAAACCCACCGATCCACAGGATCAGTGGATCCCAATGAGCGGCGTCTGCACGTCACCCGCCAACAGCGTCCAAGGACGTCTCGTCCTGACCGTCACCAGCGGGGCCGGCTCAGACGGCGACGCCTACTTCGACAATGCGTCCGTCGTATGCATGAACCTGCTCGGCCACAGCACCACCACGTTCCGGGTCACCTTCGATCCGTCCGCCATCGGCGCCCGGACCGGGACGGTCTACATCACGAACAACGTGACGGGCAAATCGCCCTATGACTTCGTGATCAAGGGCACAGGCGCTCCTCCGGACATGGATGTTCTCGGCACGAACGGGGCGGTGATCGCGGATGGCGACACCACGCCCACGCAGGTCGACGGAACCGATTTCGGCACCGTGGCGTTGAGCGGCGGGTCGAAGCTTCACACGTTCATGATCACCAACACGGGGCCGTGCGTCATCCGGGCATCGGACATTGCGATCGGCGGCCTACACGCCTCGGATTTCACGATCGCCCAGCAGACGTTCAAAACGATCGCCTACAACCTGATCGCGACCAACCCCAGCTTCGAGGCAAACGCCGACGCGTGGAACATGGGGGGGAACTGCGGCGTGGCACAGGAGTTCCACGGAGTGTACGCCAAGCACGGCACGAACTTCATGACGGCCTGGTGGGAGAACGTTTCCCACATGGATATCCCCGTGACCCCCGGGTCCACGTACGTATGGTCCGCCTGGGTGACAACCCCGGCGGGGTGCGCGCAAACGATGTCCAACCTGTACGGGTTGCTCAAGATGGAATGGAGGACCGCCTCCGATACGTCCATCTCGGATACGCAACTGACGTTCTCCGCCGGCACGACTCACAACGTGCAGATCACGCCGGGCACATGGAAGCAGATCGCCGTCACAAGCGCGGCGCCGGCCAACGCGGCGTTTCTGCGCGCCGGGTGGGGCGTTTGGCGTGAATCATGGTATGCGAGCGGTCAGGCGCTCTTCGACGAGATGGTGGCCTATGAACTCCCCGGCGTGCGCGGAACGTCCACCTTCTCGATCGTATTCGATCCGTCCGAGCCCGGCACGCGCACGGCGACCGTGTACATCACGAACAACACGGCCAAGAACCCGTATGATTTCCAGATCCAGGGCAAGGGCCAGTCGGCGCTCGACGACCCGACCGGCGCGCAGGCGTGGCGGGACGGGCGCGAAATGGTCCGCTTGCAATGGACCAACTACTTGAACTACGGCGTTATCGTCGTCCACAGGCAGACCAACGCGCCCACGCCCCTGGAGCAGGGCGTGGCGTACAACGTCGGCGACGCGGTTGGGACTGACGGCACCCGCGTGGTGGCCAAGCTGCCGGAGGGCGTCTGGGTGGAACACATCCTCCAACCCGGCAGCACCAACCACTACATCTTCTATACGTACGACGGCGATTACTACTCCCCCGGCGTCGCCGATTCGACGAATCTGCTGCAGTACATGCCCCATGAAATCGTCGAAGAATTCTGCTACACCGGCGGCGTCACGCAACTGAACGGCCAGAGCCGCGGGCACGGCTGGTCCGGTTCCTGGAACGCTGACCCGGCCTTCATCATCACCTCCAACGACACGCCCGACCGTCCGGAGTTCCTCTACATGTGGCCCTACCCCGACCGGGGCGGCAACCGGATCCGGGTGCCGGATCAGGGCAACGGCATCTGGGCCGTGGAAGCCTACCGGAACTTCCCGAAGGTCACGAACGGCGCGATCTACATTTCCGGCCGTATGAGCGTCCAGAGCAACGGCCCCAATCGCTGGTGCGGCTTCACTTTCGTCACCGGTTCGACCCACACCGTCTTCTTCGGGGATAGTTGGGGCGCCGATGGCTACCTCGGCCTGAGCGACTGGGGCTCCAGCGGAACCGCCACAAATCGAATCATCGGTTGGAGCGCGGCGCTGACCAACACGTACCTGGTCATCGGAAAATACGACTTCGCAACCCGCCGGTTCAGCGCGGTCTCCTATCCGGGGTGGACGAACACGCCTTCCTCGGAGCCAAATTGGGGGGTATCCAGCACGGCGACGGGCATCGTGAGCTATATCGACGGCGTGGGCATCAAGGCCGGCTGCAGCGACGCCGTGGGGATGAGCCCCGGCGAATGCTTCTTCGACGAAATCCGCGTGGCGACCTCGTGGGCGGACCTCTGCAACGCGACCCTGGTCTGGGTGACCAACTACTCGGTGGGCGTCAGCAACCAGGTCACCGACGGCCAAGTCACGAGCGGCGCGTTCTCCGTGACCTTCTGGACCTGGGATCTGAGTTCACCCGACCATCTGGGCTATGACATCTTGAACCCGTCCGGCACGGAAATCCTCGCGAACAAAGTACCCGACTTCAGGAATTGGTACGCGAGCAACACGATGATGGTCGCCAGCGATTCCGTCCACGCGGGCTACAGCCCGGGCATTCTGGGCTTTTATACCACCCGCTACAGCGTCTGCAGCAAGAGCGGGTTCTGGCAGTACGATCTGTGCACCCTCTCCAACGGAACGCCCATGACCTTCACCGTCGTGGACGACGACACGGAGGGTCCCGTACCCACCCTGCTCTATATCGGAACGAACTACACGCCGGGCGCAGTGAACACGAACACCACCGACGGCGATCTTTCTTCCGGCGGCATGTTCGACATTGCCGTGCTCCTGTCCGATCCGTCCGGCATCTGGTACGCGACGAACGACTATCACAATATCGATGCTCTCGCCGGAAACATCCAGCCGAACTGGGATCTGACCAACTCCGTCAACCAGGACTTCGGATACGACCTGCCGTTCACGACCTTCTTCGGCGGCAGCGGCGCCGCATCCGTCACAGCCGTCGTGTACAACGTGGCGCCCATCAACCCGACCAACCTGGCGATGGAAAGTATGTGGACACTGACCGTCAGCGCGGACGATCTGGACTCGGATCGCGGCGTGTGGTACGGCAGCACGCAGCCCACCTGGAGCGTGTCCTACGACCGCGCGACCACGACCAACTACCCGCTGCACTTCTGGGTCACGGACGACGACAAGGCGCCCCCGGTCCTCGCCGTTCCGCAGATCGGCATGACCCTGGGCGGAACCAACATCGGCAATCTGCTCAAGGATGGAGACTTGAACGATCCTAACCAGTGGGTTCTTCACAGCGCCTTGGGGACGATTCTTACAAACAGCGCCGGGGAAGGCGGAGGCAATGGTATTCTGTTCACAATACACGCTTCCGACCCCACGAACCACTACGGGGGATTCCATCAGGACTACACCATTAAAGAGAACGTCAGCCGGCGATATCTCTTTTCCGTGCGGGCCCGGGAAGGGGTCGATGATTTTAATGCCGCACAGGTTGTGCTGAAATTTGAATTCCTCAACAGCGCCAATGAGGGCCTCTACTCGACAGAAACGGATAATATCGTAACCCATCTAACAGATGACTGGAAGACATTCTGGTTCTCCGCAACTTCGCCGGCAAACGCGGCCGTGGTCAGGGCAAGTGTCCACTTCAATACCGCCAATGGAACCGTTGGCACGACGGGCCGGACCAGCATGTGGGACAGCGTCCGCCTCTACTGGGCCGACCTCGTCGACACGAATCCGATCCTCCGTGTCACCGACGGCCAGTTCGTCCAGGCGTCCGCCGCCACCCCGTTCCGCCTCAACATCAACGCATACGACACGGACAGCGGGCTCGCGCGCGGAACCACCCATCTCGATTCCCAGTCCTTCATCAGCGTGCGAAACCTCGCCACCAACAATCTGGCGAATTACTCCGCCGCCGACAGCTCGCCGAATACCCGGAGCGTTGACTCGAGCAACGTGTGGACGTGGACGACGTCCCTGGGCAACGTGGACGACTACATGACCCAATCAAACATTGTCATCGCCACCCTCCGCGATGCCGACCTCGACCGGCCGAACGACCAGTTGAGCGTGTCCAACATCACGGCGGGATACTTCGTGGTCGTCGATGACGACACGAACTATCCGGCCCGCGGTTTTATGGAGGCCCAGGAACTCCTGCTCAACCCTGGGTTTGAGACGAATGGCGCCTATTGGCGTTTGGACGGAGCGCCGCTGCTGGATATCACGAACTACGCGGCGGAGACAGGTGACTACGGATTGATGATTACGAACTACTCCTCGCAAGGAGGCGGCATCTACGCAGAGCAGTTCGTGGACGTGATTGGCGGACAAACGTACAGGCTCTCTGTCCGAGCCAGGAAGGAAGGATTGTGCAATCAGCCGGGCATCTTCGTCAAAGCCGAGCATTTTTCCAGCAGCGGCCTGCCCGACCCCACATGGGACGAGACCAATATCATCAACTCGCTCACCACGGATTGGCAGACGTTCTCGATAACCTTCGATGCCCACGCCAACGCCATGTCCAACAAGATCGTGTTCATGCACTGGGCGCCCGGCGCCAGACAGGGCTACGGAGCGGTCTACTTTGATAATGCGTCATTCACATTCGCTTCGGGTCCGCCGATGGAAGTCCGAATCGGGACGAATGTCATCGAAGGAACCACGGCCGACGGCGCGGCCAGCGAGGCCACCAACGCCTACTACACCGTTACGGACGCCATGCTGGCCGGTGTCGCCCCGACCAATCCCCTGCGGTTCATCCTCGCGGCGTTCGACGCCGACAGCGGCCTGGCCCGCACCGACATCGCCTCCGCCGCGGGCTCCAACACGTTCCTGACCGTGGCCAATCTGACCACGAACAACGTGGTGAATTACATGGCTTCGGAAAGCACGCCTCTGCCGACGATGAACACCGACACCAATGTGTGGCGCTTCGATTCCATCAGCTCGGCCACCTTGGACAGCCTGATCAACGCCCCGAACGGGACCAACGAGATCCGTCTTACCATGAAGGACGCGGACTTCGACCGGCTCAACGACCAGTTGAGCGTGTCCAACGCGCTCTTCGGCGTCTTCCGGGTTCTGGACGACGATACCAACCGGCCGGTTTTCTCCAGCTTCGGATTGAACGCCGGCACGCGGACGACCCTGCGCGCGGGCGACATCACGTTTGTTCAGTACAGCGCCAAAGACCCCGATTCGTTCGCGTTTGTGACCTTTGTGGACATTTTGCCCGGCACCGTGATCAAGTTCACGGATCACGGCTGGGACAACAACACGGGCACCTTCACGACCTTCAACGAAGGGATCCTGCAATGGACGGCGCCTGACGAATGGATCACGGCCGGCCAGATTGTCACGATCGACTTCAGCGGCGGAACAACCAATACAAGCACGGGCACGGTCGCGCAGGTCGATCTTGGTTTTTCGCTGGCCGAAGCCGGCGACCAGGTGCTCGCCTTCCAGGATACGTCGTCCAGCACAACCTTCCTGGCGGGCATTTCCTGGGATTATGCCGAAAGCGGGTGGATGGACGCCGGGAACCCGGTTGACGCATCGGATTCGTACTGTCCGCCCGGTCTCATCGAAGGCGACACCGCCATTACCGGACAGAAGACACCGTCCACGGTCAGTTGCGTTTACTACGGAAGCGGCGGGGCCCCGACCACCGGGACCACCGCCTTTCTGAGGCAGAACATGGCCAATCTGAGCGGAAACTGGATGTACTCGGAAACATCCGCACTGACCGTGCCGGGCACGTATTTCAACACCTGGAGAGTCACTGTTCTGGATCCGGAAGTGTACATCGAGACAACGGACGCGGGTATCAATGCGTTGATCCTCACGGGCATGGTTCAGGACGCGATCAGCGGCATCTACAAAGCGGGCGGCACGGCGAACTCCCCCACCCTTACGGTTTATAATGCGGCAGGCGCGGTCGTGGAGGCGTCCTACATGATCGAGGGACCGGCCGCCAACGGCGACGCGCAGTCCGCGGCGGAGCCGTTGGGGTCGGGCACGTTCGCCCTGACGGATCTCTACACGACGTACACCGCGTTGGTCACGGCGGCGGACTATGACGTTGACCGGACGAGCGACTCGCTGATCGCAACGCAGAAGGTCATCATCAAGGTCACCGGCGACGACGACACGGCCTCGCCGCTCCCCGGCATCTTTGAACCCGGGAACCTCCTGCGCAACTCGAGCTTCGAACTACAGCACGAGGACGGAGGAGCCAACGAGGCTCTCTACTGGACTTATGATGAACGGACTCTCGATTACCGCAACGGCGGCTTCTGGGGTTCGGCCGCACGGACCGACGGGGGCGGCATGGACGGCGACTGCGTGGGCGCGATCTGCGGCACATGGTACGCCTCCACGAACATGGGCGGCTTCTGGCAGCAGGTGACGAATGAGGCGGGCGCCGGCTCGGTCTGGGAGGCTTCGGCTTACGTCCGCGCCCCGTCCTCGTGGGCTTGCACGGCGCAGTGCATTCAGGTGCAGTTCTACGATGCGGGCGCGTCGAACATGCTCTCGGCGCGGACGAACTACTTCACCCCGGGCGAAGACTGGACGCGCGTGGCCGTTACGGGATCCGCCCCCGCGGCCGCGCGGTGGGTCCGCTGGTTGGTGCGCGCGGACGGCATCACCAGCAGCGGCGCCGGCGAAGCGCTGTCGATCGACTGCATCTCCCTGCGCGTACTGACCCACACGATCATGGATTTCATGATCGGCCGGCAGAGCTTCTACCGGTCCGGCTACAGCTCCAACGCGCTCTTCCGCACGACCGACGGCGACCTGGCCGAGGTGAGTTCGTCGAACATGATGAAGTTTATCTTCAGCGTGTACGACGCCGACAGCGGCCTCCTGCGCAGCACGTCGGAGGAATATCTCAACTACGACATCGGCAACGAGCCCGAGTTGCAGAACATCTACTCGAATTACGTCGCGGCCATGAGCATGCTCGATACGAGGAGCGCCCTTTCGACGAGCGTGTTCGCGCAGGCGACCAACTTCACGGTCACCGGAAGGAACGACGTGGAGACCGGCATGGTCTATAAGCTGATGAACCTGACCAACGCGATCACCCTGTCCGGCCGGGATGCGGACGCGGACCGCCCGAACGACGAAATCTGGTTCACGGACAGCCTGTACGGCCGGCTCTCCGTTTCGGACGACGATGTGACCGGCCCGTACCATTGGCTGATCTACGTGGGCGACAACTTCGACTGGGGCGCCGGCAACACAGGCCCGATTTCGGACGCCCAGATGACGAGCGGCTTGGACATCGCCTACGGCATATGGGACCCGTCCGGCATCCTCGTGACGAACACCTCCATCGGATCGACCAACACCGACGGGAACGTCGGCAGCGTGAGACCGAACTGGGATCTCATACGGCCGCCGCCGGACTCCAGCCAGATCGTCGCAAACAGCGTGGTGGGTCCGACCAACATCTGGAGCCCGAAAGGCAACGGCTCCTACAACGCGACGGTCGTGGTCCACAACATCTCGGCGGTAACCTACGAGCAAAACACCATCGGCGTCTGGCGCGTGCGGGCCAGCTCCGAGGACTTCGACTGCGACCGCGGCTGGAACGTCCTGACCAACGCGCAGGGCATCGCGGAAACCTGCTCGTGGGACCGCGCGATCACGAGCGACCAGAGCTTCGAATTCGTCGTGTATGACGACGACACGAACGCCCCCCTGCTCACCGGCCTCTCGATCGTCAGCGGCGCGCACAAAGCGGGTGCCACCGACCTCCTGATTTCGGAATACATCGAGGGATCGAGCAATAATAAATACCTGGAGCTATACAACGGAACCACCGGCGCCGTGGACATGAGTCAGTACAAGATTGCGATCTACTTCGACGGTTCCTCGACCACATCCGGCGTGGGCAATCCCATCAGTCTTTCCGGGATCCTGCCTCCCGGAGGAATCTATGTCATCGCGAATTCGTCGGCGACGAACTGGACCGGCACGCCGGATAAGATCACCGGTCTGAACTTTAACGGGAATGATGCGGTTCTCCTCCTGCACAACGGCGCCACCGTGGACGTGCTGGGCGTCGTCGGAAACGCCGATGTGTGGGGCGCGGATCAGACGATGCTTCGCAACATCAACATCCTCAACCCGTCGCCATTGTGGGTTTCCAATGATTGGACGCGATATCCCGTGGATACCGTCAGCTACCTCGGCAACCATATGGGTCCCGTCACCGACGGCGATCTCGCCAGCGCCGATCTGACAATCACCGGCAACGTGCAGGATGTCGGCAGCGGCATCTACGTCAGCGCCAACGAGCCGCGCTACACGCTGAAGGCGCCCGGCGGCGGCACGATCGTCAACAACAAGACGTTCGCGCAAAAGCCGGCCACGGACGGAGACGGACAGACGGCCAGCGTGCCTCTGTCCGATCCGATCGTCGGATTCAACTACGCCAACATCACGCTGGGCACGTACACCGCCACGGTGAACGTGACCGACTACGACGTGGACCGGATCTCGGATACCGCGACCCTGTCGAGGACAACCGCGTTCGTCGTGATCGACGACGACACGAACAAGCCTCTGCTCGGAACGGGCATCCTGAACCTGCTGTCGAATCCCGGCTTCGAGGTCCAGAGCGCGGGCGGCGAGACCAACGCGCTGTACTGGGATACCGACTTCCCGAACGACCACGGCGCGTGGTGGGGCGTGGCCGAGCGTCTGAACTGGGAGCCTCGCCTAAACGGAACATGGACGATGAACTTCCGCGCCCAGGACTACGGCGTGAAGTGGACGAACAACGCCGGGATCTGGCAGGAAGTGACCAACACGACGGCGGTCGGAACGCTCTGGGAGGCCTCCGCATGGGTCCGGAACGATGACGGGATTGAAAACCCCCGCTACCACTGGACCTCGGACGTCAATGAACTGATCATCGAATTCTACGACGGCGAAAACAATCGCCTCACCACCAGCACAAACCGGTTCAAGGAGCCCGGCGCAACGTGGACGCTGATTTCCGTCACCGCGACCACGGTCGCGAACACCGCCTGGGCCCGGTTCGTGATGAACACCTGGGGCATCGGCAACTGCTGCACGGGCGTGCTCCGGATCGACGACGTGGTCCTGCGCCCGCTCCTGTCAACCGGGGTCAACCCCCTGGCGGTCCGCGTTCAGGACCGGTGGATCACCGGCAGCGACACCACGTCCAACGCGCTCTTCACCGTCACCGACGGCGACCTGGGCTACGACATGAGCGCCGAGCGGCCGTTCATGCTCTATTTCAACGCCTACGACGCCGATAGCGGCCTGTCCCGAGGCACCACGGACAACAGCACGCAGATGAACGTCACCGTGGTCAACCTGGCCACCAACAATGTGGCCAACTACTCGGCCGGCAACAGTGTCTCGTTCAGCGATACTAGAAATCCAGGTGCCTACAGCGTCTGGAAGTGGACGTCCATTCCGTCGGACAACCTCCAGTCGATGATCGACGCGGGCTCCAACGAAATCCGCGGGACTCTCTTCGACGCGGACAACGACCGGGTCGGCGATCAGTTGGCCAACGTCAGCCAGCGCTTCGGCTTCCTGAAGGTCGTCGACGACGATGTGACGCCGCCGCTGGCCACCGGCCTGTGTCTGTACGCCATCAACACCCTGGCGAATACGACGAACCTGACGGACGGGTTGATGCGGAACGGTCAGTGGTACATCGGCATGTTTATCAACGATCCCAGCCATGTATCCACGACGAACCAAGGCGATTGGTGGGGGCTCAACTACTCCCTGATCAACCCGGCCGGAGTGACCTGCAGCGCGAATTACGGTTTTGACCGTATCTTCAACTACGACGGAACGAATTATTACGCGGACCGCAACTGGGCCGGCGAGGTCGCCTACAGCAACAACATGCTCGGTGTCTGGCGGATAGCGTATTCGGCGCAGGACCAGGACAACGACCGGCCCAACGACTGGACGGCCGTTTCGAACAGCCACAACATCGCCGGAACGTCCAACCTCATCGTCGTGATCGACGACGACACCAACGCGCCGCTGCCGCCGTCGGACTTCGAAATCAAGGTGACGGGCTGGACCAACGTGAACCGATTCGAGGTGCGGTGGAAGCCCGGCGTGGACGCGGATTCGGGCATCGCCGAGTACCGCGCGTACACGAACGAGACCCCGACCAATGTCCAAGCCGGCATCCTGCTGACCAGCGGATTCACCGTAACCAACGAGATGACGTCGGTCCTGATCACCAACGGAGACTTCGAGGTCGGCTACGACGAGTTGGCGATACCACACTATCCCCTGTCCACCAACGGGTGGACCGTGCACGGGTATTCGGGAGCCTATTTCGACAACGCGGTCAGCCAGAGCGGAAGCAACTCCATAAGGTTCAGTTGGGTGAACACGGGGTCAAACGACGATTGGATGCAGGCCGCGCAGGACGTCTGGATTCAGAACACCAGCAACAGCTACGGCATCATCAGCATCTCCGCCGCGTTCCACGGCAACCTCTCCGCGGTTGACGCCGGCGCTTTCTGCAAGATTGAGTATAAGGATGCCGCGACCAACCACCTCGGCGCCTATACCGACGAGTGGATGGACGCCGGCCTGCGGAAATTGTACCGCGCGAACACGGGCGGCGGCTGGTCGAACGTGACATGGATCGCCACAAATATGCCGCCGGCGACCCAGATCATCCGGTTCGGAGTCGGCGCAAGGATCTACGGCGTTAAAGCGCCCTTCAATTGCTGGTGGGACAACATCACCTGCACGGTCAAGCTGATGTCCGCGTCCTGTGCGTACGGCGTGGTGATCACCAACGCGCCCGAGGCGGCGATCACACAGTCGGTATTCGTGGTGGACGCGGACGACGACCGGCCCGACGACCGGTTGAGAAGCATCGTGACCAACTTCCCGCAGTTGTACGATGCGACGCCGCCGCTGACCGTGACGAACTTCTCGGTCACCGAGGGCACGGACACCACGTCGGAGATCTTCCTGCAGTGGAACCCGTTGCCGAACGGCGGCGGGAACAACCTCTCGCCGTGGCGCACGTACGCGATCTTTTACACGGAGGAGGATCGCGATCCCGTGCTGACCGACCCGCACATCGCCTGGGACAGCGGCAACTACGGATCGCTGGCCACAAACACGACGTCGGCGATCACGCTGACAAACTTCGCCTTCGGCTCCACGTACCGGTTTGCCATCGCAGGATGGGATCAGGCCGGCAACATCGGTATGCTTTCGACGTCGCCGGCGATCACGCTGGCCGGCTTCAGCGTGACGCAGGGCGTGGTGCTCACCACCCAACCCGAGGGCCCGTCCATCTCATGGACGGCCACCAACCGATATGGGAATATCGTCCGGGAATTTGACCTGCTCTACGTGGACGCGATGGACTTCACGGATGCGCTCAGCAACCAGTGGAAACTGCTGACGTCGGTCATGGACAGTTGTTTCATGGACACCGGCTGGGTGGATCGCACGCCGCCGCACAGGATGGTCAACACGATGCGCTTCTACCGCGCCGCCCAGCACGACCAATGGAAACTGAGCCGCTCGCAGCGTGCCGCCAGCGTGGAAATCTACGGGATGAAGACGATCCGCCTCGTCCCCGGCCAGAACTGGGTGGGCCTGCCGTTCATCCCGGATTCGAACTCCGTCAAGACCATCCTCGGCTATGATCTCCCAGGCGCTGAACATTACGTAAACGCCACAAGGGTGATCTGGACCAAGAAGACCAACACCCCACAGTCCCGGATTCATATCTGGCTGTCGAAGAACGCGACGAATCCGCCATCATGGCAGCATGTGGTAACCAACGGGCCCCCTCTGCCGGCCGACGATCTGAAAATGCCGCTGGAGGAAGGATTCATCATCCAGATTCCGACCAACGGCCCCAAGACGACCAATGTGATCATGTTCGTGGGCCGCGTGCCGACGAACTCGACGACGTACACCATCCAGGGAGGCGGAAAGTCCGGCACGTACCATATGGTCAGCATGCGTACCCCGAATCGCCTGCACCCGGGCAATATGAACCTGGCGGGAGTTTCCGGCACGGCGGACAACATCCCGCTGCACAGCGAACGCATCTGGAGCCTGGACCGCATCAGCCAGCGGGCAAAAGCGGATGTCTGGTATGACGCGAAAACAGGCAGGTGGCGCCTCAACATCACGCCGAATTTCCCGAACGTTCCGACGAACTACTTCGGACCCGACGATGCATTGGTATTTTATCAGCCGACCAACAAAACGTCGGGCTGGACCTGGACACTGCCCAGACCGTATTCGCCGCCGACCAAGAACATGACGCCGTAATCGGCGGGCGCTTAAAACCCTCCGGCAAGCCCCGGTTTCTCACGAGACCGGGGCTTGCCTCATTCACCCCCCATTCCTATATTGTATAGGCGGGTTACATACGGAGGCCTTCAATGAGCTGGATTTTTCTGGGCGCGGCGTTGGGAATGATGGCGGCTGCAAAGAATCGCGGGGAATCGCGGCAGATCACCTTTGAAATTGTGACGAAGACGCCTCTGCCGGTCGGTGAACAGGTCTTCGTAACGGGCAATCAGGATTCCCTTGGGAACTGGGCGCCGGACGGTCTTCCGTTGAGCCGGACGGACGATAATACCTGGGCCGCTTCAGCCTTCGTGCCGGCGGGGCAAACCGTCGAGTACAAGATTACACGGGGCACGTGGAATACGGAGGAAGCGCTCGAAGAGGGCGGCGGACCGGCGGCCAACAAGAGGGTCACGGCCGACCAGGACCGGAAGGTCCGGCACAAGGTGGGGCGATGGAAAGATGCCGTGTCCGTCCCCGTCCCTCAAATCACGGGAAACTACCGAATTCATGAAAGCGCGCATTCGAACTTTCTCCGGTTCGACCGCCGCGTGATCGTCTGGCTCCCGCCTTCCTACGAAAAAGACCCTCAACGCCGCTACCCCGTCCTGTACATGCACGACGGCCAGCAGGTCTTCGATCCGCGAACCTCCACGTGGAAACAGGACTGGGAGGTGGACGAATGGTGCGCGAAACTGATCGAGCGGAAGGAACTCAAGGAGATCATCGTGGTCGCCGTCTATTCCACAGAGGACCGGTTCGTGGAATACAACCCCTCGCTGGGCGGGCCGCAATACGCCCGATTCATGATCGAGGAGTTGAAGCCGTTCATTGACAAGGAATATCGAACCCTGCCCGG
Source organism: Lentisphaerota bacterium (assembly GCA_052033915.1). Lineage (GTDB taxonomy): Bacteria > Verrucomicrobiota > Kiritimatiellia > CAIQIC01 > JAGNIJ01 > CALMZY01. The sequence goes on along the minus strand of JBPOJF010000003.1, from coordinate 12,190 downwards.
CCCCGAATCCACTGCCGTTGCGGGGGCGTCCATGGGGGGAACGATTTCATTCTTCCTGGCCTGGACCCGGCCCGACATCTACTTCGGGGCGGCCTGTCTCTCTCCCGCCTTCCGTTTCAAGAACGATCCGTTCTGCCTCAACATCGTCCGGGACACGGCCCAGCCGCCGAACACGCGGCTGTTTCTCTACTGCGGGCTTGGCGATTCCACAGAGCAGGAACTGGCGGAAGGGATGAAGGAGATGGTGGGCCTTCTTGAATCCCGCGGCTTCAGCCGCCGGAAAAATCTGAAAATCTCCGAAGATACCGAGGCCAAACACAACGAAGCGGCGTGGGCAAAACACTCCGGCGAGTGGCTGCGATTCCTGTTCGGGAAATAGGCCGGACCGCCTGCGTTTCAGGCTCCGGGCACGCTCATTTCGGACACTTGACCGCGGGGCCAAAGGCTCCTACACTCCACCCCCTGACTGGAGTAAAGAGGAGAACGCTTATGTCGAACAAAGCCGAGAGGAACAATCCCAAGGAAGCCGAAGAAACCCAGCCGCAACCGAGCGCGCCGGCCCCCGTCTATTCCATTCTGTTCCAACTGGAAGATATCGCCGTCAACGGCCGCAAGATCGCGTATGACGCGCTGAAACATGCGCTGTCCGAGCAGAAGATCGATTTCTCCATGCCCGTATTCTCGCGGTACTGCCTGAGTTCGACTCCGCAGACCTACATCCCGTCCATGGTGGAACCTTTGGGCATCCGTAAAGTTTCCGCGGAGAAGCTCGTGGAACAGGTAACCGGCGCCATCGCCGAACACGCGGCCGCCAGCGATCCGAAGATTGGGCCCGGCCTCACCAAAATTCTTCAACTCGGCCGCGAGCGAAACTTCGCGGTGGGCGTGATCACCACGTGGGCGGAAGACCTCGGACAGGCCCTTCTTGCGAAGCTGGGTTTGAACGAGTTCGACGCGCGGCTTTTCTCTTTCAAGGACGTGAACCGGACCTTCCCCAGCGCCGACATCTGGCTGAAGACGGCCAAGGCCATGAGCATAAAACCGCGCCTCAGTCTCGTGATCGCCGGGAACAAGATGGCCTGCAAGTCCGCGCTGTCGGCCGATATGCGGTGCGTCGCCGTCCCCGACAGCTTCACGTCGCACCAGGACTTCAGCGGGGCCGACCTGATTCTCGATAGCCTTGAGCCGGCGAACGCCCGGGAAATCCTGAACACAGTGTTCCGTCACAGCGAAAAGGCGATCGCCCGCTAGAGGAACGCCGGACACGGTCGTGACTGCGCGCGCAAAGAAACCGGTATTGCCCCCGCTTCTCCGGCAGCTTGCTTCCGAGAAACCGATCGACCGCCTGATCCGCATCATGCGGATGCTGCGATCCAAAAAGGGGTGCCCCTGGGATCGCGAGCAGAACCTCTCCACTCTCAAACAGTACCTCGTGGAGGAAAGCTACGAGGTGCTCGATGCCATCGACAGCGGCGATCGTTCGAGGCTGGCCGACGAACTGGGCGACCTCCTGCTCCAGGTCGTCTTCCAGGCGCAAATTTGCAGTGAAGAAGGCAGCTTCACCTTCGACCAGGTGGCGGAAGGCATCTGCGCCAAGCTGATCCGCCGCCACCCCCATGTCTTCGGCGCAGTGAAAGTGAATGGATCCGCCGATGTGCTCAGGAACTGGGAGAAGATCAAGCGCACCGAGAAGGATGGAGCGCCGCGTTCCGCCGTCGCCGGTATTCCCCGGCACCTGCCCGCCCTGCACAAGGCCCAGCAAGTCCAGAAAAAGGCCGCCCGCGTCGGATTCGACTGGGACACCGTTCACGGCGTCGTGGCCAAGGTTGAGGAAGAACTGGCGGAGGTGAAGGCGGCCATGAAGTCCCGCCGGCCCAAAAAGACCAAAGAGGAGATCGGCGACCTGCTCTTTTCCGTTGTTAATTTAAGCCGTTTCCTCGGTCACAATGCGGAAGAAGCGCTCGACGATACCATCGCCAAGTTTGTCCGCAGGTTCCAGGGTGTCGAAAACAAACTCCACCGGCAGGGCCGGCAGATGACGGATTGCTCCTTGGCGGAACTGGACGCGATCTGGAATCAGATGAAGAAGACAGAAACTTGAAACCGGAGTTCAGGCGTCACGGGGCCATCGTTTCCGGGTTCCGAAACTCAGGTTTCAGGTTTCCGGTCTCCGGGTTCCGGTTTCTCCTCATTTCTCCACCGGCACCACGATCCCACGCAGGATGATTTTCTGGCAGAGGATGAAGATGACGAAGGTCGGGATGGCCGCGATCAGCAGCGACGCGTACACCACCCCCTGCCCGCTGCGCTCCTGAAGCTGGTAAAGCCAGACCATCAACGTCCACATCTTCTCGTCCTGGCAGATCAGCAGCGCGTACATGAAATTCGCGTAGGCCGCCGTGAACGCGTGCAGCGCGATGACCGAAAGGATCGGCGTCGAGAGGCTCATCGTGATTCGCCAGAACATCGTCCACTCGCCCGCGCCGTCGATCGCCGCATTTTCATACAGTTCGCGCGGCAGCGAATCGAAGAACCCCTTCAGCAGGAAGATGGAGTAGCCGTTGGCCAGGCCCGGAAGGATCAGCGCCGCAAACGTGTTCAGCAGGTTCAGCTTCCTGAGCATGAGGAAGACGGGGATCTGCGTGACCATGGCCGGGAACGCCATCGTCATCATGAGGAACAGGAGAATCTTGTAGGTGGAAGGCATCCGGTAGCGGCTCAGGGCGTACGCGGCCAGCGGATTGACGAGCAGGGCGAAGACCACGGCGAGGGTGCAGTAAATCGTCGTGTTCAGAATGCCGCGCCCGTGAAACAGGAGATACTCCAGCACGGTCTTGTAGTTGCGCGTGGCGAACTCCCAACGCAGCGCCTTCCGAGAATCCAGGAAGCTGAAGTAGTGGGCGTCCTTCTGCGGCGGAACCGCATCCATGAAGTTGCGGAAGGCCGTTCCGCACTCCGCGTTGAGAGCGCCGACCTCTCCATATTTCTTCCGCAGATAGTCCCTGAACAGAAATTCGACGCTGTGAACGCGCAATTGCCCGGCCGGGATCCGGTATTCCCGGCCGGTTTCCGGGTCCTGCCAGCCGCTGACGAGCGCCGCCCAATCGCTCAGCGCCAGTCCGTCGAAGGGCGGTTCGGTCATCAGGGGAATATCGACAAACGACTCGTACGATGTCCCGTAGTCGCGGTTGAGAACGTCGATGTCCCTGTACTTCGCCTCAAGGAAGGCCTGATACAGCGGCAGCGCGCGCTCATCGACCCGCACCCAGAGCAGGTTCAGGTTTCCCCGGACAAACGTCTCCCAGTCGTTCTGTTCCAGCGCCGATCCTTCAGGAAGCGTTTCCGACAAATGCAGTTCCTTATACGATCGGTAGCCCGTGCCGTGAACCTTGTTGTAGTGGGCCACATCGCGCGAGTACACCGACGCCACGTACTGCCGCTTGAAGAACCCTTCCGGCGAATGGAAAAACACGTTCCCCGGGGGCCGGCGTTTCTTGAACTCGTTCAAGGCCTCGGCCAGCGGCGTGTTCTGCGGCATCCGAATTCGCGGGGCGTAATTCTCGGGGATCACGAAGAACGCGCTCCAGCCGATGAAGTCCGTGCCCAGAGCCGCGTTGATCTCGTCGATCCCCGCGCCATGCCGATCCGCTACATGCCGCTTGAATTCCCTGAGGCCCTGCGGAATCGTTTTGCTGATGTCCGCGGCCATCGCGCCGCAGGCGGTGAAGTAGTCCGGAAGCCCGCTGTTCTCCACGAACGCAAGCCACTCCTCGGCATACCGGCGGTTCGGCCGCTCCGGCGGACTAATCTGCTGAAAAGAGGGAACGGACTCGTCATACACGCTGTTCATTACGTCCACCGATTCGTTGAACAGCGCCTCGATATACTTCCTGTAGAGCGCCTCATCGCTCCGGAGGAAACCCGGAATCAGGGCCGTCTCCCTCAGGTCCACGGCGCTTCGCATACTGCCCGACACCATGATCGCGAACGGGTAGATCATCGTGACCGCACCCAGCAAGAGCACGGCGTAGATCCCGGCGATCAGCAACCTGACCCCGGGACTTCTGCGGCCTATTTGCGAGATAATCGACATTTCAACAACCACCAAAGACCTGAAACCTGAAACCTGAGTTTCGGACTTCCGAATTGCTCGATCCAGAAGCCGACAACGGCGGCCCCAGCGCTCTGAAACTCAGGTTTCCGGTCTCCGGTCTCAGGTTTCAGGTTTCATCCCTCCCTCACCCCTTCTCCCCCGTCGTTCTGAACTCGATACGCGACAGAATCTGCAACTGGTAGATCGTGAAACCGATCAACATGAAGCCGAGAATCCACGCCATGGCCGTGGCGGGCCCGAATTTCAAAAACATGAACGCTTTGTAGAAAATATGCAGATCGGACACCTCGGTCCGGGACGCGCCGCCGGTCATGGCCAGGATGTTCGCGCTGGCGTGCAGCCACGATCCGATGAAGACACCGACAAAGTTGATGATCAGCAGAACCTTCAACATCGGGAACACAATAAAGAGAATCTTGTCCACAAACGTTGCGCCGTCGAGGTCGGCCGCCTCGTAGAAGTCGTCCGGAATTCCCTTCAGCGCCGCGAGATAGATGAGGCATCCCGGCCCCACCCCGGCCCACACCATCGGGAGCACGCAGCAGAACATCGCCGTGTCCGAATTCTGAAGCCAGCGGTATGGCTCCGGGATCGTCGCCGCAAGCCTTTGAAGGAGCGACAGACCGTCCTGCTCCAGGGCCGGCCGGGCAATGCCGTAGCACGTGTACAGAAGAGCCGCGCCGACAACCAGGAAAGCCAGGGCCGCAAGTCGGCGGCGGTGATACAGCAGTCTTCGGAAAAAGGAGGATGCGACGAAGAACAGGACAAGCCCCGCCGCGAGGAAGCCTGCCGCCGGAATCCGCATCACCATCGCGTTCAGCACTCCCAGTTCGGTCGGATCGTAGAACGACTTCCACAACAGGATGACCACCAATCCGGTGACGGCCGCCGGCATGTAGAACAACGTGCGGAAGAACACCTTCCCGCGCGGAACCTCCTGGAGGAGGATCGCCAGGATCACCGGAGGAATGAAGGTCAACGCGAGCACGAGGAACGTGTAGCGCGCGGAATTCCAGACCGCCGCCCACCACTCCGCGTCCCACAAGATGTCGCCGAAATTGTCCAGCCACACCACGCGGGAGCCGCCCATGATGCGGTAGTCGAGAAACGCCATCACCGACCCCTGAAGGATGGGGATGTACTGCCAGAACACGATCGTCAAACCCGCGGGCAACAACAGGAAATAGGCCCACTTGAACCGGCGGAATCCCCACGCCGGGCGCTTTTCCTCCATCGGCAGCGCGGGCGGAACAAAGACCCTCGCGACGCGACGGATCATCCACGCAAATGCGGCAACGATCATCGCCAGAGCCGCCGCGGCGGTCGCCCGTCGCGCCAGGAGTCGGCGCGGGCTGAGAAGGCCGATCATCTTCTCATTGGTCACGGCCGCCGCGTCCTTCAGAAGTCCCTGGAGAACGTCCAGACGGTCCTCGCGTCCCGGCGGAAGCCGGCCGGACACCTCCATCTCCTCCGCGATCTGGAGCGGCGTGGTCATCAGGTTATAGACGAGCTGGCAGTTGCGCCCGTAAGGCTCCGGCCGGCCGGTTTCGATGGCGATGTCGAAGCACTCCTTCCAGCCTTTCGGCGCGAGCCGGATCAACTCGGGATAACCGAACCTCTCGAGGTACTTCGGGTTCACGAAACGGCCCAGCCCGCCTTCAACCATGACCTTCGTCTTGATCCGCACCGCGTCTTCGCAGTCGAAAAAGCGGATGTACTCCCATGCCGCGTCCCTCACCGCGTCCTGCTGGATGCCCGCAAAAAGACCCATCATCTTGCTGTTCAGTTCCGCGCCGCGTTGCCCCGTCGGGCCCACCGGAACGGGTGCCATGCCGGTCACATCAGGATTGATCGTGGAAAACAACTTCTCGTCCACATACTGAAAGATCATCCCGATTTCGCCGCGGGACCATTTCACGTCGCCGTCCGTCTCCTTGTAGGCATAGCCGTAACGCCGCCGGCCCTGCGAATCCACCCACGGCTCGGCGCTGAGCCGTGTGTAGAAATCGAGGGCCACGGCCGCCTCGCGAGTGTCGTACGTGGCGCGCCATTCGTCCGTCGCCGCGTCATATGAAAGGACGTCTCCGCCCGCGGACCAGAGAAACGCGGTCCAGTGATAGGATTCGTGGAGACCGCGGCTCAGCGCCAGGCCATGGATACCGCGCCCGGGATCGGAAAGCTTCCGGCAGGCGCTGAGGAAGTCGTCCCACGTCCAATCGTTGGACGGATAGGGAATTCCCGCCATATCGAAAAGATCCTTGCGATAGGTCACCACACGGCCCAGCGCCCCGCCGTAGGGAATCGCCCAGACGCGCTCCTCCCCGCCCCCTTTTTTGCGGCGAATCACCGGCATGATTTTCGGGTGGACGCGAAAATCGATCTCCTCCGGGGTCATGCCCGACAGATACCCGTCTTCCGGCCGGTCCAACGGATAGAGGAACCCCTGCTGAATGTACGTGTCGGACTGGCGGAAATTCACGTACAGCACATCGGGCGAAACGCCGCCCGCAATCGCCATCAGAGGGCGCGCGTCCATGGCGAGTCCCTGCACGGTGATTCCGGAGAAACGGTGGAGTTGGATCGCCACACGATCCCAGTTGTGTCGGCCGTAACGTTCCGGGTCGGCCTTGTAGCGGTCCCTGTATTTGTCCGCAAAGATCGCGGGAAAACGCCGGGTAAACTCCTTTACGGCCGCCACGGATGCGCGGGACGCAGGATCCGTCCGGCTTGGATCCGGCAATTCAAACAGGGAAACGTGGATGACCGTTGTTCCCTCGCGATCCTCGACCCAACCCGCGCCCGCCTGAAGGGCGGACAGAAGCAGAAGCGAGGAATACACGGCCAGGCAGGCATGTGCGATTCGTCGGAATTTCACGTTGTTTGGCCCTGACTTGGCCTTACCAGAATGTATTTCCGTGCGCCATGTCAAGAACCTTGCCCTGAACACCGAAAGATACTACATAGGAACCCCTGTGCACCTGTAGCTCAATTGGACAGAGCATCAGACTTCGGATCTGAGGGTTGCAGGTTCAAGTCCTGCCAGGTGCGCCATGCCGTTTTTGCAAACGCGTCACGATGTTCATATCGGGCGAGAACGCCGCCGGCCCGCAGAAACCGGGAGAATGCTTCTACCGGCTGACAACGAGGCGCACGAACAGCCGCTGTTGCGGTTGCGACGACGGGATGGAGAGACATGTCCAGACCGTCTCCGTCAAGCCGTCCCCGTTATCCGTGACAACCATGTCCTGAACGAACGCGTCGCTCGCGAACCAGTTCACGGCGTCGGTCGAGAACTGGAGCTGAAAATTCACGTCCTCGACGCCGGTGCGGCGGCGGTAGGGAACGTGCGCCTCGCCGAGCCCGTTCACGTCAAGCGCCCACGGGCCGTGGATGCTCAGGCCGCTGTCGCCGTCCGCCTCGTGCGGGTTCCATCCCATGGCATACTCCATGAGGTTTTCGACGCCGTCGCCGTCGGGATCCGCCCCCAGCCCGCCGACCTCCGGGTCCGCGAGAGCGTCGCTCGAAAAGCATTCGTTCTGCCAGCTCTCCAAGGTGAGCGTCGGCCCTGCAAACGCCGTGCCCTTAAGTTTCATCGCCGGATCGCCGAGCAGGTTGTACACCCGCATCGCGTCGGGGCGCGGCGACCGGCCGCGGCACTGCCGCAGCGACTTGATGATGGCGCTACCCAGAACCCCCTCGCCGTCGAAGATCGCCCGGTAGAATGAATCCGCCAGCCGCATCGCCCTACAGTTCAAGGAGAGGCCCGACGGCGCCCAGACCGCCGCTGCGCCGCCCGGAGCGAGCATCAGCGCCTCGGCCAAGCAGTCGTAGCCCGGAAGCGCGTACTGGCCGATCAAGCAGCTCAGCGTCACGACCACGGGCCGCCGGCACCCGTTCGTCAGCCCCGCGGCGTCCGCCGAGGTGAACAACTGCTCGGAGGCCATGGTGTCCAGTCCGCCGTGTCCGAAGTAGTTCAGCAGGGCCAGGCCCCGGTTGACCGCGCCCAGGAACTCCGCCCGGACATCTCTCGAATCCTGCGCGGACAAATAGATCTTCTGCGTGAAGTAGTCCGCCGGCATCAGCCTCCCGATGCGGTCGCAGGAGCCCGGGAAGTTGCCGCCGGCGTCCGGATTGTCCGCTGCGAGGAGCACATCCTGCCTCCATCGTCCGCCCTCGCCGTTCTCGTACTCGATCACTTTTCCGACGAGCAAGTCGAGTTCCGCCCCGGTCAGCGCCGGCAAACGCCCGATGGCCAGCTCCGGCAAGGAGTCGTCGTCGAGGTCGGCGTACCAGTTGTCGGACGCGAACAGGCCGTGCGGGGTGGCCACCATCATGGCCGGCACCAGGTTGTCGCCCGTGCCCTTCCGGTTGAGGTAGTCGTAGCTCCCCTCGCCCGCCAGCACGACATAGCGCGGTGCGATTGCCCAGGCGGACGCCGCATGTTGCAGGAAAGTCCGAATGGCCGGCGGCTCCGACAGGCCAGCGTTGAACTCGTCGTAGATGTCCTCCAGCAGGACGACCTTCGAGGACAGCCCCTTGCCCTGGCGGTAGTCGGCAAGCGCCTGCACCGCGGCTTGGAGCTGGGGCACCGTGATGACGACGTAGTCCGCCGCGTTCGTCCGGTCGCGCAGATCGGAGGGCGTGTCCGCCGCGATGGACGCCGGAACCCTGCCTGAGCCCGCCGCGAACACCTGGTAGGAAGCGTCCGGAGCGGGACTGAAGCTCGCGCGCCACGACCCGTCGGAAAAGTCCACGGTGACGCCGTCGCGCACGACCGGCCGGAGCGGGTCGCTCACGTTCAGGACGCGGATGTCCGAGCCGCTGAAACCCGACACGGTGACGACGGCGTTTCCATCGCCTCGCAACAGCAGTTGGTCGTTGACTGCCTGATAGAACCGCTTGTAGTGGAGATCAAAAGCGTCCACGTAGATAACGCTGAACGGGACATCCACGTCCTTCAGCGCCCGCACGGTCACCGTGTTGACGCCGGCCGCGAGCAGCGCGTGGCTGAACGTGTTTGTGAATATCTTCTCGCCGATCCCCTCCCATGACGCCTCGCCGACGAGGGCGCCGTTCAGCAAGACCTGCACGTGGTGCTCCCGGGCCATCCCGACCGTGGTGGCGCCCAGCAGGCGCACCACGAGCGCGGCATCGCCCTCGTACGACGCCAACCCCGGCGGCACCAGCGCGTACTGCGTCGACGTGCCGGAAATCAGGTAGTTCCAGTACCAGTAGTCGGACGCCGGGTCCTGCCGACCGGCGGTAACCTCGATCCAATCCTTCTCGATATGAAGAACGTCGGCGAATGATCCGCCCGACTGCGGCGAGACCGGTGTGCCGGTCTCCATGGCGGCGAACGTCCCCTCGGCCCGCGAGACCCAGTAGACGTTGTTTGACGTGTACTGACTGTCCGGAACCTGACCGTAGAAATACAGGCCTTCCGGCGCCGGCACGTAGGCGCACGCAACGCCGCGGCTCTCGATCGCCAGCTCGCGGCTCGATATCCAGGAGATCACTTCTTCGGGTGTCACGCCCATACGGGACGCCAGTACGACCGCGTCGAGGTAGTACACGCCATTCTCCGACACCAGCACCTTCAGCGCGGGCGTGGACGATGAACCGCTACCGCCCCCCGGCCTGCCCCCCGCCGCGCTATTCGCCGCGAGCATCCTCGTCGGCGCGGACTTGGCCGCGCTCCGGGCGCGGCGCTCCTGCGAGAACTCGGAGACACGCGGCGTACGCTCATACCCGAGGACCGTGCCGCTCCGGACCTTGCGGCCCGGCGCCGGATAAGACCGCACCCCACCTCTCGCGGGCGCCTCGGCACACACCTCGAACGGCCCGTACCAACGGCGGGTTCCATCGGCCTCCACCTCCTCCAACCTATAGACGGACTTCCTTCCGGCCTCGGCCCGTGTGTCTACCAAGCCGTAGCTCCCGCCCTGGGGCGCCGCCAGCAGGCCCACCAACAGCTCCTGGTTCACCGGATCCCACGCCCCGGTCTCCTCGTTGAAGCGGTGCAGGTTGAACCCGATCGTCCCCACTTCCGCCCCCGTCTCCCATTCCACCCGGACCCCGCCCTCAACCGCCTCCCCCCGGAACGCCGAGATCAGCGCCCACGTCGGCTGCGGCATGATATCCGCATGGGCGCTGTTGTTCTCAGGCATCAGATCGATTTGCTTCCGACCCGATATGCGGGCCCAGTTCGTGATCCCCATTCCCGCGTAGGCATCGTCGTTCGTCAGAACGGCTTGCAACACCAACGTCGCTTTTTCGCCCACTGCCAACTTCCCGACGGTCCAGATCCCCGAGACGACATCGTACGTCCCCTGGCTGGGCGTGGCGTTGCTGTAGCTCAATCCATCCGGCAGGCGATCCGTCACTTCCACACCCGTCGCTTCGTGCGGGCCGCCGTTCAATACCACGACCGTGTAATCCAACAAGGCTCCCACGGTCGGTGTCCCGTAGTTGACGCTCTTTTCAACCGCCAGGTCCGCAGACGCCAACTTATTCGTAACGCTTGCGCGCAAGACCGCCGTCTGCTGCGCCGTCGTCACCGAAGCGGTGTTCACGATCTGGGTCTTGGTGCACGGATCGTCCACGAGAACGCTGAAAGTGATGGTCAGCGTGGACCCCGGATCGAGCCTCCAGCCGGATGCCAGGGAAGGCGGGTCGCCATGGCTTCCGTTGAGCAGATACGTGATGACCACGCGGCCATTCGCGCCGGCGCCGCCGATCCCTTCGTATCCGCCGCCGCCACCGCCGCCGCCCACCGCGTTGCCCGCGGCGCCGTCACTCGTTCCGTAGTTCCCTTGTCCGCCGGCGCCCCCTCCCGCCCCTCCCGCGCCACCAGTTCCATCTGGGCCGCCTGCCTGTCCGTTGCCGCCATTTGCCGCACTTGTTGCAGCCGCGCCGCCGCCGCCGCCACGCCGAAATCTCTTATTCCCGTTCTCCGCGCCGCCACCGCCGTTGCCGCCATTGTACGTGGCCTGATTACCGATATTGGCGCTTCCGCCCGCACCCACGGCGGCGCCGATCCCCCCCGCGCCACCGCCTGCAGCAAAGAGGGTGTCCACCGTGCCAAACCACGAAGCACCACCCGCCGTGGCAGCCGCGCCGCCGATCCCCACCGTCACGGCTTGCGTCGTGCCCGCGGTCACTGCATACGATCCTCGCGCGTATCCGCCGCCGCCGCCGCCACCACCGCCGTTATTGTCACCTGCCACAGCTTTTCCGCCGCCGCCGCCGGCGCCCCACGCCTCCACGGTTACGTTCGACACGCCGGCCGGCACGATAAACGAAGCCGTTGTGTTGAACACCACCGTCGTATACCGGACCGGCGCCTGCACCACGTTCACACTGGCGGACACATACCTCGCCCCCTCCGGCATGTAGTCCGTGACCGTCACATCGCTGTGCGCTGTGGCGTCGTTGTTGCTCACGATGATCGTGTAGATCATGGTGTCGCCGAAACTGACCGCCCCGGCTGCATCCGATGTCTTGACGACCGTCAGGCCGTTGACAGCGGTTGAACCGAGGAGAAGGCTGCAACACGCCGTCACAGCGCCAAGCGCCCTTGCAAGCGTGGACCGGGTGTGCGTGCGTATTCTGTTGGTGGACTGAACCCTGTGCATTTGCCGTGCCCCGCGGACGTCCGGGCACACATCGGTTGACGCCTAGACAATCGCGCTGACCAATAGTTCTTGTTACACGTCCATCGCGCGAATGTATAGGGAAAAAGCCGGGTCTTCCTCCGACGAATCGTTCCGTAATGAGCCCCGGACCCGTTCCGTCCCCTTCAGGCCCCATGTATTCTCTTTGACTGATCGCTGATTACTGGTTACTGATAGCGGGTAACCACGCGGAGAGGTGCCAGAGTGGCTGATTGGGCACGCCTGGAGAGCGTGTGTACTCCGAAAGGAGTACCGGGGGTTCGAATCCCTCCCTCTCCGCCATTTTTGATTTTTTCGATTTTCCGCGACGACCGACCACGGGGCCGGGAAGCGGACATGCAACACGGGATCGGTTCTCGATCCGAGCGACCGGAAGACTTCCCCCGACGACGCGACGGCGGAC
>JBPOJF010000022.1:0-34013 GCA_052033915.1 Lentisphaerota bacterium | reverse complement strand
GCCCGACCACCAGCACGGCTCGCTGCTCGGGCCGCAGGCCACCGACGACGAGGCCAAGCGCTACTTCGACGAGCGCGGGGCCGTGTACACCCGCTACGAGACCGAGGAGGAGCTCGTCGAGGCCGTGGCCGAGCTGCTCGCCACCGAGAACGTGGTGGGGTGGATGCAGGGCCGCATGGAGTTCGGCCCGCGGGCGCTCGGCGGCCGCAGCATCATCGGCGACGCCCGCAGCACCCAGATGCAGAGCATCATGAACCTCAAGATCAAGTTCCGCGAGTCGTTCCGGCCGTTCGCGCCGGCCGTTCTCGCGGAGCGCGTCAGCGACTATTTCGAGATCGACCGCGAGTCGCCGTACATGCTGCTCGTGGCGTCCGTTCGCAAGGATCTCTGGAAGGAACTGCAGGACGGAAAGCCGCCGCCGATCCGCGAGCGCATCAACCAGGTGCGCTCGACCATCCCGGCGATCACGCATGTGGACTACTCGGCTCGCGTCCAGACCGTCGCGGCGGACTCCAGCCCGGAGTTTCACGCGATCATCAAGGAGTTCGACCGGCTGACCGGCTGCGGCGTGATCATCAATACGTCGTTCAACGTCCGCGGCGAACCGATCGTCTGCACGCCCGAGGACGCGTACCGCTGTTTCATGCGGACGGAGATGGACTGTCTGGTGCTGGGCTCGTTCCTTCTCAACAAGAAGGACCAGCCGGAGTGGACAGACAAGGCGGATTGGCGGCGCGAATACGTGTTGGATTAGTGGTCACGTTCAATCGTCCTCGGACTCAGAGGACGAGGACAAATCGAACAGAGGTTATACCATGCGTTTTTTGAAACATCTTCTGAGGTTGCTGAAGGAATTGGGCCAGTTCGCCTGGCACAACAAAGCCTGGTGGATCGTTCCGGTCGTCCTCGTCCTGCTTCTTCTGGCCCTGGTGATCGTGAGCGGGCAGACGGTGGCGCCGTTCATCTACACCTTGTTCTAAACCGGGCTGCCTCCGGCAAAACAACCTTTCGCGCTCTTGCTGAAACCCCTCCCGCCGGGTATATATCAACCCATGAGCGCCGGCCCGATGCGCCGGCGCCCCTGGGGGGTTCATTTGTGAAGCATGTCGGAAACAGGTGGAAAATCGCCGCCGTGGTCCTGGCGGCTGTCGGTTTCGGCTTTGCCTATTATTCCTACCGCGCCGTCCGGGTCTATCGTGTGGCGACGGACTTCGAATCCCAGGTGCGCTACTTGATCGAAAACGGGGGGACGATCGGCGAGGCGCCGGCCGCCGACACGTTCTCCATGAATTATCTTCAGGCGATCTTCGGAGAAAACCCCGACCTGCTCGAACAGCTCAAACGGGCCATCCGGAAAGGCCTTGCGGAACAGCCGGAACTGAATCTCGGCGAAGTGGCGGCCATGATCGTCACCTACCACGTTGCCGACGACGGCAAGATCGAGGACCTTGTCGTCCATGCCATCGGCGGGTTCAAGCTGGCCCGGGAAAAGCCCGGCTTTCATCGCAACGGGTATTTCTTCCAACAGCTCGACAACAAGCTCTGGAACTACGGCAACCTGCTCGTCGGGTTCCTCGGCCGCGACATCATCCTGTTCGCCAACGACGAAGCGACCACAAAGACCCAGCAGGAATTGTTGGACAGCCTCTTCATCGGCGACATTTCCCTGCTGGTGGATACGCTGAAGCGCCCCATGTATTTCACGGCCGTGTTCCCCGACCCCCGCCAGGTCGTGCCCCCCCAACTCCGCCGCCATGTGCAGGCCGTCGTGTTCAGGGGGTATCTCGCCCAGCGCAAAGGCGAATGGGAAGCCCTGCTCCTCACCCCCTCGCCGAAATCCGCTTCGTACGCTTTTTCCATTCTCAAGGACATGAAAACGGCTTCGGATTTCGCGCTCAAGACGCGCTGGAAAGGTGTTGTGCAGCAGAAACCCTGGGGCCCGACCATCGACCCGTGGTGGGCCTATGAAATGGTCAGGACATCGGAACAAATGACAATGGTCCAGGAAGAGAACATCGTGCGCATGAAAACCGATTTCGAACGGGTCATGGTCAATGCCGTCCTCAAGTCCGTCGAGAGAATGAGCCGGGATCTCGCACAGATGAAGGGAACTCTCACGGAGAGACTGGACCCTCGCGAGGTGGATGCCCGTCTGAAGACCCGAAAGCCCGATCACTACTGGAGCGAACCGCATCAATGGGGTCCCGATTGGCCCATTGCCCCCACCCAAGCACCGCCGGCAAAGGTCCAGGCCTCCATCCCTTCATCGACGAACGATCCCGCCGCCCTCGCCGCAGCCGCGCCATAATCGCTTCCCGATCAGGCGGATGGTGTTATTGAAAAGGGGTTTTTACAGCTTACAACGCCGGAGAAAAAACGCCTCCGCGGCGTCCCGATCTTGCTTCTCTTCAAAGGGTTGCCTAAGATTATTTCTTTTGAACAACGTGCCTGCGCATCAATTTGCGCAGACTGACTGTGTGACTGCACATGCTCGTGACGCGAACAACGTACGGAGCGGTGTGGGGGTGTTTTTGCGTTTCCTGGACGAAACGACTGGCACTCCTCATCTCGGCTCATCTGCTCGTCGCGCTTTCTTCCTACGCCGCCGAGTTCTCTGTGACCCAAATCTCGGACGATAAGAACGTCAACCGGGATCCGGTCATCAGCGAAACAGGGCTCGCGGCATGGATGGGGTTCAACGAGAAAGAAGGCGGCGAGCTGAGCTCGGACATCTTCATCTACAAGGACGGCAAGGCTCAGAATCTCACCCTCGGCAAGGCCGGACCGCACGCCGCCAACATCAAGCCCCAGGTTCAGAGCAACACCGTGGTGTGGGTGGCCACGCTGCCGACAACGACAAAGAATATCGACTGGATCCTCCGCGAGGTCCCCAGCGACCAGAGGGACACCCCCGTGCCCGAACTGCGAGCTCTCTACAAGCCCCGCGAGGATGAATCGGGCAGAAAATGGTACGAGGATATTCCCACGAACGCCCTGGTCGAGCCCCATGTGATTCCCCAGACGGTTTCCACCAATCCGCCCGCCGATTCGGCGATGTCCACCGACGCGACCGCGACCGGCCAGGCGCCCGCCGCTGTGGCCGCCAAACCTTCGCCGCCGCCCACCATGATCCAGCCGCCTGCGGACACCTCGACGATCACCCAGGAAGTGCGCCGCACCGACAGCGGGGAAACCGAAATCTGCCGCTGGCAGGGAGGCGCCGAGATCGAACGCATCACTCTCGATTACCGCGACGACCTGGGACCGTCCGTGTGGGGCAACCTGATCGCCTGGCAAAAGTCCAAGGGCTGGCCGTTCGGCTGGGAAATCATGTTGTGGGCCGACGGACAGCGAATCCAATTGACCACCAACTACTACTACGACATGGCCCCCAAGGTGCATCAGAGCCAGGTGGTCTGGTACGGGTGGGACGGCCATGATTTCGAGATCTTCCTGTACGATCATGCCCAGGGGACGACGACGCAGATCACCAGCAACCAGTACGACGACGTTTCCCCGTCCATCTGGAACGGCGTCATCGTCTGGGAAGGCTACGCCGGCGTGGATTCCGACATCTTCATGTGGAAGGACGGCGTCATCCAGAAGATCAGCAACAACATCGAAGACGACCTCAACCCGCGCATCTGGAACGGCAAGGTGGTCTGGCAGGGTTTTGACGGCGACGACTTCGAAATTTACTACTACGACGGCGAGAAGACCGTGAAGCTGACCAGCAACATGTACGACGACCTGAATCCGGACATCGGCGAACACTACATCTGCTGGATGGGATACTTCGACAACTGGGACGCGGAAATCTTCGTCTGGGACGGCGCCGATGTCACGCGCCTCACCGACAACGAAGTCGAGGACCGCGATCCAAGAACCTCCGGCCGCCGCATCGTCTGGCAATCCGACCTGGAAAAAGCGTCCGTCATCTTCCTGGCGGAGCCCAAGTAACGCCCTCGCCCGGCAAACCACATCGTCCTCGTCCCCAAATCACGCCCAATACTGCCGGTCGAGAGAGCGGTATTGAATCGCTTCGGAAACGTGCGGGGTCTTGATCGTCTCCGACTCGTCCAAGTCGGCAATCGTGCGGGAGACTTTCAGAATCCGGTCGTACGCCCGCGCGCTGAAGTTCAGATCGCTGATCGCCATCTTCAACAGGTTCTGCGCGTCGTCTTCCAACCGGCAATACTTCTGCAAATCCTTCGCCCGCATCGCGGCGTTGCAGTGGACCTTGGAAGAGCCCTTGAACCGTTCCTGCTGAATCTTCCGCCCCCGGATCACCCGCTCTCGAATTTTCGCGGATGGCTCCCCGCGTTCGATGGCGGACAAATCCTGATATCGGACGGACGGGACTTCGACGTGAATGTCTATCCGGTCCAGCAACGGACCCGAGATGCGATTCCTGTATTTTTGAATCTGAAGAGGCGAACACCGGCACTCGCGTTTCGGATCGCCATAAAAACCGCACGGGCACGGATTCATCGCCGCAACGAGCATGAACCGGCACGGAAACGTCACGCTGATTGCCGCGCGCGAAATCGTGACCACGCCGTCCTCGAGCGGCTGGCGCATGACCTCCAGCACATTGCGGTGAAACTCGGGCATCTCGTCGAGAAACAGCACGCCGTGATGCGCAAGACTCACTTCGCCCGGGACAGGATGAGAGCCGCCGCCAAGAAGGCCGGCGTCGGACACCGTGTGGTGCGGCGTCCGAAACGGGCGACGGCCGACCAGCGCCTGCCGCGGCGGCAGGACACCCGCGATGCTGTGAATCTTCGTCGTCTCCAGCGCCTCCTCCAGAGTCAACGGCGGAAGGATCGACGGAACGCGCTTCGCGAGCATCGTCTTACCGGTCCCCGGCGGTCCAACGGCGAGCAAATTGTGCCCGCCCGCACAGGCCACCTCCAGCGCGCGCTTGGCAAATTCCTGCCCTTTCACGTCCGCAAAATCATCATCGTAGTGGCTGTGGCTTCCGAAAACGCTGATGACGTTCACCTGATACGGCGCGACCGCCTGTTGATCGGCCAGAAAGTCCGCCGCCTGGCGCAGCGTCTGCACGGGGTAAACGGCCAGCCCCTCCACAACGGCGGCTTCGTCCGCGTTCTCCACGGGCACCAGAATTCCACGGCAGCCTTCGGCCCGCGCCTGGATCGCGATGGGAAGAACCCCGCGTACGCGGCGCACTTCCCCGCTGAGCGCCAGTTCGCCGATGACGCACAGGGACCCCAGTTTGTCCTTATCCAGATCGCCCTGCGCGACGATCATGCCGAGGGCGATGGGCAGGTCAAAGCTCGGGCCCTCTTTCTTCATGTCGGCGGGAGCGAGGTTGATCGTGGTGCGGCCCATCGGCGGCGCGAAGCCGGAGTTGATGAGGGCGGTCATCACGCGGTCGCCGCTCTCTTTCACGGCGGCGTCGGGCAGGCCGACGATGACGATCCTCGGTTCGCCGTGGCCGACGTTCACTTCGATTTCGACGGGGTACGCGTCCACACCATAGACCGCCCCGGACCGCACTTTCGCGAGCACCATGACCTCCCAGGTAAGAAGGACTCGGATTATAGGGGCCGACCAAGTCGTGACAAGCGCCAAAAGCCGCCGATTCCTCGCGCGAATTCATTCGCGTCAATGGACGCGATTCGCAGACTAAATGAATCCCACGTTCTCGTCCTCGATCAGCGTATCCGGGATTTCTTTGACGAAGCGCGAGGGTTCGCAGAATATGACGCCGCCGTCGCGGGTCCGGCGGACCTCGGGCATCATCAGGAACAGTTCGTCCTTGGCGCGCGTGGCGGCCACATAGAACAACCGCCGCTCCTCGCCATCCCCCGCCCCCTCATTCAGCGACCGGCTCGACGGGAACATGCCGTCCACGGCCCACAGCACGAAGACGACATTCCACTCGAGCCCTTTGGCCTGGTGAACGGTGCTGAGCTTGATGCCGTTCTCCTGCCCCTGCGCCGGCATGTCGGTCTCGGCGTCGAGATTGGTCAGCAGCGACATTTCACTGAGGAAAGCCTCTCCGTTCTCGAACCGCGTGGTGAAGTCGATCAGCGCGTCGATGTCCTCCTTCCGCCGATCGTAGTTCTCGAACGTCACGACGGCATACTCGTCATAGAAGGCCTTCACGAACCGGAAGATCACTTCGCCCGGGTCGTCGGCGAGGCTGTCCTGCGCGTAGGCCTCTCCGATCGGCTCGACCTTGGCCCACTCCACGCGGGCCGCCGCGGGCAGTTTCTCGCGCAAGGCGCGCGCGGAGGCGGCGTCCTTGATGTCGCACCGCCCGCCCAGCGCGGCCCAGATCTTCGCGGCGGTCTTTTCGCCGACTTTCGGCATCAGGCTCATGAGCCGGATGAACGCGAGTTCGTCGCCGGGATTCACGATCAGCCGCAGCAGGCTGCAAACGTCCTTGATGTGCGCCTGCTCGAAGAAGCGCACGCCGGACGTGATGACGAACGGGATGCGCTCGCGCGCGAGTTCGAGCTGAAGCTCCATCGCGTGAAAATGCGCGCGGTACAGGACCGCGACGTCGTTCATCGAGCACCCCTTGCGCCTCAGCTCCTGGATTTTCTGCACGATGTACAGCGCCTGCTCCTCGCCGGCGCGGACGTGGACCAGGGTCGGCTTCTTCGACGCCGGGCGGACGGCGCGAAGGCTTTTTTGGAACTGCTCCGGGTTGCCGGCGATGCATGCGTTCGCGACGGCAAGAATTTCGGGCACGCTGCGGTAGTTCGTCTCCAGCTTGAAGACAACCGTGCCGGGATAGCGCTGTGGGAACGACAGGATGTTGCGGAAGTCCGCGCCGCGCCAGGAGTAGATGCTCTGGAAGTCGTCGCCGACGACCAGCAGGTTCCGCTTCTTCTCCGCGAGCAGGTCAACCCACGAAGCCTGGATCGTGTTCGTGTCCTGGTACTCGTCCACGAGGATGTACTGGAAATGCTCCTGGTATTTCGCCAGCACTTCCGGGTGGTCGCGAAACAGCTTCAGCCCATTGCAGAGCAGGTCGTCGAAATCCATGCCGTTGAGTTGGCGCTTGCGCGCCTCGTACGCCTTCCAGACCTTGACCACGTCTTCGACGCGGATCGGGTGGTCTTCGAAATGCGCGGCCGCGACGTCGTGCACGGGCTTCGACGTGTTCGCCGCGAGGCCGAACACGCCGAGCAGGACGTCGGGCTTGGGAAAATGCTTGCCCAGCAGACCCCTCTCATCCGCGATCGCGCGCACGAGGCTGCGGGAATCGTCCTGGTCGAGGATCGTGTAGTCCAGCTTGTAGCCCAGCAGATCGCCGTGCCGCCGGAGCATGCGATTGGCCATGTGGTGGAATGTGCCGCCCCAAAGCCCGCCGACGCCCTCGCCGACAAGGCCCTGCGCGCGCTCGAGCATCTCGCGCGCGGCGCGGTTGGTGAATGTCAGGAGCAGGACGCGGCGCGGGTCCACGCCCTTCTCCACCAGATAGGCCACGCGATAGGTCAGCGTGCGGGTCTTGCCGGTGCCCGCGGCCGCAATGACGAGCACGGGCCCGTCCGGCGCCGTCACCGCCGCGAGTTGTTCGGAATTCAACGCGTTTTCAAAATCAATGCGGCTCATAAATGAAAAGGGTTAATGGATAAAGATCGATGGCTAATGAACGTCCCTCCCGTCATTAACCATCAACCGTCAACCATTAACCATCCTTCTTCAGCAGGTCCTGAATCGTGATCGAATCCAGCAAGCCGGACAACCCGCTTTCCATCTTCGCCAGCACGCCGGTGACCGGCGCCGAAAGGTTCGTCAGCCCCAGCGTTTCCGGCTTCGCGCCGTCCTGGATGACGGTATCCACGACATCCTTCACGCAAATGGCGTCCGGCGACTTGAGCAGGACAAAGCAGTTTTCCTTGCCGGCCGTTTCGATGAAAATGCCGCTACGGACCAGCAGGCGGATCATGCCGTTCAGCAGGCGGACCGGGACCCGCTGTTCACGCGCGAACGCGCCCGCCTCGAACGGAGCGCCGCCGCCGGTCATCACTTCCGCGGCGCGGATCACGATCGACAGCGCCAGCGCGACTTTCGACTTCGCGTTCGCGTTGTCGGCCGCGCTCTCCACGCGGTACGTCGCCGCGTTCTGGAGCGCGAACGCGAGTTCGGCGCCCAGCAGAATGATCACCCAGCTCATGTACAGCCATCCGAGGAAGATCGGCACGGACGCGAATGTCCCGTAAATCGCGTTGTACCGGCCGACCCCCATTTGCAGGGAGATGTACGCCTTCTGCCAGAGCAGCCAGAATATCCCGGTGACAAGGCTCGCGCAGAGCGCCGGAGAGATCCGCACGCGGGTATTCGGCAGTAAAAGGTACAGGAAGAGAAACGCCAGCCACGTCATGAAGAACGAAGTCAGCCGCAGGAGATTCTTGACGACGAAGCTGATGCTGTCCGGCAGGATCGGCACCATGCCCTTCAGCGAAGCCTCCACCGCGCTGGCCGCCAGGATCAACAGCGGCACGAGCACGATGACGCTGATGTAGTTGGCGGCCTGTCGGAGGGGCGTGCGCATCTGCGTAATGCCCCAGATCCGGTTGAAAGAGACCTCCGTGGCCGCCAGCATGATGACGGCGGTAAAGATCACGAACGCGAGCCCCATCCAACCGAGCGCGGCAAAATTCGTCGTGCTCACGATGCTCAGGACGGAATCGAGGAACACCTGGAACTGCTCCGGCATCGCCGACTCCCACTCCATCAGCGTATTGATCTGCTCCTGCCCGAACCCGAATCCCTTCAACAACGCAAAGCCCACGGCCAGGAGCGGCACCAGCGACATCAGGGTGACAAAGGTCAGCGACGACGCATGGACGCCGAGATCGTCCTCGGTGAAGCCCTTGATGATCAACTGGCCCACGCGGACGAGGCGGATCGGAAGGCTCTTGCCGGCGGACAGCGTGGACAGTTCGATGTCCCACACCCCATGCCTCATGAATTTTCGCAGGCGCTGCCAGCGCGTTTTCGACTTCTCCATCATGGGAGGGAATGTAGCGATATGGCGCGGGAGAGACAAACGAATATTCGGGGCGGGACCGAAGGGGAAAGTCCAAGGTCCAAAGTCGAAGGGCGAACAAAGGTTCCGTTTTGCCTTCTCAACTTTGGACTTTAGACCTTGGACTTTGGGCTCTCCCCCTCCATCTTCTCAAACATCAGCCACGCCGCCAGCGTCTTGGAGTCGTGGATTTCGTCCCGCTTGATCTTGCCGACAATCTCGTCGCGGGTCGTCAGAACAAGCTCGACGCGCTCGTCCTCGTCGGGATCGGCCTGTCCGGATACAGCATCGACTTCGGCAAAGAAGATGTCGATCTTCTCGTCGCAGTAGCCGGGCGAGGGATGGATGAAGCCGAGCCGGCGGATGGTTTTGGCGTTGAACCCCGTTTCCTCCCGGAGTTCGCGGCGCGCGCAGAGTTCGGGGTCCTCGTTCGGCTCGCGGTTTCCGGCAACCACCTCCAGCATTTCCCGCTCCACCGGCTTGCGGTACTGCCGAACGAGCGCGAAGCGGCCGTCGGGCAGGCGCGCGAGGACGGCGACGGCGCCGCGATGGCGGATGATCTCGCGCAGGCTCTTCTTGCCGTCCCCCGTCTCGATGTCCTGCGTCTCGAGCGTGAGGATGCGGCCGGTGTACACTGTCTTCTTCGTTATCGTTTTTTCTTCCACGGACGACTCCTGAAGCGCCGGAGTCCCGGAGGATTGGAGTGATGGGGAATCAAACCCAACACTCCGCCACTCCATCCCTCCGGCCACTCCGATTTGGTTGTGTCGATGCGCCCCGTACTTTATGATACCGCCCATGATTCATTCCAGAAAAGAGCGCGAGCAACTTGAGGCCGCGTGGCTGGCGCCCTATGCGGAACGGAGCGCGAACAGCAAGGGCCGAAAGAACCCCGAGACGCCGCACCCCTACCGTTCCGAGTTCCAGCGCGACCGCGACCGCATCCTGCACAGCAAGTGCTTCCGGCGCCTGGAATATAAAACGCAGGTTTTCGTGAACGGCATGGCGGACCACTACCGGACCCGGCTCACGCATACGATGGAGATGGCGGCGGTCGGCCGCACCATCGCCCGCGCGCTCAAAGCGAACGAGGATCTGACCGAGGCAATCGCCCTCGCCCACGACATCGGGCACAGCCCGTTCGGCCATGTCGGCGAACAGGCGTTGAACGAACTCATGCGGAACGAGGGCGGCTTCGATCACAATGTGCAGAGCTGCCGCGCGGTCGAGATGCTGGAATACCGTAACCCGGATTACCCGGGGCTGAACCTGACATGGGAAGTCCGCGCCGGCCTGCGCAAGCACCAAGCGGCAACGCCCGGCGCGGAGTTGGACGGCCTGCCGCTCGGCCCGTTCCAGTTCATCGAGGCCCAGATCGCCGATATCGCCGACGACATGACCTACCATGCGCACGACGTGGACGACGCGCTCGAAGCGGGCCTGATCACCGAGCTTCAGCTCTGCGAGCAGGAACTCTGGCGGCGCGCGGCGGAGCGCGCGCACTCGCAATTTCCGACCCTGCCGTCGGACCGCCTGATGAACGTCACGATCCGCTGTCTGCTCGACCTCCAGGTGGAAGACGTCATCCAGACCAGCGCCGCGCAGATCGTCAAGCACCGGCCGCAGTCGCCGGGCGACGTCATGCGCTGCCCGGAACGGCTCGTCATGTTCAGCCCGAAGATGAAGGCCATACTCGAGCCGTTCCGCGCGTTTCTCTACCGCGACATCTACTACCACTCCGCGGGCGGCGGCAGCAGCCGCGAGGCGGTCGGCATGATGCGACGTCTGTTCCTTTATTACATCGACCACCCGGACGAGCTGGGCAACAAGGCGCGCGCGCGATTGCCAAGCGAGGGCCTCTGGCGTACCGTGTGCGACTACATTGCAGGCATGACGGACCGCTACGCGATGGGTGAAATTATGAAGTATGGGTTGGATAAGACAGAGGGGTGCTGGAGTCCCGGAGGGAGGGAGTCATGAGGGTGAGCCGCGAGGTTCCGACACTCCATCTCTCTACCACTCGATCGCTTTACGCAGGAGAACGGCCATGATCCGTGAAACGATAGCCAAACTGGCCGAGAAACAGAGCCTGTCGCGCGAGGAAGCTCACGCGGCCATGCTGGAGATCATGTCCGGCGAGGCGACGCCGGCGCAGATCGCGGCGTACATTACCGCGCTCCGGATTCGAGGTGAGACGCCCGAAATCATCGCCGGCAGCGCCGACGGCATGCGCGAGAAATTCACGGCGGTCCACGCGCCGACGGATGTGGTCGTCGATACCTGCGGAACCGGCGGCGACGGAGCGCACACCTTTAATATCTCCACATGCTCGGCGTTCGTGGCGGCGGGCGCGGGCGTGACGGTGGCCAAGCACGGAAACCGGAGCGTCTCCAGCAAATGCGGAAGCGCGGATGTGCTGATGGCGCTGGGCGTGAAGATCGATGCAACGGCCGATGTCATGGCCAATTGTCTGCAATCGATCGGCATCGCCTTCCTGTTCGCCGCCGTCCTCCATCCCGCCATGAAACACGCCATCGGCCCGCGCCGGGAGATCGGCATCCGCAGCATCTTCAACATCCTCGGGCCGCTCTCGAATCCCGCCGGCGCGCGTTACGGCGTGCTGGGCGTGTACGACCGGGACCTGACCGTCACGCTGGCGGAGGCGGCGGCGGCGCTCGACGCGAAGCGGCTCTTTGTCGTTCACGGCCTCGACGGGCTCGACGAAATCACGACGACCGGCCCGACGCGCGTGGCCGAGGTCCGGGACGGCCGGGTGACCACCTACGACATCGAGCCGGGCGGATTGGGACTCCCCACGGCGTCCCGACAGGACCTGGTGGGCGGCGATGCCGAGGAGAACGCCGGATACGTGCGCGAAGTCCTGTCCGGCAAGGCCGGCCCCCGCAGAGACATCGTCCTGCTGAACGCCGCCGCGGCGATCGTCGCCGGGCAGAAGGCGAAGGACTTCCTGGAAGGCATCGCCGTTGCGGCGCACAGCATCGACTCCGGCGCCGCGAGGAAGAAGCTGGAGAGACTCGTGGCAATGACGAACAAGCCCTCGTGAAATCCAAGGTCCGGATGAAGTCCAAGGTCCAAAGTCCAAAGTCTAAAGTCGGAGGAAGTTCGGACATTCCGGCTTCTCTTTCCTCAACCTTGGACTTTAGACTTCGGACTTTGAACTCTCCCCGCCCTACCCTCGCCGTCCTCGCCGCGGGCATCGGCAGCCGCTACGGCGGCCTGAAGCAGATCGAACCTGTCGGCCCGTCCGGGGAAATCGTCATCGATTACTCCGTCTTCGACGCCCTCGGCGCAGGGTTCGGCAAGTTGCTGTTCGTCATCCGCCGCGACATCGAAGACGCTTTCCGGTCCGTTATCGAGCCTCACTTCGCGGGCCGGATCGCGATCGAGTACGCGTACCAGGAGTTGACGGACGTGCCCGCCGGGTTCGCGGCGCCGCAGGGCCGTACCAAGCCGTGGGGAACCGGCCACGCGGTGTACGCCTGCCGCCATGCCTGCCGGGAGCCGTTCGCGGTCATCAATGCCGACGACTTCTACGGACGCACATCCTTTCAGTTGCTCGCGGACGCGCTACGGAAACTCCCGCCGCGGGGCAACCGCCACTGCCTGGCGGCCTTCACCCTGCGCAACACGCTATCGGATCACGGCCCCGTTTCGCGCGGCGTCTGCCATGTCGGCAGGGACGGCCTGCTGCAAACCGTCGTGGAGCACCACAAGGTCGAGCAGAACGGGGTCTCCGTCCACGGGTTGCGGGACGGCAAGCCCGTGACGCTGACCGGGGAAGAGCCCGTGTCCATGAATCTCTGGGGCTTTGCGCCGACGGTTTTCGAGCATCTCGACCGGGAATTCCGTAAGTTCCTGCCCACCGCCATGGACAACGCCGGCGCCGAGTTCCAACTCCCGACCGTCGTGGACACACTCATCCGCGAAGGACGCGCCGAGGTCGAGGTGATCCGCTCCGGCGAGCGATGGCTGGGCGTGACCTACCCGGAAGACAAGGCGCGCGTGGTGAGCGGAATCCGCGACCTGGTCCGCGCCGGCGTCTATTCGCAGAACCTGTGGGGCTAGAACGGGTTCCGCGTTTTTTATCGCCTTGGCGACGATCTCTGCTTATACATACGCTGTGGAAGAAACAAGGGACCTATGAAAAAAGAGCGCATTGGAATTGTTGGGTTGGGCTACGTCGGACTGCCTCTGGCGGCGGCGTTTGCGGAGAAATTCAAGGTGGTCGGTTTCGACGTCAAGGCCTCGCGGATCAAGGAACTGAAAAACCGCGTCGATCATACGGGCGAAGTGGACCGATCCCTGCTGAAGAATCCGAATCTGTCATTCACCACGAACCCGGGCGACCTCGGCAAGTGCTCCTTCATCATCGTCGCCGTCCCCACCCCGACCAACAACGCCAAGGACCCCGATTTAAAGCCGCTCGAGGAGTCGTCGATCACCGTCGGAAAAATTCTTCGGAAGGGCATGATGGTGGTGTACGAAAGCACGGTCTATCCGGGCGTCACGGAGGATTTCTGCCTGCCCATCCTCGAGCGCGAATCCGGTCTCAAGCTCGGGCAGTTCGACCTGGGCTACTCGCCGGAGCGCGTCAACCCCGGCGACAAGAAGCGCACGATCAAAGGCATCGTCAAGGTGGTCAGCGGACACAGCCGGAAGGCGCTGGACCGCTGCGCCGCGGTGTACGGCTCCGTGATCGAGGCGGGCATCCACAAGGCGCCGAACATCAAAACGGCCGAAGCGGCCAAGGTCATCGAAAACGTCCAGCGCGATCTGAACATCGCCTTGATGAACGAATTGTCGAAGATCTTCGCCCGGCTGGGCTTGAACACCAAGGAAGTGATCGACGCCTCCTCCACCAAGTGGAACTTCCACCGGTATCACCCGGGGCTCGTGGGCGGGCACTGCATCGGCGTCGACCCGTATTACCTGACGCATCGCGCCCTGCAACTGGGGTACCACCCCGAAATCATCCTGGCCGGCCGCCGGATCAACGACGGCATGGGCGAGTATATCGGCGAGCTCACGATGAGGGAACTGAACGCCGCGGGCAAGCTGCCGCGCAAGGCGAACATCTGGGTGCTTGGCCTGACGTTCAAGGAAAACGTGCCGGATTTCCGCAACACGCGCGCGGTCGATGTGATCAAGTACCTGAAGAATCTGGGCGCGAAGGTGTCCGTGTGGGAACCCATGGTCGACGCCCAGCAGATTCGGAAGCAGTTCGGGGTGAACACGCTCACCTTCGACAAGGCGCGGGATATGGACGCCGTGATCCTGATCAACGCGCACGACGCGTTCAAGTTCATCACGCTCAAGGACCTGGCGCGGAAGATGAGAACCAAGGTCCTCATCGACGCGAAGAACTTCTTCAACCGACGGGAGGCCCGGAATCTTGGGTTCCGGTATGTGAGCCTGTAAGAAAGACGGCGTGTTGGAACGCACCCCTCCATCGTTCCACCGCCCCATCATGACACACGCGCCGGTGAATGGACCGGTTGCGGTGCCGTATGTTCGGCCGTGTACACATGAACCCTGAAGGACCCGAAGATGAGTAAACAGAAAAAGCACGGATTGGAAACCCTGGCCCTGCACGCCGGACAGCATCCCGATTCCGAGACGGGCTCGCGGGCGGTTCCGCTTTACCAGACCACGTCCTACGTGTTCAAGAGCACGGAACACGCGGCGAACCTGTTCGCCCTGAAGGAATCCGGAAACATCTATACGCGGCTCATGAACCCGACGACGGACGTCTTCGAGAAGCGCATTGCCGCGCTCGAAGGCGGACCCGGCGCGCT
Source organism: Lentisphaerota bacterium (assembly GCA_052033915.1). Lineage (GTDB taxonomy): Bacteria > Verrucomicrobiota > Kiritimatiellia > CAIQIC01 > JAGNIJ01 > CALMZY01. The sequence goes on along the minus strand of JBPOJF010000022.1, from coordinate 19,184 downwards.
GGCCGTCGCCTCGGGCCAGGCGGCGATCGCGGTCGCCCTGCTCGCCATCACGCGGCTCGGCGACGAGATCGTAGCCGGCAACAATCTGTACGGCGGAACGTACCAGTTGCTTCATTACACGTTCGCGAAGCTCGGGCGCACCGTGAAATTCGTGGATGCGCGCGATCCGGACGCGTTCCGGAAGGCGATCACTCCGAAAACACGCGCCCTCTATACCGAAACCATCGGCAACCCGAAGTTGAATGTCCCGGATTTTGAAGCGCTCGCGAAAATCGCGCACGAGAACGGGGTCCCGCTGGTCGTGGACAACACGGTCGGCGTCGGGCTGGTCCGGCCCATCGACCACGGCGCGGACATCATCGTCAGCTCCGCCACCAAGTACATCGGCGGGCACGGGACATCGCTGGGCGGCGTGATCGTGGATTCGGGCAATTTCAAGTGGAACAACGGCAAGTTCCCGGAATTCACGGAACCGGACCCGAGCTATCACGGGCTCGTGTATTGGGATGCGCTCGGCAACGCGCCCGGCACGGACAACGTGGCGTTCATCCAGAAAGCGCGGGTTACGCTTCTCCGCGACCTCGGCGCGGCCTTGAGCCCGTTCAACGCGCGCGAATTCATCCTCGGGCTGGAGACCCTGCCCCTGCGCCAGCAGAAACACTCCGAGAACGCGCTGGCCCTTGCGCGCTGGCTTCAGAAGCACCCCCGGGTGAAGTGGGTCGTCTACCCAGGCCTCGAGGACGCGCCGGACCATGCGGTGGCCGCGAAGTACCTGAAGAAGGGCTTCGGCGGCCTCGTCGGATTCGGCATCCAGGGCGGGCTGGAGGCCGGTAAGAAGTTCATCAACTCGCTGAAACTGCTTTCGCACGTCGCGAACATCGGCGACGCGAAGAGCCTCGTCATCCATCCGGCGTCCACCACGCACCAGCAGTTGACGCGCGCAGAACAGGAAGAGACCGGCGTGACGGAAGACTACATCCGGCTGTCAATCGGCCTTGAGAACATCGAGGACATCCAGGACGACATCGACCAGGCGTTGAAGCAGGCGGCAGGGTAGAACCCGAAACACACGAAATAGGCGAAAGGGAAAACAAGAAGGCGCACGGCTTTCGTGTATTTCGTGGTTAAAGTCCGGCGGGTGTTTCAGTAGAGTGAGACCATGATCGTCAAAACTCAATACGCGACGTTCGACCGGGAACTCAAGCTCCAGAGCGGAGCCACGCTTGGGCCCATCACGCTCGCCTACGAAACCTACGGAAAACTGAATGCCGACAAGAGCAACGCGATCCTCATTCTTCACGCGCTCTCGGGCGACGCGCACGTCGCCGGCCGACACGCCGCGAGCGACGCGAAGCCGGGCTGGTGGGACGGGGCTGTCGGGCCGGGCAAAGCCTTCGACACGAACAAGTACTTCATCATCTGCAGCAACGTGATCGGCGGCTGCAAGGGCAGCACCGGCCCGGCGACGGTCAACCCGAAGACGGGAAAGCCCTACGGGCTCTCGTTCCCCGTGATCACGATCGCGGATATGGTGGATGCCGAGCGGCTTTTGATCGACCATCTGGGAATCGACAAACTGATCACGGTGACCGGCGGCAGCCTGGGCGGGATGAGGGCGTTGCAGTGGGCCGTTTCCTACCCGGACCGGATCCGAAGCGCCATCGTGCTGGCGGCGACGGCTCGCGTATCGGCGCAGAGCATCGCGCTCAACGAAGTCGCGCGGCAGGCGATCTACGCGGACCCGAACTGGAAACGGGGCGACTATTATGACGGCGAGCGGCCCAATGTCGGCCTCGCCCTCGCGCGCATGATCGGCCATATCAGCTACCTGAGCGAAACGTCCATGAGAGAAAAATTCGGACGGCTCCTCCAGGAGCGCGAGCAGTACGGCTACGAGTTCAACACGGAATTCCGGGTGGAGAGCTACCTGAAGCACCAGGGACTCACGTTCACCAAGCGATTCGACGCGAACACATTCCTCTACATCACGAAAGCCATCGACTACTTCGACCTCTCGCTGGGCCTCTCGTCGCTGGCGGAGGCGTTCCGCAACGTCACCGCGAAGTTCTTGATCGTGAGCTACTCGTCCGACTGGCTCTATCCCTCGGCGGAGTCGGAGGAAATGGTCCGCGCACTCCTTCAGAACGGGGTCGACGCGACCTACGTGGAAATCACGAGCGACTACGGACACGACTCGTTTCTGCTCGAGGTGGACCGTCTCGGCGGCCTCACCAACGATTTTCTTGCGCGCGTGCAAAAGCCGCATCCCGCGCCCAAGCACAAGAAGTAGCCGGGCAGGAACGCCCCGCCGCGCGCGATGAACGGCTCGCTCCCCCTTCTCTATGACCCTCCCGCGCGTTGCCCATTTGACTTTCCCCGCGCAATCACTAATGATTTGACCCCAAGGAAACGACGGATCATGGCCAACCAAAAACGACTCGATTTCGACGCCATCGCGGACATCGTCCCTATCGGGGCGCGGGTTCTTGACCTGGGCTGCGGCGACGGCAGCCTGCTGGCGCGGCTCATCGATCAAAAGCAAATCGAGGCGCGAGGCGTGGAGATCAGCGAGACCAAGGTCCGCGCTGCGATCGCGCGCGGCCTGTCCGTGCGCCACGGCAACATCGAGGAAGGGCTCGCCGACTACCGCGACAGCGCGTTCGAATACGTAATCCTCAGCCAGACGCTCGCCTACCTGAACCAGCCGGAACCCGTTCTCCGGGAGATGCTCCGCGTGGGCCAGCGCGCCATCATTTCGTTCGACAATGCCGGATACTGGCAGGATCGGCTTCGTGCGCTGCTCGGGAAAGGCATGGGCAATACCCTCTGCTCCGGCGAACAACGCGTCAGGGCCATCACGCTGGACCAGTTCAAAGACTTCAGCGGACAGATGAACGCCCGGATCGAAAACGCGGTGTTCGTTTCCGGGCGGCGTCCGATTTACTTCCTCCCCGCCCTTCGCGCCAACGTCGCGGTGTACGTGCTGAAGAAGGCGTAGGACGGAAAAAGGGCCAACCGCCAAAATGATTGAAACCGTCTGCCCATTCACCTAACTTGCCCACGATCAACCCCGCCTGGGTGGCGGAACGGCAGACGCAAGGGACTTTCCGCCATAGGCGGACCCGCCCCCGGCGGGAAAATCCCTTGGCCGAAAGACCGGGAAACGCTATTCGATGATCAGATACCGCCTGGGTGGCGGAACGGCAGACGCAAGGGACTTAAAATCCCTTTCTCGAGAGAGAGTGTGGGTTCGATTCCCACCCCAGGCACCAGCGCGAGGAGTGGAAATACGATGGAGAAAAGGCCGGCAGCCTATGTCCTGAGATCAGCGGACGGAAAATACCTGTACAAAGGCTCTTGCCGAAATCTTGAAAAGCGAATGAAGGATCACCATGCGGGGCGGGTGTCATGCACAAAGAACCGGCGCCCTCTAACACTGGTCCTCGCCGAGTTCTTTGAGACATACACCCAGGCGCGGCAAAGAGAGAACTTCCTGAAATCCGGTGCCGGTCGAAACTGGCTCAAGACTTCCCTCGCAGACGCAAGGGACTTTCCGCCATAGGCGGACCCGCCCCCGGCGGGAAAATCCCTTTCTCGAAAGAGAGTGTGGGTTCGATTCCCACCCCAGGCACCAGCGCGAGGAGCGGTTGATCCGCGCCCTGCACAGCGTCAAAGATAGCTGACGAAAACAGCCGGATGCCGTATAGTGCCGGACATGCTGAATCAAAAAGGTTCCTGTCTCTATCTTGTCATTTTTCTGGCCGCTGTCGCTTTCTGCCTGACCGCGTTTCTTTCGGACGCAGACCGCTGTTTCTACACGGGCGAATGGGGACCGATCGAGTTGACGGGAGTGTTTTTATACATTCCCGCAATCATCGTGCTGATCCTGTACAGCCGTCATGACCGGCCATTCTTCGTTCACACCGCCGTCATCCTCGCGCTCATGGCGATTCGCGAACTGGATTTCCAGACCGCCTTCACCTCGAAGAACATCCTCAACAAGCGCTACTTTCTCGACGGCGCGGATGTCTTCACCGGCGAACAGCTCATCGCCGCCATCGCCCTGGGGCTCATCGCCCTTGTGGTCCTCTCCTATCTGCGCTACTTCCCGCGGCTGGTTGCCAATCTGAAGAAGCGAAAAGCCTTCGCATTTTCGATCCTCACAATCCTTCTTGTGATTCCGGCGAGTATCCTCATGGATGGGGCCTATCGAGTCGTGCACAACGAGTGGGGGATCCCGTTTCCCCTGGGCGTGAAGCACTTCCTGTCCTCGCTGGAGGAAGTGCTGGAATCGGGCATTCCCATCCTGATCCTCTGGGCTTTCCTGCAATACCGCGTTGACCAGCGGAACCCTTCTACCGCCGCCCTGCCGAGTTAATCCCATGAGAAGGCTCCTGATCCTTCTGTTCACGCTGGCCGGATTCACCGCCACGGCCGAGGATACCAATCTGCTCTCTCGGATCGCGTTCGGATCGGGCTTGAACACGGACAAGCCGCAGCCCGTCTGGGCCGCCGTCAGGGACTCGGCGCCCCAGCAGTTCATCCTGCTCAACGTCACCGGCACGAACGCGGTCGGCGGGACCAACCCGCCGATGTGGCGAGCGCAAGGTCACGAGGCGCGGATATTCGGTCCGCACGGAAAACGGGTCCAGATCATTGTGCTGGACACCGTGACCCGTCGCGAACCACCGAGTTTCGGCGCGCTGCTGGGGACCGAACAATGGACATGGTTCCGGGAGCAGCTCCGCCGGCCGGCACAACTCCGGGTGGTCGCCTCCAGCCTTCCGGTGCTGTCGGAAGATCGCCGGGGAGAAAAATGGGCGGATTGGCCGCACGAACGCGCGATGATGTTCGACATGATCAGCGACACGGAAGCCGACGGCATCCTGTTCATCAGCGGCGGCGCCGATCATGCCGAGCTTTCGGCCGTGAGAGGCCTCGCGATCTATCCTCTCTACGACCTGACCTCCAGCCCGATGAACATGAAAACAGAGGAGCCGGTCGCTGAAATCAACCGACATGGAATCAGTCCGGCGGTTCGAGAGAACAACTTCGGATTGATCACCATTGATTGGGAGACTCAGGACCCCGTCATCACACTCGAAATCCTGGACGAAACGGGCCGTCCGCAAATCCAACACACGACCACCCTCGAGTCTCTCCAGGAGTTGTTCCCGGCCCCATAATAAGCATTCTCAGCGGCGGCGCAGACCCGCTACAATGAACGCCATGAAACGGGCGCTGGCTTTCTCATTCGCCACCCTCGGCATCACATCGCTGATCGGCCAGGTCATGCTGATCCGGGAGTTGATGACCGTCTTCTACGGGAACGAGTTCTTCATCGGCTGGATTCTTTTCGCCTGGTTCCTCTGGGTCGGACTGGGCTCGCTGGCAGCAGGCCGATGGGCCCTCGGGACCACCCGCCCCGCCCGCCGGCTGATCGGCTGTCACATCGCCATCACCGTTCTTCTGCCCGTTAACATCGTCCTCGCGCGATGCAGCCGGCCGGCCGTGGGCGCCGTGCCGGGCGTCATCCCCGACCTCCTGCCGTCGCTGGCTTTCTCGCTGTTCGCGCTCGCACCCCTGTGCCTGCTGCTGGGCGCGCAGTTCGTCATCGCGGCCCGCGCCTGGGAATCTTTGAAGGACCGACCGAAACTGGATCGCATCCTCGGCGAGGGGTATGTCTACGAAACGCTGGGTTTCGTCATCGGCGGGATCCTGTTCGGCTGCTTTTTCATTACGGCAAACGAGTTCGTCGTCATCGCCTTCCTCGCGTGGCTGAACGTCTTCGCAGGCACCTTCATTTGCGCGTTGCCCCGCAACCGCACGCTCGCCGCACGCCTCACCCTGATCGCCGTCTCAACGCTGACGGCTGTCATTTTCCTGCTCGCGCGCCCGATCAACGAGCGGACCGCCCGCTTCCGCTTTCCAGGGCAAAACCTCCTCGAATCCCGTAACTCGATCTACGGAAATCTCGCGGTCACCCGGGACGCGGAACAATATAACTTCTTCGAAAACGGACTGTTCCTCGCGGCGGACCGGGGCGAAATGGCCAACGAGTACACGGTCCATTTTCCGATGCTGTTCCATCAAGCCCCGAAAACCGTTCTGTTGATCGGAAACGGGTTCAACGGCGCGCTGGCTGAAATCCTGAAGCACAACCCGGACCGCGTGGACTATGTCGAACTCGACCCGGAACTGATCCGCCTGGCGCGCGCCTACCTGCCGGCCGACCTCGATCGCGTGTTCGCCGATCCGCGCGTGCGGGTCACGGCCGCGGACGGGCGCTTTTTCCTGAAACGGCGGGCGGCGACGGAGCCGTTGTACGACGTGATCATCGTCAACCTCCCCAACCCCGGCACCGCGTTGATCAACCGCTATTTCACGAAGGAGTTCTTCGCGGAAGCCCTCTCCCAACTGACCCCCGACGGACTCCTCTCCACGAAACTGGCGTTCTCGCCGGACTATCTCAGCCGTGAACTGGAGGATCTGGGCGCGTCCGTTTTCCGTTCGCTCCAGGCGGTGTTCCCCCACGTGACCCTTCTGCCGGAATACGAAATTCTCTTCATCGCGTCCCGGCACCGGCCGGCGCTCCTCAAGGAACGTCTCGCGCAGCGAGGCGTCGAGACCCGCTACGTCACAGAACCGTATATTCACTACCGATTAACCACCGACCGGATTCCGCAAGTCTTACGGGCGTTCCAGGAAAACGCGACGGCGCAGATCAACCGCGACGGAAAACCCATCGCCTGTTTCTACAGCCTCGTGTACTGGATCAGCTCCTTCCATCCCCACCTCGCCCGCATCGCCGCGGGAACGAGCCGGGTATCGGCCGGTTGGATCGCCGTTTCCGCCGTATTGATCGGCGCGTTGATCTACGGCGCGCGCCGAAGAAGCGCCGCTCGCCTCCCGGCGCTTGCCATGGGCACGGGCGCCTTCTCGCTCATGGTGTGCGAAGTGGTCATCATCCTCGCGTTCCAGGTGTTCTACGGCTATCTCTACTACCGTCTGTCGCTCATCATCGCCGGACTGATGCTCGGCATGGGCATCGGAACCTGGGCGGCAACACATATGCTCGAACGCGAACACCGACACAGCCTGGCCCTGCTCCACGGAGGGATCGCGGCGTACTGTCTTGCCTTCATTTTCATCGCGCAATTCCTGGCCGCGACCTCCGTAGAATACTCCGCCGCCATCGAATTGATCTTCCTTCTGCTGGCGGCAGCCGTCGGCGCGCTGGTCGGGTTCGAATTCCCGGTCGCGAACAAGCTCTACCTCGAACGCCACGCGGGCGACCCGCGTAAAACAGGAGTGATCTACGCGATGGACCTGGCAGGTTCGTGCGTCGGCGCGCTGGGAGCGGGCGTGTGGATGCTGCCGGTGCTCGGCATCCCGGGAACGATGGTCGCGCTGGCGGCGCTGAACACGATGGTGGCGACGATCGCCGCGACACGCAACTGACCCTCACCCCCGCCCGTCTTGAATCGTCCTCGTCCTCGACCTCGAAAGACAATGATTGAGGACGAAGTATCCTTCAGGACGGGGCGAGGAGTCTACTCTTCGGCTCCGAACACCTGCGCGGTGAACACAAAGAGATCCGTTTTCGGATCCTTCCACGCGTCCTCGGGCAGGCCGGCCTTGTGCGCGCAGAGGTTATTCATGAACGTCTCGAGGTCCCAGCCGGTCTCCATCGCGACCTGCGGCAGGAACACGCCGCGCCGCATACCGCGCGAAACTTCCACACCATGTTTGCCGATTTCGATCTCTTTCCAACTCGCGACCTTGCGGAGCGGGCTGAGCACGGATATCTCGTATTGCAACTTGTCCAATTCCTTCTCCGATACCGGCGGAAAACGGTAGTCCTGCGTCGCGGCGGCAATCGCCATTTCCATGACCACCTTGTAAATCGGGATGTCCGGCTCAAACCGGCCGATACAGCCGCGAAGTTCGCCCTGTTCCCTCAACGTGACAAACGCTCCGAGCTTCCGCTCCAGCCCCGAAAGGGTGTTGGTGTAGTCCGGCTTCCGGCCCGTCTTCACGACCGACTCCACGGTCATCTTCGCGAGCTTCAAAAGTTCTTCCTGCTCTGCCTGGTTCAGGACTTCCTCGTCCTTGTTTTGCTTCGCGGGCATATGGGTTCCTCCTTCGACCGAAAATGTGATCGCGCAATACCCAACCACGCCGTCCTTCGAACCCGCCGTGTCGCCGGAGTTCGCGTATTTCAACAAGGTCCCCTTCCCCGCGCCGACCCGGTTCGCGTAGCGCATGACGGCTTTGACCGCTCCCTCGCCGCACAAGAACGTGGCCGCGTTCGGCACGCCCATCGTCTGCAACTGGCGGATGATCTGCTCCAACGCATCCTCGTCCCCGGCCGCGATGGCGTTCGCCACCTTCCCGTCGGCAAAGTTCGCGTAGTCGTAAGGCGGGTAATGCGACATGTCGGTGCTGGCCGCCACCAGGACGTCCGGCCCGGCATTTGCCGCGAGCGCGTCTCCGAGGATGTCCGCCGCTTCCCGCGACTCCGTTCCGAGCAGGATCGGCACCAGCTTAAACGGACCGAGCACTTTCTGAAGGAACGGAATCTGCACCTCCAGCGAATGTTCCTTGGCATGCGGGCTCTCGCGGAAAAAAATTTTCGGATTCGCGGCCACCAGCCGTTCGGCCAGCTCCGCGTCGATCTCCACCTCGCCCAGCGGCGTCTTGAACCGGCCGCGAGAATACACCGCCGCGCCGTCGTAGCCCTCGCGGTGGCTGTTGCCGATCAGGACCACCGTCTTGAACGGCTTGTCCGCAATCGCCTTGTACGCGAACGCGGCGACGGGCGCCGAATAAATGTAGCCCGCGTGCGGCACGACGAGCGCGCGGATATCGCCCGGGACCGCCGGAAGATTCGCCTGCGCGAGAAACCCGTCGATCATCTTCGAAAGCGGCTCCGGCTCGGCCGGATAAAACGCTCCCGCGACCGCGGGTTCGCGGACATTCTCCGCGTAACAACCGGTCATCAACGGAAAGAGAAAGAACCACGAAACACACAAAAGACACGAAATCGAACGGAAGGAACTCAACGCAAAGGCGCAGAAATCGCGAAGAGGGGCAATGGAGTGGAGGTTAACGGAAAGAGAGGGCAACTCTTCCTTGCAGGGCGAAGCCCGCCTAGCCCCTTTGCGTATCTTTGCGTCTTCGCTTTGCGGACGTTGCGTTCGATCTTTTCTGTTTTCGCATCTTTCGTGTATTTCGTGGTTTACCGGCTTTGTCGTTTTCATGCTCACTCCCACACACCCGGAATCCTCTCGCCGTCCGGCGCGATGCCGTTCGTCAGGCTGTTCTTGACCACAAAGTAACCGCGCCGCTCGATGGCCGCCTGCCCCGTCTTCGGCGAATAGGTGGACTCGCCTGCCGGATCCGCGATGTTGCCTGTGTACACGTACTTCAACCCCGCCTCCATCGCAATCTGCCGCGCGCGCGCGACCCGATCCACAGGAGTCGGCGGCAGGTTCTGCAATTTGTGCATCGGGTGAAAGCGCGAGAAATGCAGCGGCACATCGTCGCCGAGATTCTTGTGAATCCAGTTCGCGAGGGCGCGGATTTCGTCGTCACTGTCGTTCTTGCCCGGGACCAGCAGAGTGACGATCTCCAGCCACACGCCCTGCTGCCTGATGATCTTCATGGACTGCAAAACCGTATCCAGATTGCCGCCGGTCAGCTCCTGGTAGAACGGCTCGTTGAACGCCTTGAGGTCCACCTTGTACGCGTCGATATATTTCAGCAATTCACGAAGCGGCTCCGGGCTGATGAAGCCGTTGCTGACCACGACAGTCTTGAGACCCTTCTGTTTCGCCAGCTTTGCGATGTCGAGGACGTATTCGTAGTAAATGATCGGCTCGGTGTAGGTGAACGCGATCGATCGGCACCCGGTCCGGATCGCCTCCTCAACCACCTGCTCGGGCGTCGCCTGCCGCGTATCCACCTCCCACGGGAACGCCTGCGAAATTTCCCAATTCTGGCAGAACAGGCAGCGCATGTTGCAGCCCGGCGTGGCGATGGAAAACGCCTTGGTGCCGGGGAGAACGTGGAAGAACGGCTTTTTCTCGATCGGGTCCACATGCGCGGACGCGATCCGGCCGTAAACGAGCGAAACCAATTCGCCGTTCACATTCTTCCGCGAGCGGCACATGCCGATCTGGCCTTCGGACAACCGGCAACTGTTCGGACAAAGAACACAGAGGACCCTGCCGCCCGGCCGCTTCTCATAATACATGGCGGGATGCGCGCCGCCGGCCGGCGGCGGCGGCGCGGCAGGCGCCGACCCCTTTTCACGGGAATAGACGATGAACCCCGCCGCCCCGACGACAAGAACCAGAAAAAGAGCTGCCGACACTTTTTTCATCATGGCACATGGACCATCGGAATTCTGCGGCACAGCGCGTAGCCCCCGTAGGCCAGGAACAGAAGGCCGACCAGCACGGCGCTGACTCGCGCGACCGCACGGAACTCATTCAGTTTACTCAGGAACCCGAGAAAGAAAAGCGGCAGAAAGTACAAAGTTGTCGCCGCGAAAAAGACGAGGAAATAGACGATGCCCTTGAGCGCGCTGTGCAGCGTGAACACGTACGCCACGGACAGGAGGAACGGCGGACAGATGTTTATCCCCATCAGGAAGCCCATGAGCAACGGCGCCCGCCGGCGCGGCCACGAATTCATCCCGCAAACCGACCACGACGGCTTCATCAGGCCGACCGCGTAGAGAATCAGGAGGAGCGACAGGAGCACGAGAGCAACGAGCGTAAAGAGATGGAACGCCGCGCCCGTCAGCCGCTCGCCGAGCCAGCCGAAAAACGCGCCGAAAAGAATGTAGCCGCCGAGGCGGCCGAGAATGAACTGGAGCAGGATTCCGGCCGTCGCGCGCGCGTCGCGTTGTTCCGCCACGAGATACGGCGCGATGAACGGCAGGCACGACGTGGTGCAGAAAAGCCCCATGGAAAGCCCGGCCAGAAGCGGCTGTAGGATAATATCGTTCACGCCTGTTCTCCGCACCCTGTATTCAGACACAGGGTAGCGCAGAAAGGTTCAAGGCTCAAACGAGTTCCCTGAAAACCGCGTCGCTGACAAACAGGCTTTTCTCCGTCAGGCGAAGGAAGCCGTCGCGCTCTTCCAGCAGGTCCATGCGGACCAGCCGGTCGATCTCGCTGCCGCGCAACGCCCGGTAGTCAAAGCCCGTCTTCTCGCGGAACTCGCCGCGCGAGACGCCGTCGAGCCGCCGCAGCCCCATGACGAGCGTCTCGCGGGCCTTGGCTTCCGGCTCCAATCGCTCCTCGAAATCGCGCGGCGACTTGCCGGTCAGAACCGCCTCACTGTAGAATTCCATATTCCCCGTATTCCCGTAGCGCAGCCCGTCCCAGTGCGAGTGCGCCGCCGGGCCGCAGCCGATGTAGTCGCCGCCGCTCCAGTACAGCAGGTTATGCCGACACGCGCGGCCCGGCTTCGCGAAATTCGAAATCTCGTAATGCACATACCCGGCGGCGGCGAGTGTTTCCCGGATCAGTCGGTACTGCTCAAACTCCTCTTCGTCCTCCACTTCCGCCACGGACCCCGCCTCGCGAAGCCGCGCAAGCTCCGTCCCCATCTCGAACATCAGGCCGTAACAGGCGACATGTTCCGGATCGAGATTCACGACGAGCGCAAGATCGCGCTCCAGAATCTCGCGCGACGAACCCGGAATGCCGTACATCAGGTCCACATTGACGTTCTCGAATCCCGCGGCGCGCAGGAGTCGATACGCGTCTTTTGCCTCCGTTGACGAGTGAATGCGGCCGAGGAACGCCAGATTCGACGGATCGAACGACTGCACGCCGAGCGACGCGCGGTTCACACCGGCCTCGCGCAGAAGCGCGGCCTTTTCCCCATCCAGCGTGCCCGGGTTCGCCTCGCATGACCACTCGGTCGCCTGGCCGAGGTCAACGCGGCGCTTCACCGAATCGAACAACCGCCGAAGTTCCGCCGCGGACAGGAACGTCGGCGTGCCGCCGCCGATGAAGAGGGTTTGGGGAGCGAATCCTTGCGGCAGAGAGCCGAGTTCGATGTCCAGCGCTCGAAGGAAGCGCGCCCGCAACGCCCCGTCCGCCGCCGGCGCGGAATAGAAGTCGCAATACCGGCACTTGCGAACGCAGAACGGCACATGGATATAAAGCCCGGCCATGGAGGAACCACGAAATACACGAAACACACCAAAACAGAAACACCAAATTCCTCCTGTTTTTTTCGTGTCTTTCGGGTATTTCGTGGTTAACACTCCGTGCATGGCAGCACTACAACTATTCCTCATCGGCGCGCCGCGTTGCGGCAAATCCACCGTTTTCCAGGCGCTCACCAACACGCCGGAGGGCCGGCACTCTTTCGCCAGGGGCGCGCACCACCTCGGCACCGTCAAGGTGCCGGACAAGCGCCTGGAAGACCTGCGGGACATGCACAACCCGAAGAAGTACACGCCCGCCGAGGTGACGTTCGTTGACGTCGCGATCCCGCCCACGGAGGAGGGCCAGAGCGCGCTGAGCGATCTGACGACCTTTCTCGGCGACGCCGATGCGTTCGCGGCCGTCGTCCAGGCCTTCGGCGACATGGACTACCGCGGCAAGCCGCTCGACTCAGCCGCCCAACTGGAGTCCGTTCTTTTCGAGCTCGTTGTTTCCGACCTGGAAAAGATCGAGAAGCGTCTCGAGAAGATCGCGCAGGAACGCAAGCGCGGGTTGAAGGGTTCCGAGTCCGAGGCCGCCGTTCTCGAAAAGTGCAGGAAGCAACTCGAATCCGAACAACCGTTGCGCACGGCGGCGTTCACCGCCGACGAAGAAAAATCTCTGCGCACCTACCAGTTCCTGTCGCTGAAACCGGTCATGGCGATCGTCAACGTCGCCGAGGACAAGATCAGCGGCGCGGGGTTGGACCCGCTGAAGCAGGTCGCTTCGAAGCACAAACTTGAACTCATGATTTTCTGCGCGCCGCTCGAAGCCGAGATGGCCCAGCTCGATCCCGAGGCGCAGGCCGCCTTCCTGAAAGACTACGGGTTGAACGAACCGGCGCGGATTCGGCTGATCCAGGCGGCCTACCGCCTGCTGAACCTGATCAGCTTCTTCACCGTCGGCGAGGACGAGGTACGCGCGTGGACGATCCGCAAGGGCACTCCGGCCGTGAACGCCGCCGGCAAGATCCACACCGACCTCGAGCGCGGATTCATCCGCGCCGAAGTCGTGAAGTGCGAGGAATTGCTGAAGACGCGCTCCATGGCCGCCTGCCAGAAGAACGCGACGCTGAGGCTGGAAGGCAAGACCTACGAAGTGCAGGACGGCGACGTCATGCACATCCGGCACAACGCCTGACGGCAACCACGAAAGACACAAAAGAGAATCTGATTTTCGTGCAGTTCGTGTATTTCGCGGTTAACTTCTCACCTCTCCCCGATCGAGAACATCGCTTCGAGGTCATGCTTTGAGTAGACCTTGAAGGCGATGAGCGTCTCGGACTTCGTGATGCCCTCGATCTGTAACATGCGATTCGTCACCAGATCCGCGAGCCCTTCGTTGTCCTTGACGCGAATGATCGCCGTGAGGTCGTATTCGCCCGCCACGGAAAACACTTCGGAAATGCCGTCCATCTCCGCCAGTTTCTCGGCCACCGCGTTGATCTTGTTGCGCGCCACTTTCAGGAGAACAATCGCCGATACCATTTCACACCTCCGATTTCTGCCGACGGCCCTTTATACACTACTGTCGGCGCGTTGAACATTCTTCAAGCAAGGGATATTCTGAAGGGCCTGGCGACCCGGCGCCCGCGGTCACCTTCCAACCCCTGGACAAGTCAAACGCGATTTTTCCAAGGAGAGGAAAAACGGTCCGCGCGCTCCGCAATTTCTTGCGGCGCCGGCGTCGTGTCGCTAGTTTAAGCCTCACTTTTCCGAGGACAATCATGGCCAAGCACAACAAGAGAAAATCCGCCGTCGAGACGGCGGAAACGATGGCGCGGAAACAGCGCGAGATTTCCGTTTCCGAGTTCTTCCTGAAGAACCGCCACCTGCTGGGCTTCGACAGCCCGCGCAAGGCCCTCCTCACGTGCGTGAAGGAGGCCGTTGACAACTCGCTCGACGCCTGCGAGGAGGCGGGCATCCTCCCCGAGATCGGCGTGGATATCCAACAGATCGCCGAGGACCGGTTCCGGGTCGGCGTGACGGACAACGGTCCCGGCATCGTGAAGGCGCATATCCCGAAGATCTTCGCGAAACTGCTCTACGGCTCGAAATTCCACCGCCTGCGCATGTCCCGCGGCCAGCAGGGCATCGGCATCAGCGCGGCGGGCATGTACGGCCAACTGACGACCGGCTCTTCAACGCGAATCCTGTCCAAGATCAAGAACAGCAAGACGGCGTACCGGATGGACGTGCAGATCGACACGCGCGCGAACAAGCCGACGGTCCTCGCGGAAGAGGACCTCGAGTGGCTGCCCACGTTCGCGCCCGTGTCCGAGGGCAACCCGGGCAAGCCCATCGAGTACAAGCACGGCACGTGCGTGACGATCGACATGGAGGCGGCGTACGTCCGCGGGCGGCTCTCGGTCGACGAGTTCCTCAAGCAGTGCGCGATCGTCAACCCGCACCTGCAACTCCACTACAGCTTGACCCTGTTGCCGAAACCCGAACCCGGAAGCGGGAACCCGGAAGAGAAAAAGAAGAAGAAAGAGAAGACCTCCGAAACTCAGGGTTCGGGGTTCACGTCTCAGGTTTCGTATTTGCGCGCCGTGAACAAGATCCCGGAGCCGCCGACAGAGATCAAGCCGCACCCGCACGGCGTCGAACTGGGCGTCCTGATGCAGATGCTCAAGGACTCCCCGGCGCGGACGTTGAGCGGCGCGCTGGCGACGGATTTTTCCCGCGTGAGCGATCGGTCGGCCCGCGAGATTTGCGAGCGGGCGAAACTGAACCCGAAGGCCAACCCGACGCGCATCGCGCACCAGGAAAGCGAAGCCCTCTACAAGGCGATCCAGGACACGAAGCTCATGCGGCCGCCGACGGACTGCCTCTCGCCGATCGGCGAGGAGGCGATCATCGCGGGCCTGAAGAAAGAGATCGAGGCGGACTTCTACGCCGCCGCGACGCGCGAGCCCGATGTGTACCGCGGCAACCCGTTCCAGGTCGAGGTCGGCATCGCGTACGCCAAGCCGGACCCGAAGCAGGAGATCGGCGCCGAGGACCCGGCCCGCGTGATCCGGTACGCCAACCGCGTCCCCCTGCTCTACCAGGCCGGCGCCTGCGCGGTCACGGAAGCCGTTTCGGGCGTCAACTGGAAAGCCTACGGACTGGCCCAGCCCAAGGGCGGCATCCCCCTTGGACCGGTGGTGATCCTGGTCCACATGGCGAGCGTGTGGGTCCCGTTCACGAGCGAGAGCAAGGAAGCGATCGCGCACTACGCGGAGATCATCAAGGAGATGACGTTCGCGCTCCAGGAGTGCGGACGGCAGCTCTCGGTCTATCTGAGCCGGCGCCGCCGCGAGGCCGAGGCCGCGCGCAAGCGCAACTACATCGAGCTGTACATCCCGCACCTCGCGCTCGGCCTGAAGGAAATCCTCGACCTCGACGACCGGCAGGAGAAGTCGATCGTCAACAAGCTGAGCAAGATGCTCGAAAAGACACATTTGGACCTCTAACCGCGAATCCACACGAATGGGCGTTGCTGCGTGTGAATTCGCGGTTCCAAGCAGGAGTTGAGTATGACAAAGAAGACGGAATCCGGCCCTGAAATCGTTTCAAAGAAATCCGCCGCGGGAAAGATCGTCTCCGTCGCCGGCGACATCCACGCGGACATCATCAAGAAAAACAAGAAGCCGTCGATGCAGTTCCCGATCCGGTCGTTGCAGAACGTGCGGTACGACGTGAAGCGGGGGCACTTCGAGATCCTCGGCAAGCGCGCGACGCGCACGCTGTCGTACAACACGGTCAAGACGTTCGCGCAATCCATGCGCCTGCTGGCGACGACGAAGAACGACCTGCTCGACAAGGACGACATCGCGGGCAAACGCGAGGTCTATTACAACAGCAAGAGCTGGGGCGAATGCCGGTTCGACGAACAACCCGAAAGCGACAGCCTGCTCGACGACATGGAGGCGATGCTCGAAATCAATCGCGAGCAGCTCGGGTACATCCCCGAAGAGCGCGGCGGCGAAGTGTGCGGCCCGCTGGCGGTGATCGACAAGGATCCGGCGAGCGGCAAGGACATCCGGATCGACTGCACGAAGCTCGGAACCGGCGCGTGGAGCATCCCGTCGCGCGTCGAGCACCTGCGCTTCCAGTCCAAGGCGAAGCTGATCTTCGTTGTCGAGACCGCCTCGCTCTTCCAGCGTCTCGTGCATCATCGCTATTACGAAATCGGGAACTGCATCCTGATTTCCATGAGCGGCGTGCCGACGCGCGCGTGCCGGCGGTTCATCCGGCGGCTCTCGGACGACCAGCGGATCCCGGTTCTGGCCTTCACCGACGGCGACCCGTACGGCTACTGCAACATCTACCGCACGCTGAAGGTCGGCTCCGGCCAGGCCGCGCACATCAACCGCTATTTCTGCGTGCCGCAGGCGCACTACCTCGGCGTGACGCCGTGGGACATCAAGGACTACGAACTGGAAGACGCGACGCATCCGCTCGACGAGCAGGACATCAAGCGCGCGAAGGACGCGCTGAAGAACGACCCGTTCATCAAGCACCACAAAGAATGGCAGGCCGCGCTCGAACTGATGCTCCAGCTCGGGGTCCGCGTGGAACAGCAGGCGTTCGCCAAACACGGCTTGAACTTCGTTCTGGAGACGTACCTGCCGGAGAAACTGAAGAAGGCGAAATTCCTGCCGTGATCGCCGTTTTCGTTTCGAACGCCACGCCGCGGACTTCGCGGAACGACTTCGCGCTCTAGTCGTAGAAACGATTCCCCGAAACACAGCGTCAGGAACCGCCGCTCGCGGCCGCCCCGTCAGACGCTTCGATCCATGGAGATCAGGAAACGGGCGTCAACAGCTTCTGCTTGTACAACTGGCGGATCATCTCCACGTCGAGGCCGTGGCCGGCCTTGTAGGATGTGACCTCGCCGACAAACTGACCTTCCTCGATGAGCGCGATGGCCGCCAGCAGGTCGAGCGCCGCGCGGTGCCACGCCGCCTCGAGCGACTTGCCGTCGTGCATCAGCCGGGGCTCGTTGTAGTAGCGGCGGCCGGCGACCACAATGTTCTCCGTCGTGTAGCCGAGATTGCGGATGTCGGCGAACAGCTTGCCGATGGTTCTGCAGTAGAGCATCTTCACGCCGGTCGTATTCGTGCGCGCTTCCGCGCCGAGTTTGAAGTTCTTGAGAGTGACCGGAAAACGGATGCGCTGGCGTCCGATCGCGGTTTTGAAATCCACCGCGGCGTCAATGTGGAGCACCGGCTTGCCGGGCTCGCACGGCGCGAGCATCAGAAACGCCCCGGCCGGACTGCACACCGTCACCTTCTCCTTCACGGTGAAGAACTTCGCGCGTTTCCGGACCTCCTGGATGCCGGCGGACTCGAGCGCCTCCACCAGGTCCAGACTCCCCCTGTTGAACAGCGGCGGATCGCCGGACCCGATGCGGATCAGCAGGTTGTCGATCCCCATGCCCACCTTCAACGCGACCATGTGCTCGACCATGCGGACGTAGTTATGCGGCGGACCGGCGCGAAGCACGATGTTGCTGACCACGTCGCCCGTCGTCCAGACGTTGCGGGCGGAAACGGCAAACGGGAGCACATCGAGCTGGTCCGAACGCTCGAACCACCAGCCTTCCATGTCGGTCGGCTCGAACGTCACTGTGCAGGTCGTCTTGCGGAAAAACGTGCCGGGTCCCTGGACCGTCACCGGCCGCGCAACGGTCCTCTGGTTCCGGCCCACGTCCTGGGTAGCGCCGTCCGCCAGATCCCAATCCACGGGCTGGCCCGACCATCGCTCCATCGCGCGCCGCAGGGTGTCCACATCGCCCGTCAATATTCTTCCGAAAGAAGGATTGTTCATGAGTCGCTTCCCGTCGGCGCAGAATTTAGGGAAAAAAGACGGGGGTGACAACAGGAAGTTTGGCGCATATCCGGCGCGGGGTCAGACGAAGATTTCGCTCTCGATGGTCTCCCGCGCGCCGGCGTTCTTCTTGCCGCAGCGGTAGTCGCGCATCACGCGTTCGCCGCACTCGGGGCAGACGCCGTGGGAAAGCGTGGCATGCAGGCGCGTGGCGAAAAAGGCTTCCATCCGCTCCCAGCCCAGCTCGTGATCCTGCACTTTGCGGCAGTAAGAGCACACCGTCACCGCCTTCCGGCGGGCGCTGTTCTGATGACGATAGACGGGGAACACCGCGCAGACGCCGAGAAGCGTCACGGCCATCGTCAGGAACCCCGCGCAACACCACTCGCCCGGCGACGGGGCGGCGCCGAACAAGCCGGCCTGAAAATCGAACACCTCGTTGAGCCAGATCAGGGCAATCACCCCGAAAAAACAGGCAATCTGCCACGCCGTAATACGCGCCAGCGGGCTCGCGGCTGAAGCTGTTTTTTGGCCATGAACGGGGTTGATCATTACGTCTACAATAAACGCCGAACGGGTGAAAAAGTTTAGGAGGAAAGGATCGCCCCGGACGAAAAACGTGTTTGCCCTGCGGTCCAAATCTCTTGATAGTAAACGCGGCCGGGGCGTAGCTCAGTCTGGTAGAGCACTGGTTTTGGGAGCCAGTCGTCGGAGGTTCAAATCCTCTCGCCCCGACCATTTTAGATTTCCGGCGCATTTCGCGCCGGTCGCGGCGGCGATGTCCGCCGCCGCGATGATTGACCACGGCTCCGGGAACTCGACTTGAAGGACCGGGACCGGCCTGTCTGCCCACCGTGACGACGACCTCTTGACCGCGATTTCCGGCGTCGCCGAATCGTGCGATTCGGCGACGGGCGACAGCGACTTTCCGGACGCCGCCGACGTGTCGGCGGCCATGCTCTCGGCTTGGCAAGCGTTGGAAGTGACTGCGGGAGAAGCGACTTGCGACAGGGCTGCCGAATCTTCGGCGGACGATGTCCCGGCCTCTCTCATCGGGTGACAGGGAGAGTCGGAATCCGGTCTGAGGGAGTCGCGTGCGGCGAAGCCGCCGCGACGAGATGCACTCTTTGCCGCACGT
>JBPOJF010000027.1:0-11994 GCA_052033915.1 Lentisphaerota bacterium | reverse complement strand
GCGCGACAGGCGGCGAACTGGTTTTCACGCTGGACTTCGGCGCGCTGACACCCCCCCGCCGCTTCTTCAGGGTGGTCGCCGGTGCCCAAGCGCCGGAGCCGTAGGCTGCGTGCGTTGCGCGCGCCGGTGAAGGGGATGCGCTTTTTCTGCTGATTTTGCGGTGTGATGCGGTATGCTCTGCGCGTTTTACCTCGGGAAGGTGCAAAATGGCTGTCTATCCTTTCAGTGAAATCGAGAAGAAGTGGCAGAAGTACTGGGCGGAGAACAAGACGTTCGAAGTGCCGAACCGGCCCGATACGTCCAAGCCCAAGATGTACGTGCTCGACATGTTCCCGTATCCGAGCGGCGCGGGCCTGCATGTCGGCCACCCCGAGGGATACACGGCCACGGACATCGTTTCCCGCTATAAGCGCATGAAGGGCTTTAACGTCCTGCATCCGATGGGCTACGACTCGTTCGGCCTGCCGGCGCAGCAGTACGCGGTCGAGCACGGCATCCATCCGCGCGTGACGACGGAGCGCAACATCGCGAACATCGAGCGCCAGATCAAGATGTTCGGGTTTTCGTACGACTGGTCGCGGCGCGTGGCGACGACCGACCCGGACTACTACCGCTGGACCCAGTGGATTTTCCTCCAGATGTTCAATGCGTGGTTCGACGCGGACGCGCAGAAAGCGCGCCCGATCTCGACGCTCGTCGAGAAGCTGAAGAAGCAGGGGCTGTCCGGCGCCGCGCTCCGCGAGGCGGTGGACGAACGGCGGCTGGCGTTCATGTCCGAGGTGCCGGTCAACTGGTGCCCGGCGCTCGGCACCGTTCTGGCGAACGAGGAGGTGACGAATGAGGGCCGTTCCGACCGCGGCAACCATCCGGTCTATCGCCGCGCGCTCAAGCAGTGGATGCTGCGCATCACGTCGTATGCCGAGCGCCTCGTCGACGACCTGAAGTTCTGCGACTGGCCCGAGTCCATCAAGAACATGCAGCGGAATTGGATCGGGAAATCCGAAGGCGCCGAGGTGAAGTTTCAAGTGGCCTGTTCCACGCTCCAGGTGGTCGTGTATACGACTCGCCCCGACACGCTCTTCGGCGCGACGTACATGGTCCTCGCCCCGGAGCATCCGCTGGTTGAGCCGATCACGACGGCGGAACAACGCGCGGCGGTGAAGGCGTACGTCGAATCCGCGGGCCGCAAGTCGGAGATCGAGCGCATGGCCGAGGGCAAGGAGAAGACGGGCGTTTTCACCGGCGCGTACGCCGTCAACCCGGTCAACGAACAGAAGATTCCGATCTGGATCGCCGACTACGTGATGATGGGCTACGGCACGGGCGCGATCATGGCCGTCCCCGCACACGACACGCGCGACTTCGAGTTTGCGACGAAGTTCAAACTCCCGATCGTGCAGGTGGTCCAGCCCCCGTCCGGCGTGGATTGGAAGGGCTATGTCGCCGACGGCGTCGCGGTCCATTCCGGCAAGTACAACGGGCTCACGACGCCGGAGTTCAAGAAGAGGATTACGGCCGACCTCGAGGCCGCCGGCCTCGGCCGGTTCGCCGTGAACTACAAGCTGCGCGACTGGGTGTTCAGCCGCCAGTGGTACTGGGGCGAGCCGTTCCCGATCGTGCACTGCGCGGACTGCGGAACGGTCGGCCTGCCCGAGGACGAACTGCCGCTGCTTCTGCCGGACCTGGCGGATTTCACGCCCGAGGTCAGCGACGATCCCGAGGCGCCGCCGAAGCCGCCGCTGGGCCGGGTGAAGGAGTGGGTGACGACCCCGTGCCCGTCATGCGGAAAGCCTGCGCAGCGTGAACTGAACGCGATGCCGCAGTGGGCCGGCTCGTGCTGGTACTATTTGCGCTACCTCGACCCGAAGAACGACAAGCGGTTCTGCGATCCCGAGGTCGAGAAATACTGGATGTCGCCGAACGGCGTGGATCTGTACGTCGGCGGCGCGGAGCACGCGGTGCTGCATCTGCTGTACGCGCGTTTCTGGCACAAGGTGTTGTACGACCTGGGCCACGTTTCGAAGCCCGAGCCTTTCGGGAAGCTTTTCAATCAGGGCATGATCCGCAGCTTCGCGTACCGCGACAAGCGCGGCATCTACCTCGGCTACGACAAAGTCGATCTCAGCGGTGACAGGCCGCGGCACAAGGAGACGGGCGAGGAACTGATCGAGTCGATCGAGAAAATGTCGAAGAGCCTGAAGAACGTCGTAAACCCGGACGAGGTCATCGCCGAATTCGGCGCCGATACGTTCCGGCTTTACGAAATGTTCATGGGCCCGCTGGAGGCGTCCAAGCCCTGGAATACGCGCGATGTGCCCGGCGTGCACCGCTTCCTCAATCGCGTGTGGCGCATGGTTGCCGGCGACGAGGATCATGCCGCGCTGGCAGGCGATTCCGGCAGCGAGGAACTCGAACGCGAGCTTTCCAGGCTGATCCGGAAGGTCGGCGACGACATCGAGTCCATGAAGTTCAACACGGCGATTGCCGCGATGATGGAATTCGTGAACGCGGTGTACAAAGCCGGGGCCGTCGGCCGCGATCAGGCCGCGCGGTTTGTCCTGGTCCTGGCCCCATTCGCCCCGCATCTCGCGGAGGAATTGTGGGAGAAGCTCGGGCACGGGCAGAGCCTGGCCTACGAGCCGTGGCCGGCGGTGGATCCGAAGTTTCTCGTGGAAGACGCGATGGAAATCCCTGTTCAGGTCAACGGCAAGCTCCGCGGTCGCATCCAGGCGCCGGCGTCGGCCGCGCAGGCCGACATCGAAGCCGCCGCGAAGGCGGATGCCGGCGTGTCGCCCCATCTCGCCGGCAAGACGATCCGCAAGATCGTTTACGTGCCGGGGCGGCTGTTGAACATCGTGGTTGCCTAGAAAAGGGGGTCAGACCGTCCGGGGCAGAACATGAACCCCGTGGCGCTGGCGTTCGCGCTCGGTCCGGAGGGTCGTCATTCGCCTGTCCTGTTCGGTACCCAGCGATCCAGAAGAATCCGGAGCGTCCCGTCTTCCTTCCACCGGGCCAGGACGTTGTTGACCTGCTTCTTGAGCGGTTCGTTGCCGGGCTTGATCCCCCACGCCATATCTTCCTGGGTGAGGAGGATGGGCACGACGGCGAGATCGGCTTCGTATTGCGAGGCGAGCCACCAGATGGCCGGCGCGTCGTAGATGAACGCGTCGATCCGCCGGTTGCGCAGCGCGACCGCGGCGTCGATCGGAACCAGGTACTGGACCACCTGCGCGCGCGTGCACTTTTCCTGCGCGAAACAGTCGGCCGTGGTGTCCTTCTTCACGCCGATGCGGTCGAAAGAGTAGAGGACGTCGTCGAGCGTCTTGATCCTGTCCGCGCCTCTTCGCCGCACCAGCGCCATCTGGCCCGACTTCATGTAGGGGTCGCAGAAGTCGATCCGCACCCGGCGCAGATCGGTGACGGTCAGCCCGGACATGATCAGTTCGACTTTCCCGCTGAGCAACGCCGTGACCTGGCGGTCCCACGAGAGTTCGACCAGGTCGATCCGGCGCCCGAGTGCGTCGGCCAGCCGCACGGCGAAATCGATTTCGAGACCGCGAAGGACGCCGTCTTCCTTCATGATGACAGGAGCGTAGTCCGGCGTGACCCCGACCCGCAGGGCGGGCTTGAAGGGTTTGAACAGGGTCCTGCACCCCGTCAAGAGGAATCCGGCCGCCGCAAGCAGGATGCACAAGCGTAGCAGAGAACGGTGTTTCATGGTCAGCTCCTGATGTCGTACGGGCGAATGATGATCGTTCCAGGGCCCGGAGTCGAGCCTTACCTGATCGGTGAAGAGAGAACTTGCCGGGCACCTTGCGGGGTGTTTTAATCGCCGACGATGGACACGACTATTTCCACGCTGGGTCCTTGCGCTTTCGCATCGCCCCTGCCTCTCAACACCGTCGGAAACGACCTGATCGGGAATTTCGTCCCGGACGAGGAGCGGGTTCGTTTCAATATCGTGGTGGACGGGAACCCGGATTCGTGCGACCTGCGGTTCGAGAGGGCCGGTCCTCGCCAAAACCTGTTCTTCGATCCGTCGAAAACGCGGGTGGCCTTGGTGACCTGCGGCGGACTTTGCCCGGGTTTGAACAACGTGATCCGGTCGGTGTTCAACGAGCTGTTCCATAACTACGGCGTCAAGGAGGTGCTGGGCATTCGCTACGGCTATCAGGGCCTGAATGAAACCGCCGGGCTGCCGCCGATGACGCTGACGCCCGAGATCGTGGAGGATATCCACATGGAGGGCGGTTCGATCCTGGGCTCCTCCCGCGGCGAGCAGCCGGTGTCTGTCATGGTCGATTTCCTGGAGAAGCGCCGGGTCAACATTCTTTTCTGCGTGGGCGGCGACGGCACGCAGCGTGGCGCGCACCGGATCGTGGAGGAAATCCGCCGGCGCGGCCTTCTGATCGCCGTCGTGGGCATTCCGAAGACGATCGACAACGACATCATGTATGTCCGGAGCACGTTCGGTTTTGTTTCCGCCGTGGATCGGGCCCGCGATGTGCTGTCCTGCGCTCACGCGGAGGCCTCCAGCTACCCCAACGGCATCGGCCTGGTCCGCCTGATGGGCCGCGATTCGGGCTTCATCGCGGCGATGGCGACGCTGGCGAGCCAGGAGGTCAACTTCACGCTCATCCCGGAAGTGCCGTTCAAGCTGGAGGGCGAGGCGGGGTTCCTGTCGGTGCTGAAGAAGCGCATTCTGAGACGCGGCCACGCGCTGATTGTTGTCGCGGAGGGTGCAGGGCAGGATCTGCTGGCCGGTTCGATGGAGAAGGATGCGTCGGGCAATGTGCTTCACAAGGATATCGGGCTGTTTCTGAAGGACCGGATTACGGCGTACTTCAAACAGCAGGCTGTCCCGATCAATCTGAAATACATTGATCCCAGCTATATTATCCGGAGCGTGCCGGCGAATTCCGAGGACAGCGTGCTGTGCGACCAGTACGCGCGCCATGCCGTTCATGCCGCGATGGCGGGTAAAACGGATATGATCATCGGTTTGTGGCATATGTTCATACACGTGCCCATCGCGATGGCGACCCGCGCGCGGCGGCAGGTGTCCCCCGAAAGCCTGCTCTGGCACAGCGTGATTTCGGCGACCGGACAGCCGCGGATATTTGAGTAGGGCCGCTGGAGCGAAATGACGAAGGGCCCTATCGGTTTTTATCGTTCAACATTCGTTCGTCATTAGGATTCAGGCATAAATCATTCGCGCAGGAGGGAATACCGGAGGTGACCATGAAATCGCATGTCGGACTGCTCTTCTCTGTCGGGATCCCTTTTCTTCTTTTGGCAGGTTGCATGCCCAAGCCTCCGCCGCTCGGACCCCCGATTGTTCAGGTGGTCGAGGTGGTTCAGAAGGATGTCCCGATCTTCGCGCAGTGGGTCGGGACGCTCGACGGCAACATCAACGCGGATATCCGCGCGATGGTGTCCGGCTACCTCATCAGGCAGGCTTACGAGAACGGCAAGTTCGTCAAAGCGGGCGATCTTCTCTTCGAGATCGATCCGCGCCCGTTCCAGGCGACGCTGGACCAGACGAAGGCCCATCTGACCAAGACGGAGCAGGACGTCAAGCGCCTGACGCCGCTGGTCAAGCAGAATGCCGTCAGTCAGGAGGCGCTGGATGACGCGATCCAGGCGAATCTGGCGGCCAAGGCGCAGATGGACGCCGCGCAGATTAACCTGGACTTCACGAAAATCACCTCGCCGATCGACGGCATCGCCTCGATCGCCACGCCCGGTCTCGGCGACCTCGTGGGTCCGGGTTACGGTCCGCTGACCACGGTCTCGCAGTTGGATCCGATCAAGGTGAACTTCATCGTCGGCGAACAGGGCTACCTGAAATTCATCCGGAAGTTCCTGGAGGGGGAGACAGTGCCTGAACACGGCCTGCCGGAGATCGAGCTTGAACTGATCCTGGCCAATGGAATGAGCTATCCGAAGAAAGGGAAGGTGATGGCTGCGGACCGGCAGTTGGATCCGCGGACCGGGTCGATCAAGTTGACCGGCGCGTTCCCGAATCCGGACTTCCTGCTCCGGCCGGGCCAGTTCGCGCGTATTCGCGCCAGGGTGGGGGTGGAAACGGGCGCCCTGCTGGTTCCATCCCGCGCGGTGACGGAACTGCAAGGCTGTTACCAGGTCGCCGTCGTGGACAACGATAACCGGGTCACGATCCGCAATGTGGACGCGGGTGAGCAGGTGGATTCGATGTGGATCATCCGGAAGGGGCTCAACCCCGGCGAGAAGGTCGTGGTCGAGGGCGTACAGAAAGTCAAGGATGGCCTGCTGGTGACGGTGCAGCCGTTTGCGCCGGCCGATGCCGCAACCCCGAAAGCCGAGTAACCGTCATGGCCAAATTCTTCATTAACCGCCCGATCATGGCGATCGTGATCTCGATCGTCACGGTGATCGTCGGTATTGTTGCGCTGCTGGGCCTGCCTATCTCCCAGTTTCCGAACATCGTCCCGCCGCAGATCTCCATCAAGACCACGTACACGGGCGCGGACGCGCTGACGGTCGAGCAATCCGTCGCCACGCCGATCGAACAGCAGCTCAGCGGCGTGGACAACATGAACTACATGTACTCGGTCAACGCCAACAACGGCTCGCTGGCGCTGAACGTCTTCTTCGACCTGGCGACCGACCCGAACGTGGACCATATCCTCTGCCAGATGCGCGCGGGGCAGGCGGAGGCCCAGCTCCCGGCGGAGGTGAAGAACTACGGCGTTACGATCAAGAAGTCGTACGGTCTTCCGCTCCTGCTGGTGGACCTGTACTCGCCGAATCAGACCTACGACATGCTGTTCATGGCCAACTACGCGCAGATCAACATGCTCGACCAGATCAGCCGCGTGCCGGGTGTCGGCGATGTCCAGATCCTGAGCGGCGGACAGTACGCCATGCGGATCTGGGTAAAGCCCGACCAGCTTGCCAAGCTCAACATCACTATTTCCGAGATCGCGAGCGCGGTGAACAACCAGAACAAGGTGAACCCCGCAGGGCAGATCGGCAGCGAGCCGGTTCCCAAAGGGCAGGAGTTCACCTACTCGGTCCGCGCCCAGGGCCGCCTGCAGACCCCGGAGGAATTCGGCGAAATCATCGTGCGGGCGAACCCCGACGGCTCGCTGGTGCAGCTCAAGGATGTGGCGCGCGTCGAGTTCGGGAGCAGCTACTACAACAGCGTCGGCCGGTTCAACGGCAAGCCGTGCGCCATCATCGGGATCTACCAGATGCCCGGCTCCAACGCCATCGACACCGCCAACCGCATCAAGAAGCTGATGACCCAGTTGAAGGAGCGATTCCCGACCGATATGGACTACGCGATTTCGCTGGACACCACGCTTGCCGTCAGCGAAGGCATCAAGGAAATCGTCACGACGTTGTTCGAGGCCCTTCTGCTGGTTCTCCTCGTGGTCTTCATCTTTCTCCAGGGCTGGCGCGCGACGCTCATTCCGCTGCTCGCCGTTCCCGTATCGCTGATCGGCACGTTTGCGTTCTTCCCGCTGCTCGGGTTTTCCATCAACACGCTGTCTCTGTTCGGCCTGGTGCTGGCCATCGGACTGGTCGTCGACGACGCGATCGTCGTCGTCGAAGCCGTGGAGACGCACATCGAGAAAGGGTTGTCGCCCCGGGAGGCGACGCTGAAGGCGATGGAGGAGGTGTCGGGACCGGTCGTTGCCATCGCGCTGATCCTGGCCGCGGTGTTCGTGCCGACGGTGTTCATCCCGGGCATCACGGGCAAGCTGTACCAGCAGTTCGCCGTGACGACCGCGATCTCCGTGCTGATCTCCGCGTTCAACGCGCTTACGTTGAGCCCGGCGCTCGCCTCGATCCTGCTCCGTCCGAAGCAGGAATCGAAGGGGCCTCTGGCGCGTTTCTTCGGCCGTTTCAACCGCATGTTCACCCGCGCGACGAACGGCTATGTGGCCGTCTGCGGACGGCTGATCCGGAAGACCGTATTCAGCCTGGCGTTCCTTGCGATCTTCGCCGCCTTGGCCGTCGCGCTCGGCGCGAAGCTGCCGGGCGGTTTCGTGCCGGAGGAGGATCAGGGCTACTTCTTCATCCACGTCCAACTCCCGAACGCCGCCTCTCTCCAGCGCACGGACGAAGTGTGCCGCGAGATCGAAGGCATTCTTCAGGATCTGCCGGGCATCAAGGACTACACGAGCATCCCCGGCTTCAACATGCTGAACAGCGTGAGCTGCACGTACAGCGCGGCCTTCTTCGTCACGCTGAAGGATTGGGCGGAGCGCACGTCGTTCGAGGAGCAGTACAAGGTCATCCTGTTCAAGCTGTACCGCCGGTTGCAGCAGATTCCCGCGGCGATCGCGTTCCCGTTCTCGCCGCCGGCGATCCCCGGCGTCGGCACGTCCGGCGGCGCGACGTTCATCCTCGAGGATCGCGCCGGCAAGGACATCTCGTTCCTCGCCGCCAACGTCAACAAGTTCATCGCGGCCGCGCAGAAGCGGCCCGAACTGGCCCAGGTCTCGACGACATTCATTCCCTCTGTTCCGCAGGTGTTCGTGGATGTTGACCGCGAGAAGACGCTTGCGCAGGGCGTGAACCTCAACGATGTCTACATGACCCTGCAGACGTTCATGGGCGGCTACTTCCTGAACTACTTCAACCGGTTCGGCCGCCAGTGGCAGGTGTTCCTTCAGGCGGAAGGGGATTACCGCGCGCACGTCGAGAACCTCGGCCAGTTCTACGTGCGGAACTCCAACAGCGACATGGTTCCCCTCAACGCCCTGATCCGGAGCGAGCCCCGGTCCGGGCCCGAGTTCACGATGCGGTATAACCTCTATCGCAGCGCCCAGATCAACGCCTCGGCCGCGCAGGGCTACAGCTCCGCGCAGGCGATGAAGGCGCTTGAGGAGGTCTTCGCGGAAACGATGCCGCCCGAAATGGGCTACGACTACATGGGCATGTCGTACCAGGAGAAGGTCGCGCAGGAGGGCGTGCCCGCGAGCGTGGTCTTCGCGCTGTCGCTCGTGTTCGTGTTCCTGATCCTTGCCGCGCTGTACGAGAGCTGGTCGCTGCCGTTCAGCGTGCTGCTCGGAACCCCGATCGCCGTGTTCGGCGCGTTCGTGTTCCTCCTGCTCCGGAGGATGGAGTTGAACATCTACGCGCAGATCGGTCTGATCATGCTGATCGGGCTCGCGGCCAAGAACGCGATCCTGATCGTCGAATTCTCGCGGATGCAACTGAAGCAGGGCAAGTCGCTGACGGATGCCGCGCTGGAAGGCGCGAGGATTCGTCTGCGGCCGATCCTGATGACGTCGTTCGCGTTCATCTTCGGCTGCGTGCCGCTGGCGATCGCGACCGGCTCCGGCGCGATCTCGCGCCGGATCATGGGCACGGCGGTGATTGGCGGAATGGTTGCCGCGAGCTTCATTGCGATCTTTTTGATTCCCGCGATGTTCTACTTCATCGAGAAGATTTCGGGCAGGAAGAAGGGGGCGGGCGGTTCGGACAAACACATAAAGGCAGAGACAGAAGGAGGTCGTTGAAATGAGGCGGAAGACAGCGTGGATTTCGGCGTGTGCCCTTCTTCTCTCCGGCTGTGCCGTCGGCCCGAACTATGTCCGGCCGACGATCGACACGCCGTCCGCGTATTGCGGTCAGCCGCCGTCGGCGACGGAGAAGTCGCTGGCCGACATGCCGTGGTGGGACGTGTACAAGGACCCGGACCTGGCGGCGCTGATACGCGAGGCGCTCGCCGCCAATTATGACCTGCGCAAGGCCGTCAGCCGGCTCGAGCAGGCGCGCGCGGTCGCCGCGCAGTCCCGCGGCAACTTCTTTCCGCAGTTCGGTTACCAGTACAGCGCAAACCGCAGCCTGGTTCCCGGCGCGGCCAATCCCAATCTGCTGACCGAGAACTCCTCGTCCGCCGCGTTGACGGCCGGCTGGGAGGTGGATTTGTGGGGGCGGCTCAGGCGCCTGCACGAGGCGGATCAGTCGAAGTACCTGGCGACGGAGCAGGCGCGGCGCGGGGTTGTTTTGTCGCTGGTCGCGGGCGTGGCCCAGGCGTACTTCGAGTTGCTCACGCTCGACCTGCAACTCGACATTGCCCGGCAGACGACAAACTCCTTCGGCGAGAGTCTGCGGGTGTTCACGGAGCGGTTCCAGGGCGGTATGGCTTCGGAACTGGAAACCTCGCGCGCGCAGGCGTCGCTGGCCAATACGTCCGCGTATGTCCCGGAACTCGAGCGCCAGATCGTCCTCAAGGAGAACCAGGTCAATGTTCTGCTCGGCCGCAACCCCGGGCCGGTGGAGCGTCGTTCAACCCTCTTGAAACAGTTATTGCCGCCGGAAGTGCCTGCGGGGATCCCTTCCGCCCTTTTGGAGCGTCGTCCGGACATCCTCCAAGCGGAGGAAACGCTTCGCGCGGCAAACGCGATGGTGGGCGTGTCCCAGACCCGTTTTCTCCCGAAGTTCGACCTGACGGGTCTGTACGGGAAAGTGAGTCCGGACCTCAACGCCTTTTCATCCGATAACGAAAGGACATGGAGCGTGGGGGGGACGGCGGTCGGGCCGTTGTTTGAGGGCGGGAAACTGACGGCACAGCTCGACCAGGCGAAAGCCGCGCGCGAGGAAGCGCGGCTCGACTACGAACAGACGGTCCTGAACGCATTCCAGGAAGTGGCTTCGGCGCTCATTACCCGCGAGAAGCTGGCCGGGGTGCGCGATCAGCAGGATATCACGGTCAGCGCCCTGCAAACCGCCGTGAAGGTGTCGACCGAGCGCTACATAGCCGGCAAGTCAGACTACTACGAAGTGCTGGAAGCGCAGCAGCAATTGTTCCCGGCGCAGAATGCGCTTGCCCAGACACAGCTCAACCAGCTTCTGGCCGTCGTGCAACTCTACAAGGCGCTGGGCGGCGGCTGGGAAACGGATGCTCCGCCGACTCCATAGTCTCACGCGGACCGTCTGGGCGGTTCTGTTTCTGGGCCTGCTCGTTCCCGGCGAATCTCC
This sequence comes from Lentisphaerota bacterium, assembly GCA_052033915.1. Lineage (GTDB taxonomy): Bacteria > Verrucomicrobiota > Kiritimatiellia > CAIQIC01 > JAGNIJ01 > CALMZY01. Next base: position 1,014 of record JBPOJF010000027.1, on the reverse strand, counting down.
CGCCGAGCCGGCGACCGGCGCGGTCCTGCGGATAGACGGGTTTCATGACTGGACGTTCATGAAACTGAACAGCACGGTGAATCGCTTCGACGAAATTATCGGCGGCGCGGACCCGTTCCAGGGGTCGGACACCAATTCCAGGTTCCGGCTGACGCTGCGCACCGAGGTGAAAACCGGCAGCGTGCGGGAATTCTCGGTCGAGCCCGATTACTCGGTGGACCTGCACTTGCCGCGCATCGAACGGCGATTCCATCTCTTCGTGAACAACTTCTCGCCCGACTCGATTCCCGGCGAGAGCCCCCTGGATCAGAAGAGGACGACCTTTGTGGGTGTGAAGCAATCCGTGGACTGGGTGAAGAAACTCGGATTAGACACGGCGGCGGGCGTCAAGTGGCGGTTGCCGCCGGTGCTTTTCGGGCAGGTTCAATTGAGCCGCCGGATAGAGCCCGGACGCTGGATCATCGAGCCCAAACAATCGGTGTTCTGGCTCAGCGATGACGACGGTTTCGGCGAGAAGACATCGCTGACCGTGGAGTACTGGGAGAATCCGAGGGCCTTTGTCCGTTCCGCCGCCGGCGCGCGCTGGACCGAAGGGACGGAAGGCGTCGAGTGGAGCGAAGCGCTGAGCGCAGGGTACATCCTTCAGGGGGACCGGAGCGATATGATCAAGATGATCGGCGCCCGGCTGGTTGCGGCCGGCCACAAGAGCGGCAGCGGGGTCATGGACAGCTATCGCGCCGGCATCACCTGGCGCGCCCCGTTGTACAGGGATTGGCTCTTCTACATCGTCAACCCGGAAGTCATCTGGGACAAAGACCACGACTGGGAATCCACCCGCACACTCATTGTCGGCATCGATATGTACTTCTCGGGCGAGTAGGAGTAGGTGGCGGTGTCTCTTGAACCTCGTGCGAACCGCCGTACTGGGGCCAGAGTAAAGCAAACCCGGTTGACGTATGCAATGCCGGGTACCTCGCGGCGCTGGCGCGCCGCTCGGAACGTCCCCCCGCAAGA
>JBPOJF010000010.1:0-181526 GCA_052033915.1 Lentisphaerota bacterium | reverse complement strand
CCGCGTCTCCGCGTCGAGTTCCCCGGCCCGTGGGGGATTTGGGCCGAAATGCCACGAAATAAAAAATGGTCGGGGCGACGAGATTTGAACTCGTGACCTTTTGCACCCCAAGCAAACGCGCTACCAGGCTGCGCTACGCCCCGACCTGTAGATGAAAACCGTATCGGAAGTGAGAAACTAGCATGACGGCATAAGCAGGTCAACGGACGAACTACTCGCCGGATTTGAACAATTCCTTCAACTGTTTGCCCACGTCCTTGACGGCTTTTTCGAGTTCCTTGCCCGTCTTGTCGAGATCGCCTTCATGGTCCTGAAGAACTTTGGCGATGTCCCTGAATACCTGCGCGCCGACGCCTTCCACCATGGCCATGGCGAAAATCGTGGCGAGTTGGGTCGTGTCCCGGATATCCGTATATGTGCGGTTGACGTTCAATTCATGCCGCTGAACCTGGGGCTTGTCCTGCCCTGGGACGTATTTGCGCATCTCGACGGCGCCCAACTTCAGCGTCAGAGAGTCGATGCGGAACTTCTTCGCGGTCTTCTTCGCCTTCGGTTTGGAGTCCGGCTCCTGTTCGCCGGGCCCGGCCTCGGGTTCTTTTTCTTCCGCGCCGCCCTCCCCCGCCCGGCTTAGACGCTTGAGGTTGGAGTCGCCGTCTTCCTTCTGCACAACGACCATCCGGGGAATATCGAGAACGACTTCGCGGAGATGAATCTCATCCGTCAACAGGGACTTGAGTTCATAGCCAACCCGCATCTGCTTGAAATCAATGGCTGTCTCTTCCGGGAAATCTTCGGGGTTGATGAGCTTCATATCCCTGATCTCGAAGGTCGAGGAGAGAAGGTTGGCGCTGACTCCGCCCATCTCCAGGTCGAAGCCTGTCGCCTCCCGGACCGCATTCCGCGCGCCGGACTTGATGAGCGCATTCCGCGCCATCAGCCCGACGGCGACGAGAATGGCGAGTACGATGACGATGTTCAGAAGGGTCTGTCTTGTGCGTTTCTTCATAGGCGGAGAACAATAGCAGAAATGCAGAGAGTGACAATATTCCGGGAAATAACGAATGCCTAAGCCCTAATGCCGAATGAATGACGAACAAATCCCACAAACATTGATTTATCGGTCATTCATTTGTCATTCTTGATCGTCCTCATTTTCTGCGCTACCGTACGCGCGTTGTGGTCGGAGGAAAGCCGATGAAAAAAGAAAACCTGGTTCCCGAGTGCGCCGGTACAAAGGCGGAATATTCCATTTGCCGGGCGGCGACGTCTCTCACGTCTCTTTTTTCGGAGGCCCGGGAGGACCGCGCGGACAGCCTGCTCGGGTCCTATCCGAACACCACCAACATCGTGGAGGCGCTCAAGCTGTTCATCGATGTGATGTTCCCGGGCCGGATGTCCCAGAACGACATCGAGTACGACGATCTCGGGATTTTCCTGGTGCGCCGCATCAGCGAGGGGTGGAGCCTGCTTCGCGAGGAAATCGAAAAGGCGATCCCGTTCCGCTGGTTGGGCGAGGCGGCGAAGATCAAGGGCGCGCCGAAGCCCGTCGATGTCCGGGCTGAAGCCATGACGGTCATGGAGTCGTTCGTCGAAAGCCTGGCCGGCGTGCGCCGGTTGCTGGTCGAGGACGTGAAGGCGGCGTACGAGGGCGATCCCGCGGCATTGACGTATGCCGAGGTCCAACTCGCCTATCCGGGCCTGCTGGCGATCACCTCGCACCGGCTGGCGCACGAGCTCTACAAGCTCAACGTGCCGATCATCCCGCGCGTGATGAGCGAGTGGACACACTCGCAAACGGGCGCGGACATCCACCCGGGCGCGACGATCGGCCACGGGTTCTTCATCGACCACGCGACGGGCGTGGTGATCGGCGAAACGACGACGATCGGCAACCGCGTGAAGCTGTACCAGGGAGTGACCCTCGGCGCGCGGAGTTTCCCGCTCGACGAGCACGGCATGCCTATCAAGCACATCAAGCGGCACCCGACGGTCGAGGACGACGTGGTGATCTACGCCCACGCGACGATCCTCGGCGGCGATACGGTGATCGGAAAGGGTTCGACGATCGGCGGCAACGTGTTCCTGATGGGGAGCGTTCCGCCGAACAGCTTTGTCACGGGCAAACACCCGGAATTGCATATCAAGGGGAAAGAAAAGAAGTAAACAGCGGATTCCCGAAACGGATGGTTCATGGTTGACGAGCGTCTCGTTTTACGCCAACCATCAACCATAACCCATGAACCATATCCCGAGATGTCCACCACCCTCCTCATCCTCGTCGGCACGCAGTTGATCTACTCGATCTCGGACCTCATGGGCCGCTACTACATGAGCAAGCACGGCTTCCACGCGGCCAGCTTCTGGATGCCCTGGTTTTTCTGGTACCAGGTGATCCGGCAGATCGCGATGTTCGGCCAGCTCTGGATCTTCGCCTGCCTGCCCCTTGGCAAGACGATGGCCATGCTCGGCGCAACATCCATCGTGATCAGCAACGTGCTCGGGTTTCTTTTCCTGAAGGAAATGCTTTCGCCGATCGCCTACGTCGGGGTGATGCTGGCCGTGATCGCGATTCTGATCATGGCGTTCCGGTAACGGCGGCCCAGACAACGATTTCAACCGCCGGGGGAAGAATCGGGCTCAGAGAGCAATTTCCATTCCGTCGCGCCCCAGCTTGGCATCGGGCATTTCCTGGACGAGTTCGCGCTCGATCATCTCCAGGCGCTTGTCCGCGTTTTGCGGAGCATGGTGCGTGACCACGAGCAGCCGCGCGCGGGCTTCGCGGGCAATCCAGACGCAGTCCTCCCACGCGCTGTGACCCCAGCCCGCGAACTGGGGGTACTGCGCCCGGGTGTACTGACCGTCGAGGACCAGCAATCCCGGGGGACCCGGCTCGCGGCAAAACTGGATGAACATCTGCTTTTCGGCCGGCGTGGATTGCCCCCACTCGAAATCCGTCGCGAACACGAACGACTTGCCCGTGGAGCGCTCGTCAATCCGGTACGCGGTACAGCCGCCGGGATGGCGGACCGAGCACCAGCGAATCTCCAGATTCTGAAAGGCGTACGGCCGCACCGACAGTTCGGTCGGCCAGTCGATGAATTCAAACGACGACTGCAGATCCTCCATCTGCACCGGCCAGAAGGGCTGAGCCATGATCTGCGGCAGCACATCCCGCGCGGACCGGTTGTTTCGCCGGACGGATCCGACCCGAAACTTGATGCCCCCGCGGTACAGGAGCGAAAGCGACGGAAGACCAGTGATGTGGTCGAGGTGATAATGAGTGATGAGGAGCAGAATGGACGGCGGCACTTTCCCAGCCTCGATACGCCGGCCCAACTGGCGGATCCCCGTGCCGGCGTCGATGATGACCCGCTCGCCGGCGTCGCCCTCCACGAGAACCGACGTCGTCTCGCCGCCGTACTTCATGGAGTCGGCTTGGGCAATGCAACTCGTTCCGCGGACGCCGCCCAGGATGATCTTCATCTTCTTTCTTCCGCCTTCCGAATTCGGCCGTATTGCGCACGCCTTTCGCGAACGTGGAAACCGATTTGCTTCTTCCGCACCGGCTCGGGCTCAGCCATCAGTTCCTGAATCGCCCAGGGACTCCGCAAGAGGCTGGACAGCATCGCTACGCCTTGTTCCGTGAATACGAACACACTCTTGGAAAACTTCAGCGTGGAGGATGTCACGGATTGTGACCTCCTCATGACCTCCTCGCGAGTCGGCCGGAACATGAAGTCCGGAGGAAAGCGTTCGGGATTGCGCGCGACCGCTGGGTTCAACGCCCGCGTTTCGATCCCATAAAGGCCCGCACGATCGCGGTCAACCATCACGCTCCGACCGCGGATCACATGAATGCTTCTCTCAAGGCGTTCAGCGGATATCGGGTCTTTCTCGATCACCATCCTACCCCCTATTTCTCCGTCAAACTCCATACACCATCCCATTGCCGGGAAGAGTCGCTCAACAGCCATCGGCATTTCGCCGCATACGTCCGGCTGGGTGGATCGTCGGGGTATTTCTCGAACCGTTTCAGGGCTTCGCTCCAGTTCGCCTCCGCGCAGAGTTTCAGCCCGCGTTCATAATCGGGGATGAACGCGGGCAGGGGCTCGCCCGCGAAACCCAGGATCTCATAAACCCGGACCGGCTTCTCGCGGCCGACGACGCGGATCTGTCCGAGTTCGCGCCCGACGAATTTCCCTTCGGTCTTCGACCAGGTCTCCCCGGAAATCATCGCGTAGGTGCCGAACGCCTTGTTCGCGCCCTCGAGCCGCGATGCGAGGTTCGCGGCGTCGCCCAGCACGGTGTAGTTGAAGCGGTCGCGCGAGCCCATGTTGCCGACGGTAACCTCGCCGGTGTTCATGCCGATGCGCGCCTTGATCGTGACGCCCGTCCTCTGTTTATACGCCTCTCGCTTTTCCTCAAGCCGCCGCTGGCATCGCAGCACGGTGCGGCAAGCGCGGATGGCGTGGTCCGGCTGGTCCAATGGCGCATTCCAATACGCGACAATCGCGTCGCCGATGTACTTGTCGAGATACCCGCCCTCTTCGAGAATGATGTCGGTCATATCGGTGAGGTACTCGTTCAGCAGGGACGTCAATGTCTGCGGATCCAGCTTCTCGGAGAAGGACGAAAACTTCTCGATGTCCGAGAAAAACAAGGTCAGCTCGCGTTTCTCGCCGCCGAGTTGGAGGCGCGACGGATCGTCAATGATCTGATCGATGACCGCCGGACCGAGGTAGTGCCTGAATGCCGACTTGATGAACGCCTTTTGCCGTCCTTCGGTCGCGTAGTTCACCACCACGCCGCCGATCAACGCGAGAAGCGTCGCCATTTCTCCGACGGCCACCGGCCACCAGAACCCCTTCGCGTACGCCGCGAAACCGAACGCCACCGGGATCGGCAGGCAGACCACGAACGCGGCGATGCTTTGCGAAACCCGGCGCGAGATGGTCACAAGGATTCCACCCAGAAGGCCAAAGAAGAGGGCGGAGAGGCGCGCCATGTCCCGGGGCGCATCTCGAAGGAACAGCGTGGAGAGGAGATTGTCCAACGCCGTGGCGTGAATCTCGACCCCGGGATGTATCCGGCTGATCGGCGTCGGACGCAGATCCATCAGCGCGGGCGCGCTGCTGCCGAAGAAAACATACGCATCCTTGAACACGGAGGGATCGACCGGCGGCTTCCCGCCCTCCTGCAACCGAAGTTCTGATTGGATGATCGCCGCCGCACTGTACGTTTCGTGTGTGCCGCGGCGGCCCCGGTAATAGAGGATCGCACGCCCCCCCGCATCGATCGGCACGCGCTTGTCGCCGACGAACAGCCGGCCTGGCTCGATCTTCAATTCCTGGCCCCTGTGGGCCGCAAGGTACGCCGCCAGACTGAGAGCCGGAACCGGATTGCCGTCGAACACCTTGAACAGGGATGTGCGGCGGCACACAGAGTCCTCGTCCAAGTCTCCGCTCACATCTCCGAGCAGCGCCGCATTGGTCGCAACATCGGGGATTGGGAAGCTGGCCCGCGGCGCGACCAAGCGCCGTGCCCGGGCCGTCTTCAACCACTCATCCAACCCCCGGATGGTCAGCCCGCCGGCCGGAACGTCCTCCGGCCACGCGGTCGCATCGCCGGAATCTCTGCCGAGAAACAGCGCGCCGACGGACGACCCGACGCTCTGAAATGCGCTGCCAAGCGCCTCGTCATCCGCGACTCCATAAACCGACGGCTCCGTGAATACCCAGTCGAACGCGACCGCCCTGGCGCCGCCCCTCCGGCAGAAGCTGAAGATCGGTCCGTAGACTTCGCGCGGCCAGGGCCACGACCAGCGGTTCTCAGTCTTGCCCCAGTCGAGACTGTTCTGGTCGAGCAGGATGACCTTGACCTGCTCCGACGGCAACGTCATCCGCGCGAATACGCGGACGCGCCAGCCCCAGAGCATGTTTTCAGGCTGGTCCAGCCAGCCGGCATGCAGGCAACCGACCGCGACGGCCGCGGCGGCAAGGCCTACGAGAAACCCGTGAAACAGTTTTTTCAGCATATGACGTAATGACGAAGGACGAAATCCGAATGCCTAATGAATGACGAATGCTGCAATGCCTGAAAGACTTCAGACCGTTTCACATTGGGACATTCATTCGCCATTTCCCCTACACTCCGCCCATCATTTCCTTGAAGCGATGGATGCGGACGGATGGTGAGGCCGCGCCGCTTGCCGCGCCGATCTGTTTCTGAATCTCGGCGATGCGGACGGACGGCTCCGGATGCGTATGCCCGAACCCCGGGCCGTTTGGAACCCAGCGCTTCTGCATTTCCTGGAGCATCTCGACGAGAGCTGCGGGGTTATAGCCGCACGCGGTCATGATATTCACGGCGCTCTTGTCCGCCTGGAACTCGGTCGTGCGCGCGTAGCCGGAGTTCATCATCGTGCCGGTGATGTCCGTGATGCTTCCTTCGAACGCCTGGGTCACCTGCGCGAGGTCCGACCCCCCCAGATTCTTTCCGGCCTCCAACGCGAGAGTCGTCAGGGCCGACGTCAGCCGGCCCTTTCGGATCGCGCGCAACCCGTGCTGGTTCTCGACATGCCCGATCTCGTGCGCGAGGACCGCCGCCAGCTCATCCTCGTTCTTGCACAGGCGAATCATGCCGCGCGAAATCATCACGAACCCGCCGGGTGCGGAGAACGCGTTGATCTCGTCCGTGTCGAGCAGGATGAAATGATAGCCGCCGAACGTCTCGGGCTTCGCGCTGAACTGGGACAGGGTCTGCCCGAGCCGGTTCAGGTACTCGTTCGCCTTCCGGTTGTCATACGGCTTGTACGTGACGAGAACCGTCGCCGCGACGGACCGGCCGATGTAGTACTCCTGTTCCGGGGTGATATCCTGGAAGGTCTTCTCGACCGCCTGTGCGCTCTTGTGGATCGATTCTGCCTGCTCCGGCGTGATCACGCCCGTCGCCTGCCCCGCGCTCGCCACGACATCCGCGACGGTCGAACAGCCGACGAGAGAGATGACGGCAAGAGCCAGGAACGCGCCCAGGGCAAACCGCTTGAAACGTGTAACTTGCCCGCCATAGACGGAAAGCCTGGAAATCCCGTTCATTGCGCACCCCCTTCCAAGGGCTGCACTCCGCCTTCTTTAAGGAACTGGCGCATCTCCTCCGGAGAAACCTTGTACGTCTCCATCCGGTCAACCCAGGTGAAATCGATCTCCTTGTTCTTGGACTTGAAGTCGGCTTCGACATCCGAATTGAACCCCTTGCTCGCCAGCGCAAGCTCGTCGCCCGACGCGCCCGTCTGCACATCCTGAGAACCGGACGACATCACGATCCTCTTCCGGGTCAGCGCGGAGCTGTGAACCCAGCCGCTCTGCCCGCCGGGGCCGGTCACGTTCATCCAGTCGTTTCTTGTCTCCAGGACCTGTACCCGGTCGCCGTAACTGAGCGACGCCATCACCTTGCCCAGAAACGACGGCGTCGCGCGGATTTGCCCGTTCTTGACCTGCACGCTCATCGCGGCCGACGCGGCCCCGAATACCGTTGCGGCGCCCGCCAGGAATCCCGCCACCAGCCAGAGTCTTAAGAGCGATCTCATCGATTCCTCCATAAAGGATTCATTAGCTTGGACGGCCGGAAAGCTATCTCATTCAACAGGAAAAATCAAACGCATGATCCGCGGGCCGACTGAGATCCGCCGGCCTGCGCCGGCGGCTACGGACAACTTACAGCCCGTCGCGGATGCGGGATTTCATGAGCGCGACTTTCAACTGGTCGCCGTATGGAGATAGCGGGCCGTCGCAGACCGACATCGCACGTTCGCGCTCTCCCCGCGCGAGCAGGGACTCGCAGAGGGCAAGGCCGGTTTCCACCAGGTCGTTCGGTTCACCGTTCTGGGCGCGAAGCTGCTGAAAAGCCGTTTCCAGATGCGCCACGGATTCCGTGTACATCCCAAGATCGTATTCCAGTTGTCCGCGCCAGCGGAGCAGGTCAACATCCTCGCCGTCCCGATGCCGATCCGCCAGGTTCCTGATCGCGGCCAGCAGTTCCCGCGCCTCGCCGGTTTCCAGGAAGTTCCTGCCCGCGATGTAATCCTCAAACGCGAACCGGCAGAGCGTCTTACGCAACGACCAGTGTTCATCGCTTGAAAACCTCCGAGTCCATTCGCCGTCCACCGCCGCATGCCGCCTCGGGGCGGACACGATTTCGGCCGCCCATGATGCGGGATCGTCCGGGCAACGACGCGCCCATTCCCCTGCCCACGCATGACCGGCGCGATCAAACAGGCTGTGCCGTTCCGACGCGAACGCGACCGTCTGCTGTAAATCCCCGGCCGACACGCGACGAGCGGACAGATAGTTCTGCGCCCACAAGCGGGCGTTCGCCGGCGAACGGGTCCTGCCGTCCAGCCACCGGATGCCTCCGGCTTTGGTGCCGATGAAGAACCCTCGCGGCGCCGCATACTCAAGCACCGGGAAGAAATCCGAGTGAACCACGCCCAGCCAGTTCACGTGCGACGGGCGCGACGCATGGTCCGCCATCTGGAACCCGAGGATCGGCAGCAGCGAGGAAACCCCGATCGTCGCGAGATCCTTCCGTACCCCCTCCTGCTTCACGCGCGTCTCCATCCGGTCGAAGTCCGGCCCGTACGGCCGGCGCGATCCCACAAGCACCGTGTCGGAGAACGACGGATTCCAGAGCGTGTAGCACGGGAAAACGCCGGTGAACGTCTCGAGGATCATGTAGAACGTGACATCCTCCAACTCATAGCCCTGAATCCACTGCACGAAGAACCCGCCCGGGGCGAGGCGGCGGCAGCAGCTTTCAAAGTACTCGCGCGAGAACACGCCCGCCACGCCGGCGATCCATGGATTCGTCGGCTCGCTGATAATCACATCGTATTCCCCGTCCGCGATTTGCAGGAATGTCTTCGCGTCCTCCCAGTAGACACGGACGCGCGAGTCCTCCCAGTAGCATCCGTTCACCGCGTCAAACAGGCGGCTTGCGTCAATCACGTCGCGCGAAATCTCCACCACATCGACCTGTTTCACGCCCTCGTAAGCCAGGACGGAACCGATGGTCGCGCCGCTGCCGACCCCGACAATCAGTACCCGCTCGGGCCGAGGGTGAAGCATCATCGGCAGATGCGCCATGACCTTCTGTGTCGGCATGTCCATGCCGGTCGAGGCATCGGTCTTTCCGTTGATGACGAGAATGCGCTGGGCATTGGGCGGAGGCAAATCCTGGACCGCGATTGTGGCGTCGATCCCGTCGCGGTAGAACAGCGTCTTCCGGCTGGAGAGTTCCGCGCGCAGCTTCTCAAAGGTCGGAATCCGCTGGCGGGTGCGATAGGCGCCGGCCGTCAGCACAAGCCGGTCCCAGGGACCCATCACAACGGCGTACCAGGCGCACACCGCCGCGGTGGCGACCACCGCCACGGCCAGACCGCGCCGCCGGAGTTCAAGCCGGGGTTCGGCGAAGAGGACCGCAATGCCGACCAGGCAGTTCAGCGCCACCGCCAGTTCCAGCGCGCCCTTGATGCCCAGAAACGGCAGGCCGATAAAGCCGGCGGCCACCGAACCCAGGAGCGTGCCCGCGGTGTTGATCGCGTATGCGTCGCCGATGCGGCGGCCGACGCGGCGGATTTCGGGGACGAGCAGCTTGATCGCCGCCGGAAACGTGATGCCCTGCAGAATCGTCGGCACGATCATCACCAGCGCGCACATGAAAAACGTGCAGAACTGATACAGTCCGAACGTGGCCGGCTCGCGATTCAATGAAGCGGCGATCTGATTGAACCAGAACGGCAGCTTCACGTAGAAGGGCAGCATCAGCAGGACGGTCAACCCGACGGCCGTCTCGCTGAGGCCGAAGATCAGCGCGTAGCCCGTCGTCCGTTTTCGGAACGAAAGGAGAAAACTGCCCACGGCCAGCCCGAGTATGAACGCGGCCAGCATCAACGAAAACGAGTACGTGGACGAACCGAGAACAAGCGTCAGGAGCCGGATCCAGCCCACCTCGTACATCATGGACACCGCGCCGGAGACGCCGACGGCGGCCAGGACAAGCCCCGTGGCCCGCGATGGAAGAGTTCCGGCCTCCTCCGGCTCCGAAACTTCGGCGGCGTCTGCGGCAACCGATCTTTCCCGCGAAAGGACGAGCAGGGACACGAAGCCCGCGAGAATGTTCAGGATCGCGCCCGCGACCATCGAGAACTGCAGCCCGAAATGCGCGATGAGATAGAACCCGGCCAGCAGACAGCCGGCCACCGCGCCGAGACTGTTCAGGAAGTACAGAAAGGACACGCGGGGCCCAACGACCTTCAGCGTCCGCATCATGTACCGCCCCATCGCCGGCAGGGTTCCCCCCATCAGAAACGTGGGAAGCAGGACGCTCAGCACGCAGGCGGCAATTTTTGCCGAAATCAATCCACCGGCCGACAACCCGCTCGCCCGCGCAACCGCGATAAACACGTCGCGGCCGGCGGCGAAGATGTGATCGAAGAGGAGGGCGTACACACCGATGCCGAACTCCAGGAACGCGTACATCCTGAGCGGATGGGTCACCCGGTCGGCCCACGCGCCGAGCACCCGGCTCCCGAACGCAAGCCCGCCCATGAACGTGGCCAGCACGATCACCTGCGCGAGGCCGGTGCTGCCGACGTACAGGGAAAGGTATTTCGCCCAAAGGACTTCGTAGATCAGACCGGCGACACCCGATACGAAGAAACAGAAATACAGCGCGGCCCTTCCAACGCCGGAAACTTCTTTCGCCGGGGTCATGGTCATGGGTCAGCGGCTCCGTGAACGGATAAGGCGCACACGCTCCCGAATCAAGGTCCGGTTTCTTGGGGCGCGGCCTTTCCGTCCTCAACTTCTTTTTTGATCTCCTCGAAAAGCGCCCGAATCCGGACCAGCGACTCCCGGTCTCCCGCCTGTTCGCCGGAGGCAAGCGCCGCCTCGATCATCTTCAAGGCCGCGAATTCGTCGCCCTGTGCGTAGAGGCTTCGGGCGGCGCGGTAAAAACAATCCACCGCCGGAACGAGAACGTCAGCCTTCAAGTACGCCTGGCCCGCCGCGCCGAGCGAGAGGGCCATGTCGCGATATTTGCCCGCGCGCCTGTAGCCATCCGCCTGCCGGTCGTATTCCTGCGCCGCGCGAGCCGGATCGTTTTCGAGCAGGGCGATCCGCCCGGCCACACCCGACGCCTCGGCCTTCAGCGTCAAATCCTCCGTGGCTCGCAGTTCATTCCGGGCCTTCTCGAATTCCGCCTTCGAAAGGGAAATGTCGTTCCGATCGCAGGCGATCTGGGTCTTGAGCAGCGCCACCTGCAACGGGTACGCGCCGCCATCCCCCGGCTTCAGCGAGGCCAGAACCTCGTCCGCCAGCGCGACCGCCTCGTCCGCATTGCCCTGGAGGCGCGCGGCCTTGGCGTCGAGCAGAAGCGCCATGGTCGCCGGCCGCTTCAGCCGCTCATACTCGCTCTTGGCTTCCCGCAGGAAGCTGCGCGCGCTGCCGTATTCGCCGATGTCGATCAGGCACGCCGCCAGGTTGTAGGCGTTGTTTCCGATCTCGACCGGATCGTCCTGGACGCGCGCCATGTTGAGGGCGCGCGCATACAGCCGCGCCGCCTGGGATGCAGAGCCTTTCTCGAAAGCCGCGCGCGCCGCCTTCGTCACCCGCGAAAGCTCGATCTTTTCAGGACTCGGCGGCGGAGGCGTGGAACAGCCGGCCGAAAACGCGGCGATCAGAAGACTCACCAGAACGGCTTTGGACTTCGGACTTCGGACTTCGGACTTGCTCATCATCTTCCTCCCACTTCCTGGGTTGGAATCAACGTCGTCGCCGCGGGCTCTTCGACATTCCCCCGCACCAGCCAGCTCTTCTGAATCGCGGTGATCAGCTTCTCGGTCTCGCGCATCGTTTCCCGGGTCTGAAGCACCACCCCGGGCATATCCTTCATCTCGTCCTTCACGATCCCCGCGGAGTCCTCCAGATCGCTCACGATCTTCTGCACATCGGCCAGCGTGGATTGGATGCTGGCCATGATGCCGTCCAACTGCTCCGCCATCTTCGGATCGCGCAGAACCCGCCCGACCATCCCTTCGCCCTTCTCGAGCCCTTCCGCGATCTTGTCCAGGTGAGAGATGAGTTGCTGCAGATTTCCCTCCGGCCGCCGCAGGTCCGCGGCGAGGTTCGTGTACTCCTCCACGGCCTTCCGCAACTGCTCGATGGCGGGCAGGGTCGCGTCGCGGAACTGCTGGACGAGATTTTGAACCGTCTCCATGATCTCCACGTCCTTGAGACAGATCAGCGGCTGGTCGTCCGGCCTCTCCGCGCCGGACCCCTTCGTGATCTCAATATAGGCATCGCCGGCCACGCCGAACTTCTTGCGGACAATCGCCTGGGAGTCGGTTCGCACAAAGCGGATGAAATTGCCGCGGACACTGATCCGGCCCGCCATGCTTCCGTCATCGGCCACGGTGATTTCATCGACGGAACCGACGCGCGTCCCCAGGATGTACACCTCCGACCCTTTCTGCAAATCGAGCGAGCCTTCCGGAGGGAAGACGATGTTCAGTTCGTGCACCGCCTCGAACCAGCGCTGGGCATGACCGGCCACGACGACGCCGACAATCAACAGCGCCGCGACCAGAAGGACAAATCCGCCGGCGATTTCGTTCACGTATCGGAATTTAAACGGCTTAGCCATGTTGTGTATTTCCCTCCCAGGGGAACAATCCGTCTCCCCTGAATTCAAATCGGCAGGTTGCATCCGGGCCGACCTTCGACAGGACGCTCTCGTCGTCCGCGATCCAGATCACCGCGGCCCCGCGGCCGCGCGCCGCCTTCACGGCGGCGACAAGGGACGGCAGGGCATTCCCGGAAGTCTCCTTCGTCGGATTCTCCAGAAGGATCAGCCGCGGCGAACCGGTGAACGCGCGCACCCATTCGGCCCGCCGCAGGTCGGCATGCCGGACGACGGCCGGGCGGACGCGCGGCAGTTCGGCGAGCCCGAACTGCGCCGCCAGCGCGCCGGCCTCGGCCGCGATATCTCCTTCCGGACGCGACGTGTGATGGCGCTGGGCGAGCGTGATATTCTCGTCCACATCCAGGTTGCTGATCCATCCGCGGGTCTCGAACACGCGGCCGATGCGTCCCCGGCGCTCCGCCGCACGGTTCGGCGGCATCGAGCGCCAGTCCTCGCCGAGAAACATCACGCGGCCGGCATCCGGTTCGACAAGGCCCTGCGCCGCGTCCGCGAACGCCAGCCGCGACAGCCCTTGTTCGACGCGGACCAGCATCAGCTCCGCGGCGTTCAGCGAGAACGAGACGCCGGCCAGCCCCGCCTCGTACGGGGGATGAGGCGGCAGCGTCACGCTTTCAAAGGTCAGTATGACTTCTTCAGACATTCGTCGTCCTCGTCCTCTTCACATATACGTCAGCAGGCTCACCAGCGCCGAAATCACGAACAGGGCGCCGACCGACCGGACCAGCGCGCGGCTGGTTGCCTGCGGAACCTCCGTCACCGCCGTGCCCACGCCCAGCCCTTCCGTGCAACAAATCGCACCCGTCACCAGCCCGGGGATAAACGTCTTGGCCAGCAGGTTGAAGACATCCGCCGGATGGACGGCGCGGAACACGCTCATCGTGAACAGGCCGGGCCGGCCGACATTCGCGCCGAGAAGCAGCCCGCTGAAATAGCCGCTGACGAACGAGCCGACGATGAAGATGACGGTCAGACAGAAAATGGAAATCGCCGCTCCCAGCACGCGGGGAACAACGAGGTAAATGAACGGGTCCAGCCCGAGCGCGTCCAGCAGCCGGACCTCGCCGGAGGTTTTCATATTCCCCAGTTCGGTGGCCATCGCCGTCCCGCTCCGGCCGATGACCACGAAATTGACGAGAAGCGGACCCACCTCGCGGACGACCACCATCACCAGTACGGGCCCGAGCAGGCCCGTCTGGCCGACCTTGCTCAACCAGACCTGCGTCTGGACCACAATGAGAATGCCCACCATGAACGCCAGCAGGAGAATGAAGCGCGTCGCCTCGATCCCCGTGAAAAGAATCTGGCGGGCCAGGACGTTCAACACGGTCCTCGGCCAGGTTTTCCGGTCAACCGCCGCGCGCAGGACAGCCCAGATCACGGCAGCCGCATAGGCCGGGCCCCGCAGTTTGCCGAGCGCCCACACCCCGATTTTCGAAAGCCAGCCCATCTGCGAACGTATCCTCCAAAAAGCGCAGGCTTTTTAGCGCAAACGGGGCCCGTGTGCAAAACAAGAATACGCGGGCCGCAAGAAGGCTCACGCGCCTCAACTCATCCTCGCCTGCGCCTCCCGCGCCTTCTTGCAGCCAGGGGTTCCAAGCCTTGGATGTTTTCCGGCGCGATTATCCAAACCTTGGAAACCGGGGTATTGTTCCCTCGTGAACCTGAAGCTTTCAGGGCTGATGGGGATGATCGCGGCGGCCGCGCTCCAAACGTCATGGGCGTGGACATCCTACCAGTTCGACCTGCCGTCGCAGGCGCCGGAGGCGAAATGGCGCGACTACCTCTCGGAAGAGCTCGGCGCCCGGCACGAGGTCCGCGTCGAAGGCGGGCGGATCGACGTGATGACCGACACGGAAGTGATCGAGCTGGACTGGCCGCACAAGTGGCACGAGGGGCTCGGACAGGCCCTGCACTATGCCGACGCGACGGGCAAGAAACCGGTGCTCGCGCTGATCTCGTACAGCCAGGACCCGGAGCGACTCCAGCCCTCCTCGATCGAGCGGTTCAAGATGGTGGAGCGCGTCTGCGCCAAACAGGGCGTCAAACTGATCATTCTTTTCCCGAAATATCCCAAGGGATATAGCGGCGCGGCCGGCGATTCCGCATCCTCAACGAACTACTGGCTGAACATAAAGACCGGGATGCGCCACCGGCCCGGCTGCCGGTTCTACGGCATGAGCCTCGAGGGCCGCCCCTGCGGATCGAACGAGGGCAAGCCGTGCTCGGTCTGCGGGAAGTGAATTCCGGCAGGCCGGCGACGGAATCCCGCAACGATCATCCCCCGCGCATCACGATGCGCACCGCAAGCGGAAGCATCGCCAGGACAATCGTGCCCCACGTCTGCGGCCGGCGGTAGTCCTCAAGAAGAAATAGGACGCGCGGCGCGAGGTAGAAAAGGGCGAACGGGACGGTGATCAGAACAATCAACAGCAGGCGCAGGGGCAACGAGGCCCGGACACCGACAAACATCTCCGCGAGCGAACTGTTCCACAGGGCAAGGATGATCATGCACGAGACGTAGAGCAGCAGATCGGCCGCGGCTTCGCGCCCCCCCGCCGGGGGTTCCACCCGGTCCGCGGCGCGGGGTTTTACCATCGCGCGCAGAGCCATCACGGTCGGGGCCAGGCCCAAGGTGACGAGTCCGATCGTCTCGACGACCTGCCGGGCTCCCGACGGCGTATCGGCAAGGGGCATTCCATGAATCATCTCCGCACCCGCCATGGCGCACAGAAGGAAGAGCGCGAGATGCATTACCATCAGGATAAAGAAGAAGAGCATCACGCCAAAGCCCATCGCCGGGCGGCCGGCCGAAGCCAGACGCGCCTGCAAGGGCCGTCGCTTGAACCCCGCGCCGAAGACGTACGCGAGCGCCGCGACCAGAAGCAGAACGCCGAAACGCGGATTGGACTCGCCTTCGTTCCCGGCAAGTTCGGTCAGCGGGCCGAGCAGGAAGATATTGCCCACCAGCACGGCGGCATCGAACCACAGTCCGCGGCGGTCGAGTCCGGATGGAAGAGGATGACCCACGGGGAGAAACCGTAAAGGAGAAGAACGCCGAAATCAACGAACAATCCCGCGCCGCCGTTTTTCAGTCGCGGCCTACGGGTCCTTCGCGCCGGACACTTCCGGATACAGCTTCCGCTCGCGCTCATCCCACCGCCAGAGCGGCAGGCCCCGCGCGAGATGCACTCCGCCCATCCAGCAATTGATCCCATGCAGATCGATCCAATCCTTTTTCCCCTCCAGCACCTCGACGCCCGTCTCGGTGACCCGGATCTCCCACGCGGCGAGGTTCCGCGGCGGATTCCAGAGAGGAAGAGGCCCGGGACCGTTGACAAAGAGCAACGGATGCCGACCCCGCGCCATGCCATCGAGCACCTTCCACAGGGTCGTGTCCCCCGCGAAGGGCCGGTCTTCGCGATGGTCCACCTGCACGAAAATATCGACGAGCTGGAAGTGGCCGGCGGCGACCGCCTTCAGGGCGTTGTTCTGGAGGCGATTCAGCCCGTTGCGAACCGACGGATATTGCTGAAGATAGCGCATCAGGGCGTCATGAAGGTACGGGAGCGCGGAGGTGTCGCCTTCGCAGACGTTCTCGATCGCCGACGGGTCCGGGGAGCACAGCGCGGCATACGCCTGCCGGGCCAGTTCCGTCTCCGCCGCGGTCACCTCGTGCCGCGTGTCGAGCAGCGACGCCAGTTCCTTCGGCATGAGATCCCCCAACCCGCAGAACCGATCCATGCCGGGGAATTCGCCCGCGCAGACCAGGCTGAGCCTGGTCCTGCCCAGGCTGCGCCGCGAAAACCAGTCGAGTTGCCGGACGAGAATGGCCTGATCGAACAGTCCCGCGTCGAACCAGAGCACCGCTTCATCGTGTCCGGCGAACGCTTCGAGCGCCTCATCTTCTTTCCGCAACCGTTCGGCGACCGTTTGCGCCGCGAGCGCGCCGCCGGTGGAATCCGAAATGTATTTTGCGCGGATCGCGCGACGCTCGTCGTCGGACACGGCGCCGGGAAGCGGCCCCTCGCAAACCGGATCGCTCCAGACCATGATCTCGCCCGGGACGCCCGACTGTTTCAGGAGCTTCGCCGACGTGTCGCCGCAGTGAATATGAAGCATTGGATTTGCCTGTCCTATAGCCGGCCGCGCCGGGGAAGGATCGTCACGGCGCCCGTCAGCCGATCGAGCCCGAGCCGTTTTCGACGGACTCGGGAAGATCGACGGGGCACGGCTTGACGCCCCAGACCTGGTCCGCATACTCCCGGATCGCGCGATCCGAGCTGAACCGGCCCATGTTCGCGATATTCATGATGCCCATGCGCGTCCACCGGTCGAAGTCGCGGTACGTGTGATCCACCTTTTTCTGGCATTCCACGTAATCGTGGAAGTCGGCAAGGTGGAAGTAGCAGTCGCCCCAGGTCAGCAGGGAGTCCCAGATGGGCTTGTAAAGGTTCGGCTCATCCAGGTTGAAGAACCCGCTGTTGATGTAGTCGAGCACGCGCTTGATGTCCGCGTTCTGGTTGTACACGTCCCACGGGTTGTACGCGCCGCACAGGGCGTCGATCTCCTCCACCGTCTTGCCGAACAGGAAGAAATTCTCCGGTCCGACGGCCTCGCGGATCTCGACATTCGCCCCGTCGAGCGTGCCGATCGTCAGCGCGAAATTCAGCGCGAACTTCATGTTGCCCGTGCCGCTGGCCTCCGTCCCGGCCGTGCTGATCTGCTCGCTGAGATCGCTGGCGGGAATGATGCGCTCGGCCAGCGAGACGCGGTAGTCGGCGAGGAACACCATCCGCATCTTGCCGTTGATCTCGGGATCGTTGTTGATGATGCCGCCCACGTCGTTGATCAGCTTGATAATCAGCTTGGCCATCGCGTAGCCGGGCGCCGCCTTCGCGGCGAAGACCCAGGTGCGCGGCACGACGTCCATACCGGGGTTGTCCTTGAGCTGGGCGTAGCGGTGGATGATGTGCAGGACATTCAGAACCTGCCGCTTGTACTCGTGAAGCCGCTTCACCTGCACGTCGAACAGCGTGTCCGGGTTCACGTCCACGTTGTTCTCGCGCTTGATCAGCTCGACGAGGCGCAGCTTGTTCGCGCGCTTGATGGAGCGCAGGCGTTCCTTGAAGCCGCCGTCGTCCACGAAATTCTCGAGATCCTTGAGACACTCCAGGTCCGTGATCCACCGGTCGCCGATTTTCTCCGTGATCAACGCCGCCAGTTCGGGATTCGCCTTGAGAAGCCAGCGGCGCTGGGTGATGCCGTTCGTGATCGAGATGAACTTGTGCGGCCACATGTCGTGGAAATCCTTGAAGAGATGCTTCTTCAGCAGCTCCGAGTGCAACTGGGCCACGCCGTTGACCTTGTGGCTGGCCACGACGCTGAGCGAGGCGCACCGGACCTGCTTGTCGGGCCCCTCCTCGATCAGCGACATGCGCGCCACGCGCTCAGTGTCGTCCGGGAACTTGTTCATCACCTGGCGCAGGAACCGGCGGTTGATCTCGTAGATGATCGAGAGGTGCCGCGGAAGGAAGAGCTGGAAGAACCGGACCGGCCACTTCTCCAGGGCCTCGGGCATCAGGGTGTGGTTCGTGTAGCCGAACGTCCGCGTGGTGATGTCCCACGCCTCGTCCCATTCCAGCTTCTCGCCGTCGAGCAGGAGCCGCATGAGTTCGGCGACGGCCAGCGCCGGATGGGTGTCGTTGAGCTGGATGGCCACCTTGTCCGGGAAAACCCGGATGTCGGTGTTGCTGACCTTGAACCGCCGCACGATGTCCTGGATCGAGCACGAGACGAAGAAGTACTGTTGTTTGAAGCGAAGACTGCGACCCTGCTCGATGCGGTCGTTGGGATACAGAATCTTCGTGATGTTCTCGGTCAGCGTCTTGCGCTCGTAGGCCTTGATGTAGTCGCCGTTGTTGAAGAACTCCATGTCGAATTCTTCCGCCGCCTTCGCGGTCCACAGGCGCAGGTTGTTCACGGTGTTGTTGCCGTAGCCCGCGATCGGGAGGTCGTACGGGATGCCGATGACCGTTTCGCCACCGACCCAGCGCGGCATCAACCGCCCGCCCTCGTACGTGTCGACGACGTGTCCGCCGAACATCACCGGAAACATGTATTCGGGGCGTCCGATTTCCCAAGGCGTGCCGTTGCGGAGCCAGTTGTCCGGCTCCTCCACCTGGTAGCCGTTCCGAACGCTCTGGCGGAAAATCCCGTAGTCGTAACGGACGCCGTAGCCGTAACCCGGCAGTTCCAGCGTGGCCATGGAATCCAGGAAGCAGGCCGCCAGCCGACCGAGGCCCCCGTTGCCGAGGCCCGCGTCGCGCTCGACGTCGCGCAGGACATCCCAATTCAGGTTCAGATCGGCCATCGCGCGCGCGACGTTCTGGTCGAGCCGCATGTTGATCGTGTTGTTTCCCATGGCCCGGCCGATGAGGTATTCCATGGACAAGTAGTACACGCTCTTCACATTCTGCCGGTGATAGGTCTGGCTGGTCTGAATCCACTTCTCGATCAGCCGGTCGCGAACGGCCATCGCCAGCGCCCAGTAGCGGTCATGATCGGTGGCGGAATACCGGTCCTTCGCCAGCGTGTACTTCAAATGATTCTGAAAGCTGAGCTTGATGGCTTCCACCGTGCCCAACTTGTGGTAGTTCCGGGCCAGATTCGGAAAAGCGATTTTTTCGTGCGAATTCGTCATAGATGTCTCCATTGCGCCGCATGGTAATAGGAAACCCCGGCCCCGCCAACCGCAATCTCCGAAGTTCATTCCCCGGCTGGGGGCGTCCGAAGCGGTGAGAAAGACGGAACAATCTTCTTCCACAACGTCATCTCGCCCGCGCCGCCGCAGGCGGAACACCGGCGCGTCGTGCCGACGACCGTATGCCCCATCCCGTTGCATCGGGGACAGACGCGGGTGTTGTTTTCGCAAACAGCCGTTTTGAATTTGAGCGACACGCGCCCCGTCCCACGGCAGTGGGCACAGGACATCTCCCCGCGGCGTTCGCCGATCTTCCCCTGCCCGCCGCAGACCTTGCACGGCGCCTTCACAAACGGAACGGCAGCCAAGACGGCCATCGCCGCGAGCAACAAAAGAACAGCCCCCCTCCTCTGTTTCCGCTCGCTCATATCTCAACGCTGGATCAAATCAATGAACCAATCCGATACGGAATCCTTCCAGTTTGCTTCCTTCGCGGAAGGGCCGTCGCCCGCGGCCCGGCAGCGGGGACAATCAAGCAGCCCGGTCTGCCCGCACAGAACGCACGGCGCCCGGCTCGTTTCCGGCGTCTTGCCCGTGCCCTTGCAGAATGCGCACGGAACGGTCGTGCTTTTATAGCTCGCGAGACGCTTCTTGAAATTCCCCGTTCCGCCGCAATGCTTGCAGGGGATCTCCGTGCTGCCCAACTCGCAGAATCCGAACCCCTTGCATTTCGTGCAGGCGATCCTCCCCACGCCCAGGCACTGCCGGCAGACGCGCGACGCGGATTCCATGTTTTTCTTCCGGGCCAGCAGGTAGTCTTGCGCCGGGCGGAACTGCTGATCCGCCGCCTGGCTGATCCAGTGGAGCCCTTCGTTCAGATTCTGCGCCACGGCAATCCCCGCCAAGTGGAACAGTCCAAGATCGTACTGCGCCTCCGGCAACCCCTGCAAGGCCGCCAGGCGCGTGAACAGGAACGCGTATCCCACGTCCATCGGATACTCGATGCCCCGCAGATACATCCCGCCGCACATCTTGCACGCCACGGGGTCCGCAAGAGCCAGGGCGTTCGTGAGCGACTCCATCGAATCGATCACCGGCTTCGGCAACGCCTTGCCCTGCTGGACAAGATCGTCGCGCGCCATCACGAGCGCCTCCCCGGCCAGCCACGTCCAGCGGAACTCCTCATCGAAGGCCAGCCGCGTGTACGCGTCCAGCGCGCGCAGACGGTACTCGTTGGTCACCCCCTCGCTCTCGATCCACACGGACTGGCCCCGAACGGAGCAGAACGTCCCGCGCACGACAATCCCGTTCGTCAACCGCAGTTCGGCCTCATACCCCTCTCGGGCGGACGGCGCGGTGAGACTCAGATTGCTCACCACCACGTTGTTCAGCCGGTCCGCGAGTTCGATCACGGTCACCCGTTCCGCCACCGGCTTCTCCACGGTCACCGTCTTTGTCACCGTCTCGATAATCTTCTCCGGGACCATCCCGCGCGGCCGGTACCACCACACCGCCGCAGCGCCCAACAGAACCAGGAGAGCGAACACGGGCACGCCCCATTGGATCCGACGCCGGAACTTCGTGTCATAGCGCCTGCCCGTCCGAAAATCGAAGCCGCACTTGACGCACACCACCACCTTTTCGTCTATCACGCTGTTGCACGCGGGACAGTGGGGCAAGCCGGATACGGAGACATTCCGGCGGAGCGAGAGAGGCTGGCGCGATGCCGTTTCATCGGGCGAGGGCGGCTTGACCCCGGCCACCGCATCCTTCAGATGATCGACGGGAACGAGCACCGACGCGGAACAGAAAGGACACGGGATCATCCTGCCCGCTTGTTCCACGCCGACCGTAATGGGACCGCCACAGTGATTGCAAACGATTTTCAAGCGCCCCCCCTCTTTGGTAACAGGTGACATACCCTGTATAGCGAGTCACCCGTGCCTGCGCAAGTTTCCGTTTGCCCCAGCGGGCGGCCGGTGTGCCTATACAAGTTCACGCCCCCGGCATACTTTTTCCTCCGGAACCTTTCAGAAGGAAGCATGCCATGGCCGTCTGCGAAATGCTGGAGCACTGTCCGTTCTTCCACGACAACATGCCGAACATGCCGAAACATGCGGAGCTGTTCAAACAGATCTACTGCCACGGCGGAAACGACATCTGCGCGCGCTTCATGATTATGAAGAAGCTCGGCAAGGAGTCCGTACCGAAAGACCTTTTCCCCAACGAGGTCAGCCGGGCAAAAGCCCTCATCGCGGACAGCCGGAAGCTCGTGAAAAAGGCGTGAGTTGCGCTCAAATACCGACGGGCTGCATCGCCCAACCGCCAAGTCGAAAGCCCAAGGTCCAAAGCCCAAGGCGTCATTGGCAAACTTTGGACGTTGGACTTGAGACTTTGGACTGTCTGCCCTACCCCACATCCACGACGCTGGGCGTGTAATCTTCCGGCGGTTCGTAGCCGATCAGTTTGAGGCAGGTCGCCGCCAGGCTGGAAATACCGAGTCCGCCGGCCTGCGCGGCCGCCGAGAGCCTCGCCCGGGCCTTGCCGGCCGGGTCGTACACGATGCAGGGTACCGGGTTCAGCGAATGGCTCGTTTTCGCCTTCGGCAGGCCCGTCCGGGCGTCCATGACCACCGCGCCGGTCTTCTTATCGCGCTCATACATGTCGTCCGAGTTCCCGTGATCCGCGGTGACGACCAGGATGCCTTTCGCCTCGTCGATCGCCTTCAGGATGCGACCGATGCAAAGGTCCACGGTCTCCACCGCGATCTCGACGGCCGGAAAGATTCCTGTGTGGCCAACCATATCGCCGTTGGCGAAGTTCAGCCGGATGAACGAGTACTGATTCCTCTTCTTCTGGAGCGCTCGGACAACCTTGTCCGTAATCTCGGCGGCTTTCATCCAGGGCCGCTCCTCGAACGGCACGCGATCCGACGTGACTTCAATATAGTCCTCCAGCGCATCGTCGAACGTGCCCGACCGGTTGCCGTTGAAGAAGTACGTGACATGCCCGAACTTCTGCGTCTCGCTGATCGCCATCTGGCGCACGCCGGTCGCGACCAGGTATTCGCCCATCGTGCGGTCGATGCCCGGCGGCGGGACGAGGTACTTCTTCGGAATCTTCGTGTCGCCGTCGTACTGCATCATGCCGGCGTACTTCACATTCAGCTTCGGCCCCCGATCAAACTTCGTGAACGCCTCCTCCTCGAACGCGCGGCTGATCTCGATCCCGCGGTCGCCGCGGAAGTTGTAGAAGATCACGCCGTCGTTCTCGACGATCGGGCCGACGGGCTTGCCGTCGCGCACGATGACGAACGGCGGCAGGTCCTGGTCGATCACGGAGGGATTGTCGGCGCGATATTTCTCGATCGCCTCGCGCGCGGAGTTGAACGTCGGCCCCTCGGCCTTCACATGGATATCCCAACCCAGCTTGACCATATTCCAGTCGGCCTCGTAGCGGTCCATCGTGATCTTCATGCGGCCACCCCCGGAGGCCACGGCATAATCCACGCTGCCGTCCGCGTTGAGCCTCTGGAGGAACGCCTCGAGCCGGTCCACATAGACCAGCGCGGATTGCGGAGGCACGTCGCGGCCGTCCAGGAGGAGGTGTACGCGCGCCTTCTTCACGCCCGCCGCTTTGGCCTCCTTCAACATCGCCTCCAGGTGGTCGATATGGCTATGGACGTTTCCGTCGGAGAACAGGCCGATGAAATGAAGGGCGGACTCGCGCGCGATACAGTGGCAGACCATTTCCTTCCACGTTTCGCCCTCGAAGAGAGAGCGGGACGCGATGGCCTTGCTGACCAGGCTGGCGCCCTGATCGAAGACGCGGCCGCACCCGATGGCGTTGTGCCCGATCTCGCTGTTGCCCATGTCATCGTCGCTGGGCATGCCGACCGCCGTTCCATGCGCCTTTAACCGGGCGCAGAGCGCGTTCTTGCGAAGCCAGTCGAGGTTCGGCGTGGACGCCTTGCGAACGTAGTCGCCCTCCTCGTACTTCCCGATTCCGACGCCGTCCATGATCAGAAGGACGACCGGCCCCTGCGGAGCCTTGTAGTTCGACAGCGATTTCAGCGGTTCCATGTTTTCTCCTGGTGATGAAAGCGAAAGCGGTCTTCCGGCCGCCTCGCGGGCCGCGCCCGAAAGAGCGCCCCGCAAATGACAGGGCAATATGCCCCCGGTTCATTCTTTTCGCAAGAAAGGACAAACGGAATTCACGCGAAGCGGCGATCCTGTCCGCGATTCCTACGGGGAACACTCCCCTCTCGTTGACTCCCCACACATCATGATGTAGCGTGCCGAAATGACTGATACGGGGTCAGACAGCGACTTGTTGCTCGAACAGCATCTTGACGAAGTGCGGAAGCTGATGGCGGGTTGTCTTGCCGAAACACCGCTGCATTCGGCTCTCGCGGAGTGCAAGAACCTGTTCGGCGCGGGCAAGATGTTGAGGTCGCGCCTCACCCTGCGCGTCGGCCCGGCCGCCGGCGTCCCCTATTCCACCGTCCTGCGCGCGGCCACCGCCGTCGAACTGATCCATACCGCGAGCCTGCTGCACGACGACGTGATTGACGGCGGATTTCTGCGCCGCGGCGCGCCGGCCTTCTGGGTCGAGCGCGGAATTCCGGCGGCCATCCTGCTGGGGGATCTCCTGTTCTTCAAAGCGCTCGAACTGGTCTCGCCCATTGAAAACGGACGGCTCCTCCCGGTGATCATCCAGTTGACTGGCGAGGTGTGCGAAGCGGAGTCGGAGCAGGAACTCATCACCCGCGGCAAACTCGCCGATTGGGCGACGTGCGTCAACACGGCGCGCCGGAAAACCGGCGCGCTGTTTGCCTTTGCCGCGTACGTCTGCAGCGGCGGCGACGCCGAACTGAACGCGGCGCTCCAGGAAGCCGGTTACGCCGTCGGCACGGCGTATCAACTGGCCGACGACCTTCTCGACGCCAACGGCGATACCCAAACCGCCGGAAAGACCCTCGGCCGCGACGAAGCGCGGGGGAAAACAACCGCCGCGCGCGTTACGCCGCCGATCAACGCGGACCCCGCCAAAACCATCTACGACCTCCTCGCCTCCGCGCGCGCCGGGCTCGCCCCATGGCCGCAGGTCCAGCAGGCGTGGGACACCTACATCCGCAAAGACCTCCGCCCCTCGCTCGACAGCATTTTGGATCTGGTGAAAACATAGGTTCATCACGCGGACATCGAAGTCAGAGTGGCATGATGAGCGAAACGCGCAGAAAGCAGGGTCACGTCTTCATATTTCACAATTGACGGTCGAGGGCAAGGGCGAGGGGGCTAGTAGTGTTGGGGCATAACACGACCTTTGCGGATGGACGTTGCGGGAGTTGGGCGAGAAAGCGGGAGGGATGGACTGGACTATACGGCAGTGAGCATGGCGGGCAGGCGGTTCGAGAGAAGGCTCAAGGAGGACAGAGCCTTGCGTCATCACGTGAACGAGTTTCTAAAATGTGAAATGTGAAGACATGACACTTCGATTCTTTCTGTTTTCCAGGGGAAAAAGTTACAGCCCCTGATACCGCGGACCGCCGGAGCCTTCGGGCAGGCGCCATTCGATGTTGCGGCAGGGGTCCTTGACTTCGCACGTGCCACAATGGAGGCAGTTTGCGAAGTCAATGCGAATGCTTTTCCCGTCGTCGCCGAGGTTGTACACCTGCGCAGGACAGATTTTTGTGCACGGCGCGCCGTAGGTCGGAATGCATTTCTCGCGGCAAATCGTCGGATCCAGAATTTTCAGGTGCGACGGCTGGTCTTCTTCGTGCCGCACGCCGGAGTGATACAGATCGGACAGGCGATCCATCTGCAGGGCTTGGTCGGTGGGCTGCGTGGGCGCCAACGCGGCCGTCTTGTCCAGCGGCTTCATGGCGGCGTAATCGCGCTCCATGGTGCGGCGGCCCGCCGGAAGAAGACCGCCGGTGAATACGCTCAGGCCGGCGGCGATCATGCCCGGGATCATGCCGCGCGCGAACGACGCGCGGACGTTCCGCACGCGTCTCATCTGCCGCCAACCGGACATGGAGTGGAAACGCCGGGGATATTCCTGAAAGGCGCTGAGGGAGAAATCGTTCTTCTGCCAGCACTCGAACAGGGTGTCGCCTGCGGCGATGCCGGACTGGATGGCGATGTGGATTCCCTTCAGACGAAGCGTGTCGAGCAGCCCGGCGCTGTCGCCCACCAGCATCACGCCGTCGGCAACAAGACGGGGAACCGAGAAATATCCGCCCTCCGGCAGCATCTTCGCGCCATAGCCGATCACCTTTCCGCCGGCGATGGCGCGCTGGATTCGCGGGTGCGCCTTGAACGCGCGGAATACGTCGTGAGGATTCAGTCGCGGATTGCGATAGTCGAGCGCGACCACCAGTCCAACCGCCGCCTGCGTGTCGTTCAAGCCGTACAGGAATCCTCCGCCGTACGTCGAGGCGTCGAGAGGATACCCGAAGGTGTGCAGCGCCGTTCCGGCCCGCTTCGGATCGGGCGGAAGTTCAACGACTTCCTTGATGCCGACTGCATACGTCTGAGGATTGGAACCCGCCAACCCGTCGGCGAGAACAAGCCTTTCCGTCAGCACCCCGTCCGCACCCTCGCCCAGCACCACCGCTTTCGATTCCATATGAGGACCCGCCTCATAATTCGACTTGCGCGCACCGTTCCGGTCAATGCCTTTGTCCCCCACCCTCACGCCCCTCACGCGCCCGTCCTCCTTGAGCAGCTCCACGGCGGCAAACCCGGTGTACACCTCGGCGCCCTCGGCTTCGCAAAGCTGCGCAAGATACCGCGTGAACTTCGTCAGCGACATCAGGGGCAACCCCTTGGCGCGCATCGTCGGAGGCACCCACGGCAAGCGGAAGGCATGGCGCGGGGTCAGGTACGAAAATGCGTCCGCACCGACCACCGACTCGACCGGCATCGCCCGCCGTTCGTTCTCATCCAGAAGGTCCACGAGCGGCTCGGGATCGATCAGCGCGCCGGACAGCACGTGCGCCCCGACAAAAGCGCCCTTCTCCAGGATCGCCACGTGGGGGCGTTTCACGGAGGCTTCGCGGACACGCTTCAGCAGGCGCAAGGTTGTAGCGAGAGACGCCACACCCGCCCCGACACAGACGATATCCACGGCCATTGAATCGTGTTTCATGGAAAATCAGACACGTCACCGTACCGGCCGGGGTATGCGGTGTCAAGGGAGGGGACGCGCGGAAAATGCCTATCTTTCGTCATTCCGGTTCGGTCATTCGCCGTTGTGCTGCAGCGCGAGTCCGTCGGTCACAACCGTGAAGCAGGAATCCCCTCTCTACTCATTACGTGGGACATCAGGATTTAACCATCACCAGCATCATCTTGAAGGGTTTGACCGCCCTCAATGAATGAGGCTTGTTGGCGGGCATGATGATCATTTCGCCTTCGACGACTTTAAGGGCTTTGCCGGCGACGATGATTCTCGCCTCCCCCTCCAAGATGTGAACCAGGGCATCGAACGGGGCGCTGTGCGTGCTCAGCCCCTGCCCCTTGTCGAACGCAAACACAGTGACGGTTCCCGTCTTCTTGGAAATCACCGCTTTGCTGACAACCGCGCCGGCCTGGTAGTTCAGCAGTCCGGCCAGTCCAATGGCTTTCGACATCAGAACATGAACGGCGGCTTTCTTCGCTTTGCCTGCCGGGATATTTCCGCTCATTTTCAATCCTCCGCCGGCCGAGTTTCAATAACCTGCTGCGGACGCGGCGCGCTCTTTGCTCTTCTCACACTATGCCACATTCCGGCACGGCGCAACTCCGGCTTCGATCGTCTCGATTTTGACTGGCTGATGCCCGCTGTTTCGATTACGGTGGTCCGACGGGTGGTTATGAAAACAGACATTCATGTTCTCTATCTCAACGTGAGCGATGATGATGTCCAGGGCGTGTGCCGGACCCTCTCCGACGCCGGAATCCGCTGCACCCCCCGGCGCGCTTCCACGCGCGAGGAGTTTGTGACCGCGTTGGAGCGCCCTCTTTTCGACCTCGTGCTTTCCGATGAACGCGTGCCCGGCCTGACGGGCCTCGAGGCCTTGAGCCTCGTTCGAGAGCGTCAGCCGCATCTCCCTTTCATCTTCATCACCGGCTCACCCAGCCACGAACTGGCGGTCGAGGCGATGAAGGGCGGCGCGACCGACTCTGTGTCCAAGCAGAATATTCACCGGCTGGTTCCGGCCGTGGAACGGGCCCTTCGACGGACGAGCGCCCGGCAGGAACTCTCCGATTTATTCGAAAACGCGCCTGTCGGCATCGTCTGGTTCAAACCGGATGGCCTGGTTTCCCGCATCAACCAGACCGGCCTGCAGTTGCTCCGCACGTCCCGCGAGGCCGTGATGGGAAAACCGCTTTCCGATCTCTTCACCGAGCCGAACACCGCCAGGGAAATCCTCCAGAAAGCCCGCCAACAGGAAAACATGACCGGCGCGGAGGCGTGGCTCCAATGTGCGGACGCGACCCGGCGGCGCGTGGTTGTTCAAACGACGCTGTTCTGCCAGGACAAG
This sequence comes from Lentisphaerota bacterium, assembly GCA_052033915.1. Classification (GTDB taxonomy): domain Bacteria; phylum Verrucomicrobiota; class Kiritimatiellia; order CAIQIC01; family JAGNIJ01; genus CALMZY01. The sequence goes on along the minus strand of JBPOJF010000010.1, from coordinate 153,537 downwards.
CAGTGGGTCAGCGCCTGCTGCTGGATTCGCGACGCGGCGGAACCGGACGAGGCCAGCCAGCCGCTCGATGCCGGAGAAGCTGAAGTCCGCCGGATCCAGACGATGGAGGCTATCGGCAGGTTCGCCGGCGGCATTGCGCACGACTTCAGCAACATCCTCACGGAAGTGCTGGGCTACGGCCGGATCGTCCTGGACGGCCTCAGCGGGCAAAGCCCGCTGCGGGACGATGTGGAGAAGATCATCCGGGCGGCCGAGAAGGCGTCGCGCATCACCAAACAGATGATGACCCTGACCCGCCGGCAATCCGTTCAAACGGCGCCGGTCGATCTGAATCTCATGATCCAGAACCTGGACAAACTTCTCCGCCGCATACTCGGCGACAAGATCCGGCTCGTTACGGATCTCGCGAGCGATCTCAAGCCGGTCCTGATGGACGCCAGTTGGCCCGAGCAGGTCATCATGAACCTGGTCCTGAACGCGAGGGACATGATGCCCCAAGGCGGCACGCTGACCCTGGAGACATCCAATGTCGCGCTCGACACGGAGTTCTGCCGGAAGCACGCGGGGCTCTCACCCGGCATCCATGTCCTGCTGAGCGCCCAGGACAGCGGCTTGGGGACGGCCCCTTCCGTACTCGAACATATGTTCGAGCCGTTTTACTTGATCCGCGACGGCGGCACGGGCAACGGGCTCGGTCTTTCGACCCTGTACGGCATCGTCCAGCAATGCCACGGATTCATCGAGGCGCGAAGTCCGCGCGGCAAGGGGACGGAAATCCGGCTGTATCTCCCCATCGCCCAAGCCGCCACGGCCTTCGCCGCGCCGGCAAAGCCCGCGACGTTGAGCGGGACGGAACTGATCCTTCTGGTCGAAGACGAGGAGGCCGTGCTGAACTTGGCGGCGCGCCAGCTCCGTTCTCTGGGATACACCGTGGTCGAGGCCCGGAACGGCAAACACGCCCTGCGCCTGTGCAAGGAGTACGCCCAGCCGTTCCAACTGGTGGTCAGCGACGTCGTCATGCCCCAGATGGACGGCTTCGAGCTGGTCCGCCAGCTCCGCCAGACCAATCCCGATTTACGGGCGTTGTTCATTTCAGGCTTCCCCATATCCCGTTCCGAATTCATTCCCGACGGCAAACGCGACGACCTGCTGATGAAACCCTTCACCAACAACCAACTGGCGCAGAAACTCCGCCAACTGCTTGGCCCGGGCGTCAGCCGCGGCAGGAACCTATGACAAACACGGACCTCGCGCTGTACCTGGGGGATTGCTAAAACACCGTGGTTTGCGTTAGGAAACACCGACATGAGCCTGCTTGAGCATATTCGCAAACGGGTCATCCTGGCCGACGGCGCCATGGGCACGCAGATCCAGGCGCGCAATGTCCCTGCCGACGCCTGGCAGGGCAAGGAGGGCTGCAACGAGCTGCTCAACCTCACCGCGCCGGACATCATCCGATCCATTCATTCGGCCTATTTCCAGGCGGGAAGCGACGCCGTCGAGACCAACACCTTCGGCGCCTCGCCCATCACGCTCGGCGAGTACGGGCTCGCGGACAAGACCCTCGAAATCAACCGCGCGGGAGCGCGCCTCGCGCGCGAGGCGGCCGACAAGCACACGACACACCAGTTGCCCCGCTTCGTCCTCGGATCGATCGGGCCGGGCGCCAAGCTGCCCACGCTGGGACAGATTCCGTTCGACACCTTGTGCGACGCAATCCAGAAACAGATCGAAGGACTTGTGGACGGCGGCGTGGACTGCCTCCTCTTCGAGACCTGCCAGGATCTGTTGCAGATCAAGGCGGGCCTTGTCGCGTACGACAAGGTGATCGGCCGGAAACACACCGTGCCGATCTACGTCTCCGTCACGGTCGAGCAGACGGGCGCCCTCCTGATCGGCTCGAACATTCAGGCGGTCGTTGCGGCGCTTCTGCCGTTCCCCGTGGATATCCTCGGCTTGAACTGCGCCACGGGCCCGGAGGCGATGCAGATCCACCTGGATTATCTCGCGCGGAACTGGCCGGGCCCGATCGGCTGCATGCCGAATGCCGGTCTGCCCGAGATCAAGGACGGCCAGGTCTCGTATCCGCTGGGGCCGTTCGCGTTCGGCGCCGCCCTGGGAGGGCTCGCGCGCGACATCGGCATCAACCTGATCGGCGGCTGCTGCGGAACGACCCCGGATCACATTCTCAAACTGCGGCTCGCCACGGACGGATTCCCGGCGCCCGAGCGCAAGGTCAAGCCGCCTGAACAGGTCGCCAGCGTTTTCTCGCCGGTGGACCTGACACAGTCGCCGCCGCCGCTCTACATCGGCGAACGCGCGAACGCCACCGGCTCCAAGAAGTTCCGCGACGCCCTGCTGGCGGACAACTACGATGCCGCATTCGGCATCCTGACCGAGCAGGAGGAAGTCGGCGCGCATGTGGTGGACCTGAGCTGCGCCTACGCGGGCCGCGACGAACTCAAGGATATCCAGACCCTCGTCGCGCGCGCGGGCCGCGAATGCCGCGTGCCGCTGATGATCGACACGACGCAGGCCAACATCGCCGAGGAGGCGCTGAAGCGGTACGGCGGCCGCGCGATCATCAACTCCATCCATTTCGAATCCGGCGAGGAAAAAGCCGCGCAGGTTGCCGACCTGGCCCGCCGCTACGGCGCCGCCCTGGTCTGCCTGACCATCGACGAAACCGGCATGGCCATGAATGCGGAGCGCAAGACGGCCGTCGCCAAACGATTGGTGGAGTTCTGCGAGAAGCGCGGCCTGAGCCGCGGCGACCTGTTCATCGACGCGCTGACGTTCACGATCGGCAGCGGCGATGAGAACCTGCGGACCTCCGCCGTCGAGACGATCAACGCCATCCAACGGATCAAGGCGGAATTACCCGGCGTGCGGACCCTGCTCGGGCTGTCGAATATTTCATTCGGCCTCAAGCCGGCAGGCCGCAAGGTTCTGAACGCGGTCTTCCTGGACCAATGCCTGAAGGCCGGTCTGGACGCCTGCATCATCAACGTCGCAACCATCGCGCCGCTCAACCAGATTCCGCATGACGCCGTCAAGGCGGCCGAGGCCCTGCTGAACAACGACCACTCAGGCGGCGATCCGCTGGAGAACTTCATCCACTTCTTCGAGACCGCGGTCGAGGAACCCGCGACCGCGAAGGCGGCGAAATCGCCGGAAGAGGCCGTCGCCGACGCCGTCATCAAGGGCAAGGCGCCCCTCCTCGGGGAGATCATCCCGGCGCTGCTGCAAACCCGCAAGGCGGAAGACATCCTGAACACGCTCCTGATTCCCGCGATGAAGGAAGTCGGGCGGCTGTTCAACGAGGGCATCCTGCAGCTTCCGTTTGTGCTGAAATCGGCCGAGGTGATGAAGAAGGCCGTGGACTTGATCAAGCCGCACATGGAGAAGGATGATTCCGCCGCCGGCCGCGGCACGATGGTCATCGCCACCGTCGCGGGCGATGTCCACGACATCGGAAAAAACCTGGTGGACATCATCCTCAGCAACAACGGATTCAAGGTCGTCAACATCGGTACCAAGGTGCCGGTCGAGCAGATGATTCAGGCCGTGAAGGAACACAAGGCCGACGTGCTCGGGATGAGCGGCCTGCTGGTAAAGTCCGCGGCCATCATGGCGGATAACTTGAAAGTGCTCGAATCGGCCGGAATGGACATTCCCGTCTTCCTCGGCGGCGCCGCGCTGACGCCCGGCTTCGTCGCGAACGAGTGTCAGCCGCAGTACTCCCATCCGGTCCTCTACTGCAAGGACGCGTTTGAAGGCCTGACCTACATGCGCGCCCGCGAGAAAGGCGGCCGTCTGGACAAGACCCCGCCGCGCGAAACGAAATCCGCCGCGCCGGAAGCACAAGCGGCGCCGGCGTCCATCGATCTTTCCGCCCTGCCGCCGGCCGTGCCGTTTTTCGGCGCGCGCGTGGCGAACGACATCCGCCTGGAAGATCTCTACCCCTACCTCAACGAAACGGCGCTGGTCCGCGGCCGCTGGGGCTTCCGGCGCGGCAATTTGTCCGACGAGGAATACGAAAAAATCCTCGCGCACGAAGTTCAGCCGAAGCTGGACGCCATGAAGAAGAATTGCGAGACCAACGGCCTGCTCATCCCGTGCGCGGCCTACGGCTATTTCCGCTGCCGCGCGGACGGCGACACGCTCTGGGTTCGCCCCGATGAAAAAGCCGATCCGATTCCCCTGCGCTTCCCGCGACAACCCCACCCGCCCTCCCTGTCCATCCCGGATTTCTTCCGCTGGGACGAGGATGTCGTCGGCTTCATGGTCGTCACGCTGGGCAAGGGCCTCGCGTCCAAAAACATCGAACTCCTGAAAAAGGACAGGTACCAGGACTACTTCCTTCTGCACGGATTCGCCGTGGAGTTGACCGACGCGCTGGCCGAGTACTGGCACGCGCAGATGCGCCGGGAGATGGGGTTCGTTGACCCCGACATGAGCGCCCAGGACCCCATCGCCCAGAAGTACCGAGGCTCGCGCTACAGCTTCGGCTACTCCGCCTGTCCCGATCTTTCGATGAACAGGATCGTGTGCGAACTTGTCCATACAGAAAAGATCAAAGTGGCGGTCACCGAAAGCTTCATGCTGGATCCCGAAATCAGCACGTCCGCGTTGATCGCCCATCATCCGAGGGCAAAGTATTTCAATGTCTAATGACGAAGTCCTCATGACGGGCGAATGACGGAATGACCAAACGAAAAACACAACGCAGATTCTCAGACATCGACTGGTCGTCATGGGAACCCGTCGAGCGCGCCACGCTCCTCTTCGTCCGCAAGAACGGCAAAGTCCTCCTCATTCATAAAAAACGCGGGCTCGGCGCGGGCAAGATCAACGGCCCCGGCGGGCGGATCGATCCGGGCGAAACGCCGCGGCAGTGCGCCATCCGCGAGGTGCGGGAGGAACTCTGCGTCACTCCGACCGGCGTCCGGAAGGCCGGCGAGTTGATGTTCCAGTTCACGAACGGCCACTCGATCCACGGCTATGTCTTCACCGCGACGGGCCTCCGGGGACGGCCGAAGGAAACCGTCGAGGCCAAACCGCTGTGGATTTCCGAGAAACACATTCCGTACCAGGAGATGTGGGCGGATGACCGGGTCTGGCTCCCGTCGATGCTCGCCGGCAGGAAGTTCACCGGGCGCTTTCTTTTTGACGGCGACACGATGCTGGGCTGCGAGCTTGCGTTTTGATCGACGACAACGGCCTCGGCTACTTCACCGTCCGGCTGATCCCGCTGCCGCTCCACGGCGAGATCGAGCCCGACGCGCCTTGAAATCAAACCCGCATGACGGCATTTTTCCAAGGTTTGGAAAAATGGGCCCGGAAAGTCTTCTTGCCGCGTCTGCCCCCAACCCTTAACGTATGCCCAGCCATGGATACCTCTACGCATTTCAATATTGTAGATATCCTCGTCGTCATTTTGATCCTCTTCGGCCTGATCCGCGGGTACATGAAGGGGCTTTCCGGCGAACTGGCCGGGTTGTTCAGCGCGGCCGTGGCGGTCGTCGGCGGCTGGTACGGCTACCGACCCCTCGGAAACTACCTGGCGGAGAACACGCGGCTTTCCGATTCCGCGGCCAATGCGGCGGCCTTCACGCTCGCGCTCGCGGGCGCCTATCTCCTGATGCGAATCCTGCGGCTTGTCCTGCGGAGCCTCATGGAGTTCTCGTTTAAAGGGAAGATCGAGAAGATCGGCGGTCTGCTGGCGGGCGGCATCCGGATGACGGTCGTCGCGGGCGCGCTGACTCTGCTGATGGCGTTGCTGCCGCACGAAGACATCCACCGGCTCGTCGCCGAGGAATCGGTGTTCGGCAGTTCCGTCTTCAACACGCTCGGGCCGGTGTACGAGAAGATGTTGGAGGAATATCCCGAACTGCAAATCCGCCGGAAGGAGTATCCCGCGGTCGAAGAAGAGTCGGCGGCCGAGGAAGACCGCGACTGGGAACCGATCCCGGGGGAGGAAATCCCCGCGGGCAGCGAAGAGTAAGCCGTACCGACTATCGGGCCGTCTGTATGTCCAAGGTCATTCCCAAAAACGTCCTCGAAAACATCCGCGCGGCGAACGACATCGTCGATGTCGTCGGCTCGTATCTCCAGCTCAAGCGCGCCGGGTCCACGCACAAGGCGCTGTGTCCGTTCCACAAGGAAAAGACGCCGTCGTTCAACGTCAACCCGCAGCGGCAAATCTATCACTGCTTCGGCTGCGGCGCGGGCGGCGACGTGTTCCAGTTCGTCATGCAGTACGAGAACGTCGATTTTTCCACGGCGGCCCGGATGCTCGCGGAACGCGGCGGAATCCGGCTGGAATGGACCCACACGGACGAAAGCGGCGGCCCGGCCAAGGATTCCCTGCTGAAGATTCACGAGGAGGTCGCGCTCCTGTTCCACCGGGCGCTCCTGGAAATGCCGGGCGCGGAAAAAGCGCGGCAATATCTCCAGGAACGCGAGATCGACGGGAAGACCATTAAAGACTTCCTGATCGGTTACGCGCCCGAGGACCGCAACGTTCTCCTGCGCTGGTGCCGGAGGAAGAAATACTCCGTGGACCTTTTCATCGCGGCCGGGTTGATAATGAAGTCCGAGCAGGGCGACCTGTATGACCGATTCCGCAACCGCCTGATGTTCCCCATCCGCGACGAACTGGGCCGCGTGATCGGGTTCAGCGGACGCATCCTCGAAAAGAGCGACAAGCTGGCCAAGTACGTCAACAGCCCGGAAACCGCGATCTTCAAGAAAGGCCGCGTGCTCTACGCGCTGGACAAGGCCAAGCGCAACATCCTCGACGCGAAGACCGCGATCCTGTGCGAGGGACAGATCGACGTCATCCGCTGCCACATGGCCGGGATCAACACCACAATCGCGGCGCAGGGCACGGCGCTGACCGACGACCACGCGCGCCTGTTGAAACGATACGCCGATACCATCATCATCGTGCTCGACGCCGACCCAGCCGGTCAGGACGCGTCCCTGCGTTCAGCCGAGGTCCTGCTCGGCGCCGGGTTCAGCGTCAGCATTGCCGCGTTGCCGAAGGGCGACGACCCTGATTCGCTGATTCGCAAGAAAGGCGGACAGGCGTTTCTCGATGTCCTGAAGAACGCGAAATCGGTCCTGTCATTCCAGATCGGCATTCTGCGCTCGCGCGAGGACTTGTCCGGCGAGGCCGCGCTGATGCGCGCCGCCCGCTCTGTCCTGGAAACCATCGGTCGGGCGCCCTCGGCGGTCCAGCGCGACCAGTTGATCCGGCAGGCCGCGCAGGAACTGGGCGTTACGGCGACTGCACTGCGCGAAGACCTGAACCAACTTCTCAGGAAGCGCGCGCGGCCCAATGAACCCGAACCTGCCGCAACACCGGCACCGGTTCAACACCCCATGGAGGAAGTGGCGCTCGCGGAACTGCTCTGTTCCCACGGCAGTGTGGCGGGCCTCGTGCAGAATCACCTGCCTCTCGACCTCTTGAGCGATCCGTCGTGCCGCAAGATTATCGAGCGCCTGCTGGCGCATCCCGAGGCGGAGTCGGACCATCTCAGCCGCGCATTGGCGGGAGAAGACGCGGAGTGCCGGCGGCTTGCGGCCCAGGTTCAGATGTCGCCGCCCAAGGTCGGAGGAAAGGAATCGACCCCTGAATCGGCGGCGAAGGACATCATTCTCGTAATCTGGAAGAAGGGCTTGGAACGGCAACGGGCCGAGGTGCGGCGCCGGATCGCGACCGCCACGGGCGTCGAGCGGGAGCGTCTGGACCTCCAGGGCAAACAACTCACGCTGGACATCAAGACGCTGCAACAGGGTTGGGAGAAGGCACTGCCGATCCTCGAACTATAGCCGGACCTAGAGCCCTTCTTGCCCCCTTGGTCGAAAAAAGATGACGAGCGCTCTTGACGGAAGAGGCAGAAAAAGAAATACTATTTGACTCTTGTAACTATAATAGGGCTTTTTTGTGCCAATTTTGGATTAGATATGGTCAAGACAGCTTCAGAAAACGCGAAGAAAACCCCTCCCAAGACCAGAAAAACCAAGGCCGGAGCCGGCGGCAAGGCGACCGCGAAGGCCGCCAAGGATGCTCCTGCCGCGACCTCCAAGCCGGTGGCGGGTGAAGGAAAGGAAGGGTTTGTCCAGATCCAGGTGAACCGCGACGAGCGGAACACCAAGATCAAGGAACTGATCAAACTGGCGAGCGATCAGGGGTATCTGACCTACGACGACATCAACGAGGCTCTCCCGGAAAGCGTTCTGAGCGCCGTGGAGTTCGACGGCATTCTCATCCTCCTGCGCGGTATGGACATCGAGGTCATCGAGGACTCCGACGAGCAGAAGTTCAAGGCGCAGATGGAGAAGGACGAACGGAACCGGCAGGCCGCGCGGATGGACGTGCTGGACGATCCGGTCCGGATGTATCTCAAGCAGATGGGCCAGGTTCCCCTGCTCACGCGCGAGCAGGAAGTCGAGATTTCCAAGCGCATCGAGGAGGCGGAGATCAACTCCCGCCAGCTCTTCAACCGGTTCGGGTTTGCCCTGCAGGCGTACCTGAGCATGGCGGAGCGCGTCGAGGGGGGCAAGGAGCGCTTCGACCGGATCATCAGCGACAAGCACGTGGACAGCCGCGAGAAGTACATCAAGACCCTGCGCCGGCTGACCAAGACCATTCTTCGCCAGCGCGCCGCGACGCAGAAGAAGTTCATCGACGCGAATCGCGGCCGGCTCAGCAAGGCCGCGCGCATGCGCAAGCTCAAGGGGATCGAGGAATCGCGCGACAAGCTCGCGGAATCGCTCGAGAAACTTTACTTCAAGCAAAAGGCCGTCGAGGATTTCGTCAACATCGCGGACGAGTGCTACCACAAGTTCAAGGCATGCACGGATGCGATCCGCAAGCTCGAAAAGGCCAACAAGAGCAAGACGCAGGCCGAGGCGCTGCGCAACGAGCTGAAGAAGCTCAGGCAGATGGAAGAAGATCAGTGCATGACGGCGGAGGATTTCGAGCGCCGCTACAAGGATTTGAAGACCTGGCTTCGAAAGGGCCTGCGCGCGAAGACCGAAATGGTCGAAGCGAATCTCCGTCTCGTGATCAGCATCGCGAAGAAGTACACGAACCGCGGGCTTTCTTTCCTGGACCTGATCCAGGAAGGCAACATGGGCCTGATGAAGGCCGTGGAAAAGTTCGAGTACCGGCGCGGCTACAAGTTCAGCACGTACGCGACGTGGTGGATCCGGCAGGCGATCACGCGCTCCATCGCGGACCAGGCGCGGACCATCCGCATCCCGGTCCACATGATCGAGACGATCAACAAGCTGATGCGCATCCAGAAACAGCTCGTCCAGGAATTCGGCCGCGAGCCGACCCCGGAAGAAGTGGCCGAGGAAATGAACCTGCCGGTGGACCGCGTCCGCGCGGTGCTGAAGATGGCCCAGCAGCCCATCTCCCTCCAGAGCCCGGTGGGCGACAGCGAGGACACGCATTTCGGCGATTTCATCGAGGACAAGTCCGCGGAAAACCCGTCCGAGATGACCGCCTACAGCCTTTTGAAGGAACGGTTGAAGGATGTCTTGCAGACGTTGACCGAACGCGAACAGGAGGTGCTGACCCTGCGGTTCGGTCTGGCCGACGGGTATTCGCGCACGCTCGAGGAAGTGGGCCGCAAGTTCACGGTCACGCGCGAACGCATCCGGCAGATCGAGGCCAAGGCCCTTCGCAAAATGCGTCACCCGACGCGAATCCGCAAGCTGGAAGGCTTCCTCGAGTTCGGCGATTGAGCGGCCGGCCCCCGGCGGATGACTTTACAGATCAGCGCGGCCGCTCTACCGGTATAGGCCGCTGTAGAGCGAGCCGGAGGAGGAACGCATGACCTCAAGCAAGTGCCCGATCGAAAAGATCGTCAAGCGGGACGGCAACATCGTCGACTACAACCGCGAGCGCATCGCGACCGCCATCTTCAAAGCCGCGGCGGAAGTCGGCGGGCGGGACCGCGAAATGGCCGAGTTCCTGGCCAAGGAAGTGGAACACGCGCTCGTTCAGGCCTTCATCCCCCCGCACTGGCCCTCCGTCGAGGAAATCCAGGATGTCGTCGAAGCCACGCTGATCAAGCACGGGCACGTCAAGACCGCGCGCGCCTACATCGTCTACCGCGCCGAGCGCGCGAAGGCCCGGCAGGCCCGCGTCCACAGGATCGAGGCGTCCGACAACATCCCCTACAAGAAGATCTACGAAGTCCTCCGCTGGAACATGGACCACGGCTGCGAAACGGTGGACGGCTTGAACCAGATCATCGCGGGCGGGGAGTTTCCGGACCTCATCAACGCCTGCGAGCAGCGGTACGACGCCGAAGTTCGCGCGGGCGCGGAGAAAATCATCGAGCGCCTGGCCGATGTCCGCATTGTGATCGTCGCCGGCCCGTCATCCTCGGGCAAGACGACCACCACCATCAAGGCGAGCGAGAAACTGAAAGAAGCCGGCATAGAGCTGGTGGCGATCAACATCGACCATTACTTCTTCGATCTCGAGATGCATCCGAAGGATGAGTTCGGCGATTACGACTACGAAACGCCGCAGGCGCTGGACCTGAAGCTCATCAACGAGCACCTGGTCCAGCTCCTGGACGGCAAGACCATCCGAACGCCGCACTACGACTTCAAGACCGGCAAGCGTCAACTGGATGTGCACGAGTTGAAACTCGCGAAGAACCAGATCCTCCTGATCGACAGCCTGCACGGCCTGTACGGCGAGATGACCCGGAGCATCGAGGCGAAGAAAAAGTTCCGCCTGTATATCGAAACGCTCGGCCAGTTGCGGAACTCGGACGGCACGTTCATGCGCTGGGCCGACAACCGGCTCCTGCGCCGCATGATCCGCGACAGCTGGCACCGCAATCTGAAACCCATTCAGACACTCGCCCACTGGCACTACGTTCGCCGCAGCGAACTCAAGCACATCATCCCGTTCATCGGCAGCGTGGACTACGTGGTCAACAGCGCGATGCCCTTCGAGATGCCGATTCTCAAGGACAAGCTGTTCAAGTTCTTCCCGGAAGCGATGGCCCTGTACAAGGACGACGCCAAGCGGCAGGACGCGTACATGCGCGCGCGGCGCGTGTTCGAAATGTTCAACCCGATGACGGCCGTGCCGGACGACCGTTGCGTGCCGAAACGTTCTTTGATCAGAGAGTTCATCGGGGGAAGCGAATACACGTACTAAAACGGCCTCCGCCGCATGGAAGCCTTCTTCATGTGAGTCCAATGTCTAAAGTCGGAGCAAGGAGAGACATCCGGTCCTGTCGTGCTCGACTTTGGACTTTGAACCTTGGACCTAGATCCTCTCCGGCGTCTCGATTCCCAGCAGGTTCAGCCCGCGACGCAGCGTCTTCGCGGTAATATCGCACAACCGCACACGGCTTTCGCGCACGCCCTCGTCCGCCTTGAGGAACGGGATGTTCTGGTAAAACGTGCTGTAGGCCTGCGCGATATCGTACAGGTAATCCGCAAGCAGGTTCGGCTTGCATGCCTCCGCGGCGCGGATCACGACATCGGGAAAGCGCACAAGCCGAACCGCCAGCGCCCGCTCGAGCGGATCGTGGATGGATACAGGATACGCCCGAGGGTCCTTTCCGGGAAATCGTTCCGCATATTTGTCCTGTACGCTCGCAATTCGCGCGCACGCGTATTGCAGATACGGGGCGGTATTGCCGTCGAACGACAACATCTTGTCCCAGCTGAACACGTAATCGTTCTGCCGGTTCGACATCAGGTCGGCGTACTTGATGGCCCCCAAGCCCACGGCTCGGGCGATCTCGCGCCGGATGCCCTCGTCCACTTCCGGGCTCTTCTCCGTCACCAGCGCATAGGCCCGCTCTTCGGCTTCGTCGAGGAGGTCGCGCAGCTTGACGGTGTCGCCGGAACGGGTCTTGAAGGGCTTTCCGTCAGCCCCAAGGATGGTGCCGAACCAGATGTGCTCAAGCTGGACACAGGCCTCGGGGCGCCACCGCCGGAACGCGGCAAAAATCTGGCGGAAGTGGAGTTGCTGGCGGCCGTCCGTCACATAGAGAATCGTCCCGGGCGACCACGTTTCCATGCGGTAGTCCAGCGTGGCCAGATCCGTCGTGGCATAGTTGAACCCGCCATCGCTCTTGCGCACGAGACAGGGGTTGTCCGTCCATTCGCCATCCCGGCTGATGCGAAACGGGTCATCCTTGTCGGGCAGTTTCCCGTCGGTGAAGACCCCGATGGCGCCGAGCGTTTCGCGCGCCACCCCCGCGGCCAGGAGACTCTCCACCACGCCGGCCAGGCGCGGGTTGTAGAAACTTTCGCCCAGGGTGACATCGAATCGAACGTCGAGCCGCCGGTAGACCTCGTCGAACTGATCCTGGGAAAGATGCTGCATCTTCTCCCAGATGCACAGGTTCTCCGGGTCGCCCTGCTGAAGTTTGACCAGTTCCTGGCGGGCCAGTTCGCGCTGAGCCGGATCGGCATCGCAGACTGCGTTGGTGGCTTTGTAGATGCGCTCCAGTTCGGCAATCGGGTCGGCTTTCAACGCGTCCTCGTCGAGCCCGCGCTTCCAGCCCAACAACAGGATTCCAAACTGTGTGCCCCAGTCGCCCAGATGATTGTCCGCAATGACCTTGAACCCGAGGAACCGGTGCAGGCGGTCCAGCGCGTTGCCAATGACGGTCGAACGAATATGGCCGATGTGCATCGGCTTGGCGACATTGGGACTGGAGTAATCGATCACCACCGTACGGCCGCCGCCGACGGCCGGAACGCCCAGGCGCTCATCGTCCTGAATGGCCTCCAATCTCCCGGCCAGCGCCTCGTTGCGCAGGAAGAAATTGATGAACCCCGGCCCGGCCACCTCCAGTCGATCCACCCCATCCGGAAGCACCGGCCCCTCGGCAATGGCCAGGGCGACATCCCGAGGCGACTTTTTGACGAGACGCCCGATGGCCATCGCCGCATTGCATTGGTACTCGCCATGCGTTGCATCCGCCGTGGGAACGACGCCTACGTTGATCTTCGACAAATCGACCCCGGGAAAGGCGGCTCGAAACGACTCCCGGGCCCAGACGGACAGGCTCTGTTCAAATGTGTTCATATCACGCGACATATGCGGAATCGGGGACGAAATTGCATAACCATATATTGAAGAACCGGTTATGGAAACTCAAAAAAAAGGCGCAATGATATCTCTTGAATTAGAAACTCACGGGTGTAAAGTGCGACCCGGGTTCTCTATTGGCGAGCCCATAACGAATTCAAAGGAAGGGACAGGACATGGCTATATTCAAGAAGTCAACCACCGCCAAAGCGGGGAAGAAACCGGCCGCCGTGAAGAAAACCGCGACCGTAGCGAAGAAAACCGCGGCAGCCCCCAAGGTTTCGGCCGAGGAACGTCACAAGATGATTGAGCGCGAAGCTTATTTCATCGCTGAAAAGCAGGGGTTCCAAGGCGATCCTCACGCGCACTGGCTCGCGGCGACCAAGAAGATCGACGCCAAGCTGGCGAAGAAGTAATCACAAGGCGGAATGTTCGTTGAACCGGCCGGGCGAAAGCCCGGCTGGTTTTTTTCTTGAGCATCATGCCATTCCGATTCACAGTAATCCCGTTTTTAAGGAACCATTAACAGAAAGGGGATTCCCATGAGCGATCCGACCCAGGAAGTAAAACCCGCGTTCCCGCCGGAGATTGAAGAAGGCCGTGTCATCGCCATCCTTTCGTACGCGTTGTTGCTCGCCATGGTGCCGTACTTTTTCCTGCCGCTGATCTGGCGCAACAACGACTTCACCCTGTACCACGCGAAACAATGCCATGTCATCTGGATTGCCGTTCTGGTCCTCCTGGTCATCGCCGCGCCGCTCATGGCGGTCTGCGTCGGCTTCATCATCGCGGCCGTCGCCCTGATCGGCGCCCTGGTGTTCTGCATCTTGGGGATCATGAACGCGGTCAAGGGAGAGACCAAGCCCCTTCCGTTTCTCGGCAAGTGGGGCGAGGAGTGGCTGAAGGGCATTCGGAAGATCTGAAGCGACGGCTCAGTCGTCAAGAGCAAGGGCAGGTCATGCGGACCTGCCCTTGTTTTTTTACGGTCCCCGATGTAATCTGGTCCCCGGAAGACCTGAAACCATGCAGGAGTCCGATCATCCTATCGAGCCGACCGAAGGCCCGGCCCTGCCGCCGGAAGTGGCGCAGGGACAGACGTCTGCGATTCTCTGCTACGCATTGAGCCTGACGCTTCTGCCGTTCTTTTTCCTGCCCCTGATTCTGCGAAACAATTCCTTCTCCCTCTACCACGCCAAGCAATCGCTGCTATTGTGGATTCTGGGGATTGTGTCGTTGTACGCAGGCTTCCTGCTCATGGCCTTCTTTTGCCTCGGGCTTGTGATCATTGCGGGCGTTTCCGCGCTCCTGATTGTCCTCAACGTCGTGGGACTCATCCACGCGATCAAGGGCGAGCAGAAACCTCTGCCGATTATCGGCACTTGGGCTGAAACGTGGTTCAAGGGCATCCGAAAGGCCTGATCTCCCGTCCATGAAAATCGTATTCCGCAAACCTCCGGCCCTGCGCGAGGACCCCGAGTTCATCGTCGGGGTTCTGTGGATCCCTCTCTCGGCCGTCGTCCTCGCGCTGGTCCTTCTGTCGCGCCTCCCGGTGTTCTGCCTGTTCCACCGTCTGACCGGTTTCCCCTGCCCCGCCTGCGGCGCCTATCGGTGCGCGGAGCGCCTGGCCGCGGGACAATTCCGGGAAGCATGGCTAACCCAGCCCCTGGCGGCAACCTTCGTTCTCCTCGCCATCGCGTATATGATCTACTCGTGGATCGTGGTGCTTCTCCAACTGCCGCGCCTGCGCGTGGGAGGGCTGACACGGCGGCGGGGATGGCTGATCGCGGGCGTGGCGGCGGCGGCCGTGGCGGCCAACTGGATCTATATCGCCTTTCACGGCGTGTAAAGCAGCTCAATGAGCGTGTTGCATTCTGCCCGCCAACCGTCTAGGATGTCGCGCTTTGTTGAGGTCATAGATGGGAGACTTTGCCACGATGAAAATCACGATCGTCGGAACTGGATATGTCGGATTGGTAACAGGCACCTGTTTTGCCGAAATTGGCCATGACGTGCTGTGCGTGGACAATGACGCGCGCAAGATCAAGGCCTTGAAGAACGGGCAGATGCCCATATACGAACCCGGTCTCGAAGAACTGGTCCACCGCAACGTAGCCGCGGGCCGCCTGAAGTTTTCCGGGTCCATCGAAGAGGGAACCGCCTTTGCGGAAGTGATCTTCATCGCCGTCGGCACCCCCCCGGGCTACAAGGGCCAGGCCAACCTCTCCTACGTCGAACAGGTCGGCCGCAAGGTGGCGGAACACATGACCGAATACCGCCTGCTCGTCGAGAAAAGCACCGTGCCGGTGAACACCGCGGAACAGCTCAAGCGGACGGTGGCGAAGTACTCCCGCTCGGACATCGATTTCGACGTGGCGTCCAATCCCGAGTTCCTCCGCGAAGGATGCGCCATTGACGACGCGCTCAATCCGGATCGCATTGTCGTGGGCGTTGAAAGCGAACGGGCCGGCCAACTGCTCCGGGCCATCTACGACCCGATCGTCAAGAAGAGCGGCTGCGAGTTTCTCCAGATGAACATCGCCAGCGCCGAACTGACCAAGCACGCCTCGAACTCGTTCCTGGCCATGAAAATCTCCTACATCAATGCCGTCAGTCGCGTCTGCGAACTGGTCGGCGCGGATATCAAACAGGTGGCCCACGGCATGGGGCTGGACAAGCGTATCGGGCCCCGGTTCCTCAATGCCGGCGTCGGCTACGGGGGCTCGTGCTTCCCGAAGGACGTGGATGCGTTCGTGCATATCGCGGATCAACTCGGATACAACTTCGAACTGCTGAAAGAGGTTCAGCGCATCAATCAGTCCCAGCGCGAGTATGTCATGAAGAAGATCCAGCACGAACTCTGGGTCATCCAGGACAAGACCGTCGCGGTGCTCGGGCTGGCGTTCAAACCGGAAACCGACGATGTGCGCGAAGCCCCGTCCCTGTACTTCATCCCCCAGTTGCTTGAGGCCCGCGCTCAGTTGAAGTTGTGGGATCCGGTGGCGCAGGAGAAGTTCAAGGAACTGCATCCCACCCTGGACTACTACAGCGACATCGTCGAATGCGCGAAGGATGCCGACCTGCTCCTCATCCTGACGGATTGGCCGCAGGTCAAGAGCATGGATCTGGTCAAGATCAAGGAGGCCATGAGATGCCCCGTGATCGTGGACGGCCGGAATCTGTTCGATCCGGCGGACATGAAGAACCGCGGATTCACCTACCACTGCGTGGGCCGCGCCTAGGTCTTCAGATTGACTTTTGAAACCTCTTTAATTAGCGTATTCGGCGCATTTTACGGAATAGGAAGGGAGAGTGATTGGTACCGTGTCTGAAGTCAAAATCAGAAAAGGCGAGTCGGTGGACAAGGCGTTGCGGCGCCTGAAGAAGAAACTGGATAAGGAAGGGATCATGAGGGAAATCCGCGCCCACCGGCACTTCGAGAAGCCCAGCGAAAAGAAGCGGCGTAAAGCCGCGCGGGCGCGCATCCGCGCGCTTCAAGCGCCTCGCTACTAGAGTGCAGATTGAGCATCTTGGGGCGGGACTCCTTCCCACAGGAAGAATCCCGCCCCGTTTCTTGCAGACCGTCTGAACAACGGCGGTTTCTCGCATCGGTACAGTTCGGCATGATCTTTGGACTAACAACGCGCTGGAATGCCGGCCGCCACACGGACGGCGAGAAGATGATCGGGGAAATCCTCGACTTGGGGCTGGACCATGTCGAACTGGGATACGACCTTCGCATGGACCTTGTCCCCGGCGTGCAGGCCATGCTCAAGGCGGGGAAGGTCAAGGCCGACAGCGTGCATAATTTCTGCCCCGTGCCGGTCGGCGCGCCAAGGGGCCATCCCGAGCTCTTCACGCTGGCCAGCAGCGACCCGAGGGTCCGCGAGGGCGCGGTCCATCACACGGCCAAAACCCTGCGCTTCGCGGCGGACGTGGGCGCGAAAGCGGTCATCGTGCACGCGGGCAATGTGGAGATGCCGAGGATCAGCGCCGATCTGCGCGCGCTGTGCGAAAAGGGAGAACAAGACTCCCCGCAATACAACAAGCTGAAGCTCAAACTCCAGATGACGCGCGAGAAGAAAGTCCGCAAACAGATGGACGCCCTTCGTCGGGGCATCGAACAACTGCTGCCCATCGTCGCGGAAACCGGCGTCAAGCTGGCGTTGGAGAATCTGCCCACGTGGGAGGCCATGCCCACGGAACTTGAAATGGAGGAACTGTGCAGACAGTACGCGCCGCAGGGATTGCGTTACTGGCACGACATCGGCCACGGACAGGTGCGGCAGAATCTCGGATTCATCAATCACGAACGATGGATCGAGCGGTTGCAGCCCTACCTGGCCGGCATGCACATCCACGACGTGATCCCGCCGGCCATGGATCATGCGCTTCCTCCGCATGGCCGGGTCAACTTTGGCTCGCTGAAAAGGTTTGCCAAAGGGGATATACTCCGTGTAATTGAACCGGCACCGCAGACACCCGGGGAAGCGATTGTCGAAGCCCTGGATCTCCTGCGAAAAGCGTGGACGTAACGACCCGATAAACGACAAACGAATGGACTGATATATGAAAGCACTGATTACAGGCATCACGGGACAGGATGGATCGTACCTTGCCGAGTTCCTGCTCGAGAAGGGCTACGAGGTCTACGGCATGGTCCGGCGATCCAGCACCGAAACGTTCGACCGCATCGCCCACATCAAGGACCGGCTGACGCTCCTCCAGGCGGATTTGCTGGACCAGGTCTCCCTGATGAAAATCCTGGAGGAGGTCCATCCCGACGAAATCTACAACCTGGCCGCCATGTCCTTCGTCCCGACATCCTGGACACAGCCCGTGCTGACCGGCGAATTCACGGCCATCGGCGTCACGCGGCTTCTCGAGGCCGTCCGCCAGATCTGCCCCAAGGCCAAGTGCTACCAGGCCTCGAGCAGCGAGATGTTCGGCATGGTGCGCGAGGTGCCGCAGAAGGAAACGACTCCGTTCCATCCGCGCAGCCCGTACGGCGTGGCCAAGGTGTACGGCCATCACATCACCGTCAACTACCGGGAAAGCTACGGTTTGTTTGCCGTTTCAGGAATTCTCTTCAACCACGAGAGCCCAAGGCGCGGCAAGGAGTTCGTCACGCGGAAAATCAGCGACGCCGTCGCCCGGATCAAGCTGGGCCTCGCGAAACAACTTCCCATGGGCAACGTCGAGGCCAAGCGCGATTGGGGCTTCGCCGGCGACTACGTCCGCGCCATGTGGATGATGCTCCAGCAGGATCAGGCGGAAGACTACGTGATCGCGACGGGCGTCAATCATTCCGTGAAGGAGTTCCTCGAACTGGCATTCTCGAGCGTCGGCCTGCACTGGGAAGACTATGTCGTCACCGATCCAAAACTCCTGCGGCCCGCCGAAGTGGATCACCTGCTGGGTGATTCCTCGAAGGCCAGGAAGAAGCTCGGGTGGAAGCCGGAGGTGGACTTCAAGGGGCTCGTGCACATGATGGTCGAAGCCGACCTGGCCCGCTACAAGGCCCAGATGAGGGCATAACCGTGCGAATCCTCGTGACAGGCGCGTGCGGATTCGTCGGACGGCATGTCCTCGACGAACTGATGCGCGCCGGTCACACGCCTCTTGCCTGCGATGCCGTCCAGCCCGCCGCCGACCCGCTCCCGGTGGAGGTTCGCACGGTCGATCTTCGGGACGCCCCGGCTCTGAAAAAGCTGATTGCGGAACTGGAGCCGGACGCCTGTATCCACCTCGCGGGCATCGCGTTCGTCCCCATGGGCTGGATCGACCCCGAACTCGTGTTTTCCGTGAATCTCCTCGGGACGATCAACCTGCTCCAGGCATTTCATTCCGCCGCCGCGACGGCGCGCATGCTCGTCGTCACCTCCGCGGAAGTCTATGGGCGCGTACCCGGCGCCCGCCCCTTCTCCGAAGACACGCCCCTGACACCGGACAACTTGTACGCCGTATCGAAGATGGCCGCGGACCTCTCGGCGCTCCTCTACGCGCGCCGCTACGGCGTGCATATCATGACGGCTCGGCCCGGCAATCACATCGGTCCCGGCCAGTCTTCCCGTTTTGTGACCTCGGCGTTCGCTCAACAAATCGTGAACATCGTGAGAAAAAAAGCGGACCCCGTGCTGAAAGTCGGGAATCTCGAATGCGAGAGGGATTTCACGGATGTTCGAGATGTCGCGCACGCATACCGTCTGATCATCGAGGGGGGCCACGCAGGAAAAGCCTACAACGTGTCCTCCGAAAAACAGGTGAAGATCGCCGACATCCTGGACGAACTCTGCCGGCTGGCCGGGGTGAATCCGGAGATCGTTGTGGACCCTGCCCTGTACCGGCCGCTGGACGCCCGGCCCCGCCTCGACTCCTCGAGGGTCCGGAAGGAACTGGGATGGGAGCCCCGCATCGGGCTTTCAACGACACTGGCGGATGTTCTGGCTGATCTTCAACAGAAAACCTGACCGGCACGCATGAGCATCAAGGGGGCATCGAAGCGGTTTTGGTTGACGGTGCGCGTGATGATCTGCGCCGCCATCATGGTGTACATCGTGAACCGGCTGGATATCCGCACCCTCTGGAGCATTCTCGCGCAGACCGCCTCCCGCTGGCCTTGGTGGATCGCAGGCCTCATCCTGACCTTCCTGGGCTTCCTGGCCGGCGTATTCCGATGGAAGGAAATCCTGGCCGCGCAGAACCTCCCTCTTCCGTTCAGCCGCGTATTCCGCATCTTCTTCATCGGCCAGTTCTTCAACGCGTTTATGCTGGGCGCCTGCGGCGGCGACGTGGCGCGCGCCTACTACGTTTCCGATACCCCGGGCCGCAGGGCCGAGGCCGCCTCCACCGTGTTCGTCGACCGCGCCCTGGGCCTGATCGCGACCATCGCCTTCTGCTGCGTAATGATCGCGCTGCGCATCCCGTTGTTTCTCGATCACCAGGGAACCCGCGCGCCCGGCTTCCTGATGCTCGCGTTCCTCCTCGGTTCCGTGGTCGCCCTGTTCGCGCTGTTCCGGAGAAACCTGTTCGAACACTGGCCCTTCTTCCAACGGCTCGCGACGGATACGCGCCTCGGCTCGCTCATCCGCCGCGCGTACGACGCCGTGTACCTGTACCGCAGCCATACGCGCGTGGTGCTGGTCTCGCTCGCGCTTTCCATGCTGAACCTGGCCTTCCTGACGCTCGCGTGTTACAGCTTTGGAAAGAGCCTGCAGGTCGAACAGTCCCTGCTGGATTGCTTCACGCTCTTCCCCATCATCAGCGTGATCGCGGCGGTTCCCATCACCCCCGGCAGCCTCGGGGTCCGCGAAGGCCTTTTCATCACCCTGTACCAGGCCATCGATGTGGACCCCCACTACTCGATTTCCATGTCCTTGATGGTCTACCTCGGCAGCGTAATCTGGAGTTTGTTCGGCGGCCTGATGTTCGTCGGTTTCTCGGCGGGCTCCGGCCGCACGCTCCGCGCCAGGATCGACGCGTTGAAATCCGCGGAGTACCCCCCCGACGGATTCTAGAAGAACAAACCGAAGAAGCGCGCCCAGGACGACAGCACCGCGCCCGCGAGAGCCGTTCCAAAGCCCCAGATCAGGCTACCCAATGGCGTGATGAACACGATCACCAACACGAACAGGGAGATGTTCTGCGCCTTTTGAGGCTCCACATCGCGCATGGCCGGGATGAACAGGGAAAAGATGGTCCAGCCGTCGAACATCGGCACCGGCAGCATGTTGAACACGAAGAGCACCGCGTTCGCGATACATCCATAGACAAAGAAACGGATGACGAGACTGACCGAGGGATCGCTCACCAGCGACAACGCCCCGACCATAGCTCCGAACAGAAGGCTGAGCAGGAGATTCGCCGCCGGCCCCGCGAAGGAAACCATGGCGGCGTCCGCCCGCGTCCGAAGGCGGCCGGGGTTGACGGGAACCGCCCCCCACGCAATACCGATCAACAGGAGCATCACAATCGACATCGGCCCCATCTGTACCAGGGGATTGAGCGACAAGTGTCCCCGCCGGGCCGCCGTGTCGTCCCCCAGCTTGAGCGCCATGCGGGCGTGCGAGAACTCATGAAAACAGACCGAGAACATGACAATACCGACCCAGGAAAGAAAGTAGAACGGATCCCGGGCCAGGCTGGAGACGAAGAAATTCATGTCCGCCGACTATGCCCGCATTTTCGCGCCGCGGCAAGCCCGCCGGGAGTTCTCTCTTGACCCGGTCCGCGCACGCGCCGAGGATGTTTCCCATGTCCTGGATCCAGCAGACAGCCGACGGATGCGTGATCAGCGTGCGGGTCGTCCCGCGCGCGTCGAGAAACCAGGTTCAGGGAGTTCTGGGCGGCGCGTTGAAAATCCGGCTTCAGGCTCCGCCCGTGGAAGGCAAGGCCAATGAAGCGCTCGTCCGTTTTCTCGCCGAATCGCTGGATATTCCGCCCCGCGGCATACG
Organism: Lentisphaerota bacterium; assembly: GCA_052033915.1. Classification (GTDB taxonomy): domain Bacteria; phylum Verrucomicrobiota; class Kiritimatiellia; order CAIQIC01; family JAGNIJ01; genus CALMZY01. Next base: position 131,991 of record JBPOJF010000010.1, on the reverse strand, counting down.
CCTTCTCTCGGGGGAAACCGGCCGGAACAAGAGAATCCTGCTTGCGGGCATGGATGCCGGGCAGGTCGGTGCCCGTCTCGGCATCAGCGCGCGCGCGTGAGGGCGCATATCTCGTCGATCTTCGCCCGCGTCGCCTCGTAACCCGCGCGGATGATCTCCTCCGCGCGATGAAATTCCATGAACCCCAGACGGCCCACCTCGGGACGAATCAAGACATCCGGCGGCTCCAGTTTGAGCCGCACTTCCGTGATCTGCGTCTCCATGATCCGAATGGAATTCCCCAGCACGTCGAATACGGTCGGCCGCTCGTCGCGGGTCATCCAGCGGCGGGCCGACGTCAGCACGGAAACATCGAATTGCTCCAGCCGCTCGCCGAGGTTCTGCATCAGGCCCTGCCACTTGTTCAGGGGCATCCGGACGGCCTTCTTTCTTCGAGGCATCGCCCGCGCCGGGCGGCGCGCGCGAGGACGCACTGCGCCTCCCACCGCGCCGCAATTCAGGTCCACGGCGATCACGGCTTGCGCGCCCAGCCGACGGGCCACATCGACGGGCACGGGATCCACCAGGCCTCCATCCACAAGGGTCACGCCGTCGCGGAGCACGGGCGTGAAGATGCCGGGAATGGAAATGCTCGCGCGAATCGCATCGATCAGGTCCCCTTGGTCGATCACGACCTTCCGCCCGGTCAGGACATCCGTCGCCACCGTGGCGAACGGAATGGGAAGGGATTCAACGTCCGTCTTGCGCACATGCCGGCGGACGAACCCCGCGATTTTTGTGCCGTCGATGAGACCTGAACGGGGAAAGGTGACTTCAAGGAAGTAGTAAAGAGCCTGCTTCCAGTCGAGGCCCAGAGCCGCCTCTTTCAGCGGCCGGATGTAGCCGGAGGCAAAGGCGCCGCCCACGAGGGCGCCCATGCTCGTGCCCGCAACCGCGTGAACAGGGATGCCGGCTTCCTCCAGCGCGTCCAGAACGCCGATGTGCGCCCACCCGCGCGCACCTCCGCTGCCCAGCGCTAACCCGATCTTTTTCACCCGAGCCCCCCGGACTATTCCAGCATCACCAGCGTGGCCGCCCCAATCACCCCGGCGTCATTCCCCAACTCCGCCGTCTTCACCTCGATCCGCTCCGCGAGGAACGGGCTCAAGCGTTCGCCAAGATGTTTCCTCAACGGATCAAAAAGAATATCTCCGCTCTGCGCCACGCCGCCGCCCACGATGAACGCCTGCGGCTGAATCAGGTAGGTCACGGAGGCAAATGCCGCGGCGAGACAATCCGCGACGAAGTCATACACTTCCAGGGCCAGTTGGTCCCCCTTGTGGGCGGCCCGGCCGATCACTTCCGGCGTGATCGCGGACCAGTCGCCTTTGACCATGTCCCGAAGGAGGGACGGCCTCCCCTGCTCCAGATGTTTCACGGCCCGCTCCGCGATCCGGCGATTTCCGACATACTGCTCGAGCCCGCCGCGACCTTGGGGCGACTTCACGCCATTCATGTCAATCGACAGATGCCCGATTTCCCCCGCCATGGAATACGCGCCTCGATACAGCACGTTGTTGATCAACAGTCCGCCGCCCACCCCCGTCCCCAGCGTCACGAACACCGCATGCTGATACGCGCGCCCGGCGCCGAAGGTGCACTCGCCGAGGGCCATGGCGTTCACATCGTTGTCGATCCGCGCATGAGTGTTGAAGCGTTTCTCAATCTCGGCGGCCAGGTGAACGCCTGTCCATCCCGGCACATTGGTCAAGTCATGGATGAACCCGCGCTCGTAATCCACAAACCCCGGAACCCCCACCCCGATGCCCGCCAACTCGCCCGCATCGCCGGACTTTTTTCCCTTCAACCGGGCCATGCCCTGCGCCACCGCGTCCATCCATTCTTCCACTCCGGCCGCGTCCTTTGTGGGGATTTTCGCGCGCGACTTCACCTCGCCCTTTTCGTTGACGAGGGCCATTTTGATGAACGTTCCGCCGAAATCGATGCCGACTGCGTAACGAGTCTTACCTTCTTTCATGGTCCTGCTTCCTGTTGGGAAAGAAAAGCGCTTCCGCGTTACGCGCCGTACTATGCGCAATATGCTCCACGGTGTCATTTCGAATCTTCGCCAGGACTTCCGCCACGTGGACAACGAAGGCGGGTTCATTGGGCTTCCCGCGATGCGGGACCGGCGTCAGGAAGGGCGTGTCCGTCTCGATCAGAAGCCTGTCGGCCGGCACTTCGCGCGCGACATCCCGCAGGCGGTCGGCGTTTCTGAATGTAACAATTCCGCTGAAACTGATCATGAACCCCAGGTCCAGCATCCGTTTCGCGAATCCACTCGTGCCTGTAAAGCAGTGCAATACGCCCACCCGCCCGGGGTCCCCGCGCCACGTCCGGACATGTTCCCGAAGCCGTCCTTCGGTGTCCTCGTCGGCCTCGCGGCTGTGAACAATCACCGGCAGCTCGCGCCGAGAAGCCAGTTCGAGCATCGCGCCGAACAACCGTTTCTGCCTGTCCGCCGTATCGGGCTGGTAATGGTAATCGAGCCCGATTTCGCCAACCGCCGCCACGCCAGTCCGCCCCATCTCCCGAAGGCACGGCTCCAGGCTCCAGTCCGTTGAGGCCTGATCCCGGTCCAGGCCCACCGCGGCATAAATGCGACCGGGGAAATCGGCCGCGGCGGAGACGGCAAAGGCATTCGCTTCCGGGGTCCCGCCCACGGCAATCATTTTCTTAACACCCGCCGCCTCGGCGCGCGACACAACCCCGGAGATTCCCGCGCGATCCCGGAACGAATCGAAATGAACATGTGTGTCGATAAACATCAGGGCTTGGCCGTATCGAGCCAGGACAGGACCACGCGGCCTTCCCATCGGTCGCGCAGCCCGGCTTCCACGCGATCGGCCTTCTCCTTCTCCCCCGTCCGCCGGAGAATCCGTATCCGGCGCGCGCCAACCCGGATCGCGGTCTCCGCCGCCTCGGGAACATTCCGATTGGCGACCACAACGACCGCCTGCGCGTCGCCATCCGCCATACCGCGGCAGGCGCCGAGCAGGACGACGCACGGCACTCCAAAAGCCACTCCGGCATGTAACGATTTCTTCATCCGCAACACACGGACAGAGCGATCATGATAACGCGGAAAGAACCGCATGCAACCCCCCTTGCTCCGCGCGATCCAAGCTCGTTGCGCCGCAGACTTGCCATGCGACCTCTGTTCCGAGGATACTGCGCTGAGGTAACAATTACTATGATTGATCTGAAACTCGACCGACCGCTCGCTGTGTTCGACATCGAATCCACCGGCACGAACCGGAAGTTCGACCGCATCATCGACCTGGCGATTCTCAAGCTCCTGCCGAACGGAAAAAAGGAACAACATGTATTCCGTGTGAATCCCGAGATGCCGATTCCGGCGGACTCCACGGCGGTCCATGGAATCACGGACGCGGACGTGAAGGACGCCCCGACCTTCAAGCAGATTGCCTCCAAGGTGGCCGACGTGCTGAACCACTGCGATCTGGCGGGATACAACATCAGCCACTTCGACATCCCCCTGCTCTGCGAGGAATTCGTCCGAGCCGGCGTTCCCTTCGAGACCGAGAGCCGGCGGGTTCTGGACGCCCAACGGATCTTCCACAGGAAGGTGCCCCGGGACCTCACAGCCGCGCTGGCGTACTACTGCGGCGAAATGCATCTGAACTCCCACGACGCCATGGGGGACGTTCAGGCCACGCTCAAGGTGATCGAGGGCCAGCTCAGCAAGTATCCCGATCTGCCGCGGGACATGGACCAGTTGGACTCGTTCTGCAATCCGAGGGATCCCTCCTGGGTGGACAAGACGGGCAAGTTCAAATGGGTCGGCGGCGAAGTCGTCATCAACTTCGGGAAAAAGCAGGGACAGAAGCTGCGCGACATCGCCAGGCTCGAACCCAGCTTCCTGCAGTGGATAGCCAAAAACGACTTCCCGAGAGACACCTTGAACATCGTGCAAGACGCGCTCCGCGGGAAATTCCCCACGGCGCCCGCTACGGAACCCGTTCCACCACCAGATCCGGACTGACGGTTTCCCGGAGCTGTGCTTCGATGCCGTGATGAAGGGTCATGACGGCGCCCGGACACGACCGGCAGGCGCCCAACAGCTTGAGCCGGACGGTATTCCCCTCCAGGCTCACGAATTCCACGTCGCCGCCATGCGACTGAATGTACGGCCGGACTTCTTCAATAAAGGCTTTTACTTTTTCTTTCATATGATTCCCCTTGCGATGGTGTCTTATCCTCCCTCATGGAGGGTCAACATTCAAGCTGCGGCGGCCTCATCGGGCCCGGATCCGAAAAGTCACCGGCGTCTTCAGCGGCGGAATGCAGTTGGTGTTGACGCTCAGAATCTCGTCGTTCGAGCCGCAGGGCAACGGCAGGTTGATGATCGCCCACGGATCCCAATACGTGACAATCAGGCTTTCCTCGGCCAGGGCTTTGAACTCGCCTTCTTCGAACACGGAGCCGGTGAAAATCCACGGCGTCTCGGGCAACGGTTGGCGGTCGTTCTCCACGTTGACCACGAAGCTCTCCGCCCGAAGGCTCCTTGCTGTTGAGCCCTCCAGCCAGTCCACCCAGATATCCAGTTCCGTTCCTTTCGGCTGGCCCTGCCCGAGCCCCGTCGGCGGGGTCCCCGGCTTGAGTCCCATAAGGAGCAGTCCCGCCTGCATGTCCGCCGGGTTGCATTGCAGGACAAACGCGCTCTCGTGCGTTTTCCCGCCGGGCCCGCAGGCCAGCAACTCGATCGCGCCCCAAACCTGGTTGACCCAGCCCGAGACCGTCATTGTCTTCGTTTGAGCATCCACCTGTACCGCGCCCAGGTTCACGACGGCGCCGGTCGCCGGGGTTTGTGCGACGGAAGAAAGACACAGGGCCAGCAGGAGCAGAACACCGATAGATGCGCTTTTCATAAAGTAATTTACTCCAGGACGGACATGACGTGGGACGCCCTTCTGTTTTTTTCAACCTGCCGCCTGTATTCCTCGACGCCCTCGGCGCCGGCGGCCGACTCCATGCCCAGCTTCAAGGCTTCCTCGGCGGCTCGCAGGGCCTTGTCGTATTGGCCCGAAATGTAATAGCCCTCGGACAACGTGCTCCACACATGCGGATCCCTGGGCGCCATCAAGAGAGCTTCCTGCGCGTACCGGACCGCCTTGGCCCCGTTCCGGATCGAGACGTCCTTGGCCGTGGCGTAAAGCCAGGCAATGTTATTCTTGAGGAAGTAGTCCTCAGGGAATTCGTCGGCCATCGGCTCCAGCATGGCAAGGGCTTTCTTGTAGTTCTGAAGCTGGATGTACGCCGTGCCGAGACCAAAACGCGCCCGCTTGTTGTCGGGGTCCTTCTTGAGAACGGCATGGAACAAGCTCACGGCATCCTGGACACCGCCGCTTTGGACCCGGAAGTATGCCTTGTCGATTTGCTTGTTGATCTCGTCCTCCCCCGTCGTCTTCACCGCACCGGCGCCGGCCGCTGCGTTCGTGACCGCCGGAGTGGCCGGACGAACAGCAACATGCGCCGCATTGGTCTTCGCGGCAACGACAGAGTTCGGATTCAACGGCAGATTCTGTTTCGGCGCCGAGGCCGGCTGCGCGGCGACCGCCGCCGATGCGCCCCAAGCGGCCAACAAGGCGAGGAGCAACCATCTCATCCTACAAATCTCCCGCAGTGATTTTTACAGTCGGCGGCTCCACGCTGATGGCGGAAACGCCGGGCAAGGCGTGGACTCTCACAGGCAAATCGTACGAAGCCCCCGCCTGCAACTCGGAACAGTCGACGGACGCCTCGACATCCCTGGGCGACATGTCTTCAAGGGATTTCGCCACCCCCTTCAGCACGACGTTCACCGTCACAGGCCATATCTCCAGTTTCGGCCCGCCCAGCCCCGGCGAAACCAGCACGCGAACCGGCACATCCCGGAACTCCCGCGTGGCCGAACGCTCCACGATCGTGACTTCGACCGCCACATGGCCCGGACTGACGCGTCCGACCCAGTTCTCGCCCGGCAATACAATCGGCATTTTGAGTTTCTGGAACGAACGAACCCGGTCCTCGAGATCGATCGGCTCGGTGCGAACCGCGGAGACCTCATCCAATCGCTGGCGCGCTCCCTGCAGGAGGACGGACGCCGGCGTGCATTCGACCTTGTCCACTTCATAGCCCTCCAGGACGGCGCCCTGCAGGTTCGCTTTGACCGGCACCAGCTTCTCACTCTCCTGATCCAGTTTCAGCGTGACCTCGTCCGGCCAGATCATGATCGCGCGCACGGCGCCCGGAGCCTGCACGTTCTTCGGCTGAAGTTTCACGTTCAGGGCGCCCGCAAAAGGCTTCCCGCGAATATCCGCTTCCACGGTGATCTGATCCCTGTTCAGGTACCGGATGTCCTCCTGCGAGCCGCGGAACAGTACGTCCACGGTCTGGACGGACCGGTCCAGGATCGCCCACCCGGGATTCATCTGGATGGTAATCGGAACGTCCGGAATCACCGTTTCAAAATTGATGATCGACCGGATCGCGTACCAGGTCACAAACGCGATGACCAGGGCCGCAAGTTTCAGCCCCTTGTTGTGCAGCACAAACTGCGACAGGCCTTCAAACTTACTTGCCATTGTTCTCGAACTCCTCCGCCATGATCGAGTCCGTCTTCGCGACGCCCTCGGGCGTCAAGTCCATCTGCTCCCGGGCCCGCGTCCAGCGGTTTCTGGCCTTCTGGCTTTTCAGCAGAACGGCCGACAAAACGCGCCGCAGGCGGTCTTCATCCAGCCCCTGGCTCAACCGGCCCTTGTAGGCCACGGAAATCGTCCCTGTCTCCTCGGAAACCACGACCACGATCGCGTCCGTTTCCTCCGTCAGGCCGATCGCCGCCCGATGCCGCGTCCCCAGTGCTTTGCTCAACTCCTGTCGCTGGGACAAGGGAAACAGGCAGCCCGCCGCGACGATCCGGTCTTCCTTGATGATCAAACCGCCGTCGTGCAGAGGCGTATGGGGATAGAAGATACTCGCCAGCAGTTCGGGCGTGACCAGGCTGTCGATCTTCGTGCCCGTCTCCTGCGTGGTTCGCGTGCCGATTTCACGCTCCACGGCAATCAGTGCCCCGATCTTTCGCTCAGCCAGCAGGTTGACCGCCTGCACAATCTGGTCCACGAGCGTGCGCTCGCGGGCTGTGGTGAAGACGTGTTGTTTGCCGAGTTCGGCCAGCGCCCGCCGGATTTCCGGCTGGAAGATGATCACGAACGCAATCGCCAGGTAAACCGAGAAGCGCTTGAGAAGCCAGTTCACGGCGTCGAGATGGAACAACTGGGTGAGAACCATGAGCGTGACCAGGACGAAGGTAAGTCCCAGCATGACCTGCGCGCTTCGGGTGCCGCGAAAGAAGAGGATGATGTAGTAGAAAAAAACCGCCAGGACGAGGATCTCGATCAAGCCGGACAGGCTCGGAACATGGATTTGGCTAAACATCGACGTCACGCGCTTCCTCTCGTCTCAAGATATCCATGAGACGAGCCACATCGCAAGACTCCTTTACATCGTGCACGCGAATCACGTGCGCGCCCCGCTGAATGACGTACGCCGTCGCCGCCAGACAGCCCGGCAGACGGTCGTGCACCTCCCGGCCCGTGATCTTCCCGATGAAGCTCTTGCGGGAAAGGCCAATGACCACCGGCCGGCCAAAACGGGAAAGATAATCCGTGCGCGCAATCAGGCTGACATTATGCTCCACCGTCTTTCCGAACCCGAGCCCCGGGTCCACGGCAAGGCTGTATCTCGACAGCCCCACCCCTTCCAAATCCCGGATCCGCTGTTCGAGATAGTCCGCCACCTCTTTGACCACATTCCCGTACTCCGGAGCCAGTTGCATGGTCTTCGGGTCGCCGCGCATGTGCATCAGAATCACGCCCGCGCCCTGGTCCCGCACCACGGACGGCATGGCCGGATCATGGGTCAGCGCGGTGATATCGTTGATAACGTGCGCCCCGGCGGCAAGAGAGGCCTCGGCCACGCGGGCCTTCCGCGTATCCACCGACAACAGGCAGTCCGTCTCCCCGCTCAAGGCCCTGATCACGGGAACGACCCGCTTCAACTCCTCCTCGACCGGAACCGGGTCAGACCCCGGCCGGGTCGATTCCCCCCCGATGTCGATCATGTCCGCGCCGTCGCGCGCCATCTGCAGGCCGTGCTCGACGGCCAGTCGGGCGTCGAAAAAACGGCCGCCATCGGAGAACGAATCCGGCGTCACATTGAGGATCCCCATGATCCGTGCCCGCTCTCCAAACTCGATACGCCGATCACGGCACTGCCAGAACAAAGGGGTTGTCTGATTCATGCTCATCGAAAGTGTCCTGTGACGCGGAACCTTGAAGGACTACGCCGGCAACGGGCCGGACGACTCGGAAACCGGCGGGTCGCCCGCCTCCGGCTTTCCTTCAGCCTCCCGGGCATCCGCTTCCGCACGTTCAACCTCCGAGAGAATTCTCCCGTGCTCCACGATTTCCTCGACATCCCGGCCATCCAGCGTTTCGCGCTCCAGAAGAAGATGGGCCAGGGTGTCCAGCTTCTCGCGATTCTGCCGGAGAATATCGAGCGCCTTGTCGTGGCACTCGCGGATGATGCGGCTGACTTCCTCGTCGATCCGCCGCGCCGTCTCCTCGCTGAACGACTGGCTGCGCGACACCTCGCGTCCGAGGAACAGCAGTTCTTCCCGCTCGCCGAAGCTCTGCGGGCCGAGCGTCTGGCTCATGCCCCATTCGCACACCATCATGCGCGCGATATTCGACGCCTGCCGGATATCGCTGTGCGCGCCGGTCGTGATATCGCCGAAAACCAATTCCTCCGCCGTGCGCCCGCCCATGAGCCCGGTCAACATGCTTAACAGTTTCCTGCGGCTTTCCGTGTACCGGTCCTTCTCGGGCAATTGCATGGTCGCACCCAGGGACGCGCCGCGAGGAATGATCGTCACCTTGTGCAGGGGCTCGCTCTCCTCCACAAGCTGAAGCACGATGGCGTGTCCGGCTTCATGGTACGCCGTGAGACGTTTCTCCTTGTCGTCCATCACGCGGCTCCTGCGCTCGCGTCCCCAGCGCACCTTGTCCCGGGCCTCCTCCATGTCCTGGATCTCAACAGCCTCGGCATTCCGCCGCGCGGCCAGGAGCGCCGCCTCATTAATCAGGTTGGAGAGATCCGCGCCCGAGAAACCCGGCGTACCGCGCGCGATCCGCCGCAGATCCGCGCCCGATGCAAGCTTCACGCGCCGCGAATGAATCTTCAGAATTGCCTCGCGCCCGTCGAGCGACGGCAGATCGATCACAATCTGCCGGTCGAACCGGCCCGGCCGCAGGAGCGCCGGATCGAGGACATCCGGCCGGTTCGTGGCGGCGATGATGATCACGCCTTCCTGCGTGTCGAACCCGTCCATTTCCACCAGCAGCGCATTGAGGGTCTGCTCCCGCTCGTCGTGCCCTCCGCCGATGCCGCTGAACCGGCTCCGGCCCACGGCGTCGATTTCATCGATGAAAATGATGCAGGGCGCGCTCTTCTTCCCCTGCTCGAACATATCCCGCACGCGGGACGCCCCGACGCCAACAAACATCTCCACGAAGTCCGAGCCGCTGATGCTGAAGAACGGCACCTGCGCCTCCCCGGCGATCGCCTTCGCGAGCAGGGTCTTTCCCGTGCCTGGAGGCCCTACCAGCAGGACGCCTTTCGGGATCCGCCCGCCCAGCCGCTGGAAGCGCTTGGGATCCTTCAGGAACTCGACGATCTCCTGCACTTCCTCCTTCGCCTCGTCCACGCCGGCGACATCATCGAACGTGATCTTGTTCTTGTCGCGGGTCATCAATCGGGCACGGCTCTTGCCGAAACTCATCGCCCCGCGGCCCGCCGAACGCATCTGACGGATGAACAGGAAGTAGAGCAGGCCCAGCACCAGGATAAACGGGACCGCGCTCGAAATTACCTGCCAGAGAATCGGATTCTGGGACTTGATCGAGTAGAATACCTTGTGCTCGTCCAGCATGTTCTGCAGATTCTCCAGGCTCAGGACATCCACCTTGAACTTCTTCGGACGCCCCGTCTTGGAGTCCAGGTCCACCAGTTCCCCGCGCACGTAGTACTGAAGCCCCGACGCCTCGTTCACGATTTCGCATTTGCGAACCTTGCCCTCGCGAATCAGTTGGCTGAAGTCGCTGTACGCAACCTTCTGATACCGCTCCTGCTGCTGGGAGAACATCTGGAAAATCATCAAAAAAAGCGCGAGTAAAAGGAACCAGAGCGCCATGCCGCGCATCGGCACGCCCATCTTGTTCAGGCTTGGATCTTTGCGGTTGATTTCCATAACACCTCTGATAACACCTGCGCGTGAATCACCGGAATGGGATAAACTAACACCCTGCCGAGAACATTGCAACGGGGGAATGGCCGGATTAAACCTGTCGGACGTAGATGTGAAGAGACGGAGAGCGCGGATTTCGGACCTCCCAACCGCGGGCGATGCGGTAGCCGGGAATCCAGACGATTTCACCCCGGCATTCGAAGACCGGAATGCGATCCCTGCGGTCGCGCGGAACCTTCTGATCCACGAAAAGGTCCTGCAGCTTGCGCGTGCCTTTCATGCCGAAGGGCTTTATCCTGTCGCCGGGTTTCCAGGAGCGCACATAAAGGGCTGACACCTTCCCGCCGATCGAAGCCGCAGCGGGCAGATGCCCCGTCCGAACGCCTCTCTTGCGGATAATGCCGGTCGCCCGCTTCGTGACGATCCGCAGGCCGTGATCCGGAAGGACGGTCTCGCCCGGCACGGCCACCCGTTCACGGAATGCCCCGCCCGCGACAACCGGGCCCTTTTCAAGAACAAGTTTCCCGTATCGACACACAACGCGCACCCCACCGGAGACGGGCACGGCCCGCGTGCCGCGCGGCGCGGCAAGGAGTCTCTCGATGTTCTCAATCGCCTCGAACCCAAGCGGGTCGGCATCCACGCCGCCGGCCACCAGCCATAGCCGGAGAATCCGCCTGCGCGCCGCCAGCGGCAAGCCGTTCAGCTTCTCGACGTTCAACTCGTTCCTTTTCGCCCCCCCTGCACATTCGCTCCACAGTCCGCGGGCGATCGAGTCCAGCCACTCGTTCTCCTCTCGCAACAGTTCCGCCGTTCGCAGGATCGCCCGGCGCACCTGAGGGTTCAGCTTGGATTCCAGCAGAGGCAGAACCTGGCGCCGGACCCGGTTCCTCAGGAACGTCATATCCAGGTTGCTCTTGTCCTCGCGCCAGGCTAGGCCGTGGCGGCGCAGGAAGCGAACCGCCTCCGTATGCGTGACATCGCGGCATGGCCGAACGACGCGAACGCCGTGCCTTTCAGCGCAGTAGGGAATTCCGGTGACGCCCTGCGGGCCGGCGCCGCGCGTCAGCTTGAGCAGGACCGTCTCCACCTGGTCGTCCGCCGTGTGCGCCGTTGCGACGCAGTTCGCCCCCACCGCCCGCGCGGTTCGGGTCAGGAACTCGTACCGCGATTGCCGGGCCGCCATCTCCAGCGAAACGCCCCGCTCCTTCGCCATGCGCGGGATATCCGCCCGTCCCTGCTCGCACCGCAGGTTCAGCCGCCACGCCAGTTCCCGGACAAAGACGGCGTCCTGGTCCGCCGCGCGGCCCCGAATCCCGTGGTTCAGGTGCGCCAGCGTGATCGAAATGCCGTACCGCTTTTTCAGGAAGTGAAGCGCGTAGACAAGAGCCACGGAATCGGCCCCGCCGGATACGGCGATCAGCACGTGATCGCCCTCCCGAAGAAGAGCATGCTTTCGAATCGTGTGCTGGACCGTGCGAAGCATCGAACCATGGTTCATGCTTCACGGAGAGGGGTCAATGAAGAAAGCGACCCCACCCCATCCCACACTTTATAAAGTGTGGGATGGGATCGAGGGTGCGAAGAGGAGTTGATTGTGAGCCGCGACTTTGAGAGCGAGGACGACGACCGTTTATTCCAGCCGCTGGACTCCGCCCATGTACGGCCAGAGCGCCTCGGGCAGCCGCACGGTGCCGTCGGCCTGCTGGTAGTTCTCCAGCAACGCAACGATGAGACGGGGCAAGGCGACGCCGGAGCCGTTCAACGTGTGAACGAGCGCGACTTTGCCGTCCTTGTTGCGATAGCGAATCTGCGCGCGGCGGGCCTGGAAGTCCTCGAAGTTGCTGCACGAGGAGACCTCCAGCCACGCGTTCTGGCCGGGCGCCCAGATCTCGATATCGTAACACTTCGCCGCGCCGAACCCCATGTCTCCGGTGCAGAGAAGAACCACGCGGTAGGTCAGACCGAGCCGCTGGAGCACATCCTCAGCGTTCTGCACAAGCTTCTCCAGTTCGTCGTACGAGTTCTCGGGCTCGACGAACTTGACCATCTCGACCTTGTCGAACTGGTGGACGCGAATCATGCCGCGAGTTTCCTTGCCGGCCGCGCCCGCTTCGCGTCGGAAGCATGGCGTATAGGCCGTCAGATAAATGGGCAGAGGATCCTTGATCATCTCGTCGCGATACATATTGGTTACCGGCACTTCGGCGGTCGGGATAAGGTACAGGTCGTCCGAGGGAACATGGTAAAGCTCCTCGGCAAATTTCGGAAGCTGCCCCGTCCCCCGCATGGACGAGGCATTGACGACGAACGGCGGCCACACTTCCTTGTAGCCGTGCTCGTTGACATGCAGGTCGAGCATGAACTGGATGAGTGCGCGCTGGAGGCGCGACCCCAGGCCCGCCATGAGAATGAACCCTGAACCGGACATGCGGGCCGCCCGCTCCATGTCCAGGATTCCCAGTTTCGCGCCGATTTCCCAATGCGGTTTCGCCGGGTAGTCAAAATGGCGCGGCTCGCCATGCTGCCGCACGACCTGGTTGCCCGACGCGTCCGCGCCCACGGGAACGCTCGTGTGGGGCAGGTTCGGAAAGTACAGAAGCGCACCGCCCAGCTTTTCCTCGACCTCGCGAATCCGCTGATCCGTGGCTGCGATCTCTTCGCCGACCTCGCGCATGGCCTTCTGCATGTCGGCGGCGTCCCGGCCCGCCTTTTTCAGCGCGCCGATCTCCTTCGAAACCACGTTCCGGCGGTTCTTCAGAACTTCGACCTGCGAGACCAGCGCGCGGCGCTCCTTGTCGAGCGCAATCACCGCATCGAGATCGGCCGTTGCGCCGCGCGCCTGGAGGGCGCGACGCACATCGGCTTCATGGTCGCGGATGAACTTGATGTCGAGCATGGGATTCTTTCGGGAAACGCATTAGAGCGGGGCCACTGGGATGGGCTCCATGCCCACGCCTTTATCCTCGGCGGCCTTCTGGATCACGCCCATGCAGGGAGGACAGTAGTTTCGACCCTTGCTGTCCAGTTCCTCGTCTGTCGTGTACTGCCACATGGCGCACTGCGGATTCGGGCACGACGGCACGCCCAGGAGCATGCCGATGCTCTGCATCACTCCCCGATCCGCCCGGCGGCCGTACACCTCGGCGTCATCCACGGCCGGCTTCAGCGACTTGAGATTGACCACCGCGACACGCTGTTCCGGGAAGAAAGCGCCGTGCGGCTTGATATCGGCCGCGGGATTCGCGAGCACGATCAGCACCGCGTCGTCGGCCGTCAGGACCTTTCCAGCCTCCGCCGCGATCGCGTCCAGCGTTTCGCCGGACGACTCGAGCGCCGGGACCACGCGGAATTTAAAGCCCGTGTTTTCCTTGGCAAACGCCAGCACGCGATCCATCAGAGCCGAATCCACGGGACCGACGGCGACAAAGGCTATCGACTTGCCGGCTCCCGGCTGGGCCGGCGCCGCAGCTTCCTCGGCAAAAACGCCGGACACCGCCATCAGAATCATACTTAGAAAACCCGCCAGGATCCGTTTCAATGTTCTTCCTCCATATTGATAAACACCGTGAGACAACCGTGCCGTTCGTTTCGCGATATCTGAAGATTATAAGTAGATTGCGACCCGGAAAGCAACACCGCGCACGCGCTCGGATAAAGCTCCATCACGGCGCAGCAGCCCGGGCCGCTTCCCAAGTCTTCTTCAACTGGGGATACCGGAGGTCTTTGCGGATCGCCTTCTGGTAGAGTTTGTCGCCCTCCATCCACTCCGGCATCTCCGCGGGATGCGAGGCAGCAAGCCGGGCGAGAATCGGCCACGCCTTGTTCATTTGTTCACGCGCTGCGTAGGTACAGGCCAGGGCAAACGCGGCTTGACCCTCCTGCGGAATCAGCTTGCAGACTCTCTCGAGAACCGCGCCGGCCTGGTTATACATCTCCATATTGATGAGCACGTACGCGTAGTTGTACAACACCATGGCGTTCTCCGGATAGCGCGCCGCCAAAGCGTGGAAATGCAGCACCGCGGCTCTCCTGTCCCCCATCTGAAACAGGCACTTTCCAATGTCCATGCTGACGCCCGCAGCGCGCACACCCGCATTCGTGGCCGAGGCCAGCGCGCCGCAAGCCTCGCCGAACTGCCCCGCGCGTAAAGCCAGACTCGCTTTTCTCAAAGAGGCGGCGATCTCCGCCGCATGCGCGGCCGTGTTCGGCCCCAGCGCGATCCCGCAGAAATTCGAATAGCCCTTCGGCTTCAGCACCTTGATGTAATCCTCCCTGTCCGCGTCCAGCCAGTTGGCTGCCTCAAGAACCTGATCCGTATCGAGCGTGTCCCATCCCGCCCAAGCGACGTTCGTATCGCCGAGGGCCACGCTCACGCAAAGTTCTTGAAACCGGGATGAGAGATGCGCGGGGTTCACCTGGAGCGCCTTTTTCGCCAACTCGCCGGCCTCCTTCAAGCGGAGCAGGCGGACCAGAACGCCGGCGCGGCCGGCCAGGAAATCCACGTTGTCCGGATCGGCGCGCAGCGCCTTCTCGAAATACATATCCGCCAGGCCGAAATTCCTGGCCAGCGCGGCAAAGGCGGCCGCCCTCTGGATGAGGAACGGATTATCAGGGTCGTGTTCCAGCGCCCGCTCGATCTCCGAGAGCGCCCTGGACCAATCGCGCTGGCGGGCATAGACGCTCGCCGACTGGAAACCGGCTCGAGCCACGTCGGGCGACGGACCGCCCGCTTGAAAGGAGGACATTCTCCCGGAGGAAGGCGGCGGAAAGATGGGTTTGCTGACGTCCACCAGCGGATACTTCCTGATTCCGGCCTGGAACACCTCGCGGGTGATCTTCTCCGAAGGATCCGACAAGTCGGCCTTCAGCCCGTCGGCATCGAAAACGGAATCCGGGTGGTGCGGGATGAACTCGGCGCGCGCGGACGCGAGCGCGCCGGACACGGCGAGAAGCCCGGCTGCAAGGCCCCGGACCCATCGCCTCGACTTCACACTGTTTCCCTGTCGTTCACGGATTGGAATCAACATCCGCACACTCCACCAACCGCTCCAAATCGCACGTCATGATTTCCTTCAGGGACGGAACGACCCTGTCGGCTTCGTTCAGTTCCGCGGGCGCGTAACTATTGGGAAGCGCGAGGACCCGGAGCCCCGCGCCCTTCGCCGCCGCGATCCCCGCGGGGGTATCCTCAATGGCCACGCCGCGCTCCGCAACCACGTCTCCGGACGGGAACACCCGGGCCAGGCGTTTCAGGGCCAGCACGTACGACGCGGGGTCGGGCTTGCTCGCCGACACATCTTCCGCCGTCACGACCGCATCAAACGCGCGATCCAGCTTGAGCCTTCGCAGGATCGGCTGGATGTCGCTTTTCACGGCGCCGCTGCACAGGGCCAGGGGAATGTTTCCGGCCAGCGACTTGATCAGCGGCAGGACGCCCGGGAACGGCTCGGGGCCCTTCTTCTCTGCCAACTCCTGAAACAACCGCGCCTTGACCTGCATCAGCTCCGAGAGTTCCGATCGGCTTAAAACCCGGCCGCTCCGCTTGAAGGCCTCGCGGAACACATCGCGGTCGTCGAATCCGAGATAGACGGAGACGTATTCCTCCCAGGTGAACGCAAGAGCCTTCGCCTGCAGGATGTCGCGGAATGCGGCGAAGTGCAGCGGCTCCGTGTCCACAATCACGCCGTCAAAATCGAAAATCACCGCCGCCAGTTTGCGTTCGCGTTTCATGTTTCGTTCTATGGCTATCATTTGCCCATGGTTTTTGCCAGCGCCGCGCGCAGGGATTTCAGCGGGAGCGTGTTGAGGACATCCCTCTTTTCCAGCCACCCGCGGCGCGCCTGACCAATGCCGTAAACCATGTGGCCGAGGTCCGTCGTGCCGTGCGCGTCCGTGTTGATGCACACCCGCACGCCCTCCGCCTTCGCCATGCGGCAGAACGTATCCGTAAGATCCAGCCGCAAGGGGTGCGAGTTCAGCTCCATGAAACACCCACGCTGCGCGGCGTGCCGGATCACGCGGGCCAGGTCGATCTCGTACGGTTCGCGTTCCAGAAGAAGCCGCCCGGTCGGGTGAGCGAAGATGCTGAAATACGGATGGTCCATCGCCCGCAGAACGCGCTCCGTCTGGCGCTCGGACGGGAACTTGAACTGGCTGTGAATCGAGCCGATAACCAGATCCAACTCGCCGAGAACGGAGTCGGGCAGATCGAGACCGCCGTCATCGAGGATATCCACCTCAATGCCCTTCAGCACGGTGATCCCCTTGAGCGTCGCGTTCAGCCGATCGATCGCCTCGCCTTGCTTTCTCAGCCGCTTCTCGTCCAACCCGCCGACCATCGCGAGCCGCCGCGAGTGTTCCGTCACCGCGATGTACTCGTAGCCGCGCGCGCGGGCCGCCTCGGCCATCTCGCGAATCGAGTTCCTGCCGTCGGACTCCGCGGTATGCATGTGAAGGTCGCCGCGGATGTCGTCGAACTCAACCAGCTTCGGAAGTTTCCCCTGCTCCGCCGCCTCGATTTCGCCCGCGTTCTCGCGAAGCTCCGGCGAAATGAAGGGAAGATCGATCGTCGCATACACGTCTTTCTCCGTCCTCCCGGCCACGTACGACCCGTCCTTTCCCTCCCCCGCGGAGAACACGCCGTATTCGTTGATCTTGAGTCCGCGTTCCTGGGCGCGCTTGCGGATCGCGATATTGTGCGCCTTGCTGCCCGTGAAATACACCAGCGCCGCGCCCAGGCTTTTCTCTTCGACCAGCCGCAGGTCCACCTGCACGCCCGTTCGCAGAACGATGCTGGATTTCGTTTTGCCGTGCGCCGGCACCTCCGCCGCTTCGTCGTAGTGGACAAAGCGGTCCATGATCCGGCTTTCCCCGTCCGCCACGGCGAGGAGATCGATGTCCCCCACTGTCTCCCGGGCCCGGCGGCAGCTCCCCGCGATCGCCACGATCTCCACGCCCGGCACGGTCTCGAGATACTGCGCCAGCGCGTGAGCGTACGGCTCGACAGCCGCCCGCAGGAACCGCCGGCCCATGTCGGCCTTCGATTTGATCGATTCGAGAATCTGTCGTTCGAGCTTTTCGCCGAAGCCCGCCAGGTTGCGCACCTGCCCCGCGCGCGCCGCGGTCTCCAATTGCCGGAGAGATTCGATCTTCAGTTCGTGGAAAAGGGTCTTCACCCTCTTCGGCCCGAGATTGGGGATGCGCAGGAGATCGGTGATGCCTGGAGGAAACTGCTTCCGGAGCTTGTCCAGCGCCTGCATCGCGCCGGTCGCCACCGCCTCCACGATCTTCGCAGCGAGGTCCGCGCCAATGCCCGGGATCTTCGTCAGATCCTCTTCGGCGGACACCATGTCCCGGAGTTCGCGACCGAGGCCCTGCACCGTCCGCGTCGCGTTTCGATAGGCGCGGATACGAAAAGGGTTCTCGCCCTGAATGTCGAGCAGATCGGCGATTTCATCGAACATCGCCGCGATGTCCGCGTTGTGAACCGGCATGATTCACCGTCTCCTGAACGGAATATAGTATACGTTAACGGCTCTGAAATTACAGGAAAACCAGTCGCCGTGAATCCGAAAATCCGTAAGCGCCCGTCACAGGGCCGGGAAGAAAACAGGGATGATGATCCAACCTTGGAAGATTTGCGCGCCCGAGCGGAAATCTATCCCTTGACGCAGACCAACGGCGCCAGTTTGGCCACCTTCCGCGCAAGCCCGGCCGCGTGCGTGGCTTCGACTACGGCGCTCACATCCTTGTACGCGCCCGGCGCTTCCTCGGCGACACCCCGGTACGAACGCGTTCGGATCAGTATTCCGCGACCGGCCAACTTGTCAATCACCTCCCGGCCCTGCCACTGCTTCGCCGCCTGCGTGCGGCTCATCTGCCGACCCGCGCCGTGGCAGGCCGACGCAAACGCGAGCCCGGCACTCTCGGGCGTCCCGGCGAGTATGTACGACGCCGTCCCCATCGTCCCGCCGATCAACACCGGCTGGCCGAACTCGCGCAACGCGGGCGCGACATCCGGGTGGCCGGGACCGAGCGCGCACGTTGCGCCCTTGCGGTGAACGAACAACTTGCGCTTCTGCCCGTCCACAACATGCTCCTCGATCCGGCACGTGTTGTGCGAGACGTCGTACAACAGCGGAGCGTCCAGGCCTTTGCGCACCGTGTTCAGCGCCTGCCGGACGAGATGCGTCAGGATTTGCCGGTTCGCCAGCGCGCAGTTGATGGCCGCTCGCATCGCGCCGAGGTACGCCTCGCCCACCGGAGAATGGATCGGCGCGCACGCGAGTTCGCGGTCCGGCAGCGGGATGCCGTGACTCGCGGCGGCGGAAACCATCTTCTTTGAGTAATCCGTTGCGACCTGATGGCCGAGACCGCGCGAGCCGCAGTGGATACTGATCACGATGCCGCCCTTGCGAAGGCCGTACGCGGCGGCGGTCTTCGAGTCGAAGATCTCGCGCACCTCCTGGACCTCGAGATAGTGATTGCCGGAGCCGAGCGTGCCCATTTCCTCTTCCTGCCGCCGCTTCGCGCGCCCGGACACCAGCGCCGGATCGGCGCCGGTCATGCAGCCGCGGTTCTCGATCCGGTCGAGATCGTCCGGAACGCCATAGCCCTGCTGAACCGCCCACCGCGCGCCGCCCGCCAGCATCTCGTCGATCTGGGCAGGATTCAGCCGGATGCGACCGGTGCTGCCGACCCCCGCGGGCACCTTGTGAAAAAGCGCATCGGCGAGCTTCGGCTTGATCGGGTCCAGCTCTTCGCGCGTCAGCCCGGTCAGCATCGTCCGCACGCCGCAGGAAATATCGAACCCGACACCGCCCGCGGAGACCACACCGCCCTGTTCCGCATCGAACGCGCCGACGCCGCCGATCGGAAAGCCGTACCCCCAGTGCGCATCGGGCATGGCGAACGACGCTTTCACAATACCGGGCAGCGTCGCGACGTTCGCGATCTGATCGAGGACTTTTTCATCCATCTCGCGAAGCAATGGCTCGTCGGCAAACAGCACGCCCGGCACGCGCATCGAGCCGCAAGGCTCGATCTGCCACTCATACTCAGAGATACGGCGTAATCGCGAGAGGTCCATCAACCATCTCCCATGAATCATCTCCTACACATCCACCACGCACTGCGCGAGCCATTCGCCGCTGGGCAATTGCTTCACGGCGAGGTCGTGGTACGTGACCGCCTTGACTTCGACCGCGGGCTGGTGCTTTTCGGGATCGATCGCCTCGCCCCAGATGCGGGCCTTCAAGATGTTGTCGCCAACATGAATGTCGAAGCGGCTGAACTGCATCCGGCGGGTCGACATTTCGTACACCAACCGGTTGAGCCATTCGACAAGGAGCATCTCGTCGTCTTCCGCCTCGCAGGTGATTTCGATGGGCTCCAGGGCCTCGACGGTCTCGGGGTTCACCGCGACCGCCGTCAGCGCGAGCGACACCTGCTCGAAGGCGTCGGACTTCGTGGCGCCGATCCCCCGCACACCGACGTCGGCCGGGTGCGGATAGTGTTCCCATCGCTTCTCGATCATGGCCTGCACCCTCCGGATGAAACGCGACCCCCACGGCATTGTATTGTAGCGCCGGATCCCCGGCCAAAAAAGAAGGAATTTGCCCTGCGCACCCGGGCGAGCCGTCCGAACACAAGGGATTCCTCGTTTTCGACCGCCGGGTCCGGAAGACGCGCGGCCGGAAACGGCCCGCAGATCCGCCGGTTGCGGATGAACCGGCCTCGAAAGGAACATCTACACTCCGTCCAGCCGGAGAGTCTTTGCGTCACCGCCCGTCGCCGTACTGGCCCGCTCGACAATCTCCGTCGGAAGAACCTGGTAACCCATCGGCTGTTTGCCGTCGATCATTTCAAAGGCAAGCCGGACGGCCCGTCGCCCGATCTCCCGGATAGGCACGCGCACCGTGCTCAGACCGACGAATCGAGCCGACTCGATGTCATCAAAACCGATAACCGGAATTTCGCGCGGGACGTTCCGGCCCCGGCGATGGAGTTCCTCGATCGCGCCGATGGCCATCTCGTCGTTGCCCGCGAAGACTGCGTCGAACGAAACGCCGTGTTCCAGAAGTTCCCGGATGGCGCGGATGCCGCCTTCCCTCTTGAAATCGCCTTCCACCTCGCGCTTGGCCTCAAACGGAATACCCGCCGTCTTCAGCGCGGCCCTGAAACCGCGCGCCCGCTCTTCGGCGTCGAAGTTGTCCCTGGGCCCGCGGATGTGGGCAATCCGACGGCAATCGTGGGAGAGGAGCAGCCGGGTGGCCTCGGCGGCTCCACCGGCATCATCGAAAAGAAGGCTCGGGATTTTCCTGGACGGCGACTTGTGCGCCACGCAGATGATGGGGACGTTCCATTCGACCATCCGGACCAACTGCGAATCGTCCACCGTCGAAGCGATGGTCACAATCGCATCCACACGGCGATGCGTGATCAATTGCTCGACCGTGTCCGACTTCGGACGCGCGCCGCCGAGAAAGACGACGAGCAGGTGATACCCGCGCTGACAGGCTATCTCGTCCATTCCGGCCAGGATTTCAGGGAACACCCCGCCCGTGATGTCCGGGAGCGTCACCGCCAGCGTTTCCGTGCAGTTCTTCGTCAGCGAGCGGGCAATGAAGTTCGGAGCGTATTTCAGCTCCTTGATAGCCTTGAGCACCCGCTCTTTGGTCGCCTCATTCACCAGGGGGCTGTCGTTAATAACTCTGGATACGGTGCTGCGGGATACGCCGCACTGCCGGCCGACATCTTCAAGGGTTAAAGCCATGGTTACCGCCTTCTGCGTTTTTCTCTTGAAACCGCTCACAATATATGAAATTGTGCCGCTTTGTGTCAAGAGATGGGATGCAAGGTCGTACACACATGTTCACTCTGACCCCCCAACAAAGGAACACGATCGTGAAGTATCGCAAACCTGCAAACGCAACCTGTCGGATCAGCGCTCACTCACTCTCCCTGAACGGGAAGGACACCTTTCTTTACTCCGGGGAGGTTCATTACTTCCGGATTCCGAAGCGCTACTGGACCAAGCACCTGCAGGCGCTCGCGGACGCCAGCTGTAATGCGGTCTCCACCTATGTCCCGTGGTCATGGCACGAATTCGAGGAAGGCCGGTTCGACCTGACGGGCCGAACCCACCCGGAACGCGACATCATCGGGTTTGTCGAACTCGCCCGGAAGCACAACCTGTTCGTCACCGTGAAGCCGGGCCCGTACGTCATGGCGGAAACCACCGACCAAGGCATTCCGGTGTGGCTGACGGAGAAATACCCGGACACGCTCGCGCTCGACGAGAACGGCCGCCCGTGGGGCTCCGCGTACATCGCGTTTGCGAGCGAGACATTCCGGCGCAAGGCCGCGAAATGGCTCCGGGTTTTCGCCGAGAAGGTCGTGGTCCCGCGCCAAACGCTTCAGCGCGGCGCGGTGATCATGATGCAGTTGTGCAACGAGATCGGCATGTTCCAGTGGCTCGGCGCAAAAGGCGACTACTCCCCTTCCAACCTAGCCGCGTGGCAAACGTATCTGAAGAAACACTATCCCGACCTCCGCGCGCTCGCGCGCCTGCTCGACCGCGAACTGAACCGCTATGCCGACGTCGTGCCGCCGCACGACGTGTGCGAGACGCGGCGCGAGTTCGTTCTGTACCGGCTCTGGCACGACTTCCACCGCTGGTTGTACGCGGACTACGTGAAGTGGAATACCGCCGCCCTGCGCGCGGCGGGCGTGTCGGTTCCCCTCTTCACGAATATCGGCGGCTGGGTGTTCGGCCGCGCGCACGAGTTCTCCCTCAACGGCACATTCCACCGCGAGTCGGCAAAGGTTGAGCCGGATGTCCTGTACGGCCTGGATCACATTCCGGAGTGCGTCTCGGCGCTGAACGCGCACGACGGCATCGTGGCCAACCAGACCGCGGCCGAACTCCAGCGGCGGCGCGGGCCGCTCTACTCCGCGGAACTCCAGCTCGGCAGCCGCGAACACGGCGTTCAAACCTACCCGAACGAGTTGGGCCTGTTCTATCGCCATTGCATCATTCACGGGCTCACGGCGATGAACTTCTACATGTTCGCCCAAGGCCGGAACCCGAAAGGGCGCGGCTCGGATGGCCCGATGTTCTACTGGTACAACGCGGTCGATTACAAGGGCGTGCGCCTGCCGTCCTACCCGATGGTTCGCGACCTCGGCGAATGGCTGAAATGGAACGGCGGCTTCGTGGTCAACGCCAAGCGGCCGGCCTCCCTCGCGGTCGGGTTCTATCCCCATCTTTACGAGACCGAGTTCCTCGTGCCGATTCTCGGCAAGGGCACGAAGATGAACCCCGGCAAGCTCGGCCTGAGCATGGACCCGGTGGATTTCCGCAACCGCGCGTATTTCGACGGCGTCCTGCGAATCCTGACGCAGAAGAGCGTTCCGTTCGACCTGGCCGACCTGACCCTGCGCCCCGTGGAACAGCTCCTGGCCTACAAGGAACTCGTCGTCCTCTCGAACGAGATCATGGACGCGGCGACTCAGACCAAGCTGGTCGACTTCGTCCGCAAGGGCGGCCGGCTGGTGATCTACCCCATGCTGCCGATTTACGATCGCGACTTCGAGCCGTGCCGCATCATGGAAAAGGCGTTCGGCTGCAAGACCCAGGGCCGCGTGGCCTCGAACCGCGTCTACATGAACGAACTCAAGGACATCCCCACCCCGTCGAACCCGTGGAAGATCGTGGAGCACGGCGGCCGCGTCCTCGCGCGCGACGTGAACGGCGACGTCATTGGCGTGGAGAAGAAGGTGGGCAAAGGCGCTGTCCGCTTCTTCGGCTTCTCCCTGAACTACACGATCGAGGAACACCCGGACCTGTGGAGCGCGATGATGGAACTACCGCAGATCGAGCGCAACGCGTGGGCGGACAACGACAGTCTGCACGTCGAAGCCCGCTTCCAGAAAGGCGAAGGACTGCTGTTCGTCGGCAACTTCCACCGCATGCCGATGAGCGCGCACATCCAGGCGCGGAATCCGAGAGGCACAGGCGCCATCGACCTCGGGACCGTGCGCGTCGAGAGCCTGCACGGCTTGTTTCTGCCCCTGCAGGCGGACGTGGCGCCCGGGCTTGCGCTCGTGTTCGCGCATGGGGAACTGCTGGACCGCAAGGCGGCACAGCGCGGCGCGACCTTCGCCCTGCGCGGGATCGAGAACTCGCCGGGCGTCTTCGCCCTGCGCAGCCGGAAGCCGATCCGCCGGATCACGGTGGACGGACAACCGGTCGCCTTCACAACCGCAGGCGGCCTGACGCGCGCGGAGTACCGACAGAACGGTCAGAAGCAAATCATCGAAGCGGCGTAGCCGGCCCAACAGGAAGACCACGGAGGGTTGAGATTCGTCCGGCCTTCGAGGTCTTGGCGGCATTCCTGTTCAAGATGAGAGCGGCTTGATTGACCCGCGCGGCTTGCGTACACTGCGCGCCATGACCGCTATTCAAGCCATTACCGAGCGCATGCGAAGGATCGGCATGCCGCCGCTGGCGATCGATTCCTTTCTTACCCAGTACAACAAGCTCGCGAAGGGGTTCACCGGGTTTCTGGACCGCACGATGATCGAGCCGGTGGAGTCATTGCCGGGGACCGAGTCGCTGGAGCCGCACACCGACGCCGGGCAGGCGGCGCTACGCAAGACGCTGATCATCAAACTGAACGGCGGCCTCGGCACGAGCATGGGGCTGGATCGAACCAAATCTCTCCTCGTGGTGAAGAACGGGCTCACCTTTCTGGATGTCGTCATCGGCCAGGTCCAGCATCTTCGACGAAGCGCCGGCTCGCGGATTCCTCTGATCCTGATGAACAGCTTCAACACGGACGCGGAAACACGGGCCGCCCTGAATTCGCACGAGGAGGAGCCCCTGACCTTCGTCCAACACCAGACGCCGAAGATCCGGCAGGACAATCTTCAACCCGTGGATTGGCCGGCCGATCGCGCCCGCGAGTGGTGCCCGCCGGGGCACGGCGATATCTACCCCGCCCTGGTCACGTCGGGCCTGCTGGCCCGCCTGCTGACGGACGGCTACGAGTATGCCTTCGTGTCCAACATCGACAACCTCGGCGCGACGGTCAGCCTCCCAATCCTTGGATATTTCGCCGCGGAGAACATCCCGTTCCTGATGGAAGTGACACCGCGCACGGAGGCGGACCGGAAGGGCGGACACCTCGCCCGCTTGAAAGGCGGCGGCCTGATTCTCCGCGAGAGCGCGCAGTGTCCGGACACCGAGAAGGACGAGTTTCAGGACATCCGAAAGTATACGTATTTCAATACAAACAACCTTTGGATCAACCTGAAGGCGCTCAAAGGCCGGCTCGACCGGCACGGCCATTTCATGGAACTGCCGCTGATCATCAACCGCAAGTCGGTGGACCCGGCCGATCCGGAATCCACGCCGGTCTTCCAGCTCGAGACGGCCATGGGCGCGGCCATTTCCATCTTCAAGAACGCGCGCGCCGTGTGCGTTCCGCGGACCCGGTTCGCTCCGGTCAAAACGACGAACGACCTGCTCGCGCTGTGGTCGGACGCGTACACGCTCGGCGACGACATGCACGTGAACCTGCACCCGGCGAGAAAGGGAAGGCCGGTTGTCGTTCACTTGGACCCCGCGTTCTTCGGCGCCTACGAGAACCTGCGCGCGCGCGTGCCGGAGGGCGCGCCGTCGCTGCTGAATTGCGACGGCCTGACGGTGAAGGGCGATTTCCGGTTCGGCAAGAATGTGACCGTCACCGGCCATGTCACGCTGAAGACCGACGGCGCACAGCCCAAGCGGATTCCCGATAACACCGTCCTGTCGTGAACAGCAAGCAGGGTCGCCCGTCCCCGGGCAGGGAAAAGCCTCCGCCGGGACGGCGGACACCCCGCCTCGCCCCTGCCCATTCGCCACAGTCTTTAGATCGCCCGCAGGAGGGCATCCACCTTGTTCGTGCGTTCCCAGGTGAAGATATCCAACTGGTCCGTGCGTCCGAAATGACCGTATGAGGAGGTCTCCTCGTAGATCGGACGGAGCAGGTCGAGCTGCCGGATGATCTCGGCCGGCTTCAGGCCGAACACCTTGCGGACGGCGCGCTCAATCTTCTCCTCGGGGGCGATGCCGGTTCCGAAGGTCTGGACAAGGACAGAGACGGGCTCGGGATATCCGATCGCATACGCCAACTGGACCTCGCACCGGCGCGCGAGCTTCGCGGCGACGATGTTCTTGGCCACGTAGCGGGCCATGTAGGCCGCGCTGCGGTCCACCTTGGACGGGTCCTTGCCGGAGAACGCGCCGCCGCCGTGCCGACCCATGCCGCCGTAGGTGTCCACGATGATCTTCCGGCCGGTCACGCCGCAGTCGCCCTGCGGGCCGCCGACCACGAAACGGCCGGTCGGGTTCACCAGAAACCGCGTCTTCTTGTCCATCATCTTCGCGGGAACTTCCTTCTTGATCAGTTCCTCGATGATTCCTTCTTTCAGCTTGTTGTAGGAGACGTCCGGCGAGTGCTGGGTCGAGATGACCACGGTGTCCACGCGGACAGGGCGGTTGTTCTCGTAGAGGACGGTGACCTGGGACTTGCCGTCGGGACGGACGAACGGAAGCTTGCCAGAACGGCGAACCTTCGCGAGGCCGCGGGTCAGGCGGTGGGCCAGCATGATCGGAAGCGGCATCAGCTCGCGCGTTTCATCGCACGCGTAGCCGAACATCATGCCCTGGTCGCCAGCGCCCTGCTCCTTGAACAGGCCTTTCCCGACGGTGACGCCCTGGGAGATATCCGGCGACTGCTTGTCGAGGGCCACGAGCACCGCACAGGCATTGCCGTCGAATCCAAGTTCCGAGCTGTCGTAGCCGATCTTCTTCACCTTTTCGCGGACGATATCGGCGTAGTTGAGCGCGGCGTGGGTGGTGATCTCGCCGGCGACGACGACCATGCCCGTCTTGGCGAGCGTTTCACAGGCCACGCGGCTGCGCTTGTCCTGCGCAAGGCAGGCGTCGAGAATGCAGTCCGAAACGCCGTCGCAGAGCTTGTCCGGATGACCTTCGGTCACCGATTCCGACGTGAAGAGAAACGAACGCTGTAATGACATGGGATGCTCCTTACTGTTTTTCGACAAGCGGTCAAGATGCCGATTTCAGCTGACTAATTCAAGTATTTCCGGAGCCACTCGTTCCAGCAGTTTGAGGCAGAGATCCAGAACCTTCGGGGCGGACTCGGACACCAGCACGTGCCTCGCGAGTTCCTCCGCCTCGTGGAACATGACGCTGCGGACGGCTTCCTTGACCAGGGGAATGGACGACGGGCTCATGCTGAACTCGTCAAGACCGAGCCCCATCAGGAGGGGGGCCATCAGGGGGTTGGCGGCCATCTCTCCGCAGATGCCCACCCAGATCCCATGCTCGTGACCGACGTCGATCGTGTTTTTGATCAGCCGGATAATCGCGGGGTGCGTGGGCTCGTAGAGATACGCCACGCGTTCGTTCACGCGGTCGACCGCCATCGTATACTGGACGAGATCGTTCGTGCCCAGGCTGAAGAAATCCACGTGCGGCGCGATCAGGTTGGCCGTGATCGCCGCGGACGGAACCTCGATCATCGCGCCGACTTCTATGTCGTCGTTGAACGGCTGGCCGCGCTGGCGAAGCTCGTTCTTGGCCTCCTCGAGAAATTCGTTGGCGCGGACAACCTCGCCCACGTTGCTCACCATCGGGTACATGAGCTTGATGTTCTCGTGGGTGCTGGCGCGCAGAACCGCCCGAAGCTGGGTCTTGAAAATATCCGGCTGGGCCAGGCAGAAACGGATCGCCCGCCAGCCCATGAACGGGTTCAGTTCTGCCGGCGTCTTGAGATGGGAGAGAAACTTGTCGCCGCCGAGATCGAGCGTGCGAATAATGGCGGGCGCATCCCCCAGTTGGCGGGCGACCTCGGTGTAGGCGTTGTACTGATCGTCCTCGGTCGGCAGCTGCTGCTTGGAGGACAGGTAAAGATACTCGGTGCGGAACAGGCCGACGCCCACGGCGCCGTTCTGGAGCACGGCGTCCACATCGCCGGGCAGTTCAATGTTCGCGGAGAGCGTGACCTGGTAGCCGTCCTTCGTAATGGCCGGCTGGTCCTTGAGCTCCTTGAGCCGGGCTTCCACGCTCTGGCGGATCTCCTGCACCTTGCCGTAGTAAGCGAGCCGCTCGTGCGTGGGATGAATGATGAACAGGCCCTTGTTGCCGTCGATCAGCACCATGTCGCCGGTGGAGACGCGCACGCTGACGTCGTGCAGGCCGACCACCGCGGGAATCGCCATGGCCCGGGCCATGATCGCCGTGTGGGACGTCGGGCTTCCCAGGTCGGTGCCGAGGCCCATGACCATTTCCTTGTTCAACGTCGCCGTATCAGAGGGCGCCAGGTCGTTCGACACCACGATGTAAGGCTTGTCCAGCCGGGTCAGGAGCGTACTGCTGCGGCCGGACAGGTTGCGGAGAATGCGCCGGGTCACGTCGCGGACATCCGCAGCGCGCTCGCGGAGGTAATCATCCTCGATCGCCAAAAGCGCGTCGGCGTACCGATCCGCCACGGCAGTCAGAACGGCCTCGATATTCCGGCGCTGGGTTCCGAGCCCGCGAATAACCTCCTCGACAAACGACCGGTCGTCCACCACCAGCAGGTGGGCATCGAAGATGCTCGCGCTTTCCTGCCCGATGGCGTTGCTGACCTTCTGCTGAATCTCGTGGACCTGGCGGCGGGTATTGATCAGGGCTTCTTCGAAGCGGGCGATTTCGCGCGGAATCTCCTCCTCGCTGATCGTGCGTTCGACGAGGCGTTCATCCTCCGTCTTCACCAGGAGAACGGGACCGACGGCGACGCCCGGCGAACCGGGAATACCCTTGATCTCAATCTCCTTCAGGCCCTCATGTGATGGGTCCGTCATCCCTGCTAATCCTCGAAAAACTTCTGCTTCATCAAATCTTCCAGCGCATTCAGGGCCGCTTCCGCATCCGCGCCCATCGCCGTCACCTTGAGCACCGTGCCCTGGCTCCCCTCCAGCGTCAGCAGGCCCATGATGCTTTTGGCCGAGACGACGGCCCCATCTTTCTCGACCGTGATGTCGGACGTAAACCGGCTGGCCGTCTTCACAAACAGGGCGGCAGGCCTTGCGTGAATACCAAATCGGTTGAGAATGGTCAAATTCCGGACAAGCACGTTCGCCGGCTGTCGGTCTGTCTGGGGCTTCTTCGTCACAGGGTTTTCTTCCGCGTCAGGGCCAGGACTATCCTGTCGTCAAGTTCCTTGGCCGCGTCATGGCCGAGCTGTTTCAACCGTTGGTTGAGCGCGGCTACCTCAACCACGTGCGCCAGATCGCGGCCGGCGGCCACCGGAATCGTGATCACGGGGATCCGGACACCCAGAACATCGCGGGACTGATTGGCCAGGCCCGTACGGTCGTCCTCGATCCAGGGAACCGGGCGGTGCAGGTGGACGATCAAGTCCAGCCGCATCTCGCTGCGGACCGACGCCACACCAAAAAGGCTCGGAACATGGATGATGCCCGGCCCGCGGATTTCCATGTGGTAGCGAGTAATCTCGACCGCCGAACCCAAGACCGCGCCGGTGCTGTCGCGGCGCAGGGCGGTGGAATCATCGGCCACGAGACTGTACCCCGCCTTGATCAGGGCGAGGGCGGTTTCGCTCTTGCCGACGCCGGACTCGCCCTCCAGGAGCACGCCGATGCCCATGATATCGACCATGGTGCCTTGGACCCGCATGCGCGGGCTCATCAGGTTCTCCATGATGATCGTCGCCGCGTTGACAAAACGGCTGGTGATCATCGAGCTTCGGAGCACCGGCACATGGAAGCGGTCGGCCATCTTCTCGATTTCGCTGAAGGTGCGGCGGCCCCGGGTAATGGCCACGCACGGAATCTTCTTTTTGAGGAACTGCCGGACGCGCGCGGCGCGTTCCTCGGCCGGCAGGCTCTTCAGGTAGGCGCTTTCCGCAAGGCCCAGAACCTGAATGCGCCGGTGCGCGAAATACTGAAAGAAACCCGCCAACGCCAGACCCGGCCGGTTCAACGCCCGTTCCGGGATCGGACGGTCGAGGTATTTCTCTCCCGCCACGACCTTCAGCGAAAGGCTCTTGCGGCCTGCCTCCAGAAAATCCCGTACTGTGACTCCCACGATGATGCCCCTCCCGATGAATCCCGACGCCGCGCCGCGAAACCGCCCGCCCCGCTCAGGGCGCCTGTTCTTCCGGCTCCTGGACGTTCGGCTCGACATCCACCAGGCGCTCGCGGGACTTGATGGTCTGGAGTTTGCCCCAGACCTTGTGAAGCTGCTTCTCGACCCTTTCGACCGCGCGGTCGATCGAGGCGTACATGTCGTTCGACTCTTCCCTCGCCTCGACCCGGATGTGATGCGGAGCCTGGGCAACGACCTCGGCAATGTGGCGGTACTTCTCGATGTCCAGGACAACCTGGACACTCTGCAGACGGGAAAAAACGGACAGTTCGCGGGTGATCTTTTTTTCGACGTGCCCGCGAATCGCATCGGTGATCTCCATGCGACGGCCGGTGACAGTAATTTGCACTATGGGCCTCCTTCTTTCTCGTGTCGTTTTGCTACATGCTGAACCGCGGACCCAGGTAGAGTTCGCGGCTTACCTCGTCGTTGATCAGAAACGAACTGGTTCCCTCGCGCAGGACCTTTCCCTCGCAGATCAGGTACGCGCGATCCACCACCGCGAGCGTCTCCCGGACGTTGTGGTCGGTGATCAGAACGCCCAGGCCCCGCTGCTTGAGATCCATCACGATCTGCTGAACATCATAGACCGCGAGCGGATCGACGCCGCTGAACGGCTCGTCCAGCAGGATCAGCGACGGGCTCGTCACGAGGGCGCGCGTGATTTCGAGGCGGCGCCGCTCGCCGCCGCTGAGCGTGTACGCCTTCTGCTTGGCGAGGTAGCCGATCTTCAGTTCCTCCAGCAGGAACTCCAGCCTCTGGCGCCGCTCGCGCGCCGAGATCGGCAGCGTCTCCAGGATCGCCATAACGTTCTCCTCGACCGTCAGCCGCCGGAAGATGGACGGCTCCTGGGAAAGATACCCCATCCCCATGCGCGAGCGGTAGTACATCGGCTTCTGCGTCACGTCCTGCCCCTTGAAAAAGACCTGGCCCGCCGTGGGCTTGATGAGCCCCACGATCATGTAGAAGCTGGTGGTTTTCCCCGCGCCGTTCGGACCCAGCAGGCCGACGATCTCGCCGCGGTTCACCGTAAGGTTGACGCCGTTGACGACGTTGCGGCGCCTGTACGCCTTGACGAGCTCGCGGGTTTCAACAAGAGAGGATGAGTTTTCCACTCGGCTAATCTCCAAAGAACTGATCCTTGACGCCGCCTTTTTCCGGGTAAATCACCAGCCGGGCCTGCGGCTGGCAGATCATGCGGTTCTGGTCGCGCCAGAACGTGATGAGCTCCCCTTCGAGCGTATCCCGGCCGCGCGTGACGCGGGGCTTCACCGCGAGCACGATCTTGCCCGTTTCGAAATCGTAGGTCGCCAGGCCGGACTGCGCGGTCTTATCGGCCTGCTGAATCGTGACGCGCCCTTCGGCCTTGACGGATTTGGCCTTGCCCTTGCGGTCGAAAAACACCGTGAGGCGGTCCGCGGCCAACTGCATCTCCGGGTCCGTGACCACCACGTTCTTCTCGAAGAGAGCGTACTGCTTCTTGTAATCGAACGTCAGCTTCTCGGACGTGACCACGGTCACGGGCTCCACGGACGATCCGCCGGCCGCCTCCCCGGCGGCCAGGACCGGCAGCGCCGCGCCCGCGACGACTATGCCTGCGATCATCAACTGTTTCTGAAAACGGTTCATTCTATTGCTCCTGCGGCCATTTGTTTGCGGCCGCCCTTCAAGACCACCTTGGCCTCCTTGAAGATCTCGAACGTCTCGTTGCGCCCGTTCCACGCAAACCCCCGGCCCGTCACCACCATATCCTCCCGGGTGATGCGGACGTCGGCGTCGGACTCGGCCCGGGATTCCTTCTGCCTATATGTACACCGGGGAGCCGTCACCGTCATCTCGACTTCTCCGCCGGAATAAAAGTCGATCTTCAACTGCGTGATCTCGATGACGCCATCCGGCAACACCTTGGCGAAATCGCCGAACAACTGCGATTTCAACTGGTTGTTTTCGTCGTACTCCGGCACCCGGAAGCCCGCCACGGTCTGGGCCTCGTCTTCCGCGGCCCAACTCCCGGCGGCGAGAGCCATCCACAGCGCCAGCGCCAACCCTGGTTTATTCATCGGACTTCCTCATGTAACGTTGAATCACTTTCGGCCAAAGACCCCTCGCCTTCAACACAAACTCGATCACCTCGCGCGCGGCGCCGTCGCCGCCCCGCCGGGTCGTCACCCACGCGGAAGCCTTCTTGACCTCCTCCACCGCGTTGGCGACCGCCACCGGGAAGCCGGCCGCGGACATTGCGGGCAGATCGACCAGGTCGTCGCCGACATAACACACCTGCTCGGGCTTGACCTTCAACTTTTCCATCAGTTCGCCGATCGCGGCGCCCTTGTCCTTCACGCCCTCCGCCAGCGCGTTCACGTGCAGTTCCTTCGCGCGCCGCCTCACGGCCGCGGAAGCGCGGCCGGAAAAAAGGCCCACCTTCACCCCGGCCTGCCGGGCAAGATCGAATCCCATCCCATCCTGCGCGTTGAAGGTCTTCCATTCGCCTTCGGACGCGTAAATGATATCGCCGCGCGTCAGCACGCCGTCCACATCAAAAATGATCGCCTCCACAACGGCGGCGCGCTGTTCAGCGGACAAGCTCATGGATGCTCCTCAATTGACGCCAAAGCGGCTTCAACGCGGAAAACGGGATGGCGTTCTCCCGGTCCGAAAGGGCCTTGGCCGGATTGACATGCGTCTCGATGAACACGCCGTCGCAGCCGGTCGCCACCGCGGCCCTCGCCAGGTTCGGCGCCCAGCGCCCGTCTCCGCCGGTGTGATCCCCCGCGCCGCCGGGCGATTGCACGCTGTGCGTCGCATCGAACACCACCGGGTACCCGAATTCGCGGAGAACCAGCAGGCTGCGCATGTCGGCGACGAGGTTGTTATACCCGAACGACGCGCCGCGTTCCGTGACGATGATATTCCGGTTCCCGGTGCTTTCGATCTTTCCGATGATGTGCCGGACATCCCACGGCGCGAGAAACTGGCCCTTCTTGATGTTCACGACCTTTCCGCTCTCCCCCAGCGCCAGCACGAGGTCTGTCTGACGGCACAGGAACGCGGGCAGTTGCAGGATATCCGCCACCTTCGCGGCCAATGGAACCTCGGTCTCGTGATGGACATCCACCAGGATCGGCACGCCGAAACGCGCCTTCACTTCCGCGAGGATATCGAGCCCTCTCGACAGGCCCGGGCCGCGAAACGAGTGATGCGAGGTGCGGTTGGCCTTGTCATAGGAGGCCTTGAAAATGAAGGGGATCTTCTCGCTACGGGCAAGCCGGACCAGCCGGCCCGCAAGGTCCAGACACGCCTTCGGGCTCTCGATGACGCAGGGGCCGGCCATCAGAACGAGCGGGGCGTTCCCGCCGATTTTCAGTTTGCCGATTTTTATCGATCGCGTTGCCATTTCGGATTTCAGCCTTGCTGAACCAGGCCGGCTTTCCTCAATGCCGACTCCGCCGTCCGGATGTCTTCAGGCGTGTCGACTCCCACACCGACGTCTTTCACCCTCAGAAGCTTCATTCGACAACCGATGTACAGGGCCCGGAGCTGCTCCAGTTTCTCGACCCTCTCCAAAAGACACGGCGGCGTGGCGACCAGCTTCTGCAGGAACACGCGCCGATAGGCGTAAATCCCTATGTGCCGCCAGTATAAGGGGTCGCGCGACGCGACGCCAGAGTCCTTTTCCCGCAGATGCGGAATGACGGACCGCGAGAAATAAAGCGCGCGGCCGTCGTAATCCCAGACCACCTTCACCACCGACGCCTTGTGGACCTCCGAAGCATCCCGGATCGCCGTCGCGGCGGTGACCATGTCCCAATCGTGATTCACCGCCAGGAAATGAGCCATCTCGTCGATCAGCTTCGGATCGATCATCGGCTCGTCGCCCTGGATGTTCACCGCCACGTCGGCCTCGATATCGCGCAGCGCCTCGGCTATGCGGTCCGTCCCCGACGGATGGTCCGACCGGGTCATGACCACCTCGACACCCAACCCGGCCACGACGTTACGGATGCGCCCGTCATCGGTGGCCACGATCAGCCGGTCCAGCTTCTTCGCCTGCCGCGCCCGCTCGATGACCCACTGGATCAGCGGCTTTCCGCAGAGGGGCGCCAGGCTTTTTCCGGGGAACCGCGTGGACCCCCATCGCGCGGGAATCACGCCGACCGTCTTGACCGGTTCCTTGGAATGGTCCTTCGGCGCCGGCAGTTGAATTCGGACCGTTTTCCGTTTCGGCAACGCCATGATCGTCAGCTTCCTACAAGTAACTCAGAATCTCCTGCCGGGTGCATGTGGCCGTCCCCAGCTTCCCAACCACAACGCCCGCGGCATAGTTCGCCAGTTCGGCAGCTTCGAACGGACTTGCGCCCGCCGTCAGCGCGAGGACGCATGTTGCAATCACCGTATCGCCTGCGCCGCTCACGTCGAACACCTCCCGCGCACACGTCGGCACATGCTTCGGCGGCGAGTTTTTCGTGACGAGCAGAATTCCCAAGGGCCCCAGCGTGATGAGCAGCATCGCCGGCGCCCACTTTTTCATCAGGATCCCGGCCACCTTCAACAACGCCTTGTCGTTCAACGGGTTGGAATGCGCCGCCGTTTCCTTCACGTCCGCGATGGCAAAAGCCTCTTTTCGGTTCGGTGTGACCACCGTGACGCCGCCAAGGTCCAGTTCCTGGTTCTCCTTGGGATCCAGGCCGATGGGCAGACCGCGCGCCTTCGCCGACGCCAGAACGGTATCCACGACGCGCTGCCGGATGACTCCCTTGCCGTAATCCTCGATGATGACACCGGTGGCCTTTCCCACCTCGGCGGCCAGCCGCCGGCAGAAAGCCTCTTCCGTTTTTCCGGTCAGATGGAAGCGGCTCTCGCGGTCCACGCGCACCACCTGCTGGCGCTCCGCAATCACCCGTTCCTTGACCGTCGTCCGAAAATTGCCGACCTCCAGGGCGCCGCCGACCAGGACACCGCCGCGCGTCAACAATCTCTTCAGTTCCCGGCCGGTCGCGTCACGACCCAAGATGCCGGACACCGCCGCGCGACCGCCCAGCGACCGGACGTTCCACGCCACATTGCTGGCGCCACCCGGCATGCTCTTCTCCTGCGTCACGTGCACCACCGGCACCGGCGCTTCGGGAGAAATCCGGCTGACGCCGCCGTACACGTAGCGGTCCAGCATGAGGTCTCCCACGACGAGAATCCGCTGACGGGAGAATCTCGCCAGGATTTTCTTCGCATGAACGGCGCTCAAACTCATTTTTTCACCTTGTTGGTCACGCTTCCACTCGCCCCTTTCGATACCCAGAAATCATCCCCCGGCCCACCGACCTGGTCCAGCCACAACGAGATGCTGGCCACGGGAACCTGCGCCGCGATCTTCGTGGCAATGCGGCGCTTGTCCTGCGAAACCCACATCCACATCCGCCCCTTGCGGACAAACAGCCCCCCGAACTGCGCCTCGGGCTCGAAGCGAAGGCACGGCAGTTTCCCGAAACGATCCAGTTTGACGGTTTCCATCTTCTGCGCGTTGACGACCAGATCGTACACCTTCTCGTCGGCCATCACTCTATACCGATTAACCGTATCCGGCTCAAACTGATTCCGACGCATGTAATACATGAAGGTCACCACGTCGCGCGTGTCCGGATCGATCGCCATCTCCTTCACCTTCCCATTGCGGTTCGATTTCCACACGGCATTCAGGTTCTTGTGATCGAAGGTGGTGGTCTCGTCCGCCCGGTAGCGGCCCTCGCTCAACTTCTTCGTGAAGCGGACCGGCAGGAACGTCTCCGGATCGATGATCGCTTCCAAAAAATCGTCCACCGGATACAACGACGAAAGGAAGTTGTTGCTCTGCGTACGCAGGCGGATGGCGATGAGCGCGCGGCCGTCCTCCGAAATCCATTCGCTCGTCACGCGCGAATAGCCCACCGGGATGACGCCCCAATAGATCCTGTAATCCAGCGTCTCGCCGACCGGGAAGCCCACGCCGGGACCGCCGTCCTCCAGGCCCGCGGATGCCGTGAGCGTACAAACCAGGAAACCCGCCAGAATGCAAAGGATGCTTGATCGCAACATAAACCAATCCTATTCCTGCCGGGCCAGCGCGACGCGTTTTTCGTACGCTTCCCGGACAATCCGGATATCCTCGAGGAACTTCGGCAGCTCCTTGAGCAGCAACGCCTGCGGCCCATCCACAAGCGCCGTCGCCGGCGCGGGATGGAAATCCACCAGGACCATGTTCGCCCCCGCAATCACGCCCTGCGCCGTCACGTGCATCACGTCCAGCAATCCGTCCGGAGCGCTTTCCCGCGTACCGACAGAATGCGAGGGGTCCACGCAAACAGGCATACGCGTAAGCCTCTTCACCACAGGCACATGCGAAAAATCGACAAAGTTTCTGTGCGGGTCGCCCATATTGCTCTTCATGCCGCGCAGACAAAAGACGATTCTAGGATTCCCCTCGCTGGCCAGATACTCCGCCGCGTTGAGCGATTCCTCCAGCGTGATGCCGAAACCGCGCTTGAGCAGGACCGGAAACTCGTCCTGCCGGCCGATGCTCTTGAGCAATTCGAAATTCTGGCTATTGCGAGTGCCGATCTGGAGCATGACGCCCGTCTTGTTGCCCGCCTCTTGCAGGGCCTTGCGGATCTCATCCACGTGGTCCTCGTGCGTGATCTCCATCGCGATCACCTGGATGCCGTATTTCCCCGCCAGGGTGAAAACGTACGGCAGGCATTCCTTGCCGTAGCCCTGAAACGAGTACGGATTGGTCCGCGGTTTGTAGGCGCCCATCCGCGTGCAAACCTGCCCGTTCTCGCGAAGCGCGCGCATCATCTGCTCAACGTGTTCCGGCGTGTCCACCGCGCACAGGCCGGCAAAGACATTCAGATTATCCTGCCCGAAATACACGCCGTTGTACTCGAATCCCGTCGTCCGCCGGTCGTCCTTGTGCCGGCCGAGAACCCGATAGCTTTGCGACACCCGGACCACGCGCTCCACGCACGGCAACGCCCTCATGTCGTCCAGGGAAAGGCTCGACGTGTCGCCGATAAGGTAAACCTCCGTCAGCGTCTGCTGGGCGCCATGGACATGGTGAACGCGGCTGTGCACATTCGGCAAGGCGCTCAACACGCCCATCAAATGCTTGTACTCGGCCCCTTGGGCATCAACATTCGGCGTCAGTATCAGAATCATTGCCGTCCATTCCTTTTCGTCATCCTAAACCATTCCCCGCGGATTCAAAGGCGCGACAGTGTACGACACCTCATCTCCTTGCGCCAGTCCGTTTATAAGACTTTGCCCGGCAACGTCTTTTGCCGCACCCCGGCTGAAGTTCTGAAGGCCGGAAGTGTTGCGCTTGGAACTTGAATTCGTGTCCTTGAAAACAACGATCTCCGTTCTTTCAAGGATTGGAAGAACCGCCCGCGCGGAAGCGCTCTTCTGTTTTCCCCCATATTGTGATAAGAACGACGCCCGATGAAGAGCGCGGCGGCCCAGATGAAAAGGCGACGGTGACATGCACATCCACCGCTTTCTTTCATCGGCGCCCGCAACGAGATCAGCCCTCTGCGCCGTCACCCTCGCAGCGCTGTTCTGGGGGTTTTTTGCGGACGGCTGGCGCGTGGCGGAGCCGGGTTGGTTCGCATGGCACCAGCACGATACCGAAGGGCTGGTCGTCGGCCGAATGGTCAAGTCGCGGCAGGACGGCATCCTGTCGGCCGGCGCGCTGAACGGCGCAGGCATCGAGAACGACCTGCACGAGAAATGGATTTCGTGGCGGCAGGTCCGCCATCAGTACGAAGCGTATTTCAACGGGCTCACGTTTCCCGAATACCGGCCCTACATGTCGCAGAACGGCGGCCAGGGCATGTTCTTCAGCGTGCTCGACAGACTGATCCCCCTCCCGCCCCACGCGAAGCTCAATCTGTTCTACGCGCTCACATCCCTGCTGACCGCGGCGGCGCTGACCGCGATCGTCCTGTGGTTCGCCCGCGAATTCGGCCTGTGGACGGCCGTCTTCACCGCGTCTTCCATGATCCTCTCCCAATGGCTGACACTTTTCGGGCGGAATCTCTGGTGGAGCCTGTACATGTTCTACCTGCCCATGATCGCGCTCATGGAGTACTTCCGCCGCCGGCCAATACACGACCACCACGCGTCGGCCGCGCCGGCCGTCCTCGTGTTCGCGCTGGTCTTTGCGAAATGTTTCGCCAACGGATTCGAGTACATCACCACGGCGCTGGTCATGATGGCCACGCCGTTCGTGTACTACAGCGTCCGGGACGGACTGCCGGCGCGCCGATTCATCAAGGGCGCTCTCGTCGTCGCCTGCAGCGCCGGCCTCGCGGTCGCCTCGAGCCTGGTTCTCCTGCTCTTCCAGATAGCCGCGGTCAAGGGAAGCCTGTTGAACGGCATACAACACATCGCGTGGTCCCTGGGGAAAAGAACCCACGGCGCCGGCGGCCAATACGCCGCGGAATACGCGGACAGTTTGAAGGCCGGGACCTTCGAGGTGGTTTCGCGCTACGTGACAGGCGTCTTCCTCGACCTCAACCACTACGTGTCCACGGACAGCGCGTTCCTTTCAGACGTCGTGCTGAAAGTCCGGTATCTGCACCTGATCGCCCTGTTCCTGCCGGCGTCGGTCTTTCTCTACTCGCGCCGGAACGACGACGGCGACGAGCGGAGAAAACACACGGCCCTGATCGCGGCGACCTGGTTCTCCATGCTGGCCCCGCTGTCGTGGTTCGTCCTCTTCAAGGCGCACTCGGCCGTGCACACGCACATGAACTTCATCGCCTGGCAAATGCCGTTCGTGTTCTTCGGCTGCGCGCTCTGCGGACTCGCCGTCAGAACCGCTATGCGGACTTCGCGTTTGCCTGCCGGGGCGCCCCCAGCAGTTTCATGAGGAGAAATTCGAGGTTCAATTCCTTGGCAGAGGACGAGGAAAGGATCGACTCGTGGGCGGCAAGCGTCAGCGCCTGGCAGCGGACGAGTTCCTGCCGCGAAAACCGTTTGGCCTGCGCGACCAGTTTCCCGGCACGATAGATGTTGACCGCGCGCGGATCCTTGGCGAGCGACGAGGCAAATTCATCCACCTCCGGCGTCTGTCGCCATTCCACCTTGAGCCACGGCTCCTCGCCGCCGACGCTCAGCCATCTCCGGTCCAGCGCTTCGCGATACAGGAGCAGATCCCGAAATCGACTCTCCAGCCCGATGATCAAGCCGACCTCGTTCTCGCCCTGGAACAACAACCGGCGCAGGATCGTCAGCGCGCGGGCCAGATCCCGGCTTCCGACGGCATCGGCGAAATCCCATGAAATCGCCTCGCGCGACGGCGAGACGATGGCGTGGACATCGGCCGCCTGTACGTTCTTCCGGTCGCCGAGATAGACGGACAGCTTCTCCACTTCCTGCACGATCTGCCGCGTATCGGTCCCCGTCTTCTCCAGGAACTCGCCCAGCGCGTCGGGACCGATGTTCAACCCCGCCTTTCGAAATACATCCGACGCCAGCCCGCGCGCCTGCTGTTCCATCTGATAGGATTTGTCGGGCAGTTCGAACTTCGTCACGCTCCCGGCGGACTGGCACGCCTTGAAAAAGGCCGACCGGCCGTCGACCTTCGACGCGCTGACAACCAGGATCTGCCCCGGCGGCAACCCGGCCTTGATCAGCTTGACCAGTTCGTCCAGCCGGCCCTTGACGTCCGCCGACTCGCCGAGGACGCCCGATCCGAGGAACGTCGCATCACGAAGCCAGACCACCTTGCGCCCGCCCAGGAACCCCACCGTACGCAAACCGTCCACGCAGCGCCCGACGGCGGCGATCGCTTCATCCACGAGGCCGACCTGCGCATCGACGATCTCCAGTCCAAACGCCTGGTCCGCCTTCGGACACAGGCGATCCACGAGTTCTTTCGCGTTCGTTTTGACGAGATACTCGTCCTCGCCGTAAACGAGATGGACAGCCTTGTCCGCGCCGCCGGGTTTGTTCTTTGGTTTTGCCGTCATTCTGTTGCGCACTTCTCGATCTGCTTCTGCAGCCAGGCGAAATCGCCGTCCGCGAAGCTGAACCGCTCCCGCAGAAAATCGTCCCACGGGATTCGATCACCCGCCACAGCCTTCACGAACTCCCCCAGTTTGTCATCTCCAATTTTCCGCGCGATGGCGGAAACCAGCAGTTCCGCCTCGACGTAAAACGCGGCGCTCGCCGCGCTGTCCGGGGGATACGCCGTCATGCCCGTCAGTTGCGCCAGGTCCAGGAGATGCTTGCGCGAAACGCGCGGCGGCGCACGGACCAGTTGCTTTCCCTTCTGCGCGTGTCCCGCCACGGCCGCTTTCCACCCGACATAACCGGCCATGCCTTCGTCCAGCCAGATCGGAACATGGGGTCCATACATCTGCCACAGCCTGAAATGCACAAGCTCGTGCGGCACACGCAAGACATGGACGACACTGTTGCTCTCCTTCAGGATAAACAGGTCGT
This sequence comes from Lentisphaerota bacterium, assembly GCA_052033915.1. Classification (GTDB taxonomy): domain Bacteria; phylum Verrucomicrobiota; class Kiritimatiellia; order CAIQIC01; family JAGNIJ01; genus CALMZY01. Next base: position 91,945 of record JBPOJF010000010.1, on the reverse strand, counting down.
TCTGCATCTGCATCGCGAGACTATCGTCCTTCCGGCTCATACCCTGAAGAACCTTCTCCCAGCTATGCCTCCGGCCAACGACAAACACGTGCCCCTTGCGCCGGACGCTGTTCGTCCCGAGAATATCGCCGATCCTGCTGAACGCGAATTCCGCCTCCGCGGCCACTTCCTCGATCGCATCGGGGGTCGATGCGTGGAAAATAAAATGCCTGGTTTCGGCGTGAACCCAGTCCGAGCCGCCGACATTCAACATCGCGCGGCCCAAGGGTGTCAGATCGCGGTCCGACAGATCCTTCCACGACACCAACGTGAACAGCGACGTCGCGGCGACCGCCAAGGCGCCCGCCGCGAACAAGGCGGGAAACAAGATGTTGCGCTTTGAATTCATCCGGTCCGCACGAACGCCGCCTTGACCACTCCGGCCCGCGTTGATAGCTTGCCTGTATCCTACTGGACGGCATGATGATATGAAAGAACTTTGGGCCCCCTGGCGAATCGAGTACTTCAAGAAGGCCAAAGACAAAGGCTGTTTTCTCTGCAAGAGCTTCAAATCATCCCGAGACCGCGACAATCTGTTGCTCAAGCGCGGCACAACCTGCATCGTCCTGATGAATCGCTATCCATACACCGGCGGCCACCTGATGGTCGCTCCGCTTCGCCACGCAGCCACGCTGGAGGACATGAACCCCGCGGAACTGGCCGAGATGATGGAGCTGACGCAGCAGGCCATCCGCGCGTTGAAGAAGGTGTCGCGGCCGCACGGATTCAATGTCGGCATCAACATCGGCGAGGCCGCCGGCGCCGGGCTCAAGGACCACATCCATCTGCACATTGTGCCGAGATGGACGGGCGACACGAACTACGTCACCGTCATGGCCGATATCCGTGTGATCCCCCAGGCCCTCCAGGAATTGTGGAAAGAACTCCGGAAAGCGATGAAGGATTGATTTCCGAATGAGCCCACCCGACGACATCCTCCGCCATCGCGCCGCGATCAGCCAGAACCGCGAGATGTTTCTTCTGAATTACCAGACGGAATTCGCGGCATTCGACCAGTTCGACAAGATCTTCGGGCGCTTCGCCGCGGGTCTGGGTTCCGGCGGCGCACCGCACCCGAACAGCGAATTCCAGCTCGGGCCGTTTCTGTCGATCATGCAGCGGTCCGCCCGGAGCGCGTTCGACCACCTTGCCGCGTACCAGTCGTGCCAGGCATGGATCGCGCTTCGCCCGTTCGTCGAGTCTTCCCTGATCATGGGCAAGTGGATCGACGACCCGCAAAACGCGACCATCTGGATCAACCGCAACACCGGTAAGAACGCGCGCAAGCAGCACCAGGACACGTACACCGGCGACAGCCTGCGCTCCCAGCACCTTCCAGCGTCAGACACGATCCGCCAGGTGCTCAGCCGGCTTGGAGACGAGTTTCTGCAAACGGACCTTCGCTACTACACGCACGCGATCACCTTCACGGGAAACAACGCGCGGCAGGCGGCGCTGCGGACGAACGCCATGGACGATGCCGGCGACCATCGCGCGCACCTGTACGCGTTCCTGCACCTGATCTGGTTTGTCATGCATTCCGTCGGACGCATGTTCGAGGGCAAGTACGGGGCGAAGCCCGAATTCCGGGTGGACCTCGGGAAAATCGAGATGGATTTCACCCCCACCGTCGTCGCCATCGCGCGCCAGAACGAAGCGCGCCTCAACGTGCTGACCCAACTGGGCCTGTGGCCGCACAGCCTGCTTCAGCCGCCGAAACAGAATTGAGGCGAAGAGGATCAGAAATGCGAAACTCATTGATATGTGGCTAGCAAAGAATCATCTTGATGGCGGGATCGAATCAGAACCAAGGAGGAAGACGCTATTGAAAACGAGCCGAATACAGAAACTGATAACTGCTTTCTTGGCAACGGGGGTACTAACGACGGGAATTACATTGGCAATCGATGTTGGCGATCCAGTTTACAAAAAAGACGTCGATTCGTGGGATAACAACCGCGTTGAGGTTCTTTATGAAAAATATGAACGCGATATAAACATTAAGTTTGGCGAAATCACCGCTTCGGGTCCAGGGGGTCAAGTTTCTGGCCCTGGCGGCGAGGATCAATCGAATACCCTAGACCAGAACCTTTTTGTACTTCGGCTTAACCTTCTTCCAACTGAGAGGGTCACGTTCTACTTGGACGCTGGCGTGGTTGATGAGAAAGATCAAGAATCCACCGTGACTATCGTTGGCGGAGGAGCGCGCACGCTCGTCTATGAACAGGCCAAGATGAGACTGAACGCGTTAGCGACGGTACACTATGTTCCTTCATTTGATATCAAGGACATAGACGCTTCAGATCCTGACTTGGGCCCAGGGAAGATAACCGGCGAAGCTGACTACTACGAAATCGGAGCGGGTATGATCCTATCTGCAAATCTGGCGTTGGGTGCCAACAGGAAAATTATTCCATACGGTGGCATCCTGTTCTCCTTGCTTCGCGGAACGGTAGACTACAAGTATGATTATCCGGATACCGCAGTTACTGCCAAAGGAAGCGCGGATCCTGAAGAGGATAGTCCGGTCGTTCTAGTTGCTGGCGCGTCTCTTCTTTTCCACGAGAATCTCTCGCTCCGGATTGAAGGACGTATTGTCGGCGAGAGTAGTGTGTCTGCGGCCTTCGGTTTCGCTTTCTGATTTACACAGTAAGAAATCAACCCCTATCGCCTTTTCGCACCGTTTTGACCCAACTGGGCCTGTGGCCGCACAGCCTGCTACAGCCGCCGAACAGGTAGAATCTCTTCCCTACCGTATCGTACAACGGCCTTTCGTCGGTCCAATGCATCCCGACACGCAATCCAATTGCCATTGACGCCCCCACCCCCTTTGGATTTACTGGAGCCCGCATGGCTGAAAAAACCGTCCATTTCGATAACGCGCGCGAGGCGCAGGACATCATCGGCCGACGCGGCGAATACCTGCCGCGGGTCGAGCAATCCATGGGCGTCCGCCTCACGGCGCGCGACACATGGCTCCGCATCGAAGGCGCCGAGGAAAATGCGGCGGCCGCGGAACGTTTCTTCGAGGGATTGCGCCGGGCGCGCGGGTCCGGGGCAATCCTGCGCGAACACGGGATTCAATTCGCCCTCCGCGCGTTCCATGAAGGCCGCGAAGAGGACCTGAACCGGCTGTACGACTGCCGGATCGACGTCGGCCCCGGCAAGTCCGCCATTTTCCCCCGCACGTTCGGCCAACAGCGGTATGTCGAAAACATCCACAGCACGGACATCTCGTTCGGCATCGGCCCGGCCGGAACCGGCAAGACATACCTCGCCATGGCGATGGCCGTGAACACCCTTCTCCGCAACGAGGTCAGCCGGCTCATCCTCACGCGGCCCGCGGTCGAGGCGGGCGAGGCGCTCGGGTTCCTGCCCGGCGACATGCACGAGAAGGTCTCGCCGTACCTGCGGCCGCTGTACGACGCGCTCTACGACATGATGTCCCCCGACGAGATTCAACGGAATATGGAGCGCGGCATCCTCGAAGTCGCCCCCCTCGCGTACATGCGCGGCCGCACGCTGAACCACGCGTTCGTCATTCTCGACGAGGCGCAAAACACGACGCCGGAGCAGATGCTGATGTTTCTCACGCGCCTGGGCTTCGATTCGAAGTGCGTAATCACCGGCGACCTGACGCAGATCGATCTTCCTCCGAACAAGAAATCCGGCCTCGGCGAGGCCAAACGCACCCTGGCAAAGGTCGAAGGTATTTCCTTCACCGAATTGACCGATTCCGATGTCGTCCGGCACGAACTGGTCCAGAAGATCATCCAGGCCTACCGCGAGGAACGCGGCGAAACACGCGGATGAAACTCGTCCTGCAGAACCGCCAGGAAAAAGCCCGGATTCGAACCGCGGCGGTTCAAAAGCTGGCGGCGTGGCTGATCGCCTCCCGCCCCGAACTCAAACCGCTGGCGGCCTGGACCGAAATCGCGCTGATCTTGACGGACGACGACGGCATCACGCCCGTGAACCGAGCCGTCTTCTCGAAAGACGGGCCTACGGACGTGATCAGCCTGACGTACGACAGCGTGCCCGGCGAGAAACCGCGCTCGACGGGCGAGGTGTTTGTTAACGCCGAACGCGCTCAAGCCGTCGGCCGAACGGAAAGAGGGACCGGCCGTGAGCTGGCCCTGTACATCGCGCACGGCCTCCACCACCTGGCCGGCGCATCCGACCGCACCCCGGCGCTTCGCAAAGCGATGTTGAACGAAGAGAACGCGTGGCTGTCCAAAGCGGAAAAGGCCGGACTGCTCAAGGAACTCGCAAAATCCTGATTCCGTCTTGGCGGGCGGTTCACCGCAACATATCATCATGCCATGGCAAAAAAAGGCATAGGCCGTTCCATCCGCAACAACATGATTGTCGGGCTGATCCTCGTGACGCCGATCGTCATTACGGTGTTCGTCGTGGATTTCCTGTTCCGCCTGACCACGGAGTGGGTTCTGAAATACGTGCCGCCTCACGTGGTCAAGGAATACTCGGCCCTGCTCTTCCAGGCGTCCGCCCTGATCCTTGTTCTGGTGGCGGTTTTCCTGATCGGCCTGCTGACGCGCAACATCATCGGCCAGAAGCTGTACCGGCTGGGCGACATGCTGCTGGCGCGAATCCCCTTCATCAACAAGATTTACGTGACGGTCCGGCAGATCAGCGAGGCGCTGGTGGACCAGAGCCAGACGATGTTCAAAGAGGTGGTACTGATCGAGTATCCCCGGAAGGGGTTGCACTCCGTGGGATTCATCACGGCATCGGTTCCCAACGAGGTGGTCTCGCTCCTTCCGGAGCGCGCGAGCGGAGACTATGTGTCCGTGTTCGTAGCCACCGTGCCGAACCCGACCTCCGGCTTTTTCGTCATTGTCCCGCGTTCGCAGATCCAGGTTCTGCCGATCTCCGTTGCCGACGGCATGAAGATGGTCATTTCGGCCGGGGCGGTGTATCCCGGCGGCCAGGATCTCGACAACCGGCCCACCCTGCTCGACAAACTGGAGGCATGGGTGACGCGCGACGGGAAATCGTCGGTGCAAGCCCTGCCGCACGCCGAACAGAAACCGTCATCGTGATCCGCAAGACCCAGGCGATCGTTCTCCGCTACTATCCCTATTCGAACACGTCCCGAATCGTCTCCTGGCTCACGCCGGAAGACGGCCGGATCGCAACGCTGGTCAAGGGCTCCCAGCGTCCGAAAAGCCTGTTCCTGGGCCAGTACGATTTGTTCTACACGTGCGAACTGATCTACTACGCCCGCGAGCGGGCGGGCATCCACATCGCCCGCGAATGCGCGCCGCTGAAAACGCGCGACCGGTTCCGGTTCGATTGGAAAGCCGCGGCGGCGGCCTCGTACCTGTCCGACCTCCTGTTTCGCGTCAGCCCGCCGGACGCGCCGCACCGCGACCTGTTCGACCTGCTGGATTCGGGGCTGGATCAACTGGCGTCCTTCGGCACGTCCGTTCCGTTTGTTTTCTGGTTCGAACTGAAACTGCTGGAGACGCTCGGCCTTGCGCCCAGGCTCAAACAGTGCCTGAACTGCGAGCGCGAACTCCGCCCCGGCGTGCGGAAGGCCGTCTTTTCCTACGCGCGCGGAGGGATCCTCTGTCCGGCGTGCGTCGAGGCGAATCCGGCCGGATCGTTGCCCATCGCGCCCGACATCCTGGCCATATTGACCGGCTGGCAGAGAGCCCGATCGTCGCAGGCGGCGCTGAGCACGCAATGCACGAGCCGGCAGATCGGGGAAATCGAGAAACTGTTGGGGCTGTTCCTCTCCTACCACCTGGACATGGCCCTGCCGAGCCGGGGCATCGCGCTGGATGCGCTGAAGCGAAAAATCGCGTAACGGCAGACCTTTCCGGCCTTTCAGAAAACGCTTGAGACCGCATCCTCAACGCCCTAGTCTGCCCTCAACATGTTGAAGCAACTCTGGAATCTGCTGGTTCGGGTGACCCTCATCGCGGGCGTTCTGCTCGGGTTTGTCTTTCTCGCCGAATGTTTCCGACTGTTCGTCCTTTTCTACCGCATTCACCCGGCAGCCGGCTTCACCTTCGCCGGAATTCTTCTTGCCGGAATTCTCGGCTTGTTGATCTATGGCTGGCGCGGTCTGCGCGCCTATCCGCGCGCCCTGACTCCGCCGCCCATGCCGGAACTGTCCGCCGCGAGCCACATGGAGATGCGCCGGTACTGCAAATACCTGGCCGAGTATCTCGGCCGGCTGGCGGAGAACCCGAACCTCGAAGGCGCGCCGGCGGCGGCCGCCGGCGACGGCATCGCTTACATCCAGGACGCGCTCGGCGCGCATCCGCTGAACGACGATCTCGCGCGCACGATCGTGAAGATCGAACAGGAAGTCGTCCACCCCCTGCTCGCGCAACTGAACGAGAAGGCGTCGCACGAAGTGCGGCGATCGGTCCGCGACGTCATGCTCGCGGTCACGCTGAGCCCGTATCCGAGCGCGGATGTGTTCATCGTCCTGTACCGGAACTTCACCATGGTTCTTCGCATCATGCGTATCTACCGGAGCCGCCCCACGCCCCGGGAGGAATGGACCATTCTCCGCGACATCCTGGCCGTTGTCGCCACGGTCAACTTTCTCAACATCAGCCGCAGGCTGATCGAAAGCCTTTTCTCGCAGGTGCCGTTCATCGGGCGGGTGATCGACGACATCGGCCAGGGCCTGGGCGCGGGACTGCTTACCTCCGTCGCGGGGCACACGGCGATGGACCGCTGCGCCGCGTTCCGCGGATGGAGCCGCGAGGAGGAGGTCCGTTCTCTCAGGACGCGGATGTCGGATTTCCTGATCGATGTGAAGGACCTCTTTACCAAGGACCTGATGCCGGAGCTCAAGGGCCCCATCCGTTCGGCCGTTTCTCCGGACGAGGCGAACCAACCCGGATTCTGGGACACGATCACCCGCGGAGTGGCATCGGCGGTGGACATGACCGCCCGGACCTTGGACTTTCTTGTCGTCAAGCCGGCGACCGCCGGCGTCCATACCGTGGCGGCGGGAGTTCAAAGCGTCGCCGGGGCAAGCGTCCGAATCGGCCGGACCCTGACCGGCACGCCTTCCAACAGAACCCGAAAACATCATCATTCGCGGCGTCACCGGTCCGGCCGGGGGCTCGTCCCGATGCTCAACCAAACCGGCCGGCTCCTGAAAACCATTCTTTGGGGCAACCGTTTTGACACGTAAGGACGTCCTTCACAATCCATGAAATCCAAAACATACAAACACCTTCTACCCAGCAATCCGATCCCCGTCCCCTACGGCGCGCACATCGTGGAGAAAGGGGTGCAGTTCACGATCTTCAGCCGCAATGCCACGCGTGTATACCTGATGCTGTTCAACGCGCCGGATGACGCGAAGCCGGCAGCCGAGTACGAACTGACCCCGGAGAAAAACCGGATCGGCGATATCTGGCACCTGCACGTCGAGGACGCGCGGGAAGGCCAGTACTACCTGTACCGCATGGAAGGCGAAACGCCGCGCGACACGGCGAATTTCTTCGATCCCGACCAGTGGCTGCTCGATCCGTACGCGCTGGCGGTTTCGGGCGCTCCCCGCTGGGGCGATGCGCGGGGGCTCACGCCCGGCAAACCGCCGAAGAACGGGCCGCTTTTCCCCAAGGCCGTCATTGTCCGGAACGCGTTCGACTGGTCCGAGGATCACACGCTCCGCACCCCCCTCTCCAAGACCGTCATCTACGAAGCGCACGTGCGGGGATTCACCGCGCATTCCAGTTCGGGCGTAAATCATCCGGGCACATACCGCGGCCTGATCGAAAAGATCCCGTATCTCCAGGATCTGGGCATCACCGCCATCGAGCTTCTACCCACCCAGGAATTCAACGAGATGGAGTATTATCTCGAAAACGGGCCCCGCCGCGGCTTGCGCAATTTCTGGGGCTACAGCACCCTTGCGTTCTTCGCGCCGAACCGGCGGTACGCGCACGCCGGCGCCCACGGTCGGCAGGTGCGCGAGTTCCAGGAGATGGTCGTTGCGTTTCACAAGGCGGGGATCGAAGTGATTCTCGACGTGGTGTTCAACCACACCGCCGAGGGCGGCGACGGCGGACCGACGTACTCGTTCCGCGGCATCGACAACTCCATCTTCTACATGATGGAGCCGACCCGGCCGCACTACAAAAACTTCTCCGGCTGCGGCAACACCGTCAACAGCAACCACCCCGTGGTCCGCAAGTTCATCATGGACTGCCTGCGCTACTGGGTTCTGCACATGCACGTGGACGGGTTCCGCTTCGACCTCGCCTCCGTGCTCACCCGCGGACCGGACGGCGAGATCCTGCCGAATCCGCCGATCGTCGAGGACATTGCCGAGGACCCGGCGCTGCGCGACACCAAGATCATCGCCGAGGCGTGGGACGCGGCAGGAACCTACCAGGTCGGCAAGTTCCCGAACGAGCGCTGGTCGGAGTGGAACGGCATGTTCCGCGACGAGGTCCGGCGATTCTGGAAGGGCGAAAAAGAAATGCTGGGCAAATTCGCCACGAGAATCGCGGGCAGCTCCGATCTGTATGACAAGCTCAATCAGACCCCGCTGAAGAGCATCAACTTCATCACCAGCCACGACGGATTCACGCTATGCGATCTGGTTTCCTACGAGCAGAAACGAAACGAGGAAAATGGCGAGGACAACCGGGACGGCGAGAACCGCAATTTCAGCGCGAACTACGGAGAGGAAGGTCCTTCGGACGACCCCTCCATCCTCGCCGTCCGCAAGCGCCAGCAAAAGAACCTGCTGGCCGCGGTTTTCCTGTCGCAGGGGGTGCCGATGATCGTCGCGGGCGACGAGTTTTCGCGGACCCAGCAGGGCAATAACAATGCCTACTGCCAGGACAACGAGATCAGTTGGATTGACTGGAGCCTCCTCGACGAGCACGCCGATCTCCACTCCTTCGTCAAGAAGCTCATCGCGTTCCGCAAGGCCCATGCCTGCCTGCGGCGCACCCGTTTCTTCACGGGCAAAACGCCCGACGAGACAACCGCGGACGTCCTGTGGTTCGGGCCGGACGGCGCGGAACCCGATTGGGAAAATGACACGGCCCTGGCCTGCCTAATCAACGGCCATCGTGAATTCACGGGCGATGACGACGATGACGACAGCCTGCTGCTCCTTTTCAACCCCGGCGAAGAACCCGTGAACTTCAGAATCCCCCCCGCCCCGAACAAGCCGTGGGTGCTCGCGTTGACCACCGAAGAGGAACCGCCCGCGCGGCCCCGGAGAAGGGGCGTCATCACCCTCGACGGCCGCTCAACCACCGTTCTGGCCTCATCGCCCTTGCGGCGATTCGGGCGATGAACAACTCGGTCCCTTGAATGTCTATCTATTGAACCATAGAATGAAAGAACCGTTATGATTATTGATCCTCTTTACATGATGATGATTCTGCCGGGCGTGGCGCTGGCCTTGCTGGCGACATTCCTGACTAAGTCAACCTTCGCCAAGTACTCGCAGGTGGCGGCGTCTTCGGGCGTATCGGGCGCGCAGGCGGCCCGCCATTTGCTGGATTCCCAGGGCCTGGCCGACGTGCCGGTCGAGATCACACAGGGATTTCTGAGCGATCATTACGATCCCCGGTCGCGAACCCTGCGTCTCTCCCCGCAGGTGTATCAATCCCAGTCCCTCTCGGCCATCGGGGTAGCCTGTCACGAGGCGGGTCACGCCCTTCAGCATGCAAGGAACTACGCGCCTCTGACCCTCCGCTCGAGCCTCGTGCCCGCGGCGCAGATCGGGAGCAATCTCGCCCTTCCCATTTTCTTCGTCGGCCTTCTCTTCGGCCTGCCCTTCCTGGTCAAGGCGGGGCTCCTGGTTTTCGGGCTCACGGTTCTGTTCGCGCTGATCACGCTGCCCGTCGAATGGAACGCAAGCTCCCGGGCCAAACGCCTGATGGTGCAGGCCGGAATTGTCACGCCCGCGGAGCAACCCGCAGCTGCCGCCGTGCTGAACGCGGCGTTTCTGACCTACATCGCTTCCGCCGTGACGGCGATCCTGACCTTCCTCTACTACCTGATGCGGGCGGGCCTCCTCGGACGGCGGAGCGACTGAGTTTCTTTTTCGATCCACGCAAGGAACTCCGGATTGCCCTTCGTGATCGGCATCGCCACGACACATGGAACGTCGTAGGAATGGACCGCGCGAACCTTCCGTATCAGCGCATCCAATTTGCCCGCGGTTGTTTTGGCCAGCAGAGCCGTTTCCCGGCCTGAACAGATCGCGCCCTTCCACCAGTACAAAGACTGTATCGAGCCCAGGAGGTTGACGCAGGCGGCCAAGCGGTTCTCCAGAAGCGCGCGCGCCAGGCGCCGCGCTTCCGGAACGCTCCCGGCGGTTATGTAAACGAGATACTTTTTCATAGCGGTGTGAAGACTAACCTTTATCGATTTCGAGAAAAAGCCGGGAATTGGCCCTGCCGGCCTGAACCCAAACCTCGTTTTTCGGTACTTTATCGATTGGGAAACGGAATCAGGCTCCGTGGTACGGATTATGCTGCTTGAGTAGTTAACGAGAGGGAAAAACCGTGCGCGCCTACATGCAGATCAGCCTGCTTCTCGTCACCGCCCTGTTCCTGGCGGGTTGCGCGACCGTCCCCTCCCGCTACATCCCGAAAGAAGTGGGCTCCTTGAACGACGCGGACGACTCGAACATCCTGAAGGTCTCCATTTCCTGCAAGCACCCGGAGTGGCCCATCGGGGAACCGATCGTCTTCCTGGTCAGCATCAAGAACATCAGCGCAAGGCCGTTGTGGATTCCGCGCAACCCCGATTTCTTTTTCACATGGATTTACCCGGACGGACGCCACGACAGCTTCGTCTACGAACCCCGGCGGGACCAGTTCTTCACGCGGACCGATTCGGTCCGTCTGCGCCCCGGGCAGAAGTTGACGAAATCGGTCTCGATCCGAACCTACTACTTCGAGCGCAAGGGCATCACGGAGTTCCGCGCGTATCTCCGAACGGCGCGGAACACGAACCCGGATCTCGTGCCGTTCTGGAATGGCGAGTTGGCCTCCAATTCCTACGGGGTGAAGTTCAGTCCAAAAAAAAAGGTCGGCCCGGATTCAACCGGTTCGCTGACCCGGATCGCTCCACGCCCGACCTCACCGACCTCGTAACGCCGTAGGACCGGCTTGCACGGACAGGATTCGCCAACCGCGCGGAAGGACCTCCACCCGGCCCGCTTTCACTGTCCTCGACTTCCAGAGGTCGAACGCAGGCGACTTCAGCGCCCATGAGAGCGGCGCATCGCCCGCGTTCAGCAGGATCACGATTTCGGACTGCGCATCGGAACGCGCAAAAGCCAGAAGCCGCTCGTCGGAAGTCTCGATCCAGCGCATCGCGCCGCGCCGCAACACCGCGTGGGCTTTCCGAAGGCCGATGGCGCGCTGGTAGAACTTGAACAGGCGCTTGTCGGGTGCGGCCGGCAGGCGTCCGCAACGCCCGCGCGGCGTGTGCGTCTCCGGCCGCCGCTTGATGTCGCCCCAGAGCATCGGCTGCCGGTTGTCCGGATCGTTGGCGCCCCACAACCCCGCCTCCGTGCCGTAATAGATCATCGGCGCGCCGGGGTACGTCATCTGAAAAATCACCATCTGCCGCAGGATGCCGAGCGTCTTCTTCGACGGCCGCCGCGTATTCAAGTCCGGGTTGCCCTGCGCGCGGGAGAGCGAAGAATAGCTGTCCCAGTTCACCTCCGGGGCCAGCCGGTTCTCAAGAATCGTGGAGATTCTCCCCACGTCGTGCGAATCGAGGAGATTCTGCAGGACCAGCGCGACATCCTTCGGATATTTGCGCGCCAGCATATCGAGGTCCCGGATCAACCTCGCGGCCGTCGACGGCTTCGCCGACGGGGAGAAAAAGCGGACCGTGGGAAAAAGCCACATGTAGTTCATCACCGAATCGAACTCGTCGCCGCGCAGGTAGTCCGTCGCCGTGTCCACAACCTCGGCCGTCAGGAACGCGTCGGGATGGATGCTCTTCACATGCGCGCGCCACTTCTTCCAGAAACCGTGCGGCACACAGAACGCCGCATCGAGCCGCCAGCCGTCCACTCCGGCCGAACGATCCCCGTTGCCGTGCGGATCCATCCAGCGGCGGGTGATGTTGAAGATGTACTCGCGAACCGGGTCCGCCAGGTCGTCCTTCCCCCGGCCCAGTTCCGGCAGGCTCTTGTGATTGAACCAGCCCTTGTAGTCGAACGAGCCGTCCCGGTTCCACTTCGTGATCCGGTACCAGTCGCAGTAGCGGGATTTCCTCCCGTTCTTCAGCAGGTCCTGGAACGCGAAGAAATTCCGGCCCGTGTGATTGAACACGCCGTCGATGATGACGCGCATCCCTCGCCGGTGAATATCGCGGACGAGGTCGAGGAAATAGCGATCGGCGGCCGTCCACACCCATGTCGCCGGGTTTTCCGTCTCGCCGGCGCGGCCGGGCATGTCCCTGTCGCCGTCGCGGTCGGGGCCGAACGTAGGGTCGATGTGGTGGTAACACGCGCCGTCGTACTTGTGCAGGGACGGCGCGACAAACACCGGGTTCAAGTAGATCGCGTTGACGCCGAGGTCCTGGAGATAATCGAGCTTCTCCCTCACCCCGATCAGGTCGCCGCCGAACCGGCGCATGTAGACCGTCCGGTAGAAATCGGCGGCTGGCAATTCCCAGCGCGCGCGGTCGTACCAATCCATATCCCACGGACAGACCGACCAGCCGGCCGGCAGATGAACCCCGGCTTCCGCCAGGGTCTCCGGCGTCGGATCGTTGGCGGACAAGCCGTTGCGAAAGCGCTCGGGAAAAATCTGGTACCAGACGGCGTCCTTCGCCCAGTCGGGAACCCCCGCGTTCGCAGCTTTGGTGTTGGCGCCCATTGTCCGAAGCCTGGGAAAAACGGCGCCACTTTTCCAGACCTTGGAAAAATCGCAAGCCTTTTTTCTTAAGCTTGGATATTCCGCCGCTGCCGGGGACGCAAAAGATCCCGATCAAGACGGGACGCGGGAAAAGATTCCGTCTCTCGCCTATCCGCTTGAAGCGCGGCGGGGAACCGCTAGAATGCCGGAGTCAACCTTGGAGGTGAACATGAACCACAGCGCGCTTTCAGGAATGCCGCCGCCCGTTCCACCCCGCTCATCCCGCCCCGGTCCGCGAATTCCAGGCTCCGCATACGGCCTGATCGCCGTATTCATCGTGATCCTGATCCTGCCGATGTGGATATGGTTTTTCTGCCGGATTGAACCGGGTCCCGGCGAAATCGCCATCCTGATCCACAAGACCGGCAAGAACCTGCCGTCCGGACAGATCCTGGCCGAGGCGGATCAGAAGGGAATTCAACTCGATGTCCTTCCGGAAGGCCGCTACTTCCGGAATCCCTACTCCTGGGGCTGGCTGTACGCGCACATCACGGACATTCCCGCCGGCCAACTCGGCGTTCAAACCCGGCTTTTCGGAAAGGACCTCCCGCCGGGCGGAATCATCGCCTCCGAGGGCACCAAGGGAATTCTCGCGGAGGTCCTGCGGCCGGGCAAATACCGCATCAATCCCTTCGCCTATCGCGTCGACGTGTTTGACGCGATCACCATCCGGCCCGGCTACGTCGGCGTGGTCACTTCGCTGGTCGGCATGGACATCCTGAACAACGACATTCCCGCGGATGCCCGCAACACGTTCCTCGTGCAGAAAGGCATGAAGGGCGTCCTTCCCGAGGTTCTCGATCCCGGCACCTACTATCTCAATCCCTACATGGTCAACGTGGCCGAGGTGAACCTGCAAAGCCAGCGCTTCGAGATGAGCGGGGAAGACGCGATCAATTTTCTGACGCTGGACGGCTTCACCGTCCACGTCGAGGGCACGATCGAGTTCGCGTTGATGAGAGACAAGGCCGCCCTGCTCACCCACCAGGTGGGCGAAATGGACGACGTGTTGAAGAAAATCATCCTGCCGGCGGCGCGCGGATTCAGCCGGCTCGAGGGAAGCAAGAACCCGGCGAAGAATTACATCATGGGCGACACACGGCAGAAGTTCCAGGACAACCTCCAGGGCCACCTGAAGAATCAATGCGGCAGTTGGGGGGTGGCGATCAAATCCGTGCTGATCCGGAATATCACGCCGCCGGACGAGATCGCCAGCATCATCCGCGACCGCGAGGTGGCGGTGCAGACGGCGAAGAAGTACGGGCAGCAGATCGAACAGGCCAAGTCCATGGCCGAGCTGACCAGGCAGGAAATGCTGGCGCAGCAGAACAAGGAGAAAGTGGAAGCGGATACGGCGCGTATCCGCGCCGTCATCGCGGCCCGGCAGAGCCAGGCTGTGCGCGTCACGGCGGCGAACCAGGAACTCGGAGTCGCCCGGCTGGAGAACGAGGCGGCGGACTTCCAGGCGCAGTCGATCCTCCTGAAGGCCAACGCCGATCGCTCGGTGATCCAGATGAACAACGAAGCTCATGCGGCGGTCCTGGGCAGCGCCGTGCAGGCCTTCGGCACCGGCATGAATATGGCGAGGCACACCTTCTATCAGAAGCTGGGGCCTCGGATTTCAAGCATCCTGACCAGCGATCAGGCGGACGGACTGGGCGGCATCTTCCTGCCCTATCTCCCGTCCGGAAAGGGGGTGGCCCAATGAAAAGCGCCATCGGTTTCACCACGACCCTCGTCCTGATCATCGTCGGAATCTGGCTTCTGTGGCAGTGGGGGTTCTGCCGCTTCTACATCGATCCCAACGAAATGGCTGTAATCACCGCCAAGGACGGCGATCCGCTTCCGCCGGGCCAGATTCTCGCCCGGAAGGGGCAGAAAGGCGTGCAGGAAGAAGTCCTCGGCGAAGGGCGCCATTTCCTGAACCCGATCATGTATGAGCGCACGATCCTGCCGGTCACGATCATCACGCCGGGGAAAGTCGGCGTCATCACGTCCAAGGTCGGAAAGGAGCTTCCGGAGGGGGAATTCCTCGCGGAAGTCGGTCAGAAGGGAATCTGGAGAAACGTGCTCGGGCCGGGCAAGTACCGCCTGAATCCGTTCGGCTACACGATCGACATTCTCGACGCCATCAGCATCCCGGTCGGATACATCGGGGTGGTCACTTCCCTGTCCGGCGATCAGGCGCCCGAAGGCCGGTTCGCCACGCCCAAGCAGAAGGGCATCCTGGCCGACGTTCTCCAGCCTGGGCTTTATTACGTCAACCCGCGCGAGTTCAAGGTGGATGTGCTCGAAATCGGCGTGAATCAGGTCTCGCTGCTCGGGAAGGGCGGCGCGGCGGTCATCACGAAGGGCCAGATCGTGACCCAGAATCGCGCGATGGACGAATTGCAGAGCAAAGTCCTCATGGAGCAAAAGGTGAAACGCGCGGACTACCTGTCGGACAGCCGGTCCATGCTGCAACAGGCCATCGGACTTTCCAGAATGCGAAACGCCCCGAGGGAAGAGTCTTCCGTCCGGGCGCCTCAGGCGGCCCCGGAAGGAGCGACATTCGTGCTGAATCAGTTCGTGGAGTTCCCGTCCCGCGACGGCTTTGAGATCAGCCTGGACATGACGGTCGAACTCGAACTGCTGCCGGAGAAGATCGCCTGGATTTTCCGGAGCTACGGCGACCTGCCGGCGGCGGTCGACAAGATCATCATGCCCCAGATCCTCTCGATCTCCCGGCTCAAAGGCTCGGCCTACGGCGCCCGCGATTTCATCGTGGGCGAAGGCCGCGAGAAGTTCCAGAACGACCTGACGGAGGCGCTGGCCAAGACGCTGGCGGAACGAAACATTATCATTCACAACGCGCTCATCCGGCATGTGAATGTGCCGATGCAGATTCTCGATCCGATCCAGCAGGCCAGCATCGCCCAGGAACAGGACCTGACGAACAAGGAGAAGCAGAACACCGCGAAGAAGCTCGCGGAACTGAACACCGAGATCAGCCTGATTGCCCAGAAGCGCGAGCAGGTGGCCCAGGAGACGGAGAAGATCAAGGCCGAGATCAAGGCCGACCAGCAAAAACAAGTCGCCGAGATCGGCGCGGAAGCGCTCAAGAAGGTCTCGGAAATCGGCAGGCAAACCGCCGAGGTCCACGCGGAAAAAATCACCAAGCTGGGCAAGGCCGAAGCGGACAGGGTGAAACTCGTCGACGGCGAGCGATCGAGGGGCTACCAGCTTCGCATCAAGGCTTTCGGCGACCCGGTTGCCTACAACCTCTGGAGCTTCGCGACCAACCTGAACTCCGACGTGAACGTGAACATCCTCCACGCCGGGCCCGGCACGCTGTGGACCGACCTGGAAAAAGCGAACCTGGGCGAGATGGGCGGCGCGGCGATTCTGCAGAAGGCTCCGTAAGCGCAGAGGACAGAAGTCCGAGGTCAGCGGTCAGAGGCGGCGGCCAGTTCATCCCGGCGCAGGTCGCGGCCGAGGGTGAAATCGTAGCCCCACACGGCTTTGTCGTTCAGACGGAAGAGCACGCGGGACGAGTCGGCGCTCCAGAACAGCCGCTCGCCAAGATCCACGCGCAGATCATTAGTGATCGTCGGGGACAGGTAGGCTGTTTTCCACAGCGCGCCGTCCTGGACGCGCACGACGAAATTCTCGCGAACATGCCGCGCCCTCAACAGGCGGGCGGATCGTTTGCCGTCCGGCGAATCAAGCTGTTGAACGACCCAACTGGGCGGAATCAGGATCTTCAGGCCGATCCACAGGACACCGCCCCAGACCACAAGGAGAACCACCCATCGGGGAACCGCCACGCGATCCTCGCGCAGGAACTTTGGATAGCCTCTCGGCATATGCCCTCCTCTACTTCAACGGCTGCGCTTCGACGGGGGTCGCGTTCGTCGCGGCCTGTTCAACGGCCGGAGCGGGGCCCCGGAAGAACAGGGGGACAATCATCCGCGCGAAGTCACGGTAGGTCAGCAGCAGAAAAACGAGAATGAGAAGGCCGGCAAAGGCATTCATGACCAGATTGACGAACTTTGCGCTGAGCGGGCGGCGCGTGATCAGTTCCCACAGGGAAAAGAGGATGTGCCCGCCGTCCACGACCGGGATGGGAAGCAGGTTGATGATGGCCAGGTTGACGTTCAGCATCATGGTAAACCACAGGGCCAGCATGAAGCTGCTTTGCACGGTCCACCAGTACATCACGAGAATGGCCACCGGCCCTCCGACGGCCTGGGAAGCGGCCTTGGCCTCGCGCGGCGTGCCCAGCGCGCGCAACAGGCGGAAAATCATCGTGGCAGAGTCCCGAATCTGCGCGCCGGGCCGGGGATGCACGGCCCTGTCGTAATCGAAATCCATTGTGTTGAACACCACCCCGATCAGCGCGCGCCGGGCCTGCTCATCGTACACAGGCTTCACCATCACTTCCTTTTCCTCGCCCCCGCGGCGGATCACGGCTCGCAGTTCGCGCTCCCCCGCTTCATTCACCTGTTGGATCATGTGTTCGCGGCTGTACAGCTTGATGCCGTCGAGCGACAAGATCGTATCGCCCGCCTTGATCCCGGCGCGTTCCGCGCTCGAACCCGCCACAACGCTCGCCACGGAGCAGAAGTTCATCCAGCCGATCCCGCCTACCGTGCGCACGCCAATCACGTTCTTCTCGGTGGGCACCACAATCGATTTCGACCCGCCATCGAATCGGGCGGTCAACCTGACAGACTCACGGAGCGCGCACGCGAGAGCCAGATCATCCCAGTTGCGGACGGGCTCCGCGTCGACAGCCGTGATCTCGTCGCCAACCCGCAAGCCCTGCGCATAGGCGGCGCTGTGGGCGCTCACGGAACCGACAATGCAGTTCCTCTCGTGGGGCGCGGAAGGTTTGCCGACCCAGAATACGATGTACGCGAGCAGCACAGCGAAGATCATGTTGCCGGTGACGCCGGACAACGCGACCAGGATCTTCTTCCAGGGGGGGATCCGGGGAAGAACCTTTTTCTTTTCCTCAGCAGCCTTGTCGCCCGGCCCTGACGGATCCATCTGCGGCAGGGCCACGTAACCGCCGAACGGGATGATCCCGATCTTGTAGATCACCCCGTTTCGCTTCGTCTTCCAGATCGCCGGCCCGAACCCGATCGAGAAGACTTCCACCACCATGCCGCACCAACGCGCGACGAGGAAATGGCCGAGTTCGTGCACAAAAATCGTCGCGCCGAACAGCAGAAGAATGACCACCATCGTGTATAGAGTCAGCATGTCGAGCACCTCAACGAACCCGGGCAACCCCGTTACAGGAAGAAACGCGCATAGACATACAGCGCGGGGGCGGAGAAGAGCAAGCTATCAATGACATCGAGAATGCCGCCCATTCCGAGGATCATCCGGCCGGAGTCCTTCACGCCGACTCCGCGTTTGAACAGCGACTCGGCCAGGTCGCTGACGGTTCCGATGACGCCCAACAGCACGCCGAGAATGAGCGCATCGGAGAGATGGAAGGCCAGATTCTGCATGCGGTCGCGGGCCAGCAGGAGAAACAGCACGCTGACCCCCACCGACGAGAGCAAGCCGCCGAAAAAGCCTTCCCATGTCTTGGCCGGCGAGATCCGGGGTATCAGCTTGTGGCGGCCGAACGAACAGCCGATGAAATACGCGCCCATGTCGGAGAATTTGACCACACAAACCAGGTACAGGACCAGGAGTCTCCCGCTTTTGTCCCCCCACACGAGGAGAAGCTTTGCAAAGAAACTGAGAAGAAACGCGATGGAGATCACCCCCATCAATGTGCCCGCGATCGTTTCCAAAGGCTGGGAGTTGTTCTTCTGAGGAAATTGCCGGAGAAAGACGGCAATCGTAATCCCGCACATCATAATCCATTCAAGGTCTTCAATGTGAACCGTTCGCCACAGGGGATCCCATGCGGAGAGAATGAGCAGAAGGCCGCTGGAGATGCCGAAGTACTTGAAGTGGGGAATCCGCGCCGCCTCAAGCAGAGAGTAGAATTCGATCATGGCCAGCGCACAGACGGCCAGGAGGATGGCCAGCAAACCGCCCAAGGGGGCCCACAGCGCGGCGGCGATGAAGGCAACGCCGACCAGCGTCCCGCCCAAAACCCTGTCTTTCAGCATCGCAAGCATTTACTTGATATCTCCAAAACGGCGGTGACGGCGGCTGTACGCTTCCAGGGCCTTCTCGAACTCCGCCTCGCGGAAGTCCGGCCAAAGAACATCGGTCACGTAGAACTCGCTGTACGACAGCTGCCACAAAAGGAAATTGCTGATCCTCAACTCGCCGCTGGTGCGAATCATCAGATCCGGATCCGGAACATCCGGCGCGTAGAGGTGCTCCGCGATCACCCGGTCATCAATGGCTTCAGGCGAGACAGCCCCTTTTTTTACTTTCCGGGCAATCGAGCGGACCGCGTCCACGATCTCCGCGCGTCCGCCGTAGCTCAGGGCAAGGATCAACTGGCCGCCCGTATAGTGTTCCGTCGCCTTCATCACCCGTTTCAGTTCGACCTGGATATCCGGGGGAAGATCGTGAAGGCGGCCGATGACGCGCAGCCGCACCTGGTTTTCATGGAGTTCGTTTTCCTCTTTCGTCAGGAAATGCTTCAGGATCCGCATTAGGCCGCGGATCTCGGTCTTCGGGCGCACCCAGTTTTCGACGCTGAACGCGTAAAGCGTGAGGTACTTGATCCCTGCTTTTTTGCAGGCACGCACAATCGCGCGCACCGACTCGGTGCCCGTCTGGTGCCCGCGTATGCGCGGCAGCCCGCGGCGCTGGGCCCAGCGGCCGTTGCCGTCCATGATGATGGCCACATGCCGGGGAACTCTGGCATTCGCAGTCTTCATGGCGTCATCACACCGATTCGCGCCGGAGCGGCAGTTTCATCGTGCTGTCGCGGCGGGGACCGACGGAAAGAATCCAGACCGGGACTCCCGTCAGTTCCTCCAGCCGGCGGATATACGCCTTGGCCTGCGCGGGAAGATCTTCGAACCGGCTGACATCCTTCGTGGAAACCCTCCACCCCTTGAAGTCCTCGTAAACGGGCTTGCACTTTTCAAGAACCCGGATGTTCGCCGGCACGGTTTCGTACCGCTTGCCGCCGCATTCGTAGGCAACGCAGATCCGGATGGTCTCCAGCGAGTCCAGGACATCCATCTTGGTGACTGCCCAGAAATCAATGCCGTTGATCATCACGGAGTATCGCGCGACAACGGCATCGAACCAGCCGCAACGCCGCGGCCGGCCTGTGGTGGCTCCGAACTCATGCCCCGTCTCGCGGATCGTTTTTCCGGTCTCATCCAGCAGCTCCGTCGGGAAGGGCCCCTCGCCCACGCGTGTTGTGTAGGCTTTGAGCACGCCGATGACCCGGTCGATCCGGTGCGGCGCAACGCCGCTCCCGGTGCAGGCGCCGCCGGCCGTCGCGCTGGACGATGTCACGAACGGGTAGGTGCCGAAATCAATATCCAGCATGGTGCCCTGCGCACCCTCGAAGAGAACGGATTCGCCGGCGGCGATCCCGCGGTTGAGGACGGAAATCGTGTCCGCGATGAAGGGGGCCAGCCGCTTTGCCGCGGCGGTGTATTCAGCTAGGACATCCTTTTCCGCAATCGGCGGGGCGCCCAGAGCCGCCAGGATGCGGTTCTGCTCCTGGATGTGGGCGGAAAGCAACGACGGGAAATCCGGGTCCAGCATGTCGCCCATGCGCAGGCCGACGCGCGTCGCCTTGTCGGCATACGAAGGGCCAATGCCGCGTTTCGTGGTGCCGATCTTTTCGCCGTGCGAACGCGCCTGTTCGCGGTATTCATCGCTCACGCGGTGGAACGGGAACACGATGTGCGCGCGATCGCTGACGAATAACCTTCCATCGGGCTGGATACCGCGCTGCTGGAGTTCATCCAACTCCTTGAGAAGTGAAAGAGGATCCACAACCACGCCGTTTCCGATCACGCATTTCTTGCCGGCATGGAGGATGCCGGACGGGATCAAGTGCAGGATGTAGCGGGCATCGCCGATCTCAACCGTGTGGCCCGCATTGTTTCCGCCCTGGTAGCGGACCACCCAGTCCACTTCCCGGGTCAGCACATCGATGATTTTTCCCTTGCCCTCATCGCCCCACTGGGCGCCGATCAATACCATGTTGGGCATCCGGATTCCTCGCTTTCAATCATGGGGTGTTTCTCGCCAAAATAATAGCCCTCTTCCTTTCGATGGAGGGCCCCTGAACGTGCGCAGAGCGTAGAGAAAGGCTTGAAACGGGTCAACTTCAAAGACGGTCAGTCCACGAAACGGTACTTCAGGATACACCACAGAGCGCGAAAACCGTCCTTCCAGGTGACTTTCTTCCCCTCGGCGTATTCCCGGCCGTAGTACGCGATGGGCACTTCGTAGATGCGGCATTTCTTCCTGGCGACCTTGGCGGTGATTTCGACCTCGAAGCCGAACCGGTTCTCGCAAATCCGAATGTCCTGGAGCGCCTCTTTTCTGAAGACCTTGTAGCAGACTTCCATGTCGGTGAGGTTCAGATTGGTCATCATATTGGAAAGCATCGTCAACAGCCTGTTGCCGAGGTAATGCCAGTAGAAGACCACGCGGTGCGCGCCGCCGCCGAGAAATCGCGAGCCGAATACGACATCCGCATGCCCGTCGAGAATCGGGCGGAGGAGATGGGGATATTCCTTGGGGTCATATTCGAGATCGGCATCTTGAACCAACATGATATCTCCCGTCGCAGCCGAAAAGCCGGTCCGCAAGGCCGCGCCTTTGCCCTGATTCTTTTCGTGACGAAGAAGAACCATGTTCGGGTACTGGCTCCGGGCCTGTTCGAGAACCGCCTGCGTCCCGTCGGTTGAACCGTCGTCCACGACGATCAATTCCGTCGCCAGGCCGGTATCGACCCGAACCACCATGTCGAGCAACCGGTCGACCGTCCGCACCTCGTTATAAACGGGAATGACAATTGAAAGTTTCACAAGACCTTCTCCTTCCCCGGTCGCGATCATAGCCCACAGGGCGGCGGAAATGAAGCGTGGAAACGCGGCGGGCTATTTCGACAACACGCGGACGTTATCGATATAGAGGATATCGCCGGGTTTTGCCTGATCGAAGAACAAACCCCACGAATGGATACGGCCCAGGTCGAGGGACCGCCCCGAAGGAGTCGATGCGGCGATCGCCCGTTCGACACAGAGGGTGTTCGTGCCGGGGAAAAGCGTCCTGAAGTCCTGAAAACGTTCCGTGTAAACCGGGTCCATCCGGTCATCGATCCGAAGCCATATCTGGAGAGGGGTCGGACCGGGCACATACGCATCAAAACACAACCGTCTCATGCGCGAGAGGTCGAGCACGCTGTCGGTCAGGAAGATCCCCGGATAGTTGTCCGGATTCTCCACCTCGATCTTGAGCGTCCACTTTCCGTGTGTGGCGCGCTCCCGGGTCCGCGAGATCCTGCAGCCGTTGACCGACCACCTGCCGATTTCCGCACGCGATTCAAATGAGGCCAGCAAGGGGAAGGCGCGGCGGGCCGCCTGACGATCGCAACGAATGAGGATCAGGGGAAGAACCGCCGCGGAGGCCAATGCCAAGGCAGAAGCGCCGCACACAAGGCGCACGATCCATGCGCGTCTCGACAACGCCGCGCAAACACACACGGCAGCCGCACCGCCCGTCACACCCAGGAGGACATCCCTCCCTCCGGCCGTTCGTCCGACGAAGGGCTGAACCCTCTCGGCCAGCAAGCCGACCCCCAGCGCCGCGACAACGATCAGAACCGCCCGCCGCAGGGAAAGGGCGCATGTCCGGCCGGGAAGGAAGATCAGGAGAAAGACCGCCAGCGCGAAAAGCACGAAATGCGCGAAGTCCTGAAGATACACTATCCATCGGTCGCCATGGTGTTCCGGAAACGGGATCAGCAGCAGCGCGCAGAGAACTGCCAGGATCGCTAGAACCATCGGAACCGTGCGCTTCACGAGGCCCCCGATCTACGGGCTGCTTATATATGACACACGGTAGACACGCCAGCCTGCATTGGACGATGCAACGTCCTCGAACAAGTTGGTGGTTCCGTCCACCGTCACCGTGAAGCTGGCCTTTTGATGGGCGCCTGCGCCGGTCTCCGCCGTCAACCACGAGGTGTAGTTCGTCGAATACTGGACCGTGAATGTTCCCGCCGCGGCACACCGCCAGACGATGTTATTCATCCCGCGCGCCCGGTTGATGGCCATCAATTCCAGGTAGATATCCTCTGCCGGCATGTAGTCGGAGCCCTCCAGCCAGATCACCCGGTAACAGCGGAAGGGATACGTGGCCGATTCGACATCCTCATATACGAAATCTCCGCCGCGCGTCGATCGGAAGAACGGCGTCTGGTTCGGGAGCCCGCCTGTGGGGGCATTGAACCACGCCTCTTCACCTCCGGGCAGATTGGTCGAGTATTGAACCTGGTACACCTCGTCCCACGCGCCGCGCCAGTAAATGTGCCGCAGCGGGTTCCGAGTGTAGTCAGGATACAGCTTGAAAACGCCGTAGAAGATATTGAAGCTAGCATCACTGGCATCCCAATAATTGGTATTCGATTCACCCACCACGCGCCAGCGTCCCTTGTACGTGTTGTAGTACGGGGTGGTATTCCAGATGATGAATTCATTGTAGGCGTTCACGTTCGTGGCCAGGTTCACCCACGATTGGCCACCGTCGCCGGAATACTGGACCGAGAACAACTCATCCGTCGGCACATTGATGACCGTCCAGATCAGGGGCCACACATTGTTGGCCTCGCCGATGAACTGCGTCGAGTTGAGCACGCGGCAGTAGACGACGACATTGGTCGAGCTCCGGCTGGCATACTCCGTGTTGCCGAAGGCGCCGATGTTGATGCGGTCGCCGTTGATCGACGGCTCAAGGAGGTAGTCCGATGCCGGATTGCCCTTGTCGATCCCCCACGAAGACTGCACATCGGCGGTCCACCCGTATCCGTCGAGATAGCGGCCGGCAGCGGACCGGAGATGGAAATCGCCGGACGCAACATCCGCAAACAGAGGATTCGTAATGGCGCTCCGGAAATCGTTGCTGAAGGCGAGTTGCCACGGCATCAGATCCCTGTAGGTGAGGAAGATATTTGTTACTCGTTCGAAGAAGTAGATATTGTAGTCGATAAATGCGTTGTCGATGATTCCCGCATCGCCCGCCAAGGCCCAGTTGTTCGATCCACCGATATAGAAAATGTTGTTTTGAAGGATGTTGTTTTGAGAGGACTGCACTCGGTAGCTGGAATTCGAGTTGATGGCCGGCTGGTTGACCACGAAATCGCAGTTTTCAACCAGAGTGGTCCGGGCATTCACGACATCAATGCCGACGATCGCGTTGTTCCAGAGCCGGATATTGCGGTTGATCGCACTCCGGGTGGCATAATTGACGATCCCGTACTGATTCGACCGGACGAACAACCGCTCCAGGCGATTGAACTGATTGGATTCGAGGAACACGCCGCGGTAGGCCTGTTCGATGGTGAAATCGCGCAGGGTGACATACGATGCCGGCAGGTTCACCCCGTCCTTCCCACCGCCCGTACGCCGAAGAATCGATCCCCCTGCGGCCGCGTTCGTGCTGCCTTGAATCAGCAGGTTCCCCCCCGCCGCGTCTCCTCCGCGGGACCAGATGATGTTCACGTGGTTCGTGGACGGGTAGACTCCCGTGTCCACATAGATGATGTCACCGCCTTCCGTATCATAAGCATCCAGAACTCCCTGGATCGAATCTTTCGGGGCCGACGGCACAAGCCCGCTGTTCCCCGGACTTCCGACGGCGCTGGTATACACATCGTTGTTCGTGGAACTGTCATTCACATAGAAGCTCAAAGGCGTGTTGCGAACAGCAAATGCGTTATCCACCTGGTCCTGAACAGCCGTATTGGTCTGAAGAACAACCCGCCACAGGGCTTGCAGGCTGGACGTGCAGGTCGTCGTATCCCATACATATTCCCCCGATGCCGCCGAGAGATTGCTCGCCACGGTTGTCCATGGCCCGCCGTTCGCCGAATATTCGATTCTCACCAAATCCGTTGTCCCCAGGTTGCCCGAAGACCAGCGAAGGAGATTGTTGGTGCCTTTAAGCACACCTCCGTCGTTCATCGTTATGGCCAGGAGCCACGCATTGGTCCTGCTCTTACTCGCCTGCGGCGTATTCCCGTATGCCCCCATATTCAGACGGCCGCCATTGGGGCTGGGCTCGTTCGTATGGGAAAACCACGGAACGCCCGCGTCAATCAACGGTGAATGATGGACAGCGCCGTCATTTGTCCAAACGCCGTTCAAGTAACGGCCGACGGAAGACTTCAGATGGAGATCCCGGTTGGCTTCATCGGCAAAAAGAGGATCATGAGACAGGCTGTGGATATCCCTTCCCGACGCCCTCTGCCAGTACAAGAGTTTCTCCCAATTCCCCTCCCGGTTCCCGATCCATGCACCGTTGCGAGCCACCAGGTTGTTGTAGTCTGAGTCGAGGAATCCTCCTCCCATCTGAATGCAGAAGTCGTCGCCGGGAAGCGCTCCATCCGCGACCAGGATATTATTCGACAACATTGAATAGCTGCCCAGCCCGACCTGTCCGAAGGCGCTCCCGCGACTGACCACGGTGTTGTTCAGGATGGACATGTTCTCACCGGACTCAACCCGCAGCGCCGTGCTGTTATTGGTATTGTAAATCACAGAGTTTTTCAGCAACACGTTGAGACCCGAAAGCCTCATCGCTCCTCCCCACAAACTGAAGCGCTCAACCGACCCATTGGTCGCGCCAAACGTCACGTCCCCACCATACACTTTCGAGTCCGCAATTCGACAATCGGTTCCACTGACACTGAGATGACCGTTCGTCACAACGATATTCGTCAACGTCACCTTTTGCCCAATCGCTTCAAAGTGCCCCCCCCTCACCTCCACGTCTTTCATGTTCATGTAGGACGCCTGAACCAGAAGAGCCTTTGAAGGCGTTCCGCAGGAAGTCCGGTCGAAGACCGAACCGGTACAATTGGTATTGCCGCGAATAATAACGGGGTTGGACGGCTTGCCCTGATCAGACACCGTCACAGTAATGGGCTCGGAGTTCGTCACGGGGTAAATGCCCGCATCAATCAAAATGACATCGCCGCCTTCCACGTCCAGCGTGGAGAGCAGGCTGCTCAAGGTGGCCTTCGGCGCATTCGAGAAGATTCCCAAGTTGCTGTCGTCGCCAGGCGCGGTTGTGTAAATGTCGCAGTCGGAAGAATAGTTGGTGTCGTTCAAATAGTAGAAGAACGGCTTGTTCCGAAGGGCAAAATGGGAATCCGTCATGTCAAAGACGTTCGTGTCCGACTCCAGCGTGATTCTCCAGCGCGCGATGGGACTTGACGGAAACTTCTCTCCTCCGGAAAGTTTCTCCGCGCTGTTCCAAATGTACTGACCGTTTGTGATGCTCTGCTTCTCGGCGATCGTCATCCAGCTGATCCCGTCATCGTAGGAATAATCGAGTCTCACCTTGTTGGTGTTGCTAATCCGTCCGCTGGCCCACGCCAGGTAAACATAGCCCTCCAAGCGCCCGCCTCCGGAAGCCGTGATGGCCAGCAACCAGGCGTTGGTCCGACTCTTGCTCGCCTGCGTTGTGTTGCCGTAGAGCCCGATATTGAGACGACCGCCGTTCGGCGCAGGCTCGTTGGTATAGATCATCGCCGGATGTCCTGTATCAATAAGCCATGAAGTGTTCGTATCCGTCGTAACGAAATCGGCCGCGCCCGGATCATAGCGGCCCGTCTCGCTTCTCACATGGAAGTCGTCATGGCCCGGATCGGCAAAAAGAGGATCTACCGTGAGGGAATGGATATCCTGTGTCGTCATCCCAGTCCACTCCGCAAGACGTTCCACAGGGCCGTCGTTGTAAAAGGCGATACCTGCCCCATTCTCCGTGTAAAGATCATTATAGTCGGCGATGACCGCACTGTTCGTCATCACGTAGTAGCACACGTTCGTGGAACCCGATGCGTGAAATACAGAGTTGCTGGTCGAGAAGGTTCCTCGATCTACAAGAACAGCGTGGGACTTGTTTGACCAGACAACGCTCGAACAAAGGGTGAGCTGACTATTTTGAAGAACAATTCCATTACCTGTTTGTCTGGTCACAACGACATAATCGAATGCGTTCTGTTTGCCGGAAATCGCATGGATACCGGCCCCGCCGCCATCCCGAATCGTAATATTGCGTCCAAGACACCCCTCCGACCGGTCCAGAAGGATTCCGGTATCGGCATTCTCGATGATCAAATCGCTCAACCCGAGCCCTTCCACATATGACAATTGGAGAGCGGCCTTGCCCTCCTGAATACTAGGTCCCGCCATCCTGAGGACACTCCCACCCCAAGTCACATTCGTGCTGCCGACCAAGCTGACTCGCGAAGTGGCCACTCCGCTGTCCAGGGCGCCGACGAAAACACCGTTGGTCAGCATGTAAGCGCCTGTGTCAATAAACAACGTATCGCTGGGACCGAGATCATACCGGTCAAGGATATCCTGAATGCTGCTGGCCGGCTCATTGGTAAACAACCCGCTGTTGGTGGGACTGCCCGGAACGGATGTGTAGATGTCCCCGTTTGTACTGCTGTCATTCACGTAGTAGAAAATAGGCCCTGAGCGCAAAATAAACGTTGTATCCACAGCATCGAATACATTCGTGTCTGATTCCAGGACCACCCGCCAACGGGCGGGCGACGGCGGATTTGTGTTGGACCAGATATAGTTGTTGTCCATCACGCTCACCCCATCGGCAATCGTCTGCCAGTGGGCGCCGGCATTGGCAAGGTATTCGAGCCGCACCGTATTCGTGGGCGATATGCCCCGGCTCAACCAGTAGAGCAGCTGCGGACCGCTGACCGAGCCGCCGTCATTCAGGCTGACAGCCAACAACTCAGGAACGTTTGTGAAGCTCTTGCTTGCTTCTACGGTATTGCCGTCCAAACCCACGTTCATGCGCCCCCCATTCGGGGCCGGCTCTCCGGTGTAATCGTATCCGGGATTGCCCGCATCAATGGCCCAGGAGGTCTCTGTGTCCTCAAAGAACGTGCCATTGGTATAGCGGCCCGCCTGACTCCGCAGATGGAAATCGCCTGTTTCAGGAGCCGCGAACATCGGATCGACCATGACGCTGTGAGACTCCGCCTGCCTGTTCTCCTGCCATTCCTTAAGGTTCACGTAGTCAACGAAGCGATAGTAATCCCTCATCAACTTGGCGTGAGAATCCTTCCAGAAGACATTGTAGTCGCCATTGAGCCTTCCCAGGCTGATCCCGTACAGGTACGCATTACTGGGCGACTGAATGATCGAATTACTGATGGACAGGTTACCATTTCCCAGCAGGACTCCGCCGTATCGGTTGGACCACACCACGCCTTGCTCCCAAGACATATGAGTCTCCGCCCCGTTGACTACGATACCCCAACCACGGTTCTCCCATGTTGCGCACCGCCTGAACGACACCGGGGCGACGGAATTGACGGCAAACCCATGGTTCGTGTTATCATACGCGCTGACGTTGGTGAAAGAGCAATTGAGGGAGTTGATGACCGACACCCCGGCGGCTCCACCCTTGAACGACAAGTTGTCGACATCCACAAACCGGGTGTTCTGAATCAACAACCCAATCCCGTTATTGGTGTTTGCACGGTCGATCACGGATCCGCCAGCAAGCCAATTGGTACTCCCATGAAGGGTAATGGGGTACAATTCCTCACCCCGGCTCGTTTCATCGATGACAAGGCCCACTTCGCTCGTAATGGTATAGACGCCGGTATCAATGTAGATCGTGTCCCCCCGGCCGACCGGATATTTGTAGAGGGCTGTCGCCGGTTCGTCGAGCGGACTGCTTGCGTTTGTGCCGGTGTTCAGAGGGCTTCCGACCGCCGTGCAATACACATCTCCCGTGGTGGACGAATCGTTGACATACAACGTCAGAATCTGGTTCTTGATCGCAAAGGTTCTATCCACCTCGTCGCTGACATTGGTATACGTCTCACTGCTTACGCGCCACAGGCAGTGTGCCGCCAGTGGGATGGACGACACATCCCACGCAAACCCCGTACTAGAGGACATCGGCACATTGCTTGCAAGGGTTGAATAACTGACCCCGTTATTCACCGACGCTTCGATTCGGACGAGGGAGTCGCTGGCCATGCCTCCATATATCCAGCGCAGGTAGTTGGTCCCGCTGATGGTGGGTCTGTCATTGAAGGAAACAGCCACAAGCCATGGATTCGTCTGGCTCAAGCTGGCTTCGCTCGTATTCCCATACTGGCCTATATTGACGCGGCTGCCGTTGGGATCCAGCTCGTTGGTAAAAGAATGCAGGGGGTCTCCGGCGTCAAGGAGAGGAGAATCGAAGGCGTCGTTGGTGAAGCCCGCGCCGGGAACCCAACGCCCTCGCTTGCTCTGCACATGGAAATCACCCGCGGCCTCGTCCGCAAACAGCGAGGCATGGCTCAAGCTATGGACATCCTGTCCCGACTCTCTCTGCCAGTCGACAACGGCGTTATACACCTCGTCCCCTCCGGTCTTCTTCTGCCGTTCGGCAATCAGCGCTGAATTTTCCCGGACAAGGTTGTTGTAGTCCGTGTTCGTGACAATTGCGTCCTCGCTGAGTTGGTATATCCGCTGGCCGGGACCCGACGCCTTGATCGCGCTGTTCCGAATCTCAGTTACGCTTCCCTGTCTGAGACCCAGGGGATTCGGATTGTTCCAAATCACTCCGTTTTTCCAGGAGATACCGGCCTTCTCGTTGACAAGCCCGTTCGTCGTGTTTAAGTAGGCGGCGCAGTGCGCAAACTCCGCCAAGGCTGAAAGGCTGACGAAGAACCCCATCTTGTTCTCGCGGCTCTGCACGCGTTCCACGAGACACTTGACCGTACGTGTCATGCTCAGACCCGCGTTCCCATGGCACAAGGTTAAATCACGGATTTCGACGCCGGACGCGCCGACCAACGCCAGGACATCCCGGATCGAGGAGGGCGCCACAAGGACCGAGCCGCCATAGGCATAGTTCGTGCTGCCCTGCACAATAACATGCGCTACATTACTGCTCCCGTCGGCAAACACAACGTACCCGGTCGCAGAACCGGAATCGAGGTCGTCAATGGTAATCGTGTTGTTCAGTTCGTAACGCCCGGTATCCACGTAGATCGTATCCCTCGGCTCCAACTTGTAGGCATCGAGAATGCCTTGGATCGAATCCTTCGGCGCATGGGGGAACAGGCCTGAGTTTTCGGGGCTTCCCGGCACGACCGTGTACACATCGCCTACGGTCGACGTGTCGTTGACATAGTAAGGAATCGTGCCCCCGTTGCGTAAAACGAACAAACCCTCGTTGGTGCAGGAAATACTGGGGTCATCGACGCTGGTGATCCGCCACTTACTGACCGCAGACCGGCCATAGGGCATGGTATCCCAGATATAAGACGTGACTCCGGGAGGAGAGTTGCTGACTATGTTTGTCCACGTAATACCGGCATCGCCCGAATAATCCAACCGGAGAACATGTCCGGTCGCCACCCATCCGGCAAACCAACGAAGTTCCACGTTGGTCCCCTGCACGGAACCGCCGTCATTCAGCGTCACGATATTCAACCACCCGTTGGTAGGCGTTTTGCTGGCCTGCCACGTATTGCCGTACAGATCGATATTCATTCGGCCCCCGTTCGGCATGGGCTCATTCGTCCACCCCGACCGAGGACTTCCGCTGTCAATAATGAAGGAGGAATCCGGGTCGTTGGTCCACCCCACCCCGGGCACATAGCGACCTGAAATGCTCCGCAGGTGGAAGTCCCCATTGTTCGCGTCGGCAAACCGCGGTTCGAAGGGTGTTGAATGGGCATCCTGACCTTGACCTGCATACCAGTGGGCCACCGTTTCATAGCGGCTTGTCCTGCCGCCGATGAATCCGCCGCTGATCAAACCCGCAGCCATAGCGCCGTTGCGGAGATAGATGTTGTTATAGTCGCTGGTCCATCCGCCCTTGACCACAAAGAATGCGAAATCACCCGGCTCGAACGCGCCGACGATGCTGTTTTGCAGGATGAAACTCTTGTAATCGCTATGGTCCACATAAACACCCGTCCGGTTGGACCAAAGCACGCCGTTGTCCCACAGGATGCCGGCCCCGGGGGAAGCCCTGGCAACAGACGAGAGCCCCACATCGGCGTTTCCCCAGGCTACACAATGCCGGAAGGCTACATCCGACGAGTTGACCAAATTGAACCCTTTCAACCCATGTTCACAGCGAACGAACTCACATGAGCAATATCGCGCATCCTCAACATGGATTCCCACCAAAGCCCGGCGAATCGTCAGGTTCTTGATATCCACACCGGAAACGTCCTTGAGTTCGAGTCCATTACCGCCGAATGGGTACGTGAACACCGTCCCTCCCGCGCCCTCGTTCGTACTCCCCTGAATGGTGACATGGTATGCTGAATCGGGGGTTCGCAGACCTCGGTCGAAGTACCCCACAGTGGTCGGCGACTGCAACGCATAAGTGCCCGTGTCAATGTAGATAATATCTCCAGGCTCGATATCCCATGCGTCCAGAACAGCCTGCACGGTATCTTGAGGATCCCAGGCATGTGTGCCCGTATTTGTCGAATTGCCCGGCGCGGACGTATATATATCGCCGTTTGTCAACGAGTCATTGACGTAAAATGCCATTCTTTCATTGCGAACAGCAAAGAGCGTGTCGCTTACGTCCGATACGTTCGTATCCGTCTCACTGACGACACGCCACAGGCCCAGCATCGTCGATGGATACGCCAGCGTGTTCCATGTATAGGTTCTTGTACCGGCAGGCAGGTTGGTGGCAATCAACTGCCATGTGGCGCCCGCATCGGGCGAAAACTCTATTCGTACAACATGGGCGGTCGCGTCGCCGTGCGCCACCCAATAGAGCAGCTTGCTCGCCCCCTCCACCCGCCCTCCGTCGTTCAGGGTGACTGCTGTGAAGGAAGCGTTTGTCGGCGAACGGCTGGCTTCTCCCGTATTTCCATACAGCCCCACGTTGACACGGGCGCCATGGGGGGATGTTTCATGGGAGAAAGCATACGACGGGTCTCCTGCATCGATCAGGACCGACGACCACGCATCCGTGACGAACGTGTTGAGAGATGGAACATACCGGCCCCCTTGACTCACCGGATGGAAATCAGCATCCGCCAACGAGGCGAAACCCGGGTCATGACTCAGGCTATGCACGTCCTGCGTGCTGTCGCGGACCCATCTTGACACCGTCTGATAGATAATGGGCTCCGGAAAGACCGAACGATACGCAGCCAAGGCTCCATCCGCAAGAAAGATATTGTTATAATCCGAGTCGAGGGTACTGTTGCCCACAATGAAGGCATATCGATCTGCACCAAATGCGCCAATCACGCTGTTCCGGATCAACGCCCCACCGCCCTCGATGTGCACACCGGCCTGTGCGTTGGACCACAGGATACCGTTCAGCCATTTTACCGTGGATCCGGCGCGAGCGTAAAGCCCACGCCCGCTTGTATTTCTGGCCATACAATTGCGGAACACACTGGCTCCCACCTCCACCCTCTCTACATCGAACCCATGTTGCCCGCCCTGCACATTCAAGCGATCGCACTCCACGCCGGGCGATCGATACAACCGCACACCCACATTCGCGTTGCGGATACTCATATCCCGCAGCCTGACACCAATCGCCTCGGAGACCCGGATTCCGAACGCGCCGCCACGCCGATCCAGGACCGTTCCTCCGGCCGAATAGTTTGTGCTCCCTTGGATGGTGACCGGCAAAGCACTGGTCGAGTTCGCCGAATCCCACTGTCCCACGTAGACGTCTTCGTTCATGGCGTACAGCCCTGTGTCCACATACACGACATCCCCTTCATCAAGATCGTACGTGGACAATACCGCCTGGATGGAAAGCATGGGCTGGGATGGACTCAATCCCAGATTGGTGCCTGAGCCTGGTGATACCGTGTAAACATCTCCATCCGTGTACTGATCGTTCACATAGAAGGTCATCGGTGTATTGCGAACGGCAAAAAGCGATGACTGATAAAGGACATTTGTGTCATTCTGGCTCTCAACAGACAACACTCCTCTGACCGTAGAGGTAAACAACGTGGTGTCCCATGGATAGAACCCATCCGACGCCGGGAGATTCGTCGCCACGACCGACCATGTGGCACCTGCATCCGAAGAAAAACGGATTCTCAAGGAATGGCCGGTCGCCGCACCCTGGGCCACCCAGTACAGGAAGTAGTTTGTTCCTTCTGCACGCCCCCCATCGTTCAGCGTCAGCAACGTCAGCAAAGCATTCGTGGGCGTCTTGCTGGCCTGTGCTGTACCCCCGTAAAGCCCGATGTTAATCCTCGATCCGTTTGGATCCGGTTCGATGCCGCAAGGAGCAAGCGGGTCGCCCGCGTCGATGAGCCGCGAACTACTTGCATCCGTCACCCAGGAAGCATTGGATGAAACGAAACGCCCCTCGGTGCTCCGCAAATGAAAATCCCCACCTCCTGCGTCAACAAATCCGGGGTCGTGACTGAAGCTGTGCTTGTCACGCCCCGTGCCGTACGTCCACGCCGATACGCTGTCGTAGTACAATGGAAGCTGATATAGCAGGCCGGATCGCGCATACTCAATCCCCGCGTAAGCGCCGTCGGAAATGTATATATCGTTATAATCGGACCTAAGATTCCCGGCCGCATAAAAGGCATATTTTCCCGTGCCAAACGCCCCGATAATGCTGTTGGAAACCGATATGGTATCGCCGGCCGCATAGACCCCCACCCCGTTCGACCAGAGAATGCCGCTATTCCACTCGGTGCCGGAGGACTGCTTGATGACCTCGATTCCGTTACTGCGCGCACCCGACGCAACGCAGCGAGAAAACCGTGACATACTGCTGTGGTTGACACTGAAACCACAATGACCGCCCTGAACGCGAACCCATTCGACCACGGAGTTCGTGGCATTGACGAGCACAACACCGATATCAGTTCCCGCTTTTGTGCTGGGCGCCAGCGTCAGATGCTTCAATTCAATACCGCGCGTGTCACTGGCTCGAATGCCAAAGCCCTGGAAGCGAGTCCCCCCCGCCGCTTCGTTGGTGCTTCCCTGAATCACAACCCGTGACAAGCCATCTCCCGCGTCCAATTGGCTGATGACCGCCTGGACTGAACCGGTGTACACACCCGTATCAACGTATACCGTATCACCGCCTTCAAGATCGTACGCATCAAGGATTTGCTGCAATGACGCCTTGGGCGCCGAGGGGAGCAATCCCAAGTTCGTCGAACTGCCGACGGCCGATGTGTAGACATCCCCGTTGGTTGAGGAGTCGTTCACATAGAAAGTCATCGGCCCATTACGCACGGCAAACGGCTTTTCAGACCGAGCTGTGGTGTTTGTATCGCTCTCGCTGACAATTCTCCACAGCGCGCGGACCGTGTTCGTAAACAGGGTTGTATTCCAGGCATACGCCCCGCTTGCGGCCGACCGGTTGGATACAATAGTCTGCCACGAAGAGCCCTCATTCGGGGAAAAGTCGAGACGGATCGTGTGTGTCGCGGCCGCACCGTGAGCAATCCATAATAGCGTGTACCCGGTCCCCTCTGCCCGTCCCCCGTCATTCAAAGAAATGATGGTGAAGGAAGCATTCGTGGGAGTTTTGCTGGCAAAAGACGTGTTCCCATAAGGACCGATGTTCAGCCTTCCCCCGTTGGGATCCGGTTCATTGGTAAACACAGCCAGCGGATCTCCGGAGTCCACGAGGGGAGACGTCGTTGAATCGATAACGAACGACTCATTCGATACGACATAACGCCCCCCCTGGCTGAGCGGATGGTAATCTCCCGTCAACGGATCCGCCAATCCCAGCGGACCGCTCAAGCTGTGCCGGTCCTGCGCGGCATCGCGCATCCAACGGGCCACGCTGTCATAGAAAGTCATGGACATGCCGGCGCGATCCGCCAACGGCCCCATCTGAACGGCAACCATGGCGCTGTTGGTGAGTTGCAGCGCATTGTAGTCAGCATTCACCACGCCATCGGCGGAAATTTGATAAGCAAGATTAGCCGGTCCATCGAGGCTGAACACGCTATTCGAGACGCTGACATCTCCCGCCGAGACGCTCACGCAAATCCCGCTGGATCCGCGGGTGAGAAATGCCCCGCCTTCCAGTTTTGTGCCGGAAGAAGAAATGCTGTATACACCCGTTGCCGTGAATGCGTGAACCACGGAATGGGCAATCTCGTTAGTGACAGACTGCTTCAACTCAAAACCGATCTGAGGACTATCGACACGAATACGTTCCATGACGCAATTCGTGGATTCGAAAACATATACACCACGCGCGGCATTGGTGATCCTGAGGTCCTTCAAGCCGATGCCGACCGTGTTTCTGATTTCAATCGCCCGGGATAGATACTCCGGCTTTCGATGGAGAACTGTACCCCCCGCCGCCTCGTTCGTACTGCCCTGGATGATGAATAAATTGGTCCTGGTTCCGGAGATTACACTATCCACCACGACGCTATTGGTTAGAAGATAGGTGCCTGTGTCGATCAGAACCTGATCGCCCCCTTCCAAAATGTAGCTGTTTAACATGTTCTGAAGGGTTGCCTTTGGCGTGCTCGGTCGCAACCCGTCGTTGGCATCGTTTCCCGGCGCCGTCGTATACACATCGCCATTCGTGCCGGCATCGTTGACATAGTACCCGAGGGGTTCATTTTTCAGAGCGAACAACACATCCGTTACATCCGTAACGTTCGTGTCGGACTGACTGGTCACCCGCCACTTCCCGAGGGCCGAATTCAGAAAAAGGGACGTATTCCAGAGAACACGGCCTTCCGAAGCCGGACAGTTCGTTGCAATATTCGTCCATGTTGTGCCGCCATCGGAGGAATAGTCCACGTAGACCTGCATCCCCGTGGCAGTCCCTCCCGCCACCCAGTAGATAAAATTGGTTTCGCGAATCAGACCGCCGCTATTCAGAGACAAGGCGACCAACCAGCCGTTTGTGCGGCTTCGGCTCGCCTGCTCCGTATTCCCGTATAACCCCACGTTGAGGCGCCCGCCATTCGGGGCCGGCTCCGCGCCAAACGGCGCGCCCGGAGCGCCCGCGTCAATCAACAGGGAACTGACCGTATCGGTGACAATACCCAGGCCGGGCTGATATCTTCCCGCCACGCTCTTCAGATGGAAGTCGCCGGCCGATGGATCGGCAAAGAGGGGATCGTGGCTGAGACTGTGAACATCGTTGGTTACGGCATCCTGCCAGGAGGAGAGATATTTGTACACCGTGCCAACCCGCTTGGCGAACCATGCCTGTTCCGTTGCACACACGTCATTGTAGTCGGCCTTCAGGACGTCATTCGACCCGGCGAGTTCGTACACAAAACGGTCCAGTCCGGAAGCCGTGACGATGCTGTTCGTGACGTCCATGGTCCCGCCGTTCAGGTAGATACCTCCCCGCAAGTTGGACCAAATGACAGAACTGTGTATGTGCATCCCGCTGACCAACCGACCGCTGATCCCCCTCAACCCATTGTATGCCGCCACGGAATGCCGGATACTAATATTGGAGGAGAGAAGCACCTCAAAGCCGTTGGATGCGTTCGCAAAAGAACGCACAGACAGGATGAGGTTGGCTGAATTGGTAATCAAGACTCCGGTGTCCGCACCGGTAATCGTGATATTTGAAACGGCAACCCATTGCACCGAGTTGAACCCCAACCCCCACGGGCGCGCTTCCATCGTCTCGCGATCGAACAGGCTGCCGCCCGCCGCCTCATTCGTGCTCCCCAGGACTTGAACCACCCAACCGGACGACCCGCCGTCGTGTCGGGCAACCTCCAGATCCGCCGGCCCGTTGGTATAAACCCCTGTATCCACGAAGATCCGATCCCCCGGCTCGATGTCGAACTTCCGGAATACCGTGGTCAGCGAATCCATCGGCTGGTTCGAAGTGGCCTGCCAATTCGTAAAAGCGCCGCCGTTCGCGCAATACATATCGCCCGATGTATTCCCGTCATTGACAAAGAAATCCAAACTCCCGCCATTGCGGATTCCAACGAAGTTCGTGGTCCGGTCAAAGAGGTTAGAATCGGACGTGCTGAAAACACCCCACAGGGCGGCCGGCGTATCGTTTGTGGACGTGGTGTTCCAATAAACGACTTCGTTGGTTATGGGGACATCGTTGGTCAACACCGTCCACTCACTGCCGCCGTCCGTGGAGACCTCCACGCGCACGGACCCCCCGGTCGAATTACAGGCGACCCAATGCAAGGGACTTGCACCCCTCGTCCACCCACCGGCCTGATGACCCACCGCTGCCAGCCATACGTTGGTTCGCCCCCGGCTTGCTTCCGGTGTGTTGCCGAACAAACCTATGTTGATCCTCACGCCGGCCGGCTCATTTGTGCAAGGCGCTGCGGGATCCCCGCTGTCGATCAGGAGAGAGGTCTCCCCATCGTTGATCCAGTTCCCTTCCCACGGGGAATAACGTCCCTGGGGCGTCTGGGTTTTGAGATGATAGTCCCCGGCCTCCGCATTCGCGAACAGCGGATCCACGCACAAGCTGTGCGTTTCCTGTGTGCATACGGCGGTCCACGCCGAAAGACTGTCCAGATTGCGTCCCAGAGAAGCGACGTAACCAACAACCGCATTCCCGGTCACATAGAGGTCATTGTAGTCCCCGACAATATTGGTCACTGCCGGGGCAACGTATAAATAGGCGTCGTCTCCGGATGCCGCCATGACGCTGTTGCTGACAAACGCGCACCCCGACACCACCTGGATAGCGGCATTGCTGTTCTGCCAGAAGATACTGGATTCGATCTGAACAGGCCTTGTATTCTGAACAGAAACACCTTGGTTCGCATAGCGGGCCACACACCGGCTCAGTGTAACCGTCGAACTATTCAGCACCTCAAACCCGGCGCCGCGAAGCTGTCGCGCAGTCACTCTTTCAAAACGAATCCCGGAAGCACTCCTCACCCAAGCCCCTCGAAGAGCGTTCTCCAGAATGACATCCCGGATCGTAATATCCCGCGGAGTTCCATATGCAGGATCAAAGTCCATAACCGCTTGGTTGTGAGCGTTGCGGTTGAAAACCGTCCCGCCGGCCAGGATATTCGTACTGCCCTGGATCACCACGGCGACTCCATCGGCGCCGGAATCCAACGCCGTGAAGCGGATGGTTCCCACTCCGTAAACACCTGTATCCGCATAAACAATATCGCCGGGCTCAAGATCGTAATCGTTGAGGATGGCCTGCAACGATGCCTTGGGCGTGTTGCTGGTGACCCCCAGGTTGAAGTCGCTTCCCACAACCGTTGTATAAATATCCCCTGTCCGATTGTTGTCGTTGATGAAGTAACTGTAGGGGCCGTTCCGCAGCGAAAAGTCAGCAAAACGGGTCGCACTGAGGATATTGGTGTTCGACTCGTACATAACACGCCAGCGCCCAAACCGGCTGGATGCGAAGTTGGTGTTTGCCCACGTGTAGACACCGTCCGATGCCTGCAGATTCGTTGCAACCGTCAACCAGGAGACTCCCGAATCACCCGAAAACTCGATCCGAACGGTGCTGCCGGATGGGTAGTTTCCCGCTCTCCAGATGAGCTTGCCGCCAGGCACGTTTAGAATGCCGCCGTCGTTGTAGCTGAGGACCTGGAGCCAGGCATTGGTCACACTTCTGCTGGCCTCCGCCGTATTCCCGTAGATACCCACGTTCGCATTACCACCGTGGGGATCCGACTCGTTGACATACGGGGCGGAAGGGGCCGCCATATCAATACACGGGCTGTGGTTGCTGTAGGCGACCCAACTTCCGTTGGAATACGTGCCGGTGAGGCTCTTCGGATGAAAATCGAAGGCGGAGGAATCCGCAAATAAAGGATCCGCCACAGTGCTGTTCCACCAAGTGTTCTTGATACTCTGCAACTCGCTCAGCGTCAGGTACCCCAGTCCAATGGATGCGTTCCAGATCACATTGTAGTCGCCGTAGGCCGGCTGGCCGGACGAACCGGAAAAGACAGTTCCGCCGACGATCACGCTGTTGCTGATCGTAACGGGGTATGGATTGAACTCCAACAGAAACGCCACGGTGTTGCTCCAACTCAACCCGTGATTCCAGTGAGATGCGGAGTTGTTGCCGCGATAGCCCGTTGTGTTGCGAATCGCCGCGCATCTTGTGAACCGGGACTGCGTCCAAGGCTCCTCATAGAAACCGCAGGAATTGCTTATGCTGTGCAGTCCTTCGTATTCGCTGTTCCTGCCTTTTACGTAGAGCCCGTACCGCCCGCCCCGCAGCCGCAAGTCGGCCAGCCGTATATAAGATGCGAGCACACTCACCACGTCCGCCCCGGCAAACCGGCGGTCGAACACCGTCCCTCCGGCGGCGTAATTCGTGCTCCCCTGGATAGTCATCAGCTTGTTCGACGCCCCTTCATCAGCAACGCTGATCACGATTGTATTCGTCAACGCATACAAGCCCGTATCCACATATACGATGTCAGCCGGACCCAAATCCGTGTCGTTTAGAAGCTCTTCAAGACTGGCCTTTGGCGTGGAAGGGAAGAACCCGTCGTTGGTTGAGTTGCCCGCCGCGGTGCAGTACACATCGCCGTTGGTACTCCCATCGTTGACATAGTAGCGCACGACATCGTTCGTGCCCTTGATCACGAACATCCGATCGTTGGTATCCGCAATTCCCGGGTTTGCCTCACTGACCACGCGCCAGTATGCCCGAGGCGTGGAGACAACCGACGATGCGTTCCAGAAGTAACACCCATTGGTCACGGGAATATTCGTGGCCACGTTCACCCAACTCCCTCCCGCATCCCCTGAGTAATCCAACCTGACCGTCCCGTTGGACGGGAAGTTCCGAGACACCCAGTAAAGCATGCCCGTATACCAAAGGGTTCCCGCGTCGTTGAACGAAAGAACGAGCAAATCAACCGTGTTTGTCGGGGTCCTGCTGGCTTCTGTGGTGTTCCCGTAGAGGCCCGCATTCATCCGACCGCCGTTTGGCGCCGTCTCATGGGTGTAGTCACTGTGCGGGTCGGCAAAATCGATGACGGCTGACGTCGATGTATCCGTTGTGATCCATTGGCGAGCCACCGGGTCGTAGCGGCCCTGCTTGCTCCGCGGGTGAAAATCCAAGCCCGCGGGATTTGCAAACTGCGGATCTGCATACGTACTGTGCCACCAACTGTCCTTGTCCCTCTGCAATTCCCTCAAGTTCATGTATCCGTTGCCGATCTCTGCATTCCAAATGATGTTGTAGTCGCCAAAGCCCGATATCCCTGAGCCGCCTAAAACGGCGCCGCCCACAATCACGCTGTTGCTAACAGTGATGGCGTCCACGTTGAAGTCCAACTGGAACGCCACGGCGTTGCTCCAGCTCACACCCCGATCCCACTGGGAACGGGAGATGTCCACCCGGCAACCATATGTATTCTTCACCGCCGCGCACTGCGTGAATCGCGAATAGGTGTATTGTATCTCATAGAACCCGTACACATTGCTTACACTCATCACCCGATCGAACTCGCAGTAAGGCTTCGTCACATACGCACCGTACCGACCGCCCCGGAGTTGCAGATCCGCAAGCCTCACGTAAGATCCGCCCAAGCTCACAACGTCCGACGCGCGGTTGCGACGGTCCAGCACTGTGCCTCCCGCCGAGTAGTTCGTACTCCCTTGAATGGTCACAAGGTTGCTGGCCGCCCCTTGATCGGCAATACCAACCGTAATGGTATTCGTGAGCACATAGAGCCCTGTATCCACATAGATAATGTCTGCCGGACTCAAATCGTTGTCGTTAAGAATCTCCTGAATACTAGCCTTGGGGGTCCAAGGAAACCAACCGTCGTTGGTCGCACTCCCTGCCGCCGTGCAATACACGTCCCCGTGCGTGCTCCCGTCGTTGACATAGTAGCGAATGACTTCGTTCGTTCCCTTTACGATGAAGGCTTTGTCGTTGGTGTCTGCCACGGAAGGGAAGGCTTCGCTGACAACTCTCCACAAGGCCGCCGGACTGGACGTGACCGACTGTGCGTTCCAGTGATAAAACCCATTCGTGACCAGCACGTTGG
Organism: Lentisphaerota bacterium; assembly: GCA_052033915.1. Classification (GTDB taxonomy): domain Bacteria; phylum Verrucomicrobiota; class Kiritimatiellia; order CAIQIC01; family JAGNIJ01; genus CALMZY01. The sequence goes on along the minus strand of JBPOJF010000010.1, from coordinate 50,869 downwards.
TCGCGATATTCTCCCAGTTCGCGCCGCGGTCCAGAGAATAATCCAGTCTCACTCTTCCCGTGGGCGGGAAATTCCGGGACACCCAGTACAGCGTGCCGGTGTACCACAGAGTCCCGCCGTCATCGTAGGTCAGTGCCATGAGGTAAAGGGCGTTCGTCGGACTCCGGCTGGCTTCGGCGCTGTTCCCGAAACAACCGGCGTCCATCCGGCTTCCGTTCGGCAACGGCTCATTCGCGTAAGCGGCCGATGGACTTCCAAAATCGATTGCCGCCGATGTCACCGTATCCGTGACCCATGCGCTCGATATCGGATCATAACGCCCCTGTTCGCTCCGCAGGTGGAAATCCAAGCCCGCGGGATTTGCAAACTGCGGATCCGCATACGTACTGTGCCACCAACTGTCCTTGTCCCTCTGGAGCTCGTTCAGATTGAGGTACCCGTTGCTGATTACCGTACCCCAGAGAATATTGTAGTCGCCAAAGCCCGATATCCCCGAGCCTCCGAAAACGGCGCCGCCCACGATCACGCTGTTGCTGATGGTCATGGCGTTGATATTGTAGTCAAACTGGAACGCCACGGCGTTGCTCCAGCTCACACCCCGGTCCCACTGGGAACGGGAGATGTCCACCCGGCAACCGTATGTATTCTTCACCGCCGCGCACTGCGTGAATCGCGAATAGGTGTTTTGTATCTCATAGAACCCGTACACATTGCTTACGCTCATCACCCGGTCGTATTCGCCCTGAGAGTAGCTCTTCGGCACGTACAACCCGTATCGTCCACCCCGAAGCTGCAGATCCGCGAGCCTTACATAAGAAGCTCCCATGACCACCACATCCGCTGTGTTGGCCTGCCGGTCCAATACCGTGCCGCCTGCGGCGTAGTTTGTGCTTCCCTGAATGGTCAGGAAGTTGCCAGCGCTCCCCTGGTCTCCGACTCCAAAGGTAGTTGTCTGGCCCGGGTAGAGCCCCGTGTCCACGTACACGATGTCGCCACCCGTCAGGGAATAGGCATCCAAAACCTCTTGCAGCATGGCTTTCGGGCTCGCAGCCGTGGTCCCGGAATTGCCGCTGTTGCCCACAGCGGAACAGTAGACGTCGCCGTTCGTGGAGGCATCGTTGACGTAATAGATAGCTGCGCCTGCGGAGTGCGCAAGACACAGCAAGACCGCGAGTTGAAGTGCGCGTCTAGGCTTCATCGCATGAACCTCTCAAACCCGAGTTGATTCTGTACGCTGACTAATACCCCCAAAAAATAACCCCGTAAACCCGCCGACACGCAGTTTCGCCCCGTAATTCAAGGCGAAAAACGAATCGCTCATATCCCGCTACGCCCCGAACCCTATGGCTTTCGGGCGATGGCAACCAAGGATATCCCTCTCCACGGAAACACCTTATCGATAACCCTCCAAATCCAGACCATCGAGTCAAAGATCTTAAGCTGGATTTTGCTGAAGGTCTTCCGCTTCAGATTGACAAGGCCGCGCGCCATCTTGAAGCAGGTTTCCATGTCCGTGAGATCCAGGTCCGTGCACATATTGGAGATCGTGGTCAGGAAACGGTTGCCCAGACTGTGCCAGAAGTAGAGCACGCGCTTGTAGCCGCGCGTGAGGAATCGAGACCCATAGACGACATCCGCATCGCCCCGGAGAATCGGTTCGAGCAGGCGGCTGTAGTCGGCCGGATCGTATTCGAGGTCGGCGTCCTGGATCACGATTACATCCCCCTCGGCCATCTGGACCGCCGTTCGCACCGCCGCCCCTTTCCCCATATTCCGAGGATGGCGAAAGAGCCTGACTGGGGGATGGCGTTCCTGAAGCGCCTCCAGGATGTCCCACCTCCCGTCCGTGGACTGATCATCCACAATCACAAGTTCACGCTCGACCCCTGCGGGAAGGGACGCATTCAGCACGGAATCCACGATGTCCTCCACCGTGTACTTCTCGTTGAAAACCGGCATCAGGATGCTCAATTTCATGCGGCTTACATCCATCGTTTCATCATCTTCTGAATGCAATCATAACAACCTGTTCCACTGTCCCACAACTTCGCCGGAAACAGCCCCTTTTCTTTGTAGCATACATGAACCCGATGGGAACGCCTAAACATCTGCAAATCCGCAGTTGCCGGGTCGCGCAGCGCACCGGGCGGGCGACGGAACTCGGGCCCTTCCGGCCGAAGAATACCCGCTCGCGTCCACGTTCCTTCCCGCCTTGATGAAGGTTGACTCCAAAACACGACTTCGCTACTGCTTTCGGCCATGACATCCCAACCATCCTCTTCCCGGGCCGACAACAGCCGGATCCTCTGGGTGCTGTTTGCCGCGGTCATTTTCGCGCATTTCATCCGGGCTCCATATCTGTTTTTCAGCCCGCGCATGGCGGGTGAAGAGGGAAGCTATTTCCTGTCCATTGCGCATAACAACGGACCGCTGGCCCTCATTCTGACACCGTATGCGTCGTACTACATGTTCTGGAACAGCCTGGTCGCGGCCCTGACGTTCAGCATGGCGCCGCTGGAATGGGCCCCGGCTTTCACCACGCTCGGAGCGCTGGCCATCCAGTTGATCCCCTATGCCTTCATCCTTTTCGGCCGCCTGACTCTGGCCCGCCGCCTCGGCGACAAGATCGCCCTGTGCGCGATTCTCCTGCTCGCGCCGCTCAGCGACGAACTGTGGCTAACCACGACCAACAGCCAGTTCTACTTCTCGATGGGCGCGGCGCTGCTGCTGTTCGAACACGCCCGCCGCGGCCCGGCGTACGAAGTCTGGAAGCGCGTCTACCTCGCCACGGCCGGCCTGACCAGCGTCACCAGTTGCATCCTAGCCCCCGCGTATCTCCTGAAAGGCTGGTTGCGACGCGAACGCACGACCTTGATGCGCGGCGTGCTTCTGTCGGTCTGCGTCGCCGTCCAGCTCGGTGTGCTTGTCTACCTCCACTTTAACCCGCACGATCACGGAGGCGCTGTGTCCTATGCCACACCCGGCGGCCGCAACCTGCCGTCACCGGCGATGCTTGGCGGAACCCTCTGGGTGAAGAGCGTGGGCATGACGCTCTTCGGCGAATATCTCTGCAACTTCTCGGCCCGCTACATGATCTGGGCCTTTGAAGATGGACTGACTCTCAAGCTCACGGTCTACGGAATCTTCTTCCTGATCCTGTCCCTGGCCTTGCCGGTCACGATCTTCCGGCTGGCCGGACGGCGGATCTGGCCGACGCTGCTGCTGGCGTACCTGATCCTGACCCTCGTCCCCTCGATTGTCGGCATCGGACCGAAAATCCACTATCTCAACTTCGGCTGGCACCAGCGGTATTACTACGTCCCCAATGCCCTGTTGCTGATCGGCGCATGGTTCGCCCTGAGAAACTCGCTGCGCGGGTCCCTGATCATTCGCATAGCGATGGTCTGGTGTCTCTGTGCAGGGTTACTGACGGGAGCCCAGTGGTGGCGCTACAGATATGGACTGCCTGACCGGCCGGACTGGCAAGTGGAAATGAAAAAATGGCGGGCCGACTGCACCTACCGCCCCCGTGTATGGGGTCCCGGCGTGAACTACGAAGTCCAATTCGACTGCCCGGACAAATCCCGCTGACAGCCGGCCGGCGCAAAGCGGATACTCAGGCACCGGCGCGCAAAATCAGCCGCGCGGCATCTTTCCCCAACCGGGTGCTGTCGCAGACCGTGCGGTCGCCCGGGTGAAGCTGATAGGAGTCCGTCAGATAGAGTCCTTCCACAGGCGTTTTCATCGACGGGATACGAGACACGAAATCGAGACCGCAGATCGGCTGGGCATACGGATCGCGATGCACCCGATAACCTGTCACCCAGGAGCGGTCGAACGCCGGGTTCAAGCGATGAAGATAATCGCAATAGAGATCCAGCAAATCCTCGTCTTTCGCCGTCACCCAGGGATGCGCTGACGACATGTACTGCGGCAGGTACAAGATGGCCGACCCGGAAGGCGCCGCGGATGGATTCAGATTCGTGTGCTCGATGATCCCCGCGAGATCGATCTCGGGATCGCTGATATTCAGCCAGAAGTATGGGCTGAACTGCCTGTTGAGCTGCAACAGCATGACGCGGACTCCGATATACTTGAGACGGCGAAGGTTGTCGAAATACGGACCCGGCTGGCCCTCCGCCATCTTGACAAACGAAGGGATCGGCACGGTCGACAGGACATAATCCGCCGACACCTTTCTTCCGCCGCACACGACACCGCGCACACGCCCGTCCTCAATGACCACACGCTCGACTGGCTCCCCCGTTCTCACCTCGGCGCCCCGGTCCCGGAGGGAACCGGCCAGCGCGCTGACGTAGGCATCCGTACCGCCCTCGATATAGCCGAGATAGTCCTTTCCGAATGCCGTGCGCGACTTCGCCACCCTGCGGAACCTGCCCCACATCCACGCCGCCGAGACGTCGCTCGTGTTCTCGTGAAACTTCAGTCTCAAGAGCGGTTCATAGAGGATATCGTACACTTGCCGGCCGTAGGCCCTGACCAACCACTCCGTCGCGGGAATGTCCTCCAGTTTCCGCCATGCTTCAGCGGAAGATAAGGCGCTCATTGCCGCGGCGGCGAAAAATTTCAATTTGTCCAAGGGCGACAGGTGGGGAAAGGCCAGCAGTTTCAGCGGGTCGCCGATCGTGTGCATCCGGCCCTTGTGGAAGAGACCCATTTCCGTCGCGACCCACCGCAGCCGTGAATGCAGACCCAACTCGGCTAGCATCTCGAAGTAAGACCGGTCCGGACGGCAGATGAAATGGTAGTACCTCTCCACACGCCAGTCCGGAAAGAAATCGAACGACGACGCAAGGCCGCCGAGTTCCGTGTCCCGCTCGAACAGGATCACCTTCTCGCCGGATTTAGCGAGTTCGTGAGCGGCCACGAGACCCGCCACACCACCGCCGATGACAGCCACTCTCACAAACAATCCTCCTTCCGCACAACAAACCAAGTCTGTTTTCCGAGGAACAACCAAAGAAAGGGTAATTTCAAATAAAGCCAGACAAATATCGGATGCTGGGGCATCCGACTTCGCGTCGTGTAGGGCAAAAAACGGGGGCGAATTTCCTCAACTTCCAACCCGGAAAGCTCCAGCGCTTCCGCCATGCTGCGGTCGGTCAGCGGAATGTGGTGGTCAATGAAGCCCCAGTACGATCCTCCAAGCAGACGCACGTTTGGCTGAATAATGAGAAGGCGTCCGCGCGGCTTTAACACACGACGAATCTCAACAAAGTATAGGAATAGGCTTTCCTTGTCGCGCAGGTGTTCAAAGAAGTTGCTCGCAAAAACCACATCCACCGAATCGTCGTTCACTCCCTCGAAATTAGGCGACTCCGTAATGATCAAGCGCGTACCCGCAGGAGCCCATTCCGATAGCCGCTCGCTTGCGTCAACCGCAATTCGCTGGGCACAATGGATATGGTGAAGAAACTCGCAGAAGCCCGCGCCGAGATCGAGAACCGTCGCGTCGCCTGACACGTAGCGCTGGAGGAACTCGCGGCACAGCACACGCCATATGGATGACTTTCTTGCGCGATCCCGGTCCGGAAACCGGCGGTCGTATATCGCGCTCTGGGATATTCTATCAACAGTCGGTTCGGCCATAGCTCAGCCTTCCTTCCATTGCGCGCCGTAACGTGACACGCGCAAAACGCGCTCCCGCAACTTCCGACCGATAACCGCGTTCCACACGTCGTAATACCGCCTTGCCACCCAGCAGAAGAACCGGAGCAAAGGCGTATCGAAAACAAACCGCCGGAAAAGCGATTTCCGCAAAAACAACTCAAACCACGACACCGCGTTGTGGCGGGCAGGGGCAAATGAGGTTTGGACGTCTTCGACGCTCTCGCCGGCCACACGAATATCGGCCGGCGCCCCCCTCCCCAGCCCATGCTGCGCGCACAACTGAAGATGGTCGATGGCGGCCGGATCAAATCCCATGATCTGCGCCGCGGTGACATCGAGCGCGACGATATCGCCCGACGCCAGAAGGAGGTTCATCTCCTTCGGCGCGCCGGACTTCGGGCCGTTGCCCTCCAAGCCGATCGTCCCGTCCATGACGGCGAACCGCGGTTTCACAATCGCATTCACATCCACAAGCGCCCCGGAGAGCACAAGGTGGTAATTGTGCCGAAGCTCTCGCAGACACCCCCACTGGTTCTTGACCGCTCCGGTAATCGTGGATTTGTTGTGCGTCTTCATCAGGGGAAGAGTGATCACTTCGGTCCGGGTCAGAATTTCCGGGATCAGGACATCCTTCAGCACCAGCCGCTTGTCGTCCTGAACCCGCACGAAATCCGAGCGCGACATATTCACCCACTCAACACCGTATTTCTCGCACACGCGGTCCAACCGCGTCATGCGCAACGCATCCTCCACATCGACCACCACCTGGCTGGATTCAACGAGATAGATGCGGCCCACATAATCGCGGATCGCCTGGATCACGCCCTCGACCATCCACGGCGCGCTTACGGCCCCCGGGATCAGTTTGTCCCACCCCAGATTCACCTTGAGAGAAACCTCGACCCCTCGTGTGATAAACCGTTGCCATTCAGCAAGTTCCATGGCCTTCCGGACGTCGCGAATGACGCCTTCGGGTGATGTGCGCACCACGCTGACAAGAGACGATTTGGATTCCACCGGGTTCATCGAGTTCCGCCGTTCACCGGGCCAGCCAATTCAACACCCACTCTTTCCGATTCCAGACAATGTCATAGAGCGCTTGCGCATCCAAGCCATTGCCGCCAATTTCGCGAGAGAGAAAGAGCTTCATAAAAAAGAGGGAATAGACGACGCAGGCCATGCTGAACACGAGGACGGCTGACTTTCCGACTCTTGTGCTTACCCCCCCATACCAAGCGGCAAGGGGAAAGGCGAACACCGCAAGGCTCTCCACAAATGCCCGGTGTCCGAACCCCATACCGAACCACCAGCACCACCAGCTGGACACCAGATAGAGATTGAGAAGAAGATAGACCACTGCGCCGACCAATATATCTCCTGCGCGGCTCCTCGCCAGTTTGAGAAACCCCGGAATGCACAGGAGCAAGATCGGCGACCAGAAGAACAACCCTCTTTTCAGGCTGAACAGGACGCTCAGGATCGCCGGCGAAGAGAAATCGAAATGGCCTCCGAGGGAGGCATATCCGTTGAGCAGCCACCGGCCCGCGCCGTATCTCCAGACCAGCAGTTGCGGAAGAAACATGAGGAGCGCGATGGCTGCTGCCAAGGAGATGCTTCCTGCATGCGACAAGAACAGACGAATGCACCCCTTTATGTCATGCAGGCTGTGAACCCCCAACAGGAGAAACACCATGAGCACAACCAGGTTCGGCACGCGAACCAATGCGATCAGGCCCACCGTCAGGCCCAGCAGAACAGACAGATGCTTTGAATCGGGTCGTTCATACCACCTCGGAATCAGGTGAAGGAAACAAGCAAAGAGGAAAAACGAATACGTGTGGCTCATCACCGACCAGACAGTGCCATAGAACAGCAGGTTCGTCCCCAGCAGAAGACTTGCCAGCGTGCCCAGTGCAACTCCCTTGGAGAAGTAGCGTTCCAGCACTATCTTCAGAACGAACAAGCCTGCGATCAAATAGAACAGCCCCGCCAAGCCTGCCGCGTGCTGGTAAAAGAAAGAGTATCCATCCATCGGGAAACTGAAAACAATTTCGGCGGGCGCCGACGCCGGATACCGGAATAACCACGTCAACCCATGCGCCATTAGGAAGAACGGTGTCATCATCACGGCCACGCCGAGACCGTATTGGTCCAGATACCGGCCCGTTGCCGGGCAAAGCGTGATGCCCGTCCACTCGGGAATGCGCCCGTCGTACTGCGCCCGCGCCAATTCCTGGAAAGACGGATCGCCATAGATCAGATACGAGGGCAGATACGCGTAGTACCCCACTCCGTCGGAGCGGATGGGCGGGCCGTAGCCGTGGCCGAGATAGTTTAGAGCGTAAATCAGGATGGCAAGAACGGTCGCGGCAAAGATGAAATGTCTCGAGGCAAAACCCACAAGACGGGTACTCAGTCGGCAATCGTTCCCGTTCGCGCATCCGCCGTTTTGGCCGGCATCACGCTGTCGATCTTCATCGCGGCTCATTTGTATTCTCCAGCCTGAACCACCGGGCGTCGGTCTGACCTCGAATCGCATCCCAAACTCCAAGCAACGTGACAGTATTCAGAGATACAAACGTGAAAGGCACGGCAAACAGGTTCCATGACCGATCCCCGCCCCGCTGAAGAAACCACCCCGCCAGCGCGGCTGAATAGAACACTGTCTGCATCGCACCCAAGATTGCGTAAGGAAACTGGCGAAGCAACAGAATATTGCTGAACACGCATCCGAGAAGCAGGAACGGGGAAAGCAGGCGTCCCATCTTATGGGACACATACTGAAACCAGATCGGGTTTCGCCACGGCAACAGCCAGCCCGGATAGAGCCGGACAAGTTGCGCATTTCCGGCGATCGTCCGCCTCTTGCGAACAGCCTCCTGCGACGGTGATTGCGACGGCGTATCGTAGATCCACGCCGCCTCCTCGAATACACAGCGAAAGCCTCGCAGAACCGCCTGCATGGGAATGACAACATCGTCGAGCAATGTGTCCGCCGGGATCGGCTTGAACAACTCGCGACGGATGGCATACAGCGCCCCCGTGGCACCGGGCACGGAACCGAACCGGCTTTCCTGCCTGCGGATAAACTTCTCGTAATTCCAGTAGGCGTCGATGCCCCGCGCGGCGACCGTGTCGCTTTCCCCTCGGCGGAAAACCAGTTCCCCGGAAACGACACCCACCCGCTCATCGGCAAATGCCGCAAGAAGATTCCCCAAAGCATGGGGATCCAATTCCTGGCGGGCGTCCGTCAGAACCACGACCTCGCCGCGACACTGGGGAACGGCATCGTTGAGTGTGGCGGCCTTGCCCCGGCGCACCGGATACTCGATCACTCGGATCCGCGAATCGGCCACGGATCGCGCGGCATTCGCCGTTCCATCCGTCGACCCGTCGGAGGCCACCAAAACGTCGAGAATACGATCCGAAATCCCGGACCCCAGAACACTCGCCAGCTTTTCCGCAATGCGCTTCTCTTCGTTCCACGCAGCGATGACCACGGAAATGGATCCGCCAAACGCCTGCTTTCGAATCGGCCGCGGGCAAAGTCGCGCCGCGATCCACACAAAGGCCGGATATCCGAGGTAAATATAGATGAGACAGGTCGCCGATATCCAGAAAACCCACGCGCTCATGGAGATCGATCCTACTGATCGGATGAGGCGATGTCGATACGGCGACACGCATTCTTGCGCCTGTACACTTGATTTTGCGGCCATGGCGGCGCTAAATGGCCTCCATCCATGACAGAACCTCTACCCAAAGTGGCGGTGCTCTGCGGCGGCGCCGGAACCCGTCTGAAATCGTGGACGGATACCGTCCCCAAGGCGCTGGTGCCGATCCGCGGCCGGCCCGTCATCGAACACCTTCTGGCGCACACCGTGAAGGAGGGATTCAGGGAATATGTTCTCTGCATCGGACACAAGGGCAACCTGATTGTCGATCATTTCAGCCGGCATCCGTTCCCGGGCGCGCGCATCGAATTTTCGAACGCCGGCACGGAGGCCAGCATGCTCCAGCGGCTGGTCGTCGCGAGAAAGAATTTTGAGAACCGGCTCGTGGTCTGCTACGGCGACACCATCTCCGACATCCGATTCGGCGACCTGCTTGCCTTCCACGAGCGGTCGAACGCCCTGGCGACGATCGCCGCAGTAAGCATCCGGAATCCCTTCGGACTTGTCCGGTTCCAGGATGACGGCGCGGCGGTCAGTTTCGACGAGAAGCCCGTGCTGCACTACTACGTGGGCCTCTCCGTGATCGAGGCGGAAGCGATGGACCGCTTCGCCACGGAGGACCTCGTCCGTCAGCCGGACGGCGCGGGCCTGATCGAGTTCTTTCAGCGCATCCTGCGGGACCGCCGGCTGTATGTCTATCAGCACACGGGACTCCAGATTACGTTCAACACCGACACCGAACGTCAACAGGCCGAAGACCAGTTAATCCGCTTCTACACGCAGAAGGAATCATGAGCACATCCCTGAAAAAGAAACGCGTCCTCGTCACCGGCGGCGGCGGATTCATCCCCTCCCACATCGTTCACCGGCTCGTGGGCACGGGCGCGCACGTGCTGGTCACAACCAAATACAACAGCATCATCGACAACGTCCGCCTTGCCGACGTCTGGGACTCGATCGACGTGATCGAGGCGGACCTGCGCAACCAGGATTCGATCCGCCCGATCCGAAACACAAAGCCGGACGTGATCATTCACACGGCCGCCTACAACCACGTGGGAGACAGTTTCACGCACTTCTCCGAGGCCCTGGACAGCAACCTGAAGGGCACCGCCAACCTCATCGAGGGACTCAAGGATTTCGAACGGTTCGTGTACATCTCGACGTCGGAAGTCTACGGGTTTCAGAAGACCGTCCCGTTCAAAGAGCCCACCCCCCCCTTTCCCACGTCGCCCTACGCCGTCGGCAAGTATGGCGGCGAACTGTACTGCCGCATGAAGCATCATGTGACCGGCCATCCGATCGCCGTCGTCCGGCCGTTCAATGCGTTTGGACCGTACCAGAGTCCGCGCGCCGTCCTCGCCGAGCTGATCATCAACTGCCTGCGCGGCGTGCCGGTCCGGACCACACAGGGTAAGCAGACGCGCGAATTCAACTACGTGGGCAACCTCGTGGACGGGATTCTGATGGCGGCGACGAATCGCAAGGCCGTGGGAGAAGTCATCAATCTCGGAACCGGCCGTGAAATTCCCATCCGCGATGTGGTCCGCAAGATCCACAAGCTGACGAATTCCTCGTCGCGGCTTGACATCGGCGTCCTGCCCTACCGGCCCACGGAGATCTGGCACATGTGCGCCTCCAACCGGAAAGCACGCCGAATTCTCGGCTGGTCTCCGGAAGTCGGGTTTGAGGAAGGCCTGAAGAAAACCATCGAGTGGTATCGGGCGTTCACGAATGAATTCTTCAATCCGAAGTCCGGGTTGAACCGGCTGGCTCAACAGGCGGGTTGAATGAGCTCCAGAACGAATCGCTTCACCGGACGCCGCATCCTGATTACCGGGCCCAACGGGTTCATCGGAAAACACCTTGTCCGCTATCTGCGGAAACGGAACTTTCTTGTCATTCCCTGGCGCCGGGATGTCCGGAAACCGATCTGTTTCGAGGGGTTGGTGGACATCGTCATCCATCTCGCGGGGACCACCCGCAGATCGCAGTTCCGCCGCAACGCGCGATCCGCCACGGACGTGAACGTTCTGGGCACGCGGAATGCGCTGGACCTGTGCCGGGCCCGGAACGCCAGGATGATCCTGCCGTCCACCGCAGGCGTGTACGGAAATCGTTCCGGTGCGGCGGCGGAACGCCACAAACCCGCGCCCATCACCCCGTACGCCAGATCCAAGCAGCGCGCGGAACAACTGTGCCGGATGTACTCGCAGAAATACGGCGTGCGAACGGTTATCCTTCGGATCTTCAACGTGTACGGGCCGGAGCAGAACAGGGAATTCCTGCTTCCGTATCTTGTGCATTGCGCGAAACACGGACGCGCCGCCGGCCTCAAGAATCCCGAGGCCCGGCGCGATTTTATCCACATCTCCGACGTGGCATCGGCGATTCACGCGGCGATCCAGGCCCCGACCGGGCGCATGGCGATCTACAATATCGGCAGCGGGAAAGACGTGTCCGTCGGCGAGGTCATGAAGAAGCTGAGCCGCATGACCCGCCACCCCGTTCAATGGAAGCGGAATTCGTGGACGGGAAGGGAAATTCATTCCAGTCGGGCCGATATCCGGAAAGCCCGGCGCGAGCTGCGCTGGGCTCCGCGCGTCAGCCTCACGGCGGGGCTGCGATCCATGCTCTCCGCTACTTCCTAGGCGTTCGGCGGCCGTGCCGGAGAATCCGCCACCCCTTGCTGAACAACCGGACAAGAAACGGCGGCTCGTCCACGAACGTCTCGGCCAGCACCCGGTTGATATAGTGAAGGTCGTGCTTCTCGCTGATCCGCAGCCAGAGATCGTAGTCATTGAAGAACCGCTCGGAGTTCCAGTATCCCACCTCATCGAGAAGCGACTTCCCGTGAATCACGCAGTTCACATTGAGGAAGTTGTAGCGAAGCAGCTTCTCGCGCGAGTAGCCGTGCATCCAGCGCTGGAACGGGTTGCCCAGAATCCGTCGCCCGGTCCTCTTGTCGCGGTAACAGGACCGGGCGTAGGCAAAAACCGCTTCGGGATGCGCCTCCATGTAGCCCACCATCACCGACAGATGGTCAGGGGTGTAACGATCGTCATCGTCGAGATAGCAGATATACTTGCCGCGCGCCATGTGCTGGAGCCCATAGTTCTTGGTCGAAGACCCCGTGTCGTCCACAAAGTGGTCCATGTTGTGAAACCGGATGCGCGGGTCGCCGAATCCCCCGACAACCTCGCCGGTATTGTCCGGCGTGCAACAGCCAACCACCACCAGTTCCCAGTCCCGGAAATCCTGATCGAGAACCGATTGGATCGCGCGGCCGATCACGCCGGCGCGGTTGTAGGTTCCCATGATGACACTCACGATAGGTGCAGTCATTAGCCCGTTGTCAGTTACAGGTTGTTCGGGCAGAATGGTAGGCGATTTTCACGAAACGCTCAACGCACAATGACGAACATTTCGCCAGGCGGACTTCGCATTCTGACCAACATGGTCTTCTGGCAAAGCGCCGTGTGGACGCGGAGCACCCGTTCGATCTACGACGTGGAAAGGCGCGAAGCTCACAAGGCGCCCCACTCCGCGTGGATCGAGGCTGTCCGACTGCTGGGCCTGCAGTCGCGCTACGATATCGTGGTCACCATGGGCGCCCGCGAGTCGCTCGTGTATGGACTGCTCTGCGCGCTCCTGTTCCGACCCTCCAGACAAATCCTGTGCGAGGTCTTCATTGACGAAGAGCATTCCTCGAATCCCCTCTGGAAACTGAAGACCGCGCTCTACCGGCTTGTCGCGCGCCGGTCCATCGGCGTGTTGACGAACAGTTCCGCTGAAGTGGAGAGCGTGTCGGAGCGGTTCGGGATTCCCCGCTCGAAGGTCCGGTACGTCCCCATGCACAGCAACATCCATGAGCCGGCGATGTCGGACCGGAACGACGGCTTCGTCCTGTCCGCGGGGCGCACGCTTCGCGATTACGACGCCTTGCTAAGGGTCGCGCCCCGGATCAACGCGCCGATCCTCATGATCGCGGGAGGACGGGTCTCGATTTCGACATCGTTGCCGGAGAACGTCACGTTGCTCCGGGAAATCTCCCGCGGGCAATACCTCGATCATCTCCGCCGATGCGCGCTGGTTGCCATTCCCCTCATCCCCTCCGCGCGAGCGACAGGGCAGGTCGTTCTCCTGGAAGCCATGGCGTATGGAAAGCCTGTTGTCGCGACGCGCTCGGCCGGCACGGCAGACCACATCGAGCACGGCAGAAACGGTCTTCTCGTTGAGCCGGGGGACGGCGAAGCGCTTGCGCACGAGATCAACAGGCTTCTTGGCGATCCAGACCTCGCGCGCCGGATTGGACAGCAGGCGGTGGAGGACGTCAAGTCACGGTACACGTTCGACATCCACGCGAAAGCCAAGCTGGACGCCATCCGGGAACTCGCCTCAGGACTGCAAACGCTGTAAACGCGATTTCGAAATCGCAGCCACGCAGGGCCTAGACGACGAAGCGCATGTCTAATACCCACATAGCCATCACGAAACCCTGGATCATCGCGAACGCGATCGTCATGATTTCGTCCAGCCATGGCCGCTCGGCCAATTTGGCCGCCAGGAGGAAGAGCGGGAACACCACGCTCAGATACCGCGACATGGCGACAATCCACGATGTGCTCATGAGCGGCACAAAGATCAGCAGCATCGCCAGCAGCCAGTACGTCACTCCGATCTTCCGAATAAACACCGTGAGCCCCACGACGGACAGGATCGTCAGGGCCGCATTGAAGAAGTAGTCCGGACTCTGGTAGCGGAAACTGAACCACAACCGATGGACGATCGCGAACGGATTGTGAAAGGAAACACTGAAATACTCCCGGGTCGCGGAGTCCACATAAGCGAAGTAGTTTCCGGTCAGAACGTAAAGGTACGAGAAGAAGAGGAGCGTACCCGCCGGCACCAGCAGCAACCACAGCACATCCGGCCTGACCGCGCGCAGGCGGAATTCGCAGCTCCGCATGTACTCGTAAAGGAGCGGGAGAAACACGAGGCATCCGATGGAACGCGTCAGCGCGACGCACATCCCCAGGAGACCTGCCAGGAGCCACAACCGCTTGCGCGCGTAGTAGAAACTCCCCAGCATCACGGCGAGAAACAACGACTCGGAGAACGCGCCGGAGAGAATGCATGACGACGGGAAAAGCAGGAGATACTTGCACGCATTCCTCGCCTCCGACCCCGGCCCCTCGAGCGCCGCGAGCCGATAGATCAGGACACAACACAGGATCAGCGCCAGATTCGAAACGATCAAGGCCGCTACAAAAAAATTTCCGACAAGAAGGGAAACCGCTTTAATCGCCAGAGGATAGAGAGGGAACCGACAGAGCTCTCCGCCGACCACGTAACCATGTCGCGCCGTTGCAAGAAAGTAGCCCGTATCCCAGGTTCCCCAGATCTGCAACCACACCTCGCTCGAATGAATGTGCACATCCGGCTTCTCAACCAGGCCCGTGAACAGGATGACGGACATGACCCCGATGCCGAACAGGAAAAACCGGTTCACAAGAAACAGGGATGCCACGCGAAACCCATCGCTTTCAAACAGGACCTCTGCCTTCGCGCGTATGTCACTCAGAGTCATGAGAGATGAAGAACGCGACGATTATGGCTTCAACGCGAACCGGGGCAAGGAGTTTCTGTCAGGACCCTGGGAAGCGGGCATCCTTCCTCTTTTGGATGTTGACCGGCCGAGAGCGTCTCAGTAGGGGTATCGGTAGTCGTTCTTGGTCGTAACGGCCAAATGGATGAAACAAATATGGAGCCTGTTCCGTACTTCCGAATCTCGCGGCGGGTTGCCTTGACGTTCCTCTTGGCCGGGCTCGCGCTTGCCGTAATGTCAGGGAGCGGCGTCTTCCCGATGGTATCACTGGCGCATGTTGCTTCCAGCGACGGAGTCCTCACGCCTCCCTTCGTCGCACTTCTTCAGCGGTCACAATGGACGATGACAGTGATTCTCCTTTTCATGGCTCTCCTCTGCCTCGGCACACACAAGCTGTATGACACGAGGCGGGAGCACCTCCTCGGACTGACGGATCGTACATTTTCAATCGCGCTCGGGGTCTGTGCGTTCGCCGCCGCGTGGATGGTTCAGACATTTGTCTTCGGCGGGATTCCGCATGTTACCGACGCCATCAGCCATTGGTTCGAAGCGAAGATTCTCTGTCTCGGAAGGATTTGGGTTCCCACCCCCACGTGCGAAGATCACTTCGCGCAACACAACATCGTAATGAGTTTCGACGGCAAGTGGCACACAAAGTATTTTCCGGGACAGGCGCTCTGGCTCGCGCTCGGCATGAAACCGGGCATTGTGTCCGCGATAATGCCTCTCGCATTTTCCATCTGTGTAGTTTCGTTCGTTCGCGTGCTTCGCCGCCTCTTCGATCGCTTCTTCGCTCGCATCAGCGGAGTCCTTTTTCTCACATCCCCGATGTGCCTGCTGCTGGGCGGGTCTTTCATGTCGCATATCACGTTCCTGATGTTTGCTCTTGCCAGCCTCGCCGCGATGACATGTCTCTGCGACGACCACGGATCACACCGGCGCCGCGCCTGGTTTGTCTTGCCCGGGTTCCTGTTCGGAATGGCTCTCCTGACCCGCCCACAGGATTTTCTTCTGCTCGTTCTCTTCCTGATAGCGGCCTTTGTTGTCCTTCCGACAAAAATACGTAGCCAGCTTGGGCAGGGCGCGCCTGCAGCGCTTGCAGGATTCGCCCTACCCCTCGCGTTCCTGCTCGCATGGAATCACACTCTCTATGGGCAGTGCTTCGCCACGGGGTACAACTTCAGCAACGGCCCGTCGCCGGGCCTCGTAAAACACGATTCGCTCGGCTTCTCCGACGGTTACACGCCAGCCGTCGCAACCGGCAATATGATCTGGACGGTGCTCCGGTTCAACAAGGCGCTATTCGGCTGGCCCGCATCCCTGCTGTTTGTTTCTCTGGCGTTTCTTCACAACCCGTTCGACCGCCGGACACTGATTTCCACCGGCATGATCACGGCGTGCATCGGGATGTATTTCTTCTTCCCATACTACGGGTTTGAATATGAGGCACGGTACTACACGGCCGCCGTGCCGTTCGCGATTGTGCTGACCGTGCAAGGACTGCGGAACATCCTCACACCGGCAACGCGCGGGGCCGTCTTCGCCATCGTCATGGTGTCGTTTCTGCACGCTCTCTCGTTCTACTGGCCTTTCTATGTGTGGCCCGTATATTCGCAACGTTACGAGCAGACCTCAGAGGTGCTGGAACAACTCGCCCAACGCGACGATCTGCGCAACGCAGTGGTGCTGATCGACTCAACCGGCGAGGACAATTTCCGCTACTCGTCCGGGTTCGTCTACAACGACCCTCTCCTGACCAACAGCGTGATCTACGCGCGGGATATCCCAGAAATGAACGATTGTCTCTTCGGTGAATTCCCTGCGCGCAAGATATTCCGCTTCATCCCAAACGCCGACTGGACCGATGGACGGTTCGAGGAAATGGCTCGGCCCGAGTAATCACCCCGGCTTCCGCGCCAGCACCATGTACTGTGCTCCCAGGGGCAGACGCGCGAGGACGCTCTCCAGTCCCCGCAGGAAGCGCAGGGCGCGCGGAAACACGAACTGGAAATCGGTCAGCAGGATCTGAAATCCGCCGTCGCTCAGAAGCCGGCGCGCTTCCGGCGGCGACACCTTGACCGCGCCGCGGTCAAAGGGAATCCGCCGCATCACAAGCCGTGTTCCGAGATTCCACGGGTTGTTCTCCCAGAAGGCAAACAACCCGCCGGGCCGGAGACATTCCCAAATCCATCTCACCTTCTCCGCGCGCGCCGGCGGCGGAATATGGTGAAACACCCCGTTGCAAAAAACCAGGTCGCGATCTCCTGCGGGCAGGAACTCGTCCGCCGGCACGAAATGAACGCGTTCCGATCCGAACTTCCTGACGGCCGTATCGAGACACGGTCTTGAGGTGTCCACCCCCATGACGTGATCGGCCCCCAGTTCCCCGAGGAGATGCGGCGCCGTGTCGCCGGTCCCGCACCCGAAGTCCAACACGCTCGAAACGGGATGCCCCAGTTCCCGAAGCCGCCTCGACAGCCAGACAACCCGCCCGCGAGCGAAATAATCCCGGCCCTCGCCTGACACCAAAAGGCCCCGGCTCAGAGCCGATTCGTAATCATCGGCGTAACGATCAAATGAGCCGGACGGGTTCATCGGCGATGCATACCCAGGATGCTCACAAAGAAGCCTGAAAGAATGGTCTGAAAACCCAACGCGGCCAGCGCGGCACCCGGAATCACCCAGCGCATGGTCACGGCGTAATCGAGGCGTCCGAACCCGGTGGACCGCCAGATCATGAATGACGAAAACAGGAGCGCCGCGCCGGCCAGAAACGCCACCATGCCAACAAGCAGGCCGCGTTCCAAATTGATGATCTCAAAGAATTTCAGATACAGCGGGTCCTCGGGCATCAGGCCTTCATTCACGGCAAACGTCTTTGTCAGGATGGCAAATAGAACCGACTGGTACCCCATCAGGAACGCCAGGGTCGCGAAAAGAAGTGTGTGCGCATCAAAGATAACGCCGCCGATCTGCAGGCCGGGCAGAGCAACGGCATAGCCCACGATGCCCAGGAGGATCAGGACGAGGCCGGGAATCAGGAACAGCCATTTCGGGCAGTACATCAGGAAGAACCGCAACGTGCGCCAGCCGTCGCGGAATGTCTTCAAGTGGGGCGCATGGGACTTGCGGCCGTCGGGATGGAGGGTGATCGGCACTTCGACGATGCGGGCCTTGAAGAGCGTGGCCTTGATGATCATCTCCGTGGCAAACTCCATGCCGGTGCACCGCAGGTCCAGCCGGTCGAACAGGTCGCGGGTGAAACCCCTCAACCCGCAGTACACATCGTGAATGCCCGAACGGAACCAGCGCCGGACGAGGGCTGAGAAAAGAGGATTCCCGATCCAGCGGTGCGAGAACGGCATCGCCCCGGGCATGATGGCCCCCCCGCCCGACGGAAGCCGACAGCCCTGGACCAGTTCGGCGCCTTGCCGGAGTTGTTCGACGAATCGGGGGATTTCGAGGAAGCTATAGCTGTCATCGGCATCGCCCATGACCACAAACCGGCCTCGCGACGCCTTGATCCCGCCCATCAGCGCACTGCCGTATCCCCGGGCTGACACCGGCACCACCCGCGCACCGCAACGGCGCGCGATTTCCTGCGAACCATCCGTGCTGCCGTTGTCAGCCACCACCACTTCCCCGGCGATGCCCTGCTCCTCCATCGCGCGGGCGGCCTTGCGGATGCAGGTCTCGAGCGTGTCCGCCTCGTTCAGACACGGCATGACGACCGACAATTCAATCCCGCTTCCCTGCGGATTCCTTGAATCCATGGTTGCCATCGCGAAAGATTCGACAACAGAACTCAGGGTTTTGCAATCCTGTAAACCGCGGCATCGCCGGACGCAAAGACGGGGACAACCGGCGCTCCCGCTAGAGCGGTCACCAACCGTTCCTCTTCCTCCGGAACAAAAGCCGGGATATTGTTCAACCGCCCGATTCGGACAACGTATTCGGCCTTGCCGACGTCCAACCCGCCCGCCGTCGTGTAACCGGGCGACACGTTTTGGCGATCGGTAAGGAAGGCCGTCAGACGCGGAAGGGAAGAAATGCATACGGCCTGAGGATCGGTGTTGTCCCTCAGCCACGCTCCGGCGTCGGCCATTCCGAGCAGATTCCGATTTCTGAGCGTTTGATTCTGTTCCGTCAACCGGTACCGCGCGGCGAGAATCACGGCGGTTTGACATGCGAACAGGATGACGATCGCCGTCATTCCCAACCGGGTCATCCTGCCGCTTAACGAGACGGCCTGTAACGGCGCCGGCCAGATCCCGACCCAGATGAGGCCGCCATACACGACGGCGGACAAAATAGCCGTGACCGTCATGTATCGGCCTTCCATTGCCGCCAAGTCCGCATCGACCCAATGCGTTGCCGACCACGCAAGCCCGGCCAATCCGCAAAGAACAAGAAGCGCCCTGCGCGGCCGGTTCGCCCCGCCAATCAGACGCTTCCACCAAAACCGCGCGCCCATGAGCAGGAACAAAAACAGGAAAGGCGTCAACGGATAAAGGTAACGCATGTAGCTCGAAATCCAGGAGGTCAGACTGATAATCAGCAGGGAGATGGCCGTGTACCAGCCGATCGGCGACCACGGATACTGCTTCAGATGCGCAATCAGTCCGGTCAGGAACACAAGCCACAGGAACAGGGCCAGAGGTTTGGCGGCCGAGGGACTTCGAACGTTCGACGCGACATACTGCCCATATCGGCCGCCCAACTCCAGGGCGCGCCCTGGCCAGCCCTTCCTGACCGCCGCCCCCTCGCCCGCGTTTCTCGCCACCATACCCGCCGTTTCGGATGACACCCCCATGATTGTCCTCGCCCAGCGCGCGTACGACTCGCCCGCCTGCGGGGCAACGTGTTGAGCGCGGATTTCCCATGCAACAGCAAAGCCACCGCCCAGAACGGCTGCAGCGACGAGCACAGACAGTGCGGCGCGGGAGCGAGTCAGCATCCATTTCAGGAAGGAGGAAAGACAGACGGCCAGTGTCAGCGCAACAGCACCGAAACGCGTCATCGCGCAAAGGAGCGAACCGAACCCCACGAGGGCAACAACCCACCCCGGATATCGCTCCTCGCAAAGAACGCGCCAGGCCAGAATCAGCACCGAAACACTGAGAACGAAGAACAGCGCCTCGGACAACAGGAACCGCGTCGAGAAACTCCATGCGAAATAGGAGACAAGCGCCAACCAGCCGGCCCAGCGGCCCGCCCGACCAAAGCACAACCGAAGCCATGTAGCGCCCACGATCAGTCCGGCAGCTCCGCAAAACGCGTTAACCATGTAGAGGAGACGCCACAACCCGGCGCCATGTCCCAGGATGAGGGACAGAATAAACGGATACAACGGCGGATAGAGCACATACGGCTGTCCGTAGAGCGTGTAGCCGAAGCCGCGAACCATGGAATGCGCAAGCCCCAGGTACTCGACCTCGTCGGCCCCTTCGCATTGCCAGAGGCGCGGCACGGAAAGGAGATAAACGGCAACCACGAGAAGGCAGGCGATCCACCACAACAACGTATTAGTTCTCGCCAATGAAGGCCGCATGATTTATGGATAGTAGGCTGGACGGCAGATTGATGGCAAGGATTCCATCAGCTACCTGCACCATGTTCAACAATCGTAAAGTCGTCGTCGTGATGCCCGCGTACAACGCGGCGCGCACGGTCGAACAAACGTACCGGGAAGTTATGGATCAGGGGGTTGTCGACACCGTGATCCTCGTTGACGACGCCAGCCGCGACAACACCGCCGAGATCGCCGCGCGACTCCCCAACGTGAAGGTTCACGTCCACCCGAAGAACCTGGGATACGGCGGAAATCAGAAGACTTGCTATCGCCTCGCCCTTGAAGAAGGCGCTGATATCGTCATCATGGTCCACCCCGATTACCAGTACACGCCCAAGCTGATCCCCGCGATGGTCTCGATGATCGGCAACGGGTTGTATCACTGCGTGCTGGGCTCGCGTATCCTCGGCGGATACGCGCTCAAGGGCGGGATGCCGGTGTGGAAGTACGTGTCGAACCGATTCCTCACGCTCTTCTCCAACCTGATGATGGGCGCAAAACTGTCCGAATACCACACAGGCTACCGCGCGTTTTCCCGGGAACTCCTGTTGAAATTGCCGCTCGACCGGAACTCCAACGACTTCGTTTTCGACAATCAGATGCTCGCCCAGATTCTGTGGGTTGGATACACGGTCGCCGAAATCAGTTGTCCGACGAAGTACTTCGAAGAGGCGTCGTCGATCAACTTCAGGCGGAGCGTGAAGTACGGATTCGGCTGTCTGTGGACGGCCCTGCTCTTTCGCCTCGCGAAGATGAGACTCGTCAGCACGGCGATGTTTCGTCAGCGAAACCCGCCACGCGATGCATAGAGTTCGCGGTGACGTTCGACAGATGTCCGGAGGGCGAATTCACGCTCCATCTTACGACGGCCCGCCGCCCCCATTTCCTCGATCAGTCGAGGCCAGAAGGCCATTTCACAAATCCGGTTGGCGAGCGCCTCGTGGTCGTCCGGCGGCACCAGGAAGCCCGTCTTCCCCTCCTCGATGAGTTCCGGCACCCCTCCCACGGCCGTCGCCACGACCGGGCGGCGCCAGGCCATGGCCTCCATGATGCTGTAGGGGAAATTCTCAATGAACGAACACTGAACCAGAACGTTGACCTGCTTCATGAAATCCCGAACGGAGAGATAACCCGGCATCCGTACGGATTCAGAAAGACCCCACTTCTCGACCAACTGATCGAGTTTTGCGCGCTCCGGCCCTTCGCCCGCCACAATGAACCTGATTTGGACGCCGCGCTCAAGGAGAACCCTCGCCGCCCGCAGGAACATTACAGGATTCTTCTCCGCACTGAGCCGACCGATCGTTCCCACGGTAAACGGATTCGCAGAAGACAAGCTGCTTTTGGCTTCCTCCTCCGACACCAGGGATTCGACATCAAGCCCGGACCGAATGAGAACGACACGGTCGGGTTGGAACCCGTTCTTCAAAAGGATTGCACGGTAGAACGACGACAGCACAATCACGCAGTCATACCGCTTCAGCATCCTGCGCTCCAGCCACTCGTAGAACCGCTCCTTCGGATCGCGGCGGAACAACCATCCGTGGACGGTGCCGAACAGACGCGTATCCGTGTTTCTGAAGGCGAGGTATGCGTGCAACGTCGCCTTGGGTCCGACGGCATGGACAATGTGTGTATTGCCTTCAGCCGCTGTCTTCCGGAGTTGCCGGACCAGGTCCGGCGAAAACGGATGCGAGGTCGGCAGGCGTATCAAGGGCACACCGGCTGCGGAAAGCGCGTCACGAAGATCGCTCCGTCCGAGTCTCAGGCGTCGTTCATCGATCAGCAGAACACCGGCGTCTTCCCCCGCCTTTCGAAGGCGGGTGACCAGATCGAGCGTGGCGCGTTCCGCGCCGAACATCGCGCCGACATCCTGCATGAGAAAGGCAATGTTCATCGCATTCCCAAGGCACATCATAGAGACTTGAACCGCGATGCTCAATGCGCAATGCTGGCGGCCATGAGCCGTTCAGCCCGGACTCTTTCGATCATCGTCGTGTCGCTCAACGAAGCCGACACCATTGGTCCATTTGCCGAGTCTGTCCGCCGGCTGCGGAACCTGGACAACATCCCCATCGAGGTCATCCTGATCGACGGCGGCAGCACCGACGGCACTCCCCGGAAGGCGCGGGAGGCGGGATGGACGAAAGTGCTGGAACTGCCCGGCGCAAGCATTCCCGTATGCCGGAATCGCGGGGCTGCCGTAGCTTCCGGGTCATGGCTGGCCTACGTGGATGCCGACTGCGAGTTGGCCGAAGACTGGCTGGAACAGGCGGCACCGTTTCTGAGGGAACACGGCGAGATCATTCTTGGATGGCCGGCGGAACCGCCCGACCCGCCGACCTGGGTGCAGGCGGCGTGGAAGATTCACTGGGCGCGGAAGAATCCGCACACGGAAATACTCAACGGAAAACAAGTCATCCGGAAGGAAGGCTTCCGACTGGTCACCACGCGGAACATGCTCCTGACGCGCGAGGTGTTCAACCAACTGGGCGGATTCGACGAAGAACTGACCACCGGGGAGGATACGGATTTCGTGTTCCGCGCCTACTTGAAGGGAATCCCGGTCGTGGGCGTTCCGACGCTCCGGGTCGTGCACCGCGGCGAACCCGCCACACTGGGCGCGTTCTTCCGGCAACAGCTCTGGCATGCCAATCGCCGAAGCTATCGGAAGATCGTGAAAAAAACGGGCGCTCGCATCGGCGGGAACGCGCCCTTGTACACCGTCCTTTTCATGATCGGCCTCTTGATGTTCCTCGCGGGACTTGGCGGAGCGGCAACAGGACACGCCCGCGCCGCGAGCCTCCTGATTCCTCTGCCGGCCCTTGTCATTTTCCCTGCGATTCTGATCGCGGGCAGGGAACGGAACCTGAAGTTTGTAATTCCTCTTTCAGCGCTGTATGCAACGTATGGATGCGCCCGGGTGCTTGATCTGCTGGGATTCTCCGGGAGAAAAACCAATTGGAAACAAACGTGAATAAAAACAATTTCGTGGTCTGGATTTCCGGCCTGCTCGCGGCGCTCCTGGCCGCGCTCTTCTTCAGCCTCACGTGGAACACGGGCGATGACGCGCGGTACTACGCTCTCGCAAAATCGCTCGCCCTCGGCAAGGGGTACGTGGCGGCCTTCCTTCCGGATTCGCCCCCGGAAATACTGACACCGCCAGGCCACGTTCTCCTGCTCTTCACGGTCATGAAGCTGTTCGGTACGGGTGTCCTGCCCGGCAAGGTGTTCGTCGCGCTAACCTTTGTTCTCGCGAGCATCGTCTGCTCTCTGTGGACACGCCAGCTGTATCCGAACGACCCGTTTCGCGCCCTCGCCGCCGTGATCATGGGGATGTTCCTGCTGGGCATCCTGACTATGTCGTGCTGGTACATGGCCGAGATGAGCTACCTGGTTTTCTCCCTGCTGATCCTCTATCTGTATGAGCGGTGGAAAGAGGCCCTCTCCTGGCCGCGCGTCGCGGCCCTCGGCCTGCTCACGGGCTACACCTACCTGGTTCGCAGCGTGGGTTGTTCCCTGTTTGCCGGCCTGTTCCTGTTCTTCCTGCTCAAGCGCCGCTGGCGGAACCTAGCGGTTTTCACCCTCGGATTTTCCGCGATCGCGGGCTTCTGGATTTTGCGCAACTGGCTGGTCGTCGGCGCGTTCGACACCTACATCCCCCACTTTGCGAACATGACGGGAAATGCGGACGGCATGCGGTATCCATGGATGCGCATCTTCCGCGACATCTCCGTGGCCTTCCCGAAATACTTCGGCACCGATCTCCCGTCCTCCATGTTCTACCAACTGCTGGACGGCCGGAATCTCTTCGGCCTTCTGCACATCGGGTTCCTTGCGGTTCCCGTGCACCTGGGCATCCTGGGCCTGATCGCGCTGGGGTTCCTCAGCCGCCTGCGGCGCCCCCAACCCATGGACCTGTACTGGATCTTCTACTGGCTGCTCATCTGCTCGCCGCCGTTTCCGCCGCAGGGCATCTGGTATGTCTATCCCGTCCTGCCGCTGGCCGCTGTGTACCTGTTCGAGGGCATCACCCTTCTCGGCGCACTCGCCGCGCGCGCGGGCCTCCCCCGTTTCGGCGTGATCGCGGCCCGCGGCCTGATCATGTTATGCGCAGGCTACGCCCTCGCGACGGCGCTCTGGGGAGGAGGCGTCCATGCCGTGAAGGAAATACCGCGCTGGCAGTACGCGCCATGGGACCCCAACCGGTATCCTTTTTTTGAGAATCCCTACCTGGACCGGTGGGGCAAGTTCGTGGAGGCAGCCCTCTGGGTGGGTTCCAACCGGCCGCCCGAGACGGTCGTCGCAAGCCGCCAGCCGCAGCACGTCCATATCTTCACGGGACAGCATGGCTGGCGTTACGATCAGCCGGAAGTCAAAGGCAGCAACTTGTGGGAGCAGATCAACCTGATGGCCGCGAAACGGCCGACGGTATTGATCGAAGATGCGTTCGAGGCGGTGCCGGGCGCGCCGTTTTCCTACGGCACCTCGCACTGGGCGCTTCGCGCGCTGTTCGAGGCGCATGCGAACGACTTCGTGATGATCTACGAGACGGGCGAGCCGGTCACGCGGGTGTGGGAGCTGAAGACGGCGCCCACGCGAAATCCCGATCCGTAGGAACGGTCAATCAGCGGGCCGCGAACCCGGCGCCGGACGAAAGCGGTGGGTCCTGACGCTCGCGCCGATCAGTTCCACGTAGCCGCGGATCGTGCGGGTCAGCCGCATGCCCGAGCGCCCGCCCTTTAGGTCATAGCGAAGAACCAGCGGCACCTCAGACATCCGTTCAG
Organism: Lentisphaerota bacterium; assembly: GCA_052033915.1. Classification (GTDB taxonomy): domain Bacteria; phylum Verrucomicrobiota; class Kiritimatiellia; order CAIQIC01; family JAGNIJ01; genus CALMZY01. Next base: position 25,597 of record JBPOJF010000010.1, on the reverse strand, counting down.
TGACGTTGCCCAGCTTGATCAGCAGGCCACCGCCCACGGCGAACCCGCGACCCGCCAGGAGATCCCGACCGTACAGTTCGAAACCCCGCTTCAAAACACTCACGCGATACGCGCGGTAGAACGTGGAGTAGTCCCTGACGCCGGGAAGCCCGACCAGCCACCGCATCAGCCATCGCACGCCGTAGCTGAACAGCTGCCGGGCCCACGGGCAGCCCACCATGCGGCCGCCGTTCTCGAAGCGGGAGGCGATGACCACATCATCTCCGTCCCGGATCCGGCGCACCATTTCCGGCATCAACCTCGGGTCCTGGGTATTGTCCGAATCGAGAACCACACACACATCGTCGTCCGGACTCCGGCTGTCGTTGGTGATAAAGGTAAATCCTTCCCTGAACACCTCGCCCACACCCCGGTTCTTCTCGAACGTGATGAGCTTCAGGTCGAGACGGCCGGTGAAGGAACACGCGACCTCGCTCGTCCGGTCCGCACTGCCGTCGTCCACGACGACAATGCGCAGCGGTGCGTCGAGCGTCGGCGCCAAGTCCTGCAAGACGGGCAGGACCTGCGACAGACTGGCCTCTTCATTGTACGCGGGAAGAAGAATGTAGATCATCGATCACCTCTCAGTGCGCCGAATCCCGTTCCACGCGGTCACAGAAGTTGTGCGCGATTCGGGTTCCTGCAATAAAACAACCCCTGATAGGCCAGCAGGCCTTTGAGAAAACGGGTCGAATGCCAGAAGATCGCCATGATCGGACGGAAAAGAGATTTCGAGAGAAAAGGGAAAACGACCATCAGGGGAATGGAGGTCACGTCTTTCGACTCAACAACCCAGCCGGTCTTCACCAGCATTTCCTCGGCCGTCTTCAGCGTGAAGAAGTGAAGATGCGTCCGATCGAGGATTCCCTTGCTGTGATACGGGAAACGGCCGAGAAGCAGGTTCAGGCGCACGTAGAGATTCGCCGCATTCGGCAGGGACACCACGAGGTGCCCGCCCATCTTCACGCGCTTCTTCAACTCGGACAGGATGAACTCCGGATCGCGCAGATGCTCCAGCACGTCCGCCGCGATGACCAGATCGTACGACTCCGTCAATCCGGCGCTGGAGATGTCGTCCAGATCGTTGACCCGCACCTGCCGGCAGTAGGGCCGCGCGAGGTCCGCGGACAGGGTGTTGATTTCGATCCCGTCGACGATCGCGCCCGCTTCGGACAGGCGGCGGGTGAGCGACGCATCGCCTACGCCCAGTTCAAGCACGGTCTTGCCTTTCATCCCGCGATTGCGAAGCCAGGCCCAGATCCGCGTGTGACTCGACGCAGGGTCGTGGAATTTTTCGAAGTACTTCCGACCGCAAATCGCCAGATCGAATTTGCGGTTATAGAGAATCCCGCGCCGGTGAAGAAAGAATGCCGCGCTCTCGCCGAGACAGTTGAGGCCGTACACCAGTCCGCGCAGCCGGTTGATCCGATCACTGTAAAAAGTCGGCGTCGGCACCTCGACAATCCTCGCCCCCACCTGCCGGGCCTGCAGGAGGATCTGCGTGTCGAAATGCCACTCGTCCGTATTCTCCCAGAAGGGAACGCTGCGCAGGAACGACGTGCGATAGGCCCGGTAGCCCGAATGAAACTCGCTCAGTTTCATGCCGGACAGGCCGTTCTGTAGCCGGCTTAATACGATGTTGCCCCAGTACTTGTAATACGGCATCCCGGCCTCAATCGCCTTGCCCCGTTCCAGCATCCGCGAGCCGATGACCGCGTCCGCCTCCCCGCGGACAATCGGGCCCAGCATATCCGGCAGACATTCCGGCGCGTACTTGCCGTCCGCGTGAAGGAGAACAACGGCATCCAGGCCGCGATCCAGGGCATATTGATAGCCGATCTTCTGGTTCCCGCCGTACCGATGGCTGATCCGGTTCCTCAGCACCACCGTCTTCTCGCGATGCCGGTCGAAGGACAAGACGCGCTCCACGGTCTGATCGCGGCTGCAGTCGTCGATCACGAACAGAACCTCGATCTGCTGCCAGACGCTCTCGGGGACGCGGCTCAGCGTTTCGGTGATCATGCTGTCGTCGTCGTAGGCGACCACGAACACGCCGATCCTCAGGCCGCGCCGGTCAAAGGTTCCGCTTGCCGTCTGCGCCGCCGGTGGATGGGATTTGCCGCTCATAACATCCTTTTACTATACACGGTCAGCATCTTTTCCACGACCTGCTCGGAAGAATGATTCTGCGCCACCCGGTTTCGACCTGCCCGGCCGAATCGACCGGCCAGTTCCGGATCGGCCAGCAGTCTCTCGATTGCCGCCGCCAGCGTCTCCGCATCGCCCGCGGGAACGATGAAGCCGTTCCCTCCCTCGACGACAAGTTCCCGGTTCCCGCCGCAATCCGTCGCGACGACCGGCAGACCCGCCGCCATGTATTCGAGGATGCTGTTGGACAAGCCCTCGTTGGACTTTGACACGAGAACACTCACGCTGACCCGTTTCAACAGCGCCGGCACATCCGTCACCTCCCCAAGAAAGAGAACTCTCGACGAAGCCGCCAACTGATCCGCGAGTTTCTCCAGCGCCCGGCGCTCCGGGCCGTGACCGGCAACGACAAAGTACACGTTTGGCACCCGGGCGGTCACGATGGCGGCGGCGCGGACAAACGTGGCAACATCCTTCTCCCGGTCCAGGCGCGCCACGTGACCCACGAGCCGTCCCGGCGGCAGATTCCCATCAAGAGAAAACGGCGCGGACGTCTGCTCGTCGAATTCGGCCAGGTCAAAAAGATTGGGGACCACCTCGATTTTCCGCGCCGGCACCCCGGCCGCCCGCAGACGCTCCCGAATGGACTCCGCATTCACCACGATCGCGGCCGCTCCCGCATCCGCGCGCCGCATAAGCCACAGCTTGCGGGGCGGATAGATTTGCCCCAGGTCCCGCCGGCTCGTGATGTATGGAACTCCCGCCAGACGACCCGCCAGGGAACCGAAGATATTCGCGTCCGCATCCCAGCAGTGGACGAGATCGAACTGCCCGTGCCGGATGAAATCCTTCAGGCGAAGGATCCGGGCCAGGGTTTCGAGGGAAAGCATACGCCGGATTCCGATGTCCAACACCGGCCCGCACTCGCGTTCCACGCTTTCCAGGAAGAAGCCTTCGTGCCGGAAGACCGCAACGCGCGAGACGTGCTTCCGCCGCGCCAGTTCCATGGCCATGCGCGCGCATTGTCCCTCCGTACCGCCCCGGATCAGATTCCAGACTACGTGCAGGATTTTCAGAGTTGGGTTCATGGCGAATCGAGAAGCCCCTTTTCCTCGATTTCCTTCCACACACACCGCGCCGCCAGTTCAATTCCCTCGGAGTTCCAGTGCGTATCATCCGCCCAGTAGAGCAGCACGTCCTCGCGGGCCCTCTCCCGGAACGGACCCAGGAGATTGACGACCGGCACGCCTTCGCGCCGCAATCCCGCTTCCACCGCGTTGAGCGTGGAGTCGGGAATCGGGCTCTCCGGCGTATCCATTTCCGGCGGCAGTCGATCCTTGTACACCTGTTCCTTGTCGGGGATGAGCATCACGATCAGCTTGATTCCGCGCGTTTTGCAGAAGGAGTCGAGGAACCTCAGCGTCTCCACGACTTTCTCGGGTTTACGCTGATCCGGAGTCCACTTCATGGCCTCGACCGTCCAAGCGTAAAACAGGACAGGCCGGCCGCCGATCGGCGCCGTACCCATCGCGATCTCGGGAGTGCTTTGCCCAAATACATGGTAGCGTATCCGGTTCCACGCCTTCCGAGAAGCTTGGGCAATTATCGACGACGAAGGCCATGACTTCTGAACACTCTTCGGCATCAGCGCTCTCCACGCGATTCGCCTCCTGTCACCCACGGCTTGCATGGCAGGTTTCTTGTCGATGAGTTTGAGTCGATTGACGAGAGCGTACAACATGTCGCCCCCAATCTCGCGTTCGAGAAGACCCCAGACCATCACGCGGGGCGGATTTTTCGCAAAGCGCTCGTCGCCGAGAAAACGAATCACGGGGAAAAGAGGTCCGCGCGCGGCCCAGCCATAGCCATATACATCGCGGCCGCTCGCCCGGGACAAGACGGCGCTGAACGTATTGCTCATCGTCTCGCCGGCAAGCATGAAGCTGTCGCCGACGGCAACGACGGGAAAGTAGCGCCCCGATACCGGCGGGACATTCAGGAATCCGTATTCATCGGTCTGATACACGGTGGCAGGTCTTGCCTGCTCGAAGCGGCGCGACAGAAAGGGAATACCCAGCAGGCTCGTCAGATCGCCGCCTTCGCATTCCGGCACTTCGCGCCGAACCATCGGCATATCCGGCCCATAGAACTCCTCTTTAGGCAACACAATCAAAGTGGTCTGCCAATGATACCATGCAAAGCGCATCCACCAGTCGCCGGCCAGCATCGCGATCCATACCAGGCCCACGAGGAGCACAATCGCGAGGCTTCCTCTCCGACTCCTGGACTCCGCATCGTTGTATAGGCGGCTCGTCATGTCAGAACTGGAAATAAAGGAACGGGGAACTCGAGTTCACAAGGATCACGCCCACGCATAACACGAATAGAATGGCCAGGCCCAGAGCCAGCCATACGCCGGGCCGCCAGCGAATCTCCCATGTGTTCGGAACCGACCAAACCAACCCCAACGTCACCACGAGCATCAGACAAGACACAGGAGCGGCCTTCATCGTTTCAACAAAAGCCCCCCCCAAGCCATGCCGTCCGATCATACCCGCCAACAGGGCGCCCGCCTGCTCAAGAGTCGGGCATCGGAACAGCACCCAACCGATGAGCACGAGAAGAAACGTGAACGCGCGCTGAACCGCCTCCGGCGCCCGCCAGACAAGGCTCTTCTTACCCATCGCGCGCTCCATCGCAAGCAGGAGCCCGTGGTACCCACCCCAGGCCACAAATGTCCAGTTGGCGCCGTGCCAGAGCCCGCCCAGCAGCATCGTGACGATCAGGTTCACGTACGTCCGGACAGCCCCGAGGCGATTCCCGCCGAGCGGGATGTAGAGGTAATCCCTCAACCACCTGGAAAGCGACATGTGCCAGCGACGCCAGAAGTCCGTGATCGAGATGGACTTGTAGGGCGAGTTGAAGTTCTGCGGGAACCGGAAGCCCAACAGCAGGCCGAGTCCGACGGCCATGTCGGAGTAGCCGCTGAAGTCGAAGTAGATCTGCATCGCGTAGGACAGGATCCCGACCCACGAGGCCAGCAAGCCCGGGGCCTCCATGCCAAAGACAATTTCGACAAACGGCGCAACGCCATCGGCGAGGATCACCTTCTTCGCGAGACCGAGAATGAAGAACGTGATCCCCAGAGAACACTTCTGAAGCGTGTGCGTACGGACGACCAGTTGATCGGCCAACTCCTTGTATCGAATGATCGGACCCGCCACCAGTTGGGAAAAGAGAGAGACGTAGCAGGCAAAGTCCACGAAACTGCGCGCCGGTTTGACGACGCCGCGGTAGATGTCGATCGAGTAGCTCATGCTCTGGAAGGTGTAGAACGAGATGCCGACCGGGAGCGTGATATGCAGGAGAGATACCAGCGGACTCGACGCCCCCAGCCACGACGCCACCGCGTTGATCGTCCGCGCGCCCAGATCGTAGTACTTGAAGAACCCGAGCAGAGACAAGTTCGCGATGACGGAGACCACGATCCACAACCGGCGTCGGCGCGCGTCGGGCGCCCGAAAAATCAGGAGGCCCGACACATAGTCGATCACCGTCGTCGCGAACATCAACGCGCAGAAGCGGTAGTCCCACCACCCGTAGAAGAGATAACTCATCAGGGTGAGGAAGATCAGCCGCCCGCGGTTCCGAAGAATGCCGTAGTAGCCGATCAGAACGATCGGCAGGAACAGAAACAGAAACTCATAGCTGTTGAACAGCATGACGAGGGACTTTAGCCCAACAGAATCTGCGTTTTCCAGAACTTCCGCAGCGTCTCCCAAGGATCGGGAGGACGCGCAATGAAAGAACCCGCTCAAGCAGCCATCAGCCGCCGCGCAACTTTACTTCTCAAGGGAACACAAGTAACGTAACCGCCGATGAAGATCAGCGTGGTCATCCTGAACTGGAACCGGCCGGAAGACACCATCAAAGCCGCCGATTCAGTGCTCGCGCAGGACCATCCCGACTTCGAACTCGTCATCTGGGACAACGCCTCCACAGATAATTCCCACGCCGCGCTCGAATCGCGATTCGGCCACGAACCGAAAGTCCGACTCCTCTTCGCGGACGCCAATTATGGAGTCGCCGGCGGCCGGAACCGCGCCTTCCGGGAAACCACGGGCGACCTGATGTTCTGGCTCGACAGCGATGCCTGGCTGGAGGATCGCCGCGCCCTGAACCTGGTGGACAAATACTTCGCGGAGCACCCCGACACCGGCGCGATCTCCTGTGGCGTGAAGAGGCCGGACGGCCGCGTCATGTGGCCCTTCTCCCGACCCGCGGACGAATGGTGGTCCCGCGAATTCGACACGATCCGCGTCGACGGCTGCTCCTTTGCCGTGCGGCGCGGAGTTTACGAGAAGGTCGGCGGCTTCGCCGAGCATTTTTCTCCCTACGGCGCGGAGGACCGACACTTCGCGTTCAAGGTGGTCGGCGCCGGACATCGCGTCGTCTTCTTCCCGGCCGTGTACGTCACACACGCCTTCGCCGGTCATGGCCGTACCTCCCGGCAATTCGCCATGCACGTGCGCAACATGCTGCTGATTCCTCTGGAGCTTTTTCCGATGCCGCACAACCTGCTCAGCGCCGCGAAGCTCGCCGCCGGCCTCTTCCGCGAGGCGCTGGAACAGCGCCAGGGGACAGCCTATTTCAAGGGACTGTTTCGCGCCGTTGCGGGGTTCCGTTCCGCGAACCGGCACGTCATGAGCCGCGAAGGATGGAGAACATTCCGCCGCCTGATCAGCGAGGACAAGTCCCTGTCGCCATCCAGCCTGAAGCGCCGCACACGCCGCGCGCTCGGCGATGCCTGGTTCTATACGCGGGTGTTGTTCGTGCTCTTTCCGGCCAAGGCCGCGGTTCATCTGTCGGCTGTGCTGCTGCCGTCCAAACGAAGGAAGTTCGAACTTGCCGTTCTTGCTCTGTGCAATCACTGTTTCAAGGCGTTGATCAACCCGAATTTCTACCTCTCGATTGAGAAACGGTACGACACGCAGGACATCGTCGACTTCTTCGGCATCTCCAAGAGAATGAATGCTGGACGGGCATGGTACAAGGGAAAGCGGCTTCTTGAGATAGGATGCGGCCTCGGAAAATACAGTATTGAAGCCGCGGCGCGGGGAGCCCGCGAGGTATGCGGCATCGATATCAATGAAGAAGGCATCCGGTTCGCAACCGCCAAGACACAGCAGTTGGGACTCGCGAACGTCTCGTTTCAAGCGATGTCGGCCTGCCGCCTTCAATTTGAAGACAACGCCTTCGATGGAGCCTTCTCCCACACCGTGCTTGAGCATCTGCCCGATGTACCGGCAGCCCTGGCGGAGGTGTACAGAGTGCTCAAGCCGGGCGCCGAGTTCATCTTCACCTTCAACCCGTTCCGATCCCGCCACGGTGCGCATGTCAACCACTTCATAGGCATCCCGTGGCCGTGCTTCTTCTTCGAACAGGAGACCATCGCTATCTTCTGGACGCGGCAACGCGATGCGTTCCTGACGAGCCGAAGCGCAAGCCCGGAGATGGCCCTCTTGCAAAACTCAGTGGGAATCGCCGGCTTGAACCGGCTGAGAGTCAGCGAACTTGAAGCCATGATCCGGAATTCGCGTTTTACCATTGCTGCCACGGCGGCATTCAATGACGAAGCCTTCCTTTTACGGTTGTTCCCGTTTCTGAAGAGGATCCCCGATGTCTACGAGTATCTTCGGGGATCGGTGGCCTTCCGACTTCTCAAGCCCTGCAAGGAAAATGCAGCGGCCGGCACTTTTCTTAACCCGGAAACATGAAATCATCCGCCTCAGATACGAAAAAATCCGCCCCTGAGGGCGGACTTCTCATCGCGTCGCACATCTACCCGCACCATAGCCCAACCAGCGGCTATGGACAGTTGTGCAGCTACCTGCCGGGACGGAAACTCCTCTCCACGGACGAGCTATTCGGAGATGCCGAGGAAGGCCGTCTACGGTGGCGGATCAACCAGCGACTGTTCGACCTGCGAATCCTTCGCGAGTCGCGACACGCGAAACTGCTCCATGCGCTCTACGCCGAGAACCATCCCAGCCCGTTATTCCCGGCAATCCGGCGGCTGAATCCGGCAATCAAACTGGCAGGCACTTTCCACCTGCCTTTAGGGTACCGGTCCATGAAGAAGAGTCAGGCGATGCTCGATCACTTTGACGGCATCATCGCGCTGACGTCGTCGCAGGCGGAAGAGATTCGCCGGATCATGCCCGGCAAGAAGGTCTGGTTCATTCCGCACGGCGTGATTCACGGTCCCTCGGTACGGCGACCGACTTGCGCATCCAGTTCCGGCGAACTCCGCATCAGCTCCATGCGTAGCAGTTGGTCGGGCCCCTCGAAGCGGACAGATTTCCGGAACCGAAGGCATACGTCCCCCGATTGCTCCAGCACTCTCAAGTAGGCTTTGTACTCGGCAGCGCCATCCCAATGCTGGCCGCGCACCGCCTCCACGGCGGCGCGCGGAGCAAAATCCTGGAGAAACTTGAAGTGCAGGAGGACGCCCTGGAGATCTGCGATGCTCGAACCCTCGACCTCATGCGCGCCGTCGCGGAGGAACATGCTCCGGTCGAAGCGAAACAGAGGGAACTTCGAACAGCACAGGCCCATGATGCCGAAGGCCCAGCGTCGCACCCCGTCCGCGTACCGATAGTTGAGCGAGCCGCGGCAGTTCCGGAAGGCATACGGCTGGAGACGATAGGAATCCGGGTTGAAGTGCGTGGCGATCTTCAAAGGATCCTCGCCGGGCTTGTAGGAGACCGAGGACAGCGGGTCCAGCGGATACATGTCCAGCAGGAGGCAGTGCAGCGCCGTGGCGCTCGCTGTCTCCATGAAGGAGCAGAACGCGCGCAGGTCGGCCGATTCGGAATGAGGGTACAGCAGGATCTCGTCCGCATCCACGACGACACACCAATGGCCCACGCCGTATCGCCTCAACATCAAGTCGAGCCAAGCCTCCTTGCGAACGAAGGTCTGTGCGGTGCGGAACACGTGCGTACGCTCCTGCCCCAGCATGAAGTCCACGGTCGAATCCGTCGAACCGTTGTCCACGACAAAGAACCGATCCACTCCGAGCTTCCGGTAATGCTGGAAGAAGAAGGGCAGTCTCAGGCTCTCGTTCCGGACCACTACGAACAGCCGTATTTCGTCCCGTGCCACGGGCAGAGGACGCCGGTCCACGCGCCACATCCGCAACGCCGCGATCGTCCGGCGGATCACGCGCTTCGCTCCAATCAGGAGATAGGGGTCAATCCTCATTGATGCGGCCTCTTTCAGGGCTTCTCGGCTTTGACATACAGCGTCACCATCATCTTGTCCAGCGTGCCAGGCTCCAGCTGGTCGATATCGGGTATCCGACTCTGGCGGAACGCTGACTCCCTGACGCTGTGGAACCCCGCGCCCTCCTGCTTCCCCTCAAGTTCGCCTCCGCGAACAACGCCCTGTTGGAAGCTCATAGCGTCGGCCTGCCCGCTGTCTGTACCGACCTGCCCGGCGTGCATGACTACTCCGTGAGCACAACAAGATTCTTCAAGGATGCAGCCGGGGCGGTCAGCCAACTGGAACAGATGGAGGCCCTGGATGATGCCGCGACGAAAGCCCTGAGGACTCGGACCCTTGAAGAAGGCCGGCGATTCGAGTGGCCACGCGTCGCCGAGGAAGTCGTCGATATTTATCGTGAACTGGCCGCTGCAGAAGACTAAAGTTCAGGACAATCCAAAGGGAACACGATGAGAAGAATCTTGGCGGAATTGTTACAGAAGAGCGGCTTTGAGATTCCGATCCGGGACCTGTACTACAGGTTGTTCGGGCGTTGGCTGCGCAGAACATTGTCTCTCGACGGCTTGACAGCCCGCTTTCGGACACCCACGGCGGCCCGCGCGGACGAACTTCTGACTTTCGGCGGGGAACGGGATTTCCTGGCGGGCTTTCTGGAAAGGCTTCCCTCGGGGATTGTTGTCTGGGACGTCGGATCCAATATCGGTTTGTGGACCCTCTTCTCCAGCGCGAAGGTCGGCGAACACGGCCGCGTCATTGCCTTCGAGCCGAACCCGGATGCCGCGCACGCCCTCCGGGAAAACGCGCGCCTCAACAAGGCATGGGGTAAAATCCCTGCGCGCTGATATCACGATCTATTCCAAACGCCCAAACGTTGTCTTAACACAGAAATCGCGTTGTCCTCTCCGTCAATTGTGCCAGCCTTCGACGGATCCTGCCTCTTCCACTCCGCGTTGGCAGGAATAGAAAAATGACCGAAGTAACAATCCTGAAGGACAGCGCCGCGGGCCCGCCAAATGGTTTCTGTGTAATGAACATCAGCCCTCCTAACCAGATTAGGGCGGCATATGTACTTCGGCGACCAGTCCTGCACCGCAAGATGACAGCGGGTGTTTTCGGCGACCCGAATCGGACGGAAATGCTCATCCCATCGAGAGGCAAACCGCTTTTGCCGGATCTTCCATTCGCCAATCCAAAACTTTGACCGCACAGAATCCAGCATGTCCCGGAGGGAATCGTGCTTCAGAGGCAGGATAAACTCGTCCACGTCAACATTGACCAGCCAGTCATAGTGTGACCGCACCATATTCAGGACTTTCTCGAAGAATTCCAACTGGAGCTTTATCACATAGCCGCGGTTGTCGTTCCCCTCGTCACCTCCCCGTGAGCGCGGGAGCAGGACGATATCGCCGGCAAAAGGTTGGATGGCCTGCATAAATCGGGAGATGCAATCTACCTCGCTCATATCAAGGTGATAGAGTTCCGGAAATGGTTTCTTTTGCCACACTCTCCGCGGGGCATTGTCATCAAACACATCCAGGCCGATGAAGAACCGATCAACTCCCAAAGCACGATAATAGGCAAGCCAATCCCGCATGAAAGGGAACTCCACGCGGGGCATACACTGGGCCATAAGAGCGATTTTCATAGAAACCCCGAACTAGTCTTTCGGACAATCTTGCTCATTTCCCTTGTCGGATTGCACCAGCGAATCGATAGCGACACTGTCAACCATCTCGACATCTCCGCAATCGATCTTTTCACTGACCATGGAATGGGCCGTTCCGTCATGACGAGTGTCGATGTATTATCGTATCTTCTCTGCCGACCCGACCTGATCGCAAGCGCGGCATTGATAATCCTCACCCGCATGTGATTACAGTATTTATCTTTGATCTGGACAGTACAAACTTGATATTGGGTTTCTAATTCAAATTCACAATGCGGGTCTGGGTTCGACACTGCATGGAATCACAAAGGCTCGAACATTTTTGTCAACGTGAAGCGCCGTTTGCCGGAAGGAAGAGAGGGGATGCAGTCCACGTATTCGATCTGGAGTTCGCTGCCGGCTCCCAGCGCGTCCGTAATCTCCCGGCGCCACCGGGGTTCCATGGAAGCGACCTGCGCCGGGTCGGCTACCAGCAGGAGACGGTACCGGGTCGTCGTTTCCTGCACAAACTGAAATTCACGAACCGCGTTCGTCCCGTAAAGCAGATGCGTGAAATACTCGCCGTGAATAAGCTTTCCGGATGCCGTGCGAATGGTATCGGATTGCCGACCCATCACCGGGGCAAGGCGCAGTGTAGTTCGGCCGCAACGGCAGCGTTCGCTCGATTCAAATCGCCCCACATCGCCCGTGTCGTAGCGGATGAAAGGCATCGCTCGGTTATTCAGGTACGTAACGAGAATGGGGCCTTCGACCTTGAAAGGATCGGCGCTGTCGATCTCCACGATGCAATCGGATTCGTTGATATGAAGCCCCTGGTGCGCTTCGCACTCGACGGCGATCGCGCCGAATTCGCGGTTGCCGTAGCGGTCGAAAACGGGCTTTCCGAACACGTCTTCGATCACGCTTCTCATGGGCGGCGTACACATTTCGGCTGAAGTCACCACGGCCTTCAGGGGATACGCCGGCCGCGAACCGCGCGCCTGGAGGAAACGGGCAAAGGTGAAGGCGGACCCGGCATAGGCAACCAGCAGATGAGGCCGGAACGCGGAAAGCGAACGGTGAAATGCCTCCATCCGATCTTCGCCCATGTCGAACGCGTTGTACCAGCGCATGTTCTCGATCCACCAGCGCACTGCCAGTCTCAACTGCCCCGAGGCACCTTGCACATCGCTGACAGAACCCCAAAGCATCGCGATTCTGTCGCCCATAGTCCAACCGGCAAGGCTGTTCGCCCACAGGAGCGACGCTTCCCGCGCACGCTGGGTTTCCCGATCGACCTTAAAACTCATCGGCGTCCCCGTGGAGCCGCCGGTCGCATCGTCCCGCAAGTCCGTCGCCGTCTCGCTGATCATGTCCGACAGATGCTCCTGAATGTCCTGCCGCGTCAGGACCGGCAGTGGGTCCAGGATGCCGCGCGCGTCCTCCGGCTTGAGGAGTGTCGTGACGGGGAGTTTTCCGCGGAACCACGGGACATTGGCCGCCACGTGCGCCAGGAGCATCGCCAGCCGTCCGTCCACCGCGGCACACCGCGCTTCCGGCGACAGCCGCTCCGCTGCCAGCCTGGCGGAGAAGTCGGCCAGCACGGCCCTGCGGTGGCCGTCGCGCCGGTCCACCAGCGCGCTCGACAGCACGGCTGAGAGAAACGGGTTCATTCGCGCGTTGCCGGAGCTGCCTTCCGGCGCAAATCCCAAATCACATAGAGGGAATTCCGCACCTTCACCGGGTACTTTTCAAGAAACTTCGCCAGGTCCGGCTGGAGTTGAAGCTCCTTCAGGTTACGGCTGACGATGAAGTACTCGGGGTTGGCTGGGGCGTAGTCGCGCTGGAATCGCTCTTCCGCGGGCAGATCCGTCCGCGCCCCATACAGATCTCCAAATATCCGCAATGCCGCCGATTCCGGCCACCACGTCCCGGCAAACCAACCGAAGTAGAACGTCGGCTTACCGAAGCAGTAGTCGAGCAGGACGGTTTGCGTGCTGTGATCCACCGCGTCGCCGATCTCCAGGGCTATGCGCTCGAATTCCCCGGATGGCTCGCGCTCGTGGATCCATGGCGCCCGCTCAACGCTGAGAATAAGCCCTCCGGCGAGAAGCACCAAGACGATACCCTTGAGCCACACGGATCGCCGTTTGATGAGCGCGTCCCAAATCGGCACGCACAGGCGACCGAACCCAAGCGCAAGAACCGGGATAACCGGCAGATGCCAGTAGTCATGCGATGCCGTCGCAAATGGAGTCAGAAAGCGCTGGGCCACATAGCCAAACACCAGGGACCAGACGATGCGGCGCGATTCAGCCGATGCACAAGTCAGAATGCCGACGCCTCCCGCGATCAGAAGCGGAAGGCCGCAGACTTGCAGGAGCATCCCCACCCAGCCTTTCCAGAGGTAGGGAGTGAGAAGAAGGCGGGGCACAAAATGCGATGCGCCGACATCGGCGAGATCGGAGCCGCAAGCCAGACCGTACAGGAAGAAGACCAGGGCCGGCAACGAGGAGAGGACGGCAAACAGGAGCGTCGCGAGAAGGCCTCGTGTCCAGCGCCCCGGACGGATGGCATACGCCGCAAAAACACTCCAAACGATGAACTGGACGGCACCGGGCTTGACCAGGATCGCCAGCCCGGCCACAACGGCACTGATCAGAAACCGCATCCGCGACGGGCGTTCAAAGTACCGGACGATACAAAGAGCCCCGGCCATCAATCCGAGCATCACCAAGGCTTCCGGCTGAAGACTGCGGCTGGCCGTGACGCCGAAGGGCACATACCAGTAGACGGCAACTACCGCCAGCCTGCCCTCCACGGGTAACATACGCCGGGCGAGCGCCCACAGGAACACGCCGCCGAGCATCCATGCCACAACCGCAACAAGACGGGGAGCCCAAAAGACCTCGCGCCCCACCAATCCGTACATCCAAGCCGCACAATGCTCCATAATGGGAGGTTCCGCACGATACTCTTCCCTGAGATTTGCGGCCGCGACGTCTCTCTGCCAAGCGGGAGCGCTGTCCAGAGACCGCAGGTGAAGTGCGCGCGCAACCAGCGCGGCATGGTATTGGCGCTCGGGATGGAAGTCCGACGGCGCCTCCCCAATGCGGTAGCACCGTATGGCAAAACCGCCGAGAAACAGGACCACAGCGAGCGCGACGCCGAACAGGTTCCGGCTTGCCGCGAAAGCTCCTCCATTCCCATGCATCATCATCCCGGCCCCTTGTCCCCGGTCACCTATTGCCTTGCCTCGCATCACGATGAGTCCCCTGCAATGAACCATAGAGAGAGCACAACATCCGGGCGCTCACCTCCCAGCGATAGCAGTCCACAGCCCGGTGCCGATTCCACTGCCCCATAGCACAACGAGCCTGTGGATCACGAGCTAGTTCGGACACGGCAGCAGCCATCGCCGTGGCGTCGTCACATGGGACAACCCGTCCGCCCTGATCCCTTTGTATGAGTTTCGGCACCCAATCCGTGTCCGTCACGACCAGCGGCAGTCCCGTAGCCATCGCTTCCAGCGCCGCAAAGCAGAACGATTCGTAGTCACTTGGGATCGCCTTCAGGTCCGCCGCCGCGTAAACGTCCGGAAGGTCCCGGAAGGGCACCTCCCCGAGGAACATGACACGCCTTGCGATGCCTGCAGCCCGGCAACGCGCGCGGATACGTCCTTCGAGAGGGCCGCTCCCGGCCAGGACAAGCCGCGCGCGCGGGCATTGCGGCAACAGCTGAGCAAACGCATCGACCAGCATCGCGTGATTCTTGACCGCTTGGAAGCGACCCACACAAAGAATGACAAAATCCTCCTCGGGAATGCCGCTCGCTTTCCTGAACTCCGAGGCATGTGGCCGGAATAGTTCGACATCCACTCCATTTGGGATATCCGCACAATCCGCGCGCACGCCCTTCAGCTTCTCCATCGTCGCGCCGCCGGCGATGACGGCATCCGCCTGGTGCAAAGCGCCTCCCGCATCGTAGTAGTCCGGCGCCGTCATCCGCATGACCACCGGAAGGGTCACGCCGCGTTTCTTGACCTCCGCAACAAATGTGGGCAGTTCACAGACCTGAACAACATCGAACCGGTCTTTCCGGGCGGCAACCCATCGCGCCGCCGCCTTTTCGAACAGGTAGAAATCGGCCAGCCGCAGACGCCAGCCTCCCCTCACCTTGTCCCACGGGAACCAGCCGAAATACGGCGTGCGAACGCTGTAAGCCCGAGGCGAGACAACCGGCGTCCGCGCGTTCGAGAACAGAGGGATCCCCGTCAGGAAACTGGTCTCGCATCCCAAAAGTTCAAGGTGTCGGGCGATCTCCAGGTCGAAGGTCTCCCCGCCTCCTCTCACCATGCCGGCCATACGATTGACGAACAGCACTCTCATGGCGTCTCACATCGATCGCGAACTCATCAGGCGTTCAACGATCCCGGTCAACTGCCGCTCCGTCACCGCGCGACTATAGCAGCGAACGCACTTCACGCGCGCGCGTTGGCCTTTGTCCGCAGCATCGTCCGGGTGATCCAGGGCGAGGCGGATTGCGGCGGCCATTGCGGCCGCATCGCCCGGCGGCACGACCCATCCGCAACCTTCAAGAATCGATGGCAAATCGGACACCGCCGACGCGATCACCGGTTTGGCCATCGCCATGGCTTCGTACACTTTACAGGGCGCCTGTGACCGCGCAAGCAGCGTGTCCTCAAGCGGCAAAACGACAAGGTCGGCCAGGTCCAGATAGAGCGGCATCTTTTCCTTTGGCTGAACGCCGGCGCACTGAAGGAAAGGCTTATAGGCGGGCTTGTTGGCCAGCGCGTTCAAATGCTCCGTTTGGGGACCGACCACCAGAAGTCGAAGACTCGTGTCGCCCAGCCGCGCCAGCGCATCGAGCAGCGTCTCAACACCCTTGTGAGGACGCACCACACCGCCGAAAACAACCAGCTTCAAACCCTCCAGCCCCAGACCACGCTTGAGGTTCGCGACCGATTCCGCGGGTTGGGGCTTGAAACATTCCGTATCGGCGCCCATGTGAAGAGCCGTGCCGCCGAATTTCCGCTGAAGGAAGCTGCTGCTCGCCGTGACTTCATCGGCATGCGGGATGAGCTTCTCGACACGCGGATACCAGGCATCGTCCAGCGGATGATGCAGGGAAGCCAGATTCCGCCGCAACCGGACTCCCCAGGGGAGTTGACGGTGCAAGGCGCCATCCCACTCGTCCAGATAGGCCACCACCTTACAGCCGCGTTTACGCCTCGCCCAAAGCGCGACGGGCAAGGTGCCGGCAAACGCCTTCATCGAGAAGATCACATCGCCGCGGATGGCATCCGCGAGCCTCCGCGCGTCGCGAAAATACTCCGGGAAGCGGTACATCCGCGGCGTCGGAATCGTCTTGTAGTCGAAGGCCCCGCGATACATCGGGCAAACGCCGTCTCCGAAATCGGGCCCGACGATCTCAACCGGGCCGTGTTTCCACAGGGCCGCGGCAAACACCGTGGCCGCGCCGAGGATCGGGCTGGAAATATCCGGGACCAGAAAGGTCACCTTGGGCGGCCGGGTTGTCATGGACAAGCCACTCCCTCCGCCAACAACGTTCTTGCCAAATCCGGCTCTATAAATGATAAGCGCATGGTTAACGTATGAGTGCTCAGCGCGTTCTGATGATCCTGACCAGCCATCGGCTGGACTGTTTTCGACTGTGCATGGACTGCCTGTTCGCCAGCGATTCCTTCCGGCATTTTGACCGCGTCGTCCTGATGCTCAACGGCGTCGTCGGCCGCCACCGGCAATACGTGCAGAACCTCATGGCGTCCCACCCGGAAGTCCCGTGGGACACGATTTCCGGGCCGCGGGGCAAAGGGGCTTTCGTCGCCAACCTTCAGAACGAATGTGTGCGCCGATACCCCGACAGCGTGTATTTTAAAATCGATGAGGATCTCTTTGTGTCGAAGGGCTGGGCCGAAAAACTCACCGCAGCCTACGAGGCGTTCCGGAACGACCCGAACCTGGCCCTGATCCTCCCTGTCATCCCGAACAACGGCGCGGGCTTTCATTTCCTGCTCAATCATTACCCCGATCTCGCCGCTGAATACAAAACGATGTTCCCCTATCCCATCACCCCGGACTTCAACGGCCCGATCTGGATCCAGCCCAAGCTCGCCGAATGGATGACCCGGAAGTTCCTGAATCTGGAATCCGCGAACCGGCAGTTGGAAACCGGGAACCGTGAACGGTTCCAGCGCTTCGCCTATCGCTTCAGCATCAACTGCATCGTTTACGACTACCGACACTGGACCGAACTGGGCAGAATTCCCGACGAGGAAGAGCCGGCGTGGACCCAATGGATTCCGGATCACGGCAAGTTCTGTGTCCTTGCGACCGACACGCTGGTCCATCACTACTCGTTTTTCGTCCAGCAGGATTGGCTGGATCGATCCAGTCTCCTGGAAGACATCCGGGTCGTCAACCTGCCGAACACGCTTTCCCCGCGCTCGCTGACCGGATATCATCTGCCCCGCTGGATTCGAATCGCGGAACAGCTTCCGCGCATCGCGCGCCAGCGGCTGGGCGCGCTGTCGCGAAGACCACGGCATGCAGGGGAGTAGTCGCGCGCGCCGCATCAAGAAGTTGGCGATGGATGCGAATTGCCCAGAACAAGACCGTCTTCAGTTTGGCGCAAAACGGTCAACCCAAGGGTATCGATAAGCTCCTGCGTCTTAACGCGATAAGGCGCAACGTCAGCATCGGAGGCATGTTTTAAGCGAAAGATGACGACCTGCGCTCCTTGCTCCTTAACGGCGCGCCGCAGGTGTTCCATTTCTTCTGCAAAGTGCGGATTGTCCTTCCCGGTATAGTAGGAGAGTTTCCAAGGCAACGCCCGTGGACGCGTGACACCACCCAGCAGGCGAAGTACTTCCGGCGCGTTGGTGTAGAGCGGGACATGCGGCGCCTGCTGAAGCACGTAGCGGAGGGTCGGGGACTGCCTCCAGGCCACCGAGTTAAACCCGACGCCCTCGCGATAAGCCCGGCTCACAAAACCGACGGCTCGCACGGCATGCACACCCGTGAGCAGGACCACCGCCACTCCAACCCATAGGCGTGCCGCGCTTCCGCGCTTTGTCAGACGGATCAACGAAAGGATGAACAGGGGCAGGAGCCAGAGGGCGACCGGCGACAAGATACGGTGGTTCATGCTCAGCTCATTCCCGCCGCTGACCAACACCCAGACAATCACAAAGGACATGTAGAAGATGGGCCAACCGCACAGCACACACCAGGCGCCCCGGTTCTCCGACGACTGTCGCACCCCGGCAACCAAAACGGCCACCACCACTACGGCCGATGCAAGCCCCGCCACCAGCCAGCCGACCCATTCAATCATTCTGTACGGCATGAACCATTCCGCGAAGATTGTGCATAGTTGCGGCAGATGCACTTCGCGGTAGAAGCGCAACTGGGACCACACCTGCGCAATCGAGACTTCGCGACCGGTGACGGAGGCAGAGCCGAGCAGCCGGTTGATGACCATCACCGCACTTACCGGCAGGATAGCGATGACACCAAACGCAACAGCGCGCGCAGAGCGACAGAGCAGCGACCCGGGACAGAGCAGCAAGACCACGCCGCCGTAAAGCACCAGGGCGACCCCTGCATAGCGCGTGAAGAAAGCCATGGATGCGGCGATCGCCGCCACCCACAGACAGGCCCAAAAGGAACTTTGAGCAACGATACGACACAGCGCGATTACCGCAACTGAGCTAGTCAGCAGAAACAGCGGTTCCGACGCCGCATAGGCGTGTATGAACAAAAGCGGATAGGCAAGCAGGACAACCAGGCCAGAGAGCAGTATCCACCCGCCGTTCTGGGGCCGGATCGCACACAACGCGGACAGCAGCACCAGAAGCGTGGCCGGGTACATCACAGCATTGAGGATGATCGCTGCGCTTTCAACTGTCGACCCCGTCATCCGGGCAATCAGCCCAAGCGCGAATCCATACAACGGAGGATGGCTCACGATCCCGCGGATGCTGAAGGTTCGTGCAACATGGAAGTAGAGGCAATCATCGGCAAACAGGCCGACGCCCTGTCGTGTCATGGCCAGCACAATTCCGACCGCGGCCAGCGCGAGCAACATCAGCCCGGCAATCCAGTAATGTCGGCGGAACTTCATCATAAGGCGATCGCTCTCAATGACCTGACGTTTCGGAACCGTCTCACGTTGACAGGCGACGACTGCATGTCGTTTATCATGTCCGTCAACCTCTTCTGCGTTGTCGTAGATTCTTCTGTATCGGCATCCCGCTCTCGGCGCGGACCCAACGAACGGTCTTGTCCTCCCGCCATGTCTTGCAAGAAATGGCCCGCTTTCAGCGAGGAAGAGCAATAAGACTCGATTGTTGATTATGGATTTCTTCTCGAATTGACCACCGACGGAGTGAACAGCGTCGGCTCGCACTCGAACCCGCCGCCGCATGTCAACCGCTCGACGCACTCGTAGCCCTGCGCGAACGAGTGATCCATATTCGCGACCTCGTACTTCCACGCGCCGAACCGGCCGCGGCTGAAAATGCCCACGGCCTCGAAGGCCCTCAGAATCGGGTCCACCACCGCATTCCGGCCGAGGAACGGCGTCGGATATCCCATCGGAATGAACCGGTATGTCTTCGTGCTGAGAGGCCCCTCCGCCGGAAGAAGACGATCCTCCCTTAACGCCCGCACGACGTCGTCGGCCACGGCATCCCGGCTGACCGGCTTGAAAGAACTCTCAGACACCTCGGCCATGAGCGACCACTGAAAGCCCGGCCGGGGCGTGTTGTTCGGGCTGTAGTTGCTGAACACGGTGACGCGGTAGTACGGACTGTTGCTCATGGGAAAGTACATCCAGCACTTGGTCTTGAGGTGCTCCGGCGGACTGCCTTCCACACCGATACCGACGACGTGAGCCGCCGAATACAACAGCTTCCCGGCAACGTCGTCGCGCACCACGCCGGGCGCCGCAAGAACCAGGCGATTCAAAGGCATGGAGGTGATCAAGTAGCGATACTTCCAGCGTTCGCCACCGGCCGTTGTCGCCACTTTCCCGGCGACATTGATAGCCTCCACCGGATTGCCCAATGAAATCCGCTTTCGCGGCAGGCGACGCCCGATGGAACGCCAGACGGCACCCGTACCTCCAAACTTCGGAAAATGAAACAGGCGATTCGGCCCCCAGGAAATCTCGTCCCGCCCCGTCTGAATGGCCTGCTCAACCCTGGCGATATCCGGAACGGCCACGCGCTCGCCGATCCAGTGATAGTCGAGCATCGAGGCGGGATATGCCCATACCTTGAAATTGTAGGGCCTCATGAAAAGATCGCACACGCCCGGACCGAACGTCGCCAGCATCCACTCCTCGAAGTTCCGAGGATGTGCGGCGGCCTGATGGTCGCGCGCGGCCTTCAATCCCGCCAAGCAGGCGTCGCGCTCTTTCGGATCCAGCCGATGGATGTTGTACTGGAACGGGTACGGCACAAACCGATCTCTCACCCAGATCCAGCTTTCGCGTTCATGGTGGAACCAGCCGTCGCGCCCCAGGGCCAGGTCCATGTAACGGTCGAACGTCTCGTAGTGTGAAAACTGGACGTGTCCGCCCAGGTCCCATGTGAACCCGTTCTCGTCCACAAACGATGACGCCAGCCCGCCAAAATCCTTTTCCGCCTCCAGCAGATGCCAGTCCAGATTCTTCTCATGAAGCCGGCAGGCGGCCCCGAGCCCCGTGGGCCCTCCTCCAAGAACGAGATACTCGGTTTCGTGGTTCATGGCTGTTGTGCGTCCGCCCCCAGTAGTTTCTGAACCCGCTCGCCGCTTTCCGGCGACCCCAGGAACACTGCGTCGTTGTAGGAACGGATCTCCACCACCCCCAGCGTGTCGCGCATTTCCTCCGGGGTGGGCAGGTAGTGCGTCCAGACTTCCGGCCGGTGCTTGAAGAAGAACAGGGCGACAATGGCGCGATGAGCTTGAATCTCGTCCCGCAGATGCCGCATCTGGTCGTTGTAACCGGGCAGCGGCTTCAACGACATCGGCTCCAGCTTGTGCGGAATGATCGTGAAATTGGCGCAGCCGTACAGGAGCGATGCCGCCTCGGGCGCGTTCGAATACACCTTGATGTCCCGGCTGAGCCGCACCGAGTCCCGAAGCGAGACGGATTCCCGAACCGCGCGCCGCGCATAACCCAGCCCGTCGTTGTACGCGTATTCCACGAACATGAGCGATCGATACGCAGTGAACAGGATCATGTAGGCGAGCACACCGGCGCCCGCGATCCTCCACAGGCCCGCGCGCATCTTCGCGACCATCAAGCAGGCCGCATAAACCGGCAGAGGGACCAGGAACAGGGCGAACGGGACAAGGATCCGTTCATCCAGCGGCGTCAGGTCATCGAAGAACGTCAAGGAAACGCACAGGAAGGCTCCGTACGCCAGCGCGCCCAAGAGGCTGATCAGCACGAACCGGCGCTCGCGGTCGTTGCCGTGGTGTCGAAGCACAACCACACTGATCGCGAGCAGCACCAGCAAGGCACAAAACGACAGCAGGGGCATCCGCTCCGCAACCTGGTAAGGCAGAAAGAAATTGACGGCCGTGAGCATACCTTCACGGAGCTTGTCAGCGCCCGGCAAATGAAACGCGAGGATCCGCGATGTCGCCGAGCCGGCACGGAAGTGATTCCACAAGAGCAAGGCGGTGAGAGGAATGGCAATCGTTGCGCCGTAGAGGCCGGCATGTCGCATGAAACGGGGCAGCGAACGTCGGTCCCAAATCGCCAGGTAGGCGACGCCGGCCAGCAGAAGAAAGGCGGCGGCATATCGCGCGGTGACGGCAAAAAAGCAGGCCGCACCCGCACACGCAATCATCAGCCGCGTATTCCGATCGGGCGCCACGAGGAAGAAAAACATGTGGGCCAGGACCAGGGGCAGGAAGAGAGCCTCCGTCTGGGCATAGGAAAATGCAGACAGGATCGGCCGCGAGAAGAGAACGGTCGTCGCGCACACCCATGAAATCCAACAGGTTCTGTTCAGTGCATGGAAGAAGGCGAAAAGCAGCGCGGAGAACGCGGCAAGAAGGACGGCATTCAGGACCCCCGCGAAACTCCTGATCGTGAGACCGAAAAGTCCGTGTAACCTCAGCACGAGAGGATAGAGAGGGGCATCGTGGACAGAAAGCGAAGAGAGGCCGGCCTGGCGGCCGTAATGAAACAGATGCGAGGAGTCGCCCATCAGTCCGATACCATGATGCTGGATCACAAAACTGATGACGAACGAGGCCGCCATCAGAATCAGGACCGACAGTATAACTCTCGTCTTCAAGATCAGCGCGGAAATCCGGCTCATCTCGCGGCCCGGTTCAGAATTTGCGGGTTGATTTCGCACACATCACCGTTACTGTTGAGTCCCGACATCTTTCGATCATGGACAACACCGACACACGCGTTCACGTCTGCTTCGTCAACGTCACCAAGGGAATCGGCGGAGTGGAGCGGGTTATAGAACGCCATTCCGAGAATCTCAATCCTTCCCGTTACCGTATTTCCTATGCGTACACGCCCTTCCCGAACGACGACGCGCATATCGCGCGCCTCCGAGCGACCGGGGTCGGAGTTGTTCCGATGGACCACGTGCTTCCCCTGTGGGCCGGGACTCCGGACAGGGCGGCCGGGCCCGCGAAAAAGAGCATCACCCGTTTCTGGAAGACCCTGGTTCCCGTGCGCGTGGATGAGCTCGTTTATCACTTCCGAAACGTGCGGCGACTGACCCGCGTGTTCGAAACCGCGCTCGCCCGTATCGACGGCACGCCGAAGATTTTCCAGCAGTTCGCCGGCGACTACTTCTGGATGGCCGCCGCGTTCCATGTCCTCCGGCGTCTGTATCCCGAAGCCATTCTGAAACTCCACCTGGGCAATCCCCCGGTGTTTCTCAATCCCACGTTCATCGAACGCAGGGCTTTTCGGGAAGCGGATTCGGTGACGTTCGTGTCCCGGCACACCCAGACAGCCTGGGAAAAAGCCCTGGGCTTCACCGTACCCCACGGCCGCCTCATCCGTACCCCTGTCACGACCGACACGATCCCGTTCATCGAACGCGCCAAGACTCATGGAAAAGAACCTTTCATCCTGCTCAGCGTCGGACGGCTAAGCCCGATCAAGGGCATCGACATCGCCCTTCAGGCGCTTCGCCAAATCAGGGATTCGGGATTCGACGCCGCTCTTTGGATCGTTGGAATCGGGCCGGAGGAGTCCCGGCTGCGCCAACTGACCCAGGAATTGGGACTGACCGATCACGTGAAATTCCATGGCTTCGTCAACAACCCCAGTTCTCTGTTCGCCGAAGTCGATTTCCTCCTGCAACCCTCCACCCTCACCGAGGGCGTACCCAACAGCATGCTGGAAGCCATGGCCGGCGGCATACCGATCATCGCCTCGCGCGTGGGCGGAATCCCCGAAGTCATCGCCGACAAGGAAACCGGCATCCTGGTTGACCCCTCCAATCCCCGCCAGATTGCCGATGCCGTTGTCCTGTTGATCCGCGATGTCGAACTCCGGAAGAGAATCAGCCGCGCCGCTTCGGAGTACGTGCGGAAATACTATTCGGCCAAGATGGTCACCGCGTCCCTCGCGCGCCTCTACGAATCTCTGCTGGCCGACAACCCGGCGCTCGCTACCCAAGCCTGCTGACGGCGGCCTCGTAGACCTCGATATACTCGCCGGCCTTCTTCGGCCAGGCAAAGTTTTCCGCCCATTCGCGCGCCCCCGCGCGCCGCGACTGAAGTTCCTGCCGATTCCTCGACAGATGGATGAGGAGTTCGGTCCATTCGTCCGCCTTCTTCCCATCGAGAATGTAGGAAGACGATTCCGGAACGTACTCCGGGATTCCCCCCACCCGGTTGGCGAGAACGGGCGTGCCGCACGCCAAGGATTCGAGAATCGCATTGTTGGCCGTGCAGTCGATCATCGGCATGACCAGCAGATCGCGGCTCTGGTACAAGTTCTTCAACTCCTCATCGGACACCCTGTCCAGCAGGCGCACGGCCGGAGTGTCGCGGTAATGAACCTTCTGCTCGTCGGGCGTTGCCACCACAAGCTCCATCGTGCCGGCCGGAATGTTCTTCATGACGCGCGCCATGAACTCGTGATCCCGTTCCGTCTTTCCAACGAGCAAAGCCTTCAGCGGCCCCGACCCTTCTTCGCCGCGCCGCTCGGCCGGTCTGAAATAATCCGCGTCCACCCCGTGCAGAATCAAACGGATGCGCTCCTCGGGAAACCCACGCTCCACCATGAAGGGAATTTGCGACTTGGAGACCACGGTGATCCAGTCGTAGAAGCCGAAGTCGTGGTAGTTCCTCAGCGCCTTGTCCTGACGCCACTGTGTGGCGTGGAAGGTGCCGACGATGGCGGCGCCTTTCGCATGAAACAACCGCGGCCACTTCATGGCGACGGTTTCTCCGAGGAGGAAATGCGCAACCGACGGACCCGGCGCATCGATCGCCCGCAAGAATTTCAACTCGTCCCAAACAGGGGTTGTCGCGTTCAGTTCGCTTCCCGAGCACCAGATCCCGAAACGCTGGAGAAGATGCCCCAGCGTCCAGGAGAAATCCTGTAGAGACTTCCATGCGCAGTCATAAAGGATCGGTGTTGCATTCACGCAGGGCATCAACGGGTGCATCGAGGAATGCGCCGTCATGCTCGGCTGTCGCGGAACAAATGCATAGACCCTCATGATCGAGCGTCTCCCGCCGCGGACTCCCGCTTGCGCCGCACGAGCGCCTCAAAACCCCGCTCGGTCACCTCGGCCACCTGCTCCCAGCGGTATTTCCGGTCCCATTTTTCAAAGCCGTTCTTTCCGAGTTTTCCGGCCAGCGCGGGATCCGAAAGGAGACGCAGCAGCGCCTGCCCCAGTTCCGCCACGTTTTCATAACCCACGAGGAGGCCGTCCTCGCCGTCGCTGACCAGGGACTGGGAACAGGTGTCGCGGCAAGCGATCACGGGCTTGGCGTATCGCCACGCGTCCAGGAAGGCGATCCCGAACGACTCCCCCGCCGACGGCATGGCGAATACATTGCACGCGGCAAGGGCCTCTTCCCGCGTCTGCTCCGAGACGTCATCGAGGTTGATGGTCTTCGAGACCGCGTCCAAGCGGGATTTCCCCAGGCAGTCATCGATCCATGCGCGGGGGTTGTGCGAGAATCCGAGCAGGGCCAGCCGCGCGGCGGGATGGATCGCCCACACCGCTTCCATCGCCTCGATGAGATGCGTGACTCCCTTCAGATACACCTTGCGGCCGACGAACACGACCAACGGCGCGTCCTCGGGAATCTGGCGGCTCTTCCGAAACGCTTGAGGATCAACCGGACAATCGTAGGGGTCGGAGCCGACTCCTGTCACGAAGATCCGCGAAGCGTCCCAGCCGCGCTGTCCGAGCACATCCCGCTCATACTCGGTGTGCGCTTCGAT